>CAVTXS010000037.1:0-226941 GCA_963738705.1 uncultured Alphaproteobacteria bacterium
CATGCGTGAGCACGATGCCGGCAAGGTTGCGGCGTTCCTCCACGAGGAAACGGATGTCGGGCATGATGAGATCGACGCCCGGCAGATGCTCCTCGGATGCGAACGAGACGCCGAAGTCGACCGCCAACCAGGTTCCGCGGCCCCCGGCGCCGAGCCCGTAGATCGAAAGGTTCATCCCGATCTCGCCGACGCCGCCAAGCGGCGCAAAGACGAGCTCGTCGCCGCCGCGCGTCATTGGACGCTATCGGGGAGCCGCGGCGGCTCGGCGAGCGAGGGGATCACCTCGCCGGCGCCGATCACGTGGGTGGTGCCGTCGGGCACCGCCAGGATCAGCCGTCCGGTCGGGTCGAGAGCCGCAAAAATCCCTTCCAGATGATCGTGCGCGGTCCGCACCCGGATCGGCTCGCCGATGCCGCCGGCACGCGCGAGCCAGTCGCGCCGCACGGCGGCGAAGCCCGCGCCGCGGTCCCATTGCCGCAGCCGGCACAGCATCGTCGCGGACAGGCTGCGGAACACCGCCGCCGGCGCGAGATCGACGCCCAAGGCGCGCAGATCGGTGGAGGCATAAGCGTCACATCGGAAGGATGGCGGCGCAGTTCACGCCGATCCCGATCGCGGTCGCGAACCCATGGCGCGGCCATCTCGCCCTCGACCAGGATGCCGGCGATCTTTGCGCGGTCGACCAGGAGGTCGTTCGGCCACTTGAACGCGAGCCGCCGCCCTGGAGCGGGATGGCTTTTCTTCGAATTGCCATCCCACTCCAACTTGTTGTCTTGCGCGTGATCTTTTCCGAAAACCGGTTCCCGCCCCGGATCAAGTCCGGGGCAGGCTTTTTCGGGATCACGCGCCAGGCCGGGGGCGACCTCGGCGAGCGCGTCATGCAGCGCGAGCGCGGACACGAATGACAGCTCCGGCGCGCGCGCCGGCGGCGAGGCATCAATGAGCAGCAGGCTGGCGTAGAGGTTACCCGGCTCGGAGACCCAGGTGCGCCCCGCCCGCCCGCGGCCGGCGGTCTGCCGCCGGGCCGTAACCCACAACGGACCGGCATCGCCGGCGCGCGCGCAGCGCCAGCGCCTCGGCATTGGTCGAGCCAACCGTGTCATCGACGATGAGGCGCACGCCGGCAGCGACCGCGGATGGGTCGAGTTCCATCACTCGAAGAGCGATTTCGCCGCAAGCGTTGCCGCGTTGAGCAGCGGGGACGGATAGACGAAGAACAGGAGATTGAAGAGGCCGCTGACGCCGAGCACGAATTTCAGTTCGTTGTGCATCGGGCCGAAGCGCTCGGCCGGCTCGTCGAAATACATGATCTTGATGATCACGAGATAGTAGTAGGCGCCGATCACGCTCGCGACACGCCGATCACGGCCAGCACGTAAAGCCCGGCCTTGATGGCGGCGAGGAACACGTAGAATTTCGCGAAGAAGCCGGCGAGCGGCGGAATGCCGGCGAGCGAGAACAGCAGCATCGCCAGAAAGAACGCCATCGCCGGATGCGTGCGGGCGAAGCCCGGAGAGGTCGCCGATGTCCTCGACGTATGCCGGCCTTGCGCCACATCGACAGGATGACCGCGAAGGTGCCGAGCGTCATCGCCAGATAGATCGCCATGTAGACGAGGACGCCGCGCACGCCCTCCTCGGTGCCGGCCGCGAGCCCGATCAGCGCAAAGCCCATGTGGCCGATCGACGAATAGGCCATCAGCCGCTTGATGTTGCGCTGGCCGATGGCGGCGAACGCGCCGAGCAGCATCGAGGCGATGGAGACGAACACCACGATCTGCTGCCATTGCGGCACGATGTTGGGGAAGGCGTCGATGGTGCCGCGAATGAACATCGCCATCGCCGCCACCTTCGGCGCGGCGGCAAAGAAGGCCGTCACCGGCGTCGGCGCGCCCTCGTAGACGTCGGGCGTCCACATGTGGAACGGCACGGCGGAAATCTTGAAGCAGAAGCCGGCGAACAGGAACACCAGGCCGAACAGCAAGCCGGTGCTGGTCGACGCCATGGTGGCCTTGGCGATGCCGTCGAACGACACCGTGCCGGTGTAGCCGTAGATCAGCGAGGCGCCGTAGAGCAGCATGCCCGACGACAACGCGCCGAGCACGAAGTACTTCAGGCCGGCCTCGGTCGAGCGCAGCGAGTCGCGCTGGATCGCCGCCACCACGTAGAGCGAAAGGCTCATCAGCTCGAGGCCGAGGTAGAGCGCGATCAGGTCGTTCGCCGAGATCAGCATCATCATGCCGACGGTCGAGAGCATGATCAGGATCGGATATTCGAAAATCTCCAGCCGCTCGGCGGTGAAGTAGTCGGTCGACATCGCGATCGCCGCGGCCGAGCCGATCAGGGCCAGGATCTTGAGGAAGCGCGCGAAATCGTCGACCACGAAGCTGCCGCCGAAGGTCGTGAGCGTGCCGGCCGGCAGGTAGGCGACCATCACCGCCGCCAGCAGCAAGAGCGCGATCGCAATGCCGTAGAGCGTCTGATAGGCGCTTGAGCCTGTCGAAGGCCCCGATCATCAGCAGCACCATGGCGCCGATCGTCAGCATGATCTCCGGCAGCACCGGCACGAGCGGATAGAGCGGCCGATCATCGCGTACCAGCGCGGCGGCACTTGGTCGCCGCCGAGCCCGTGTCTGATAGGTCTCGATCAGCGCGGTCACGGACGCGGCCGACATGTCGAGCACCGGCTTCGGATAGAAGCCGAACAGGAGCGTCAGGATCACCAGCGGCGCGAAGATCAGGATCTCGCGGCGGTCAAGGTCGGCGATGGCGACGCAGGCTCGGCTTCTCCAGCGCGCCGAAGATGATCTTGCGATAGAGCCAGAGCGCGTAGGCCGCCGACAGGATCACGCCGAACGTCGCCAGGAACGCGACCCAGGTGTTGACCTTGAAGGTGCCGATCAGCGTCAGGAACTCGCCGACGAAGCCCGAGGTGCCCGGGCAACCCGACGTTCGCCATGGTGAAGACCATGAACACGGCGGCGTAGACCGGCATGCGGTTGACGAGGCCGCCGTAGGCCGCGATCTCGCGCGTGTGCATGCGGTCGTAGACGACGCCGACGCACAGGAACAGCGCGCCCGACACGATGCCGTGCGAGATCATCTGGAAGATGCCGCCGGCGATGCCCTGCGTGGTGGCGGCGAAGATGCCCATGGTGACGAACCCCATATGGGCGACCGACGAATAGGCGATCAGCTTCTTCACGTCCTCCTGCACCAGCGCGACCAGCGAGGTGTAGATGATGGCGACGATCGAGAGCGCGAACATGAGCGGCGCGAAGTCGAGCGAGGCGATCGGGAACATCGGCAGCGAGAAGCGCAGGAAGCCGTAGCCGCCCATCTTCAAGAGGATGGCGGCGAGGATCACCGAGCCGGCGGTCGGCGCCTCGACGTGCGCGTCCGGCAGCCAGGTGTGCACCGGCCACATCGGCAGCTTCACCGCGAACGAGGCGAAGAAGGCGAGCCACAGCCACTTCTGCATGCCGGCCGGGAACGCGTGCCGCATCAGCGCCGGAATGTCGGTCGTGCCGGCGTCCCAGTACATCGCCATGATGGCGAGCAGCATCAGCACCGAGCCGAGCAGCGTGTAGAGGAAGAACTTGAAGCTCGCGTAGACGCGCCGCGGCCCGCCCCAGACCCCGATGATCAGGAACATCGGAATGAGACCGCCCTCGAAGAACAGGTAGAACAGCACGAGATCGAGCGCGCAGAAGGTGCCGACCATCAGCGTCTCGAGCACCAGGAACGCGATCATGTATTCCTTGACGCGCGTCTCGATCGCCTGCCAGCTGGCGATGATGCAGATCGGCATCAGGCCGGTCGTGAGGATGACGAACGGCAGCGAGATGCCGTCGACGCCCATGTGATAGCTGATCGCGCCGCCGAGCCACGGCGCCTTCTCGACGAACTGGAACTCGGCCGAGCCGGCGTCGAACCGCACCGACCAGCAGCAGCGATACCGCGAAGGGTGACGAGCGTCGTCCACAGCGCGACCCAGCGGGCGTTGCGCTTGACCGCCTCGTCGTCGCCGCGCAGCGCCATGATGAACAGCGCGCCGACGATCGGCAGGAACGTCATGAGCGAGAGCGCGGGCAAGCTCATCAGTGCGGCCCCCCGGCGAACATGAACCAGGTGACCAGCGCGGCGACGCCGATCAGCATGGCGAAGGCGTAGTGATAGAGGTAGCCGGTCTGCAGGCGCACCACGCCGCGGGTGACGTCGATCACGCGCGCCGACACGCCGTCGGGGCCGAAGCCGTCGATCACCCAGCCGTCGCCGTATTTCCAGAGCACGCGCCCGAGCCAGATCGTCGGGCGCACGAACAGGAAATCGTAGAGCTCGTCGAAGTACCACTTGTTGAGCAGGAAGCGGTAGAGCGGCTCGTGCTGGCGCGCGAGCTGCTCGGGAATGTCGGGCCGGCGCAGGTAGAACTGGTAGGCGACCGCGAGCCCGAGCGCCATCATGACGGTCGGCGACCACGCCACCCATGTCGGCACGTGATGCATGTCTTCGAGGTCATGGCCGGGCGCGAGCTTGAGCGAGTCACGGAAGAAGCTCTCGGCAGCGTGGCCGGCGAAGATCTCCTTGAACGGATAGCCGGCGAAAAGCGAGCCGACCGCGAGCAGTGCCAACGGCACCAGCACGACCAGCGGGCTCTCGCGCGCCTGCTCGTAGTGGTGCGGATCGTGCGGGCGGCCGTGGAAGGTCTTGAAGATCAGCCGCCAGGAATAGAAGGAGGTGAGCGCCGCCGCCACGACGGTGCACAGGAACCCGTAGATCGCCATCGGGCTCTTGCCCACGTAGGCGGCCTCGATGATCGCGTCCTTGGAGAAATAGCCGGCGGTGAGCGGGAAGCCGGTCAGCGCCAGCGTGCCGATCACCATCATCCAGTAGGTGACGGGGATCTTGTCCTTGAGCCCGCCCATGTTCCGGATGTCCTGCTCGTGGTGCATCGCCATGATCACCGAGCCGGAGCCGAGGAACAGCAGCGCCTTGAAGAAGGCGTGCGTGAACAGGTGGAACATGCCGACCGAATAGGCGCCGACCCCCATCGCGACGAACATGTAGCCGAGCTGCGAGCAGGTCGAATAGGCGACGATCCGCTTGATGTCGTTCTGCACCAGGCCGACGGTCGCGGCGAAGAACGCCGTGGTGGCGCCGAAGAAGATGACGACCGCCAGCGCGGTCGGCGCCAGCTCGAACAGCGGCGAGAGCCGCGCCACCATGAATACGCCGGCCGTCACCATGGTGGCGGCGTGGATCAGCGCGGAGACCGGCGTCGGCCCTTCCATGGCATCGGGCAGCCAGGTGTGCAGCAGGAACTGCGCCGACTTGCCCATCGCGCCCATGAACAGCAGGATGCAGATGACGGTGAGCGCATCGACGTCCCAGTTGAGGAAACGCATCGTCTTGCCGACGAGCGCGGGCGCCTGCGCGAACACGCGTGTCGAAGCTGACGGCGCCGACCAGCGCGAACACGGCGAAGATGCCGAGCGCGAAACCGAAATCGCCGATGCGGTTGACGATGAAGGCCTTGATCGCGGCGGCGTTGGCGGACGGGCGCTTGTACCAGTAGCCGATGAGCAGGTAGCTCATCAGGCCGACGCCCTCCCAGCCGAAGAACAGCTGACGCCAGGTTGTCGGAGGTCACCAGCGCCAGCATCGCGAAGGTGAACAGCGAAAGGTAAGCAGAAGAAACGCGGCCGGTAGGGGTCCTCCGCCATGTAGCCGATCGAATAGATGTGCACGAGCGACGAAACGGTGGTGACGACCACGAGCATGACCGCGGTCAGCGGGTCGATGCGCAACGCCCAGTCGATCCCGAGCTCGCCCGAAACCATCCAGGGGAAAAGCACGACGCGCGCCTGTTCGCCCATGTAGCCGACGCGCACGAAGGCGATCCACGACAGGATCGCGGAGAACACCAGCAGCGAGCAGGTGACCAGCTCGGCCGCGCGCGAGCCGGCGGCCGGCGGCTCCTGCGCGTCGTGCCCATGGTCGTCATGCGCTGCGGCCGCGTGCGCCGCGACCGCCGGCGTGGCGTGAGGGATCGTGGCCGGGCGCGTGGTCCCGCCGCGGGCTGCCGCCCGGATAGCGGCCGCGCGCACCCGCGATCGCAATGAACCCTGCGAGAATCGCGCCCAGCAGCGGAAAAAGGACGATTGCGTGATACATCGCCGGCCGGGCCCTAGCCTTTCATCAGGTTGACGTCTTCGACCGCGATCGAGCCGCGGTTGCGGAAGTAGCAGACCAGGATCGCCAGCCCGATCGCCGCCTCCGCCGCCGCGACGGTGAGCACCAGCAACGCAAAGACCTGTCCGACCAGGTCGCCGAGATAGGCCGCGAAGGCGACGAGGTTGATATTGACGGCGAGCAGGATCAGCTCGATCGACATCAGGATGATGATGACGTTCTTCCGGTTGAGGAAGATGCCGAGAATGCCGAGCGTGAACAGGATGGCCGCGACCGACAGGTAGTGTCCGAGAGTGACCGCCATGACTCAGAGCCCCTGCCCCGGCCGGACCTGGCGGATCTCGATCGCGGTGTCCTTGGTGCGCGCCACCTGCTCGGCGATGTTCTGCCGCTTGACGTTCTCCTTGTGCCGCAGCGTGAGCACGATGGCGCCGATCATGGCGACCAGGAGGATGACGCCCGCGGCCTGGAAGAAGTAGATGTAGCGGGTGTAAAGGACGAGGCCGAGCGCCTCGGTGTTGGTGGCGGCATCGAGCGACCGAATCGGCATGGCAATCGCCTTCGGCACGTCGGAGCCGAACGCCCAGCCGCCGACGATCAGCAAAAGCTCGACCAGGAATACCACCCCGATCAGCGCGCCGACCGGCAGGTACTGCAGGAAGCCCTGGCGCAGTTCGGCGAAATCGACGTCGAGCATCATGACGACGAACAGGAACAGCACCGCGACCGCGCCGACATAGACGACCACCAGGATCATCGCCAGGAACTCGGCGCCGAGCAGGACGAACAGGCCGGAGGCGTTGACGAAGGTGAGGATCAGGAACAGCACCGAGTGCACCGGGTTTTTCGCCGCGATCACCATGAAGGCCGACGCCACGCACACGCCGGCGAACAGATAGAAAAAGGCGGCTGCGACGTTCATGCCGGACCAATCCCGGAAAACCTCGTCATGCCCGGCACCCGGGTCCGGCCTTTTGGCCGGCCCGGGCGTGAAACCTTTGTGCCGGGCATCCACGTCTTTCTTGCCTTACCGAAAAACAAGACGTGGATGGCCGGGACAAGCCCGGCCATGACGATTGATGAAGACGACTCGCGCGTCATTCAACGATACTCATCGGTACGGCGCGTCGAGCGCGATGTTCTTGGCGATCTCGCGCTCCCAGCGGTCGCCGTTGGCGAGCAGGCGCTCCTTGTCGTAATAGAGCTCCTCGCGCGTCTCGGTCGCGAACTCGAAGTTCGGCCCTTCGACGATGGCGTCCACCGGGCAGGCCTCCTGGCACAGCCCGCAGTAGATGCACTTCACCATGTCGATGTCGTAGCGGGTCGTGCGCCGCGTGCCGTCGTTGCGGCGCGGGCCGGCCTCGATGGTGATCGCCTGCGCCGGGCAGATCGCCTCGCACAGCTTGCAGGCAATGCAGCGCTCTTCGCCGTTCGGGTAGCGACGCAACACGTGCTCGCCGCGGAAACGCGGCGAGATCGGTCCCTTCTCGAACGGATAGTCGAGCGTCGCCTTCGGCTTGAAGAAGTAGCGCATCGACAGCACGAAGGCCTTGACGAACTCCGTGAGGAACACAGAGCGGGCTGCCTGGTCGAGTCTCATGTGCGCACCTCTGCTCTTCCCTGGCTGCCGACCCGCTGCCCGCCCGCTATCCGGCGATCGTCCTGCCGATGAAGTAGCCGACAAACGGAAAGACGATGATGTCGGTCCACAGCACGATCCTTCGCAGCAAAACCAGCTTGCGCTCGAATGTCGCGCGCTCCTCGGCCGTTTGCGAGCGATCGAGCGCGCGCAACTTGGTCCCGACGACGGAGACGATCAAGCGATAGTTCACCAGCCCGAGCGCCAGGGCCAGGGCCGCGCCGAGAAGGCCCGGAATCGACAATCCCATCGGCCGTCTCCCGCGTCATCTCGGGGCATACCCGCTGAATTGCAACACGGCGGCGACGATCGCCACCATCGCGAGGGAGAGCGGCAAAAACACCTTCCAGCCGAGCCGCATCAGCTGATCATACCGGTAGCGCGGCACGAACGCCTTCACCATCGCGAACAGGAAGAACAGGAACGACGCCTTCAGCACGAACCACACGACGCCCGGAACCCAGGTGAAGGGCGGCACCGGCAGCGGCGGCAGCCAGCCGCCGAGGAACAGGATGGTGCCCATGGCGCACATGGTGATCATGGCCACGTATTCGGCGAGCATGAAGACCATGTACGGCGCCGAGCCGTATTCGACCATGTAGCCCGCGACCAGCTCGGATTCGGCCTCCGGCAGATCGAACGGTGGGCGGTTGGTTTCGGCGAGCGCCGAGATGAAGAACACGACGAACATCGGGAACAGCGGCAGCCAGAACCACCCGAACAGGCCCCAGCCGGTGTTCTGCGCCTCGACCACGTAGCTCAGATTGAGCGAGCCGGCGCACAACAGAACGGTGATGATGACGAAGCCGATCGAGACCTCGTACGACACCATCTGCGCGGCCGAGCGCAGCGCGCCGAGGAACGGATACTTCGAGTTCGACGCCCAGCCGCCCATGATGATGCCATAGACGCCGAGGGAGGAGATCGCGAAAATGTAGAGCACGCCGACATTGATGTCGGCGATCACCCATCCGGCACTGACCGGGATCACCGCCCAGGCGGCGAGCGCGAGCACGCCGGAGACCAGCGGCGCAAGCAGGAATACGCCCTTGTTGGCGCCCGCCGGGATCACCGGCTCCTTGAGCACGAATTTCAAGAGGTCGGCGAACGATTGCAGCAGGCCCCAGGGGCCGACCACGTTGGGGCCCCGCCTGATCTGCACCGCGGCCCAGATCTTTCGGTCGGCGAGTAGCACGTAGGCCGTCACCAGCAGGAGCGTCACCAGCAAGAGGACGCTCTGCCCGACGATGATGAGCAGCGGCAGCAGGTAGCTCGACCAGAATTCGGCCATTTGCCAGCCGCCCCTACTCGGCCGCCGTCAATGCGCCGCGCCCTTCGGCGAGCGCCGAGCATTCGGCCATCATGGCGGAGGCGCGCGCGATCGGGTTGGTGAGGTAGAAGTCGTCGACCGGCGAGCGGAACGCGGCCTTATCCGGAGTTCCGCCAAGCGCGGCCAGCCGCTCGATATCGGCCGGGTCGCCGGCCGCGATCTGGTCGACCCGCTGCAAATGCGGATGGGCCGCGAACATGGCGCGGCGCAGCTCGGCCACGGAATCGTACGCCAGCCGGCGACCAAGCACGTCGGAGAGGGCACGCAGGATCGCCCAATCTTCGCGTGCCTCGCCGGGCGGGAACGAGGCGCGCGCCGCCATCTGCACGCGCCCCTCGGTGTTGACATAGAGGCCGGATTTCTCCGGGTAGGCGGCGCCCGGCAGAATGACGTCGGCGCGATGCGCGCCGCGGTCGCCATGGGTGCCGAGGTAGACCACAAAGGCGCCGGGCGCGACGTCGACCTCGTCGGCACCAAGCAGCAGCAGGACATCGAGCGCGCCGGCCTGCGCCATGTCGACCGCGCCGCGGCCATCCGCTGCGGGGACGAAACCGAGGTCGAGCGCGCCGACCCTGGCCGCTGCCGTGTGCAACACGGCGAAGCCGTTCCAGCCGTCCTTGAGCGCACCCACGGCCTGCGCGAGCCGTGCGGCGAGCGACGCACAGGCGGCGCCGTCCGGCCGCGCCAGCGCCCCCTGCCCGATCAGGATCAACGGCCGCTCGGCAGCCTTGAGGCTGTCGGCAAAACCGGTCCCGGCAGCGACCTCGGCCAGCGTTTCGGGGCCGGCGCCGAGGTACTGATACGGATAGGTCAGGTCGACCCGCTCGCCGATCAGCGCCGATCGCAAAGCGGCCCATGCGCCAGCGCTTGCGGATGCGGGCGTTGAGCACCGCGGCTTCCCGGCGCGGATTGGCGCCGATCATGAGCAGTGCGTCGGCCTGCTCGATGCCGGCGATGGTCGGGTTGAACAGATAGCTTGCCCGGCCCCAGGTCGGATCGAGCCGAGCGCCGTCCTGCCGGCAATCCAGGTCGCGCACCCCGAGGCGCGTCATCAGGTCATGAAGCGCGAAAATCTCCTCGCAGGCGGCGAGATCGCCGACGATTGCGCCGATGCGCTCCGGTCGTGCCTGTTTGATCCTGGCCGCAATCGCGGCGAACGCCTGCGGCCACGTCGCTTCGCGCAGGCGCCCGTCCTGGCGGACGTAGGGCGCATCGAGCCGCTGCGTGCGCAACCCGTCGACGACGTGCCGGGTCTTGTCGGAAATCCACTCCTCGTTCACCGCCTCGTTCGTGCGCGGCAGGATGCGCATCACCTCGCGCCCGCGCGTATCGACGCGGATCGCGGAGCCGACAGCGTCCATGACGTCCACCGATTCGGTCTTGCCGAGCTCCCATGGCCGGGCCGCGAACGCGTACGGCTTGGCGGTGAGCGCGCCGACCGGACAGAGATCGACCACGTTGCCCTGCAGTTCCGAGGTCATCGCCTGTTCGAGGTAGGTGGTGATCTCCATGTCCTCGCCGCGGCCGATGGCGCCGAGCTCGGGCACGCCGGCGACTTCGCTCGCGAAGCGCACGCAGCGCGTGCACTGGATGCAGCGGTTCATCGAGGTCTTGACCAGCACGCCGATGTATTTGTCCTCGACCGCGCGCTTGTTCTCGGCATAGCGGCTGGTGTCGGCGCCGTAGGCCATGGCCTGGTCCTGCAGGTCGCACTCGCCGCCCTGGTCGCAGATCGGGCAATCGAGCGGGTGATTGATCAGCAGGAACTCCATCACCCCCTCGCGCGCCTTGCGCACCATGGGCGTGCGGGTGTTGACGACGGGCGGCTCGCCCTTCGGCCCCGGCCGGCAGTCGCGTACGCCCCAAGCGCAGCTCGCGACCGGCTTGGGCGAGCCGACGAGCTCGACCAGGCACATGCGGCAGTTGCCGGCGATCGACAGCCGCTCATGGAAGCAGAAGCGCGGGATCTCCGCGCCCGCCGCCTCGCACGCCTGCAGCAGCGTGTACTCGGGAGGGACGTCGATCTCGGTGCCGTCGACGATGAGCTTGGTCATGTCACCGCCAGGTCAGCCAGAGGAACAGGCCGGTCGCGAGCACGATCGCCGCGATCATGTCGATTCGCACCAAAACCGTGACCGAGCGCCAGAACCTTTCGAGCAGCGTTGCCATGTTTGTTACTCCGCTGCCGTCGGCAGCAAAAGCTGATTTGTCGCATAGGGGGGCGCCGCGCATCATTGCTTCGCCTCGAGGCGCTCGACCCTCTGCGTCAAGTTATCGACCCGTGTTTCCAGCTCCTCGTACCGCACGTGCGCGTTCGCGGCGACGCCCAATGTATGGGTGGAGATCTTGTAGAGATCCTCGATGCGGTTTTTCACTTCTTCCAAAGTCGCGCTTTGCTCTTTGAAAGTCGCGCCCTGCGTATCCTGAGTGGCCCGAATATCGCGAAGCAGCCTGAGCACAAGACTGTCAGGTTCCTTGGCCATCGCTTCCCTCCTACTCCGCCGCTGCCCGAACCGGCTCCGGATGCGGGTTCGCCGCATACTGGTCGATGCGCCGCTCGATCTCCGGACGGAAGTGGCGCAGCAGGCCCTGCACCGGCCAGGCCGCGCCGTCGCCGAAGGCGCAGATGGTGTGGCCCTCGATCTGCTTGGTGACCTCGAACAGGAGGTCGATCTCGCGCTTTTGCGCGCGACCCTCGGCCATGCGCATGAGCACGCGCCACATCCAGCCCATGCCTTCGCGGCAGGGCGTGCACTGGCCGCAGCTCTCGTGCTTGTAGAAATACGAGATGCGCGCCATGGCGCGGATGATGTCGGTCGACTTGTCCATCACGATCACGGCCGCGGTGCCGAGCGCCGACTTCACCGCGAGGCAGCCGTCGAAATCCATCAGCAGCGTGTCGCACTGGTGTGCCGGCACCAGCGGCATCGAGGAGCCGCCCGGGATCACGGCGAGCAGGTTATCCCAGCCGCCGCGCACGCCGCCGGCATGCCGGTCCAACAGCTCACGCAACGGGATGCCCATCGCCTCCTCGACCGTGCACGGCTTTTCGACGTGGCCGGAGATGCAATAGAGCTTGGTGCCGGTGTTGTTCGGCCGCCCGATCGAGGAGAACCAGGCCGCGCCGCGCCGCATGATGTCCGGCACCTGCGCGATCGTCTCGACGTTGTTGACGGTGGTCGGGCAGCCGTAGAGGCCCATATTGGCCGGGAACGGCGGCTTGAGCCGCGGCATGCCCTTCTTGCCTTCGAGGCTTTCGAGCAGCGCGGTCTCCTCCCCGCAGATGTAGGCGCCGGCGCCGTGGTGGAGATAGAGATCGAAATCCCAGCCGTGGACGTTGTCCTTGCCGATCAGCCGGGCCTCGTAGGCCTGGTCGATCGCCGCCTGCAGCCGCTCGCGCTCGCGGATGAATTCGCCACGGATGTAGATGTAGCCGGCGTTGGCGCCCATGGCGAAGCCGGCGATCAGGCAGCCCTCGACCAGCAGATGCGGGTCGTGCCGCATGATCTCGCGGTCCTTGCAGGTCCCGGGCTCGGACTCGTCGGCGTTGATGACGAGGTAGTGCGGGCGCCCGTCCGACTGCTTCGGCATGAACGACCATTTCAGACCGGCCGGAAATCCGGCGCCGCCGCGGCCGCGCAGCCCAGAGGCCTTGACCTCGTTGATGATCGCCGTCGCGGCCGCGCTCGAGGATCGCCTTGGTGCCGTCCCAGGCGCCGCGCGCCCGCGCGCCGTCGAGGCCCCAGTCGTGCAGGCCGTAGAGATTCTTGAAGATGCGGTCCTTGTCGTCGAGCATTCGATGGCGTTCCGGCGACTTAACGGTTCTTTTGGTACCAGGCGAGCCCCGCAGCCGCCGTCCCCAGCGCGGCGGCCCAGAGCAAGGCCACCTCCGTGCTGGTGGCGAGCAGGTAGCGATTGAGCAAGTACCCGAACGCCGCGGCTACAGCGGCGTGCAGGCCGACATAGCGCATGGTATCTGCGGTCATGTCGCCCTTCACTCCCGTCGTTCCGAAGGCGGCGTTTGCGCACTTCCGTCTGCCGCTGGCGGTTTGGGTGCCGGCCGTTCCCGGACGTTCGCGGCCTCACCCGCCGTCTTGGCGGAGGCATCGGTGACCGCGAACGCACCGGCAGGCGGGCCGCCATTGCTCCGATACAGCGCGGGATCGGTGAGCGTCGTCGGGCCGCCCGGCGGCGCCGAGAACTGGCGCTCGACCTGCGGGCCGGGCGGGGGCACCCGGCCGGCCGCGAGCTCGTCGAGAATGCGCCCGAAGCTGTCGACGGTCAGGTCCTCATAGTAGTCGTAGTTGATCTGCACCATGGGCGCGTTGACGCAAGCGCCAAGACACTCGACCTCGATCCAGGAGAACTGGCCGTCCGGCGGTCACCTCCAGCTGCTCGCCGATGCGCTCGCGACAGACCGCCTTGAGGTCGTCGGCGCCGCGCAACATGCAGGGCGTGGTGCCGCACAGCTGCACGTGCCAGCGCCCGACCGGGGCGAGGTTGAACATCGTGTAGAAGGTCGCGATCTCGAGCACGCGGATGGGCGCCATGTCGAGCAGATCCGCGACGGCGCGGATCGCCGCTTCCGGCACCCAGCCGCCCGCCTGCTCCTGCGCGCGCCACAGGATCGGGATCACCGCGGACGCCTGCCGGCCGTCGGGATATTTCGCGATCTGCGCGCGCGCCCAGGCGAGGTTCTCCGCCGTGAAGGCGAATTCCTTCGGCTGGATGTGCTTGTCGGCGAGGCGGCGGACGGCCATGGTCGGTGCTCAGCGTCTGCACGTCACTTGATCGTCCGGCAGCTTGACGTCTCACCGGATTGCACCTGAACCGAGCACCATACGAGCGTCTTGTCCTTCCTGAGTATGAACTGCAGGAACGGGTTACCGATCTCGGAGCGGATGACCTCGTAGCCTTCAGCGAGATATTTGGCGACGCTCGGCTTCTCCTGGGCAAGCGCCGGCCCCGCCAGCAAAAGGGGCTCATCACGGAACAAACGATTGCATTTTTCATCGGGGAGGTTCCTCGCACAGTCAGTGCGAATGCGGTTTGCCGTTGTGGCATGAACCTTGCGTCATTGGACCGCCTCCACGGCGCCGCCCGATGGCGGTCCGAGCAGCGCATTGACGGAAACCGTCATGCCCGGCGGGGTCAAGGCGATGTCGCCGTCGGAAGCGATACGAGTCGCGATGTCGCCCGCAGGGTTGCGCTGGTGGTGCACGACGACGCGCTTGTCAGAAAAGATGATCAGATAGTGACGGATACTCGCGACCGAAAAATAGTCGACAAGCTTGAAATCGGTGTCGTCACGCTCACTCGACGGGGAAACCACCTCGACTACGATCAGCGGAGACTTCAAGGATCATCGAGTCCGGGTCCGGCTCGGCTCCGCACTGAACCAAAACGTCGGGTATCCGCAATGTCTTGTCGTTGACTACGACCCCGACACCGTCGACGAGGGTCACACAGGGCAGCCCCGCCGCGCGCACCGCGTCATCAAGTGCGCGATACGCCGCCAGTTTGGTCCGATTGTACCCGACGGTATCCCGGGTCATCGCGACGATCTCGCCGTTCACGAGCTCGTAACGGTCGTCCGGCTGGCGCTCGCTCCATAGCAGGAACTCGTCAACCTTCATCCGTTCCTTCGGCAGCGAGGTCGTGCTCATCGGTCCACCTCGCCGAACACGATGTCGAGCGAGCCGAGGATCGCCGAGACGTCGGCGAGCATGTGGCCGCGGCAGAGGAAATCCATGGCCGAAAGGTGCGCGAAGCCGGGCGCGCGGATCTTGCACTTGTACGGCCGGTTGGTGCCGTCGGAAACCAGGTAGACGCCGAACTCGCCCTTCGGCGCCTCGACCGCCGCATAGACCTCGCCGGGCGGCACGCGGTGGCCTTCGGTGTAGAGCTTGAAGTGGTGGATGAGCGCTTCCATCGAGCGCTTCATCTCGCCGCGCTTGGGCGGCACGATCTTGTTGTCGTCGACGGTGACGGGCCCCTGCCCTTCGGCTGAGCGCAGCTTCTCCAGGCACTGCTTCATGATGCGGATCGACTGGCGCATCTCCTCCATGCGGATGAGCTGGCGATCGTAGTTGTCGCCGTTCTTGCCGACCGGGATGTCGAAATCGAGCTCGGCGTAGCATTCGTAGGGCTGCGCCTTGCGCAGGTCCCAGGCGGCGCCGGAGCCGCGCACCATCACGCCGGAAAAACCCCAGGCCCAGGCGTCCTCCAGCTTCACGACCGCGATGTCGACGTTGCGCTGCTTGAAGATGCGGTTGTACATCACGAGGTCGTCGAGGTCGTCGCACACTTTGAGGAACGGATCGCAGAACGCCCAGATGTCGTCGAGGAGCTTCGGCGGCAGGTCCTGGTGCACGCCGCCGACGCGGAAATAGGCCGCATGCATGCGGCTGCCGGAGGCGCGCTCGTAGAACACCATCAGCTTCTCGCGCTCCTCGAACCCCCACAGCGGCGGGGTGAGCGCGCCGACGTCCATCGCCTGCGTGGTGACGTTGAGCAGGTGCGAGAGCAGCCGGCCGATCTCGCAGTAGAGCACGCGGATGAGCTGCGCACGCTTCGGCACGGTGAGCCCGAGCAGCTTCTCGGCCGCCAGGCAGAAGGCGTGCTCCTGATTTATCGGCGCGACGTAGTCGAGCCGGTCGAAATAGGGGATCGCCTGCAGGTAGGTCTTGTGTTCGATCAGCTTCTCGGTGCCGCGATGCAGCAAGCCGATATGCGGGTCCACGCGTTCGACCACCTCGCCGTCGAGCTCGAGCACCAGGCGCAGGACCCCATGGGCGGCCGGGTGCTGAGGACCGAAATTGATCGTGAAGTTGCGGACGGCGGCTTCAGGCATGGCGAGTGGCGAATGGCGAGTGGCGAATGGCGAATGGCGAATGCATCAGCGTTCCGCAACTTTTTGCTGCAGGGAGCGGATGAGCGAGCGAATCCTCTTCCCCAGGATCTCGCACCGCGCCATCAGCGGATCGGCTTGCCCGGTCTCGACCAATCCAACGCGCTGCGCAAGCAACAGATGGGTCTCCAATTCCTTCAGCGAACCTTGAGCGATGCGAAGGTACTGGATAAAGCTCCTGGTGTTCTCTCGTCCATGACCCTCGGCGATATTTGCCGGGACGGACGCCGACGACCGCCTGATCTGCGAGGATGATCCGAAGATCTCCTCCCTGGGGAAGCCGCGAGTGAGTCGATAGCACAACTCCGCGAGCTCCATGGCTTCCTGCCATACCCGCAAGTCTCGGTAAGAATTGATCGGCTGGTCGCTGCCCATCCATCCCAATTCGCCATTCGCCATTCGCCATTCGCTATTCGCTCTTTTGCCCCGGCTTCACCTCGGCCTTCTCGTCGCCGGGCAGCGGGTAGTCGGCGCCTTCCCACGGCGAGAGGAAATCGAAGTTGCGGAATTCCTGGTTGAGCCGCACCGGCTCGTAGACCACGCGCTTGGCGTCGTCGTCCCAGCGCACCTCGACGAAGCCGGTGAGCGGGAAATCCTTGCGCAGCGGATGGCCCTCGAAGCCGTAGTCGGTGAGGATGCGCCGCATGTCGGGGTGGCCGGTGAACAGCACCCCGTAGAGGTCGTAGGCCTCGCGCTCGAACCAGTCGGCGCCCGGAAACACGCCGATGATCGACGCTACCGGCGTCACCTCGTCGGTCTCGATCTTGACGCGCACGCGCGCGTTCTGCTTCGGCGAAAGCAGATGGTAGACGACGTCGAACCGCTTCTCGCGTTTCGGCCAGTCGACGGCGGTGACGTCGATGATGCACCAGAACTGGCAGCGCGGGTTGTCGCGCAGGAACGTCACGACCTCGACGATGCGGGCCGCGTCTGCCTGCACGGTAAGCTCGCCATATGCGACCGCGAAGCTCGACACTGCATCCGGTAGCGCGCCGGCAATCGTTTGACCAAGTTCGGTTAGGTCGCTCACTTCTCGCTTTCCAACTCACGGACCTTGCGTTCAAGTGTTGTAATTCGTTCCTCGAACTCGCCGGTGACGAGTTTGCTTAGCAGCGAGTCAGCCGTGAGTGCCTGCCGGAAACCATTGAGTGTCGCTTCGAGCTTATCCAAGCGCTGCCCAACGGTCGCAAAACCTGACGAAGTCTCCTGGCGCATTTCGCGCAAGAGAGGAATAATCATGTCGACGGGATCGGCCATGAAACCTCCCCTTACCGCTCGATCGTCCCGGTGCGGCGGATCTTCTTCTGCAGCAGCAGCACGCCGTAGAGCAGCGCTTCGGCGGTCGG
Organism: uncultured Alphaproteobacteria bacterium; assembly: GCA_963738705.1. Lineage (GTDB taxonomy): Bacteria > Pseudomonadota > Alphaproteobacteria > Rhizobiales > Xanthobacteraceae > CAVTXS01. The sequence continues at coordinate 17,417 of CAVTXS010000037.1, forward strand.
CGGGCAGCCGGGGACGTAGATGTCGACCGGCACGATGCGGTCGCAGCCGCGCACCACCGAGTAGGAGTAGTGGTAGTAGCCGCCGCCGTTGGCGCAGGAGCCCATGGAGATGACGTAGCGCGGCTCCGGCATCTGGTCGTAGACCTTGCGCAACGCCGGCGCCATCTTGTTGGTCAACGTGCCGGCCACGATCATCACGTCGGACTGCCGCGGGCTGGCGCGCGGCGCGAAGCCGAAGCGCTCGGCGTCGTAGCGCGGCATCGACATCTGCATCATCTCGACCGCGCAGCAGGCGAGCCCGAACGTCATCCACATCAGCGAGCCGGTGCGCGCCCAGTTGATCAAATCGTCGGTCGCGGTGACCAGGAAGCCCTTGTCGGCGAGCTCATCGTTGAGACCGAGATAGAACGGATCGTCGGCGCCGGCCGGCCCGCCGGTGCGCGGATCGATGATGCCGTGCGCGGGTCGCGCCATCACGGCGGTGCGCTCGCCGCTCAATCCCATTCGAGCGCTCCCTGCTTCCATTCGTAGATAAAGCCGATCGTCAGCACCGCAAGGAACACCATCATCGACCAGAAGCCATAGGCGCCGAGGTCGCCGAACGCGACCGCCCACGGGAACAGGAAGGCGACTTCGAGGTCGAAGATGATGAACAGGATCGCCACCAGGTAGAAGCGCACGTCGAACTTCATGCGCGCGTCGTCGAAGGCGTTGAACCCGCACTCGTAGGCCGACAGCTTCTCCGGGTCGGGGTTCCTATAGGCCACCAGGAACGGCGCGATCATCAGCGCCAGCCCGATCGCCAACGCGACGGCGATGAAGACGACGAGCGGCAGATAGTCCTGCAGCAGTTCGCTCATGCGCCTTCCCTAAACTCCCACGAACCGAAATCTGCCGCAGCCGGAAACCCTTCCGGCCCGAGGCAGCCTAAGGTGTGGCAGAGTCTCAAGAAATTCGTCCGCCGCGGTTCGGACTTGCTGCCCAGGGACGGGGGTTACGCGAGGCTTAGCGCAGTGCACAAAACGTGGCAAGCAAAACCGGCCAAAACCGTTTCGCCGATGCTACGGAATTCGCAACCCGACTGCGATCACTCTTCGGCCTTGATGCCGGCATCCTTGATCACTTTCGCCCAACGCGCCACCTCCTCGCGGAAGAACGTCTCATACTCTGCAGGGGTGCTGCCCACGGCCTCGTAGCCGAGCTTGGACAGTTGCTCGCGCATGGCGGGATCGCGCAGAATCCTCTGAATCTCGCTCGAGACGCGATTGACGATCTCTTTCGGGGTGCCGGCGGGGGCGATGACGCCCGCCCAGGTGCCGGAGACGAAATCTGCTACGCCTCCCTCCACCATCGTCGGCACTTCCGGCGCGGCGGGCATCCGGTCCTTCGCGGTCACCGCGATCGATTTGAGCGAGCCTGCGCGCACGTGCGGCATCAGCGATCCGACCACGTCAAACATCACATTGACGCGGCCCCCGATGATGTCTTGCAGAGCCGGCGAGGTGCCGCGGTAGGGCACGTGCACCATATTGATCCCGACCCGCGACTTGAACATCTCCATGGTGAGATGCGCTGCGGCGCCGATGCCAGAGGAGGCGAAATTCAACTCTCCCGGCTTGGCTTTGGCGAGCGCGATCAGTTCCTGCACGTTGTTGGCCGGGGTCGACGGGTGCGCGACCATGATCAGCGGTGCGACGCTCATCAGCGAGACGTAAGTGAAATGCTTCAGGGTATCGAACGGAAGCTTGGGATTGAGCGTCGCGTTGACCGCGTGCGCGGCAATCACGGTTCCAAAGGTGTAGCCGTCGGGCGGGGCCTTGGCGACGGCGTCGGCGCCGATGACGCCGTTGGCGCCCGGCTTGTTCTCGATCACGATCGTCTGCCCGAGCGCTTCCGATAGCTTCTGGCTTACCGTCCGGGCCATGTAGTCGGTGTAGCCGCCCGGCGTGTAGGGCACGACCATGCGGATCGGCCGCGATGGCCAAGTTTGCGCCAAGGCGCTGCCGGCAATGACCGAATACAGCAGCGCGACGCCAGTCGCAGCCAGCCAAAACTTCAAGCGCGGCATTCGCCTTCTCCCAAGCAGGACGGCCACCATGGCGGCAAACTGTCGACAGGCGATAGCGGCGGGACAACGCTCCCGTGCGCGAATCGTTCTGTCGTCAGTTCGCATATCCGGGCGGCGGCACGAACCCGCCGAACTCGCGCTCGATCAGCCCCGCGAGCGCGATCGTAGTGCGATCTTCCAGATAGGGCCCGATGATCTGCACGCCGATCGGCAGGCCGGTCTCCGAGCGGCCGATCGGCACTGCGGTCGACGGCAATCCGGTCATGTTCGCGATGCCGGCCCAAACGATTTGGTCGTCGTAGGGATGGCTTTCGCCGTCGATTTCAATCCGCCGCATGCGCTGGGGTTCGGAATGATCGTGCGGATAAGCCGGGGTCGGCATCACCGGGCACACGACCACGTCCCACTCCCGAAACAGGTCGCGCCACTGGCGATTGACCGTAGCGCGGACCCGATCGGCCCTAAGCCAGTCGCGATGGCTAAGTACCACACCGCGCGCGCGTTCCGCCGACAGGGTCGCCGCCTCTGGCGGAATCGCGGCGACAGCGCCCTGCACCTCGCGATAGGTCTCGAGCGGGACGGTCGCGCCGATGAAGGCCAGCAGCAGGTGCATGAAGGTGCGCGACATGCCGGCCAGGTCGGGCAGCAGCGGGCTCGCGTGAGCGACCGTCGCGCCGGTTCGGGCCAACTGCTCCGACAGGCGGGCAAGGGCGGCCCGCACGCTCGCCGCCGTCGGCAGCAGCGGGTGGGTGTCGAGGACAAGCACCCGGAAGCTCTTGAGGTCGGCATGCCGCGGCGGTGGCAGCGCCAGCCGGTAGGCTACGGCATTGGGTTCGTCGGGGCCGGCGAGCAGGTCGAGGGCGAGGGCCAGATCGGCGGCGCCGCGGGCCATCGGACCGACCACGGCCAGGTCGGGCTCGCGCGGCAGAGGTTCCGCGCGCGGTGGCGTGTGGCCGCGCGACGGGACGAGCCCATGGGTCGGCTTGTGGCCGAACACGCCGCAGAAAGTCGGCGGCACGCGCAGCGAGCCGCCGATGTCGGAGCCGAGCTCGAGCGCGACGAAGCCGGCCGCCAGCGCCGCCGCACCTCCGCCGGACGAGCCGCCGGGCGTGCGTGAGACATCCCACGGATTGTTGGTGGTGCCGTAGATCGCGTTGAAGCTCTGCCAATCGCGGAGCAGCAGCGGCACGTTGGTCTTGCCGAGGATGACTGCGCCGGCGCCCTTGAGCCGCGCCACGGACGCGGCGTCGTCGGCCGGCCGCCAGTCGGTCGTCTGCGGAAAGCCCCAGGTGGTCGGCAGGCCGGCGACGTTGAAGGACTCCTTGACCGTCATCGGCACGCCGAGCAGCGGGCGGCGCTCGCCGCGCGCGAGCGCCGCATCGGCCTCGCGCGCCGCGGCGCGCGCGCGCTCGAAGTCACGCACGACGACCGCATTGAGCTTGCCGTCGTAAGCCTCGATCCGCCTGATGCAATGCTCCGCAAGTTCCGACGCCGAGACGCGCTTTGCCACCAGCGCGCCAACCAGTTGCCCAACCGTCTGGTACTCGAGGCCGGTGGCGGGGGCCGCGACATTGGCGGACTGTGCGGATGCGCCCGGCAAAAACGAGTGCGCGCGCGTTGATGCCGCCGCCAAACCCACGGTGCCGGCCATGGTCAGAAAGTCGCGCCTGCTTTGCCGGTCAGCCATCGCGGCCTTCCCCAAACGTGACAGCCGCATGCTAGCCGAGATATCGTCGCGCGTCGCGTTCGGCATGCCGCCGCAAAGGACCGAAGTGCGGTCGCTGGCAGCGCGGTGCGACTGCAAAGTGCGACGATCACTTGACCCCTCGACACGGAGCAAGACTGTGCGCAAATTTTTCGGGATTGGAGCCATTGCGGCGGCTCTCGCAGCATCGCTGGTCGCAAGTGCGCAGGCGCAATCCTATCCGACACGGACCATCAAGATCGTGGTGCCGGCAACCCCCGGCGGCGCGATCGACACCATCGCCCGCATGGTGGGCGAGAAGCTCACCGTGTCGATGGGGCAGCCGGTGGTGGTCGAGAACCGGCCGGGAGCCGCCAACAATCTCGGCACCGACGCGGTCGCCAAGAGCCCGCCCGACGGCTACACGCTCCTGATCTGCGCCTCCAGCCACGCCACCAACAAGCACCTCTACAAGGCACTGCCTTACGATCCGGTGGCCGATTTCGAACCGGTCGTGTTCACGCACGTGGTGCCGCTGCTGCTGGCGGTCAATCCGTCGATCCCCGCCAAGACCGTGCCGGAGCTCGTCGCATGGATCAAAGCCAACTCCGGCACCGCGAATTACGCCTCCAGCGGCAAGGGCAGCTCGCTGCACATGGCGGCCGAACTGTTCATGAGCATGACCGGCACCAAGATGCTGCACGTGCCCTACCGCGGCAGCACCGCGGCACATCCCGACCTCTTGGGCGGTCGCACCGCGATGATCTTCGACACCATTACGGCGATCCTGCCGCACGTGCAGTCCGGCGGCGTGCGCGCGCTCGCGGTGACGACGCTGACGCGCTCGCCGTCGCAGCCCGACCTGCCGACGATCGCGGAATCCGGCCTGCCCGGTTACGACGCCAACACCTGGGGCGGGATTCTGGCACCGGCCGGCACGCCGAAGGAGATCGTCGCCAAGCTCAACGCCGAGATCAACAAGGCGCTGGCCATGGACGACGTGCGCGCCAAGCTCACCGCCACCGGCATCGAGATCCAGGGCGGCCCGCCCGAGCGCTTTGCCGCCTACATCAAGGCCGAAGTGGAAAAGTGGGGAAAGGTGACCAGGGAGGCCGGGATCCAGCCGGAGTGAAGAGCGGCCGCCATGGCGGGGCCGGGCGAGACCGTGCTATCCTGCAGTCGCTCGGGCGACCACGCGGGCGAAGAGCAGGATTGAAGAGCGTAATTCCTGCCGCGCAGCCCTATGACGCGCCTCTTCTTTGTGGCGCCCGAGCGCCTGCTCAAGAACTGCGGCCTGCGCGAACGTATGGGCGGTGCCGTCGCGGGCGCAGTGCCTTGCCCCGCGTCGCGGCCGTACCCAGTTAGGGCAAGTTCTCAAGAGTTGTTTGGGGATTCCAAGCCAAAATCTTAACTGGAAGGTGTACTTCACTCACACATCCAGCATCTCGTCGCTGGCGAACTCCGCGTGCTCCTGGATGAAAAGCGAAGCAGGCTTCCGGCTTGGTGCCCATCGGGCGCTCGACCGAATCGGCGGTGTCCTGGCGATCGTCGGCGACCAGCGTGACCTGCAGCAACGTGCGCTTCTTCGAATCCATGGTGCCCACTATCAACTCGCCCGCAGCAGGCTGGCCACGGAGATATCTTCATCGACATCCGGCCAATGGATGCCGTGCCCGCGGCCGATGAGACGCCAGTTGCGCCGCTGGTCTGTTGTCGCCTCCAAAAGGCGCGGGAACCACGCCAACGGCGCGGCCAATTCCCGACCATCGGCGAGCACTACGGAAAGCTGATCCTCCGTCACGGTCACATCTACAGCAGTCGCGTCTAGCTTAACGGTTGAAATGGGCATTCCATGCCTCCACAAAGGTCACGCGATGCTCGATCACCATGGCTTGCAAACGATTGAGCTCATACGAGCGAAAGCCCCGAGACTCCGCAAGGGCCACTGGCTCCAGCCAGAATTTCGCAACGTTGTCGCCGTGCTCAACGTGGATGTGCCGCGGTTCCGAACCTTCGACGCTGTAGAAGAAGAAACGAAAACCGGAAACCCGCAGAACGGTCGGCATCGACACACTCCGTTGAAAGGATACGACTTCTCGCCCTTTCCTTCAACGCGTGCGCCGCTCCCTATACGTCCAGCAGCTCTTCGCTGGCGAACTCCGCGTGCTCCTGGATGAAGGCGAAGCGGGCTTCCGGCTTGGTGCCCATCAGGCGCTCGACCGAATCGGCGGTGTCCTCGCGGTCGTCGGTGAGCAGGACCACGCGCAGCAGCGTGCGCTTGCGCGGGTCCATGGTGGTTTCCTTGAGCTGCGCCGGCATCATCTCGCCGAGGCCCTTGAAGCGGCCGACCTCGATCTTGGCGTTGGGGTGGAACTCGCGCTTGACGATGCGCGTCCTTGTGGGCGTCGTCGCGGGCGTAGAACACCTTGCCGCCGTGGGCGAGCCGGTAGAGCGGCGGCACCGCCAGATAGAGATGGCCGTTCTCGATCAGCTGCGGCATCTGCCGATAGAAGAACGTGATCAGCAGCGAGGCGATGTGGGCGCCGTCGACGTCGGCGTCGGTCATGACGATGACGCGGCCGTAGCGCAGATCTTCGTCGCGGTAGTGCACGCCGGTGCCGCAGCCGAGCGCCTGCACCAGGTCGGCGAGCTGCTGGTTCTGCGCGAGCTTGTCGCGGCCGGCGCTCGCCACGTTGAGGATCTTTCCGCGCAGCGGCAGGATCGCCTGGCTCGCGCGCTCGCGCGCCTGCTTGGCGGAGCCGCCGGCGGAGTCGCCCTCGACGATGAACAGCTCGGAGCCTTCGGCCGCCGAGTTGGTGCAGTCGGCGAGCTTGCCCGGCAGGCGGAGCTTCTTGACCGCGGACTTGCGCGCGATCTCCTTTTCCTGCCGGCGGCGCAGCCGCTCGTCGGCGCGCTCGACCACCCAGTCGAGCAGCTTGTTGGCCTGGTTGGGATTGCCGGCGAGCCAGTGATCGAACGGATCGCGGATCGCCTGCTCGACGATGCGCGCGGCTTCCGCGGTCGCGAGCCGATCCTTGGTCTGGCCCTGGAATTCCGGCTCGCGGATGAACACCGAGAGCATGGCGGCCGAGCCCGCCATGATGTCCTCGGAGGTCACCGGCGCGGCGCGCTTGCCCTGCCCGTTGCGCTCCGCGTGGTCCTTCAAGCCGCGCAGCAAGGCGGCGCGCAGGCCGGCCTCGTGGGTCCCGCCATCGCCGGTCGGGATGGTGTTGCAGTACGACGAGACGAAGCCGTCGGCATCGGCAACCCAGCCGACCGCCCATTCGACCGTGCCGTGGCCGCCGACCTTGCCGGAGCGGCCGGCGAAGATGTCGGGATGCACCAGCGTCTGTCCGTGAATGGCGGCGGTGAGGAAATCGGTGAGGCCGCCGGGGAAGTGGAAGCTCTCCTTCTCCGGCACGCCGTCGATGCCGGCGAGCAGTGCCGGCGCGCATGACCAGCGGATCTCGACGCCGCCGAACAGGTATGCCTTCGAGCGCGCCATCTTGAAGATGCGTTGCGGTTTGAAGGCGACCTTGGCGCCGAAAATCTGCGGGTCGGGCTTGAAGCGCACCTTGGTGCCGCGGCGGTTCAGGATCGCGCCGAGCGCTTCGAGCTTGGTCTTCGGCACGCCGCGCTCGAACACCTGCCGGTAAAGTTTTTGTCCGCGCGCGACCTCGACTTCGAGCCGCTCGGACAGCGCATTGACGACCGAGACGCCGACGCCGTGCAGCCCGCCCGAGGTCTCGTAGACCTTGGAGTCGAATTTGCCGCCCGAATGCAGCGTGCACATGATCACTTCGAGCGCGGATTTTTTCGGAAATTTCGGATGCGGATCGACCGGAATGCCGCGGCCGTTGTCGGTCACGGTGAGGGTGCCGTCGGCTTCCAGCGAGACCTCGATCCAGTTGGCGTGGCCGGCCAGCGCCTCGTCCATGGCATTGTCGATCACCTCGGCGAACAGGTGATGCAGCGCCTTCTCGTCGGTGCCGCCGATATACATGCCGGGCCGGCGCCGCACCGGCTCGAGCCCTTCCAGCACCTCGATGTCGCGGGCGGTGTAGCCGGCCTCGGCGCCGCCGCCAGGCTTCGGCGCCGGTCTGCGCGCCGCCGCCCGTGCGGCGGCGGTTCCGGCGTCCTGCGAAAACAGGTCGCGCGCGCTCGCGCTAGTCCGTGCACTCTTGGCCATGCCGCAACCGATTATAGGGTGAACGGGCTCGAAATCGCCCGCCGATCCCGACTATGCCATGATGATGGCCGAACGGTGAACGGAGTGGAAACGCGCCGCCCGTCCTTCCGGTCGGGCGCTGGCTTTCGCGCTGCCCGCGGGCTACATCCCGGCGTTCGGCCGGGAGGACAAGGATGGCGCTTGCAGATTTGGCTCAGCAGACGATCGATTTCGTCCGCGAGCATCAGGCGTGGGCGGCGCCGATCGTGTTCACGCTGGCCTTCTGCGAATTGCTGGCGTTCATCTCCCTTCTCGTCCCCGCATGGGCGGCGCTGGTCGGCATCGGCGCCTTGATCGGGTCGAGCGGGATCAGTTTCTGGCCGGTCTGGGTTGCGGCCTCGATCGGGGCCGCGCTCGGCGATTGGCTATCCTACTGGATCGGCGTCAAGGTCGGCCCGGCCGTCGCGCATATCTGGCCGCTCTCCCGCCATCCCGATCTGTTGCCGCGCGGCGAGGCTTTCATGAAGCGCTGGGGCGCAGCCGGCATCTTCATCGGGCGTTTCTTCGGGCCGTTACGCGCCGCGGTCCCGCTGGTCGCCGGCATCTTCCACATGCCGTACTGGACCTTCCAGTTCGCCAACTTCACCTCGGCTTTCGTCTGGGCCGGGGTTCTGCTGGTCTTCGGCGACGTCGTGTCGAAGATCATCGGTTGGATCTTCGGCTCAACCATTCCGGGTCTTTAGCGAACAGGCGCCGGCACCGGGCCAAGGCTGCGGCATTCGATCACGGCGAGTTGAGCCCGCGGCGACGTTTCGGGCGGCAGCAACGGGGGTACAATCCACCGGCTAAACGTCGCCCCGAACAAGGCCCGCGCGACAATCACAATCCGCAACACCTCCAGGGAGCACACCATGCCGGAACTCACGCGCCGCACCATGCTGGCCGGCGCCGCAATCGGCGCTCTGACCCCGCTCGCCTCCGCGCCCCTCGAGGCCGCCGCACCGGCGAGCGGCAAGCAGGCGCCGAGTTTCTACCGCTCGAAGGTCGGCGATTTCGAAGTCACCGTGATTTCGGACGGCGCGCTGCAAATACAGGTGCAGCCCGCGATGGTTCGGAACAAGTCGATCGACGAGATCAAGGCCGCGCTCGAAGCCGCGTACCTCCCAACCGACCAGTATTGGAACCAGTTCAATCCGGTGCTGGTGAATACCGGTTCGAAACTGGTGCTGCTCGATGCAGGCAACCACGCCAGCCGCTCGCCGACGACCGGCAAGCTGCCGCAGGGACTTGCCGCCGCCGGCGTCGACTCGAAGGCGATCGACCTGATCGTCATCTCGCATTTCCACGCCGACCATATCGGCGGCCTGCGCACCATCGACAACGCGCTCGCCTACCCCAATGCCGAGATCATGGTGCCGGCTGCCGAATGGGCGTTCTGGATGGATGACGGCAATATGAGTCGCGCACCCGCCAGCGGTCCGGTGCGCAATACGTTCGAAAACGTGCGGCGCATCTTCGGCTCGATCGCCGACAAGGTCACCAAATATGAGGCGGGCAAGGAGGTCGCCGCCGGCATCACCACGATCCCGACGCCCGGCCACACGCCTGGCCACGCGTCATTTATTGTCGCCTCGGGGTCGGGCAGGATGGTCGTGCAGGCCGACGTGACCGGCAATCCCGCCATCAATCTGCGCAATCCAGGCTGGCATACCGCAGCCGACATGGATGGACCGATGGCGGAAGCGACGCGCCGCAAGCTCTACGACATGGTGGCGGCTGAGAAGATGCCGATCTCGGGGTATCACTACGCCTTCCCGGCGACCGGCTTCGCCGAAAAGGACGGCGATCGCTACCGCCTGGTGCCGGTCAATTGGAATCCGGCGCTGTAGGCACCGGGCGAGCGACCAACGCCGCTACGAGCCGCGCCCCGCGCGCGGCTCCTGTTCGTGGTTCAACTGCTGGCGACAAAGGAATGTCTCTGCGAATTCGCGCGCGCCGGTCGACGCTTACGGCGTTGGCGAACGGCCTGTTCGGCGCCGGCGTGCTGCTGCTTTTCGTGGCCATGTACCGTCACGGCTCCTTTCGCAGTCCTCTGTTGCTGGTGGCCGGCGTGCTGCTTGCCGGCGCGATCGCGTGCTGGATCGCGGCGGCCAGATGGGGAACGATCGAGGAGGACGCTAAGCGGACCAGCCGTTCAGACTCCACCTGACGCCGTCACCGCTCGTGGGGACCCGCTGTGTTTTGTGCAACGCGTGCGCGCCAGGGCGGAATGGAACCGCCGCGCAGGGGTTATTGTTTCGTGAGCATCATCCGCGCGCCCGTCGTCGGGCACGATGACCAGGAGAGCCGGGGGCGACCCTGCAACCGGCCGCCATCAAAGAGGGAGGAGACGTCATGACAGCACTGACACGCCGGACCATTCTCACCGGTGCCGCCGCCGCGACGGCGACTGCCCTGAGCGCGCTCGCGGGCGGAGCGCCGGCTCGCGCAGCCGCACCGCCGGTCGGAAAGCAGGTGCCGGGGTTCTACCGCTACAAGGTCGGCGATTTCGAAGTGACCGCGCTCAACGACGGCGCCGTGAAGTCGGCGAACCCGGCGACCGTCGTCGTCAATCAGCCGTTCGCAGAGGTGCAGAAGGCGCTCGGCGCAGCGTTCCTGCCGACCGACGAGATCCGCAACCCGTTCACCACCTTGCTGGTGAACACCGGCAAGAACCTGGTGCTGATCGACACCGGCTTCAGCGACAACGCCGCGCCGACCGTCGGCAACCTGATGAACAACCTGGCGGCGGCCGGCGTCGATCCGAAGACCATCGACACGATCCTCATCAGCCACTTCCACGGCGACCACATCTCCGGCATCCGTGCCAAAGCCGGCACCCTCAACTTCCCCAACGCCGAAATCATGGTTCCGAGCATCGAGTGGAAATACTGGAACGACGAGGGCGAGGAGTCGCGGGCACCGCAGGTGTGGAAGGGAGGGTTCGCAAACGTCAAACGCGTCTTCGGTCCGATCGCCAAGGATCTGAAGCAGTTCGAGCACGGAAAGGAGCTGGTGTCGGGGATCACCGCCATCGACGCCAGCGGCCACAGCCCCGGCCACACCGCGTTCGTGGTCGCGTCCGGCAGCGGCAAGCTCCTGGTCACGTCGGATACGGCCAACCATGCGGTGTTGTTCGTGCGCAACCCCGAATGGAGCCTGTGGGCCGACATGGACGCCGCCAAGGCCATCGCGGCGCGCAAACGCATGCTCGACATGGCGGCCGCCGATCGCATGCCGATCGCCGCCTACCATCTGCCGTTCCCCTCGACCGGCTACATCGCCAAGCAGGGCAACGGTTACGAGTTCGTGCCGGCCTACTGGCAGCCGTCGCTCTAGGGGCTGCCGTCGTCTCGAGACGTCGTGCCCGCGGAGGCTTCGCGCCGGCCGGCGCGAAGCCCGCGCGCCTGGTCGGGAAGTCGGTGCTGCGAACGACGGTTCGATCGGCTCCTCCGCTCGATCGAGCGGCCTTCGGCGGGCGCACGGTCCGGTTTCCCTCTCGGTGGGAGCGCGCTACCATTGGGAAAGTTCAATCGTGCATGGCTCCCGAAGAGAGCCGCGATCAAGAGCAACGAGCATCGGGACGATCGCGATGACCGCACTGACACGCCGCGCCGTTTGGTCGGGCGTTGCGGCGAGCGCCGCCATCGCCGGAGGGCGTGCCGCAACGCCGGCACGCGCTGCCGCGCCGCCGGCCGCCAAACAGGCGCCGAGCTTCTACCGCTACAAGGTCGACGGTTTCGAGTGCACATCGATCAATGATGGCGCCAACGTATTCCCGATGCCCGACACCTTCGTGCGCAACGTTCCGAAGGAGCAGGCGCTGGCCGCCGCCGAGGCCGCCTACATGCCGAAGGGCATGGTGGTGGTTCCGTTCAATCCGCAGCTCATCAATACCGGATCGAAGCTCGCCGTAGTCGATGCCGGCTTCGGCCCCGGCGGGTCCAACCCGCGCGTCGGCCATCTGGTCGCCAACATGGCGGCGGCCGGCATCGACCCGAAGGCGGTCGATATCGTGGTGCTTTCGCACCTGCATCCAGACCACGCCAACGGCATCAAGGCCGCTGACGGCTCGCTCGTGTTCCCGAACGCGGAGAGGTCCGGCGCAGGACTGGGCGTTCTGGATGAACGACGAGAACGCCGCCAAAGCGCCAAACGAGATGATGAAGAATTACTTCGCCAACGTCCGCCGGGTTTTTGCCGGGCTCGCCGACAAGGTGACCAAGTACGAATGGGGCCAAGAGGTCGCGCCCGGCGTGACCGCGATCGACGCCTCCGGCCACACCCCCGGCCACACCGCCTTCACGGTGCAGTCGGGATCATCCAGGATCCTGATCCAATCCGACGTCACCAACATTCCTGAACTGTTCCTGCGTCATCCGGAATGGCACGTCGCTTTCGATATCGATCCGCAGAAAGCGGTGGCGACCCGGCGCAAGTTCTATGACATGGCGGCGGCCGAGAAGGCGCTTGTCGTCGGCTTCCACTTCTCGTTCCCGTCCATGGGCTACGTGGAGAAGGACGGCAGCGGGTACCGCCTGGTGCCGATTGCCTGGAATCCTGCACTGTAGAGTCCGCAAGAGTAGCGTTCGCCACACCCCTGCAAACGACTTCACGAATGGGAGACGCAAGATGACCGACCTGACCCGACGCGCGATCCTGACCGGCGCAGCCGCCGCGGCGGCCATCGCCACGTCGCCGGGATCCGACAATCCGGCGGCCCAGGCCGCCGCGCCCGCCGCCGGCAAACAGGCGGCCGGCTTCTATCGCTACAAAGTCGGCAGCCATGAAATCACCGTCGTCACCGACGGCATCAATCGATTCAAGTACCCGGACACCTTCGTCGGCAACGTCAAGCGCGCGGACATCAACGCCGCGCTCGCCGCGGTCTTCATGGAACCGGACATGATGGCGATCCCGTATTCGCCGATCGTCGTGAACACCGGAAGCAAGCTCGTGGTCATCGACACCGGCACCGGCGAGGCGAATTTCACCACCAGCAAGGGCGCGGCCGGGCAATTCCAGGCCAATCTGCAGGCCGCCGGCATCGACGCCAAGGCGATCGATACCGTCATCATCTCGCACTACCACGGCGATCATGTGAACGGCCTCCTGAAGGCGGACAACACGCTCGCCTTCCCGAACGCCGAGATTCTGGTGCCGGCGGCAGAGCACAAGTTCTGGATGGACGACGGCGAGATGAGCCGGGCGCCAGCCGGGCGGATGGAGGGTTTGTTCAAGAACAATCGCCGGGTATTCAGCGGCGAGGTGCTGAAGCGCGTGAGGACCTACGAGGCCGGCCAGGAACTCGCCCCCGGGATCACCGCAGTCGCCACCTACGGCCACACGCCGGGCCATACGTCCCACGTCATCGCCTCGGGCTCGAGCAAAGTGTACGTGCAGGCGGACGTTACCAACGTGCCGTTCCTGTTTGCGCGCAATCCCGGATGGCATCTGATGTTCGACCAGGATGCAAAGGCGGCAGAAGAGACGCGACGCAAGGTCTACGATATGGCCGCGGCCGAAAAGATGCTGATCCAGGGGTTCCACTACCCCTTCCCGGCATTGGCGTATGTTGAGAAGGACGGCACCGGTTACCGCACGGTGCCGGTGGCCTGGAGTCCGGTGATCTGATCCGCTCCTTCCGCACCGAGGCGCGCCGGCACACACACAGGGGCACCTCGCGCGAAGGCGGACGACTCAAGCCGCCGATGGCGTACGGCCTCTATGCCCGAATGATCGGAGGCGATCTCGACGCCATCGTTGCCGGGCTGCGCGCAGTGCCGTCGCTGGAGTAGGTGCCGCAGCAAGGCCGAGTACGGCTATTCGTCCTTGAGCGCCACTTCGAGCAGCCGGCGGCATTCGCCGAGCTCGTGGAGCGTCGACTCCAACTTGCGCAAATCCTCGCGCGACAGCGAAGGCGCGGACGGTGTCGCTTCCTGCAGGGACGGTGCGACGGCGCGCGCTCGGCCCTCGACCTCCTCCGGCCGCTTGTCTCGATCGGCGCCCTCCGGAGCAGGGCGCCTGGGGCAGCGCGCTCGGCACCATCCTCGATGCCGACCACATCCTCGGCGCGTGGAGGTTCCGGTTGCGGAGCGCCGGACCTCCACACCGATTGCACGAACTTGACGCCGTTGTCCTTGAGGATGCGCTGCACGCCGCGGATGGTGTAGCCTTCGCCGTACAGCAGGTGCCGGATGCCGCGCAGCAGATCGACGTCGTCCGGCCGATAGTAGCGGCGCCCGCCGCCACGCTTCATCGGCTTGATCTGGGCGAAACGCGTCTCCCAGAACCGCAACACATGCTGGGGCACGTCGAGGTCGTCGGCCACCTCGCTGATGGTGCGGAACGCGTCCGGCGCCTTGTCCACGTTGCCTGTTCCCGTCATGTCCGACATGGCAGGCTAGCGCTCGTCTGCGGCCGGATAGCGGCGTGGCAAGGTTGGGCAGTGATGGGCGGCCGGGCCGCTCATTCGCTGCCGACCTCGGTGCTGCCGTTGATGCGCTGCTTGAGGATGGCCGAGGGCTTGAACACCATGACGCGGCGGGGCGAGATCGGCACCTCCTTGCCGGTTTTCGGATTGCGCCCGATGCGCTCACCCTTCTTGCGCACCACGAACGAGCCGAACGAGGAGAGCTTCACCGTCTCCCCGCGCTCAAGACAGTCGGTGATCTCCTTGAGGACCGCTTCGACCAGGGACGCGGATTCCGTCCGCGACAAGCCTACCTTCTGGTAGACCGCCTCGCACAAATCCGCTCGCGTCACCGTCTTGCCAGACATACCCGCCGCCTCGTTGTTTCCGGCAACTTATCACGCTGGATTTTCAATGACATGATGCCGCAGGGCCGGTTGCGCCGCAAGGTGGCCGAAGGCGATCCTCACCAACGCAGCAGGATCGCGCCCCAGGTGAAACCGCCGCCCATGGCCTCCAACAGGATGAGATCGCCGGGCTTGATGCGGCCGTCCGCACGCGCGGTGGCCAGCGCAAGCGGGATCGAGGCCGCCGACGTGTTGCCGTGCTTGTCGACGGTGGTGACGACCTTGGCCGGATCGATGCCGAGCTTGTGGGCCGAGCCGTCGATGATTCGCTTGTTGGCCTGATGCGGCACGAACCAATCGATATCGGCGGCCGAGCAGCCGGTGGCCTCGAAGGCATGGTGCACCACATCGGTGATCATCGCCGACGGCGTGGCGGAAGACTTCGCGACCCTCCATGCGCAAGTGACCGACGGTGCCGGTCGATGACGGACCGCCGTCGACATAGAGCTTCTCCTTGTAGCGGCCATCGGACCGCAGCTGGGCGGTCAGGACGCCGCGGCCGTTCGCCTGTTCGGCCGCCTGCGCCTCCATCACCACTGCGCCCGCCCCGTCGCCGAACAGCACGCAGGTGCCGCGATCGGTCCAGTCGAGGATACGGGAGAATGTTTCCGCCCCGATGACCAGCGCCCGTTTGGCCATGCCGGTCTTCAACAGGCTATCCACGGTCGCCATCCCATAGACGAAGCCTGAGCATACCGCCTGCAGATCGAAGGCGGCACCGTGCGTGATGCCGAGCCCGGCCTGGATGGAAACCGCCGTCGCCGGAAAGGTGTTGTCGGGCGTCGAGGTGGCGAGCACGATCAAGTCGATGTCGGCGGCATCGAGGCCCGCGTCGGCGAGCGCCGCGCGCGCGGCGTGCAGGCCGATGTCGGACGTGAACTCGCCGGGCGCCGCTATGTGGCGCTCGCGGATGCCGGTGCGCTGCACGATCCACTCGTCGGAAGTATCGACCATGCGCGCCAACTCGTCATTGGCGAGGACCCGCTGCGGCAGGTAGCTGCCGCAACCCATGACGACCGATCGCACCGCGCTCACGAGGCGACCTCACCAATCATCAACGCGCGATCCTCGCCCCGCTTGTATTGAGCCAGCGCCTCGCCGATCTTGCTGAGCCAGCCATAGCGAACCATGTCGTAACCAACGTCGATGGCGGCCG
This sequence comes from uncultured Alphaproteobacteria bacterium, assembly GCA_963738705.1. Taxonomy (GTDB): domain Bacteria; phylum Pseudomonadota; class Alphaproteobacteria; order Rhizobiales; family Xanthobacteraceae; genus CAVTXS01. Next base: position 33,351 of record CAVTXS010000037.1, read on the forward strand.
CGAACCCTTCCGGATCGGTGCTGCCGTGACTCTTGATCACGATGCCGTTGAGCCCGAGGAAGACGCCACCATTCGACCGTCGCGGGTCCAACTTCTCCCGCAGTGCTTGAAAGGCCTGACGCGCCAGCAGATAGCCCACGCGCGCGCGCCACGTGCGGCTCATCGCGCCCCGCAAGTATTCGCCGATCTGGCGAGCCGTTCCCTCCGCGGTCTTGAGCGCGATGTTTCCGGCAAAGCCTTCCGTCACCACCACGTCTACGGTTCCCTTTCCGATATCCGTTCCTTCGACAAAGCCCACATACTCCATGCCGGGCAATTGCGCATCCCGAAGAATCTGCGCGGCTTCGCGCACCTCCTCGAGTCCCTTCACTTCCTCCACGCCGATGTTCAACAGGCCGACGGTCGGTCGCTCGATATCGAACAGGATGCGCGCCATGGCGCTGCCCATCACGGCCATGTCGACGAGATGCTGTGCATCCGCACCGATCGAGGCGCCCAGATCGAGCACGATCGATTCGCCGCGCAGCGTCGGCCAAAGGCCGGCAATCGCCGGCCGCTCGATCCCGGCCATGGTCTTGAGGTTGAACCTGGCCATCGCCATCAAGGCTCCGGTATTGCCCGCCGAGACGGCGACCTCGGCCTCCCCGCGCTTCACGGCATCGAGCGCGAGCCACATGGATGATTTCCAGCGTCCATGCCGCAGCGCCTGGCTGGGCTTGGCATCCATCGCCACCGCAACCTCGGTATGAACAACGCGCGCCGCGGCTTTCAGCCGCGGCAAGGACGCCAGCAGCGGTTCGATTGCCGCGCCATCACCGAACAGCAGGAACTCACTGTCAGGGCGCCGCGTGAGCGAGAGCGCCGCGCCTGATATGACCACCGAGGCCCCATGGTCGCCCCCCATGGCGTCGAGCGCGATGCGAACCTTTTGGGGCATCAATCGACCTTGGCGACCGCCTCAAGCGCCGAGAGCTCCAATCTTTCTGACCAGGAGCGCGGGGGGGCGACAATACCGTGTCGGCGGCCGGACACAACACCGTTATGATCCGGCCGGAAAGCACCCTCCGAACCGAAACTATCCTGTTGTGCTCCCGGACTTTTTCTTCAGCGCCGCAAGCCCCGCGAAAGGGCCGGCGCCGCCGTCCTCGCTGATCGGGGCGCGAAAAATGGCGCCCGGCTTGCGGGGATAGGGATCGATCCCAAGCATCAGAAACTCGACCGCAACGGCGCCCAGATCAAGGGTCCCGTCGACCAGCGACTCGGGGCCTTCGCCGGCGGCATCCTCCGATCCATCGGGGCTCGGGTCGGCTCGTGGCATCCCGCGCTCAAACACCAGATCGACGCTTTCCTCGATGCTGTTCGCCACCGGCTCGAGCGTCACGACGCACGATTGTCGAACGGCAGCCGAAACGTGACCGACCACATGCAGACTATCCGGGCCGTGACGGCTGACCTCGAACACCGCCTCCAAATCAGCGACCTCGGGGATTCCCGCGGAGCGCGCGACTGCAGCGCGGATCGCCTCGTCGGCGCGCAGATCGAACCGGCGGCCGGTCGGCGGCACGTCCTCCAATCGGACAGGGACACTCCATAACGGGCGATCCTTTGTCATGTTCACCTTCGTCGTCACGCCGCACCCGCCCCTGCCGCAAGAGCGCCCGGATCCGGGAAGGACACCCTGCCCGCCGCGAAGATGGAAGTCCTCCTGCCGTGCAAGTTCGGCGACGGTTGCCCGGACATAGGCGGCGAGCCGCCGCGCCTGCGGCGCGGTCCCGCCCGCAAAGATGTTGCGGGAAAGCGCGGCGACGATGGCGTCGTCGTCCGGGAACGCCAAGGCGTCGTCATAAGCGGCCGCGCGCCCATAGAACGCCTCGCCGATGCGCCGCATCCTCTTCGGCACCGCCAGGTCGCTTACACCCATTTCTCGAAGATTATGCTCCATGTCTTTGCAAAAACGATCGAAAACGGCTTGGCCGAGAGCGCGAAACGTGCCGGATTCCCGCATCCGCCGAAAAAACAGGGCGACGTGAAGCACGACCATGTCGAACCGGGCTTCGACCGTATCCGGGACGCCGTAGTCGGCGTAGAGCAGCGGATGGCGGGCCTGCGCCACGATGGCGCCATAGAGCGCTTCGATGGTATGGGCGCCGCGCGCCGGTCGGACGAGGGGGAAAGTCATTCAGGAGTCTTGTGTTTCCGACGGCGGATGGCTGCGATCGGACGGCGCCGCCCATTGAGGGAGACATTTGGTTCCAGACTCGTCTGACTGTCCACCCCTTTGGCCGGCCGGGACGATAACCGCTCCGGGGCTCAAGCCTCGGACTCGATCCTGGAATCCTTTTGCATGCGCCGTTCGCTCCGATCCTTTCTGCCTGGCATGCGAGCCCTGACGATACCGGCTTTCGTGGTGGCCGCCGGTCTCCTGGCCGCGGGCTGCTTCACTCAGAATTACCAGCGCGGCTATGTGCTGCAAGAGGGCGCGCTCGAGCAGATCCCCCTTGGGGCCAGCCAGGAGCAGGTCTTGATCGTGCTGGGAACGCCCTCCACGGTCGCCACCGTGAGCGGCGAGGTCTTTTACTACATCTCGCAAAAGACGGCGCAGACCTCGTTCCTGCCGCAAAAGGTCGTCGACCAGCGCGTCGTCGCCGTCTATTTCGACAAGAACCGGCGGGTCGAGCGGCTGGCCAATTACGGCCTGCAGGACGGCAAGGTGTTCGATTTCATCGGCCGCAGGACTCCGAGCGGCGGGCAGGAATTGTCCTACCTGACCTACATCTTCAAGATTCTCGGCAGCGATTGATTGATCGCGCAGACTTGCCGGCTGTCATCGCGGCGATGCCCCGACCGCCGGATTTCATGTCATTCGTCAGGGTTGGCAACGGACGAAGCGGTGGTTGACTGCGCCGACGCGGCTTGAGCAAACCTTGCTCGGCGATTCAACAGGGTCGCGGTGATCCGCGCGGCGGCGCGCCCGAACGAGCCGGCTTCCCTCGTTGCCGCGATGGTGCTTATCCACCCGCGGGCGAATCAAGGCTCACGCAAGCGCGCTCCGCAGACGCGCCGTCTCAGTGCGCCAGGATCGCCAGCAAGAGCAGCGCCACGATGTTGGTGATCTTGATCATCGGGTTGACGGCCGGTCCGGCGGTGTCCTTGTAGGGATCGCCGACGGTGTCGCCGGTCACCGCGGCCTTGTGGGCTTCCGAGCCCTTGCCGCCGTGGTGGCCGTCCTCGATGTACTTCTTGGCGTTGTCCCAGGCGCCGCCGCCTGACGTCATCGAGATCGCGACGAACAGCCCGGTGACGATCACGCCCAGCAGCATGGCGCCGACCGCCGAGAACGCCGCCGACTTGCCGGCCGGTCCGCCGCCCGCGATCCAGTAGATCAGGAAGTAGACGACGATCGGCGAGAGCACCGGCAGCAGCGACGGGAGGACCATCTCCTTGATCGCCGCCTTGGTGAGCAGGTCGACGGCGCGGCCGTAGTCGGGCTTGTCGGTGCCCTGCATGATGCCGGGCTTCTCGCGGAACTGCCGGCGCACCTCCTCGACGATCGCCGACGCGGCGCGGCCGACCGCGGTCATGCCGAGTGCCCCGAACAGATACGGCAAGAGACCGCCGAACAGCAGCCCGACCACGACGTACGGATTGTTGAGGGAGAAATCGAGCTTGACGCCGTCGAAGTACTTGTAGGTTTGCGCGTTGGCGATGAAGTACTTCAGGTCCTCGTTGTAGGCCGCGAACAAAACCAGCGCGCCGAGGCCGGCGGAGCCGATGGCATAGCCCTTGGTGATCGCCTTGGTGGTGTTGCCGACCGCGTCGAGCGCGTCGGTCGCCTTGCGCACCTCCTTCGGCAGGCCCGCCATCTCGGCAATGCCGCCGGCATTGTCAGTGACCGGCCCGAAAGCGTCGAGCGCGACCACGACACCGGCGAGCGCCAGCATGCTCGTCACCGCGACCGCGATGCCGAACAAACCGGCCAGGCCGTAGGTGATCAGGATGCCGGCGATGATGACGATCGTGGGCAAGGCGGTTGATTCGAGCGAAACCGCCAGCCCCTGGATGATGTTGGTGCCGTGTCCGGTGATCGAGGCGGTGGCGATCGACTGCACCGGGCGGTAGTTCGTGCCGGTGTAGTATTCGGTGATCCAGATGATCAGGCCGGTCACCGCCAAGCCAACCGCGCCGCAGGCATAGAGCTTGGCGCCGGTATAGCTCGCGTTCGGGATCGGCCCGAAGCCGATCAGCCAATAGGTCACGAACCCGATCGCGACCAGGGAGAGCACCGCGGTCGCGATGAAGCCCTTGTAGAGCGCGCCCATGATCGACTGGCTTGGGCCCAGCTTGACGAAGAACGTGCCGATGATCGAGGTGATGATGCACACCGCGCCGATCGCCAGCGGGTAGAGCATCATGGCATTGAGCACCGGCGTCCCGGCGAAGAAGATCGCCGCCAGGACCATGGTGGCGACCGTCGTCACCGCGTAGGTCTCGAACAGGTCGGCCGCCATGCCGGCGCAGTCGCCGACATTGTCGCCGACGTTATCGGCGATGGTTGCCGGATTGCGCGGGTCGTCCTCCGGGATGCCGGCCTCGACCTTGCCGACGAGGTCGCCGCCCACGTCGGCGCCCTTGGTGAAGATGCCGCCGCCGAGACGGGCGAAGATCGAGATCAGCGAGGCGCCGAAGCCGAGCGCCACCAGCGCGTCCACGACCACGCGGTCGCTGGGGGCGCGGCCGAGCGGGCCGGTGAGGATGCCGTAGTAGACCGAAACGCCAAGCAGCGCGAGGCCCGCGACCAGAAGGCCGGTGATGGCGCCGGCCTTGAAGGCGATCTCGAGGCCGCCGGCGAGCGAACCGATAGCCGCCTGCGCGGTCCGCACGTTGGCGCGCACGGACACATTCATGCCGATGAAGCCGGTGGCGCCCGACAGCACGGCGCCGATCGCGAAGCCGAGCGCGACCAGGAAGCCGAGGAAGATCCACAAGATGATGAAGACGGCGACGCCGGCGATGGCGATGGTGGTGTACTGACGCTTGAGGTAGGCCTGCGCGCCTTCGCGGACGGCGGCGGAAATCTCCTGCATGCGCGCGCTGCCGGCATCGGCCGCCATCACGGACTGAGTCGCCCAGACCGCATAGGCGATCGAGAGCACGCCGCAGGCGATGATGGCCCACAAAGCTGTCATGGAAATGCGTCCTTAAGTTACCGGCCCGCACGGGCGGCGTTTTCGCCCGTCCGCCGTCAAGCCGGAGCTACGGATGGTTACGGCCCCCAAGCCGCGAAGCGGGGTCGGTATAGCCAGAAACGATGCGGTGGCGCAACGAGGGAATCCGCCGAGGTTTGCGGCCACGCCGTCGGGTGCCAACCAAGGCGCGGCGCAATTGAGCGCCCCTCAGGCGTCCCTCAACCGCTCGCGCCCTTGCAGCCACAGCAGCAGCGCGCCGGCCGCCAGCACGACCGGGAACACCACGCCATTGACGGCGTCCCATCCGAAGGTCGCGAGTAGCGTGCCGGAGGCGAACGATCCGATCGCCATCGAGCCGAATACCAGGAAATCGTTGAACGACTGCACGGTGGTGCGCTCCTGCGGCCGGTGGCATTGGGTGACCATGGCGGTCGCGCCGATGAAGGTGAAATTCCAGCCGATGCCGAGCAGCGTGAGAGCGGTCCAGAAATGCGCGACCGTGATACCGGCGAGCCCGACCAGCGCGGACGCGGCGATCAGGACAAGGCCAACGCCGACCACGCGCTCGACCCCGAAGCGAGCGATCAGCGTGCCGGTGAAGAAGCTCGGCGCGAACATGCCGATGACGTGCCATTGGATGCCGAGCGTCGCGTCGGTGACCGAATGGCTGCACATGATCATGGCTAGCGGCGCCGAGGTCATCACCAGGTTCATCATGCCGTAGCTCGCGACCCCGCACGCCACCGCGACGATGAAGCGCGGCTGGCGCACGATCTCGCGCAGCGGACGGCCGCCTCCTGACGCACGCGCGAATGCCGGCCGCTGAAGCTTGACCAGCATCAGCACCGCGGCCGAAATCAGCGCCAAGGCCGCCTGCGCCACAAAACTCGCCGCGAACAGGTACGGCGGCCACAGCTCCTTAGTGGCGATGACGACCTGCGGCCCCAGCACCCCGGCGAACACCCCGCCGATCAGCACCCAGGAGATCGCCTTCGGCCGGAAGCTCTCGCTCGCCGTATCGGCGGCGCCGAAACGGTAGGCTTGGTGGGCGGCGGCATAGAGTCCGGAAAAGAATGTGCCGACATTCAGCAGGAGGAACGAGCCTTGCAGCGTCGCGAGGCAGCAGATCAGGCCCGTGAGCACGCCGCAGACGGTGCCGGCCTGGTAGGACGCCCGGCGGCCAAACCGGTTGGCCAGCGCGCCGACCGGCAAGGTGCCGAGCCAGAGGCCGACGACGTAGACGCTGATCGGAACGGTGGCGAGCGCCTTGCTGGGCGCCAGCATGGCGCCGAGAATGCCGGTGGTCGAGATCATCACCACGCTGTTGCCGCCCGCGAGCGCCTGCGCCACCGCCAGCACGATGGCATTGCGCCGCGCGAGCGCGTCGTCCGTGACCGACTGCGAGATGTTTTCGGCCCCGGCCGTCATTGGCAAGTCCTGGATGGCAAGGCGACTGCTTAGCGGCCACGGCGTGGTCATGCCAGACCGTGCCACGCAGATCAGAGATGACCTTGGCGCGCCCGCGCAAGTCGGTCAGAAATGGCTGAACGAACGGCTCGCGAAAGCAAGCGCGCGGCCGCTTGCTTTCGGCGCACAGGGCGCCATTGCTTTGAACGTCATGTTTGACTTTTGCCCGATCGCTCTGGCGGTATGGCGTACGGAACGGGTGCTCCGTCGAGCCGGTGGGGTTTTGTTGGGTGCCGGCCGTTCTTCCCTACCGATACGGCATCCTGGCCGAGACTCGCACAAGGGGCGGCGACGTACACGCGGTGGCACGGCGGGTGGCCGTTGCCGCGCGTTGCATCAGCCGTCAACCACCAATGACGGTATTCTGAGAGCAACAGTCATGACGGCAGAATGGCCTTTCGACCAGCCGCGCAATTGCGCGATCATCACATTGAAGAGCATCACCTCCGGCGCTCGCCCCATCCTGCTGGTCACTCACGATCTGGAGGATCATGGCTGGCAGTTCCTCGACGGGCATGACGTCGACGAGTCCGACGCCACGATCATCGGCTTCGCGAGGATTGTCGAATTGGATGCCTCTTTGCTGGAGCTCGCGGACCTTCCGCCAGGCTGGCGCGCGTGGCGAGCGTCACCGACCGACCCGTGGAGGCGCGAAGCACAGACCGAGGAGTAGCGCCAAGTGCAACCGTGGAGGCCGGACATGCGGGCCCCTACACTTGCCGCCTGTTGTCAGGCGTTAGTTTAGCGCGAACGCACCCCCGCTAGCTCAAAAATGGCTGAACGAGCGGCGCGCGAAAGCAAGCGCGCGGCCGCTCTCGTCGAGGAAGCGCGAGGCCCCCTCCCCGGCCGTCACCGCGCCGGTCTCGGCCACCGGAATGCCGGCCGCCGCCGCCGCGGCCCGGAACGGATCGATGGCATGCGGCGGCACCGCGCAGACGATCTCGTAGTCGTCGCCGCCGGTGAGGATTTGCTCGATCAGCGCCGGTTCGGCTGCCAGCGCGGCGCGCGCCGCCTGGGACAGCGGCACGCGAACCGCGGCGATCTCGGCCGCGACGCCTGATTCGCGGCACAGCTTCTCAAGATCGCCGGCAAGCCCGTCGGACACATCCATCGCGGCCGACGCATGCTGCCGCACCGCCTCGGCAAGCGCGGTCCGCGGCTGCGGCGTGGCGTAGCGATCGAGGAGGTGCGCGCCGGCCGCCGCGTCGAGGCGCCATTGCGCGGCCTTCGCAGGATCGCGCCGAAGCGTAAGACCAAGCGCCGCGTCGCCGACGGTCCCACTGACCAGGATGCGATCGCCCGCCTTGGCGCCGCTGCGGTGCACCATGGTCCCGCGCGGCAGCGTGCCGAACGCGGTGATCGACACCACGAGCGGGCCCGGCGTACCCACCGTGTCGCCGCCGAACAACGGGCAGCCGTAGCGCTCGGCATCGGCGCCGAGCCCCCGCGCGAAGCCTTGCAGCCATTCGTCGCCGACGCTTTTCGGAAGCGCGAGCGCGAGCAAGAACCCCTCCGGCTTCGCTCCCTTGGCGGCGAGGTCGGACAGGTTCACGCGCAGGGCCCTACGCGCGACCGCGTCGGCCGGATCGTCGGCGAAGAAATGCACGCCGCCGACGATCGCATCCTTGGTCAGGACGAGATCACAGCCCTCCGGGGGCGTGTAGAATGCGGCATCGTCGCGCAGGTCCATCGCCCCGGCATGGCGCGCGAGCGGGCGAAAATACCGCGCGATGAGGCGATCCTCGCCGGAGCGCGGCGGATCGCGCGCGGTCACGCGACCGACCCCCGAGCCCCGTCCGGTTCCGGGGTGCGCACCTGCCGGCCGAGCTGGTCGAGGACGGCGTTGACCATGCCGGTCTCCTCTTTGTCGACGAAAGCGCCGGCGACGTCGACGTATTCCGAAACGATGACGCGGGTCGGGATGTCGCGGCGCTGATCAAGCTCGTAGAGGCCGGCGCGCAAGACCGCGCGCATCAACGCCTCGATGCGCCTGAGCGGCCAGCCCTTTGACAGCGCGGCGTCGATCATCGGGTCGAGCCGGAGCTGGTCGCGCACGACGCCCCCGACGACTTCGCGGAAAAACGCGGCTTCGGCCGGAAGATACTGCGAGCCGTCGACCTCGCGGCCGAGCCAATGGCTCTCGAACTCGGCAAAGATCTCGTTCAATCCCTTGGCGGCGACATCCATCTGATAGAGCGCCTGCACGGCGGCGAGCCGCGCCGCGCCGCGCCGGTTGGCCTTGCGGTCCTGGCGGTCCGGCTGCGTCATGTCGGCCTCAAGGCCGACCCGCGAAGCGGCGCGCGAGCGCGATCAGTGCGAGCGTCGCCTTGGCGGCGCCGCCGCCCTTGTCCATCTCCTCCGGGCGCGCCCGCGCCCAGGCCTGCGCTTCCTCGTCCACGGTCAGGATGCCGTTGCCGATCGGCAGCCCGCGCGCGAGCGCAAGGTCCATCAGGGCGCGCGCCAACTCGCCGGCGACGATGTCGTAATGGCTGGTATCGCCGCGGATCACGCATCCGAGCGCGACGACGCCGTCATAGGCGCGCGCACTGCCGGCGGTGGCATTGAGTGCAAGCGCAATCGCCTGCGGAATTTCCAGCGAACCCGGCACCGTCACGCGCTCATAGGTCACGCCGGCCGCGTCGAGCGCGCGTTTCGCCCCCGCCCACAGCGCGTCCGAAATATCCTCGTAGAACCGCGCCTCGACCACGAGCACGCGCGCGCCCGTCAGGTCGTCCTCGATTGCGGTCGCGCTGCGGCGCGGTTCGGCCATGACTGACTCTCGTACGGCGGCCGGCTGTAGGGTGGGCAAAGCGCCGCGAAGCGGCGCGTGCCCACGTTGTGCAGACCGCGTGGGCACGGCGCGCAAGCGCGCGCCTTTGCCCACCCTACGCGGCGTCAGTAGCAAGCGCACCGGCCGGGAACAAGCCGCCCGTCAGCGGGTCTCCAGCAGCCGCGCCGCATAGCGCGCCATCAGGTCGACCTCGAGATTGAGCGGGTCGCCCGGCTGCAGCGCGCCGAACGTGGTGACGGCAAGCGTGTGCGGAATGATCAGGACCGAGAATGCGTCGCCCTCGACGTCGTTGACCGTCAGCGACACGCCGTCGAGCGCAACCGAGCCTTTGGTTGCGATGAAGCGGGCAAGCGGAGCCGGGGCACGCAGCGTAAGGCGCGCCGTACCGGTGGGCTCGTCGCGCGCCGTCAGCTCGGCGATACCGTCGACGTGGCCGCTGACCAGGTGGCCGCCGAGCTCATCGCCGATCTTCAACGCACGTTCGAGATTGATCCGAGTGCCCGGGCGCCAGCGCCCGACAGTCGTGACGCGCAATGTCTCGGCGGCCGCGTCGACCGCAAAGGTCGTGCGTCCGCTCCGCTCTCCGGTGGCGACCGCCGTAAGGCACGCGCCGGAACAGGCGATCGACGCACCGATGGCGATCGAGGCGCGGTCATAGGTGCAACCGACCGTCAGGCGGCGCAGGCCCTCGGCCCGCTCCTCGACTGAAAGCACTTCGCCGATGTCGGTGACGATGCCGGTGAACACGCTTAATCCGACCGTTCGAACGTCTCGATAGTATCCGTCCCGATCGCCTCGACCCCGCGCGATACCAGGCGCGGCGAGCGGGCGAGCGCCGAAAGCGGCAGCCCGTCGAGCGCATCGATGCCGTCAGCGCCGACGGTGGCGGGTCCGCGCAGCAGGATGGCTTCATCCACCAGATCGGCGGCCAGGAAGGCCGCCGCCACGCGGGGGCCGCCTTCGACCAGCACCCGCGTGATTCCGCGCCCTGCCAAAAGCCTCAGCGCGCCGCCGACGTCGATCCGCGCGGCGCGCAGTTCGCTCCGCAGCACCGCGACGCCGTGCGCGCGCAACCCTTCCTCCCTTCCCGCATCCGCCGTGTCCCCGGCAATCGCCCAGACGGGCGTACCCCGCGCCGTCGCCGCGAGCTTGCCGGCAGGCGGAAGCTGCAGCTGCGCATCGAGGACCACGCGCACCGGCGAGCGGTCGCTCATTCCGGGCAGGCGGCAGGTCAGCAGCGGATCGTCGGCGAGCGCGGTGCCGATCCCGACCAGCACCGCATCGCTCGTCGCCCGCAGCATGTGAACGCGCCTGCGCGCTTCCTCTCCGGTGATGGCGGCCGGCCGTCGGCCCGCGAGCCCCGCCTTGCTGTCGGCCGAAACCGCGAGCTTCAGGATGACGTGCGGGCGGCCCTCGGCGACGCGACGGATATGCCCGGCATGGATGCGGCGTGCCTCCTCGGCGCCCAGCCCGGTGTCGACCGCCACGCCGGCGGCGCGCAGGCGCGCGTGACCCGCCCCCGCGACCTCCGGATTGGGATCCTCGAGCGCGGAAACCACCCTGGCGACGCCGGCGGCCGCGATTGCGTCGGCGCAGGGCGGGGTCTTGCCGTGGTGCGAACAGGGTTCGAGCGAGGTGTAGACGGTAGCGCCATGGCTCGCCGGACCGGCGCGCCGGAGCGCTTCGACCTCGGCATGCGGCCGCCCGCCAGGCTGCGTCCAGCCGCGGCCGACGATGACCGGGCCTCCGGGTTCGTAGCGAACCACCACGGCGCCGACTGAGGGGTTTGGCCATGTCCGGCCGAGCCCCCGCCGCCCCAGGGTCAGGGCCATGTCCATGAAACGGGCGTCTTCCGCCGGATCGGCACAGGGCATCGCCGCGGCCGCAGCGATCATTTGCGCGCGTCCGCGGCCGGCGCGGCCTCCCCCTCGCCGGTGAGTTCTCCCAGCACGGCGCGAAAGTCCTTGGCCTCGCGAAAATTGCGGTAGACGGAGGCAAACCGGACGTAGGCCACGTCGTCGAGCGCGCGCAGTTGCTCCATGATGGTCTCGCCGATCGTCTCGGTGCTGATCTCGTTCTCGCCGAGGCTTTCCAGCTCCCGCACGATCTTCGAAACCGCCCGTTCGACCCGCTCCGGCTCCACCGGCCGCTTGCGCAACGCGATCTGCAGCGAGCGCAGGAGCTTGTCGCGGTCGAACGGCACGCGGCGGCCATTGCGCTTGATCACCGTGAGCTCGCGCAGCTGCACCCGTTCGAAGGTGGTGAAACGGAAGCCGCAGGCCAGGCATACGCGGCGACGGCGGATGGCGGCCGAATCCTCGGTCGGCCGCGAATCCTTCACCTGGGTGTCGAGGCTGCTGCAGCTCGGACAGCGCATTCCCGCCCCCTCAACCGTTCAACCGCCGTAGATCGGGAACCGCGCGACCAGCCGTTTGACCTTGTCCCGTACCGCCGCTTCGACGAGTGCATCCTCGTCCGTGCCCGCTTGCGAGAGCGCGTCCAAAACCTCGGCGACCATCTCGCCGACCTGTCGGAACTCGGCAATGCCGAAACCGCGCGTCGTGCAGGCCGGCGAGCCGATCCGGACGCCGGACGTGACCTGCGGCTTCTCGGGGTCGAATGGGATACCGTTCTTGTTGCAGGTGATGTGGGCGCGCTCGAGCGCGATCTCCGCGACCTTGCCGGTCAGCCGCTTCGGCCGCAGGTCGACCAGCATGAGGTGGGTGTCGGTGCCGCCGGAGACGATGTCCAGTCCGCGCGATTTCAGCGTTTCTGCAAGCGCCTTAGCGTTTTCTACCACGTTCTTCGCGTAAATTCTGAAGGATGGGCGCAGCGCCTCCGCGAACCCCACCGCCTTTGCGGCGATCACGTGCATCAGCGGCCCGCCCTGGAACCCTGGGAAGACCGCGGAGTTCAGCTTCTTCGCCAGCTCCTCGTCGTTGGTCAGGATGAAGCCGCCGCGCGGGCCGCGCAGGGTCTTGTGCGTGGTCGAGGTGACCACATGCGCGTGCGGGAACGGGCTGGGATGGGCTCCGCCTGCCACGAGGCCGGCGAAATGCGCCATGTCGACCATCAGATAGGCGCCGACCTCGTCGGCGATCTCACGGAAGCGGCGAAAATCGATGACGCGGGGATAGGCGGAGCCGCCCGCAACGATCACCTTCGGTTTGTGCTCGCGCGCGAGCTTCGCCACCTCGTCGAAGTCGATCCGGTGGTCGTCGCGCCGCACTCCGTAGGGTACGACGGTGAACCACTTGCCCGACATGTTCGCAGGCGAGCCATGAGTGAGGTGCCCGCCGGCGGCCAAGTTGAGCCCCATGAACGTGTCGCCCGGCTTCATCAGGGCCATGAATGCCGCTTCGTTCGCCTGTGCGCCGGAATGCGGCTGGACGTTGGCGAACCCGCAGCCGAACAGTCGCGTCACCCGCTCGATCGCGAGCTGCTCGGCGATGTCAACAAACTGGCAGCCGCCATAGTAGCGCCGCCCCGGATAGCCCTCGGCGTACTTGTTGGTGAGCACCGAACCCTGCGCCTCGAGCACCGCACGGCTGACGATGTTCTCAGAGGCAATGAGCTCGATCTCATCGCGCTGCCGGCCAAGCTCGCGCGCCACGGCGTCGGCAATCTCCGGATCCGCCTCCCGCAGGTTCGTCGCGAAGAACCCATCCGACGCAACGGACGAACGATCGGTCATCGACATGCGGCAGTCCCCGAAGCGCCCGGTAGATTTGAGGAACGAACGCCCGTCACCGGCGGACGTTCATGGCGATATCACATCGCTGCCGAGCCGCCAACTGTGGCGTAGCAACAATCAAATAGCGCTAGATATGGGGTTGAAGGACTAACGCGCTTGGCTTGCCAGCCGCGCCAAGAGCTTCGCCCGCGCCACGCGCTCAAACAACATGGACGGGGCCGTGCATCGGTCGCTAAAGAACCATGAGAGCATGTCGGTGAGGGTCGTTGGCGAGGGATGCCCGTGCGTTGGACTACCGCCGAACAGCGGTAACGGCAGGATCGCTAAGTGGGGCGGTCGGGAATCGAGATCGATCAAGGCTCTTTCTTTTTTGTGGTTGCGGGATACTACCGATCCTATATCGAAAGGTATAGACTGGCCTCTGCTCATTCCCGCCTTTCCGCCAAGGGGCCCCCCTTCCGGCGGAATAGGTTCCTGAGCCGACTGGCCCCGCTTCGGCGGGGCTTTTTCTAGGCGCCCTGGGGAGCGCGCCATTGGCCAAGGTTCCGACCACTCCGAACGACTGCCGCAAGCGCGCTGCCGAGTGCATACGGCTGCTGCACAAGACAAGGGCGCCGCCCCGTAAGCAGGCGCTACGCGAGCAAGCCGCACTCTGGCTCAGAATGGCAATCGAGATGGAGCGCGTCGAAGGGTTGCGAAAGGCGAAGAACTAGGCCGCCTCAGTTGGCGGCACCCGGCCTCGATGCATCATCGCCCAAAAGGCCGAAAGATGAAAGTCGCTTCCATTTGCGGCCTGGCCCGTCAACGGCCTGCGAATACATACTGGATCGCTCGGCCAAGCAGCCAGATCACCATGGCGATAACGGTCATTGCGCCGATAGACCACCAGCGCTCAGGGCTGATGCCAGCTATGGCATAAAAGCCCGCCACGCCGATGAGCGAAATGGCGATCGCGCAGGCCACCCAGTAGATAACATCGCCGAGCCGTTCGAGCATCACGCCTGCGCAACGCGCGCCCACTCTCGCCCGCCGGGAAAAAAAGCCCCGCCAACCTCCTGGCGGGGCCAAGCCGCTTCTCCGGGGGCCGGATCGGGCGGGACCACAAAACGGACTATATCGAAAGTTATAGGACAGGCAACGGGTCCGCGGTCGCAACGCCGGTTTCCACCTCGGGATTATCCGCTTGATGGAACAAGTGCAATGCAACCATGACTTGCGACAATTACCGGGACAGCATACTGGAGGCGGTGTTGCCAGTGGCAAGGTTGTGCACTCAAGCGTCGCGCGTGAACGGGCGAAGGTTGCCAAGGCGATCAGCCGACAGTTGCTGGCCCTGACCAGCCGTGCCCGCGCAGTTGGCGTGACCGATCCCAGCTGTCAGTTGGAGACCGTCGCCATGGAGGCGACTGCCCGCCCATCAGCGAGGGGAGACGAGGGCCGCGACCGATCAAGTCGAGATCAGCTGAGATGGCGGGCGGTCTACTGAGCCGCCCCCGGCGCCCGGTCAGCCGCGCGGGGCGGTCGGCGCGAGCCCGTCCCGATTGTAGATGTCGTCGCGGAACTGCACCACGCCATCGGACGTCGCCCACGCGGTGATGTAGACCCATTGCAACGGCACGGGCTTGGCGATCTTGGCATCCCTGCGGTCGCCGCTCTTGATCACCTGGTCGATCTCGTCGCGCGGCCAAGCGGGCGTGTCGGCGAGCAGCCAGGTCACCAGCTCCCGCACGTTCTGCACCCGCACGCATCCCGAGGAGTGGAAGCGGAAATCCTCGCCGAAAATGTTCTTCAGCGGCGTGTCATGCATGTAGACGCCGTGCGGGCTGGGGAAATTGATGCGGATCGCGCCGAGCGAATTGAAGCTGCCGGGATCCTGCTTGAACTTGTAGTTCACCGCCTCTTCCGAATACCAGTTGATCTGCGCGGGGGTGAGCTCGTTGCCCTTCTGATCGAGGATGCGGATGCGGTTCTTCTCCAGATAGTCCGGCTCGGCCTGCATCTTCGGGATCAAGTCGCGCCGCACGATCGAGACCGGCACGGTCCAATACGGATTGAAGTTGATCTCCACGATCCGGCTGTTGATTTCGGGCGAGGGTCGGTCGGGCTTGCCGACGACGGCGGTGTGGCGCGTCACCGCGACACCGCCCTCGATCGCTTCGATCTGCGCCGCCGGGATGTTGCACATCACGAAGCGCGCCGGCGGTGAATTGCCCATGGCGCGCAGGCGGATCAGATTGACCTTGAGCTGGTTGAGCCGCGCCGCCGCCGGGATATTCATTGCCGCGATCGTCTGCTCGCGTGCGAGGCCATCGACGTTCAAGCCGTGCCGCGCCTGGAAACGCCGCACCGCGCGTTCGACGTAGGAATCGTAAACGTCGCCAAGGCCGCTATTGACGTCGAGGTCGCCGCCGGCGATCAGCCGTTGGCGCATCGGCACGACGCTGGCGTGGCGGGCGCCGAGCCGCAGCTTGTCGATCGGCGGAATATTCTGCCAACCCCCCTGCCCCGCGATCGCTTCATAGCGCGGGATCGCCTGCTCGGTGGTCTGTACCGTTGCCGGCGATAGCGTCGGCAGCGACGATTTCGGCATCAGCACGGTGCGGGAGGCGGCGTCAAAACCCTGGCCGAAATCGCCGCTCTGGCTCTGCTGGATCAAGTTTTCGAGCAGCGTGTCCTGTGCCGCGGCGGCGCGGGCAAGCGCAATGCTCGCAACCGCCACGGACGCGCGGCGCAAGAAACCCCTTCGGTTCATTATTGCGCCGCGGCGCAGCTTGCTCATGCCGCCATTTCCGGAAAATAACGCGCGTCTGAGGACCGAAAATCGGGAATTCCCGGTCCGCCTAGCACGAACATGGTTAACGAACAACGCGGGACGCCGCGCGCTTCCGGCGCGCTCGCGGTCATGGCGCCGGCCGATTGAGGTGCCCGCCGTCCGGCAAGGGTTAAGAATGCACGATGGGCAATTTTGTGACCGTCGGGCCGCAACTCGAGGCGCGGGGTCACGCCTGGGCAGGCCTTAGTGGATTGTTAACCATAATCGCCTCACCATCTGCAGCAGAAGTTGTCTCGCGCGCTGCAGCCGCACACGGCCGCCGACGCGAGCTCCCGGAGACCCAAAGCCATGGAACACAGCCGAAATCCAACGCGCGGCACCGACCGGGTGCTGCGCTTCGCGCCCACCGCCCCGACCCGCCATTCTCCCGAAGAGACCGCCAAGCATGCCGGCCAGAGCGCACTCGATCTGATTCATCAGGTCGCGATCGTGATCACGTCAAACGAGGCGCGTGCCGAGGCCATCGTGCAGCGCGCGATCGATGAGCTCAAAGCGGCCGAGGAACGCATCAAGGGGCTGGAGGCACGCGCGCTCAGCGCCGAAGCACGCGCCACCGAGGCCGAGAAATGGCTCGTGCGTCTGCACGACGCCATTCAGGAAAAAATCGCCGACGGCCGGATCGACGATGCCCGTCTGGCACCTGCGCGGCCTTTAGTGGCATGACGTTCGGCGAGACTCGCTCCCAACCAACCGAGAACGCAAAACCCCGGCGCTAGCGCCGGGGTTCTTCGTTGGTGTCCCAATATGGGCTCGAGAAGACGGCCTCACAGGCGATACAGAATCTGATCGGTCCAGAACCGCTCGAGCCGCTGCAGCGCCTTGTTGAGACCGGCGAACTCGTCGGCGTTGATGCCGCCCACCTGTTCGACGGTGCGCACGTGCTTCTTGTAGAGCTCGTCGACGATAATGCGCACCTCGCGACCCTTCTCGGTCAGCTTGATGCGGACCGAGCGGCGGTCGACACGCGAGCGCTGATGGTCGAGGAAGCCCATCTCGACGAGCTTCTTCAAGTTGTAGGACACGTTCGAGCCGAGATAGTAACCGCGGGTGCGCAGCTCTCCGGCGGTCAATTCCTTGTCGCCGATGTTGAACAGCAGAAGTGCCTGCACCGCATTGATGTCGGCGCGGCCGCGACGGTCGAACTCGTCCTTGATGACGTCGAGCAGACGCCGGTGCAAACGCTCCACGAGCGTCAATGCCTCGAGATAGAGCGGCTGGATATGGTCGAAGCGCGTCTGACGATCGGCCGGCTCGACCACCTTGGCTACTGTCTTCATGGATGACGCCCTCTTATGCATTAAGATTTTTTGGTAGTGATAAGGCCCTGCTCCTCATCACTCGCGCAATCTAGCGAGGACGCTCTAAGATCGGCTTAAATTCTAGAATAAAGATTGGGTTTATCTGTAATAGTGAACAGTGAATGACTATCGATTGCTAATGAAATCCGCTGCGATCTATTTACCGTTTGGGAACCAGGGGCAGCGCGTCACTTGCCGCGAAGAAACCGGATGATCCCGGAGAAGTCTACGCCGGCACCTTCCCCGTCCTGCACGAAGCGCTCATAGACGGCGGCGGCGCCCGCACCCATCGGGGTGGCGGCGGCGGCGCTACGCGCGGCGTCCTGCGCGAGCTTTAGATCCTTGAGCATCATCGCCGCGGTGAAGCCCGCCTGGTAGTCGCGGTTGGCGGGCGAGGTCGGGACCGGGCCGGGAACCGGGCAGTAGTTGGTCAGCGACCAGCACTGACCGGAGGACTTCGACGAAATCTCGAACAGCTTTTGCGCATCAAGCCCAAGCTTTTCGGCAAGCAAGAAAGCTTCCGACACCACGATCATCGACACGCCGAGAATCATGTTGTTGCAGATCTTTGCCGCCTGGCCATTGCCCGATCCGCCGGCATGCACGACCGTCTTGCCCATGGCTTCGAGCAACGGCTGGGCTTGCGCGAACGCACTTTCGCTGCCGCCGACCATGAAGGTGAGCGTTCCGGCTTGCGCGCCGCCCACGCCGCCCGATACCGGCGCGTCGATCATCGGCAGGCCCTTGGCCTCAGCGGCCGCTGCGACCGCGCGCGCACTCTCGACATCGATGGTGGAGCAGTCGATCAGCAGGGTGCCGGGCTTCGCATTGTCGAGGACGCCGCCGATTTCGAGATAGACCTCGCGCACGTGCTGGCCCGCCGGCAACATGGTGACGACGATCTCGGCACGCGAGGCGACCGCGTTGATCGTGCCGGCGGACGAGCCGCCCGCGGCGACGAGGTTGTCCACCGCGGGGGAGTGGAGATCGAACCCTTCCACCTGATGTCCGGCCTTGATCAGATTGAGGGCCATCGGCAGGCCCATATTGCCGAGTCCGATGAAGCCGACCCGCGCCATTGTTGGAACTCCGTCCTTCGCCGCCGCCTAGTCCGAACGCTCGCGAGCGGCCATGATCGCAAGGCCGAGATAGCCGGCGATCGCCGCCACCTCGAGCAGCACCACCCAGATTTGCCCGCCGTAGATCTGCGGGAAGGCGATTTCGACCGCCGCCATCGAGCTTGCCGCCGTCAACCAGACCACACCGCCCCAGACCGCCGCAAGCCAGAGTCCGACGGCCGCCACCAGATCGATGACGGCGAAGAAAATGGTCGCCGCCTTCCACGACATCGGCGCCAGCTCGAACGTCGAGTTGCCGGCATCGCCGACGCCGACCACGAGGCTCCAATGATAGAGGCCCTTGAGCATCGATAGGACGGCGAGCGCCCGGACATAGAGAATGAGCCAGCGCGTCCAGCGGGCCTCGGAATCGGCAGGCGCCTCCTGATCGAGCGCGTGCAGCGGGTCGCTCATGGCAATTCAAGCTCCGTCGGCCCGAGCGGAGCAAGATGCCGCTCGATCTCGATATCGCTGACCTCTGCAAGCCGCGCGGGGCGCCATGCCGGTTTCTGATCCTTGTCGATGATCACTGCCCTTACGCCCTCGTAGAAGTCGTGCCCATGGATGACGCGCGAGACGATGCGGAACTCCGTGCGCATGCAGTCGGTGAACGACCAGGTCTTGCCGCCGCGAACCTGGGCGAGCGCTAGCTTCAGGCTCGTCGGCGACTTAGCACGGATCAACACCGCCGTGGCGCCGGCAAAGCCCGCATGCTCGCTGCCCGAGACGGCTTCGCGGTCGAGCCCAGTGAGAATATCCTCGACGCGGTCGCCTGCGAACAGACGATCGACCGCCGCGCGGCGCAACTTGAGCGGGCCCGCCGGAGCGTGCTCCGCGAAGGCGGCCAGCAGCGCGTCGACCGGCACCGTGCCGACCAGTCCTTCCAACAGCTCGCGCCAGAGCGCCGACGGCACGTGATGCGTTGCGATCCCGGCCGCGAGCGCATCGCCGGCCTTGAGCCGCTCGCCGGTCAGCGCGCAATAGGTGCCGGTTTCCCCCGGCATGCGCGGCAGGAACCAGCTTGCGCCAACGTCAGGGAAAAAGCCGATGCCCACTTCGGGCATCGCGAACTGGAAGCGGTCGCCCGCGACGCGATGCGAACCGTGGACCGATATGCCGACGCCGCCACCCATGACGATCCCGTTGATCAGCGCGACGTATGGCTTCGGGTAGCGCTTGATCAATGTATTGAGCGTGTATTCCTCGCGCCAGAACCGCAGCGCCTCCTCGTGGCGGCCGGACTGTCCGAGCTCGTAGAGCGCGCGAATATCGCCGCCGGCGGAAAACGCGCGCTCGCCGGCCGCGGTGACGATCACGCGGGTAATCGCCGGATCCTTCGCCCATTCGCCGAGCTTGGCGGCGAGCAGGCGTACCATGTTGTGGGTCACCGCATTGAGCGCCTGCGGCCGGTTGAGCGTCACCACGCCGGCGGCGCCGCGCCGTTCGAACAGGATTTCGGAATCGGTGGTCATACGGGCCGACTGGATGCGGAAAGCGTGACGCGACAAGCCCTTACTGCGACCTTTCGTCAACTCCCGTCAATCCTCGCGCGGCCCCGCCCTGCACCACCGACGAGTCCCGGTCGGCGGCCAAAAGTCGCGTGGGTTGAACCATTTGGCTGCCGGCGGGTTACTAGGAATCTCGCCCCATAAGTCGGTGCAGAAAGTCATGGACGCGCCAATTCCCTCCGCCCAGCTGGAAAAAGACAAGCTCAGATCATTGACCCAACGCTTTTGGCGCACCGCCCGCGGCTTTTGGACCGGCGATCAGCGCCGCATCGCCCGGATCATGACGGTGAGCTTGATTGCGCTGGTGATCGTGCAACTCGTCATCTCATACCAACTCAATGTCTGGAACCGCAATCTCTTCGACGCGATGGAGAAGAAGGATGGCGCGGTGGTGCTGCGGCAGGCGATGATCTTCGTCCCGCTGGCCGCCGCCGGGATCGTGATCGCGGTCTCGATCGTCTATGCGCGCATGCGCCTGCAACGCCGGTGGCGCGCCTGGTTCACCGAAGAACTGGGCGACCGGTGGCTGAACAAGGGGCGGTACTACCAGCTCAACTTCATCGGCGGCGACCACGCCAACCCGGAATACCGCCTGGCCGAAGACATGCGAGTCGCAACCGAAGCACCGGTCGACCTCGCAACCGGAGTTTTGACCGCAATCCTGACGGCCGCCACCTTCATCGGTGTTCTCTGGGTGGTCGGCGGCGCCATCACGTTCGACTGGGGCGGCACCCAAACCACCGTCCCGGGCTACCTGGTCATCGCCGTGGTGATCTATTGCGCGATCATCACGACCAGCATGATGTTCATAGCCCGCAGCTTCATTCCGGTTGCCGAGGCGAAGAACCAAGCCGAGGCGGAATTCCGCTACTCGCTCACGCGGCTGCGCGAGAACGGCGAAAGCATCGCCATTCTCGGCGGCGAGGAGGAGGAGCGCGCCGGCCTCGCCAAGCTCTTGGCCGCGGTGATCACGGCCTGGGCGCGGATGGCCGGGCAGTACATGCGCACCATGGCGGTGTCGCATGGCAACTTCGTCATCGCGTCGGTCATTCCGGTGATCCTCTGTTCACCGAAGTATCTCGCCGGCAGCATGACGTTGGGCGAGGTCATGCAGGCGGCCGCGGCCTTCATCCAAGTGCAGTATGCCTTCAATTGGATCGTCGACAATTATCCGAAGATCGCCGAATGGACGGCGTCGGCGCGACGCGTCTCCGGCCTCATGGTGTCGCTCGACCATCTCGACAACCTCGAACAGGATGGGACGATCAGCGCGATCAAGCGCCTTGAAGCGGAAGGCGCGGCCATCAGCCTGCGCGACCTCTCGGTCACGCTGAGCACCGGCAAGGTCGTGATCGATGATGCCGATGTCAACGTCGATCCAGGGGAAAAGGTGCTGCTGGCCGGCGAATCCGGCTCCGGCAAGAGCACCCTGGTGCGCGCGATCGCCGGCCTGTGGCCGTGGGGCGAAGGTGAGATCGTGACCCGACCTGGCACGCGCCTTTTCCTGATGCCGCAAAAACCCTACCTGCCGCTCGGCACCTTGCGGCGCGCCGCCACCTATCCGATGTCGGCCGATGAAGTCGACAACGAGGTCTTGCTGAAAGCCATGGCCGACGTCGGCCTGGAGCATCTGGCCGACCGGCTGGATGACGAGGACGTCAGGTGGAGCGACATCCTCTCCGGCGGGGAGCAGCAGCGCCTCGGCTTCGTGCGGCTGCTGCTGCACAAGCCCGACATCTTGATCATGGACGAATCCACGTCGGCACTGGATCCGGAGGGTCAAGCCAAGCTGTTCGAGCGATTGAGCGAGCGGCTGCCGAAAACGGCGGTGATCAGCGTCGGGCATCGGCTGGAGCTGGAGGCCTTCCATGACCGCAAGCTCAATCTCATGCGGCACGAAGGCGGCGCGCAGCTCGTTACGGGCGATGCCCTCGGGCCGCCGGTCAGCCTGATGACGCTGTTGATGAAGCGCTGGCGCGGACCGCGCGATCGCAAGGTGGCCGGTGCTCCGGCGTGACTGGACTGCCGGCGCGGCGCCTAGCGTGCCGCCCAGAGGTAGGCGCAGGTCGCCAGCACGCCGAGCAGGCTGCGAACGGCGTGCAGCCGTCCCCATTGCTCGACCAGGCCGCGGGTGACGTCGTTCGCCTGATGCGCAGGCGTGGCTTCGAGCTGGCGGTTGGTCGGCGCGATGACCAGCAAGGTGTAGGGCCAGTTGGCGAGGACGAGCACCGCGCCAAGCAGCCACCGCCAGTCGGAGCTTTGGACAAACGCCAGAATTCCCAGGGCGCCCGAAATCGCCGCCAGGCTCGCCTGCATCACCGCGCCGCGCCGGTAGGCCGGCTTCCATTCGGCCAGCAGCGGTACCGGATCGAGGGTCAGCCGAGCCGGCTGCTCGGCGACGCTGACATAGATCGCGGCTCCGGCGAACGCCGCCGCCGTCGCCAGGGCAAGGTCGCCGCTCAGCAAGGTCCCCTACCCTCTCGCCGGCCAGGTGACCGCCCGCTCCATGATCTCATCGTAGGCGTATGGGCATTCTTGCGGAAACGCGTCCTCATCCAGATCGGTCTCGCCTGCCGCTTCGATACGCGCGAGCTCGTAGGCTTCATCGATCGCTTCGCGGACAAGCGGTTTGAGGCCGGGATTCTTGCGCAAAACCTTCAAGACATGCCTGCGCTGCACCCGAATACTCAGATGCCAGCTGCGCGAGCGCTTCTCGGGTTGGTGGTCCCATTTCAACAGATGCATCAAAATCAGACGCAAAGCGCTTTCCAGCTTGTCGTACTGTTCATTGCCCACGTCGTCGAGCTCCTCGGCGATGTTCCGCGCGTCGGCTTCGGCCACGCGTCCAGCCCGCAGCAGCGCAGCCTGCTCGATCGCCCAGCTGTAGAGGTCTTCCTCGTAGCGCGCGTGCGGCGAGGCAATCGTTGCACGCTGCTTCGCTGCGGTGTCGGAAGGATCGTCCATAGCGGCGACCTCCATCGTCGTCGGTCTCAGTTCCCCAGCATATCGCGGCTGACGATCAGCCGCATCACCTCGTTGGTGCCTTCCAGGATCTGGTGCACGCGCACGTCGCGCAGCACGCGCTCGATCGGGTGGTCGCGCAGGTAGCCGTAGCCGCCGTGCAGCTGCAGACAGCCGTTGACGGCCTCGAAGCCGACGTCGGTCGCGAAGCGCTTGGCCATGGCGGCAAGCCGCGTGGCGTGCGGTTCCTTGGCGCCGATCGCGAGCGCGGCGCGCCACAGCATCAGCCGTGCCGCCTCCAGCTCGGTCGCATAGTCGGCGATGCGGAAACGCAGCGCCTGGAAGTCGGCGAGCCGCGCGCCGAACTGCTTGCGCTCGCGCATGTAGACGATCGTGCGGTCGAGGCAGAACTGCGCGCCGCCGAGCGAGCAGGCGGCGATGTTGAGCCGGCCGCCGTCGAGCCCGGCCATCGCGATCTTGAAGCCCTGCCCCTCTTCGCCGATCCGGTTCTCGACCGGCACCCGGCAATTCTCGAACATCACCATGGCGGTCGGCTGCGATTTCCAGCCGAGCTTCTTTTCCTGCGCGCCGAACGTCAGGCCCGGCGTGCCCTTCTCGACGACGATACAGGAGATGCCCTTCGGCCCCGGCTCGCCGGTGCGCACCATGCAAACATAGATGTCCGAGACGCCGCCGCCGGAAATGAACGCCTTGGTCGCCGTCGAGCACGTAGTGCTCGCCGTCGCGCCGGGCGCGGGTCTTGAGGCTGGCGGCATCGGAGCCGGAGTCCGGCTCGGTCAGGCAATAGCTGGCGAAGTGCTCCATGGTGCACAGCTTCGGCAGGAAGCGCCGACGCTGGGCGTCGCCCGCGAACGCGTCGATCATCCAGGCCGACATGTTGTGGATCGAGATGTAGGCGGCGGTCGAGGTGCAGCCTTGCGCCAGCTCCTCGAAGATCAGCGTCGCGTCGAGCCGGGTGAGCGCCGAGCCGCCGACGTCGTCCTTGACGTAGATGCCGCCGAACCCGAGCGCAGCCGCCTTGCGCAGCGTCTCGACCGGAAAGATCTCGCCCTCGTCCCAGTCGCGGGCGGACGGCATCATCTGTTCGCGCGCGAACGTGCGTGCGGTTTCCTGGAAAGCGCGTTGCTCGTCGGTGAGCTCGAAGTCCATAGGCTCGTATACCCCTGCCCGGTTTCCCGATTACCAAGTCGTGATGGCGCTGTGCAACAACATGCTGGAATGGCCGGCAGCGGATGTCTAATACCGGAACGCAGGCACGCTGCGGAACGGATGCTTCAGGGAGCGCATCGATGGCTCAGGACGAAGGAAAGCCCAGCGGTTCCGATTTGACCAAGGGCGTGCCCCTCAAAGCCCTGGCCGACAACGAGATGATGCTGGGGCGCGTCGGCGACGAAGACGTGCTGCTGGTCCGACGCGGAGACGAGGTGTTCGCCATCGGTGCCCATTGCACCCACTACCACGGCCCTCTGGCCGAGGGTCTGTTGGTCGGGGATACGGTGCGCTGCCCCTGGCACCACGCGACCTTTGACCTGCGTACTGGAGAAGCGGTGCGGATGCCGGCCTTCAATCCGGTGCCGTGCTGGAACGTCGCGCTGCGCGACGGCCAACTTTTCGTCACCACCAGAAAAGACCCGCAGAAACGCTCGGCCGCCCGCGCGTCGAGCGGGACCGAAACGCCCGGGCGGATCGTCGTCGTGGGCGGCGGCGCCGCCGGATACGCCGCCGCCGATATGCTCCGCCGCGAAGGTTACCAGGGCAGCCTTGCGATCATCAGCAACGACGATGCACCACCGGTCGACCGCCCGAACCTGTCCAAGGACTACCTCGCCGGCAACGCCCCGGAGGACTGGGTGCCGCTCAGGTCCGACGATTGGTACCGGGAGAACGGGATCGAGCTGCGGCTGAAAACGAACGCTGCCGGCATCGATCCACGTTCGCGCAAAGTCGTGCTCGCGGACGGCACCGATATCCCGTACGACCGGCTGCTGCTGGCGACCGGCGCCGAGCCGGTACGGCTCAACGTGGCGGGAGCCGATCAGCCGCACGTCTTCACCCTGCGGACGTTGAGCGATTGTCGCGCCATCATCAACGCCGCCCAGGCTGCAAAACGTGCGGTCGTGATCGGGGCGAGCTTCATCGGGCTTGAAGTCGCGGCGTCGCTGCGCGCGCGCGAGCTCGAAGTCAATGTCGTCGCTCCCGAAAAGCGGCCGTTGGAGAAAGTGTTCGGCCCGGAGATCGGGGATTTCGTGCGGTCGTTGCATGAGGAGCACGGAGTTATTTTCCATCTGGAGGACACGGCAACAGCGATCGAGGGCAAGCGCGTGATGCTCAAGAGCGGGAAAACCTTGGAGGCGGATCTGGTGGTGGTGGGCATCGGGGTGCGCCCGCGCACCGCGCTTGCAGAACAAGCGGGGCTGGCCATCCAGAGCGGCGTTTCCGTCAATGAATACCTGGAGACAAGCGCGCCCGGGATCTTTGCCGCGGGCGACATCGCGCGCTGGCCCGATCCGCACTCAGGCGAGAGCATCCGCGTCGAGCATTGGGTCGTCGCCGAGCGCCAGGGCCAGGCGGCCGCGCGCAATATGCTGGGCGCCCGCGCGCCCTTCACCGACGTGCCATTCTTCTGGAGCCAGCATTATGACGTGCCGATCAACTACATCGGGCACGCGCAGACCTGGGACGAGATCGCCGTCGACGGCGATGTTGCCGCGAAGGACTGCCTCGTTCGCTACCGACGCAATGGACGCGTGCTGGCGATCGCGTCGATCTATCGTGACCTGGAAAGCCTGAAAGCGGAGGTCGCGATGGAGCAGGCCCAGGTCGCCTAGGCGAAGTTTTCTGCACCGATATTGGCGCGGCTCTGGCCGCTGACCGTGGGAACGGCTAAGAAGGGGTCGCCCGGGGAGACACCGCCATGGCCATCAAATTCGGCCGTCCGATCGAAAGCCGCACCCGCCTCGTGCCGGTCGAGGCGGAGACGCGCGCGGCCCGCACCGACCAGCTCGATCTGGCAACCCGCATGCGCCGCAATCGCCGTGCCGAATGGACCCGGCGCATGGTGCGCGAGAACGTGCTGACGACCGACGATTTGATCTGGCCGCTGTTCATCATCGACGGGCGCGACACCCGCGTCCCGGTCGCCTCGATGCCGGGGGTCGAGCGCCTCACCGTCGACCAGGCGGTGCGCGAGGCCGAGCGCGCCGCCAAGCTCGCGATCCCCTGCCTGGCGCTGTTTCCCTACACCGATCCCGCGCTGCGCAATGCCGACGGCACCGAGGCGCTCAACGCCGACAACCTGGTCTGCCGCGCCATCCGGGCGATCAAGCAGGCGGTGCCGGAGATCGGCATCCTCTGCGACGTCGCGCTCGATCCCTATACCAGCCACGGCCACGACGGCCTCTTGCGCGACGGCGTCATCGTCAACGACGAGACGGTCGGCGTGCTGGTGAAGCAGGCGCTGGTCGAGGCGGAGGCCGGCTGCGACGTCATCGCGCCCTCCGACATGATGGACGGCCGCGTCGGCGCGATCCGCGCCGCGCTCGACGCGGCGGGCTTCACCGACGTGCAGATCATGGCCTATGCGGCCAAGTACGCCTCCGCATTCTACGGGCCGTTCCGCGACGCCGTCGGCTCGAACGCGACGCTCACCGGCGACAAGCGCACCTACCAGATGGATCCGGCCAACACCGACGAGGCGCTGCGCGAGGTCGAGCTCGACATCGCGGAAGGCGCCGACATGGTGATGGTCAAGCCCGGCATGCCCTACCTCGACATCGTGCGGCGCGTGAAGGACGCGTTCGGCATGCCGACGTTCGCCTACCAGGTGTCGGGCGAATACGCGATGATCATGGCGGCCGCGCGCAACGGCTGGCTCGACGGCGACAGGGCCATGATGGAGAGCCTGATCGCCTTCAAGCGCGCCGGCGCCGACGGGGTGCTCACCTACTTCGCCGCAAGGGCGGCGGAGCGCCTAAGGGACGGCTAGCCACCGAACGGCCGCCCGCAGCCTGCGCTGCGCCGTGGGCTGCGGCAATCCGCTCCGCCTGCTCGGCGGCGAAGCGAAGCCGCCCGTCGCCGATCACCTGGTCCTCCAGGTTCACGCCACAGGCGCCGTCACCGGGCAACGCGAATGCTTTCAGCGCGCCGCTTCCGCGCCGTCACCTCGATCTCGACCTTCGCCTCGGCCACGGCAAGCGGCGAGCAGATCGTCGTGTTGGCGGCACGTGCGGGGCCGAGGCGGCGCGCCACGACCTCCGAAACGGCCGGCACATCGGCGCGGTCCGGTATGAAGACGCGCACGCGCACGATGTCCAGCACCTCCGCACCAGCCTCTTTCAGCGCCCACGCGATGATGTCGATCGCCTTCTCGGCCTGCGCGGCCGCGCCTTCCGGGAAGGCGGCCGGTGGCGCGGTCGAACCCCACGGTGCCGGAGACGAACACCTCGTTGCCGTCGACGACCGCGCGGCTGTAGCCGGCGAGACGCTCCCATTCCGATCCCGTCGATATGAACTGCCGTGTCACGACGCGGCGCCCCTGTCTCGTCAACCCGGCTCGGAAATGGCTGTAGCGTTCGCGAGCAATCCGAAACAATCCCGGCGAGCGTGCCGCACATGCCAGACGACAGCTTCGAGCTCTACGACCTCAAGGTCGAGGTGGTCGCGCCGCCCGGAGCACGGCTCTATTGTGGCGCCAGACCCGGCGACTACTTCGAGCTCAGGGGCGAAATGCTGCATCTTCCGGCCGGCCAGGGCTTCTCCATCTACTCCCTGGCCGCGGTCCTGCCGCTGCTTGCAGCGAAACAACGCGAGACAGCCCCGAACGACTGGATGTCCACCGACGCCGAGGTCGCATGCCCTGATCCGAACTGTCCGTCGCGCTTCCGCATCACCCGGACCGGCAAGCGCCGTTTCTCGCACGCCGACGTGACGGCCGTGCCTTTGCACACACGTCCGGTCGCTCCGGATGAGCGTCGAACACACCGATCTCGCTCCCGGCTATGCCATCTCGCGCATGATCCGCGGCGGCTGGCAGCTCTCCGGCGGGCATGGCCCGGTCGACCGCGAGCGCGCCATCGAGGACATGTTCGCCTTCATGGATCGCGGCGTGACGACCTTCGACTGCGCCGACATCTACACCGGCGTCGAGGACATGTACGGCGTTTTTCGCCGGCGTCTCGCCGACCGGCGTGGCGCGGAGGCCGCGCGCGCCTTCAAGGTGCATACCAAGTTCGTTCCCGACTGGGACATGCTTGCCCAGGATCGACAAGCAATACGTGACCGGAATCATCGACCGCTCGCTCCAGCGGCTCGGAACCGAGCGGCTGGATCTCGTCCAGTTCCATTGGTGGAACTATGCGGTGCCGGGTGCGATCGAGACCGGCCAGATGCTGGTCGAGCTGCAGCGCGCGGGCAAGATCGCGCTCCTTGCGGGGACGAACTTCGACACGGCGCACAGCCGCGCCCTGCTCGATGCAGGGGTCCCGATCGTGTCGATGCAGGTTCAGTATTCGCTGCTCGACGCCCGCCCGGAAAATGGCCTGGTGGACCTCTGCGTCGAGCGCGGGATGCGGCTGCTCTGCTACGGCACGCTCGCCGGCGGATTCCTGTCGGAGGCATGGCTCGGCAAGGCGGAGCCGACCGACCTCACCAACCGCTCGCTCATCAAGTACAAGCTCATCATCGACGATTTCGGCGGCTGGGCGCTGTTCCAGGAGCTGCTCGGCGACCGTACAGACAATCGCGCGCAAGCATGATGTATCCATTGCGGCGATTGCGACGCGGTGGGTTCTCGACCGAACCGGCGTCGCAGCCGTGATCGTCGGATCACGCTATGCGCATCACCTCGATTCCGCTCTCGGGATGTTCAAGGTCACGCTGGATGAGGACGACCGCGCCGCCATCGATGCCGTGCTGGCGCGGCGGCAGGGCCCGCGCGGCGACACCTACGCGCTCGAGCGCGACCGCGAAGGCCCGCACGGGCGCATCATGAAGTACAATCTCAACAAGGTTTGACGCATGGCGACCGACGATCGTCGCATCCGTCTCGCGCCGGGACTCGAGATCTGCCGGGTCGTGACCGGCCTGTGGCAGGTGGCCGACATGGAGCGGCACGGGCGCATGCTCGATCCCGACCGTTCGGCACAGGAGCTCGCCGCCTATGCGGCGGCAGGTTTCGACAGCTTCGACATGGCCGATCACTATGGCAGTGCCGAGATCATTGCGGGCCGCTATCTCGCGGGGGCGCGCAACGGCGCGCTTGCCCGCGGGCCGGCCGGCGCGCCGCGGGCCTTCACGAAATGGTGCCCGCCGCCCGGGCCGATGACCCGCGGACGTCGTGCGCGACGGGATCGGGCGATCGCTCACCAGAATGGGTCTCGAGCGCATCGACCTGATGCAGTTCCACTGGTGGATGTTCCAGCATCCGGCCTACATCGATGCGCTCGAACAGCTGGTCCGGTTGCGCCAGGAGGGCGTCATCGGCGAGCTCGGCGTCACCAACTTCGATACGGATCACCTGCGCCTGATCGTGAAGCATGGGATCCCGATCGTCTCCAACCAGGTCTCGTTCTCGCTGCTCGACCGGCGCGCCGCAGGTGCGATGAGCGCGTTCTGCCTCCAGAACGGCGTCCGGCTGCTCGCCTATGGCACGCTTGCAGGCGGCTTCCTCGCCGACAAATGGCACGGCCGACCCGAGCCATCCGAGATCGCGGATTGGAGCAAGTCGAAGTACAAGCGCTTCATCGATGTCATTGGCGGCTGGACGGTCCTGCAAACCCTGCTTGCGGCATTGGACGTGATTGCCCGCAAGCACGGCGTCTCGATCTCGAACGTCGCCACGCGCTGGGTCATGCAGCAGCCGGCGGTCGCCGCCGTGATCGTCGGCGCGCGGCTCGGCGAGAGCGAGCATCGCGCCGACAATCAACGCCTGTTCGAATTCGAGCTCGATGCCGCCGACATGGCAGCGCATCGAGGAGGCGCTCGCGGCAGCACAGCCCGTGCCGGGCGATTGCGGCGATGAGTACCGCAAACCGCCTTTCCTCACGGCATCCGGCGATCTCAGCCATCACCTCGCGAGCCTGCCCAAGGTGTACGAGGCCAAGCCCGTGCCCGGCCGCGCCGGCCGCATGACGATCGACAGCGGGAGCGTGTGGGAGCCGATCGCCGGCTACAGCCGGGCCGTGCGCGTGGGCGACCGCATCCTGGTCAGCGGCACGACGGCAACGCATGGCTCCGGCACGGTGATCTGTCCAGGCGATGTCGGCGCGCAGACCACGTACATCCTCGACAAGATCGTCGCCAGCGTCGAGGCGCTCGGCGGCAAGGCCGACGACATCGTGCGCACGCGGGTCTACCTCAAGGACGCGGCCGAATGGGAGCCGGCAGCCCGGGCTCACGGCCGCTACTTCGGCGCCGTCCGCCCGGCCAATACCATGCTGGCCATCCGCGAGCTGATCGGCGATTACGCGGTCGAGATCGAGGCGGAAGCGGTGGTCGGCTGAACGGTTTGCCCATCGTTCAGCGCTCGCCTGCGGCTTCGAGCTGGGCCTTGATCAGCCAGATCTCGGCGGCGTGGCTGGCACAGAGACGCTGCCATCGCGACTCGTCCATGGAGGCGGCAGCGCCACGCGAGCAGCGAGACGTAGCACTCGGACGGCGCGAGGCCGCACACGGGCCCCGGCACCACGCGCGCGCAGATGCGCGGCACGCGCTCATCCATGGTGCCGACATGGTAGTCGATCACGAGCCGCTGCGGATCGCCGTCGATCGACAGCCATCCTTCGCCGCCGTCGAACAGCGACCGGCCGCGGTAGATGCCGCTGCCGACATGCACGAGGTCCATGCAGCCGAGCGACCAGCGGCCGAGCGCCGCCGGGTCCACCAGGAACGCGTAGGCCGCGGTCGGCCGGAACATCGACCAGGGCCGTCGCGCAGTGCGCGTGATCGGACTAGTGCTCATGGCCGGAATTGTAGGGCGGGGCCTCTTCGAGCAGCGCCATTCCGACTCCGAAAGTCATGCCGCCAATCAGCTGGGAACGCGCCGTTTTGGCGTTCAGAACACGACCGGGCGAAAAGACGCCAAGCATTTGCCGGAGCCGGATCTCCCCCGTATCGGCGTCCACGCCCACCTCAGCAAAATGAGCGCCGTACGTATGAATGGAGTAATTGCTGAAGTTGGGGTCCGCCCACATTGGGGTGCTCTCTCCCTCAACTTCGATCCCATCGGGGTAATTACGTGCAAGCAAGTCGGAGAGGGTTTGGGATGTCCCACCCGCGATCACCCGGCCCTCTGAGAAGAGAGCCACCGTGTTGCCAGAAGCGCCAGGCGGGGAAATCGGACCGGCCCGCGCCGCGACCTGCAGCTTTTCACGAAGGGCTTCGCAAGCGCGATAGACCGCGACAGCGGAGTTGCTCGCGCCCCATGAGCCGCCCGATCCCCAGCTCGCCGGCAGATCGGAGCGTCCGAGTTCGACGCGCACCTGGTCAACCGGCAGGCCCAAGCGCTCAGCTGCCACTTGGGCGAGAACCGTGTAGGTCCCGGTCCCAATATCCGTCATATCCGACAACACGATGCAGGTGCCGTCCGGCGCCAGCCGCACCCGCGCTTTCGCTGGTCGCCTGCGGGTGGACACGAATGGCCGCCGCAACGCCAAACCCGACTAGCCATCTGCCGTCGCGCACCGTTCCTGGCTGTTGCTGACGCCGTTCCCACTTGAACCGACGCGCTCCTTCGCGCAGGCATTCGACGACGCGGCGCTCCGAGTACGGCACATTTCGCTCGGGATCGACTGCGGGCTCGTTCAGGATGCGCAATTCGACGGGGTCCATGTTGAGGGCATGCGCGAGCTCGTCCATCGCAGACTCAAGCGCCAGCAGGCCGGGCGCTTCGCCCGGCGCACGCACGTCTTCGCCGCGCAGCATGTCCAACGGAACCAGGCGATGCCGCGTCAGCCGATTGGGCGCCGCGTAAAAGCTGCGCGTGGCAAGCGCGCTCGTTTCGACAAATTCCTCCTGAGGGTTCGTATGCATGGTCGCATCATGAGCGACGGCCACGAGCCTGCCGTCTCGCTCCGCGCCCAGGCGGATATCGCTGGATAGGACGTGGGGCGCACGCCTGACATCATGGAAAATTTGACGCCGCGTCAGCGCGACTTTCACCGGCCGGTTCAGGCGACGCGCGGCGATCGCGGCCAGAATGGTCTCGGAATGGACGCTCAGCTTGGATCCAAAACCGCCGCCAACGTAGGAGCTCACAACCTGTATTCTCTGCGGATCGATTTTCAGCGTGCTGGCCACCGAACTGCGCGCGGCATCGACGATCTGGGTGCTGACGTAGAGCACGAGATCTTCGCCGCGCGGCACGGCCAGGCACGCATTCGGCTCCATGGGTTGGGAAAAACAATACGGCGTATTGTACTGGCGGTCGATCTTGACCGGAGCACCATCGTATCCCGCATTGAAATTTCCCACAGCGCTATCGGTCGGCAGACCGAAGATCAATTGCTTCGGCGCGTACGCTCTCTCGGCGTTGGCCATGAAGTCGAAATGTCCCGGCTCGGCTGCGTACGCTACGTGCTACAAGGTTGGCGGCCGCTCTGGGCCTGCTCGAGCGTCGCGGCGACCACCAATGCGACCGGCTCGCCGTAATGGCCGACATCCGGCACTGGCGAGAGTTGGTCGAGCGCGCCAGTACGGCGCCGGGCTCGACTTCGATCGCGGACGCCTTGAGCCGGCGCGTTCTCGATGCGTGATGACGAGCATGGACCCCTGGCGATTGTTCCGCATGCATGCGTAGCGTCAATCTCCTCGATGCGGCCGCGACCGATCGTCGCCGTAACAATCACGCCGTAAAGCGGCGGCTCGTCTTTCCCGATGCTCATAGGCGTAGGCTGGCTCTGCCGGTGACCTTCACCGGACCGTCAACACGCGGCTGACTAGGATCGTCCCGATCATGATGGCTCCCGAACTCCTATCCTGGCACGGTCTGCTGCCAAGAGTTCGACAGAGCGTGCGTTTGGCGAGGGCGATCTTGAAATCGTTATGTGCCCCGTCCTGCGGCGCTCGCTCATTGCCGCCTCGGCCGCCGCTTGATAGGTGGTGAGCGTCGCGGGACGGCCGTTCAGCGCTGCTTCCGCATCAATCGAGCGCCATGGCTTGTGTGCGACACCGCCAAATGCGACGCGTGCCGATGGTGATAGTCTTCGCGATCGGTCGCAATGATCACAGCCACGGAGATCAGTGCGAACTCATACGAGGCGCGGTCGCGGACCTTGCGATAGCGCTGACGCCCGGGGGCGGCGGCGGAAGGATCACGGCGGTAATCATTTCTCCAGGCCGCAGCACAGTTTCGATGTGCGGCGTGTTTGCCGGAAGGGCGTAGAAATCATCGATTGCAACGCGGCGCGTGGATTGGTTCGGCTCCAGCAGTTCAAGGTGCGCGTCCAACGCCGACAGCGCGACGGCCATGTCCGAAGGGTGCGTGGCGATGCAGGCGTCACTTGCGCCGAGGATCGCGTGTATGCGGTTGAATGCCACGGAGTGCCGCGCAACCTGCTCCCGAAGTTCCGTTTGTTGCACGCGGCTGCGGTGTCGTAGAAATACGGGCAGCGCGTGCGCTGCAGGAGATTGCCTCCGATGGATGCCTTGTTTCGTAGCTGGCCCGACGCACCGGCGAGCAGTGCCTCGGCCAAGGCTGGGTAGCGCGCGCGCACGCGAGGATCGGCGGCGACGTCCGAGTTCGCCGCCTGCGCTCCGATCCGGATCCCGCCGTCCGGCAGATCTTCGATCTGCGTTCAAAGGCAAGCCGGCTGATATCGACGAGATGCGTCGGCTGCTCGATCTCGAGCTTCATCAGGTCCAGAAGGTTGGTGCCGCCACTGATGAACATCGCGCCGGCTCGCGACACGGCCGCTCCCGCTGCCCGCGGGTCAGTGACCCGCTCGTACGTGAACGGCTTCATCGGGATACTCCCCCGGCAACGTCCCGAATCGCCGCGACGATGTTGGGATACGCGGCGCACCGACAGATGTTGCCGCTCATGCGCTCGCGGATCTCGGCGTCGGACAGGGCGATCTGCCCTGACGCCACATCAGGGGTGACGTGGCTGGGCCAACCCGCCTTCGCTTCGGCGAGCATGCCGACGGCCGAGCAGATCTGCCCGGGGGTGCAGTAGCCGCACTGGAGCGCGTCGCGCTCGATGAAGGCGGCTTGCAGCGGATGAAGAGCTTCCGGCGCGCCCAGACCTTCGATGGTTACGATATCGTCATCGTCGTGCATGACGGCGAGGGTCAGGCACGAGTTGATGCGACGGCCGTTGATCAGCACCGTACACGCGCCGCACTGACCGTGATCGCATCCCTTCTTGGTGCCGGTGAGGTGTAGATGCTCACGCAGCGCATCGAGCAATGATGTGCGAGGGTCGAGCTCGAGCTGGCGCGTCTGGCCGTTGACGGTGAGCGCGATTGCTGCAAGACGGCCACCACGGCGGGCTTCGTGGACGTGTCCATTGCGCACTACCTCCTTCAGCTACAGACTTCGGCTTACAGCCTCGCGCGGCAAAAGGCGAACGGCCTAGAGGTCGACCCAGCTTGCCTAACTGCCGCCGCGTGCGGCGCTCTACTTTCGGGACGACGGCAATCCAGCATTGCCTGGTTGGCGCGCTAAGGGGTGCACAGCATCGACGTTCCATCAGACGCGAAGCGTCAGGCGTACTTGCGTGCACCGTCCGAGCGTCAAGCGGTCGCAATCCGGCCTCCAATCGACCGCGGGCGACGGCATCCGCATCGACTTTGCTAGGCTGCGCTCAGCTCCCTCCGGAAGTTTCAATTGCCGGAAGCGTCAAAGTTTTGACCGGGAGTGACAACGCGATGTCTGCGAGCACGCGCACACGAAATTGGCATCGTGCATTATCCCGGCGCGCAGGTGGCCTGCATCCTGGGCCTGACCGATTTGTTCGGGATCGCCTCCACGATCGCTCTCGACCAACGGCGATCTGGCCAAAGCCCACTTCGTGTTACGCATTGGCAAGCCGCGCCGATAGCCGCGACGCGAATCTTTCTTGCGTCTATGACAGCGCTCCGCGTGGCAGCCCAAAGCCGCGGACGCTCATCATCCCGCCGACGCTGATGGACCCGGATCCTGACGTTCCCGCCGGCGTAGTCTCCTGGGTCCGCAGTCGCCATGCCGGCGGCGCCACGTTGGTTTCACTGTGCTCGGGCGCGTTTATCCTTGCCGAAACGGGTCTCGTCGATGGGAAGTCGGTTGCCACACATCAGATTTGCGCAGAGGCTCTGGCAAGTCGTTTTCCGCAAATCGTCGTCGATGCAGAATCGGCGCATTATTGATCACGGCGACATCATCACGGCGGGCGGATTTCTCTCATGGGTCGATCTTGGCCTGTTTCTCGTTGACAAGATTCTTGGCCCAGCCATGAGGGCGGAAACGGCGCGCTTTGTTCTTTCCGACCCAGCTGGCAGGTGAGGCGCGCTATTTCACGGGCTTTGCTCCTCCTCAGACGCACGGCGATAGAGCCGTGTTGAAGGCTCAGGAGTGGGTGCATATGAGGGACGGACTGACGTGTATCCCTCGCGGCCATGGCGACCGCTGCTGGGCTGGAACGGCGCACGCTGCACGGCTCGCTTCAGTTCCCGACCTGCTTGAACAGGGCCTGCATGTCGTCGATCGAGATGGTGCGATCGGTCTTGATCTCGCCGTTCTCGATCTTCCAGACGAGCGCCGGGCCGGTCACGTCGCCGTTGGGATCGAACTCGAACGGGCCGGTGGCACCGGAATAGCGGATCGGCTTGCCGGCCTTGATCAGCTCGAGCGCCTTCTTGAACTCCTCCGGACCCGTGCCGACGACGGTGCCGTCGGCGGTGTGGATCTTGCGCACCGCATCCTTGATCGCCGGGCCGGTCAGCTCCGTGGCGATGTTCATCGCAAGCGCGATCGCCATCACGGCATCATACTGGGTATGCACGCCGGGACCCTTGCTGTCGTACTTGTACTTCGCCTCGAAGGCCTTGTTGAAGACGTCGACGTGCGGGCCCTCGACCTGGGCGTTGTCCATGCCGAACGACTCGTTGAGGAAACGCGCACCCACGCCGTCGACGAAATCCTTCACGCGCATCGAATTGTTCAGCGCGATCTTCTGCGAGCCGCCGAGCGACAGCCACTCGCGCACGATCGTCACGGCGTCCTTGGGGAAGCCGATCAGCAGCAGCGACTCCGGTTTCGCAGCGAGCGCCTTGGTCACCTCGGCCCGGTAGTTCGGCTGATTGTCGTTGTACGGCACCTCGATCACGATCTCGCCGCCGAGCTTCGGCAGGGCCGCGCGCGCGAAGCGGTTCATGTCCAGGCCGAAGTCGGTGTTCACGTAGATGATCGCGGTTTTCTTCAGGCCGCGGCGCGCCATCTCGGAGGCCGTCGCATAGGCCTGGGTCTTGCTGGTCGGGAGGGTGCGGAAGAAATAGCCCTGGCTGCGCCCGTCCAGGGTGAGCGGGCTCGCGGTCGAGCAGCAGGAGATCTGCACGACCTTCGAAGGCGCGGTGACGGAGGCGATGATCGGTGCGGTCACGCCCGAGGACACGGTGCCGGTGATGGCCTGCACCCGCTCGATCTCGACCAGGTACTTGGCGGCATCGACCCCGACCGTCGGCTGGCCCTGATCGTCACGCAGGATGAACTGCACCGGGCAGCCCTTGATCCCGCCGCCGGCATTGATGTGCTCGATGGCGAGCAGGGCGGCCTCCGAGATCTTCTTGGTGATCGGCGCCATCGAGCCGGTCAACGGCAGGATGCCGCCGATCTTGACCGGGCAAGACACCTGTTGCGCCGAGGCCGTGCCCGTCAGCAGCATGGTCGCGAGCGCGGTGCCGCGGTACCGAGACGTCCAAGCATCGTCACACTCCTTCTCGGCTGTTTGCCTGCATGTCACGGACTTTCGGCGGCATGGTGCGACACCATGGGCTCCTCGCCGATCAGGCCGCGCGGCCGCCACAACAGCGAAAACACCAGCAGCAGCCCGATCAGGATCACCTGCAGCGCGCCGCCCTGGGCTGCGAGATGGGGCGGCAGGCTCTTCGCGACCGCAATGCCGGACAGCGACCAGATCGCCCAGACGATCAGCGCGCCGAGCAGCGCGCCGCGATTGTTGCCGCTGCCGCCGACGATGACCATGGCCCAGACCTGGAACGTCACGATCGGCAGGAAGTCGAATGGACTGACGAAGCCGATGAACCCCACATAGAGCGCGCCCGCGAGACCCATCAGCACGGAGCCGATCACGAAGGCCTCGAGGCGGAACCGCACGGCGCTCTTGCCGAGCGCGATGGCCGCCGTCTCGTCCTCCCGGATCGCCTTCAGGACGCGGCCCCATGGGGAGCGCAGGATGCGTTCGAGCGCCACATAGACGAGCAGGACGACGGCGGCGAGCAGCGCAAGGTAGAACAGGTTGAAGGCGAGCGGGGTCGGGAACGCCTCGGCCATCGGACGCGGCACCGCCGCAAGGCCGTTCGGTCCGCCGGTCAGGGATTCCCAGTTGAGCGTGACGAGCTGGATCGTCGTGGCGATCCCGAAGGTTGCGATCGCCAGATAGTCGTCGCGCAGCCGGATCGTGGCGAGTCCGACGATCCAGGCGGCGAGCGCGCTTGCGACCATCGCGGCCAGGATCCCGAAGCTCCAATGCCAGCCGAGATGGCCGATCATGTCCGGCTTCGGCGCCGCGGTCATGATCGCATAGGCATAGCCGCCGATCGCGTAGAAGCCGGCGACGCCCGCATTGAACAGTCCCGGTATATCCCCATTGCAGGTTGAGGCCGAGCGCCAGCACGGCGAGGATCAGCACGATGCTCGCGAAGAAGACCGCGTAGGAAAGGACGCCGATCATCGTCTCTGGCCGAAAATTCCCTGGGGGCGGAAGAACAGCACAAGAAGCAGCAGCAGGAAAGGCATCGCGGTCTTGTAGCCTGCACCGACGACGAGGACCGACAGGTTCTCGGCAAGGCCGACCAGGAGCCCGCCGACCACGGCGCCGATCAACGAGCCGACACCGCCCAGTATCGCCGCCGCGAACAAGGCGAGCAGGACGGAGAATCCCATCTCCGGGTGCAGCTGCGGCTGGAGCCCGAGAAAGACCCCCGCAAGCGCGGCGAGCGCGCCGGACAGGATCCACGGTCCAGCGGATCACCCGCTCGACTTCGATGCCGCACACCCGGGCGAGCGCCGGGCTCTCCGCCATCGCCCGCATCGCCATGCCGGTGCGGCTGCGCGTCAGAAAGAGGTGCAGCGCCAACACCACGGCGATCGCGAGACCGAGGATGAAGATCTGGTCGGGCAGCATCCGCACGCCCGGCAGCACCTCGACGGCGATCTGCAGCTCGCGGGAATAGTAGTGCGTCCCATGCCCCCAGATCAGCACCACGACGTGACGCATGATCAGCGCCGCGCCGAAGCTCGCGAACACGAAGGAGAGACTGTGCGCACCGCGGCGCGCAGGCGCCGGAAGATCAGAACGTCGACCAGCCAGGCCAGCACGCCGGTCAGCGCAGCCGAGAGCACGAGCGCCGCGATGAGCTGCCAGCCGAACGAGAGCGGCCCGATCGAGGCCCCAGCACCAGCGAACGAGACGAACACGAGAGCGAGGTAGGCGCCCCAGGTAATGAGCTCGGAGTGAGCGAAATTGGCGAACCGCAGAATCTGGAGACCGAGCGAAACGCCGATTGCCCCGAGCGCGATGATGGCGCCGGTGAGAATGCCGTCCGCAATGGATTGGGCGAGCATCATTGTGCTCCGGCGCTCGGGGCCGCTGGCCGAGGAACGCGGCGCCGAGCGCAGGGTCCGCCAGCAGCGCAGCGGCCTCGCCCGCGTGGCGATTGCGGCCCTCGGCGAGAACATAGCCGCGGTCGGAGACGCGCAGCGCAGCCTTGGCGTTCTGCTCGACCATGAGCACGGCAACGTCCCGTTCCGCGAGCCGCCTGAGATCGGCAAAAACCTCAGTGACGACCTTCGGCGCGAGCCCTGCCGTCGGCTCATCGAGCAGGATGACCCTGGGATCCGTCATCAGCGCGCGGGCGATCGCCAGCATCTGCCGCTGACCTCCCGAGAGCACGCTCGCCTTCTGGCGGCGTTTGGACGCGAGGTCGGGAAAGGCATCGAAGGCACGCGCGAGGCGGTCGGCGAGGCCCGTCGCGACGGTGTGGCCGCCGACGATCAGGTTCTCCTGCACGGTCAACGTCGAGAAGATATTGCCGGTCTGTGGAACGAAGGCGAGCCCGCGCATGACCAGCGCGTGGGACGGCAAGCCGGTGACGTCGGCGCCGAGCAGAGTGACCCGGCCGGCGGCGACCGGGACCATGCCGATCAGGGCTTTCAGGAGCGTCGACTTGCCGGCGCCATTCGGTCCGATGATGCTCACCACCTCGCGCGCGGACACCTCCAGCGACACGCCATGCACGATCGGCAGGCCGGGAACATAGCCTGCGACGACATCGTGCACCTCGAGAAGCGCGTCGCTCATAGGGTCACGTCCCCGAGATAGGCATCGAGCACGCGCGGATCATTGCGCACCTCGTCGGGCGACCCGCGGGCAATGACCCGTCCCTGCGTCATCACGATCAGCGGGCGGCAGATGCGCATCACCAGATCCATGTTGTGCTCGATGATCAGGAACGTCACGCCGCGGGCTTTCAGCGCGAGGATCTTGTCGATCAAGGTCTCGATGAGCGCCGGATTGACGCCAGCCGCGGGCTCATCGAGCAGGATCAGCTTCGGGTCGATCATCATCACGCGGGCAAGCTCGAGCAGCTTCTGCTGGCCACCGGACAGATTGCCCGCAAGCTCATCGAGCTTCTGACCGAGGCCGCAGAACCCGAGCGCCTCGGCGGCACGCTCGCGGATCGCGCGTTCCTCTCGAGCGACGCGTCGGCCGGCCAGCCAGTTCGACCAGAACCGCTCGCCGGACTGGTGCAACGGCACCAGCATGGCGTTCTCCAGCACCGTCATGCGCGGAAAGGGCCGCGGGATCTGAAAGGTGCGCGCGAGACCGAGGGTGAAGATCCGGTTCGGCGGCAAGCCCGTGATGTCGCGTCCCTCGAATTGGATTACGCCCGCCGTCGGCGGCAGCGCCCCTGCGATCAGATTGAACAGCGTGGACTTGCCGGCACCGTTCGGGCCGATCAGGCCCGTGATGGTGCCAGGCGTGACCTCGAGATCCACGCCGTCGACCGCGTTGAACCGGCCGAACGCGCGCACCAGCCCCTTCGCTTCCAGCAAGATCGCTCCCACGTACGTCCCACGCGACGCCGGACTCTAGCGCCTTTTTTGATAGGTGCGAGCGGACAAATGTGAGTCAGATCAAGGGACCGTTGGCGCACAGACCGGACATCCGCCAGATCGTGCGGGTCGATGGGCACGCCGTGTTCGGTTGGGAACGCTCGCGCGAAATCGACGCGGCTTGTCTGGCTGGAGGCCCAAAGTGCCGCCGACCTCAAGGCAGCACTTGATCTGATCATAGCAGGGAAACATTGCGCGCCGGCGCGCAGCATCGCCCCATGGCGTAGAACACCCGGAGCTGACCTCGCCCTGACTTGAGTAGCCGCGGGTTGCCCGCGGTTACCCAGCCGACTCAGCGCACGGCCGGGCGCCCGCTGCGCTCCGCCATCTCACCGTCGAGCCAGGGGTCGGTGTCGGCGAACTGATTTCCCGCCTCGACGACGCGCCAGAACGTGTAGTCGGCCCAATGCAGGATGGTGTTCTCGAGGCTGCGGATCAAAAGCTCGCCTTCGCCCGAATGGGCCGCCGCCAATGGGCGACCTCCTCGGGCAGCCCAAGCGTCAGGCAGATGTGGATGCCGAATCCGGGGTGGCGCAGCGACGGCATTCCGGTCGCCCGCGGGTCGGCCTTCCAGCGCTTGACGTTCTCCGGATCGAACTCCCACACCTTGCCGATGTCGTGACAGAGCGAGCCGGCGATCAAGAGGTCGCGGTCGTAGGAGAAGTCCGGAAATAGCGCGGCCATCTCCTCGGCGATCTTCACCGCCATGCGGGTGACCGAGCGGATGTGGTCGGCCTGCGTGCCGCGGCGCAACGGCCGGGAATCGTAGTTGCCCGACGGC
This sequence comes from uncultured Alphaproteobacteria bacterium, assembly GCA_963738705.1. Classification (GTDB taxonomy): domain Bacteria; phylum Pseudomonadota; class Alphaproteobacteria; order Rhizobiales; family Xanthobacteraceae; genus CAVTXS01. The sequence continues at coordinate 74,337 of CAVTXS010000037.1, forward strand.
TTCATGTCGCCGATGCGGGAAAAGCTGCTCGATGCGACCGCCGCTGCCCAGGCGTCCGTCACCTTGCGTCTGAGCGCCTCGTCCTGGATCCAGTCGATCTCCGGCATTTCGTCGCGGATGCGCGCGCGCTTCTCGTCGTCGATTTCGATGCGCTTGCCGCGGAGCTCGACCGTGATCACTTCCGCCACTGACTGCCTCCCTGTCTGGTCCACCATCCATGATCCCTGGATCCTCGTGACAATTTAGGCCGTGGCCTCATCGTCGCCTAGCGTGATCCGGCCCGCCGAACGTCAGCCGCGTCCGAGCTCCCGAAGCGGCTACACCGCGTACGCAGCAGCGCCTAGTCTTTGGGGGGCTTCGTGAACCCACATTACGTAGAGGGGATCTTCGCCAGGATTTGTGAGCGCGTGGACTTTGCCTGCCGGGTAGTAGATTGCATCGAGCGGTCCAAGCTCAAGCAGCTCACCGTCGATCCGCGTGACCCCTCGCCCTTTTAGCAGGACATAAATCTCTGCATCGGGATGGCTGTGCGGAACGTGCTGGCTGCCGGGCAGGATGACCGTCAACCCAACGCCGATGCGGTCGTTCAACGCGGCATCGCCTCGATTGTAGTTCAGGTAACCGTCCGGCCCACCCACCCAGTTCGCCGACCAGCGCACGAAGCCCGCTTCCTGGGTGCGCGGGTTGCTGCGGTTCGGCTGCAGGTGACGGAAAGATATCAGCGAGACTTCCTCGCTCGCCGGAAAGGGGCCGTCGCCTTCGAGATAGGTCGATACGCCGAGCTTCTCGATCCCGTCGTGAAGCCAGATGAGCTCAAGATCATGGTCCCCGACGGCCCTGACGCCATGGGGTACGCCGGCCGGAATATACAGACAGTCGAGCGGTCCCGCCCGATGCGCCCTTCCGACCCCGTCGAAGCTTTCGACCTCGCCCTTGAGGATGACGTAGATCTCGGTGACGGAGTGGACATGGACCCCAGGCTGGCGATTGCCGATCGGCATGCGCATGAGGCCGACGGCACAGCGCTCGCTGATCACGGATTTTTCCAGGTTGCTGTTGATGTAGCCTTCGGGACCCCCGAGCCACGTCGTGAGAGAGCGCACGAAGCCAGGTTCCGTCGCGCGCTTGAGATCCCATGACGGCTCGAGCTCTCGATCTCTGATCACGCGCGCGCGACCTTCCAAGAGAACCTCCGCTATGCGTACCCGCCTTGCACAGGCTCATCCGCCTTGCACGGGCTCATCCGTGCGATCGAAGACGGCCCTTCGAGCGAGCGAGCGCAGCCGGCCTTCCGGCGCGGCGCATCGCAACGACCGTTCTTGGCGACCGTTTACTTGCTCGCGACGAGCGGGCAACCACCCTCGCTCAACGGCCTCGTCACTTCGCTCCCGGGCACGACCGCGACGACCTTGAAATAGTCCCATGGATATTTCGAATCGGACGGCTTCTTCACCTCCAGAAGATAGTAGTTCCGCACCACTCTACCATCTTCCCGGATGTAGCTGTCCTTCATCAGGGCGTCGTTGATCTTGAGCTCCTTCATCTTCGCGGCAACCTTCTCGGCGTCCTTGGTTCCCGCAGCTTGGATCGCTTTAAGATAGTGCAGCACGGCGCTGTAGGCTCCGGCTTGCACGGCGGTCGGGGGGCGTCCGTTGTTTCGCGCCATGAAGCGCTGCGACCAGGCTTTCGTCTCGTCGTTTATGTCCCAATAGAATGCGTCCATCACCAATGTGCCCTGAGCCGCAGCAAGCCCCAGTGCATGGACGTCGGTGACGTGAAGAATGAATGCCGCAATCTTGCGCTTCTCATCGACGAGGCCAAACTCGCGCGTCTGCGTGATCGAGCGGATGGTGTCGCCCCCGCCATTGGCGAATGCGATCGCCTTCGCGCCGGAGGCTTGAGCCTGCAACAGGAACGACGAGAAATCGTGGTTGTTGAGCGGATGCTTCACCGAGCCCAATACTTTTCCGCCGGCCTTGCCGATAGCCGCCGTCGCATCCCGCTGCAGGCTGAGACCGAACGTGTAGTCCGCGGTCACGAAGAACCACGTGTCGAGGCCACGTTGGATGAGCACGCGCGGGACGCCGTTGGCCACCGTGTAGGTGTCGATGTTCCACTGGTTCGCCAAAGGTGAGCAAGCCTTCCCGGTGAAGTCGCCGGACGACCCGGCGGAGTTCAAGAACATCCTGTTCTTCGTTCTGGTGATCTCCTGGACGGCGAGTCCAACCGAAGAGGTGGGGACATCCGCCACGGCATCGACGTTGTCCGCCTCGAGCCATTTGCGCACCAGCCCAGCACCGATGTCGGGCTTGTTCTGGTGGTCTGCGAAGACAATGACGACGGGCTGGCCCAGAACGGACCCCCCGAAATCCTCGACGGCCATATTGGCGGCGAGGACGGATCCACTGCCCGAAAGGTCGGCGACGAAGCCGGACATGTCGGTGAGCACGCCGATCTTGACGCCGTCTGCGGCGAGAGCTGGCGCCGCCAGAAGAGCCAGCAGGGACGAGATGGCGGACCACAACGCAAGGATCGTTCGCATGGTGCTACCCTTTCATGTGCGAGCTGGTGCGGTGTTCGGCCGGGCGGAGCTTCGCACGATGTTGACGGAGGTCCGACTCTGCCCCCAAGTAAACTTTTCGTTGGTCGTGAACTCGTTTCCTTTCGCGCGTCGGGCGCGCGTCCTGATCGGCTGCGGCTCGATGCGAAGACCAGACTCATGCGCGCTCAGGCACCTGACCTGCGGGAAGCACCTTGAATTCGGCAGAGTCGCCCATGGCGGACTCGGATCCCGGAGGCGCGTAAATTGCCAAGATACGGATCGGCTCCCAGCGCGAACTCGGCGGCTTCCTTGTTGCGCGGGTCACACCGGTTGGATCTGCCAGATTGGATCGACGGTGTCGAAGCTGTGGTAACCAATGATGGTCCCGGCGTCGAGCTCCCATGTGATGGGAAGCCCGCTGTCATGGCGCCACAGAATGTCGGAGCGGCCGTCCCCGTTGTAGTCGCCGGTTTCCTCGATCGTATAATCGGTGGTGACGATCCCAAAATTGTGGAAGCCGATCTGTGTTCCACCATCCAGCTCCCAGGTGATAACCTCACCACCGACGTGACGCCATACGATGTCGCCGCTTTTGCCGTCGCCGTTGAAGTCGCCGGTGCCGGCGACCGTATAGTCGGCCCCAACGTGGCCGTAGTCGTTGAAGCCGATGATCGCGCCGTCGTCGACCTCCCAGCTCACCAGTTGGCCAGAAGTCGTGGCGCCAGAAGATGTCGCTGTTGCCGTCGCCGTTGACGTCGCCGGTGCCGACGATCGTCCAGTCGCTGGTCACCGGCCCGTAATCCCTTTTGAACGCGACCGCGTCGCCGTTGAGCTGCCAGGTCGCCACGCCGGGCACGCCGGCCTCGGCGGCCACGTCGGCGCCGGGGGTGCCGGCGGTACGCCAAAGCAGCTCGTCCTGGCCGTCGCCATTGAAGTCGCCGGTGCCTACGATCTCATCCGCCGGATTGCTCGGGCCGATCGCGTGCGAGCCGGTGATGGCGCCGTGCTTGATGTCCCAAGTAATGATGTTGCCGCTGGCGTTGCGCCACAGGACCTCGGCGATGCGGTTGCCGTCGAAGTCGGCGATCGCATCGACGTGGTGGGACGGATCGAGCCCTCCCAGGAAGTGATAGTGCAAGATCGTGCCGCTATCGAGCTCCCAGCTCGCCAGCGCGCCGGTCTCGTGACGCCACAGAATGTCCGACTTGAAATCACGGTTGAAATCGTGCGGTACGGCTTCGGGGAGCGGCGTGGCGCCGAGAGCCGCGAGCGCATCGACCAGGCCGGCGCCTGTGAGCTCATCAAATCCCAAGGCGCCCATGTCGATCGCGGTCGACGAGAGGATGGACAGGATCTCCGTCGGCGTAAGGAAGGGATTGAGCTCCAGCATCAGCGCGGCGACCGCAGCTGCGTCCGGCGCGGAGGCCGATGTCCCGAAGAAATTCGGAAACGAATCCGGGTCGCCGTCGTCGCCGCCGAAGAACGACGTGTTGCCGCCGTCGACGGCGGTGATTTCGGGGCCGAGGCGAATGACCGGAGCTGCGAAGCGATTGCCGGCGGTGTCGTAGAAGATTCGATTCGGACCTTCGGACGAAAAGAACTCGGCCAGCGGCGGACTGACGCCGAACTCCGGGGTGTCTGCGTAGCTCGCCGCGCCGACCGCGATAGCACCGGCCGCTGCCGGATGGCCGAAAATGGTCCCGTCGTTGATGTTGAGGGTGGACGACTCGAGCGTGACGCGGCCGAATGCCAGTATCTTCATGGCGGCGGGCGCCGCGCCGTCAAAGAGGCCCACGGCAATATTGTAGGTGACGGGGACATCGCTCGTATTGGTGACCTCTACGAACTCGAACGGATTGAGGCCGATGTTGTCGTCGAGCGAGGTCGCGATGAGCGTCGTCCCGGTGCTGTCGTAGAGACCAAGATCGAGGTCGTTGGCGGAGCCTTGGCCGGGGCTGACCGAGCTCGATGGCTGGTCCCATTGCAAGGTCACGGCGGCGGTGCGCCCGGGCGCGACCGTAATCGGGAGGAAGTGCGCGTTCGCGCCGGTCCGCAGCTGCGCCAGGTTCTCGTTGAAACCGCCCCAAGTCACGTCGACGCCGCTGTCGACATAGGCCGCCTCGAAACCGTTGTGCCCACCGTTGCCGGCCGAGGAAAAATACGTCACCCCGGCGGCGACCACCTGATCGACCGCCTGCGCGATGATGCCGTCCTGGTACACGGGCTCGGCGAAATAGAACACGTCATCAACGATGATGTCGGCGCCGGCATTGGCGAGTGCGATGATGTTGTTGGCGAAGCCTGCCTGGCCGGTAAAGGCGGTGGCAAACATGATGGCCGCGCCCGGCGCCAGGTCGTGCACCAATTCGGCCATCCCGCGCCCCTCGTCGATGGCGTCGGGATCGATGAAATCCTCCAGCACCTGCACGCCTGCCGGCAGGTCGCCGTTGGCGACGCCGGTCGCGGCACCACCAAGACTGTCGTAGCTGTCGGAGAGAATGCCGATCGTCACGCCGGACCCGTCGACCGAGAAATTCGCCCGCGCATCGTCCACTCGCATCGCGGCGTCGGCCTGGGTGGTGACCGTGCCGACATGGCTGAGCATCCTCGACTCGGCGGCATGCGCCAGGTGGGCGACGTCAAGGAGCGCGGCGATCTGATCGACCGGGAGAAAGCCGGACGCCATGTTGCCGAACGCTGACCCGCCTTGCAGTCCGATCTTCACGAGCTCGGCCAGCAGCGCGGCGCCATCGCCGTTGTCCGCGCTCGCGTCGATCAGCACGTAGTCCCGGCCGGCGACCGTCCGGATGGCGCTGGCCTGCGCCATAGCGCTGAAGTCCGCCATTTGGGTCGCGATCGACGACTGGCTGAGATAGAGCGCCGCCAGCCGCGTGTCGAAGACCCGCAGCTCGCCGCCCTTGAGCGACTGAAGCGCCGCCGCCACGACGGACGCCTCATCGGCAGCCGCAGGCAGCGCGGCCTGCTGCGGCGCAGGGGCTGCGGCAGCCGTCGACGCTGACGCTTCCGGATCGACCCGTGCCCTCATCGCCAGCATGGCGTCGAGGAACAGATCGGTCTCCCAGTCGGTCAGGCTATCGATTGTCGGATCGTCGTCGCGCCTTTCGTCGTCGCTCGAACGACGACGCCCCCCACCAATGCGCATGGCGCTCCCCCCGGGACGAGGCAGAGCGCAACTTTACGAACCGGAATGGAGACAGGCAAGGCCCGTCGCCCCGGTGCCGCAGCTTTACAAAACTTTACCTTCCGGACGATTGAGCGAAACGGCCGGCTCCTACGTTGGGCGCGACCGGGCGAACAGCGCCCCCTTCGCATCTCAGGAGCTGCCCATGAGCACGACCGAAACCCCCTCCCCTGCGCCGCCCGCCGCCGCGCCGCAGCCACCTCGACCGCGCAGCCGCCTGCGCCGCTTTCTGGTCGTCACCGCTCTGCTGCTGACCGGCGGGGTGATTGGCGCCGGCGTGCACTCCGCCGCCCATGGATTCGGCCACGGCTGGCGCCATGGCGGACCGCCGGGCTGGTACTACTATGGCGGCGGTGACCGGGACGATATCGGCGGCCGTTTCTTCCTCCCGGGCCGCATCGAGCGCGGCGTCGAGCGCGCCTTGTGGAGCGTCGACGCCAGCACCGAGCAGCAGCAGAAGATCACCTCGATCCTGCAGCGCGCGGCCGACGATCTTTACGCCCTGCGCGCCCAGCACCTGGAAGGCCGCCGCCAGATCCGCGACGCGCTCGCGGCCGCCACGATCGATCGCGGCAAGATCGAAGCTCTGCGGACCGAGCAGATGAAGCTCGCCGATGCCGCCACCAAGCGGCTGAGCGAGGCGATCGCCGATGCGGCCGAAACGCTCAATGCCGCCCAGCGTGGCGAGCTTGCCCGCCGTCTCGAGCGCTGGCAGCGCTGGCGCCGAGGGTGACAGCAGCGGCGCGGCCGTCCGATACTGCCGCCATGACGGCGCGCGTCCTGATCATCGACGACGACAAGCGCCTCGCCGGGATGGTCGCCGACTATCTCGGCGAGGCGGGATTTCGCGTGACCGCGAGCGCGACCGCGCGCGACGGCGAGCAGCGGCTCAAGCGCGAGCCGTTCGACGCGCTGGTGCTCGACCTGATGCTGCCGGACGGCGACGGGCTCGAAGTCTGCCGCCGCATCCGGCAGACGTCCGACCTGCCGATCCTGATGCTCACCGCGCGCGGCGACGCCATGGACCGCGTGGTCGGACTGGAGATCGGCGCCGACGACTACTTGCCGAAGCCGTTCGAGCCGCGCGAGCTGCTGGCGCGGTTGCGCGCGCTCCTGCGGCGCGGGGCGGCGACGGCGCCGCGCGATGCTCTGCGGTTCGGCCGCCTGGAGATCGATCGCGGGTCGCGCCGCGTCGCGTCGACGGCGACGAGCGCCCGCTCACCTCCTACCAGTTCTCCCTGCTGGTCGCGCTCGCCGAGCATGCCGGGCGCGTCATGTCGCGCGACGCGCTGATGGATCTGATGAAGGGCGAGGCGCTGGAGGCGTTCGACCGGTCGATCGATATTCACGTCTCGCGCATCCGCGCCGCGATCGAGGACGACCCCAGGAAGCCGCGCCGCATCATCACGGTGCGCGGTGCCGGCTACGTTTTCGCGCGCGAGCAGACGGTAGCGCGTGTCCCGGCAAAGTTCGCAACAGTCTTGCAAAGAGATGGATGCGCGGGTAATCGCAATCTTTCCGACATGCGCCGGCTCTATCTGCAGTTCTACCTGACCATCGTCGCGATCCTGGTCATCTTCGTCGTCGCGGTCGGCGTGCTCTGGCGCTTGGGGACCGACGAGCTCGCGCTACGAGGAGACGTTCGCGTTCGCCGGCGAACTGGCGACCGGCGTCCTGCCGCCGCATTGGATGCGCCGCGCGCCCGGCAGCAGGCGGCGCTCGACGCGATTTATGAGCGGCTGCGCGCCGACCTTGCGCTCTATGGGCCGGGCGGGACGCTGATCGCGGCCGCGGGCCGGCCGATGCCCCTCCTCTCATCGCTGCCGCCCCATTCCGGCTGGCTGCGCGGCGGACCGAGCGGCCCGACCTGGCTGCTGCGCCTCGACGACGGACGCGCGCTCGTCGTGCGGCTCGGCCGCGGCCCCTTTCGCCCCGGCGCATGGCTGCTGGCGGCGCTCGCCGCGATCGGCATTGCGGTTGCGGTCGGCGCTTATCCGGTGGCGCGGCGGCTCACGCGCCGGCTGGAGCGGCTCAAGGCCGGGGTCGACCAGCTCGGGCATGGCGACCTCGCCGCGCGGGTGCGGATCGAAGGCAAGGACGAGGTCGCGGCGCTGGCCGCGAGCTTCAACCGTTCGGCCGAACGCATCGAGGAGCTGGTACGCTCGCACAAGATGCTGCTGGCCAACTGCTCGCATGAGCTGCGCACGCCGCTCACGCGCATCGCCATGGCGCTGGCGCTCGCCGGCGAAGGATCGATTCCCAGCGCCGCGGAGAGCTCAGGGCCGACATCGCGGAGCTCGACCAGTTGATCGAGGAGATCCTGCTGGCGAGCCGGCTCGACGCGGTCCGCGCGCCCGAGCGCAGCGAGGACATCGACCTTTTGGCGCTGGCAGCGGAAGAAGCCGCGCGCGACGGCATCGGCGTCGAGGGCGAACCGGTGCTCGTGCGCGGCGACCGCACATTGCTACGCCGGATGATCCGCAATCTCATCGACAATGCCCGCCGGCACGGCGGCGATGCGGCGCCGGAGGTGCGCGTAGGCCGCGATGCGGGCAACCGCGCCCGAGTAGAGGTGCGCGATCACGGACCGGGTATCGCCGACGGCGAGCGCGAGCGGATTTTCGAGCCGTTCTACCGGCCGGCGGGTTTCGCCGAGAGCGGCAGGGGCTCCGGCCTCGGCCTCGCGCTGGTCCGCCAGATCGCCCGTCACCACGGCGGCGATGCGGCGTGCGAGCCGGCGGACGGCCGCGGCAGCCGCTTCACGGTCGCGCTGCCCGCGCGCGTCCCGAGTGATCCCTTCTGGACGTTCGATGGAGTGCGTTCATGCTGATCGAGCACGTCGCCGCCCGGATGACTTTCTCCCTTGGCGCGCCGCGGCGGCCGCCGGGCGGACTGGACTAGCACTGATAAGCGAAAGGAGCGCACGCGCTGCCCCGTTCAGATAGCCGTTCTTTCGATAGACGACGTGGATCGGAAGGATCGTCTGCAGACGCGGCACATTGATGATGCTGAGTGCACCGAGCCGCAGTTCCTCCTGAATGCTACTTTCAGGCAGGAGCGCAAGAGCGATGCCGGCCTCGACGAGTCGCTTCTGGGCGGTCAAGCTATCAATGGGCATGATGGGCGCATCGTCCAAATGGACTGACGCGAGCTGGCGCCGCAGCAAATGAGCGAACGAATCTCGCCGGTTGCGCGTAACCGGGAATCCGACCCATCGATTTCTGCAAAGTTGCTTCGGATCCGGCAGCCTTCTCCCAGCCCACTTATGTCGGGGAGAACAGGCCACCACCATCGTCTCTTCCGATACTTTTTGGGAGATGAGCTGAGGGGAGGGATCATCGAAATAGCGAAGTCCTAAACTCACTTCTCCGCGCCGCACCATATCGCTCACCTCAAAGCTATTCCCGGCACGCAGTTCAAGGCGCCCATCCCTGTGTCGGCCCGAGAAGCGCCTCAGCTGTTCCACGATGGTCGTGCCCGCGAGAGTGCCCACGATCGCCAGCGACACCTCACCGTGCTCCTCTCTTTGCAAAGCTTGCACGGCTTGGATTTCGTCTTTGAGTGTTGCGAGCACGGCTTCAGCGTAAGGCAGGAATGTGCGCCCGACTTCGGTGAGATTGGTTCCACCTCGCCCTCTCTCGAGTAATGGCGCCCCGAGCGCATCTTCAAGGAGTTTGATGCGCCGCGTGATCGCCGGTTGCGACCGATGCAGCCGGCCTGCCGCGCGCGTGACCCCGCGGAGCTGGGCAATGGACACGAAAGTCTCGATGTCATGGATGTTCATGGGATCAGGAAAGCTGATGTAATGGCTTTGAACTATGCATTAGGCACCGCGACGATTGCAAGCCAATGATGCGGCACTCACGAGAAAGTGGAGGAAGCAATGAGAAAGTTCGCCCCATTGACCCTTCTAGGCGCCCTTTGCGTCTTTGGCGCCCCCCACGCGCAAGCACAGCATGCAGCGAGCGATCACATGATGGTCCTTCCGACCGATCTGAAGTGGGCGCCTTCTCCTGCACTACCGGCCGGCGCCCAGATCGCCGTGATTCAAGGGCCCTTAAGCGAGGCTGTGCCGTTCATCGCTCGGGTGAAGTTCCCGGCGAATGCCAAGGTCCCAGCTCACTGGCACTCCGCCATCGAGCACGTAACGGTGGTTTCCGGCGTAATGAACATGGGCACCGGAGACAAACTCGATATCAGCAAAACCCGCGCGTTCGGCCCCGGCGGCGTGACGATCATGCAGCCTGGGACCCGTCATTTCGCATGGTTCGGCGAGGAGACGGTGATTCAGCTCCACGGCGTTGGGCCATGGACGGTCACCTACGTCGACCCGGCTGACGATCCTCGGAAGAAGTAACCGCGCTCGCGCCGTAGCGCGCGCAAGCGTCGCCTAACTCGAACGACTTTGGGCGTGTGCCGCCGCGATGTTCGCGGAGCGAGAACCCATGCGCAAGAATCGAGCAATTTCACACTTTCCACGCCGTCTCCTGCCCGCCGCTTCTCGGGTTTCGCGAGGCGACGTCGGTCGAGGCTTCCTCGCCCTCGCCATTCTCTTTGGCGCCCAACAGTTGCACGCACAGCCTCGAGCAGCAGATCGGCTCCCGATCGCTTCTGACGAATCCAAGCCGGTCCGCTCGGTTTCGTTACCGCGCGACCTTTTTGCCTGGCGCGGATCGCAGTGGGGCGAAAGCGGCCCTTGGGCCGGCAAAAAACCTTACGCGCCGCGCCCAAAGCCTGCGGGCTGGATTGATCCCGAGCCGAGCCGATGGCCCTGGACCGGTGAGCGTGACCCCTATGACGAGGCGGATCGCGGCGAGCGTCGATGCGCAGAGGTACCCGTCGACGTCACCGCGGAGTCGTCGGACGAGCGCGACCTGGTGTGTTCCGCAGCGAACGACACGCTGCGCCTGCTCGGCCGTTGCAAAATCTCTTTGCAAAGCCCGCTTCATGTTCAGGTCGCCTCGGAGGTCCGGCATCCATTCGGTGGGCCGATCTTCGGGTTCTTTGATACCAAGCAAAAAAGAGCGCTCGTGACGCAATATGCCAACATTGCATCCTTGGTCGAAGGTACCCCCTATACCGAACTCCCGCGGCGTGAGTTCTACAAGAGCCTTATCGTCCACGAGATCATTCATGGCGTGATGCATCAGAATCTGAGGCGGCCCGCAACCAGCCACGCGGCCTACGAATATCCGGCCTATGCGCTCCAGATCAAGTCTCTCCCCTCAACGGTACGGGAGAGATTCTTGCAGTCCGTCAACCACGAAGAGGTCGGTGCTGATGCGCTCTTCAATGATTCTATCTTGTTTTTCGACCCGTTTTTCTTCGCCGCGCGCGCCTATCGGCACTTTAAGGCCTCTGCCGACGGATGTGCTCACCTTCATGCACTGTTGGAAGGCCGGGCGCCCTTCATTCTGGAATCGCCATCGCGATGATTAGTCCCGCCGAACCGGGTCGATCTCCGCGACGCGGCACTCTCCGGAATATATGGCGCAGTTCGTGCGGAGCGAAATCGCCAAATGGGCGGAGCCGATCAAGGCGAGCGGCGCGCAGATCGAGTGAGCGGCCGCTGCGTCATGTCCCGGACAAGCCGCGCGCAGCGCGGCGACTCATGACCTGCGGGTGCTTGGTGGCTCAGCAAGAGATTTGGCCACTTCACGGGCACAGGCGATGAAGCGCTCGACGACGGGACTCAAGGTCCGGTTCCGGAGCGAGATTATTGCGACGGGCCAAGGCTGGACTGGCAAATCGACAGGCAGCGCCACAAGCGAGTAACGCTCGGCATTGAGCCGCATGACTGAGTTGGCAAAGACGGTCAGGTACGGTCCTGCGGCCAGCAAGCGAGTACGAAGGACAATGGAAAGGCTCACCAAACTCGGCGCCGGTACCCTCAGCCCGCGGGCTTCGAACGCCTCCGCAACGCAGGCGTAGTTCCACGTACCGGGCGGCGCAAGGATCCATGGCTCGTCACGGAGTTCGGCAATGTCGATCCTTCGACGACGTGCCCACCGACTGTGGGCTCCTGCCGCGACGACGAGCTTGTCCTCGAACAGCACTTCTACCTTCAAGCCGTCCATTGCGTTCTTGTCCGGATGCGGCGTAATCAACCGCACCAGGACGCAATCGTATTTCCGCTCTCGAAGGCCGGAAAAATCCAGCGCTGGAGCAGTCAGGTCATCCACGCTCACGGCTACACGCGGGTATTGCTTGGAGAAGCTCAAGATCAGCGACGGAACAACCGTGGCGGCAAGCAATTCCACGCATCCAATCCGCAGTTCACCCACGGTCGGATCGGCCAAGAATTCGATGCTTCGTATTCCTTGCCTGAGCTCATCGAAGACGGCCGTGCCGCATGTAAGGAGCGCGCGTCCGTACATCGTAGGCTCGACACCCTGAGGGCTGCGATCGAACAGCCGCACACGCAGTGCAGCCTCGAGATCGCCGATCGCCTTCGACACCGCCGGTTGCGTCACCCGCAGCTGTCCGGCTGCTTTCGCCATGCTGCCCGACTGAACGACAGCGAAGAATACGTGCAGATCGCGCAGCCGCAGGCGCCGGCCAATTCGGGCGTCCCAGTCGACCCGTGTTGTTGCCGCCATAAATTTTCGGTTATGAGGGTGAACCAGTTTCGAGCATTCGCTTTATATCGAAGCGAGCTTAGCGTGGCAACCAAGCCGTCACAGAACGGCCGGCATCGAAGCAACCACTTCAACGGAGGACAAGACCATGCAAGCACGCAGAACGCTCCTTGTGTCCGTCGCTCTCGCAGCCGCTGTGGGAAACGCCGCCGGGGGCCTGGCAGATGTGTACCCATCCCAGCCGATCACCATGGTCGTGCCCTTTGCGGCGGGCGGGCCGACGGACACCATCGCGCGCATCGTGTCTGAGAGGATGAGCGCGTCGCTCGGCCGGCCCATCGTTGTTGAAAACGCAGTCGGGGCGGCCGGGACTGTCGGCACCGGTCGGGTGGCCCGAGCAAATCCGGACGGCTACACGGTTTGCGTCGGCTTTTTGGGCACGCATGTGCTGAACGGAGCCATCTACACGCTCCCCTACGACGTACAGAAAGACTTCGAGCCAATCGCGCTGCTCGCAAGCAACCCGCAATTGATCGTCGCGAAAAAAGCCACGCCCGCGAAGGACCTGAAGGAGTTGATCGAGTGGCTGAAGGCGAACCCGGGGAAGGCCGCACAGGGAACCGCAGGCGTGGGCAGTCCCGCACATATCGCCGGCGCCTACTTCCAAAGAGCCAGCGGGACGACCTTTCAGTTCGCCCCTTATCGCGGTGCGGCTCCGGCGATGCAGAATTTGGTGGGCGGCCATATCGACCTGATGTTTGACCAGGCATCGAATGCCCTGCCGCATGTGCGAAACGGCAGTATCAAGGCTTACGCCGTTACCGCCAAGGTTCGTCTCGCATCGGCTCCCGACATCCCGACGGTCGACGAGGCGGGTTTGCCGGAATTCTACATCTCGGTGTGGTCCGCCATGTGGGCGCCGAAAGGCACGCCGCAGGAGGTCATCGGCAAGCTCAACGCGGCGGTCGTTGATGCGCTGGCCGACAAGACCGTGCAGCAACGGCTTGCCGATCTCGGCCAAGAAGTTCCGCCACGCGGTCAGCAAACTCCAGGAGCTCTCGCCACCTTCCAGAAGAGCGAAATTGAAAAGTGGTGGCCGATCGTCAGGGGGATGAACCTGCAAACGAATTGAGGCAACGCTGCGTGTGATCGAAGCAGACGGTCACTCCGGGCTTGCGCCTCTGGCTATTGCCGAAGGCGCAGGTTTGTCTTTGGTCTTGAGAATTGAAGATGGCGTCATCCCGGTTCTTCTCTGGAAGCGATGTTTCGATCGAGGCGCTTGTTACTGGAAGCGGGCCCATCGTTGTGATGATCCCTTCGCTAGGTCGCGCTGCCGAAGATTTCGACGATCTTGCATGTCGTTTGGCAGTTGCGGGCTACCGAGCGGTGTGCCCTCAACCGAGAGGGATCGGTCGAAGCGCGGGTCCAATGTCGGGCTTGTCCCTGGAAGACCTGGCTGCGGACGTGGCCCTGGTCATCGAAGGTCTGGGTGGCGGTCCGGTGGTTCTCGTCGGCCATGCGTTCGGGCAACGCGTCGCGCGAATGCTTGCGACGCTCCGACCGGGATTGGTCAGAGGTCTGGTGATGCTTGCGGCTGGTGGCAAGATTCCTGTCCCCGACCGAGCGCGCGAAGCACTATCGGGGTGTTTTGATCTGAGCCTACCCGCTGACACGCATATTGAGCAGGTAAGGTACGCGTTCTTTGCGCCAGGCAACGATCCGGCTGTCTGGCGAGGGGGCTGGCACTCGCACGTTGCGCGGATGCAAGTCACGGCGACACAGGGGCTCGAGATCGAAAGTACGGTCGCACGCTCTGCTGATGCCGCGCAACCGACCGACACCGGCGCATGGCTTGCGGGCGGCGCGGTGCCAATATTGGTCGTCCAGGGGCTGCAAGACACGATCGCGCTGCCCGAAAACGGTCGGCTGCTGAAGTCTGAGTTCGGCAATCGAATCGACTTGATCGAAGTCGATGGCGCCGGTCACGCACTGCTGCCTGAATGTCCTGCAATCATTGCCCGCGCCGTCCTTGCTTTCATGGAGCGATTGGCCTAGGCGCCGGTCGCGCTCACCGGCTCGGTCGGAATAACCCGAAATCAACCTTCCAAGAAATTGGCTCGCTCAGCCTCGCATGGTCGTCGTTATCAATCCATCGACACGCCGCTCGCCTTGATCGGGCCAGCCCATTTGTCGATCTGGCTCCCGACGAATCCTTGCAGGTATTCCGGGGACCGGCGTTCGGGCGCGACCAGCTCGGCGCCAAGTTCCGTCATCCGCTGCTGCACGGACGGGTGGCTCATCGCCGCCACGGTCGCAGCGTTGAGCTTCTGGATGATCGCCGCGGGCGTGCCCCTCGGCAGGAAAAACGCGGTCCAGAAATCAATGGAAAAATCCTTGGCCCCCTGCTCATGCGCTGTTGCCACGTTGGGCAAAATCGACGAGCGGTCCTTGGTCAGGTTCGCGATCGCTTTGAGCTGCTTGCCTTCGACCAGCGGGGTTGCGGTGCCGACGGTGATGCACTGGTAGTCGAGGCGGCCGGTGAGCAGATCCTGCATTGCCGGCGCTATGCCTCGATAGGGGATATGCGCGACGTTGATCCCTACCGCTGCATTGAGCAGCGCGCAGCCGAGATGCGTTGTGGAACCCGCACCGGCCGAGCCGAATTGCATCTTGTTCGCGTTTGTCTTCGCGTAGGCGACGAACTCCTGCAGATTGTCGGCCGGCAAATCCTTGCGCGCGGTGAGCACCATCGGCAGATTGGCAATCAGACCGACCGGCGCGAAATCGGTCGCGGCATTGTAGAGCGGATTTTTGTAGAGCGTCTGGTTGTGGGCATGGGTGCCCGTGTTCCCGAGCACAAACGTATAACCGTCGGGCGCGGCCTTCGCGACGCGGGTGGTGCCGGTCATGCCCCCGGCGCCGCCGACGTTTTCAATGATCACCTGCTGGCCGAGATGGTCCGAGAGATGTTGGCGCAGAATCCGTCCCACGACGTCGGTCGCGCCGCCGGCGGCGAACGGCACGACCATCGTCAGCGGGCGGGTCGGCCAAGTTTGCGCCGCAGCGGGTGTGGCTAAAGACACCAGCGCTGCGAGCGGCACCACCAGCTTGAGGTTAGGCATAACTCCCTCCGATCGGGTCGGTTCACCGTTGAGACAGCGGCGCCAGCAAGTGGGGAGCGGCGATGACCGACCTGCCGACCGAGCCATGGTTGAACGATATCAGGCGCGGCGATGTGCAAGTAATGCTATTGTGCGATTGCGCGATACCAAGATCGATATCAGCGGGGTGCTGTCATGGACGAGATCGAGCGTATTGAACGCCGACTCAAGCTACACGATGTGCGCATCCTCATGTCCGTGGTGCAAGCTGGCAGCATGCACAAGGCGGCGCAGCGCCTCGCAACATCCCAGCCCGCGGTTTCAAGAGCGATTGGCGACCTCGAGCATGCACTTGGTGTGCGGCTCCTTGATCGCAGCCCTCACGGCGTCGAGCCGACGCAATATGGCCGTGCGATCATTAAGCGCGGCGTTGCGGTCTTCGATGAGCTGAGACAAGGCGTCAAGGACATCGAATTGCTTGCTGATCCGACGGCCGGGGAGCTGCGGATCGGATGCACCGAGGCAATGGCGGCCGGGCCGGCCTTTGCGATCATCGATCGGCTCACGCGCCGCTATCCGCGCATTGTGTTCAACGTCATGACGGCAACGGGGCCGGCACTCTATCACTTCTTGGCGGAGCGAAAGGTCGACCTTGTGATCTCGCGGATCACTGAGCCGGTGCCCGAGCACATGGTGGTGGAGAGTTCTATTTGATGATGCGATGGTTGTGGTCGCGGCGAAGCAGAATCCGTGGACGCGCCGGCGCAGAATCGAGCTTGCCGAGTTGGTGGGCGAGCCATGGACGCTGCCCCCGTTTGATAGTTTTGCCGGTGCAATCGCGTTGGATGCGTTTCGTGCGATCGGGCTAAAACCTCCGAGCGCGACGGTCATCACGCTCTCGATGAATATGCGCAACAGACTCTTGGCGACCGGGCGCTTTATCACCCTGCTGGCGGGCTACTCACTCATGCTCCCTGGCAAGCACCCTTCGCTCAAGGCTTTGCCTGTTGAATTGTCCCATTCACGCGGGACGGTAGCGATCGTCACCTTGCGGAATCGGACGCTCAGCGCGCTCGCGGAGCTTTTCATCAAGACTGCCCACGCGGTCACGAAGCCGCTAGCGGAGGCGAGATGATGGCCAGCTCACCGCAGCGTACGCAATCATGCGATGTCGAACTCATACGATGTCTGCAACTGGCACATTGCGTCGTTTCGCAGGAATGCAATGATTCATCGGCTATCGGCTGAGCGGACTCTCGCACGCCAGCCGCGCGCGCGTGCTTATGAGTTCACGCCCCCTAACTCGGCCGCGCAGCCTCCATCTCCGCAATGCACCGCCTTAGCGCGGCAATCAGCTCGGCGCTGTGGCGCAGGTGCGGCTCCTCGACGTCGAGGATCTGCGCGAAGGCACGCTTCTTCAGCGCCGGCACATCGATGCCGTCTTGCGTCGGGTCGACATCGGCGGAGTCGCAGACGATGTCGATCAGCCGGTCGACGGCATGCAGGCGCCCCAACAGGTAGTCGTTCTCGCGGTAGGCGCGCGACAGGAACGCGGCAAAATGCCCGAAGCCGACGCCTTTGAGGCTCTCCGGCCCGTCGAACCCGCGCAACGCGTGGGCATCCTGCGGGCTGATCCGGTCCACCAGGATCTCGTTGAGCTCGCCGGTCTCGCGCGCGCTCATGACCGGGAAGCTCAGCACGTCCCAATAAGGAAATCCGAGATAGTTGGTCAAAACCTCCCGCCGCGCGCCGGCGTGCCACCGCGCGGGCTCCATCGCGGCCAAGAGCTCGTCGAGATCACGGGTGCTGGCGTTAAGATCGATCTCGGCGGCGAGCCCGTCCACCAGCCGCTCGAGCTGCGCACCGTGCCGGTCGACGAACTGGTTGGCGAAATCCGCCATGTGCTTGATCTCACCGGCCGATGGGTCGGCCGGAAACATCTCCGTCACCAGCTCGCGCGTCGCCGCGCTATAGAACTGCGGGTTCTCCCGCAGCCGGAGCGCGTCGAGCCTGGCATAGAGCTCGCGCTTGAGGCGGTCGACCACCAACGGGTCGAGGCCGTCGAAACCGGCCTGATCGAGCATCGCATAGAGCCGGTTCTGCCCTTCGATGAGGAAATGCAGGCGGCGCTCGCGATAGCCGATATCGAAGGCGAGCAGAAACTTCGCCCAGCGCGGGAGGGTGTCGATGGTCGGCGTTTCGCCCTGCAGCGTGCCGCTCTCGACCTCCTCGTACATCAGCCCGTGGCGCGCCGCCCAGGCATCGATGATCTCGGCCACGACGCGGGAGAGCGGCGATGGCGCCGGCACGCCGCGCAGCTTGACGATCAGCTGCGAGACCAGCGTGCGCACCGCGGTCAGCTTGAGGCGCACGTAGCCGTCGTAGGCAAAGCCGGCATCGCGCGCGACCTGGACGTTGACCTGCTCGCGCCACGATCGCAACTGGGCCGCCGGGACGGCGGCATCGAGCGGCGTGGTGATCACCTTCGCGACCATCCGGCTGACGTCGGGCCGGGCGCTCTCGATGATGGATTTGAGCCGGCGGACCTGGTCGTTGAAGTCCACGATCCAGGACAGCTCGTCGGTCACCGGCTGCGTGCGCGGGATGTCCGAGATGGCGCCGCGCAGCGTGGAAAAGAAGCCCGGGACGTTGCGATGTGCCGGCGACGCCGTGGGCGCAGGGTCGGGATCGATATAGACGAGGCGACGGTCGACCTGACGGTATGCCGGCCGCCCCTGGATGGCCGAGATCGCCGCCTGGAACGGCCGGTTGTTGAGCACCGCCCCGTCCAGGAACGACGCCATCGTCGGATCGACCTCCGCGCGCAGGTGGCGATGGAAATTGCGCGCGATGAAGTCGGCGCGGCGCGGCCAGGGGTCCGCCCTTTCGGCGGCGACCTCGTCCATCTCCACGATGCGGGCCGGAGGAAATGCCCCGGGAAACGACGAGGTCGCGCGCGCCGCGAAGGCGAGCGCGGGCGCGTTGTCGAGCTCGAAATCGCTCTCGATCGCCCCGCCTGAACGGCGGCGGCAAGTGAAGCGCAGAAGGTGATGATGCTCGCGTTCGGAAATGAGCGGCGGGTCGTGCAGCTGCACCAGCTGGTGGTAGCCGTGGTAGTCGGTGACCGTCACGAACAGATCGAGGGATTGGCCGGACGGCAGCAGCGACGCGGCGGGGTGCTTCGGCGCGCCCATCGCGGTGATGGCGTCGTACATCAATCGCGCCATCACGCCGCCGTCGAGCGGTGGCCTGAACCAACGGGAGCGCACGAACAGCGACAGCTTGTCGCGCACCTCGCGGTCGCGGATCGACACCATCCGTCCGGTGCGCGCAGCGCCCCAGATGAAGGGCATGAGAAACCACTTGCTCCACGTTCCGGCCTTGGCCTCCGACGACAGCAGCACCGTCACGTCGGCATTGTCGAGCCATAGCGCACGCAGCGGCCCCATCGGCAGGTCGTGGCTCAACGCGCGTGCCAGCATGGTGCCGTTGATGCCGCCGGCGGAGGCGCCGGCGATGATGTCGACGATGACGCGCAGCTCGATTCTGCGCCCGATCTCGCGCAACAGCTCGAAGTAGACCGCCTCGGTGTCGAACTCCGCGTCTTGCACGTCGGCGCCATCGAAAAACGACGCCCGCGCGCGCCGGGCACGGTCGGCAATGCCGTGCAGCGCGCTGGAGGCGCGCACGAGCTTGAGGATCTCCTTGCTGACGCCGTGCATATAGACGGCAAGCGAGACGCCGCCGAAGCAGACCAGCGCGATGCGAAGCTCCTTCTCGCGCATTTTTGGCTCGGCCCCCGATCCAATCGAGGGATGAGTCTTAGCCCGTCATGCCCGCGCTTGTCGCGGGCATCCACGTCTTTCTTGGCTTCGCGGCAGGCAAGACGTGGATGGCCGGGACAGGCCCGGCCATGACAATAGGGAGAGCTAAGCGATCGCCCCGAGAGCCGGGCGCCGCGGAGGTGTGGCGCCGCCCGCAGCCGCGGCCGTCTAGACAATTCTCACGCCATCGCGTCGCCGGCCTCGATGCGGACCGGCGCGTAGCCGTCGGCATCGAGGGCGTCGAAAATGTTGTCCGCGTGCTCGCGGTCGCGGGTCTCGACCGTGACGTCGAGCCGCGCGCCCTTGGCCGGCACGTCGAGGAACAGGCGCTTGTGGTCGACCTCCAGGATGTTGGCGCCGAGCTGGCCCAGCCGCGTGGCGATCTGGCCGAGCACGCCCGGCCGGTCGGGAATCGTCAGGCGGAACGACACGATGCGGCTCTCGCGCTCGAGCTCGCGCACCATCACGGAGGCGAGGATGCGCGGGTCGATGTTGCCGCCGCATAGCACCAGCCCGACCTTGCGCCGGTGGAAACGCTCCGGCTCGGCCAGCATGGCGGCGAGACCGGCTGCGCCCGCGCCCTCGGCGATCGCCTTCTGACCGGTAAGAAACGCATTCACCGCGCGCTCGAGCTGCGCCTCGTCGACCAGGATGATGTCGGAGACGAGCGCCCGCACGACCGGCAGGGTCAGCTTGCCGACGTTCTTCACCGCAATGCCCTCGGCGAGCGTCGGGCCGCCGATGGTCTTGTGGCGGCCGTTAATGGCGTTCCACATCGAGGGGTAGAGCGCGGCCTCGGCGCCGACAATCTCGATTAAGGGCTTTTGCGCGCGCGCCGCGATGGCGATGCCGCTGATCAGGCCGCCGCCGCCGATCGGAACCACCAGGACCTCCAGGTCCGGCACATCTTCGAGCATTTCCAACGCCACCGTGCCCTGCCCGGCGATGACGAACGGATCGTCATAGGGGTGCACCCAGGTCAGCCGCCGGTCCTGCGCGATCGCCTCTGCCCGCGCCTGCGCCTCGGTCAGGGTCTCGCCGTCGAGCACGACCTCGGCGCCGTGCGCCTCGGTCGCCGCCACCTTCACGTACGGCGTCGTCACCGGCATCACGATCGTGGCCGGGATCGACAGCCGCTTGGCGTGGTAGGCGACCGCTTGCGCATGGTTGCCGGCCGACATCGCGATCACGCCGTTCGCGCGTTCCGCCGCCGAGAGCGACGCGAGCTTCACGACCGCGCCGCGCTCCTTGAACGAGTTGGTGACCTGCAGGTTTTCGTATTTGACGAAGACCTCCGCCCCGGTGAGCCCGGACAGGTGCGGCGCCGGCAACATCGGCGTGCGCAGGACCGCGCCCGCCATCGTGCGGCGGGCCACCTCGATATCCGCGAGCGTCACGCCCAAGCCTGTCCTCCCATCGAGAGCCACCGCCCGGTCACACGTCCCGCGGGCTCGGCCCGGAGAACCCGAGCAGGCCACCCGGCCGCAACGCGAACACCGCGATCAGGATCGCGTACACGACGACCTCGCGCATGGCGATGTCGAAATAGGCCGACCACAAGGTCTCGACCAATCCGACCAGAAGCCCGCCAAGGAACGCGCCCGGCACCGAGCCGATGCCGCCGACCACGGCTGCCACCAGCGCCTTGAGGCCGAGCATCGTCCCCATGGCGAAGCCGACATTCCCGTAATAGACGGCAACGATCCATCCGGCGAGGCCGGCCAAGAGCCCGGCGAGCAGGAAGGTCGCGGCCAGCAATCGGCCGGCCGGCACGCCGAACAGCGCCGCGGCTCCCGGATCGTCGGCAAACGCGCGCCAGTGACGGCCGAACCGCGAGCGGCCGAGCAGGACCAGCACGGCCACGGCGGCTGCCAGGGCGACCGAGGCGGCGCCAAGCTGCATCGGGGTGACCGTGACCACGAACGGGCCCGACGACGCCAGCGGGATCGGCTGGTTGAACAGGGCGGGCATCCAGCGGTCGCGCGCCCCTTGCGAGAGCCGCAGCGTCTCCTCGAGCGTGATCGCGACCGCCGCCGTCGCCACCAGGATCGGCTGCCCGAGCCGATGGCGCGCGTGCAGCGGCGCCACCACGGTCCGACCGACGACGGCGCTCCATAGGGCGGAAAGGCCTGCCGCGCACGCGAGCGCGACGGCCAGTGCGGCGATCGGGTGGACGATGCCGACCACAATCGCGAGCGTGAGCGCGGCGACCGCCCCGAATGCGCCGATGACCGCGATCTGGCCGAAGGCGAGGTTGATGCGCCCGACCAGACCGTAGATCAGCGAATAGGCGGTGGCGAGCAGCGCGTAGATCGCGCATGGCGCGAGCGCGCTCACCAGCTGCTGCGCCGCATAGGCCAGGCTCGCCGGCAGCTCCGGCAAGCCGGCCGCGTGCGCGCCCAGCGCGGTCGCCGGATCGGCGAGCCAGAACCGCTTCAGATAGAGGAGCCGCGCCTCGCCCAACCGTCCCTCGTCGGTCTCGACCGCCACCAGATCGAACCGATCCGCGTCGAACGTTGCGCCACCGAATCCGCAGGTCAGATGGCGTGGCCCCGTCGTGCCCCCGGGCTCGCGCGCCAGGTATTCGATGCGAACCGCCTGCTTGCCGAGCGTCGCGGCCGCAGCCCTCAGCTCGCGAATCTCGGTCGCTTCGGGGTGCAGCGCCGGGATGGCCCGCCGGCACAGGCTGAGCTGTTCGGCGTCGAGCGCGGCGGCGCAGGCGGCAAGGATCGGTGCGAGCAGCAGCGCAATTGAGACCAGCCGGCGCATGGCGCAACCATACGGGAGAGCACGGGCAGCGCCACCGCCTTGCGCCCGCCCGCTCGCGCTCCCATGTTCGCTGCCGCGAAAGGGAAACGGCCCATGTCCAATACCGAACCGCGGCGGATCGGGGTGTCGTTCGACGTCAAACCGCATGCCTACGACCCGGCGACCCAGCCGGAATATTTCGAGGGCGTGCTGTCGCGCCGCGTCGTCGCCTTGTTGATCGACGTCGTCATCATCACGGTGCCGGTGGTTTTTGCGGCGCTGTTCATCTTCGTGTTCGGGATCGTCACGCTCGGCCTCGGCTGGCTGCTGTTCTGGCTGTTGCCTCCTGCCGCCACGATCTGGGCCGTCCTCTATTACGGCATCACCTTCGGCAGCCCGAAATCCGCTACCATCGGCATGCGCACGATGGATATCGAGATGCGCACCTGGTACGGCGCGCCGTGCTATTTCCTGCTCGGCGCCGTGCACGCCGTGCTCTACTGGATCTCGGTCTCGACGCTCACCCCGCTGATCCTCCTGGTCGCGTTGTTCAACGAGCGCAAGCGGTTGCTGCACGACATGGTGGCCGGCACGATTGTGATCAACAACGAGGCGCGCGCGGCAGTGCTGCGGGGCGCGCGGCCGAGTGCCGGGGCATAGCGCTTGGCCGGCCGGCCCGCACGAGCCCTTTGACGAAAGGCAGCCGGACGGGCCAAACTTCGACTCGCCCGGACAAGAGCAGCCGCTGCCGTGGCGGGACCGATCACAGTGACGCAGCACTCGCGCGATACGCCGCAGTTCTACCTGACCGCACCCTCGCCGTGCCCCTATCTCGCCGGTCGCGAGGAACGCAAGGTATTCACCCATCTGGTCGGCGAGAAGGCGGGCGAGCTCAACGACCTTCTGACCCACGGCGGCTTCCGGCGCAGCCAGTCGATCGCCTACCGGCCGGCGTGCGAAGGCTGCAAGGCCTGCGTTTCGGTGCGGGTGATCGCCGAGGAGTTCCGCCCCACCCGCAACATGCGCCGCGTGCTCGAGCGCAACGCCGACGTGGTCGGCGACATGCGGGTCGCCGTGCCGACGAGCGAGCAGTATTCGGTGTTCCGCGGTTACCTCAACTCGCGCCACCGCGACGGCGGCATGGCCGACATGACGGTGCTCGACTATGCCATGATGGTCGAGGACAGCCACGTGGAGACGCGCGTGGTCGAGTATCGCCGCCGCGGCGCCGGCGCGCGGTCGAGCGAGCGCAGCGGCGGGCCGCTGCTCGGCGTGGCCCTGACCGACGTTTTGAGCGACGGGCTGTCGATGGTTTACTCGTTCTACGACCCCGACTTCGACGCGCGCTCGCTCGGCACCTTCATGATCCTCGATCACATCACGCGGGCGCGACAGATGGGGCTTGCCTACGTCTATCTCGGCTACTGGGTGAAGGGCTCGCCCAAGATGGACTACAAGGGCCGTTTCCTGCCGCAGGAACGGCTGATGCCGGAGAAGTGGACGCGGGTGGAGGAGTAGGCCGGTCGTGCCGCGGCAATCTCAGCTGCTTTAGGCAGTTGCATCATTCCGCCGCGCCGATAGCGCCTTGTCGATTTTCTGGTCCGCGGGACCGCTGCAGGGAACCCGCAGCTCCTGAAACCATTAAGCTGGCACGAGGCCCGGCACAGCCCCGGCGCGCGGCATCGCGCTTGTCCAGATCCTAGCCGACAAGCCGGCCGTATTCGTCTGTCTCGGCAAGGCCTCGTAACCGAGACAGCCCGACAGGGAGGCGTCCATGAACATTTTGCGCCCAGTGGCCATCTTGACCGCAGCTCTCGCACTCAGTTCCATTGCCATCGGCCCGGCCTCCGCGCAGCAGCAGCAGAAGGCCGCGCAGAAACCCGAGCCGTCCGCGTCGGTCAGCGATCCTGCTTTGCTCCCGGATCAGGAACTGGGCAGGCGTTTCGTGGTCAAGGCGCAGGATCTTCCGCCGCCGAAGAGCGGCCCGATCGTCGCCAGCCGCTCCCTGACGCTCCCCTATCAGGGGCAGACGCCGCGGGCGCCCGAAGGCTTCACGGTCACGCCGTTCGTGACCGGCCTCGAGCACGCGCGCCGCCTGCTCGTGCTGCCGAACGGTGACGTAATCGTTGCCGAGCAGAGGGTCGGCCATCTCACGCTGCTGCGCGACGAGGATGGCGATGGCCGCGCGGAGTGGATTCAGCGTCACGCCGAAGGCTTCAACCAGCCATACGGGCTGGCTTGGCGTGACGGTCACGTGCTGGTGGCGGATCAGGATGGCATCTGGCAGGTGCCGCACCTATTGACCCGCCTGCGCCCGGGCGCGCCCGGCGTGCAGCAGAAGGTTAGCGAGGTACCGCCTGGCGAACGCAAGCCGACCCCATCCCAGGCCGGCGAAAAGATGGTCACCAAGAAGGGCGTGTTCGGGCTGGTTTCGGGCCATGCAAACCGCCCCTTGGCGATCGACCCCAAGACTGGTGCGTTGTTCGTCGGCGTGGGCTCGGCCGGCAACATCGGCGTGGAGCCGGAGGTCAAGGCCTCGATCCAGCGCTTCGATGCGGATGGGACCAATCAAACCACGTTTGCCTCCGGCCTGCGCAATCCCACTGCGCTGGCGTTTGCGCCGGGAAGCGGCGATCTCTACACGGTCGTGCAGGAACGCGACGGACTCGGCGACAAACTGCCTCCTGATTTCCTCGCCCGCGTCGAGAAGGGAGCATTCTACGGCTGGCCATATTGCCTATATCGGTCCGCACCCGCAGCCCGGGTTCGCGCAGCTGCGGCCCGACAAGGTGAAGGCGTCGGTTGAGCCGGACCTGCTGTTCGAGGCGCACTCTTCGGCAATGGACTTGATCTTCTATGAGGGAGAGCAGTTCCCGGCGGAGTATCGCGGCCACTTGTTCGTCGCCCTGAAAGGATCATGGAACCGGTCGGAGCCGACCGGATACAAAGTGGTGCGGGTGCCGTTCAAGGATGGGCGACCGGAGGGCGGTTACGAAAATTTCCTGGTCGGATTCTGGGCGTCGGGCGTTCAGCGCGCCGAGGTATGGGGACGTCCGGCGGCGCTTGCGGTCGCCAAGGACGGCTCGCTCCTGGTGGCCGACGATACCGGCGGCACCATATGGCGGATCGCCTACACGGGACCGCAACAGCAATCCGGCAAGCCGACGGAGAGCAGCGGCGCAGCACCGCGGCAATAGCCCCTGGATCGCGCCCCGCGGCGCGATCGGTTTCGGGACGCAGAGCTGACCTACGGCGTAGTGCTTGCCGGCGCCGGTTGTCGATCGTCCTTCGGCGGCGGCTTGGTTTGATATTTGGCGACCAGCGCCGGATCGTCCATGCCTTTGGCGCAGTCGGCGGCGAGCCGGATGCCGTGGGCGTGCAGGTTGTGGGACCGCTTGTCGCGCGCCGCAGCGGTGATGTGCACGATCGGCAGGTTGCGGGCCTTGACGCGGTCGACGAACTCGCGCTGCGAATGGAACGACACGACCCTGTCGTCCGGATCGGAGACGACCACGAGCCGAAGGCCCGTGCGCGCCGCCATCCGCGCGACATGGTCGATCGGGTCGTAAAACAAAGGCGGTGTCCGCCCGAGCGGACGGCCGGCGTCGCGGTGCATCGTCATCACCGAGAGGGCGCCGGAGGTGATGACCGCGCAGCCGATATCGTCGCGCGCCTGCGTCAAGGCCGCGATGAGGTGGCCGCCGCCGGAGTGGCCGGCGAAATGAAATCGTTTGATGCCGTGCCGCGCCTTGAGGCCATCGAGCGCGGCGGCGATCGCGCGCACCTCGCGGACGCTTCGCCGATCGGCAAGGTGGCTGCCCGACGAGCCGTAGGTGCCCGGCCGCCCGAGCACGATCGCGTAGCCGGGATAGATGCGCGCCACCGCGCGCGCCTCGTACTGGACGTCGGAGGCGGTGAAGAGGTCGTCATCGGCCAGGACGTATCGCCCCTTGACGCGCCGGCCGATGTCGCCATGGAGCAGCACCAGCGCCTCCTCGCCGGCCAACGTGGCCGCGCCCGCGATCCAGTAACGAATGCAGAAGGGGTGGCCGTCAACGCGCAGCCAGAGCGCCGCGGGCTTGGCGTTGCACTGCCGTTCGTCCAACCGAAGGCCGTCGCGCAGGAGCTCGATCGTGTGCAGCGGGCGGTCGCGCTTAACCGGATCGTCTTGCCGCAGCGGCTTGTCGCGGGCGAAGGAAGGCGCAGCGCTCAACAGCAGGACGAGAGCTGCAACGATCGGGCCCATTTGCCCACTCTACTAAACGTCGAACCGGCCCCGCAGCAGCACCGCCGCCATGTCGAGCGTCGCGCCGGAGGCGCGCACGACCTTGCTCCAGCTCAAATAGCCGTGGATCTGGTCGCCGAGGTGCAACAGCACGACCGGCACGCCGGCCGCTTCCAGCTTGCGGGCATAGTCCTGCCCCTCGTCGCAGAGCGGGTCGTGGGTGGCGGTGACGACCAGGGCCGGCGGCAGGCCGTCGTGGCGCGCGGCAAGCAGCGGCGAGGCGCGCCAGTCCGCTTGATCAGCCGCGCCGCGCAGGTAATGGCCCTGGAAGTAGCGCACGGTCGCAGTGGTCAGCGGGAAGCCGCTGGTCACGCGCCGGTATGAATCCTGGCCGAGGCGCTGGTCGACGGCTGGATAGAACAAGAGCTGGTAGCAGAGCGGCGGCAGCGCGCCGTCGCGCGCGCGCAACGCCATCACGGCCGCGAGATTGCCGCCGGCCAAGTCACCGCCGACCGCAACCTTCCGCGGATCGAGCCGCAGGGCGCCGGCCTCGCCGACGATCCAGCGGGTCGTGGCTTCCAAGTCCTCGACCGCAGCCGGGAACTTGTGCTCGGGCGCGAGCCGGTAGTCGACCGCGACCACGGCGCACCGCGCCGCGTTGGCGAGGCGGCGGCAGATATAGTCGTGGGTGTCGAGGTTGCCGATCACCCAGCCGCCGCCGTGGAAATAGATCAGCGCCGGCAAGACTTCATCGGATCCGGTGCCGCGCCCGCGATAGAGCCGCAGCGGGACCGGCCCGGCCGGCCCGGGCGCCGCAAGGTCGCGCGCCTCGGCGACCTCGGGCAACTCGGCCTGCAGCACCGTGGCCGAGCGCAGATAGAGAGCACGCGCCTCCTGCGCGGGAATCGTTTCGAACGGCGGACGGCCGCTCTCCTTGATCAGGTCGAGCACGCGCTGCGAGTCGGGATCGATGACCATTCCTGAGGTGCCTTTGAGAAGGAAAAGGAGGGCGAGGTCTAGCACGACCTGGCCGGAACGCGAATGCGGGGAGGCCGTAGGGCGCAATAGCGCAGGATATTGCGCCGCTTCGCTGACCTGACCCTTGGCGGGAATACGTTCGCTATTCCGCGCTACACGCCGCTCAAGCAGAGACCAGCGTCAGCTCGAACACGCGGCCGTGTTTCGCCGCGGCCGCGATGTCGCCTTGGCGAAGCGCCAATCGTACCGCATCAAGCTTCCGGGCATCGTCCACCGAAAGGTAAGGCGACCAATCGCCTTCTTCCTCAATCAGGTCGACGGGGACTTCGGCCGCGTATTTGCCTTCGCGAACGAGTTTGGTTTTCTTTCGAATCATGGCCTTGATCGCCTCTTGAAACCATCCCAGCGCGCCGGATCGGGCCGATAAACTGTGATCATTACAGCCGGCGTCATAAAGTCCGGCGAGCACCTCCCCTGCGAATATATCTTCGTCCGCAAGTTCGTCGTAGCCATGTTCCGAAATCCGGACTTGGCCGTGCGCGGCGAGCCGTTGCACCTTGCTTAAAATGTCGCTCATCTCACCCGGCAGCGTGCACCGTGTAGCGCAGTTTTGCCAGGACACGGAGCTTAAGGGCAGAACACCGGGGTCAGGCGCACCCACTCGGCGACCGCGCACAGGCCCGCGCGCGCGGCGGCGTGGCCTTCGGCGGTCGCATAGACGGCGGCGAGCACCGCGCTCAAGCCGCCGCCCAGATAGTATTTGAGGTTGGTCAGGCTGAAGTATTCCCAGTATCCGCCCTCGTCGTAGCGGTGCCCGGCGAGGTAGTTCGCGGCCGAGTACTCGGTCAGCGCCATGTTCAGGAGCGGCCGATCCTCGTCGAGCACGTCGGGGTGCGGATCGGCGTGCGATTTCCACCAATACGCCTGCAAACCCGAGCGCGAGGCCGAACACCGACCAGCAAACGAATTCCGCGACGGCGACGAGCATGGCGGCTCCAGGCGCGATTGCGCGCGACCATGTTCGCGCCGGCACCCTAAGGGACCGTAAAGGCGCAGTCGCCAACGCGGTTAATGAAAGTTGCGTCGATGCGTGGCAGGGCGCCTTCAGCGCGTCATGGGCGAGACCGCGCCGCGGCGGCTCCAGGCCGAGACCAGGCCGCGCTTGGGGGCAAACAAAAAGGCCAGCATGAACATCGCGAATTGGATCAGAACGATGCAGGCGCCGGTGGCGCCGTCGATGTGGAAGCTCGCGACGGTGCCGAGTGCGCACGATGACGTGGCGACCGCGCCGGCTATCACCAGCATGCGCTCGAAGCTGTCGGTCAAGAGGTAGGCGATCGCGCCCGGCGCGACCAGCATCGCGATCACCAGGATGATGCCCACCGCCTTGAGCGCGCCGACGATGGTCAGCGACAGCAGGATTAGGAGACCATAGTGCAACAGGCGCACCGGCAGCCCGATGGCGCGGGCGTGGTTCGGATCGAAGCAGTAGAGCAGGAAATCGCGGCGCTTGACCAGCACGATCAGCAGCGTTCCGCCGGCGATGATCGCGGTCTCGACGAGATCGCGCACGCCCACGCCGAGCACGTTGCCGAACAGGATGTGATTGAGGTGCTGATCGGTCTCGACCTTTGTGAAGATCACCAGACCGAACCCGAACATGCCGGAGAACACGATCCCCATGACCGTGTCCTCCTTCACCCGGCTGTGCTCCTTCAGATAGCCGGTCAAGAGCGCGCACGATAGCCCTGCCGCGAACGCGCCGACGGCAAGCGGCAAGCCGATGACGTAGGCGACGACGATGCCGGGCAACACCGCATGGGAGATGGCATCGCCCATCAGCGACCAGCCCTTGAGCACCAGATAGCAGGAGAGCACGGCGCAGACGGCGCCGACCATCACCGAGACGATCAGCGCCCGCTGCATGAACGGATAGCTGAGCGGAACCGTGATCCAGTCGAGAACGCCCATCATGTCTGCACCGCCACGGTCGCCAACTGCCGCCGGCGCGCGGCCAGCAGGCCGTGCTTGGGCGCGAAGAAGAAGGCCGCGAGGAACAGCAGTGTCTGCAGGGTGACGATCACGCCGCCGGTGGCGCCGTCGAGAAAATAGCTGATATAGGCGCCGACGAAGCTGGTGAGCGCGCCGGTGGCGACGCTGATGACGATCAGCCGGCCGAAACGGTCGGTCAGGAGATAGGCGGTGGCGCCCGGCGTCACCACCATGGCGATCACCAGGCAGGCACCGACGGTCTGCAGCGCCGCCACCGTGCAGGCGGTCAGCAGCGTGAAGAACAGGCCCTTGAGCAGGCGGGTGTTGAGGCCGAGCGTGCGCGCGTGGCTCTCGTCAAAGAAGGTGACCATGAGGTCCTTCCACTTGAGCGCCAGCAGGAGAAGCGACACCGCGGAAATGATCGCCACCTGGATCACGTCCTCGTTGGAGATGGCCAGGATATTGCCGAGCACGATGGTCTGCACACTCACCGAGGTCGGCCAGATCGACGCCATCAGCAGCCCGAGCGCGAACAGCGCGGTGAATACCAGGCCGATCACGGCGTCCTCGCGCAGCCGCGTGTGCTGCTTGACGAAACCCATGGCGAGCGACGCCAGGATACCGGCGAAGAACGCGCCGACGGCGAACGGGAAGCCGAGGATGTAGGCGCCGGCGACGCCCGGCACGATCGAGTGCGCGAGCGCGTCGCCCATCAGCGACCAGCCCTTGAGCATCAGGTAGGCCGACAGAAAGGCGCAGACGCCGCCAACCAGCGCGCTCACCCACATGGCCTTCGCCATGTACTCATAGCTGAACGGAACCAGCAGCTCGGCGAGGAGCGCGGTCATTTCGCGTCCGTCTTGCCGGCCGGATCGTCGCGGCCGATGCCGTAGAGCACGAGCGGCCGCTCGTCGTCGGTGAGCACGGTTACGCGCCGCGCGTCCTCGTCGGTATGCAGCGCTGCACCTCCCAGGTTGTAGCGGCGCAGCACCCCGCCGAAGGCGCGCTCGAGATTCTCCTGCGTGAACACCTGCGCGGTCGGTCCGGCCGCCAGGACCGTGCGGTTGAGCAAAACCACCTCGTCGCAAAAATCCGGCACGCTGCCGAGGTTATGGGTCGACACCAGCATCAGATGTCCGGCGGCGCGGAGCTCGCGCAGGAGGCCGATGATGGTCGCTTCGGTCGCCACGTCGATTCCGGTGAACGGTTCGTCGAGCAGGATGATGCGGCCCTCCTGCGCCAGCGAACGGGCAAGGAAGACCCGCTTCTTCTGCCCGCCGCTAAGCTCGCCGATCTGGCGCGACCGGTAGGCGGTCATTCCGACCCGCTCCAGCGCGGCGTCGACCTTGTCGCGATCGGCGCGCGTCGGCATGCGCAGAAAGTTCATGTGGCCGTAGCGGCCCATCATGACCACGTCTTCGACCAGCACGGGGAAATTCCAGTCGACCTCCTCGCTCTGGGGCACGTAGGCGACGATATTGCGCTTCAGCGCCTCGTCGACCGGTAGGCCGCAGGGGACTAAACCGCTCTCGCGGTAGGTCGCTGCGGCGTGCGGCACGGTCATCACGATAGCGCGACGGGGCGTCCTGTCTTGAGATGAGAGGCTTGCAACCTTCACTCAAGACAGGAGCATCCCCATGACCGACGAGGCGATGAGCCCGTTGCGCCGGCGCATGATCGAAGACATGACGATCCGCAAATTCGCGCCGAAGACCCAACATGACTACGTGCAGAGGGTCAAGAACTTCACCGCATTCCTCGGCCGCTCGCCCGACACGGCGAGCTTCGAGGACGTGCGCCGATATCAGCTGCATCTGACGGTGAGCGGCGTCGGTGTGCCAACTGTCAACCAGACGGTCTCGACGCTGCGGTTCTTCTTCAAGGTCACGCTCGGGCGGAGCGACATCGTGAACCACACCCAGTTTGTGCGCGAGCCGCGCAAGCTGCCGGTGGTCCTGAGCCCCGAAGAGGTGGGCCGCCTGTTGGATGCGGCGCCCGGGCTTAAATACAAGGCGGCGTTGAGTGTGGCCTACGGTGCCGGATTGCGCGTCTCCGAGGTGGTGGCGCTGAAGGTATCCGACATCGACAGCAAGCGCATGGTGATCCGCGTCGAGCAGGGCAAGGGCCGCAAGGACCGCTACGTGATGCTCTCCCCGTATTTGCTCAAGCTACTGCGCGCCTGGTGGAAGGCGGCGCGGCCGCAGGGCTGGCTGTTCCCAGGGCGGGATCGCGTGAGCCCTGTCACGACACGGCAGCTCAATCGCGCCTGTCATGCGGCAGCCCAGATGGCCGGCCTCGACAAGACCGTGTCGCTGCATACGCTCCGCCACAGCTTTGCGACACATCTATTGGAGCAGAACATCGATGTCCGCGTGATCCAGGTTCTGCTCGGCCACGCCAAGCTCGACACCACGGCGCTGTATACGCGCGTTGCCACCAAGACGATCAGCGAGGTCATGAGCCCGCTCGATCACATCACGCACAAGCTCGGGGAGACCACGCCGCCCGCCTGAAGTGCGGCGCGCATGTCGCGTCCGGCTCTGGAGGTCGCGGATATCTTCCGCGGCCATGGGGCAGCGTGGCGCCGAGCCAACACCGGCCATGTGAGCCTCGGCCAGTTGAAGGTGATGTCGGCGATCGAGAGCTGCCGCACGGCGGCTCTCGGCGGGCACGTTGCGCGCTGCGAGAAGTGTTCGCACACGCAGATCGCCTACAACTCCTGCCGCAATCGGCACTGCCCGAAGTGCCAGGGGGCAGCAGCGAAGCAATGGCTCGCCGAGCGCGAGGCCGAGTTGCTGCCCGTGCCGTACTACCACGTCGTGTTCACGCTGCCGGCGCCGATCGCCGATATCGCCTACCACAACAAGGCGGTGATCTACGATTTGCTGTTCAAGGCCTCGGCCGAGGCGCTGACCACGATCGCCGCCGACCCAAAACACCTCGGCGCGCGCATCGGCGTCACCTGCGTGCTGCACACCTGGGGCTCGGCAATGACGCATCACCCGCATGTGCACATGATCGTGCCCGGCGGCGGCATCGCGTTGGACGGATCGCGCTGGGTGCCGTGCCGGCCCGGCTTCTTGCTACCGGTTCGCGTGCTCTCGCGCCTGTTCCGCCGGCTCTTCCTGGAGAAGCTCATCGCAGCACACAAACAGCTTCAGTTTTTCGGCAATCACGCTCCGCTCGCCAAGGCACGGACATTCGCGGCTTATCTCGCCCCGCTGCGCAGAACCGAATGGGTGGTCTATGCAAAGCGCCCGTTCGGCGGGCCCCAGGCGGTGCTCGCCTATCTCTCGCGCTACACCCACCGCGTCGCCATCTCCAACAGCCGGCTGATCGCGTTCGATGACGCCGGCGTCACATTCAAATGGAAGGACTATCGTGCCAAGGGCCGTGAGCGGGCCAAGGTGATGACGCTCGCCAGCGACGAGTTCATCCGCCGCTTCCTTATCCATGTCCTGCCGCACGGCTTCCACCGCATCCGCCACTACGGCCTGTTTGCCGGCGGCGCACGGGCCGAGAACATCGCGCGAGCACGTCAACTGCTCGCCGTCCCGAAGCCTCAGAGCGAGAACGCCGCTGCCGGCAACGAGCCGCAAACACCCTCGCATCCATGCCCGTGCTGCGGCGGCCGCATGATCATCATCGAGACCTTCGAGCGCGGCTGCTCTCCGCGCACGCGGCCCGCCAGCTCAATCAGGATCGACACGTCATGACCATCGCCACGTCACGATGCCGGAATGCTCGTCTCTCTCGCCGCTCCTCCGCCGGCCACAGCAGCGCTCGCCCAGATACCCAACTCGGACATCCGCTCGATCGATCTTCATCGGTCAACGAAGCTGCGTTCGACCGCAGCGATCTGCTCATGCACTGCAACGGCGTCGATCAGCGCGCTCGATCGGCCTGCCACAACTCAGCCGCCTCGAATGCGGCGCTCAAATCCCCATAGCGCGCGCCGCACCGCCGCGCCTACGCCCAGCGCAGTTTCCTCCCTTGGAGGCTTTCGGACGACGGCCCCGTGCCAGCCGCATCGTCGCGATGGGCCGTCATCCGAAACCCTTCACAACAGCCCCCGTGGTGATGACGTGCTTTCGAATCGAAGCGCGCGGATGCTCCCGCGCGCCCGGTTAACGGTCCATCAACCCTGTCGGTTTGGCAACCGTAAGCGGGCTTTAGACCGTGGAGGTCTTCTCGCCCGTCACGGCATCGGAACATCGGACACGTATTTCGGGACCTGATAGCCCTTTTGCACGGCGGGCCGGTTGGCGATCGCCACATACCAGCGCTTCACATTCGGGTACTGGTTGAGGTCGATGGTCTGCCACTCGAATCGCGAGATCCACGGCCAGATCGCGATGTCGGCGATCGAGTAATCGTCCGCGACGTATTCCCGGGTCGCGAGCCGCTTGTCGAGCACGCCATAGAGCCGGTGCGCCTCCTTGAGGTAGCGCTCCTCGGCATAGGGCGCCTTGCCCTTGTTGTATTTCACGAAGTGGTGGACCTGGCCCAGCATGGGCCCGGGGCCGCCCATCTGCCACATCAGCCATTCGATGACGCGAAAGCGTTTCTGCGGGTCCTTGGGCAACAGCTTGCCCGCCTTCTCGGCGAGATAGATGAGGATCGCCCCCGACTCCATCAGCGAGAAATTGTTGTCGCGGTCGACGATCGCCGGGATGCGGTTGTTGGGGCTGATCTTGAGGAAGTCCGGCGCGAACTGCTCGTCCTTCGAAATGTCGATCGCATGCGCCTCATAGGGGATGCCGAGCTCCTCGAGCGCGATGGACGCCTTGCGGCCGTTGGGAGTGGTCCAGGTGTAGAGGTCGATCACGGCTGTCGTTCCTGTGGTCGCGGGGGCGTGGCGGCGCGGCTATCGGGCGGGAGGGCGTAGAGAAGGGCGATTACGAGGTATTCCTCAGTAGCGCGGAACGTCCTCCCGCGTCGAGAGGCGGCGGCGGCGTGTCCCGGCATCCCTGCTCCGCTCACCGCCAGAACCGCGCCCGCTTGATGGCCTTGATCCGCTCGGCATCGGTCGTCTGCAGATGCCGGCCGCGCTCGAGGATTTCGAGCGTGTATTCCTGGTAGGTGAGCCCGAGCGCCTCGGCGCGTTCAAGCCGTCGCATCATGATGTCATATGGGGCGCCCTTCCATGCCTGCCTCCAGGCGCGGTCCCAGCAAAAATAAAGGTAGGGATCGCCGTCGCCCCAGGGCGGGCCTTCGTCATCGTCGAGCGGTGGGCCGGCGTTGTGGCCAAGTCGAGCCGAGGCGTCCACGGTCTCGCCCTCCAGCGCGGCGGCCATGCAAGGCACATACCAAATTATTTTCGCGGGGGCTTGCCAAAGGACCCCAGGACCGGCTAGACGATGCCGCAGGGCGTGCCGGCCTGGTTTTGACGGCGCGTCTTTGTGCGCTTCTCGAAAAACACCAGCTAAAGGACCGCTTTCCTTTTGGGCATCCTCCGGGATTCGGCTTGAGGGAAGGGGCCGAGGCTTTAGATTCGACGAAGCGTGCGGCCCTCCCGGAGGTTCCGGAGGCCAAACCTGTCCGAGACTGCAGGTGCCGGGGCTCCCGGCTTAATCGCCCAGCCTGCATAGATGGGACGAAGCGGTTTCTCCGCATCCGGCCGTAAGGCCTTGAAGCGGAATCGGTTCGAACCTTTGCACCTGATGTGAGGCCGGTAGCAGGCGTCACGTCCGGCGGGCAGGCTTGAAGTCGTCGCCGTCCGCCGGCTCAACGGTCGAGAGAAGACTGAAGGTCGGCAGGTGCAACCCCGCGGGTCCTTCGGATCCGCCGAACGCGAAGAGCGTCCATGGACCGAGTAGAAAAGACCGAACTCGTCGCGTCGCTCCAGGAAGTGTTCAAGACCACCAACGTTGTGGTGGTTTGTCACTATGCCGGATTGACGGTGGCGCAAATGTCGGCCTTGCGCCGGCAGATGCGCCAAGCCGGTGCGCGCGTCAAGGTGACGAAGAACCGCCTTGCGAAGATCGCGCTCGAAGGCACTGACGTGGCTTCGATTTCCGCGTTGCTCAAGGGCCCCACTTTGCTGGCTTTCTCGGGCGACCCGGTGGCCGCCCCGAAGGTCATCAGCGACTTTGCCAAGGCCCACGACAAGCTCGTGATCCTCGGCGGGGCGATGGGCAAGACCACGCTCGACGCGAGCGGCGTCAAGGCGCTTGCCGCGCTGCCGTCGCTCGACGAGTTGCGGGCAAAGCTCGTGGGCCTGATCCAGGCGCCGGCGACCAAGATCGCTCAGGTGGTCAATGCGCCCGCCGCCAAGCTCGCCCGGGTGCTCAGTGCCTACGCCAGCAAAAGTGGCGAGGCTGCCTAAAATTCGCGCTAACCCTCTGGTTCGAACCGAAAAAGGAACTATATCATGGCCGATCTCTCAAAGATCGTCGACGAGTTGTCCAACCTCACCGTCCTGGAGGCGGCCGAGCTTGCCAAGATGCTCGAGGAGAAGTGGGGCGTTTCCGCCGCTGCCGCCGTCGCGGTAGCAGCCGGCCCGGCCGCGGCTGCCGCCGCGCCGGCTGAGGAAAAGACCGAATTCACGGTCGTGCTCGCCGCCATCGGCGAGAAGAAGATCGAGGTGATCAAGGAGGTGCGCGCGCTCACGGGTCTCGGCTTGAAGGAAGCCAAGGACCTGGTCGAGGGGGCGCCCAAGCCGGTGAAGGAAGGCGTGAACAAGGATGAGGCCGAGAAAGTCAAGGCCCAGCTCGAGAAGGCAGGAGCCAAGGTCGAGCTCAAGTGACCGGAGCGGGGGTTGAGCCCCACGATGGTCATCCCGGCTGCGAAGCGAGAGCCGGGCTCCAGTCCCGCGAGCGCGTGTGACGATTACTGGTCGCCCGCGTTTGCGGGCGATGACGGAAACTAGAGAGATCGAGACGCCGGGCCGCGCCGCAACGCGCACCCGGCTTTCGGCGTCAGACTAAGTTCGGCGCAAGCCCCCGCGGTTCCGGATCGGAATCGGCACGGGCGCGATGAAGCGAGAGGCACGATGGCGCAGACGTTGACCGGTCGCAAACGGGTCCGCAAGTTCTTCGGCAAAATTCATGAAATCGCAGAGATGCCGAACCTCATCGAGGTGCAGAAGGCATCCTACGACCAGTTCCTGCAGATCGCGGAGCCCCAGGGTGGGCGTCCCGACGATGGCTTGCAGGCCGTGTTCAAGTCGGTGTTCCCGATCTCCGACTTCTCCGGCACGGCCATGCTTGAATTCGTGAAATACGAGTTCGAGCTGCCGAAATACGACGTCGACGAGTGCCGCCAGCGGGGCATGACCTATGCGGCCCCGCTGAAGGTGACGCTGCGCCTGATCGTGTTCGATATCGACGAGGAGACCGGTGCCAAGTCGGTGAAGGACATCAAGGAGCAGGATGTCTACATGGGCGACATCCCGCTCATGACCAACAACGGCACCTTCATCGTCAACGGCACCGAGCGGGTGATCGTTTCGCAGATGCACCGCTCGCCCGGGGTCTTTTTCGACCACGACAAGGGCAAGACCCACTCGTCCGGCAAGCTGTTGTTTGCCGCCCGCATCATCCCGTACCGGGGCTCCTGGCTCGACATCGAGTTCGACGCCAAGGACATCGTGCACGCGCGCATCGACCGGCGCCGGAAGATTCCGGTCACCTCGCTCTTGTTCGCGCTCGGCATGGACGGCGAGGAGATCCTTTCGACCTTCTTCAAGAAGGTCGTCTACAAGCGCGCCAAGGACGGCTGGCGCATGCCTTTCGACGCCAACCGTCTGCGCGGCTACAAGGCGATCAACGACATGGTCGACGCCGACAGCGGCAAGGTCGTGCTGGAGGCCGGCAAGAAACTGACCGTGCGGCAAGCGCGGGCGCTGGCCGAAAAGGGCCTCAAGTTCCTGCGCGTCACCGACGAGGAACTGGTCGGCCGCTACATCGCCGAGGATTTGGTCAACCCGAAAACCGGCGAGATCTACGTCGAGGCCGGCGAGGAGATCACCGACAAGACCATCAAGGTGCTCAACGAGGCCGGCTACAAGGAAATCCCGGTGCTCGACATCGACCACGTCAATGTCGGCGCCTATATTCGCAACACGCTCAACGTTGACAAGAACATGACGCGCGAGGATGCGCTGTTCGACGTCTACCGCGTGATGCGCCCGGGCGAGCCGCCGACGCTCGATACCGCGCAGGCGATGTTCCACTCGATGTTTTTTGATCCGGAGCGCTACGATCTCTCGGCGGTCGGCCGCGTGAAGATGAACATGCGACTGGAGCTTGACGCACCCGACACCATGCGGGTGCTGCGCAAGGACGACATCATTGCGGTAATCCGCACGCTGGTCGACCTGCGCGACGGCCGCGGCGAAATCGACGACATCGACCACCTCGGCAACCGCCGGGTGCGCTCGGTCGGCGAGCTGATGGAAAACCAGTACCGCATCGGCTTGCTGCGGATGGAGCGCGCCATCAAGGAGCGCATGTCCTCGGTCGATATCGACACCGTGATGCCGCAGGATCTGATCAACGCCAAGCCGGCGGCCGCCGCAGTGCGCGAGTTCTTCGGCTCGTCGCAGCTTTCGCAGTTCATGGATCAGACCAATCCGCTCTCCGAGATCACCCACAAGCGGCGACTCTCGGCGCTCGGGCCGGGCGGGCTCACGCGCGAGCGCGCGGGCTTCGAGGTGCGGGACGTGCATCCGACCCACTACGGCCGCATCTGTCCGATCGAGACGCCGGAAGGCCCGAACATCGGCCTCATCAACTCGCTCGCGACCTATGCGCGCGTGAACAAGTACGGATTCATCGAGACCCCCTACCGCAAGGTGAAGGACGGCCGCGTCACCGACGACGTCGTCTACCTCTCGGCGATGGAGGAGGGGCGCTATTACGTGGCGCAGGCCAACCAGGCGGTCGATGGCCGCGGGCGCTTCACCGAGGATCTGATCGTGTGCCGGCATGCCGGCGACGTGCTCATGATCTCGCCCGACAAGGTCGACTACATGGACGTGTCGCCGAAGCAGCTGGTGTCGGTGGCGGCGGCGCTCATTCCGTTTCTCGAGAACGACGACGCCAACCGCGCGCTGATGGGCTCCAACATGCAGCGGCAGGCGGTGCCGCTGGTGCGTGCCGAGGCGCCGTTCGTCGGCACCGGCATGGAAGGCGTGGTGGCGCGCGATTCCGGCGCCGCAATCGCTGCGCGGCGCACCGGCGTCGTCGATCAGGTCGACGCCACCCGTATCGTGGTGCGCGCGACCGGGGATCTCGACCCGACCAAGTCGGGCGTCGATATCTACCGGCTGCAAAAATTCCAGCGCTCGAACCAGTCGACCTGCATCAACCAGCGCCCGCTGGTGCAGGTGGGCGATCAGGTCAAACAGGGCGACATCATCGCCGACGGTCCCTCCA
The DNA here is from genome assembly GCA_963738705.1 of uncultured Alphaproteobacteria bacterium. Classification (GTDB taxonomy): domain Bacteria; phylum Pseudomonadota; class Alphaproteobacteria; order Rhizobiales; family Xanthobacteraceae; genus CAVTXS01. The sequence continues at coordinate 112,907 of CAVTXS010000037.1, forward strand.
CCGATCTCGGCGAACTGGCGCTCGGCCGCAACGTGCTCGTCGCGTTCATGCCGTGGAACGGCTACAACTTCGAGGACTCGATCCTGTTGTCGGAGAAGATCGTCAAGGACGACGTCTTCACCTCGATCCACATCGAGGAATTCGAGGTCATGGCCCGCGACACCAAGCTCGGGCCGGAGGAGATCACGCGCGACATTCCGAACGTGTCCGAAGAGGCGCTGAAGAACCTCGACGAGGCGGGCATCGTCTATATCGGCGCCGAGGTGCATGCCGGCGACATCCTGTGCGGCAAGATCACCCCGAAGGGCGAGAGCCCGATGACGCCCGAGGAGAAGCTGCTGCGCGCCATCTTCGGCGAGAAGGCCTCCGATGTGCGGGACACCTCGCTGCGCGTGCCGCCCGGCGTCCAGGGCACCGTGGTCGAGGTGCGCGTGTTCAACCGTCACGGCGTGGAGAAGGACGAGCGCGCGCTGGCGATCGAGCGCGAGGAGATCGAACGGCTCGCCAAGGACCGCGACGACGAGCAGGCGATCCTCGACCGCAACGTCTACGGGCGCGTCGCCGAGATCCTGGAGAACAAGAACGGTCTGGCCGGTCCGAAGGGCTTCAAGAAGGATACCCGCATCACGAGGGCGGTGCTGGAAGAGCATCCGCGCTCGCAATGGTGGCAGTTCGCGCTGTCGAACGACAAGGCGATGGCCGAGATCGAGGCGATCCGCAAACAGTACGACGAGTCGAAGAAGGGTCTCGAGCAACGCTTCCTCGACAAGGTCGAGAAGCTGCAGCGCGGGGATGAGCTGCCTCCCGGCGTGATGAAGATGGTCAAGGTTTTCGTTGCCGTGAAGCGCAAGATCCAGCCCGGCGACAAGATGGCCGGCCGGCACGGCAACAAGGGCGTGGTGTCGAAAATCGTGCCGGCGGAGGATATGCCGTTTCTCGATGACGGCACGGCGGTCGACATCGTGCTCAATCCGCTCGGCGTGCCGAGCCGCATGAATGTCGGGCAGATTCTCGAAACGCACCTCGGCTGGGCATGCGCCGGGCTGGGGCTCAAGATCGGTCAGGCGTATGACGCCTACATGGCCCGCCAGGACATGCGGCCGATCAAGGATGCCTTGAAGAAGGTGTACGGCGACGAGGAGACGATCAAGACGCTGGGGGATGCTGAGCTGGTCGAGCTTGCCGGCAACCTGCGCCATGGCGTTCCGATCGCGACCCCGGTGTTCGACGGCGCCAAGGAGGCCGACATCGAGAAGATGCTCGACCTCGCCGGCCTCGAACATTCCGGACAGGTATCCCTGTTCGACGGACGCACCGGCGAGACGTTCGATCGCAAGGTGACGGTCGGCTACATCTACATGCTGAAGCTCCACCATCTGGTCGACGACAAGATCCACGCGCGCTCGATCGGTCCGTACAGCCTGGTCACCCAGCAGCCGCTCGGCGGCAAGGCGCAGTTCGGCGGACAGCGTTTTGGCGAAATGGAGGTGTGGGCGCTCGAAGCCTATGGCGCCGCATACACGCTGCAGGAGATGCTGACGGTGAAATCGGACGACGTCGCCGGCCGGACCAAGGTCTACGAGGCGGTTGTGCGCGGCGACGACACCTTCGAGGCGGGCATCCCCGAGTCGTTCAACGTGCTGGTGAAAGAGATGCGTTCGCTCGGTCTCAATGTGGACCTGCACAACTCCAAGCAAGGCCGCGGCGCCCACGGCCTCGAAGGGACCGCAGAGGCGGCCGAGTAGTCACAGGAACAGACGACGGAGGACTGAGGACGGAAAAAGAAAGACGCGCACGATCTGTCGTCCGTCCTGCGTCCTGTCGTCGTCCCTTATTCGAAAGTAGCTCCAAGCGGAGATATCGATGAATCAAGAAGTGATGAATCTTTTCAGCCCGCAGGTGCCGGCGCAGGTCTTTGACCAGATCCGCATCTCGATCGCGAGCCCGGACAAGATTCTCTCGTGGTCTTACGGCGAGATCAGGAAGCCCGAGACCATCAATTACCGCACCTTCAAGCCGGAGCGCGACGGGTTGTTCTGCGCGCGCATCTTCGGGCCGATCAAGGACTACGAATGCTTGTGCGGCAAGTACAAGCGCATGAAGTACAAGGGCATCATCTGCGAGAAGTGCGGTGTCGAGGTGACCCTGTCCCGGGTCCGGCGCGAGCGCATGGGCCACATCGAGCTGGCCGCCCCGGTCGCGCACATCTGGTTCCTGAAGTCGCTGCCGTCGCGTATCGGGCTGCTGCTCGACATGACGCTGAAGGATCTCGAACGCATCCTGTATTTCGAAAGCTACGTGGTGATCGAGCCGGGGCTGACCCCGCTCAAGGACCGCCAGCTTTTGAGCGAGGACGAGTATCTCAAGGCGCAGGACGAGTACGGCCAGGACTCCTTCACGGCCCTGATCGGAGCGGAGGCGATCCGCGAGATGCTCAAGGCGCTGGACCTCGGCAAGATCCAGCTCGACCTGCGCCAGGAGATGGGCGACACCGATTCCGACATCAAGAAGAAGAAGATCGCCAAGCGGCTGAAGATCGTCGAAGCTTTTCAGCAGTCGGGCAACAAGCCCGAGTGGATGATCCTCACGCAGGTGCCGGTGATCCCGCCGGATTTGCGGCCGCTGGTGCCGCTCGATGGCGGGCGCTTCGCGACCTCGGACCTCAACGACCTCTACCGCCGCGTCATCAACCGCAACAATCGCCTGAAGCGGCTGATCGAGCTGCGCGCGCCCGACATCATCATCCGCAACGAGAAGCGGATGCTGCAGGAGGCGGTCGACGCGCTGTTCGACAACGGCCGGCGCGGCCGGGTCATCACCGGCGCCAACAAACGGCCGCTCAAGTCGCTCGCCGACATGCTCAAGGGCAAGCAGGGCCGGTTCCGGCAGAACCTGCTCGGCAAGCGCGTGGACTATTCCGGCCGCTCGGTGATCGTGGTCGGGCCGGAGCTGAAGCTGCACCAGTGCGGGCTGCCGAAGAAAATGGCGCTCGAACTGTTCAAGCCGTTCATCTACTCGCGGCTCGAGGCCAAGGGGCTCTCGACCACGGTCAAGCAGGCCAAGAAGCTGGTCGAGAAGGAGAAGCCGGAAGTCTGGGATATCCTGGATGAGGTGATCCGCGAGCACCCGGTGCTGCTCAATCGCGCGCCCACGCTGCACCGTCTCGGCATCCAGGCGTTCGAGCCCGTGCTGATCGAAGGCAAGGCGATCCAGCTGCATCCGCTGGTGTGCGCGGCGTTCAACGCCGACTTCGACGGCGACCAGATGGCCGTCCACGTGCCGCTCTCGCTCGAGGCGCAGCTCGAAGCGCGCGTGCTGATGATGTCGACCAACAACATTCTGCACCCGGCCAACGGCTCGCCGATCATCGTGCCGTCGCAGGATATCGTGCTCGGCCTCTACTACCTGACGCTGCTGCGCGAGGGCGAGCCCGGCGAAGGCAAGGCCTTCGGCGACATCGCCGAGATCGAGCACGCGCTGGCCGAGAAGGTCATCACCTGGCACACCAAGATCAGATACCGCTGGGACGGCTTGGATGAGAAGGGCAAGCCCGCGCGCCAGTGGCACGAGACGACACCCGGCCGCGTCATGCTCGGTCAGGTGCTGCCGCGCAACGAGAAGGTCCCGTTCGACCTCGTCAACAGGCTGATGACGAAGCGGGAAATCTCCAACATGATCGATACGGTCTACCGCCACTGCGGACAGAAGGAGACCGTGATCTTCTGCGACCGCGTGATGGCGCTGGGCTTCCACCACGCGTTCAAGGCCGGGATCTCGTTCGGCAAGGACGACATGGTCGTCCCGCATTCGAAGTGGAAGATCGTCGAGGAGACCCGCACGCTGGCGAAGGAATACGAACAGCAGCAAAACGACGGCCTGATCACGCCCGGCGAGAAGTACAACAAGGTGGTCGACGCCTGGTCGAAGTGCACCGACCGCATCGCCGACGAAATGATGCGGGAGATCTCTTCGGTCAAGCGGGACGCCAAGAGCGGCCGAGAGGTGCCGATCAACTCGATCTACATGATGGCGCACTCCGGCGCCCGCGGCTCGCCGGCACAGATGAAACAGCTCGCCGGCATGCGCGGCGCGATGGCGAAGCCGAGCGGCGAGATCATCGAGAGCCCGATCATCTCCAACTTCAAGGAAGGCCTCTCGGTGCTCGAGTACTTCAACTCGACGCACGGCGCGCGCAAGGGTCTGGCCGATACGGCGCTGAAGACGGCGAACTCCGGCTACCTCACCCGCCGGCTGGTCGACGTGGCGCAGGACTGCATCGTCACCGAGGTCGACTGCGGGACCTCGGCGGGCATCAAGGTGCGCGCCATCATCGACTTCGGGCAGGTGGTCGCCTCGCTCGCGACCCGCATCCTCGGCCGCACCACGGCCGAGGACATCCGCGATCCGACGTCGCACAAGGTGGTCGTGAAGAAGAGCACGCTGCTCGAGGAAGAGCAGGTCGACGCCATCACCCAGGCCGGCGTGCAGGAGGTGCGCATCCGTTCGGTGCTCACCTGCGAGCTCACCAACGGAGTGTGCGGCACGTGCTACGGGCGCGATCTCGCTCGCGGCACGCCGGTGAACATGGGCGAGGCGGTCGGCGTGATCGCGGCCCAGTCGATCGGCGAGCCGGGCACGCAGCTCACTATGCGCACCTTCCATATCGGCGGCGCGGCGCAGATTTCCGAGCAGTCGTTCATCGAGTTCGAACTTCGATGGCACGATCCAGATCAGGAATCGCGCGCTGGTGCGCAACTCCGACGGCGAACTGGTCGCGATCGGCCGCAACATGGCGGTCGTCGTCGCCGACCCCGACGGCAGCGAGCGCGCGGTGCACCGCATCCAGTACGGCGCGCGCGTGAAGGTCGACGAAGGCGACAAGGTCAAGCGCGGCCAGCGGATCGCGGAGTGGGATCCTTACACCCGCCCCGTGCTGACCGAGGTCGAGGGCTATGCCGCCTTCGAGGATCTGGTCGAAGGGCAGTCGATGTCGGAGACGATCGACGAGTTGACCTTCATCGCCAAGCGCGTGGTGGTCGATTGGCGAGCCGGGTCGGCGCGCGGCCAGCAGGATCTGCGGCCGGCCATCGCCATCAAGAGCAAAGAGGGCAAGGACGGCAAGGTGCTCAAGCTCGGCCGTGGCGGCGAAGCGCGCTATCAGCTCGCGGTCGACGCCATCATCTCGGTCGATCCCGGTGCAAACGTGAAGGCGGGCGACGTCATTGCGCGTATTCCGACCGAGAGCGCCAAGACGCGCGACATCACCGGCGGCTTGCCGCGGGTGGCCGAGCTGTTCGAGGCCCGGCGGCCGAAGGAAGCGGCGGTGATCGCCGAGATTTCCGGTACGGTGCGGTTCGGGCGCGACTACAAGAACAAGCGCCGGCTGACCATCGAGCCGAGCGAGAAGGGCGAGGAGCCGAAGGAGTACCTGATCCCGAAGGGCAAGCACATCCACCTGCAGGATGGCGACATCATCGAGAAGGGCGACTTCATCGTCGAAGGCAATCCGGCGCCGCACGATATCCTGGCCGTCAAAGGCGTCGAGGACCTTGCCGCCTATCTGGTGAATGAGATCCAGGAGGTCTATCGGCTGCAGGGTGTGAGCATCAACGACAAGCACATCGAGGTGATCGTTCGCCAGATGCTGCAAAAGGTCGAAGTCGACGATGCCGGCGAGACCGACCTCATCCAGGGCGAGCAGCTCGATCGCATCGACTTCGACGAGATCAATGCGCGGGCGAAGGAGGAGGGCAAGAAACCCGCCGCCGCGCACCCTGTGTTGCTCGGCATCACCAAGGCCTCGCTGCAGACCCGCTCGTTCATCTCGGCCGCCTCGTTCCAGGAGACGACGCGCGTGCTGACCGAGGCCGCGGTCAACGGCAAGCACGACACCCTCGACGGGCTCAAGGAGAACGTCATCGTCGGCCGGCTGATTCCGGCCGGGACCGGCGCGACCATGAACCAGCTGCGCGAGGTCGCGACCCGTCGCGACGCGCTCATCCTGGAGGAGCGCGAGCGCGAGGCTGCCAGGCAGGCGCAACAGGCGCAGGAGGCGCTGCCGGCGGCGGAGTGAGGCCCACCTCTCATACAAGCCGACGCATTCGGAAGGGCCGCCTCGGGCGGCCCTTCGTCTTTCAGAGCGCTAAACTAGCCGTAGACGGGGAGGGAGCCCGCGGCCGCCCGGGTGGACGGCCTCGCTATCTTCGCAGGAACGGGTTGGTGATGAGAATGCCCTCGATCTGGCGGCCTGTGACCCACAGAAACGGTGATATTTTCATGGTTTCACCGTTCCGGCGGCCACGGCCGTTGCCAACGTCGGGTCGCCTCCGTCGTCGCGGCGATTGCCCATGACCCTGCGCCCAAGCCTTGAAAATCCGAGACTTCTTCCGCCTCCATGCTATTGACTTGGGGCTGGCCGGCCGATAGATACCGCGCACTTTCCGGCAGGCGGTGAGTTTCCTGACATCGGCACGGCGCGCCCAAGGCGCCTCGATCCATGAGCCTCAGACGCTGCCCCTGACAGTGACTGTCAGAATTGCTGGTGCACGACCGCGCGGGCCTACCGCCTGCGTGGTCCTCTGTGGTGACCAAGCGCCGCTCCGCGGTTGAGGCGGATGGCGCGGTTTCGTTTTGCGCGGGGAACACGCGGGCCCGCGTCGATGGATTGGGGCCGGCGGCCCCGGAGATCGGACGAGGTCGGATGCCGACGATCAATCAGTTGATCCGCAAGCCGCGGGTGCAGGTGAAGGCGCGCAAGAAGGTGCCGGCGCTGCAGCAGAGCCCGCAGAAGCGCGGCGTTTGCACCCGCGTCTATACGACTACGCCGAAGAAGCCGAACTCGGCGTTGCGCAAGGTCGCCAAGGTGCGGCTCACCAACGGCTTCGAGGTGATCGGCTACATCCCGGGCGAGGGCCATAACCTGCAGGAGCACTCGGTGGTGATGATCCGCGGCGGCCGCGTCAAGGACCTGCCGGGCGTGCGCTACCACATCCTGCGCGGCGTGCTCGACACCCAGGGCGTCAAGAACCGCAAGCAGCGCCGTTCGAAATACGGCGCCAAGCGGCCGAAATGACCTAGAGAAGGAGACAGGACGAGACCATGTCCCGCCGTCACCGTGCCGAGAAGCGCGAAATCCATCCCCGATCCGAAGTTCGGGAACATCGTCGTCACCAAGTTCATGAACTCGATCATGTACGACGGCAAGAAGTCGGTCGCCGAAGCGATCGTCTACGGCGCGCTCGATATCATCGAGGGCAAGACCAAGCAGAACCCGATCAGCGTGTTCCAGCAGGCGCTCGACAACGTCATGCCGGCGATCGAGGTGCGCTCGCGGCGCGTCGGCGGCGCCACCTATCAGGTGCCGGTCGAGGTGCGCACCGACCGCCGGCAGGCGCTCGGCATCCGCTGGATCATCACGGCCGCGCGCGACCGCAACGAAAAGACGATGACGGAGCGGCTCTCGGCCGAACTGCTCGATGCGTCGAACAACCGGGGGAACGCCGTCAAGAAGCGCGAGGACACGCACCGGATGGCGGAAGCCAACCGGGCTTTCTCGCATTATCGCTGGTAACCGGAAGCACGGCAATCAGCCTTCAGGATTTCCCCAATGCCCCGCAACCACCCGATCGAGGACTACCGCAACTTCGGCATCATGGCGCACATCGATGCCGGCAAGACCACGACGACCGAGCGGATCCTCTACTACACCGGCAAGAGCCACAAGATCGGCGAGGTGCACGACGGCGCCGCGACCATGGACTTCATGGAGCAGGAGCAGGAGCGCGGCATCACCATCACGTCGGCCGCGACCACCGCGTTCTGGAACGACAAGCGGCTCAACATCATCGACACGCCCGGGCCACGTCGACTTCACCATCGAGGTCGAGCGCTCGCTGCGCGTGCTCGACGGCGCGGTCTGCGTGCTCGATTCGAACCAGGGCGTGGAGCCGCAGACCGAGACGGTCTGGCGCCAGGGCGACAAGTACAAGGTTCCGCGCATCGTCTTCGCCAACAAGATGGACAAGATCGGCGCGGATTTCTTCAAGTGTCTCGACGACATCAAGACGCGCCTCGGCGCCAAGCCGATTGCCATCCAGTTGCCGATCGGCGCGGAGAGCCAGTTCAAAGGCATCGTCGACCTGGTGCGCATGAAAGGCGTGGTCTGGGAAGACGAGGGCCTCGGCGCCAAATATCACGACGTCGACATTCCCGACTGACATGAAGGATCAGGCGGCCGAGTATCGGCAGGCGCTGGTGGAAGCGGCGGTCGATCTCGATGACGATGTCATGGCCGCCTATCTCGAAGGCAAGGAGCCGGACGAGGCGACGCTCAAGCGGCTGATCCGCAAGGCGGTGATCACGCGGCGCGTTCTATCCGGTGCTGGCCGGCTCGGCATTCAAGAACAAAGGCGTGCAGCCGCTGCTCGACGCGGTCGTCGACTATCTGCCGTCGCCGCTGGACGTGCCGCCGATCAAGGGCATCGACGACAAGGGCAACGAGGTGGTGCGCAAGCCGTTGGACAGCGAGCCGATGGCGCTGCTCGGCGTTCAAGATCATGGACGACCCGTTCGTCGGCACCATCACGTTCTGCCGCATCTATTCCGGCGTTCTCAAGAGCGGCACCGGTGTCGTCAACTCCACGAAGGACCGCAAGGAGCGCATCGGCCGCATGCTGCTGATGCACGCGAACAACCGCGAGGACATCAAGGAAGCCTATGCCGGCGACATCGTCGCGCTCGCGGGACTCAAGGAAGTGCGTACCGGCGATACCCTGTGCGATCCGCACAAGCCGGTGATCCTGGAGAAGATGGAATTCCCCGATCCGGTGATCGAGATCGCGATCGAGCCGAAGTCGAAGGCCGACCAGGAGAAGCTCGGAGTGGCGCTCGCCAAGCTCGCGACCGAAGATCCGTCATTCCGGGTGTCGACCGACCAGGAGTCCGGCACAGACCATCCTCAAGGGCATGGGTGAGCTGCACCTCGACATCAAGGTCGACATCCTCAAGCGCACCTACAAGGTGGATGCCAATATCGGTGCGCCGCAGGTCGCCTATCGCGAGAGGATCACGCGGCCCGCGACGATCGACTACATCCACAAGAAGCAGACCGGCGGTTCCGGCCAGTTCGCGCGCGTCAAGGTCGCGGCGCAACCGAATCCTGCCGGTACCGGCAATACGTTCGCGCACACGATCGTCGGCGGCACGGTGCCGAAGGAGTATATCCCCGGCGTCGAGAAGGGCGTGAACAGCGTCTTGGGATCGGGCGTGTTGGCCGGGTTTCCCGTGGTGGATATGGACGTCAAGCTCATCGATGGCGCCTACCACGAGGTCGACTCCTCCGCGCTCGCGTTCGAAATTGCGTCGCGTGCGGCTTCACGCGAAGCGTTGCAGAAGGGCGGCTCGGTCCTGCTCGAGCCGGTCATGAAGGTCGAAGTGGTGACGCCGGAGGACTACACCGGCTCGGTCATCGGAGACCTCAATTCGCGGCGCGGGCAAATCCAGGGCCAGGACATGCGCGGCAATGCCAATGTGATCAACGCGATGGTGCCGCTCGCGAACATGTTCGGCTACGTCAATACGCTGCGCTCGATGTCGCAGGGGCGCGCGACCTTCACGATGCAGTTCGACCACTATGCACAGGTGCCCTCGAATGTGGCCGAAGAGGTGCAGGCGAAGTTCGCCTGAACCGAACGGATAACGAGGGAAGGGAGAGCGGAGAAATCCATGGCGAAAGAGAAGTTTGCGCGGACGAAGCCGCACTGCAACGTCGGGACGATTGGTCATGTTGACCATGGCAAGACGTCGCTGACGGCGGCGATCACCAAGATCTTGGCGGAGACCGGCGGGGCGACCTACACGGCGTACGACCAGATCGACAAGGCGCCGGAGGAGAAGGCGCGCGGGATCACGATTGCGACCGCGCATGTGGAGTATCAGACCGACAAGCGGCACTACGCGCATGTCGATTGCCCCGGGCACGCCGATTACGTGAAGAACATGATCACGGGCGCGGCGCAGATGGACGGCGCGATCCTGGTGGTGAGCGCGGCGGACGGCCCGATGCCGCAGACGCGCGAGCACATCCTGCTGGCGCGGCAGGTCGGGGTTCCGGCGCTGGTTGTGTACCTCAACAAGGTGGACATGGTGGACGACCCCGAGCTTCTGGAGCTTGTGGAGCTGGAGGTTCGCGAGCTGCTGTCGAAGTACGACTTTCCTGGCGACGACATCCCGGTGATCAAGGGCTCGGCGCTGTGCGCGCTGGAGGACCGGGAGGCCAAGATCGGCAAGGAGTCGGTTTTGGAGCTGATGAAGGCGGTTGACGCCTACATTCCGCAGCCTGACCGGCCGATCGACCAGCCGTTCCTGATGCCTGTTGAGGACGTTTTCTCGATTTCGGGCCGCGGCACGGTGGTGACGGGTCGGATCGAGCGCGGGGTGATCAAGGTCGGCGAGGAGGTCGAGATCGTCGGGCTGAAGGAGACGCAGAAGACGACGGTGACCGGGGTTGAGATGTTCCGCAAGCTGTTGGACCAGGGGCAGGCCGGCGACAATGTCGGCTGCCTGCTGCGCGGGACGAAGCGGGAGGAGGTTGAGCGCGGCCAGGTGCTGTGCAAGCCGGGGTCGGTGAAGCCGCACACGAAGTTCAAGGCGGAGGCCTACATCCTGACCAAGGAGGAGGGCGGGCGTCACACGCCGTTTTTCACCAACTACCGTCCGCAGTTCTACTTCCGGACCACGGACGTGACCGGGGTGGTGCACCTGCCGGAGGGCACCGAGATGGTGATGCCGGGCGACAACGTCTCGATGGAGGTGCACCTGATCGTCCCGATCGCCATGGAGGAGAAGCTGCGCTTCGCCATCCGCGAGGGCGGCCGCACCGTCGGCGCAGGCGTCGTCGCCTCAATCATCGAATGAAGGATAGAGCAAAGGGCCGCGCATCGCCGCGGCCCTTGCCTTGGAGCAATAGTCCATGAACGGCCAGAACATCCGCATCCGGCTCAAGGCGTTCGATCATCGCATCCTCGATGCGTCGACGCGCGAGATCGTGAACACGGCCAAGCGCACGGGCGCGCAGGTGCGCGGTCCGATCCCGCTGCCGACCCGGATCGAGAAGTTCACCGTCAACCGCTCGCCGCACGTCGACAAGAAAAGCCGCGAGCAGTTCGAGATGCGGACCCACAAGCGGCTGCTCGACATCGTCGACCCGACGCCGCAGACGGTCGATGCGCTGATGAAGCTCGACCTCGCCGCCGGCGTCGACGTCGAGATCAAGCTGTGAGCGCCCACCGGGTGCTCTGAAAAAGAAACGCGACAAGGACAAGCAACGATGCGTTCCGGAGTGATCGCACAGAAGGTGGGAATGACGCGGGTCTTCACCGATGCCGGCGAGCACGTGCCGGTGACGGTGCTGCGGCTCGAGAATTGTCAGGTGGTCGCCCATCGTTCGGCCGAGAGGAACGGCTACGTGGCGCTGCAGCTCGGGTCGGGCAAGCGCAAGCCGAAGAATGTGAGCAAGGCGCAACGCGGCCATTTCGCGGTCGCCAAGGTCGAGCCCAAGCGCAAGCTCGCCGAGTTCCGCGTCGGTGCGGACGAACTGATCCCGGTCGGCGCCGAGATCACGGCCGACCACTTCGTGGTCGGCCAGTATGTCGACGTGACCGGCACCTCGATCGGCAAGGGTTTTGCCGGTGGCATGAAGCGGTGGAACTTCGGCGGCCTGCGTGCTTCGCACGGCGTGTCGATCTCGCATCGCTCGATCGGATCGACGGGCGGCCGGCAGGATCCGGGGAAGACCTTCAAGAACAAGAAGATGCCGGGGCACATGGGCGTCGAGCGGGTGACCACGCTCAATCTGAAGGTGGTGCAGACCGACGTCGAGCGCGGCCTCATCCTGGTCGAGGGCGCGGTGCCGGGCGCGAAGGGCGGATGGATCACGGTGCGCGACGCGGTGAAGAAGGCGCTGCCGAAGGAGGCGCCGAAGCCCGGCAAGTTCCGCGTGGCCGGAAGCGAGGCGGCGGTCGCCGAGGGTGCGGCCGAGGGTGAGGCACGGCGCAAGCCGAAGCGCCGACCGGGCAGGGAGCGTGACATGGAACTGAAGGTCACCACGCTCGACGGCAAGGAAGCGGGCTCGGTCGAGCTTCCGGACGCGATCTTCGGGCTCGAGCCACGGCCGGACATTCTACAGCGCTGCGTGCGCTGGCAGCTCGCCAAGCGCCAGCGCGGCACGCACAAGGTCAAGAACCGGTCGGAGATCAACCGCACCGGCAAGAAGATCTATCGGCAGAAAGGCACTGGCGGCGCGCGTCACGGCTCGGCGCGGGCCAACGTGTTCCGGGGCGGCGGGCGCGCTCGTTCGGTCCGGTCGTGCGCAGTCACGCGATCGATCTGCCGAAGAAGGTGCGGGCGCTTGCGCTCAAGCATGCGTTGTCGTCGAAGGCCAAGGACGGCGGCATCGTCGTGCTCGACCAGGCTGCGGTCGAGGGCGACAAGGCGAAGACCAAGACCCTCAAGGAACGTTTCGGCAAGCTCGGCTTCACGAGCGCGCTGATCATCGATGGCGCCGAGCTCAACGGCACCTTCGCGCTTGCGGCGCGCAACATTCCGAATATCGACGTGCTGTCGATCCGCGGCATCAACGTCTACGACATCATGCGGCGGGAGAAGCTGGTGCTCACCCGAGCCGCGCTCGACCGCACTGGAGGCGCGCTTCAAATGAGCCCGAGCGCCATCGAGCCGCGACATTACGACGTCATCCTGTCTCCGGTGATCACCGAGAAGGCGACGATGGCGTCCGAGAAGAACCAGGTGATGTTCAAAGTCGCCAGGACGGCGACCAAGCCGCAGATCAAGGAAGCGGTCGAGAAGCTGTTCGACGTCAAGGTCAAGGCGGTGAACACGCTGGTGCGCAAGGGCAAGACGCGTGCGTTCCGCGGCGTGTACGGCGAGCTGTCGGACGTGAAGAAAGCGATCGTGACGCTCGAAGAGGGTCACCGTATCGACGTGACCACCGGTTTGTGAGGCGAGCGCGCCATGGCACTCAAAACATATAAGCCGACGACGCCGAGCCAGCGCCAGCTGGTGCTCGTCGACCGCTCGGCACTGCTACAAGGGCAAGCCGGTCAAGGCCCTGACCGAAGGCAAGAACGCGTCCGGCGGGCGCAACAACAACGGCCGCATCACGGTGCGCTTCCGCGGCGGCGGCCATAAGCAGGCCTACCGCGTCATCGATTTCAAGCGCCGCAAGTTCGACGTGAACGCTCGCGTCGAGCGGGTCGAGTACGATCCGAACCGCACCGGTTTCATCGCGCTGCTCAAATACGACGATGGGGAGTTCGCGTACATCCTGGCGCCGCAGCGGCTTGCCGACGGCGATATCGTCGTTTCCGGCGAGCATGTCGACGTCAAGCCGGGCAACGCCATGCCGCTCGGCAACATGCCGGTCGGCACCATCGTGCACAACATCGAGCTGAAGGTCGGCAAGGGCGGACAGCTCGCGCGCTCGGCCGGCACCTACGCCCAGATCGTCGGCCGCGACCAGGACTACGTCATCATGCGGCTCGGTTCCGGCGAGCAGCGGCTGGTGCACGGCAAATGCATGGCGACCGTCGGGGCGGTCTCGAACCCGGACAATATGAATATCTCGATCGGCAAGGCGGGTCGTACGCGCTGGCACGGCCGCAGGCCGCACAACCGCGGCGTGGCCATGAACCCGATCGACCATCCGCACGGCGGCGGCGAGGGCCGCACCTCCGGTGGGCGGCATCCGGTCACGCCCTGGGGTTTCCCGACCAAGGGCAAGAAGACCCGCCGCAACAAGTCGACGACGAAGTTCGTCATTTCGAGCCGCCACGCGCGGAAGAAGAAGTAAGGAAGGACGCTGACGATGGCGCGTTCGGTTTGGAAGGGTCCGTTCGTTGACGGCTATCTGCTCAAGAAGGCGGAGACCGCGCGCTCGTCGGGCCGCCACGAGGTGATCAAGATCTGGAGCAGGCGCTCGACGATCCTGCCGCAGTTCGTGGGCCTGACTTTCGGCGTCCACAACGGGCAGAAGCATATTCCGGTGCTCGTCACCGAGGAGATGGTCGGCCACAAGTTCGGCGAGTTCGCGCCGACCCGCACGTTTCACGGCCACTCGGCGCGATCGCAAGGCGAAGCGGGTCACCACGGGGCCGGGCGGTTCCGGCGGCGCCGCCACGCCGGCAGGGTGAGAAGGGCCGCGACAATGGGCAAGAAAACGCGCGAACGCGAACTCGCCGAGAACGAGGCCAAGGCGGTCGCCCGCAACATCCGGGTGAGCCCGCAGAAGCTCAACCTGGTGGCGGCGCTGATCCGCGGCAAGAAGGTCGCGGCGGCACTCGCCGATTTGCAGTTCTCGCGCAAGCGCATCGCGGCCGACGTCAAGAAGTGCCTGGAATTGGCGATCGCCAATGCGGAGAACAACCACGACCTCGACGTCGACGATCTCGTGGTGGCGCACGCCTATGTCGGCAAGGCGCTGGTGATGAAGCGCTTCCATGCCGCGCGCCCGCGGGCGCGCGGGGCGCGTCCAAAAGCCGTTCTCGCACCTGACGATCGTCGTTCGTCAGGTCGAGGCGACGCCGCCTAAGGCGGAGAGACCCTATGGGTCAGAAAGTCAATCCGATCGGCTTGCGGCTCGGCATCAACCGGACCTGGGATTCCCGGTGGTTCGCCGGCAAGAACGAATACGGCAAGCTGCTGCACGAGGACATGCAGATCCGCGACGAGCTGATGGAGCAGCTCAAGCAGGCGGCGGTGTCGCGCATCGTGATCGAGCGGCCGCACAAGAAGTGCCGGGTCACGATCCACTCGGCACGGCCCGGCGTCGTTATCGGCAAGAAGGGCGCCGACATCGAGAAGCTGCGCAAGAAGGTCGCCGAGCTGACCGACTCCGACGTGGTGATCAATATCGTCGAGATCCGCAAGCCCGAGCTCGACGCACAGCTGGTGGCGGAATCGATCGCCCAGCAGCTCGAGCGTCGCGTGGCTTTCCGCCGCGCCATGAAGCGCGCGGTGCAGTCGGCGATGCGCCTCGGCGCCGACGGCATCCGCATCAACTGCTCGGGCCGTCTCGGCGGCGCCGAGATCGCCCGCATGGAATGGTACCGCGAAGGTCGGGTGCCGCTGCATACACTGCGCGCCGACGTCGATTTCGGCGTCGCCACCGGCGTTCACCACCTACGGCACCTGCGGCGTCAAGGTGTGGATCTTCAAGGGCGAGATCCTCGAGCACGATCCGATGGCGCAGGACAAGAAGATGGCCGAGGGCGATGCCGGCCGCCCGCGCCGCGATGCGGCCTGAGGTTCGAGGCTTGAGGCAAGAGACGCAAAGTCATGCTGCAACCGAATCGCACGAAATTCCGCAAGGCGCACAAGGGCCGCATCCACGGCGTCGCGACCAGCGGCACCGACGCTCAACTTCGGCCAGTACGGCCTCAAGGCGCTGGAGCCGGACCGGGTGACGCGCGCGCCAGATCGAGGCGGCGCGGCGCGCCATGACGCGCCACATGAAGCGCGCCGGCCGGGTGTGGATCCGCATCTTCCCGGACGTGCCGGTGTCGAAGAAGCCGATCGAGGTGCGCATGGGCAAGGGCAAGGGTACGCCCGAACTGTGGGTGTGCCGGGTGAAGCCCGGCCGCATCCTGTTCGAGCTCGACGGCGTGTCGATCGAGGTCGCCAAGGAAGTCGCTGGCGCTTGCCGCCGCCAAGCTGCCGATCAAGACGCGCTTCGTCGCGCGCATCGCCGAGTAGACGAGAGGAATGTGATGAAAGCCGATGACGCACGGGCGATGACGCCCGATCAGCTCAGCGACGAGCTGCTGAAGCTGAAGAAGGAGCAGTTCAACCTGCGCTTCCAGCGGGCGACGGGGCAGCTCGAGAATACCTCGCGGGTGCGCCAGGTGCGGCGCGACATCGCGCGCGTGCAGACGATCGCGCGCCAGAAGCGCGCGAGCGGCATCGAAACCAAGTAAGAGGTTTCAAGAGATGCCGAAGCGCGTGCTGCAGGGCGTGGTGGTCAGCGACAAGCAGGACAAGACCGTGGTCGTCCGGGTCGAGCGCCGCTTCACCCATCCGGTGATGAAGAAGACGGTGCGGCGCACCAAGAAGTACCAGGCGCACGACGAAGCCAACACCTACGCGGTTGGCGACATCGTGTGGATCGAGGAGCACAGCCCGATCTCGCGCATCAAGCGCTGGGCGGTGGTGCGCGGCGAGAAGAGAGTCGAAGGGCGCGCCAACCGGCCAGCGAGTTGACGGCCGCTCGACCAGGCTCGGCCCGGGCGCGACGGGCGGATTGGAAATAGCGCGCCCGCGCGGCGCATAACAGAGGAAGAGGTGCATCATGATTCAGATGCAGACCAACCTCGACGTGGCGGACAATTCCGGCGCGCGGCGAGTGATGTGTATCAAGGTGCTTGGCGGCTCCAAGCGCAAGTATGCGCACGTCGGTGACATCATCGTGGTCTCGGTCAAGGAGGCGATCCCGCGCGGCCGCGTCAAGAAGGGCGAGGTCATGAAGGCGGTGGTGGTGCGCACGGCGAAGGAGATTCGCCGCGCCGACGGCTCGATCATCCGGTTCGACCGCAACGCCGCGGTCCTGATCAACAACGCAGATGGAGCCGGTCGGCACGCGCATCTTCGGTCCGGTGCCGCGCGAACTGCGCGCCAAGAACCACATGAAGATCATCTCGCTCGCGCCGGAGGTGCTGTGATGGCGGCCAAGATCCGCAAGGGCGACAAGGTCGTCGTCATCACCGGCCGCGACAAGGGGCGCACCGGTGAGGTCATCGAGATGCGCCCGACGCGAGCGCCGCGCACTGGTGCGCGGCGTCAACATGGTCAAGCGCCACCAGCGCCAGACCGCGACGCAGGAAGGCGGCATCATTTCCAAGGAGGCGCCGATCCACCTGTCGAATATCGCGCTCGCCGATCCGAAGGACGGCAAGCCGACGCGCGTCGGGCTTCAAGATGGTCGGCGACAAGAAGGTGCGCTTTGCGAAGCGCTCGGGAGTTGAGATCGATGGCTGATACTCCGAAAGCGCCCGACGCCAAGAAGGCCGACAAGGGTCCGAAGGGCGATCAGGGCCCGCAAGCCGATAACCGCCAGAAGGGCGACAAGGCACCGAAGGCCGCCAAGGCCGACAAGGCGCGCAGGCCGCGAAGTCCGAAAAGGCCGAAGGCAAGGCCGCCAAAGCGCCGGCAGGAGCGCGTCACGCCGCGCCTGCGCAAGCATTTACGACGAGGTCGTGCGCAAGGCCCTGATCGAGCAGTTCGGCTACAAGAACCCGATGCAGGTGCCGGTGCTCGACAAGGTCGTGCTCAATATCGGGCGTCGGCGAGGGGGTCAACGACCGCAAGAAGGTCGACACGGCAGCCGCCGATCTGGCGCTGATCGCCGGCCAGAAGCCGGTGATCACGAAGTCGCGCAAGGCGATCTCGAACTTCAAGCTGCGCGAGAATCAGCCGATCGGCTGCAAGGTCACGCTGCGCAAGACGCGGATGTACGAGTTCGTCGACCGTCTCGTGAACATCGCGCTGCCGCGGGTACGCGATTTCCGCGGACTCAACCCGAAGAGTTTCGACGGCCGCGGCAACTATGCGATCGGCATCAAGGAGCACATCGTGTTCCCCGAGATCGACTACGACAAGGCCGAGCAGGTCTGGGGCATGGACATCGTCATTTGCACGACGGCGCGCTACCGACGACGAGGCGCGCGCGCTGCTTTCGGCATTGAATTTCCCGTTCCGGCAGTGAGGTTTCGCTCCTCAGACGCGGACAACCAGGAGACGTTGATGGCGAAGAAGAGTTCGATCGAGAAGAACGAGCGAGCGCCGCAAGATGACCAAGAGCTTTGCCGGCCGCCGCTCGCAAGCTCAAGGCGATCGCGCGCGACAAGGCGCTGCCGATGGAGGACCGCTTCGCTGCGGCGCTCAAGCTTGCGCGAACTGCCGCGCAATTCGTCGCCGACGCGGCATCCGCAACCGTTGCGAAGTCACCGGCCGACCGCGCGCGTTCTATCGCAAGCTCAGGATGAGCCGCATCGCGCTGCGGGAACTCGGGTCGAAGGGCCTGATTCCCGGCCTCGTGAAGTCGAGCTGGTAAGGAGGGATCGTCGAAATGGCGCTGAACGATCCGCTCGGCGATATGCTCACCCGCATCCGCAACGCGCAGATGCGGAACAAGTCGAAGGTGTCGACGCCGGGCTCCAAGCTGCGCGCGAACGTGCTCGAAGTGCTCAAGAAGCGAGGGCTACATCCGGGGCTACTCGTCGACCGAGCTCGGCAACGGTCGCACCGAGTTCGACATCGAGCTGAAATATTTCGATGGCGCGCCGGTCATCCGCGAGGTCTCCCGGGTGTCGAAGCCTGGACGGCGAGTCTACGTCTCGGTCGAGCAATTTGCCGCGCATCAACAACGGGCTCGGCATCGCCATACTATCGACGCCGAAAGGGCGTCATGGCCGATCACGAGGCGCGCGACCAAAATGTCGGCGGCGAAATCCTCTGTACGGTGTTCTGAGAAAGACGACGGACATGTCCCGTGTCGGAAAAAAACCCGTCCCCGTGCCTGCCGGCGTGCAGGCAAACGTGGAGGGCCAGACCGTGAAGATGAAGGGCCCGAAAGGCGCCCTGCAGGTAGATGTTGCCCGACGAGGTCACGGCGGCCATCGACAACGGTGCGTTGCAGCTCACGCCGCGTGCCGAGACCAAGCGCGCCCGTGCGATGTGGGGCCTTTCGCGCTCGCTCGTGGCCAATCTGGCCAATGGCGTCACCAACGGCTTCGAGAAACGGCTGGAGATCACCGGCGTCGGCTACCGCGCCTCGCTGCAGGGCAAGAACCTGCACCTCGCGCTCGGCTACAGCCACGACGTGCTCTATCCGATCCCGGAAGGGCATTCGGATCGCGACGCCGCGGCCGACCGAGATCGTCGTCACCGGCGTCGACAGGCAGAAGGTCGGCCAGGTCGCCGCGGAAATCCGCGCGTTCAGGCCGCCCGAGCCCTACAAGGGCAAGGGCGTGAAATACGCCGGCGAATATCGTGTTCCGCAAGGAAGGTAAGAAGAAGTGACGGGAGCCGATGATGGGCCACACCTGCGTAGCACCACCGAGCGGCGCAAGCGCCGCAGTCCGGCGCGCCATCAAGAGGGCCGTGGGACGGAGATCGGTCTGCGGCTCGGTTGCCTCGGTGTTTCGCTCGTCGAAGCACATCTACGCGCAGGTGATCGACGACGTGAAGGGCCGCACCGTTGCCGCCGCCTCATCGCTCGACAAGAATCTGCGCGGCAACCTGAAGACCGGCGCCGATGTCGGTGCCGCCAAGGCGGTCGGCAAGCTTGTCGCCGAGCGCACGCTGGAGAAGGGCGTCAAGGACGTGGTGTTCGACCGCGGCAATTATCGTCTATCACGGCCGCGTCAAGGCGCTCGCCGATGCGGCACGCGAAGGAGGTTTGAGCTTCTGATGGCCATACAACCGGGAACCTCGGCTGACCGGGGACGCAAGGGCGGGCGGGATCGCGATCGCTCCCGCGACCGCGAGGAGCGTGACAGCGAGTTCGTCGACAAGCTCGTGCACATCAATCGCGTTGCCAAGGTGGTGAAGGGCGGACGACGCTTCGGCTTCGCGGCGCTGGTCGTGGTCGGCGATCAAAAGGGCCGCGTCGGCTTCGGCCACGGCAAGGCGCGCGAGGTGCCGGAGGCGATCCGCAAGGCGACGGATGCCGCCAAGCGCAGCGCTGACGCGGGTCCCGCTGCGCGAGGGCCGCACGCTGCATCACGACGTGTTCGGCCGCCATGGCGCCGGCAAGGTGTTCCTGCGGGCGGCGCCGCCCGGAACCGGCATCATCGCCGGCGGCCCGATGCGCGCTGTGTTCGAAACGCTGGGAATGCAGGACGTGGTGGCGAAATCGCTGGGCTCGTCCAATCCGTACAACATGGTGCGCGCGACTTTCGATGCGCTCAAGCGATCAGGATTCGCCGCGCTCGGTCGCCGCGCGGCGCAATCTGAAGGTCTCGACGCTGCAGGCGCGTCGCCGCGACCACGACGGCGAGCAGGGCTGGCGGATTGATAAGGGTCGCGCGACGGCGCGAGGAGCGACGCATGAGTGCCACCAAGACGAGCGACAAGATCATCAAGGTCGAGCAGGTCGGTAGCCCAATTCGCCGCCGCCATGACCAGCGCGAGACGCTGGTCGGGCTCGGCCTCAACAAGGTCGGCCGCGTTGCCGACTTGCCGGACACGCCGGCGACGCGCGGCATGATCGGAAGGTGGCGCACCTCGTGCGCGTGGTCGGGGAGTGACGGTCCAAGGTCGTCATCGCCGGGCGAGCAGTCGCCCCAGCGATTGCGAGGGTTGATCCGGCAATCCATCCAGCGCATCGACCTTGTTCGAGAATGATGAATGCCCGGGTCGAGTCCGGGCATGACTACAGAGGTAGACGGAGAAAGTGATGAAGCTCAGCGACCTCAGGGACAGGCCGGGCGCGCGCAAAGTGGGCATGCGGGTCGGCCGCGGCATCGGCTCCGGCAAGGGCAAGACCGCCGGCCGCGGCGTCAAGGGCCAATGGGCGCGCTCCGGCGTCGCGATCAAGGGCTTCGAGGGCGGCCAGATGCCGCTGCATCGCCGGCTGCCGAAACGCGGATTCAACAACCCGTTCGCGCAAGAAACTCAACGAGGTCAATCTCGGTCGCGTGCAGGAGGCGATCGATGCCGGCAAGCTCGATGCCGCCGCCACGGTCGACGTGGACGCGCTGGTCAAGGCCGGCGTACTGCGCCGCGCCAAGGACGGTGTGCGGCTGCTCGGAATCGGCGAACTCAAGAGCAAGGTGGACTTTGCGGTCTACGGCGCCTCGAAATCGGCGGTGGCGGCGGTCGAGAAGGCAGGCGGCTCGGTGAAGATTCTGCGACCCCAGCCGGAGGCGAGCGAAGAGGCTGCGTAATGCCTATCTAGGGCGGGCCGCTTCGGCAGGGGGCGGGACCGCGGCAACTCGGGGACTTGAAGGCGCATGGTCTCGGCAGCGGAACAACTGGCGGCAAACCTCAACTTCGGCGCACTCGCCAAGGCCGAGGAGCTGAAGAAGCGCATCTGGTTCACGCTCGGCGCGCTGCTGGTCTACCGGTTCGGCACCTACATCCCGCTGCCCGGCATCGATCCGGCCGCGTGGGAGCAGATTTTCCGCACCCAGGCGGGCGGCATTCTCGGCATGTTCAATATGTTCGCCGGCGGCGGCATCAACCGCATGGCGATCTTCGCGCTCAACATCATGCCGTACATCTCGGCCTCGATCATCATCCAGCTGATGACGACGGTGTCGCCGACGCTCGAGCAGCTCAAGAAGGAAGGCGAGCAGGGGCGCAAGATCATCAACCAGTACACGCGCTATCTCACCGTGTTGCTGTCGCGTTCCAGGCCTACGGCATATCGATCGGGCTCGAGGGCGCCGGCAACGCGGTGTCCGATCCCGGCTGGTTCTTCCGGCATCTCGACCGTGATCACGCTCACCGGCGGCACCATGTTCCTGATGTGGCTCGGCGAGCAGATCACGTCGCGCGGCATCGGCAACGGCATCTCGCTGATCATCCTGGCCGGTATCGTGGCGGAATTGCCGTCGGCGATCGTCGGCACGCTCGAACTCGGCCGCCAGGGCGCGCTTTCGACCGGCATCATTCTGGGCGTGCTGGTGATGTCGGTGGTCGTGATCGCCTTCATCGTGTTCATGGAGCGCGCGCAGCGGCGGCTGCTGATCCAGTATCCCGAAGCGGCAGGTCGGCAACCAGATGTTCGAGGGGCAGTCCTCGCATCTGCCGCTCAAGCTCAACACCTCGGGCGTCATCCCGCCGATCTTTGCCTCGTCGCTGCTGCTGCTGCCGGCGACGGTGGCGAACTTCAATGCCGGACAAGGGCGTCGGAGTGGCTCAACTGGCTCACCACGCAGCTCGGCCACGGGCGGCCGCTGTTCATGGCGCTCTACGTCGCGCTGATCGTGTTCTTCGCGTTCTTCTACACCGCGGTCGTGTTCAACCCGACCGAGACGGCCGACAATCTCAAGAAGCACGGCGGCTTCATTCCGGGCATCCGGCCGGGCGAGCGCACGGCCGAATACATCGACTATGTGCTGTCGCGCATCACGGTGGTCGGCGCCGCCTATCTGGCGGTCGTGTGCCTCATTCCGGAAATGCTGATCTCCTATGCGGCGGTTCCGTTCTACTTCGGCGGCACTTCGCTCCTGATCGTGGTGAGCGTCACCATGGACACGGTGGCGCAGGTCCAGGGCTATCTGCTGGCGCATCAGTACGAAGGTCTGATCAAGCGGTCGAAGCTGCGGGGGCGACGGCGATGAGGCTCATCTGCTCGGCCCGCCGGGGGCCGGGAAGGGTACCCAGTCCCAACGCCTGGTCGACAAGCACGGAATCGTCCAGCTCTCCACCGGCGACATGCTTGCGCGCGGCGATCGCGGCCGGAACGCCGGTCGGACTCAAAGCCAAGGACGTCATGGCGCGCGGCGAGCTCGTCTCCGACGAGATCGTGGTCGGCATCGTGTCCGACCGTATCGACGAGCCGGATGCGAAGAACGGGTTCGTGCTCGACGGCTTTCCGCGCACGGTGGCTCAGGCGGAGGCCCTCGATCGTCTGCTGGCCGACAAGGGCCTCAAGCTCGATGCCGTGGTCCAGCTCGAGGTGGATGAGGCTATCCTGTTCAAGCGAATCGAGACTCGGGTGGCCGAAATGAAGGCGCGCGGGCGATCCGGTGCGGGCCGACGACAACCCCGAATCGTTCAAGGTGCGGCTCGACGCCTATCGGGCGCAGACCGCGCCCCTTGATCGACTATTACGGGAAAAAGGGCGTCCTGCGGACGGTCGACGGCATGGCGCCGATCGACGAGCGTCAGCGCGGCCATCGAGCGGGCCTTGGCGGCCTAAAAATCGCGCAAATGGGCGGCGAGAGGTTGACGGGGGGCGATGAATCCTTTAATACGCCGGCATCCGGTTGGAATTGAGAACAGGAACGTTGCCGGGCCCTTCCGGGCGGGGGCGGGCAGCGTTGCTTGCACTCATTGTTAGGCTTTAAAACCTGAGCGTTCTCAATCAGCATCGGCCCGAACTCGCGGACTCGGGTCTGCAGGAGAATGCACGCCTTGGCCCGCATCGCAGGCGTCAATATCCCGACCAACAAGCGCGTCGTTGTCGCGCTGCAATACATCCACGGCATCGGCGCCGACCAAGGCGCAGGAAATCATGAGCGAAGGTGGCAACCTGCCCGACGCCAGGCGCGTGTCGCAGCTGACCGACCAGGAGGTGCTGCAGATCCGCGAGGTCATCGACCGCGACTACATGGTCGAAGGGCGATCTGCGGCGCGAAGTAGCCGATGAACGTCAAGCGGCTGATGGATCTCGGCTGCTACCGGGGCCTGCGCCATCGGCGCGGCCTGCCGGTGCGCGGACAGCGGACGCACACCAATGCCCGCACCCGCAAGGGCCCGGCGAAGCCGATCGCCGGCAAGAAGAAGTAGGCCGCAAGCAAAGTTCGAAAATGCGTAGACGACGCTCCGGCCGATCCGCAGCCTGAGCCGCGAAGAGGATTGACCATGGCGAAAGAAGCCGACGCGCGTCCGCCGACGTGAACGCAAGAACATCGCTTCCGGCGTCGCGCACGTGAACGCCAGCTTCAACAACACCATGATCACGATCACCGACGTGCAGGGCAACTCGATCGCCTGGTCGTCGGCCGGCACCATGGGTTTCAAGGGCTCGCGCAAGTCGACGCCGTACGCGGCGCAGGTTGCCGCCGAAGATGCCGCCCGCAAGGCGCATGGAGCATGGCATGCGCACGCTGGAAGTCGAGGTCGCGGGACCGGGCTCGGGCCGCGAATCGGCGCTGCGCGCGCTGCAGGCCGCGGGTTTCACCGTGACTTCGATCCGCGACGTGACGCCGATCCCGCATAACGGCTGCCGGCCGCGCAAGCGTCGGCGCGTGTTGATCGCAACGTCCGGCGGACGGCTTCGCGCCCGATGCCGCCGGCTTTCTCACCGACAGCGGTGGGATGCGCGGGATGAACCCGCGCTGGAGAGACCCGATGGCTGACAACAACGTCATTCAGAAGAACTGGCAGGAACTGATCAAGCCGGACAAGCTGCAGGTGACGGCCGGGCCCGATCCGAAGCGGGTCGGCGACGGTCGTCGCCGAGCCGCTCGAGCGCGGCTTCGGCCTCACGCTCGGCAACGCGCTGCGGCGCATTCTCCTGTCGTCGCTGCAGGGCGCGGCGGTGCAGTCGGTGCACATCGACGGCGTGCTGCACGAGTTCTCCTCGATCGCCGGCGTGCGCGAGGACGTGACCGACATCGTGCTCAACATCAAGGACATCGCCATCCGCATGCACGGCGACGGCCCAAAACGCATGGTGGTGAAGAAGCAGGGGCCCGGCCACGGTCACCGCCGGAGACATCCAGACCGTCGGCGACATCGCGGTCCTCAATCCCGACCTCGTGCTGTGCACGCTCGACGAGGGCGCCGAGATCCGCATGGAGTTCACGGTCGACACCGGCAAGGGCTACGTCGCCGCCGAGCGCAATCGTCCGGAGGACGCGCCGATCGGACTCATTCCGGTCGACAGCCTGTACTCGCCGGTGCGCAAGGTTTCCTACAAGGTCGAGAACACCCGCGAGGGCCAGATCCTCGACTACGACAAGCTCACGCTGACGATCGAGACCAATGGCGCGGTGACGCCGGACGACGCGGTCGCCTACGCGGCGCGCATCCTGCAGGACCAGCTCAACGTATTCGTCAATTTCGAAGAGCCGAGGCGCGAAATGGCGGCGGAGGCGATCCCCGATCTCGCGTTCAATCCGGCGTTCCTCAAGAAGGTGGACGAGCTCGAACTCTCGGTGCGCTCGGCCAACTGTCTGAAGAACGACAACATCGTCTATATCGGCGACCTGGTGCAGAAGACCGAGGCCGAGATGCTGCGCACTCCGAACTTCGGCCGCAAGTCGCTCAACGAGATCAAGGAAGTGCTGGCCCAGATGGGCCTGCATCTCGGCATGGAAGTGCCCGGCTGGCCGCCCGAGAATATCGACGATCTCGCCAAGCGCTTCGAGGACCACTATTGAGAAACGGAGGACAGAGGACAGAGGACAGAGGACAGATGAACGGAACACGATATTCCGTCGTCTGCCGTCCGTCGTCGGTCGTCTGACGAAGTCCCATGCGTCACGGTAAGGCTCATCGCAAGCTCAACCGAACGGCAGAGCATCGCCGTGCCATGTTCGGCAACATGGCCGCTGCGCTGATCAAGCACGAGCAGATCGTAACGACGCTGCCGAAGGCGAAGGAGCTGCGCCCGATCGTCGAGAAGCTCGTCACGCTCGGCAAGCGCGGCGACCTGCACGCGCGCCGCCAGGCGATCGCCGAGATGCGCGACCTGCCGATGGTGAAGAAGCTGTTCGAGGTTTTGGGCCCGCGCTACAGGGATCGCAACGGCGGCTATACCCGGGTGGTCAAGGCTGGGTTCCGCTACGGCGACTCCGCCGCCGTCGCCGTGATCGAATTCGTCGATCGTGACGAGGACGCGAAGGGCAGGGATTCGGGGCCGGTCGGCGGGAAGGCGGAAGCCGCCGCCGCCTGATCGAGCCTTTGGGTCGACGCGGGCGAGTTGGCGTTTTCCCAGCCCGGCCTCTTACGCCTTAACACAACGTTAACCATGTGGGCGGACCATCGTGAGTCGCCGGGATCAAAACCGGGATGGCTCCGATGCTGCGCCTCTTCGCAACCCTGTTCGTCCTGCTGGGCGGGTCCTTCGCCATCGCCCACGACAGCTGGATCAGCCGCAATCGGCTGACGGATCCGGCCAGCGGCGAATGGTGCTGCAACCATCTCGATTGCGCCGAGATCCCCAAGAATGGCCTGACCGAGAACGGCATCGGTTATGTGGTGGCCGAGACCGGCGAGACGATTCCCTACCAGCGCATCATCTGGAAGAGCCAGGACGGCGGGTGGTGGCGCTGCCGGAATATGCGCACCAACGCGACGCGCTGCCTGATCGGCCCGCCGCCGGCCTCGTAACGCCGCGCGCCGACTACGAACGGCGTCGCGCGCTTTGCGTGCATGACGCCCGCCTCCGAAAGATTGTGGCGCGCGCGATCATGACATTGCCGAAATAACCTCGACCAGCCATCAAGTCACGGCAAGGTCGACACGGTCGCCATGATCCGTATTTTGTTACCTCGTTTCTTGTATTTTCCGCCACTTCTGCGACAAGTAAAAGGCAATAGCCTCAAACATTCCTCGTTCTATTATCTGAATGTTGCCATCGTACAATGGACGTCGAAGAACAATCCCGATAAGACTTGAGATAACGTCCATCGCGATGAGGTTCATCCATGAAGAAGCTTTGCCTTGCGATCGCTTGCGGTGCATCCCTCGGGACGGCGCCCGCGCTCGCCGCCGACCTCGGCAGGCTGCCGGCCAAGGCGCCGGCGCCGGCCGTTGCAGCTCCGCCGATGCTTTGGAACGGCTTTTATGTCGGCGGCCAGGTCGGATACCAGTGGGGTAACGATCATACGTCCGAATTCGCGACGGCAACCGGCCTCCCGACCGGTTTCGACCGCGGTTTCGACAGCAGTGGCGCCGTCGGCGGCATGCACGCCGGGTACAATTTCCAGATGGGCTCGTTCGTGTTGGGCATCGAGGGCGATGTCGAGGGGTCGGGCGTTGCCGGGGGATTCACATTGCCGGGCGCGGTTGCGGCGGCCGGCATGGGTGGCGCCGCCGGCAACGGAACGGATTTCGAGAGCCGCTGGCAGGCCTCCGTGCGCGGACGCCTCGGCTACGCGCTCGGACCGACACTGCTGTATGTCACTGGCGGCGCTGCTTTCGCTGATCTCAACTATGCGTACTTCACGCCGGCTGTGCGCGAGAGTTTTCGCACGACTGAAACCGGTTGGACCGTCGGCGGCGGCCTTGAGTTTGCATTGACGCCGTCATGGAGCACCCGGGTCGAATACCGCTACACCGATTTCGGGCAGCTCTCGAACACTTCGACAGTTGCGTTTCCAGGCTCCACGTTCCAACACAATCCAAATTTCCACACCGTCCGATTGGGTGTGAGCTATCGCTTCGGCGGTGGGCCGCTGCTTGCGGGCTACTGACCGAAGACGAAAAATCGACAAAATAGGAGGGCCGGTCGATTTTGCCGGCCCTTGCCGCCCGTGGGCCCTGCGGTCAAAAACATGGTTGACCAATCGTTGAAAGCATGCCGCGCCCTGAAAATCAGCGGTTTCTGTTGTCTCGGGTATCCGACGTTCCCGTTGCTTTGCCGCATCCCTATACCGCCCCCGATTTGCGCATTTGCTCGGAGGTGTGGCTTTTCAGCAATAGCGGAGCCGACCTTTCAGTGTTTATCACTGGGCAACTTAAGCACCTGGGAAAGGGGCCTTCGATGAAGAAACTGACACTCGTTCTCGCCGCGGCGACTGCGCTCGTTTCGGCGCCTGCGCTTGCCGCCGACCTCGGCCGGATGCCGGTCAAGGCTCCGGTCATTGCTCCCGTGCCTTACTTCAATTGGAGCGGCTTCTACATCGGTGTTCAGGGCGGCGGCGGATTCGGAACCTTGGACCGGACCTTGGTCGGGCCTGCCGGAAACCTTGCGACCTTCAGCCATGACACCAGCGGCGGCTTGCTGGGCGGCACGATCGGCTTCAATTGGCAGGCCGGCACCTGGGTGTTCGGTATCGAAGCCGACTACGGCTGGGCGGACATCGGACGCGGCAGCGTCGGCTGTCTCGCTGCCATTACCGGCAATCCGAACCTCGTCTGCGCATCCTCGCTGGATACCTTTGGGACCGCTCGCCTGCGCCTTGGTTGGGCCTGGGATCGGTTCATGCTCTACGGAACCGGTGGTCTCGGGTTCGGCGATCAAAGCGTGCGCGTGTTCGACACCGTTACGGGAGTGGGCATCGGCCGATCGAGAAACGTCGCTGGCTGGACCGCCGGCGGCGGGTTCGAATGGGCCTTCGCGCCCAGTTGGTCGGCCAAGGTCGAAGCGCTGTATTTCGATCTCGAACCGGATCGCTTCAGCACGACGGGCTTGCTGTTTCCAGCCCTGGCCGGCGGCGCTGTCGGGGTCGACTCCAACCACACCGGCGTAGTCATCCGGGGTGGTATCAACTACCGCTTCAACTGGGGTGGTCCGGTGGTGGCGAGCTACTAAAGCTCCACGCAAATTCTCCGACAACGGGCCGGCGCATGCGCCGGCCCGTTCGCGTTCTCGGACATGAATTATCTGGCAAAATGTTTCAGCGATTTGATGGTCGCGCGGCCGCACGTTTGCGTTACCATTTGCCCTCTTCGCGCTTGATCGCGAATAGGCTACTACCGTCCAAATACTCCGCGGGTGTGGTCCAGGTCGATGGTGATCGGCAAACCCAGGAGTGCGAATCTGCTCGACGACTTGGTGCTCAACTTCGATCCATTCGTCGTGAATGGATTGGAGGAAACTGAACGCGCCGTCGTCAACTGTCCAAGGCAGCCCGAGCGTCCAGGAGCCGAGCGACGATCAAACCTCTACCGCTCAGGTGACAGGCGCGGTTCTGCCCGCTTCGGGTGCCGCCGACACGCACGACGCCCCGGCATAACACCTTTCAGGATTGAACTGCCCGCCGTCGCGAGTGTGGAGGACGATGGCCCACTGGCGGTGGCGAACGCGGAAGTCGATGGCCCGCCGACGGTCGCGGGCGTTCCACTGCCGCCGGCAACAAACCCGGGCCCGCAAAACCCACCTCCGCAGGTCGCGGATTCCGATTTCGACGAGGTGGCGCCCGAACAACCTCAAAGCGGCCCTCCACCAACGGTTCAGGAAGGGGCCGCAACTTGAGTGGGTCGCCCGCGTCCGACCCTGAATCGGGCAACGTTGCGGGCGTCACGAGCGTCTCGGGCATCGCGAACGCCCCGGTCGACGACTGGTGGGTTTACATAACCCTCTTCGGCAGGCCGATGCACGAAACGCGTGCGGGGCCGGCACGCTGATTCGGTGCGCCGGCCATGACGCCGGCAATTTCCGCGCTACGCGTTCTCGATTCTTTGCTTCAAGGTCGGTTGCGACGACCTCCCCTGTTCCAACATGACGCGCGAGCCGGCTGCCTAGGGTGAACGCGCCGGGGGATGATACGCCCGTGACGACGTTGTTGCCGCGGCGCAACAGCCGCCGACAAACGAAATCTGCGCGCTGCTTTGTTCTCGACTTGAATGCGGGGCGCGGCCATGATGGCCGTGGTCGCAAACAAATGGGGGGCATCCCATGCGCAACTTAATCAAGACGACGGTCGCGGGCCTGCTGTTGGCCGGATCGATCACCGCCGGCTCCGCCGCCGACATGCCGATTGCACCTCCGCCGCCGCCGCCCTATGACTGGAGCGGCTGGTACCTCGGCGTTGGCTTCGGCGGCCACTGGGGCGAGAGCTCAATGACCTTCGCTGGTCCGGCCACGGTCTTCCCCGGCGCCGGGGCCCTCGGGACCGTCGTCAGCCCCGAATTCGACCAACCCATGGTCAGCTTCCATGGCGGCCTCCTGCGCCAGTGGAGCAATCTGGGCTGGGGCAGCATCGTGATCGGTATCGACCAAAGCGCCGCGATGCCGCTCGACAACGGCATCGGAACGGTGGCGTGCCCGAATGTGGCCTTCAACTGCGGCACGCGCCTCCAATCGCTGTTCACGGCCGGCGGCATCCTCGGCCTGGCCTGGGACCGCTTCATGATCTCGGCCCGCGGCGGCTGGGCCGGCGGCAGTGTCGAAACCCGCACGTTCGTCGCGGGGACCGGGGTGCTGTTCGACAACACCAAGCTCTGGCACAACGGCTGGTACTTCGGCGGCGGCATCGACTGGGCGGTCTACAAGACTGCCGGAACCTCCGGCATCCTGGGCCTCGAATACCAGTATGTCGATCTCGGCGACGCGGTGCACTGCCCGACCGGCTGCGGCGTCGCGCTTCCCGGCATCGCCCGCACGGTCGACGTGACCGCGAGCGTGATCAAGGCGAAGTTCACCCTCAAGTTCGACGGCCCGCCGTTCCTGCAGTTCTAAGGCACGCGGACGATCGAGCGATCTGCAGGACCCCGGGCCGGTGCGCCCGGGGTTTTTGCGCGCCCCGATAGATTCATCTCCCCGCAGCACGACGCGGAATCGGCGGGCCTCTCGGCGGTTCGATCGATGGTCGATACCGGAATCTCCGCACCGAAAAGGTGACCAGCTGGAATATGGCCGGCGCTTGCGCTGCTGGTTGCCGTCGTGACGGCCACCGCCGCAAGCGCGCAGCATCACGGCCACGAGCTGCATGCAGCTGCGGAGCGCGGCGACGCGGCGCGCGCGCAAGAACTGATCGCCGCCGGCGCGGATCTCGACGTCGTCGACGCTTCGGGACGCACTCCCCTGCTCATCGCCGTTGCCAATGATCGCCTCGCGGTCGCACGGCGCCTGATCGAGGGCGGCGCCGACGTCAACGCGCAGGCGGCGAACCGAGATTCGCCATGGCTGCTGGCGGGCGCCTTGGGAAGAACCGAGATGCTCGTCGCCATGCTCGCCACCGGCCGGATCGATTACGGCAAGCGCAACCGCTACGGCGGCAACGCGCTCATTCCAGCCTGTGAGCGCGGCCATGTCGAGACCGTGCGTCTGCTGCTGGAGAGATCCGGAATCGACGTCGATCACGTCAACGATCTGGGCTGGACGGCGCTGCTGGAGGCCGTGATGTTGGGTGATGGCGGGCCGCGGCACAGCGAAATCCTTCGCCTGCTCATCGCGCACGGAGCCAATGTGAATCTCGTCGACCGGAGCGGCGTCAGTCCGCTCCAGCACGCGCGTCGGCGCGGCTACCGCGAGATCGAAAGCATGCTGCAAACGGCTGGGGCGCGATAGGCGTTAGCCGGCGGCCGAACGAGCGCGGGCCGACACTGTTGCAACTTTAGCACCTCCGTTCGGAAAGTGCCGACGGGCCCGGCGGAAACGATCGACTTCCTCCGCCTGCAGGCCGACAAATGGAATCGCAAAACAATGGGGGGCATCCCATGCACACAAGACTCAGTCTAGCGATCGCCGCCGCGCTATTGGCCGGCTCGATCACCGCAGCCTCCGCCGCCGACATGGCGGTCAAGGCAAGGCCTGCTCCTCCGCCGCCGGTCTACGACTGGACCGGATACTACCTCGGCGTCGGCTTCGGCGGCCACTGGGGCGACAGCCGGCAGACGTTTGACGCGGTGCCAATAGTGGGGGCTGCGCCGATACCTGGCGGCACCATCCGGCCGGAATTCGACCAACCCATGGTCAGCTTCCATGGCGGCCACCTGCACCAGTTCACCAATATGGGCTGGGGCAGCATCGTGATCGGTATCGACCAAAGCGCCGCAATGCCGCTCGACAACGGCATCGGATCCGACAACGCAGCGCTGGCGTGTCCGAATGCGGCCTTCAACTGCGGCACGCGCCTCCAGTCGCTGTTCACGACCGGCGCCATCCTCGGCCTGGCCTGGGACCGCTTCCTGATTTCGGCCCGCGGCGGCTGGGCCGGCGGCAGTGTCGAAACCCGCAGGTTCGTCGCGGCGACCGGGGCGCTGTTCGACAATACCAAGCTCTGGCACAACGGCTGGTACGTCGGCGGCGGCATCGACTGGGCGGTCTACAAGACGGCCGGAACCTCCGGCATCCTGGGCGTCGAATACCAGTATGTCGATCTCGGCGACTCGGTGCACTGCCCGACCGGCTGCGGCGTCGCCATTGCCGGCACCGCCCGCAACGTCGACGTGACCGCGAACGTGATCAAGGCGAAGCTCACCCTCAAGTTCGACGGCCCGCCGCTGCTGCCCTGGTAAGCCCGCGGCGCGATCCACCGATCTGCAGGACTTCCGGGCCTCGCGCCCGGAGTTTTGCTTGCTGCCGCAAGATCTTTGCCGGCGCGCTGCCAAGGGGCTGCGCCGGCCCTTCAACCCAGCGGCCGAGCGTTCTATATCTTGCGTCCGACGCAATCGGAATCGGACCGCCCATGTTGCATGGACGATTGGCGGCGGCGGCCGCGCTTACCTTGGCGATTTGCGCTGCCGCCGACGCTCGGGCCCAGGACCGCCGGCTACCGGCTTCGGCGGCCGAGATGCGGCTGTCGTTTGCCGCCACGGTGCAGCGCGCGGCTCCGGCGGTGGTCAATGTCTACGCCGCCAAGGTGGTGGAGAACCGCAACCCGTTCGCCGACGACCCGATCTTCCGCCGCTTTTTCGGCATGCCGGGAATGCCGCGCGAGCAGGTGCAGCGCTCGCTCGGCTCCGGCGTGATCGTGGATACGGCGGGCTTCGTCGTCACCAACAATCACGTCATCGAAGGCGCGACCGAGGTCAAGGTCGCGCTCGCAGACAAGCGCGAGTTCGAAGCCGAGATCGTCTTGAAGGAGACGCGGACCGACCTGGCGGTGCTGAAGATCAAGGAGGGGCGCGAACGTTTCCCGGCGCTCGAGTTCGGCAATTCCGATGAGCTGCAAGTCGGCGATCTCGTCTTGGCGATCGGCAATCCATTCGCGGTCGGACAGACGGTGACGCACGGAATCGTTTCGGCGCTCGCGCGCACCCAGGTCGGGATCACCGACTACCAGTTCTTCATCCAGACCGACGCGGCCATCAATCCTGGCAATTCCGGCGGCGCGCTGGTCGATCTCACCGGCAAGCTGGTCGGCATCAATACGGCGATCTACTCGCGCTCCGGCGGCTCGCAGGGCATCGGCTTTGCCATTCCGTCCAACATGGTGCGGGTGGTGGTCGCGTCGGCGAAGAGCGGCGGCAGCGTGGTCAGGCGGCCGTGGCTGGGCGCCAAGCTGCAGGCCGTCAACGCCGAGATCGCCGAGAGCCTTGGACTGCGGCGCCCGGCAGGCGCGCTTGTCGCCAGCGTCGGACACGGCAGCCCGGCCGCGCGCGCGGGGCTCAAGACCGGGGATCTCATCGTCGCCGTCGACGGGCAGACGATCGACGATCCGGAAGCGTTCGGGTACCGCTTCGCGACCAAGCCGCTCGGCGGCAGTGCGCAGGTCGGCGTGCTACGCGGCGGCAAGGAGACGCGGCTTTCGATCGCGCTCGAAACGGCACCGGAAAATCCCCCGCGCGACACGGTGCGCATTCGGGCGCGTTCGCCGCTCGGAGGCGCGACCGTCGCCAATCTCTCCCCTGCGGTGGCCGAAGAGATGCGCGTCGACAGCAATCTCCAGGGGGTGGTCATCACCGCGGTCGATGAAGGTACGGCCGCCCAGGCGGTCGGGCTGCGCGCAGGCGACATCGTGCTCGAGATCAACGGCGAGAAGGTCGCGCGTTCGCGCGAGCTCGAAGGCCTGATGCAAACGCCGCAACGCGTTTGGCGGCTGCAGATCATGCGTGGCGGCCAGATCATGACAACGGTCGTAGGCGGGTAAGGTGGCGGCGCCGAAGCCGAAGACGCTGTTCGAAGCGGCCGGCCTCGATAGCGACGCACCGCGTCCGCTTGCCGACAAGCTGCGCCCGGCACGGCTCGGCGACGTGGTCGGCCAGGATCATCTGCTGGGACCCGACGGCGCGCTCACGCGCATGCTGGAAGCGCGCTCGCTCGGCTCGCTGATCTTCTGGGGGCCGCCGGGCACCGGCAAGACCACGGTCGCACGCCTGCTGGCGAAAGAGACCGATCTGCATTTCGAGCAGATTTCGGCGGTGTTCTCCGGGGTCGCCGATCTTAAGAAGGTATTCGAGGGAGCGCGGGCGCGGCGCGAGACCGGGCAAGGCACGCTGCTGTTCGTCGACGAGGTGCATCGCTTCAATCGCGCGCAGCAGGACTCGTTCCTGCCGGTGATGGAGGACGGCACGGTGGTGCTGGTCGGCGCCACTACCGAGAATCCGTCGTTTGAGCTCAACGCCGCGCTGCTCTCGCGCGCGCGCGTGCTGGTGTTCAAATCGCTCGATGCCGATGCGATCGAAAAACTGCTGATGCGCGCAGAGGAGATCGAAGGCAAAGCGTTGCCGCTCGATGAGGACGCGCGCGCGTCGCTCATCCGCATGGCCGACGGCGACGGCCGCGCGGCGCTCACGCTCGCGGAGGAAGTCTGGCGCGCGGCGCGCGCGAGCGAGACGTTCGACGCGGCAGCGCTGCAGGAGATCGTGCAGCGGCGCGCGCCGATCTACGACAAGTCGCAGGACGGGCACTACAACCTCATTTCGGCGCTGCACAAGTCGGTGCGTGGTTCCGACCCGGACGCCGCGCTCTACTATCTCGCCCGCATGCTCGATGCCGGCGAAGACCCGCTTTACGTTGCGCGGCGCGTGGTGCGGATGGCGATCGAGGACATCGGCCTTGCCGATCCGCAGGCGCTCGCGGTCGCCAACGCCGCCAAGGAGGCGTACGACTTCCTCGGCTCGCCCGAAGGGGAACTGGCGATCGCGCAGGCCGTGATCTACGTCGCCACCGCGCCGAAATCGAACGCCGCCTACACGGCCTATGGCGAGGCGATGCGCGTGGCGAAGGAAGCAGGCTCGCTGCTGCCGCCGAAGCATATCCTCAACGCGCCGACGCGACTGATGAAACAGGAAGGCTATGGCCGCGGCTACGCCTACGATCACGAGGCGGAGGACGCGTTCTCGGGCCAGGACTACTTCCCGGAAGCGCTCGGCCGCCACACCTTCTACGATCCGCCCGACCGCGGCTTCGAGCGCGAGATCAGGAAGCGGCTGGAATACTGGGCCAAGCTGCGCAAGGAGCGGACTGGCTAACATGCACGCTCATCGCGCTGCAAATACCTCTCTTCGGCGCCGGAGAGGTGATGGCATATCATCTTCACGAACATGGCGACCGAAGGGGCAGACCATGAGAAAACTCATCGTTGCGATAGCGCTAATGTTATTCGGCGCCATCGTCAGCGTACAAGCGCAGATCTATCCGTCGCGGCCGATCACCCTGATGGTGCCGTTCCCGCCGGGTGGATCGACCGACACGGTCGCGCGCATCATGGCCGAGCGGATGCGCCCGATGCTCGGACAACCCATCATCATCGAGAACGTGGGCGGCGCCGGCGGCAGCATCGCGGTCGGGCGCGTCGCGCGCGCGTCGCCGGACGGCTACACGATCGATATCGGCCAGTGGGACACCCATGTCGGCAGCATCATCTATCCGCTGACCTACGACCTGCAGAAGGATTTCGAGCCGATCGGTCTCATCTCCATCAATCCGCAGCTGCTCGTCGGCAAGAAAGCGCTGGCGGCGGACGACTTGAAGGGGCTTGTCGCGTGGATGAAGGCGAACCCTGGCGAGGCCAAGTTCGTCAACCAGAACGCCGCCGCGCAGGTGACCGGCATCCTGATGCAGCAATCGACCGGCACGCGGGTTCAGTTCATCCCCTATCGCGGCGCCGGCCCGGCGATGCAGGACCTGGTCGCCGGCCATGTCGATCTCCTGGTCGTTCAAGCTGCCGCCGCCCTGCCGCAGGTGCGGGCCGAAACCATCAAGGCGATCGCCAATCTCTCGCCGCGCCGCTCCGCGGCGGTGCCCGATATCCCAACGTCGGACGAGGGCGGTGTGCCCGGGCTCTACGCCTCCGGATGGTTCGGGTTCTTCGCACCCAAGGGCACTCCGAAAGACGTCATCGCCAAGCTCAACGACGCGATGGTGCAGGCGCTTGCCGAACCGGCCGTGCGCGCGCGCTTTGCCGAGCTCGGCCTGGATGTCGCTTCGCGCGAGCAGCAGACGCCGGAGGGGCTCGCCGCGTTCCACAAAGCCGAAATCGACAAGTGGTGGCCCATTATCAGGGCCGCCGGCATCAAGGTGGAATGAGGGCGCGCACAAAATGATGATGCGTGTCCCGCACCTGCAGCGCAGATGCGAGACCCCGGTTTTCTGGTCTTCTTTGCAACCAAGCAACCGGCGTCCCGGCTCTGTAGCGCACCACTGCGTGTTGCGCTGCGCCGGGGACACGGGTCATCATTTTACGATCACGCTTTGGTCTACCGCCGTGCGGCGAAATAGACGCCCGAGAGGATGAGCGCGAAGCCAAGCAGATGGTACCCGCGCAACTGTTCGCCGAGCAGGGCGTAGGCGAGCACGGCGCTGTACAGCGGCACCAGATGCAGGAACGGTCCGGCGCGGTTGGCGCCGATCAGCTCCACACCGCGGTTCCAGGCCGCCATTGCGATCACGCTCGGAAAGATCGCGACGTAGAGGATCGCCCCGACGGTCAGCAGCGTCGGCTGGAAGGTGAATCCCGAGAAGTGCTCCCAGACGAACAGCGGCGCCGTCATCAGGCACGACGTTACCGCCATGACGAACAGGAAGCTCGTCCAGTGGATGGCCGGCCGCAGCCGCAGGTAAGACGAATAGATCGCCCAGGCCCCCATATTGAACAAGATGATGAGGTCGCCGCCGTTGAACGCGAGGCCGGCGAGCGCACCGAAGTCGAGCCGGGTGACGATGACGATGACGCCGGCGAGCGAGGTCAGAATGCCGAAGATCTGCGGCAGCGTCAGCCGGTCGCCGAAGATCATGGCTCCGGCCGCCACGATGAGGACCGGAACGAGCGAGTTGAACACCGAGACGTTCAGGGCCGAGGTGTACTGCAGCCCGAGATATTGCAGTGCGCTGAACAGCGCGCCGCCCGTGAGGCTGAGGAACACGAGGATGCGCCAATGCGCCTTGATCAGCGGCCAGTCGCGTTGGAGATACGGCTTGGCGAGCGGCAACAGCACAAGGGCCGGCAGCAGCCAGCGCGCGGTCGACAGTCCGAACGGCGGGATATGCCCTGCCGCGGCGCGGCCGATGACGTGATTGCCCGACCAGCACAGCCCGGCCACCGCCAGCAGCAGATAAGGATTGCCGAACGGGACAGCCGACATTCGGGGCCTTCTATCCTGCATGCGAGGCGGGTCAAGCGTTAGTGGAAGTTCGCCTTAGAGGGGCGTAGACCGAACCACTACCGGCCGAAGACGAGGACCAAAGCTTGGCAAGGGGACGCGGAGAGCAGGGGCCGAGGCAGCCCGGCGGCCGGCGGCAAATCGCAGGGCCGCGCGACCATGATCGCGGGGAGCGCTCGGCCCGGCAAGCGGGCCATTCTCGTTCCCACGCCCCTGAAAGGCTGAAGAATTGGCCGAAGGGACACGACCACCCGCCGGCAACACCCAAAGCCGGAGCAAGTCACAGGCCGCGTGCCGGCAGAGGGCAGCCGAGCGACACGGCAGACAGCCCCACCGCCGGCGTACAGACTGTCTCGGTCGCGCCCGACGAGGGCGGCATGCGCGTCGATCGTTTCCTGGAGGCGCGATTTCCTGGACTGTCGTTCTCGCATATCCAACGCATCATCCGCAAAGGCGAGCTGCGGGTGAATGGCAAGCGCGCTCGGCCGAAGGACCGGCTCGCGGCCGGGCAAGCGGTACGCATCCCCCCGCTGCGGCTCGACGCGCCAAAGCCCTTGTCGCCGCAACGAGAGGCGGACGAGGAGACCCGAGCGTTATTGAAATCGTTCACCCTCTACGAGGATGCCGACGTCTTGGTGCTGAACAAGCCGATGGGACTGGCCGTGCAGGGCGGTTCGGGCACCGTGCGCCATCTCGACGGCCTGCTGGAGGTCCTGCGCGATGCGCAGGGGCAGCGCCCCCGCCTGGTGCATCGGCTCGACAAGGATACGGCGGGCTGTCTGTTGGTCGCCAAGACGCGCTTTGCGGCCGCAGCGCTCGCCAAGACGTTCCGCTCGCGGTCCGCGCGCAAGATCTACTGGGCGCTGGTCGTGGGGGTGCCCAAGCCGACCCAAGGCCGCATCTCGACGTTTCTTGCAAAGCAGGAATTGGAACGCAACTCGTTCATGCGCATCGCCCGTCACGGCGAGGAGGGCGCAAGCCACGCCGTGACCTTTTATGCCGTGGTCGAGACCGCGGCCCGGCAGCTGGCCTGGCTTTCCCTCAAACCGGTGACCGGCCGCACCCATCAGCTGCGCGCGCACTGCGCGCATATCGGGCATCCGATCCTCGGCGACCCCAAATATTTCTCGAAGGAGAATTGGGATTTGCCGGGCGGGCTGCAGAACCGGCTGCACCTCTTGGCGCGGCGGATCGTGGTGGCCCATCCGCGCGGCGGCACGATCGACGTGACCGCGCCGCTGCCGCCCCACATGCTGCAGTCGTGGAACCTGCTCGGCCTCGATCCGAAGCGCTACGATCCGATCGTCGACGCCCCGGACGAATAGGCAGGCCCTTCACTGCCGCGATGGCGTCGCTATCTAGGAACCGGGGCGCCCGGAGCTCGACTTTGATGATCCGCCATTTGGTGACAGTGCTGGCGTTGGCGGCGGCGGGCCCGATCGGCATTGCCGGAGCGCAGCCGATCGGCCCGCCGATCTCGCCGCAGCAGCAGTTCGAGGCCCAACCAATGCCGCGAACTCAGCTTCCGCCGGTGTACGTACCGCCGGTCGGCGACAGCGCCACGACCTACAGCACGCCGTTGATCCCGGTACCCGACCAGGGAACATCGCGCGGGCGCGCGGCCGAATGCCAGCATCAGGCGGCGGTCGAGCGCGTTCCGCGCCGCCAGCGCAGCGCCTACGTCCACAATTGCATGATGAATTGACGTGGGCCGCGTCACCGCAGGCTGGCGTTGATCTTGGCGAGCGCCGCCGAGCCGGGGCACAGCTCCTTCTCGCCGAGCGCGTTGAGCGGCGTGGCGACGGTGTTGAAGCCGACGTGCAGGTCCTCAGGGTCGCGGTCGACGTAGAGCAGGCCGGTCGCGATCTCGCCGGCGGCCGCGCTTTCCTGCAGGTAGGTCATGGCCTTGAGGCGATCGTGCGGGTCGTAGTCGGGCGCGACCTTGCGCAGCACCAGCCGCGATCCGTCGTGCTGCTCGACGACCTCCACCCCACCGGGCGCATAGTCGACGGTGATCGGAGCCCGGCCGGTGATGAAGTCGAGGCGGTTCACCGCGATATTGTGTTCGCGCACGTAGTCGAAACTCTTGGTCGAGCCGTCATGATTGTTGAATGCGACGCACGGCGAGATCACGTCGATGAAGGCGGCGCCCTGGTGCTCGATCGCCGCTCTGATGAGCGGCGTGAGCTGCTCCTTGTCGCCGGAGAACGAGCGCGCCACGAAAGTGGCGCCCAGCTGCAGCGCCATGGCGACGAGATCGATCGAGTTGTCGTTGTTGACGGCGCCGCGCTTCGACTTCGAGCCGCGGTCGGCGGTGGCGGAGAACTGGCCCTTGGTCAGGCCGTACACACCGTTGTTCTCGACGATGTAGACCATGTTGACGCCGCGGCGCACCGAATGCGCGAACTGGCCGAGTCCGATCGAGGCGGAATCGCCGTCGCCGGACACGCCGAGATAGATCAAATCGCAATTCGCGAGGTTGGCGCCGGTGAGCACCGAAGGCATGCGGCCGTGCACGGAGTTGAAGCCGTGCGACTGGCCGAGGAAGTAGGTCGGCGTCTTTGACGAGCAGCCGATGCCGGAAATCTTGGCGACACGGTGCGGCTCGATCGACAGTTCGAAGCAGGCCTGAATGATGGCGCCGGTAATCGAGTCGTGACCGCAGCCGGCGCACAGCGTCGACACCGACCCCTCGTAGTCGCGGTGCGTGTAGCCGAGCGCGTTCTTCGGCAGCGCGGGGTGGTGGAATTTCGGTTTGGCGAGATAGGTCATGACATCACCTTGCGCAACGGCGTCACCTTGAGGGCGTCGAGGTGATCGCCGATGGCGTTTGCAATGAAGCGTGCGGTGATCGGCGTGCCGTCGTAATGCAGGACGGGCACTAGCCGCACCGGATCGAGGTTCAATTCGTTGACGAGCAGCATTCGCAGCTGGGCGTCGCGGTTCTGTTCGACCACGAAGACAAATTCATGCTCGGCGATGAAGTCGGGCACGGTTTGCGCGAACGGGAAGCCGCGCACGCGCAGCATGTCGAGGTGCTTGCCCTCGGCCTTGAGCGTTTCGATCGCCTCGTCCATGGCCGGGCTGGTCGAGCCGTAGTAGATCACGGCGTACTTGGTCGCCTTCTCGGCGCTGCGGCGGATCGGGGCCGGTACCAAAGTTTTCGCCGTCTCGAATTTGCGCAGCAGGCGCTGCATGTTGTCGGCGTAGGGCGCGCCTTCCTCGGTGTAGCGCGCGTAACGGTCGCGCGAGGTCCCGCGGGTGAAGAACGATCCCCGCGTCGGGTGCGTGCCGGGATAGGTTCGATAGGGGATGCCGTCGCTGTCGACATCGAGATAGCGGCCGAAATCCTTGCCGGCGTCGAGCTCGGCCGCAGTCATGATCTTGCCGCGGTCGAACTTGCGGGTATCGTCCCACTTGAGCGGCCGGCACAGCCGGTGGTTCATGCCGATATCGAGATCGAGCATCACGAAGATCGGGGTCTGCAGCCGGTCGGCGAGATCGAACGCCTGCGCGCCGAACTCGAAGGCCTCGGCCGGATCTTCCGGGAATAGCAACACGTGCTTGGTATCGCCGTGCGATGCGTAGGCGCAGCTCAGGACATCGCACTGCTGCGTGCGCGTCGGCATGCCGGTCGATGGGCCGGCGCGCTGCACGTCGAAAACGACCGAGGGGATCTCGGCAAAATACGCAAGGCCGATGAATTCCTGCATCAGCGAAATGCCGGGCCCGGAGGTCGCGGTGAAGGCACGCGCCCCGTTCCAGGCGGCGCCGATCACCATGCCGATCGAGGCCAGCTCGTCCTCGGCCTGGATGATGGCGTAGCGGGCCTTGCCGGTATCGCGATCGACCCGATACCGCCGGCAGTGGCCTGCGAAGGCCTCGGCCAGCGAGGATGACGGGGTGATCGGATACCACGCACACACGGTCGCCCCGCCATAGACGGCTCCGAGCGCGGCGGCCGAGTTGCCCTCCAGGAAAATGCGGTCGCCGACCCCGTCGGAGCGCCGCAGCTTGAGGCCGATCGGGCAATCGAGGTTCATCAGCGCATAGTCGCGCCCGAGATGCAGCGCCTGGATGTTGGGCGCGATCAGCTTGTCCTTGCCCTTGAATTGCTCGCCGATCAGCGTCTCGATCGCGGCAACGTCCATGTCGAGCAGGGCCGAGAGCGCGCCGAGATAGATGATGTTCTTGAACAGCTGGCGCTGGCGCGGGTCGGTGTATTCGCGGTTGGCGATTGCCGTGAGCGGCACGCCGATCACGGTAATGTCGGCGCGAAATCTCGAGGCCGGCATGGGCTTGGTCGAATCGTAGAACAGGTAGCCGCCCGGCTCGAGCGAGGCTACGTCCTTGTCCCAGGTCTGCGGGTTCATGGCGACCATGAGGTCGACGCCGCCGCGGGTGCCGAGATGGCCCGCTTCCGATATCCGCACTTCGTACCAGGTCGGCAGGCCCTGGATGTTGGAGGGGAAGATGTTGCGCGGCGCCACCGGCACGCCCATGCGCAGCACCGCGCGCGCGAACAGCTCGTTCGCGCTCGCGGAGCCGGACCCGTTGACGTTCGCGAACCGGACGACGAAATCGTTTACGCTCTCGAGTGGCATGCCGGTCCCGCGTGCGTCATATCGATCAGGAATTTCTGCATGTCCCAGGCGCCGGTCGGGCAGCGCTCGGCGCACAGCCCGCAGTGCAAGCAGACGTCCTCGTCCTTGACCATCACGCGCCCGGTCTTGAGATTGTCGGCGACGTAAAGGTCCTGCGTCAGGTTGTCGGCCGGTGCCTTCAGGCGCCGGCGCAGGTCGGCTTCCTCACCGTTCTCGGTGAAGGTGATGCAGTCCATCGGACAGATGTCGACGCAGGCGTCGCACTCGATGCACAGCTCGCCGGTGAACACCGTCTGCACGTCGCAATTCAGGCAACGGTAAGCCTCGTTGAGCGCCTGCTGCGGGTCGAAGCCGAGCTCGACCTCGGCCTTGATGTCCTTGAGCGCGATCGCCTTGTCGCGCAGCGGCACCCGATAGCGCTTATCGAGCGAGATCTCGTTGTCGTAGGACCATTCGTGGATGCCCATTTTCTGGCTGCCGACCGCGACGCTCGGGGGCGGACGGTCGGCGATCGTCTCGCCGCGGCAATGCTTGTCGATCGAGATCGCCGCATCGCGCCCGTGCGCAACGGCCCAGATGATGTTCTTCGGGCCGAAGGCGGAATCGCCGCCAAAAAATACGTCGGGTCTGGTCGACTGCATGGTCGTGGTGTCGACCACCGGCATGCCCCAGCGGTCGAACTCGAGGCCGATGTCGCGCTCGATCCACGGGAAGGCGTTCTCCTGCCCGACCGCGACCAGCACGTCGTCGCAGCGGAAGTATTCGTCCGGCTCGCCGGTCGGCACCAGGTTCCGGCGGCCCTTGGCGTCGTACTCGGCCTTGACCTTTTCGAACATCGCGCCGGTCAGCCGCCCGTCCACGTGGATGAAGGACTTGGGCACCATGTAATTGAAGATCGGGATGTCCTCGTGCATGGCGTCCTCCTTCTCCCAGGGGGACGCCTTCATCTCCTCGAAGCCGGAGCGCACCACCACCTTCACGTCCTCGCCGCCGAGACGGCGGGCGGTGCGGCAGCAGTCCATGGCGGTATTGCCGCCGCCGAGCACGATCACGCGCTTGCCGATCTTGGTGACGTGGCCGAACGAGACGCTGGAGAGCCAGTCGATGCCGATATGAACGTTGGCGGCCGCTTCCACGCGGCCGGGGATGTCGAGATCGCGCCCGCGCGGCGCACCCGAGCCGACGAACACCGCATCCCAGCCTTCGGCCAGCAGCGTCTTGAGGCTGTCGATGCGCTGGCCGCCGCGGAACTCGATCCCCAGGCCGAGGATATAGCCGCACTCCTCGTCGATGACGAAATCCGGCAGCCGGAATTTCGGGATCTGCGTGCGCATCATGCCGCCGGCCTGCGGGTCCTGGTCGAACACGACGCAGTGGTAGCCGAGCGGTGCGAGATCGCGGGCGACCGACAGGGACGCCGGGCCACCGCCCACCAGGGCGATGCGCTTGCCGTTCTTCTCGGCCGCCGGCTTCGGCAGCCGGTCGCGGATGTCGTCCTTGTAATCGGCGGCAACGCGCTTCAACCGGCAGATCGCGACCGGGTCCTTCTCCACCCGCCCGCGCCGGCAGGCCGGCTCGCACGGCCGGTCGCAGGTGCGGCCGAGAATCCCGGGGAACACGTTGGAATTCCAGTTGACCATGTAGGCGTCGGAATAGCGTCCGGCGGCGATCAAGCGGATATATTCCGGCACCGGCGTGTGCGCCGGGCAGGCCCATTGGCAGTCGACGACCTTGTGGAAGTACTCAGGCGCGGAAATATCGGTAAGTTTCATCGACTCCTCGTGCCCGCGCTTCTTGGACGCGACATGCGCGGTGCATCGGCCGGCGTTTCCCCGGAACGCAGTCAACGGCCGATCGGATACCCACTCAGCCGGACTGCGCGCCGCCCCCGGCTTATGCCTGCCGAGTCAGGCCGGGATACTAGTGAGCCGAACTAGACGCCACAACCGTTATCACTTCGTTCACGCTAAGTTTTTTGGCTGTTTGTGACTTTACCATGAAGGCGATGCTGCGACCCTCCGGGTGAACCCGTAGCTCGTGACATGGGCTACCTCATGGGTCCACGCGGCGGCCCGGATCCAAGCTTCCAAAATGGATCAGGAT
This sequence comes from uncultured Alphaproteobacteria bacterium, assembly GCA_963738705.1. Classification (GTDB taxonomy): domain Bacteria; phylum Pseudomonadota; class Alphaproteobacteria; order Rhizobiales; family Xanthobacteraceae; genus CAVTXS01. The sequence continues at coordinate 156,517 of CAVTXS010000037.1, forward strand.
CGGCCACTAAGGACCTGTGAAAGCAATTCCGGTGCGAAGGTCTAAGCGATTGAAATTGCTCATATTTGACTGCGACGGCACGCTCGTCGACAGCCAGCACAAGATCTGCGCCGCGATGCAGCGAGGCCTATTCGGCCCATGGGCTGCCGGCGCCGGCGCGCGCGCGGCTGCTGTCGGTCGTGGGGCTGTCGCTGACCGAGGCATTTACCGCGCTTGGGGAGGGTGCCGAGGGGTACCCCGTGCAGAGCCTGGTCGACCGATACAGGGCGGCTTCGTCTGCCATGCGCGCGTCGCAGACCGCGTGGGAGCCGCTGTTCCCCGGCGCGCGCGAGGCGATCGAAGTCGTTGGCAGCCCATCCGGACGTCGTGCTCGGCATCGCTACCGGGAAGTCGCGGCGCGGGGTCGATGCGGTGCTCGGCGCCCACGGGCTGCGCGACCATTTCGCCACCATCCAGACCGCCGATCGGGCGCCTTCGAAACCGCATCCCGGCATGGTGCTGCAGGCCATGGAGGAGACCGGCGCGAGCGCCGGGGACACGGTGGTCATCGGCGACAGCACCTACGACATGGCTATGGCCAAAGCTGCGGGTGCGTGGCCCCTCGGGGTGACTTGGGGCTATCACCCGCCACAGGCCCTGCTCGAGGCAGGCGCGAAAATCGTCCTCGATGACTTCGCCGCGCTGCTGCCCGCGCTGGAAGCAGCATGGCCCGGGCTTTCTTCTTCCCGCGGGCGGGAGGCGAAGGCCGACCATGCGTGACATATTCGGCGAGATCTTCGCCCATCAGCCACTCGACCCGATGGAGGCCGCGCGTCGCGCGGTAAGGCCGCAGCTGCGGCGGCGGTTTTACGAGCATGCGGTGGTCGGGGAGGGGACCGGCGCCCATCCGATCCTGCTCGACGGCCGGCCGGTGCGCACGCCCGCGCGCAACGCGCTGGCGGCGCCGTCGCGTGCGCTCGCCGAAGCAATCGCGGCCGAATGGGAAGCGCAGAAGGATCACATCGATCCGGCGCGGATGCCGCTCACGCGCCTCGCCAATACGATCATCGACGGGGTCGCCGCGGCGCCAGGCAGGGTGGCGGACGAGGTCGATAAATACCTCGGTTCCGACCTGTTGCTCTACCGGGCGGAGCAGCCGGAAGGCCTGGTGCGGCGGGAGACGCTGCATTGGGACCCAGTTGTGGCGTGGGCGCGCGAGGCGCTGGGCGCGCGCTTCGTGCTGACGGAAGGGGTCGTGTTCGTGCACCAGCCGGAGCAGGCACTCGCCGCCGCCCATACGGCGATCCCGGCCGATCCATGGCGGCTCGGCGCCGTGCACGCGATCACGACCCTGACCGGCTCGGCGCTATTGGCTCTGGCGGTGCTGCGCCGCCAGCTCTCGGTGGAGGCGGCTTGGGCAGCCGCCCATGTCGACGAGGACTGGCAGATGGAGCAATGGGGCAAGGATACGCTTGCACTCGAGCGCCGCGCCTTCCGCTTCGCCGAGATGCATGCTGGCGGCGACGGTGCTCGGCAGCCTTTCGGATCAGATAGGAAGAAACTCGATCTCAGCCGCCGCGGCATCCAGGAATGTCGGATACAGCCCCTGCGCCCGCGCCATCTGCTGCACGAGGCCGAGCACCGCGTCGATGTAGGGGGTCTCGACCTCGGTCAGGCGGCCCGAGCTCCTGGACGGCGGTGAGCAGCGCGTCGATCTCCAGGGCGCGGCCGCGCTCGAGGTCCTGCAGCATCGAGTACGGTGCGCGCCGACGCGGGCGGCGCCGTCGATGCGGCGATCGACGTCGACGCGGAAATGCACGCCGATGCGCCGCCCGATCTTTTCCGCCTCCAGCATCATGTTGCGCGCGAGGTGCGCGTGCCTGGTTCGGTCGCGACGACGTCGAGGGTCGCGCGCGTGAGCGCCGAGATCGGGTTGAAGCAGAGGTTGCCCCACAGCTTCAGCCAGATGTCGTTGCGGATCTCCGGCATGACCGGCGCCTTGAGGCCGGCGGTCTCGAACATCTTGCGAGAGCCTGGTCGGCGCGCTCGGTCACTGCCCGCGTCGGCTCGCCGAGTCCGAACTTGTTGCCGGAGATGTGCTTGATCGACGCCCGGCGCTTCGATCTCGGCCGCCGGATAGACCGTGCAGCCGATCACGCGCTGCGGCCCGATCGCGTTCCATTGCCGGTCGCCCGGGTCGACGCTCTCGATGCGGCGGTTCGCGTACTGGCCCTCGAAGCCGTAGAAATACCACCACGGCACGCCGTTCTGCGCCGTCACGACCGCGGTGCTCGGGCCCGAGCAGCGGCGCCATCTGCTCGGCCACTTCCCACGCCTGGTGCGCCTTGAGCGCGACGATGACGTAGTCCTGCGGCCCGAGCTCGGCTGGGTCGGCGGTCGCGGGCATGCGGGCGGATTTCTCCTGCCCGTCGATCTGAGCTTGAGCCCGTCCTTGCGGATCGCCTCGAGATGGGCGCCGCGGGCGACCAGCGAGACGTCTGCGCCGGCGAGCTTCAGGAGCACGCCGAGATAGCCGCCGATCGCGCCGGCGCCGTAGATCGCGATCTTCATCGTCGTCCGATCCTTCCGAGATGGGTGAAGCGGAAGCCGGCGTCATATTTCAGGCCATAGCCGAGCGCCCGGTCGATGCCGATATGGGCAAGCCAGATGAGCGCGAGCGCGATCAGCAGCACCGCCGGGTAGAGGAATCCGGCGATCGCGAGCGCGATCGGCCCAAGCGTCACATGCGCGGCGTCGTAGACGAGGGCGCCGACGCGCGGGCCCGCCAGGTACGCGGCCATGCTCAGGTCCGGCGCCAGGACCAGGCCCAAGAACATGATCCAGGAATCGTCGACCTTGGGATAGAGAAACAATGCGAGCGCGAACAGCGCCGCGCCCTCGAGCCGCAGCAACAGGCGCGGCAGGCCGACGACCGCGGGTGCCTCATTTTCAGCCGCCATGGCGCTTTCCCTCACGCGTTGGAACGCAGGCCGTCGATCCTACACCAACTGCGCCGGAAGGGCGGCAATCGCCCGAACTCGGCCGCCGTGCTATGGGTCCGCGATCGGCTCGGGGGGAGGGATGAAGGACATCCTTGAAAAGCTCGAAACCCGGCGCGCCTCCGCGCGCGCCGGCGGCGGCAAGAAGCGGAGCGAGGCGCAGCATGCGCGCGGCAAGCTCACGGCGCGCGAGCGCATCGGCCTCCTGCTCGACCGCGACTCGTTCGAGGAGTTCGACATGTTCGTCGAGCACCGCTGCGTCGAGTTCGGCATGGACAAGCAAGACAAGATCCCCGGCGACGGCGTGGTGACCGGCTGGGGCACGGTGAACGGCCGCACCTGCTTCGTGTTCGCCAAGGATTTCACCGTTTTCGGCGGCTCGCTGTCGGAGACTCACGCACAGAAGATCACCAAGATCCAGGACATGGCGATGAAGGCGCGCGCGCCGGTCGTCGGCCTGTTCGACGCCGGCGGCGCGCGCATCCAGGAGGGCGTGGCGGCGCTTGGCGGCTACGGCGACGTGTTCAAGCGCAACGTCATCGCCTCGGGCGTGATCCCGCAGATTTCCGTCATCATGGGGCCGTGCGCGGGGGGCGACGTCTACTCGCCGGCGATGACCGATTTCATCTTCATGGTGCGCGACACGAGCTACATGTTCGTCACCGGCCCGGACGTGGTGAAGACCGTGACCAACGAGGTGGTGACGGCCGAAGAGCTCGGCGGCGCCACGGTCCATTGCGTCAAGTCGGGCGTCGCGGACGGCGCCTACGAGAACGACGTCGAGTGCCTGCTGCAGATGCGCCGGCTGATCGATTTCCTCCCCGCCAACAACAGCGACGGCGTGCCGGAATGGCCGTCGTTCGACGACATCGAGCGCGAGGAGCCTTCGCTCGACACGCTGGTGCCGGACAATCCCAACAAGCCCTACGACATCAAGGAGCTGATCCAGAAGGTCGCCGACGAGGGCGACTTCTTCGAGATCGCGGCGGCGTACGCCAAGAACATCGTGACCGGCTTCGGCCGCGTCGCCGGCCGCAGCGTCGGCTTCGTCGCCAATCAGCCGATGGTGCTGGCCGGCGTGCTCGACTCCGATGCCTCGCGCAAAGGCGCGCGCTTCGTGCGCTTCTGCGACGCCTTCAATATCCCGATCGTCACCTTCGTCGACGTGCCGGGCTTCCTGCCGGGGACCGACCAGGAATACGGCGGGCTGATCAAGCACGGCGCCAAGCTTCTGTTCGCCTACAGCCAGTGCACGGTGCCGCTCGTCACCGTGATCACCCGCAAGGCGTTCGGCGGCGCCTACGACGTGATGGCCTCCAAGCATGTCGGCGGCGACGTCAACTACGCCTGGCCGACCGCGCAGATCGCGGTGATGGGCGCCAAGGGCGCGGTCGAGATCATCTTCCGCGCCGACATCGGCGACAAAGACAAGATCGCCAAGCGCACCAAGGAATACGAGGACCGGTTCCTCTCACCCTTCGTCGCCGCCGAGCGCGGCTATATCGACGACGTGATCATGCCGCACGCGACCCGGCGGCGGATCGCGCGGGCGCTGGCGATGCTGCGGGGCAAGCGGGTGGAGATGCCGGCACGGAAGCACGACAATCTGCCGCTGTGACGAAAGAAGCCAGTAAGCCTCCGATACAAATTGACATCGGCGCAATGCTCCAGGCCAACCGTACTAAAGCTTAAGGACATTGACGAAGAGAATTGGGCCGAGCGTGGTGGAGTACGTCCACACGGTTGAACTCGTTTTGCAAAGGCAATTCCTCCGACAACAGCCGCGCCTTGAGCAGGCAGTTTGAGCGGCCGCGGGGCGCGCCCGCCCCTCGAACGAGGCCAAAGGTCAACACAGGGAACGGATTACGGCGTATGCTGCCGCAATCGGAAAGGCCGACGCATGTCCATAGGGAGGCCACGATGATGCGAGCCAGGATCGTCGCCTCAGCGATCGCAGCGGTCGCGGCCGCGGTTTCGCCAGCGGTCGCCGCCGACTACCCGACGCGGCCGGTCAACCTCGTGCTCGGCTTCGCGCCAGGCGGTCCGAGCGACGTGATCGCGCGCATCCTGTCGCGCAAGCTCGAGCAGCTCCTCAGGCAGCCGGTCGTGATCGAGAACCGCACCGGCGCGGGCGGCAGCGTCGCCGGCCAGGCCGTGGCGCGCGCGACGCCCGACGGCTACACCTTGCTGCTTGCCACGGGAAGCATCCTCGCGATCAACCAGCACCTCTACAAGAACGTCGGCTACGATTCGGAGAAGGATTTCGAGCCGATCAGCGTCATTGGAACCCAGACCAACGTGCTCTACGTGCATCCGTCGGTTCCGGCGCGCTCGCTGGCCGAACTGATCGCGCTGGCGAGGGCCAATCCGGGCAAGCTCAATTTCGGCTCCGGCGGCAACGGCACGCCCGCCCACCTCGCCGGCGAACTGCTCAAGATCGAGGCCAAGCTGGAGATGACCCACGTCGCCTATCGTGGCACCGGGCCGGCGCTGCAGGACGTGATCGCCGGCCATATCCAGACCGCGTTCTCGCCCGCCACGCCGCTCGTCAGCCACGTGCAGAGCGGCGCGATCCGCCCGCTCGCGGTGACCACGCTCGCGCGCACGTCGATCCTGCCGAACGTGCCCACCATCGCGGAGTCGGGATTCCCCGGCTTCGAGGCGACGACCTGGCATGGCCTCGTCGCGCCGGTCGGCACCCCGAAAGACGTGGTCGCGACGCTGCACCGCGCGATGAACGAGACCCTGAACGATCCGGAGATACGCAAGGCGCTGACCAATCTCGGCGTCGACGTCGTCGGCAATACGCCGGAAGAGTTCCGCGCCTACATCCGATCGGAGATCCCGAAATGGGCGGGGATCGTGCGGGCCTCCGGCGCCAAGCTCGAATGAACGCAGCCATACCGGCGGAAACCTGGACCGATCGGCAGCTGCCGGTCAACGAGGAGGTGTTTCTCGATCACGTCGGCTTGTTCGTGCCGGATCTGGAAGCGGCCGGGCAGCGGCTCGAGCGGCTCGGGTTTCGGGTCTCCCCGATCAACCTGCAGCAGAACGCAGACGCGGCAGGCGCGCTGCGGCCGTCGGGAACGTCGAACCGCCTGGCGGTAATGCGGCGCGGCTTCATCGAGATCCTGGCGGCAACGCACGACACACCGCTCGCGGGGCAGCTCAGGCAGGCGCTCGAGCGCTACCAGGGGATCCATTTGATTGCGCTCTCGCATGCCGACGTGCCGGCGCAACGCAGCCGGCTCACCACGGCCGGGTTCCGGATGCAGCCGGTGGTCCATCTGCGTCGGCACAAGCAAACGCCGGCGGGGTTGCGCGAAGTGGCCTGGTCGGTGTTGCGGCCGGAACCGGGCGTCATGGCGGAGGGGCGCGTGCAGTTCGCATTCTGCCACACGCCCGAACTGACCTGGCCGGAAGAGGCGCCCTTGCCCGAAAACGGCGCGGATGGACTGACCGATCTCCTGCTGTGCGTCGAGGACCGGCACGAGGCGGCGGCGCGCTACGGCCGCTACGCCGGTCGCGAGCCGACAAACGAGGGAGCGTTCAGCGTGGTCTCGCTCGACCGGGGCCGCCTGGTGTTTGCGGAACCGAAGCACGCCGCCGAAATCCTCCCGGCATTCGCTCCGCCGGCACTCCCCTTCATCGCCGGGCTGGCGATGCGCAGCGTGAGCGTCGCGACAACGCGCGCTGCGCTCACCCGAGGCAGCGTGACGCCGTGCTTCGCCGCCGCCGATCTCGCTTGTGTCGGTCCCACCGATGCGCTGGGCGGCTACTTCCTATTCCACGCGCCGTCGGTGTCGGCACCCTGGTCCGCCTTGGCCGCGCATGCAGCCGGGCGATCTTGTTAGCCCGACGGCGACCTGCTCTTAATGACCGCCGGCGAGGGCAAGGCGAGGCGTCCGTGCGCACTAGCTTGTCGCTTCCGTTGCGGCTGGTTTTTCTGGTGGCGGGCACGACCTTGCCGCTCATCCTCTTTGCCGCGGCCATCGTCTCCCTGAACTACGAAGCCGATCGCAAAGAGGCGGGGGCCCGTATCCTCGAAGTCACCCGCAGCATGATGCTGGTGGTCGATCGGGAGCTGCATAGCACGATCGCCGCCCTGCGAGTTCTGGCGCTGTCCCTGGCGCTGCAGCACGACGATCTCAAAGCCTTCCGGCAGCAAGCCGGATCCTTCCTGCGCGACCTTCCGGATGGTGCCAACCTTATCCTTGCCGACCCCAGCGGACGGCAAGTGCTGAACATGGCGGTGCCGGAGGGCGCGCCGTTGCCGATGCGGGTCAACATGCAGGCGCTGAAAGAAGTGATCGATACGGGCCGGCCGGTCGTGACCGATCTGTTTGTGGGCGCCGTGCTGCAGCGGCCCTTGATCGCCGTGGACGTGCCGGTGATGCGCAGCGGCGCGATCGTCTACGTGCTCTCATTCAATCCGCCGCTCGACGTGTTTACCGACATCATCCGGCGGCAGCAGCCGTCGCCGGGGTGGGTGGTGTCGGTGTTCGACCGGTCGGGCGTGAACGTCGCGCGCACCCCCAATCCGGAGCACTACGTGGGCCATCGCGCATCGCCGTCGCTCTACCCCGCCCTGATGGCGAAGTCGGAAGGCTTGCTGGAAACGGTATCGCTGGAGGGCACGCCACTGCTCTCCGCCTTCAGCCGTTCCGCCAGCTTCGGCTGGAGCGTCGCGATCGGCGTGCCGCGGCGAATGCTGGCAGAGCCGCTATGGCGTTCGCTCGGGCTCACCATCGGCACCGGTCTCGTATTCCTGTTCACGGGCCTTGCGTTTGCCCTGCGGATGGCCTCGCGCATTGCCCGCGCGGAGGCCCACCGCGAGCTCTTGATCAACGAGCTCAACCATCGCGTGAAGAACACGCTGGCGACCGTGCAGTCGATCGCGGCGCGGACGTTTCGCCTTTCACCCGGAGGTGCCGATGCCCAACGCGCATTCGAATCCCGCCTGATCGCGCTCTCCGGGGCTCACAACGCGCTGAGCGAGGACAAATGGCAGAGCGCCGGCATGCGGGACATGGTGCGGCGCGTGCTCGAGCCCTACACGCTGAAGGCTGGCGGCCGCCTCCGGCTTTCCGGCCCGGACCTGAGACTCCGGCCTCGTACCGCGCTGACACTGGCCATGGTGTTGCACGAACTCGCCATCAACGCGGCAAAGTATGGCGCGCTCGCCGCGCCCGAGGGTCGCATTACAATCGACTGGACCATTTTGGGCGAAGGCGACACGCGGCGGCTGCAGCTGATATGGCGGGAGATCGGCGGGCCGCCGGTACAACCTCCGGAACGCAAGGGTTTCGGATCGGTGCTGATCGAGCGCAGCATCAAGCAGGAGCTGGACGGGACAGCGGAACTGCTGTTCGATCCGTCCGGGTTGACCTGCACCCTGCAGGTGCCCCTTGCGGCGCCCGAGCTGACAACCGGCGCGACCGACGCGAAAGCAGCCGTGGTTTGACGCGCTACCACTCGTCGGGGCAGGGATCGACCATCATCCACATATCCCCGCCGTACTTGAGCCGCTTCATCTCGCGCGTGAGCCCGCCTTGCCGCCTGATCCAGTCCTTGACCGGCCGCGGATAGTACGACAACAGGTCGGCCGTTCCGTCGCTGCTCGCGACCCTGACGCCGAATGTCCAGCGCTTGTCGATGTAGGCCTCATGGAAGCCGAGGCTGGCCTTCGGCGTGACGCAGATGCGGTTGAGAGGCACGATGCCGAGCAACAGCGTGCAGGCCGAGTTGCAGATGCCGTTGATGATGATGCGCCCCCCTTTGTCGCGAAGCCGGACGTAACGCTCCTTGTACTTCTCGACATGGCCGCCGTGGTCGCGGGTGATGATGTAGTCGGCTGCGGCCGGCGAGCCCGACAGCAGGACGAGGAGCAGCACGCGTAACGGTACGAGGGGTCTCATGGACGTGTTCTTGAACTATTTGGGCGCGGATGCATCGGCACGGCTCCCCATCGATGCCGGGCAAGCGCGGCAAAAATTAGTCTAGCCGCGCCGCTGTTTACCCTTCGTTCAGGCTCCCTGGGCCGTCCGGGATCGGCGTCGCGGCGGTTGGGCGCCTCAGCCCGCGAGCATGACCAGTTGCGTCTGCGTGACCAGGGCGGCCAGCTTGCCGTCGCCGCGGGTGATCCTGGTCTGCCAAACCATGGTGGTGCGGCCGCGATGCAGCGGCGTGCACTCCGCGTGGGCCGTATCGCCCACCGCGATGGTCGAGAAAAAGTTGGTCTTGCTTTCGATCGTGGTCGTGCGCGCGCCGGCCGGCAGGTTGAGGAAGCTCGCGGTGCCGCCGAGATTGTCGGCAAACGCCATGATGGCGCCGCCGTGCAGCACCCCGTTGCGGTTGCCGAGTTCGTCGCGGACGACCATCTCGGCGGCGACGCGGTCGCGCGAAACATGGATCACTTTCTGGCCCAGCAAATCGGCGAACGGAGGCTGCGCCTCGGCGATCGCCTCTAGCGTCTGGCGGGCTCCGCGTTGGTCGATTTTCGCCGTCATCGATCGTTTCCCTGACATGCGCGAGGAGGGGATGGAGGATTATCGGCCGCCCATTCCAGGAGCCGAGAGCGAACGACCTGACGCAGCCGCCGCGCCTAATAAATACACCAACGTCGCCGACTTCCGGCCATCGAGCTTCACCGTGGTGACCTCCAGCCGCTTGCCGGCCTGGACGGCAACGGCGGCGCGCACCTCCATGGATGCTTCTCCCTCGGCTAACGGCGCTCAACTGGCCTTGCTTTGCCAGACCTTGCGCGCCGCTCGCAAGCCTGAAGAAAATACGAATCGCGCCAAAGTGTTGCGGCGAGGCTTGGCCGCAGGGTCTCAAGTCGCATTCGTTGCGACGCATGCCCTGGCGGGGACGAAGCGATTGCTCATTCGGTTCAGCGGCCTTTGCCCCGGGGCCCGATATGGCTTGGCATGCCTCGATATTTCCGAGTCGGCGCGGGTCGTTGCAGACATTCGATCAGATCCGGATTCAACCGATCATCCGACGTGCGGGCTACTCGCCGCTGCCCGTCGCGCCGGCCGATCAGGTCGGCGAGCTTCCCCGCGAGCGAGCACCCTCGCGCCGGATCGCTTGACCGGTGCAGCTTGACATCGCGTTCGAGTGCGGTGTCTTACGGCCGCGATTTCGCGGCGGAGCCCCATGTCGAACGCGTTCATCTTTCCAGGCCAGGGCAGCCAAACGGTCGGCATGGGCAAGGCTCTGGCCGAGGCCTTTGCGCCGGCGCGGGGGGTTTTCGATGAGGTCGATGCCGCGCTCGGCGAGAAGCTCACAGCCGTCATGTGGGACGGCCCGGCCGAGCAGCTGACCCTCACCGAGAACGCGCAGCCAGCGCTCATGGCGGTGTCGCTTGCCGGGATGCGCGTGCTGCGGGCGGAGGCGGGACTTCGAGCTCGCGTCACAGGCCCAATTCGTCGCCGGTCACTCGCTCGGGGAATACTCGGCGCTGGCGGCTGCCGGAGCGCTCACGATTGCCGATACCGCCCGGCTGCTCCGCATCCGCGGGCGCGCCATGCAGAAGGCGGTTCCGGTCGGCACGGGAGCCATGGCTGCCTTCATCGGTCTTGAATTCCCCGAAGCCGCCGCGGTCGCCGCCGAAGCCGCGCAGGGGGACGTATGCCAGGCGGCGAACGACAACGGCGGCGGACAAGTGGTGGTTTCCGGGACCAAGGCTGCCGTCGAACGCGCGGTCGAGATCGGCAAGGCCAGGGGTGCGAAACGGGCGGTCATGCTGCCGGTCTCAGCCCCGTTCCATTGTGCCCTCATGCAGCCGGCCGCGGATGCCATGGCGGAGGCGTTGGCAGGCGTCGCGATGGCGCCGCCCGCAGTCCCGCTGGTGGCGAACGTGCTCGCCCGACCGATCACCGAACCTGCCGAAATCATCCGCTGTCTGGTGGAGCAGGTGACCGGAACTGTGCGCTGGCGCGAATCTGTGGCCTGCATGGCGGACGCCGGCGTCACGGCGTTCTACGAAGTCGGGGCAGGAAAGGTCCTGTCCGGCCTGGTCAAACGCATTGCCGGAGGCGCCACCGGCATCGCCATCGCAACGCCCGAAGACGTTGCCGCCTTCGTGACGGCGCGTCTTCCCGGACCTTGAGTGCCCCATTTGCCGCGACGGAGAGCCAGTGCATGTTCGACCTGACAGGCAAGACCGCCCTGGTGACGGGTGCGACCGGGGGCCTTGGCGGCGCGATCGCGCGTGCCCTGCACGCGTCCGGCGCGGCCGTCGCGGTTTCCGGCACGCGGCGGGACGCCCTTGAACAGATTGCCGGCGAACTGGCGGAGCGCAGCCACATCGTCCCCTGCAATCTCGCCGATAAGGACGAGGTCGAGACGTTGGTGACCCGCGCCGAAGCGGCAATGGGAAAGCTCGACATCCTGGTGGCGAACGCTGGCATCACGCGGGACAGTTTGCTCGTGCAGATGCGCGACCAGGATTGGGACGAGGTGATCAATGTGAATTTGACGGCGACCTTCCGCCTCGCACGCGCGGCTACCCGCGGGATGATGCGCCGCCGTTTCGGGCGCATCATCGGCATCACCTCGGTGGTGGGCACCACCGGCAATCCCGGGCAAGGAAACTACGCCGCTGCGAAGGCCGGCATGATCGGCCTGATCAAATCGCTGGCTCAGGAATATGCCACGCGCGGCGTTACGGCGAATTGCGTGGCACCGGGTTTCATCCAGACCCCGATGACCGACAAACTCAATGCCAAGCAGCGCGAGACGATTCTGACGCGGGTCCCCGTAGGCCGTCTCGGTGCGCCCACCGAAATTGCCGCGGCGGTCGTCTATTTCGCCTCCGAGGAAGCGGCCTACGTCACCGGACAGACGCTGCACGTCAACGGCGGAATGGCGATGATTTGACGCTTGCGTCGATGGTGCGCCGCGAACTCCAAAGAGCCCGGATTTGCCCGCATTTGCAGGTCTTTTGCCATGCTGGCCAAGCTCTATGAAGTATGGTAACCCCGGCCGGCTTGGCTGGGGAGGCCGGACGCGAGAGGGCCTCAATGCGTCCGCCCGGGGCGGTTTCCTCAGGCCATCGCCAACGACGAGGCTTGCCCACGCTTTCGGGGACCGGCCTTCTGCGGAAAACGGACGAGGTCAAAACGATGAGCAATATCGCCGAGCGGGTCAAGAAAATCGTCGTGGAGCACTTGGGCGTCGAGCCCGAGAAGGTGACGGAGAGCGCGAGCTTCATTGACGATCTCGGCGCCGATAGCCTCGACACCGTCGAATTGGTGATGGCTTTTGAGGAAGAGTTCGGTTGCGAAATACCCGATGATGCGGCCGAGACCATTCTGACCGTCGGTGATGCGGTCAAATTCCTCGAAAAGAACGCGAAGAGCTGACTACCAGGTTTTGCAGCATGCGGGGGAGGAACGCGCGGCAGGCCGTGCGCGCATGTGCGGCGTCGTCTGTGCGATTGATTCCTGAGCGCTTGGCCTGGACTTCGATATGAGACGCGTGGTGGTGACGGGAATGGGGATGGTGACGCCGCTCGGTTGCGGCGTGGAGCCGACTTGGCGCCGTCTGCTCGCGGGCGAAAGCGGCGCGCGGCGGGTCGAGAAGTTCGACGTCTCCGATCTCCCGTCGAAGATTGCCTGCCAGATTCCTCGCGGCGACGGCTCCAATGGCACGTACAACCCCGACCAATGGATGACGCCGAAGGATCAGCGCAAGGTCGACGAGTTCATCACCTACGCGATGTGCGCGGCGCGGCAGGCGCTCGACGATGCCGGCTGGCATCCCAAGGAGCGCGAGGATCAAGTTACCACCGGCGTATTGATCGGGTCGGGCATCGGCGGCATTGAGGGCATCGCAGAGACCGCGATCACGCTGAAGGAAAAGGGCCCGCGCCGGGTGTCGCCGTTCTTCATTCCGAGCTGCATCATCAATCTCGCCTCCGGCCATGTCTCGATCGAGTTCGGTCTCAAAGGTCCAAACCACGCGGTGGTCACCGCGTGCTCGACCGGCGCGCATGCGATCGGCGACGCTGGGCGCCTGATCGCGCTCGGCGATGCCGACGTCATGGTGGCGGGTGGAACGGAATCCCCCGTCAATCGGCTGTCGCTGGCCGGCTTCGCTGCCTGCCGCGCGCTCTCCACCGCATTCAATGACACGCCGGAGAAGGCGTCGCGGCCTTACGACCGAGATCGCGACGGCTTTGTGATGGGAGAGGGTGCCGGCGTGGTCGTGCTCGAGGAATACGAGCACGCCGCCCGTCGCGGCGCAAAGATCCATGCCGAGCTGATCGGCTATGGCCTATCCGGCGATGCCTACCATATCACCGCGCCCGCCGAGGACGGCGACGGCGCCTTCCGCTGCATGAGCGCCGCGATCAAGCGCGCCGGCATTTCGCCGGCCGAGATCGACTACATCAATGCCCACGGAACCTCGACGCCGCTCGGCGACGAGATCGAGCTGGCGGCGGTCCAGCGCGTGGTCGGCAACGCCGCCGGCCGGATCGCGATGTCGTCGACCAAGTCGTCGATCGGCCATCTGTTGGGCGCCGCCGGCGCGGTCGAGGCCATTTTCTCGGTCCTTGCCATCCGCGATCAGGTGGCGCCGCCGACCATCAATCTCGACAATCCATCGGTTGAATCGCCGATCGACCTGGTCCCCCACCAAGCCAAGAAGCGCAATATCGACGTCGTGCTTTCCAATTCGTTCGGATTCGGGGGGACCAATGCGTCGCTGGTATTGCGGCGCATGCAATGACCGGCGGCAACGCTTCACCCTTTTGCCATATTTGACTTTACGCTAGCCGCTACGCAAGCTCGTTGGCAGCGAGACTGCCCGGGCGGGCCGTCTCGGCCGCAAGATCGCCTTGGTGAGATGATTGGCTTTGCCGGGAGAGGCGAGGCTGCTTTGCAAATGAGCGCTGAGGGATGACGGCGGAGGAAACGCGACCCAACGAGAGCGAAGGCGGGTCGACCTCCGCCGGATCGACCGCGGCACCGATCGCGCGGGCCGGCCCGACCGGCCGGCTGACGTCGCCGCGCAGCGCGCGCGAGAGACTTGAGCCCGAGCGCATGCCGCAGCCGGTGCGGCCTTCACGGCGCGCACGCCATCCGCTCGTCATCGCAGGCAACGCGATCCTGACTATCCTCCTGATCGTTGGACTCGCGGTCGCGGCCGGCGTCGGGATCGGCAAGCAGCGTTTCGAGGCCCCCGGGCCGCTCGAGCAGGACAAGATCGTCAATATCCCGCGCGGCGGGCTGCCGGAAGTCGCCGACCTGCTGCAGCGCGAGGGCGTGATCGAGCACAAGTGGGTGTTCGTCGGCGGCGTCGTGTTGATGAAAGCGCGCGAAGAGCTGAAATTCGGTGAATACGTCTTCCCCCGCAAGGCAAGCCTGCGCGACGTGGTCGACACCATCATCGAAGGCAAAGTCGTGCAGCACCAGATCACGATCCCGGAGGGCTTGACCTCCGAGCAGGTGGTCGCGCGGCTGCTGGAGAACGGTATCCTCAGCGGCAATATGAAGGAAATACCGCGTGAGGGGACACTGCTGCCCGACACCTACAAATTCACGCGCGGCTATTCCCGCGATCAACTGATCCAGCGCATGCAGCAGGCGCAGCGGCGGATCGTCCAGGAGGCATGGGAGCGCCGTAATCCCGATCTGCCCCTCAAGACGCCCGAGCAGCTGCTCGTGATGGCGTCGATCGTGGAGAAGGAGACTGGCCGCCCCGACGAGCGCACGCGCGTTGCCGCCGTGTTCATCAATCGGCTGAAACAGCGCATGAAGCTGCAATCCGACCCGACCATCATCTATGGGTTGGTCGGCGGCAAGGGCACGCTCGGTCGCCCGATCATGCGCAACGAAATCATGCAGCCGACGCCTTACAACACCTACGTGATCGATGGCTTGCCGCCTGGCCCGATCGCGAACCCGGGTCGCGCCTCGATCGAGGCGGCCGCGAACCCGTCGCGAACGAAGGAACTGTATTTTGTCGCCGACGGCAGCGGGGGCCACGCTTTCTCCGAAACATTGGCGCAGCACCAGGCCAACGTCGCCAAATTGCGCGTCCTCGAGCAACAGCAGCGCGGCGATACGGCTGTCACGACGACCGATGCCGCGCCCGCCGACGCCACGATTACGACGCCGGCATTTGCCCCTGGTCAGCCGTCGCCGGCGTCGCGTTCACGCCAGCAGGATCGTGCCGGTGGCGCCCGCTCGTCGGGCAGCACGCGTTCGCAATAGGATTGCCATCGGGCTGCCGCGCTTAAGGCGCATCAGGAGGGCGCTCTCCCGCCGGCGACTGGTCTATTCGCTGACTTGGAACTCATGGGACAGTAGCGGCATGGGCGTCCTGACTTCCGACCCCTGTTTTGCCTTCGTCGCGCTTGAGAGCGCAGACCCGCGCGGCTAAGGTCTGTTGATTTATCCCGGCAATCGGCTGATCCCGCGAGTCCCCTCCGCCATGGCGCTGTCGAGCATGACCGGCTTCGCGCGCGCCGACGGCGTCAGCGGTTCGTACGTCTGGGGCTGGGAGCTCAAATCCGTCAACGGCAAGGGCCTGGACCTGCGGCTGCGCATTCCACCGAGCTGGGATCCGGTCGAGGTGGCGGTGCGCGCCCGCACGAAGGCGCTGGCGCGGGGCACCGTTTACGCCAACCTGTCGGTGCGCCGCGAGGGCCTCGCGCCCGTCGTGCGCGTCAACGACTCCGTGCTCTCCGCGGTCCTGGCCACGATGCGCGACCTTGCCGGCCGCATCGACTCGCAACCGGCGACCATCGACGGCATCCTCAACGTCAAGGGCGTAATGGAGGTCCTCGATCAGACCGAGAGCGAGGACGAGCACCGCGCCGCCGAAACGGCGGTGATCGAGGGTTTCGATCTGGCGCTCGCGACCTTGTTGGAGATGCGGCGTCATGAGGGCGCGGCGCTTGATGCAGTGCTCGCGGCGCGCCTTGACGCCATCGCGGCGCTCGCCGCCCGCGCCGAGACCGCTCCTGGCCGGCATCCGGAGGCGATCAAGGCGCGGTTGGCCGATCAAGTCGCGGCCTTGTTGGAAACGTCCGACCGGTTCGACGCCGATCGACTGCACCAGGAAGCCATTCTGATCGCCGCCAAGGCCGACGTGCGCGAGGAACTCGATCGCCTGGCCGCGCATGTGGCGCAGGCCCGCCGACTGCTGGCGGAAGGCGGACCGGTCGGCCGCCGGCTGGATTTTCTCTCGCAGGAGCTCAACCGCGAGGTCAATACGCTATGCGCCAAGTCGAACGACGTCGAGCTCACCACGATCGGACTGGAGCTGAAAAGCGTTGTCGAGCAATTTCGCGAGCAGGTCCAGAATCTGGAGTGAGCGATGGTGCCGGGTGCGCAGGCGAAACCGGTCGTGCGGCGCGGATTGTTGCTGGTGTTGTCGTCGCCCTCCGGCGCCGGCAAGACGACGCTGTCTCGGCGATTGCTCGCAGAAGACCCTGAGGTCGAGCTGTCGATCTCCGTGACCACGCGGCAACGTCGCCTCAGCGAGGTCGATGGGAGCGACTACCACTTCATAGATCGAGAAACATACGAGGCGATGCTCAGAAATGACGAATTGCTCGAACACGCGGAGGTATTCGGCAATTGCTACGGTACGCCCCGCAGGCCGGTTGAGGCTGCGCTCGCACGCGGCCGCGACGTCCTTTTCGACATCGATTGGCAAGGGACCCAGCAGCTCATCGCGAAGGTGCGCGACGATCTGGTCACGGTTTTCGTACTGCCGCCGTCATTGCCCGAGCTCGAGCGGCGTTTGAAGCGACGCGCGGAAGATTCCGACGACACCATCCGCGGTCGAATGGCGAAAGCGGCCGAAGAGATCAGCCACTATGGCGACTACGACTACATCGTGATCAATCACGACTTGGAGGAGGCTTTCGACGACGTGCGCGCCATCCTCGCGGCGGAACGGCTCAGGCTCGCCCGGCAGACCGGCCTCTCCGAGTTCGTGCGCTCGTTGCGCTCCGATGCGTGAGCAGCCGGCCTCTCACGGCGCCAGCACCACGCGGCCGACGATCCGGCCGTCGCGCAGGTCGTCGAGCGAGGCCTGAGCGGCGCTGAGCGGGCGCTCGTTGATCGGCACCGGCGGCACCTTGCCGGCGCGCGCCAGCGCCAGCATCTCGTGCGCCTCCGCGAGCGTCCCCACGAACGTGCCCTCGATCGTGATGACCTTGAGCGGGAACGTCGGCACCGGCGTGGAGAAGGCGCCCCCGAGCAGGCCGGCAACCACCACCTTGCCGCCTTTCGCCAGCGCACTGGTGGCGAACGCGAGCGAACGGTCGGAGCCGACGAAATCAACCGCGCCAACTGCGCCGCCTTCGGTGAGCGCCGTCACCTGCTTGCGCGCGCCCGGGTCCGCGGGATCGACGACGGCGGCGGCGCCCGCGTCGAGGGCCGCCGCGCGCTTGTCCGGATCGATGTCGGCGACGACCGGCGCATGCGCAAACAGGGCGCGCGCAAAGGCCAGCCCCATCATGCCGACGCCGCCGGCCCCGACGAGCAGCAACGGGCCGCGGCCCGCGCGTCCGGCGAGCTTCTTGAGTGCCGAATAAGCGGTCAGGCCCGAGCACATGTAGGCCGCCGCAAGCGCAGTCGGTATCGGCGCATAGTCCAGCAGATAACGCGGATGCGGCACCAGAACATGGGTAGCAAAGCCGCCGTCGACCGTAATGCCGAGCTGGCGCGGCGCATTGCACAAAACCTCGTCGCCGCGCGCGCAGGCGGGACAGGTGCCGCAACCGATCCACGGATATACCGCCACGGCGCGGCCTTCGGCGACGTCGCCAGCATCGGGTCCGGCGCGTGCGATCACGCCGGCGATCTCATGCCCGAGCGTGAACGGCAGCTTGCGGCCGGCGGTGATGTCCAGCCGCTTATCCTGCCCCATGCTGAAGTAGCCGTCCTGCAGATGCACGTCGGAATGGCATACGCCGCAGCGCGCGACGCGCACCAACACCTCGGCGCCCCGCGGTTCGGGCAGATCGGCGATGGTCTCGCACAATGGCGCGGCGTAGGCGGTCAACGATTGACGGCGAAACGGCATGTTCGGATGTTCTTCCCTCGGCACCATCATGGGCTTCGATCATCGTTTTCGGCGAATGCGCGGCTCAGGGCGACGAAACCCGCCACCGGAACGTCCTCGGCACGCAACGTCGGATCGATCGCCGCCGCGGCGAGCAGGCGCTCGGGATCGCGATCGAGCGCGCGCAGGCTTTGCCTCAGCATCTTGCGCCGCTGGCCGAAAGCGGCAGCCGTAACCCGCTCGAGGCTGTGCAAGTCGCAGGCGAGCGGTGCCGCTCTGGGAACCAGGCGCACCAGCGAGGAAACCACTTTCGGCGGAGGCACGAACGCCGACGGCGCGATGTCGAACAGAATGCGCGGCTCCGTTCGCCATTGGGCAAGCACGGTCAGCCGACCATAGCTCTTGGAGCGCGGCGCAGCGAGGATGCGTTCGGCGACTTCGCGCTGAAACATCAAGACAAGCGAGTCGTACCAAGGCGGCCACGGTTCCGCCGTCAGCCAGGAGACAAGCAGGGCCGTGGCGATATTGTAGGGCAGGTTGGCCACGACACGTGCGGTGTTGCCGGCGAGATGCGGCGCCGGATCGAAACGCAGCGCATCGTCTTCGACGACGATGAGCCTTGACGGATAGCGCTCGGCAATTTCCTCGAGCGCCGCGATGCAGCGCGCGTCGCGCTCGACTGCGACGACGCGCTCCGCCCCGAGCGCCAGCAGGGCGCGCGTCAGACCACCGGGACCCGGGCCAATCTCGACAACCGTGACGCCTTCGAGCGGCCCGGATGCGCGTGCGATGCGGGCGGTCAAGTTGAGGTCGAGCAGGAAATTTTGACCGAGCGATTTGCGCGCGGCCAGTCCGTGTCGCCGGATGACGTCGCGCAACGGCGGTAGATCGTCGATCGGACTCATGAGAGACGGAATCGCTGCAAAGTGAATCGGCGGTGCTGGCCGCGTTTTTGAGGAGCCGCATGATCTCTCCGAAAAGTCTGCAACCTTTCGGGATCATGCTCCAGATGCACCGATCCGCTCACGCCACGCATGTGGCCGGTGCTAGGCGGCAGTCGCCGGCGTCCTGGATCCGACCAGCTGGTGGGCCAGCCGCAGCGCGGCCGCAAGACTGGCCTCGCTTGCGGTACCGGTGCCGGCGATGTCGAACGCGGTGCCATGGTCGGGCGATGTGCGCACCAACGGCAGGCCCAGTGTCACATTCACCGCATGATCGAAGGCCAGAGTTTTGATCGGGATGAGCGCCTGGTCGTGATACATGCAAAGTGCCACATCGTAGCTGGCGCGCGCGCGGGCGTGGAACATGGTGTCGGCGGGGAGGGGCCCGCGCGCGTCGATCCGTTCCGCCCGAAGCTGCTGCACCGCGGGAGCAACGATCGCCGCATCCTCCGCTCCCAGGGCGCCTTCTTCGCCTGCGTGCGGATTGAGGCCAGCCAACGCCAAGCGCGGGCGCCGTATTCCGAACCTTTCGGCGAGATCGCGCGCCACGATGCGGCCAGTCTTGACCAGCAGCTCGATGGTGAGACGCCCGGCGACATCGCGCAGCGGAAGATGGATGGTGACCGGAACGACCGCGAGCTCCGGCGACCAGAGCATCATCACCGGTTGTGCGGCGCGGCCGGTGATTTCCTGGACCAGTCTGGCGAGATACTCGGTGTGACCGGGCTCGGCAAATCCGTTGCGGTACAGCACCGATTTCGCCACCGGATTGGTGACCATGGCGGCGGCCCGATCGGCGAGGACGTCTTCGACCGCGCGCCGGATCGCAGCGATCACAAACGGCGCACTCGAAGCATCCGGTATGCCGGGCTCCGCCGTCGCCGGGAGCTCGAGCGGAACCACCGGAAGCCTGCTCTCGAAAGAGGCGCAGGCCGCCCGCGGTTCCACCACGGTCATCGGCAGTTCGACGTCGAGCCTGCGCGATCGCCGGGCCAGGAATTCCGGATCCGAAATCACGTAAAAGGGCGGGATTCCCAGCTCTTTGCGTCGCAGCCAAACCTTCAAGGTGATGTCAGGACCAATTCCGGCCGGCTCGCCGAGCGTGAGCGCCAGGGCTCTCTGCATATGGCAGGCCTATTGGATCTGGATCATCGCGCTGCGGCGCAATTCCTGCAGATACTTCTTGCCCTGCGCGGTAAACTTTTCGCCGAACAGCTCCTCGCGAACATCGCGTTCGCCGGCCTTGCTGACGGTGCTCTCTTTCTTGGCGCACACCGCGAACACCTCGACTCCTTGCGGCGTGATGTCGGGAGCCGTGACCTTTCCGACCGGCGTGCTGTCGAGCACCTCGCGAAGCTTGGCCGTCAGGTCGCCGGAGGTTTTGGTAATCGGATCGCGGATCGCAACGTCACGCAAGCCGCGTGCCAGACGCAGGCCGTCATCGCAGTTCGCAAATCGATTGCGCAAGCCTTCCGCTTCCCGGCGCCTGCTTTCGAGCTCGTTGATTGCTGCGCCGCGTGGAACGATGAGCAGAATCGGCCGCAGGGTATATTCGTAACCTACGGCGTCTCCGTCCTTCCTGCGGCTATCAAGCACGGTGGCGACGTCGCGGTCGCGAACCTGCAGGCTTGGCTGAAATTTCCCACGCACGATCTGCTGCCACATCAGATCGGCGCGGATCTTGCGCTTGAGGATGGACGCGCTGATGCCGGCTTGCCCCAAGCGCTTGCGCAAACTGCTCCGGATTCGCCCGCATGCGCTGCGCCATGCTGGCGAACACAGTGTCGACTTCGGCGTCGGTGATCTCCAGGCGATATCGCTTGCCGGTTTGCAGCTTCAACTGCTCGTCGATGAGCTCGTCCAACACCTCCTGTCGGCTCGGCGCCTTTTTGGTCGAGGCCTGGATCAGCCGGCTGCGCTGAGCGAAATCCACGGCCGTGATCGGCTCGCCGTTGACACGGGCAACGACCTGCTGGGCCGAAGCGGACGGGACGCCGGCGACATGCGCGGCAACGACCAGCGCCAAGCCTGCCGCAAGCCTACAACCCCGTTCTGGCAAGATCATGGATAATCGCATTGTCTGCAATGTCCTCGTGTTTCCGCCTCGCGTCCGTCCCCCGATGGAGCAAGAGCCCTTCCGGCGCATAGCCGGTTGATCCGCGTCAAAATGTCATTCCAAGCACGCTGTGGGCGCTGCTGCTCGGACCGCCGACGACCTGCGACACCGAGGTTCCGCCGAAGGTTCGCAGGTTGACTTGCAGCAGGAACACCGAGTTCGGCACGATGTCGCCGCGATAGCCATAGTTGGTGACATAGATCGCGTTCAGCGCGATACATTCGTCGATATAGCCGACCCCAATCGTGGCGGTGTTGAGGCGGTTGGAATCGAGGCTGTAGAGAGCCGATGCCGTCACCGTCCAATTCTGCGTGAGCTTTGACCGATGCTGACGGCAGCGAGGCCCTCACGCGGCAGCAGCATGCCAATGATGGGTTGGGCATCGTAATTTCCGTAGGTCAATCCCGCCGACCATCGATCGAAAGTGACTTTTCCTTCGAGCTCCATGCGTCGCACGTCGAAATTCTGCTCGTCGAACCGGAAGCGCGACAAGAAGGCGTAGTTCTTGTTGGGCTGGAACGTCATCCGTGCCACGTAGTCGGACTGCTTGGTCTCGAGCCCGCTGCTGAGGCCGGTGTTCGCCATGTCGGCGACGGCGAATGAGTTGGTGCCAAACAGCTGATACGACTGCCCGAACAAGCGCGTTGAAATAGCCGCCCTTGTTGAATTGGGCGGTATATTGCATCCCGACGTTGGCGCGACCGCCGCCCTCGACGCGGTCCCAACCGGCATATTTGCTTATCGAGAACAGATTGGCGTCGTCGAAGAGGAAGCTCTGTGAATCCTCGTTCGGGAACTTCCCGATCTGAGGTTCGTTCGGTCGTGCGATCACCTGGGCGATCGGCTCGATCGTCTGCGTGCCCCACGCGTGCGTGCTGATGAACGGGTAGCGATATTCGAGACCGACCGCCGGCATGGCCCGGCCGAGGCTGCTCTCGCCGGTCTTGATGAAGTTGCCGACCGCCGGTTCCGGGGTGATCGAAGCAGCCGCAGCGTCGCCGCGCAGCGACACGAACGGCGTGAACATTTGCCCGAACGGATCGATGAAGGTCCGCTTCCAATAGGCTTCCGCGGAGACGCGCGAGTAGGTGCCGGGAATTCCGCGCAGCAGGCAGTTCGCCGGCGTCCGCAGGGCGTCAAACCCGGCCAAATCGCACCAGCCGTTCGCCTTCGCGGTCTGGGTGATCGGATCGAAGTCGGCCTGTCGCCGGTTGAGGCTGGTGACGTTGACGTTGTAGCCCAGCTCGCCGCCGAAGACCGGCGAACCGTAGACGTACTTGTAGTCGACCAGCGGGAAGATGAACGGCAACTGCCGTTGGTTGTCCAAAGCGGCGAAAAGCCGTAGAAGTGCAGAAAACGGGTGTCGAAATAGCTCTTGGCGCCGCGCCCGAACAGATAGAACTGCGACACGGCCTCGGCCGCGTTGCCTTTGATCACCTTGTAGTCGGGAGCGAACGCGCTGTCGGTGAATATCGATGCGTCCCAGCCGTAGAACCATTTTTCCGAGAGCCGGAAGTCGCCCCTGGTCTCGACCGCTCCACGGAAATCGCGGAAGCCGGGCTGGCCGGCAAACGTGTTCTTGTCTTCCTGGAAAATTCCCGCAGCGCGGATCGAGTAGGCGCCATTGATCAGCCGGTGCCGCCACTCGCCCATCATCATCAGACCCTGCTTGGTGGTCGGCATGGGTGTCAGCGTCACGTCGTAGTCCGGTGCCAAATTCCAGAAAAACGGAATCGTCGCCCCGAAGCCGAATTTCGTTCCCGAGACGATATTCGGCTGCAGAAATCCGGTCTTGCGCTTGACCGTCGGATCGGGAGTCCAGAGGTAGGGGAAATAGGCGATCGGCCAACCGAATAGTTCGAGGCGCGCATCCTCGAAATACATCATCTTCTCTGCTTCGTCGTGCAAAATCCGCGCGGCCTTCACCTGCCATTTGGGCGGCGCCTGGGGATTGTCCTTGCACGGCTCGCAGGCGGTGTAGACGCCGCTTTGGAACACCGTCAGCCGTCCCTCGCCGCGGTCGGCGCGTGCCGCAGCCAACCGCGTCTTGTCGGCAGTCTCGAGATGCAGCGAATCGACGAAACCGTCGCGGAAATCCTCGTTCAGGTCGAGCCGCTCGCGCGGTCACGATCTTGCCGTCCGCCTCGGTGAGCCGAACGTTGCCCTCGGCGTACAACCGCTTCGTACGCTGATCGTAGGTGACGCGATCGGCTTCGAGCACCGAGCCGCGAGTAATGAATCTGGACCATGCCGACGGCGGCGACGCGCTCGTTGGCGTAGTCGTAATGAATCTCATTCGCCTGTACGAGCATCTGCGCGGTCGGATCCGCCCGCCCGCGCGTCATCATTTCGCCCGACGCCGTGCCGGCTTGGGACGGCCGCGGAGGAACACCGACCCACGCAGGTTCCGCCGCGGCGGGACCGAAGGGCAGGGCAACAGCAAGAAAAACGACAAAGGCACACGCCGCCGGCGCGAGCCAGCGCAAGAGGGACAAGTCCGGTGGACGAGCGGTGCTCGACACCGCCATCACCCATCCTCCTGAAACAAGAGCGCAACGACACCGGTCAATGTACCGACGATCACAGGCGACCAGGCCGCGGCCACCGGGTGCATCAGCTCGGCTTTGCTCAGATCCTCGGTTACCTTCGACATCACGTAAAGCAGAAACCCCGCCCCGACGCCACACAGGACCATGCGCTGCACCCCGCCGAAGCGGAAGAATCGCAGGCTTACGGCGGAGGCCAACAAGCACCATGGCGGCAAGCAGAAACGGGCGGGCCAGCAAGTTTTGGTATTGTATCCGATATCCGGCGGCGGCGAGGCCGGCCCGTTCGGCCAGGTCGATATATGTCGGTAGTTGCCAAAATGACACGGTCTCTGGCGTAGCGAAAGCTTTCCCGCACCTGTTCGGCAGTCAGATTGGTCGCTAGTCGATACGCCGGCGACCTCCCGAGGGGGAGCCGAAGTCGTGTAGATGCGGGCATTGTCCAGCCGCCAGTGTCCCGATTCGAGCTTTGCACCGTCGGCTTCGATCCGTTCGGTGAAGCGGTCGCGCAGGTCGAACACGAACACCGTGATTCCCGCGAGCGAAGCCCCCTGATCGCGGCTCGCATTGGCGTGCAAGACCGATTGCCCCTCGCCACTTCGCTGCCTCACCCAGAAGCGCGTTCCCGTGCCGCGTCCGGATTCGGATCCGAAGATGCGCTCTTCGATCTGCTTGGCGCGCTCGCCGAGGGTGGCGGCCAGGGGGTTGTAGATCGCCAGCTGCCGCGACCCCGACCGCGAGCGCGGCAACCACGGCGGGGGCGACGAACTGCCAGGCCGACATGCCGGCCGCGCGGGCGATCACAAGTTCGTTGCGGCGCGACAGATTGAGGTAAGCAAACCATCGCGCCGATCAGGACCGAGAACGGAAGCAGCCGTTCGGTGATCTGCGGCACGCGATAGAGCGAGGTCGCGGCGACGACCCAGGCCGGAATATTCGGCACGTTCGCGGCGCGGCGGGTCAGCTCGATGTAGTCGATCAAGACCACGAGCAGTGAAGATGCCGAAAAAAACCGCAGCGACGGCACCGAGAAAGCGCACGGTGACATAGCGGGCGAACGTGCCGGTGATCATGCCGGATGGTCCGTCAGGTCCGGCGCGGTCGAGCGCGCGAAGCGCGCCTGCAGCGCATTCAAGGCGTTGACGACCGAAGCAGGCGGCTTCGACGATCGTGCCGCGCGAGATCAACACCAGGCCGACGGCGAATGCGACGGCCGAGGCCGGCATACATCAGCGCCATGGCAGCCGGTGTCCTGGCGCCAAAGACCGAGCTGGCGAAGCCCAACATGCGAAGCACGGCGATCACCGCGATCGCCATCAACATCGAAAGGCCGCGGCTTTGCCGGCTGGTGCGCGGCGGCGCCAAGGATGGCAAAAGCGAGCACCGCAAAGGCCAGCGGATAGAGCGGGGCCATCAGCCGATCGTGAAATTCGGCGCGGATGCGGCCCTGATTGGCCTGACGTAGGGATCCTCGAGATCGGGCTGGATCAGATCCCACCAGATAGCGTTCGGTCGCGTTGAAGGTCGGCGTTCGCCGACCCGGTGAACTGCGTCATGTCGAACGCGTAGCGCTCGAACAGTACGATCGTCGGATCGCGCTGCTTGACCTCCATGCCGCTGTACGCTGCCATGTTCAAGGACCAGGAATGTGCCGCTTTCGTTTTCCACGGTCTGGCCACGCTCGGCGAGGAAGGTGGCGCGCTCGTTCGGGTCGCGGCGGTCGTCGATGAAAATGCCGATCAGTTCGCCGTTCGGGCGCCGTTCGCGCAAATGAAAGGTCAGGGCGCCGCCATAGATCGGGGTGAAGCGGCCGGGCTGGATGATATTCGTCAACATATCGGTGCGCACGCTTGCGTGAGCAGCGTGCGCAACTCGCGCAGACACTTGGGCGCGAGATACGCGGCGATGGTCCCGACCAGCACCGCGACAATGATCGCAACGATCAGGAACGGCTGGAAAATCCGCCACGGCGACATGCCGGCGGCGTTCATCACAATGATTTCGGAGTCGGTGTTGAGCTTGTTGAGCGTGTAGGCCGTTGCCACCATGAAGGCGAGCGGCGCGATGACGAGCACAAGGGCGGGAACGAGCAGCAGCGTGATTCCGACGAACACCAGCACCGTTTGTCCCTGATTGGTGACGATGTCGAATTCGCGCAGGATATGGGTCACCCAGATCACGGACGTGAGGCTGAAAAGGATCGAGCAGGAACGCACCCAAGGTGGTGCGCACGATGTAGCGTCCGATCGATCCCATGAGTCCCGGCCGGCCCCCTGCCATGTAGACCGCCTAGGTCGCCGGGTTAGGCGGCAGCCGCGGTTGCAGGTGGGACACTAGGGGACCACCATGGCAGGACCGCGGCAGTCGCCTCGCCAGCCAGACGTCTGATGCTATAAGGGAATCGCAGAACAAGCCACGCCCCGCCCGCCACCGCGGGTTTATCCACCGCTGAAGGAACTGTTCACCATGCCGGATGGTCTGAAACTCGGATTCGGCCCGTTCGAGCCGCCGGCCAAAGGTGCTCTGATCCTCTTGGCGGACGAATCCTTGCGCTTCGGAGCCGAGAGCCGGTCGGTTCTCAAAGCGGCCGGAGACCTGGTGGAGCGGGCAGCTGCCGCGGAGGGGTTCAAGGGCAAGGTCGGCGCCACCCTCGACCTTGTCTTCCCGTCCGGTTTGTCGGTGGCCCGACTGGTCGTGATCGGCCTTGGCAAGCCAAGCGAGCTCAAGCCCAAGGACTTCGTCAGGTTGGGCGGAATTGCGGCCGGGAAGTTCGGGGCCAGCACGCGCGAGGTCGCGGTTTTTTGCGAGCTGCCGGGTCGCGCGATGACGGCGGCTCAGGCCGCCGACCTCACGCTCGGCATCATGCTGCGGGCCTACACGTTCGATCGCTACAAGACCAAACGCAAGGAGAACGAGAGCCCACCGCCGAAAGCACGCGTCACGCTCGCGGTCGGAGATCCTGCGGCGGCCCGCAAAGCCTGGCACCGCCGCGAAGCCGTGGGCGATAGCGTGGCCCTCGCACGCGATCTCGTCAACGAGCCGGGCAATGTTCTGTTTCCGGAAGAGTTTGCTCGGCGCGCGCAAGGGTTGAAGAAGCTCGGCGTCGGCGTTGAAGTGCTCGACGCAAAAGCGATGCGCAAGCTGGGCATGCATGCGCTGCTCGGCGTCGCACAGGGCTCCCGGCACGAGGCTCGCCTCGTCGTCATGCGTTGGAATGGGGGAGGGCGCGGCGAGCGCCCGGTCGCTTTCATCGGCAAGGGCGTAACTTTCGATACCGGCGGCATCTCGATCAAGCCGGCGCAGGGCATGGAAGAGATGAAGGGCGATATGGCCGGTGCGGCTTGCGTGGTCGGGTTGATGCGGGCGCTCGCCGCGCGCAAGGCGGGCGTGAACGCCATCGGCGTGATCGGCCTGGTCGAGAACATGCCGGACGGCAATGCCCAACGGCCAGGGGACATCGTCACCTCGATGTCGGGCCAGACCATCGAGATCATCAATACCGACGCCGAAGGACGGCTCGTGCTCGCCGACGTGCTCTGGTACGTAAAAGATCGATTCAAGCCGCGATTGATGATCGATCTTGCGACATTGACCGGCGCGATCGTCGTGGCGCTCGGTCAGGAGCATGCCGGCCTGTTTTGCAACGACAACACGCTGGCCGAACGATTGCTCAAGTGCGGCGAGGCGACCGGCGAGCGGGTCTGGCGGATGCCGCTCGCGCCGGCATACGACAAGCTCATCGACTCGAAATTCGCCGACATGAAGAACACGGCCGGCCGTCACGGTGGCGCGATCACCGCGGCGCAGTTCCTGCAGCGTTTCGTCGACGACACGCCGTGGGCGCATCTCGATATCGCCGGAACCGGCATGGGCTCGCCACAGAGCGACGTCAACAAGAGCTGGGCTTCCGGTTGGGGCGTCCGGCTCCTCGAGGCGTTCGTGGCGGAACACTACGAGCGGTGAGGCGTGATGGGCACCCGCCTATGACCGAGCTGTTATTCTATCACCTGCAAGGCCGGCGGCTCGAAGGCGCCCTGCCGCCGCTGCTTGAGAAGTCGCTCGAGCGCGGATGGCGCGTGGTCGTGCAGGCCGGCTCCGAGGAACGGATCGAGGCTCTCGATGCGCTTCTGTGGACCTATAGCGACGACAGTTTTCTGCCGCATGGCACGGCGCGAGATCACGATGTCGGCGGACAGCCGATTCTGCTCACGCTCGGGGAGGACAATCCAAACCACGCCCACGTTCGATTTTTGCTCGATGGAGTCGAGGTTCCGCCCGACGCCGGCAGCTACCAGCGCATTGTGGTGTTGTTCGACGGCGACGATCCCGATGCGGTAGCGGCCGCGCGCGCCCGCTGGGCGGACGCCCGAGCGCAAGGTTTCGCCGCCACCTACTGGCGGCAAGACGCGCAAGGCCGGTGGGAGCGCCAAGCCGATGCCGGGACAGCCGCTTTGGACGGTTGATATCCGTATCCTCGTAACGCACACTGCGCTAGCGGTGGATGTGGGGGCACCGGGGGGCTTGGTTGAAGGCGCGCGAGGGAACCACGGGTCCGGGCTTGTGGGCTGGGGGCACGCTTGGACTGACATTGATGCTCGCAGGTTGCTCGGCCGATTCCGCCTTGAGCAGGGCGGACTGGAGCTGGTGGTCGGGCGGCCGGCAGGCGGCTTCGTTGTCTCCTGTCGGGACGCCAGAGGGCTTGGTCGGCCCCGACGGCGTTTGCGCCGTTGTGTCGGATCAGCCGGGGAGAGGCGTTGGCCTGGGAATGACCGAATGCGACCTGGTCCGGCTGGCCGGCCCCGCCGACCGCATCGAGATCGGCGCAAACGAGCGGGGCCAGCGCACAGCCGTCATGACCTATCCGCAGGGCGAGCGCGCAGGCATCTATCGGTTCACGTCGGGGGTGTTGGTGTCGGTGGAACGCCCGCCGGAGCCGCCCAAGCCGCAGCGGCCGCAGCGTCCCGCCCCTCGCACCCGCCCGCCGTCATGACTCGAGGGCTTCGGGCACTCCATCCCCGCCTTCGGCTTCGTACGCCGCGCTCGCCTCGAGCCATTCCGCCTCGGCCGCGGCCAGCGCGTCGGATGCGTCCGCGCGAGCCTTGGCGAGCGCCGCTGCCTTGGCCGGGTCGCGCGCGAACAAACCCGCGGCGCTGAGCGCCGCATCCAGCCGCGCGATGCTCGCCGCAAGCTCCGCGACCTTGGTCTCGGCCGCCGCGATGCGGTGCCTGAGCGGGGCAAGCTCGGCCCGTCTGCGCGCCGCGGCCCGCCGCTGTGCGACGCGCGAACCACGCCGATCGGCGGCGGCGTTCGCACCCGTGGGTGAATCGGCGCTGGCCCGGTTCAGCACAAGCTTCCGGTAGTCATCGAGGTCGCCGGTAAACGGCGTTACGGTTCCTGCATCGACCAGCCATAGCCGCTCGGCGCAGGCGTCCAGCAGATAGCCGTCGTGCGACACTAGGATCACGGCGCCCGGAAAGGCGTTGATCGCCTCTATCAACGCGGCGCGGCTGTCGATATCGAGGTGGTTGGCCGGTTCGTCGAGGATCATCAGGTGCGGCGCCGCAAACGCCGCGAGCGCGAGAACGAGCCGCGCTTTCTCGCCGCCCGAGAGTTGCGCCGTCGGCGTGTCGGCCAATTCGCCGGGGAATCCAGCCGCGCCGATGTGTGACCGCACCATTGCCTCGGGCGCGGCCGGCATCAGCCGGCGGAGATGATCGTACCCGCTTTCGTCGGCGTTGAGCTCATCAAGTTGATGCTGCGCGAAATACCCGACCTTGAGTTTGTCGGCCTGCGTCATCCGCCCCTGCATCAAGCCCATGCGGCCGGCGAGAAGTTTCAGCAATGTCGACTTGCCGTTGCCGTTGGCGCCCAGCAGGGCGATGCGGTCATCGCTGTCGATGCGCAAGGATAGACGACGCAGGACCGGTACGCCCGGATGGTAGCCCACGGCGACGTCATCGAGCGCGATGATCGGAGGCGAGAGCGCTCGCGCAGGCGCCGGAATCTTGATTGGCAGGACCTCGGCCGCCACCAATGCCGGCGACGGCTCGAGCCTGGCAAGCATTTTGAGCCGCGATTGCGCCTGGCGCGCTTTGCTCGCCTTGGCACGGAAGCGGTCGACGAAGGCCTGCATATGACGCCGTTGCGCCGCCTGCTTCTTGGCCAGCTTGGCGTCGAGCTCCAAGCGCTCGCGCCGCTGGCGTTCGAAACTGGAATAGCTGCCGCGGTAGAGTGCGAGCTTGCCGGCTTCGAGATGCAGGATCCAGTCGACCGCACTATCGAGCAGGTCGCGGTCATGGCTGACCACGATCACCGTGCGCGGATAACGTGCCAGGTGCGCCTGCAGCCACAGCGTCCCTTCGAGATCGAGGTAGTTGGTGGGCTCGTCGAGCAGCAGCAAATCGGGCTCGGAAAAAAGCACGGCGGCGAGTGCGACGCGCATGCGCCACCCGCCGGAGAAGTCGCTGCACGGCCGTGCCATATCCGGCGCGGAAAATCCTAGCCCGGAGAGGATCGCGGCCGCGCGCGCGGGCGCCGAATGGGCGGAGATGTCGGCGAGGCGCGTTTGGATCTCCGCGATACGATGCGGATTGCATTCATGTTCGGCTGCGGCGATGAGCGCGGTGCGCTCGACGTCGGCGGCGAGGACCACATCGAGCAGGCTCTCCGGACCGTCGGGCGCCTCTTGCGCCAGGCGCCCGACGCTGCCGCGCTTCGGCAGGTTTATGGTCCCGCTCTCGGTCCCGATGTCGCCCGCGATCGCGCGAAACAGCGTGGTCTTGCCGACCCCATTGCGCCCGACGAGCCCTGCGTGCGCGCCGGTCGGAAGCTGCGCGAAGGCGTGGTCGAGCAGCAGCCGGCCGGCGACGCGGATGGAGAGATTCTCGATCACAAGCATGCGCGCCTTTTGGCCGGCTCAGGCGCAGAAAGGCAAGCCCTCCGGCTCGGCCGCCCGGGTCGGGCGGACCGCCGCGGTCCCCGGAGTTGACCCGGCAAGCCACCGTGCCAAATCAGCGCTTTTGCCGACGAATGGGGTGATCAGCGCCGGCGTGATGCGTCAAACACCGTTGTCGCCATGTGTCTATTCATCGTTCGGTGCGCAGACCGGCTTGCTTGCCGCCGAAAAGGACGGTCGGTATAAGCTCGCGCGTCCTACGACTTTCTTTCTCAAGCAGGGATGGTGGATATGGCGGTCGAGCGTACCTTCTCGATCATCAAGCCCGATGCGACGCAGCGCAACCTGACCGGCGCGATCAACGCCATCATCGAAGCGGCCGGCTTGCGCATCGTGGCCCAGAAGCGGGTCAGGATTACGCGCGAGCAGGCGGAGATCTTCTACGCCGTGCACCGTGCGCGCCCGTTTTTTGGCGAGCTGGTTGCGTTCATGAGTTCGGGCCCGGTCGTCGTGCAGGTGCTGGAGGGTGACGACGCCATCGCCAAGTACCGCGACGTGATGGGGGCGACCGACCCGGCCAAGGCCGCCGAGGGTACGATCCGCAAGCTCCATGGTCGCTCGATGGGAGAGAATTCGGTGCATGGATCCGACGCGCCGGAAACGGCGGCGCAAGAGATCGCGCAATTCTTCTGCGGCAACGAGATCGTCGGCTGACACCGGTGTGGGCGGATTGGAGGTTCCTCCAATCGTTGCGGCATTCTCGAAGGGGAACTTCAAATCCAAAACTACACCAGAACTATGGACTTGCCAGTGCCCCTTTGATTCCGAAGTTCGCGTGAGAATGGCGCCGCAGAGGCGTGCGAACTTTCGGAACCGGGACACCAGCCATCGACGTCGAAATCGAGGCGAGTTGACGGCCACCGATGTCGGGGTGCCTCGGCCCATTTCCGGTCCGGTTTGCCTTGCCGCTGTCGCGGCAGCAAGCTATGGCAGGGGTGTGGTTCCGCAAGGGAGCGCGCTCCGGTCTATTGGATTTGCGCGACGGGAGCGAAAAAAGCCGCAGCCGACAGAGGAAACCGCTGATGTCGATGATCGAGAACCCTGCCTTCTGGATCGCAGTCCTTCAGATCATCTGGATCAATATTCTGCTGTCCGGCGACAACGCCGTCGTCATCGCGCTTGCCTGCCGGACGCTGCCGCCAAGGCAACGATTCTGGGGCATGATCTTCGGCGCCGGCGTCGCGGTGCTGTTGCGCATCATCTTCACCGGCATCGTGACCCAACTGATGGCCCTGCCGTTCCTCAAGCTGGTCGGCGGCGTCCTGCTGCTGTGGATCGCCGTCAAGCTGATCGTGCCGGAAGAAAGCCATGGCGAGGGCAAGATTCAGGCTGCCGAGAGCCTGTGGCGCGCGGTGCGCATCATCGCCATTGCCGACATCGTGATGAGCCTCGACAACGTCATCGCGATCGCCGCGGCGGCTGATTCGGCGGCCGCGCGCGTGGACGTCGCGCAGGCCGCGCTGGTGAAATTCGTCTTGATCGGGTTCGGATTGGCGACGAGCATTCCGCTGATCATCGCCGGAAGCGCGTTGCTGATGATGATCCTGGAACGTTATCCGATTCTGGTCTGGGCCGGCGCCGCGTTGCTCGGCTGGGTCGCCGGTGAGATCATGATCAAGGATCCGGTCGTCGCGGGATGGATCGGAGATGCCGCGGTCGACAAGTTTCACCTGTGGGCGGCTGTGGCTGGGGCGGCTTTCGTGGTAGGCGTAGGTATCTTGTTGACGCGCGGACGGCGCCAGGCCGAGGAAGCGTGACTGCCCCTTTCCCGGCCGGCACCTGCTCCTAAAGGGCAGCCGGCGAATTAGAGGTCCGGTGATGCAATGAACAAGCCGGTCCACATCGACGTGCGCGGCTCGACATGCCCGCACGATTGTCCCTCGACCTGCGCGCTCGAAGTCGAGGTGCTCGACGGCCGCACCATCGGGCGCGTTCGCGGCGCCGAGGACAACGGCTACACGGCCGGCGTGATCTGCGCCAAGGTCGCGCGCTATGCCGAGCGTGTGCACCATCCCGATCGACTGATGCGGCCCTTGCGCCGCAAGGGGGCGAAGGGCTCGGGCGAATTCGAAACGATCTCGTGGGACGACGCGCTCGACATCGTGGCGGAGAATTTCCTGCAAGCCGAGCAGCGCTTCGGCCCCGAGGCGGTGTGGCCCTATTATTATGCCGGCACCATGGGTCTCGTCATGCGTGACGGGATCAACCGGTTGCGCCACGCCAAGAAATATTCGGGCTTCCACTCGACCATCTGCGTCAACCCGGCCTGGGCCGGATTCATCGCCGGCACCGGGCGGCTGGCGGGCCCCGATCCACGCGAAATGGCGAAATCGGACCTCGTGATCATCTGGGGCACCAACCCGGTGAACACGCAGGTCAATGTGATGACGCACGCGGTGCGCGCGCGCAAAGAGCGTGGCGCGAAGATCGTGGCGGTGGACGTGTATGCGAATGGAACCATGGAGCAGGCGGACCTTGCCGTTCTGGTGCGGCCTGGAACGGATGGTGCGCTCGCGTGCGCGGTCATGCACTGCCTGTTTCGCGACGGAAAGGCCGATCGCGATTTCCTTGAGCGCTACACCGACGTGCCGGGCGAGCTGGAAGCCCACGTCCGCGAGCGGGACCCGCGCTGGGCGGCCGCGATCACCGGCTGTGATCCCGCAACCATCGAAGCCTTTGCGCGCCTCGTGGGCGAGCGGAAACGGGCGTATTTCCGTCTCGGCTACGGCTTCTCGCGCTCGCGCAACGGCGCGGTCAACATGCACGCCGCGAGCTGCATCGCGGCGGTGACCGGCGCCTGGCGACATGAGGGCGGCGGCGCCTTCCACAACAACGGCGCGATCTATCATTGGGACAGAACCGTGATCGAGGGCCTCGACGCCGTCGATCCCGCGATCCGGGTGCTCGATCAGTCGCGCATCGGCGCGATCCTTACCGGCGATCGCGCGGCGCTCGCCGGCGGCCCGCCGGTCACCGCGCTGCTGATCCAGAACACCAATCCCATCTCGGTCGCGCCCGATCAAAACGTGGTGAAATGCGGCTTCGCGCGTGGCGACCTGTTCGCGTGCGTGCACGAGCAATTCATGACCGAGACCGCGCGCGTGGCCGACGTCGTGCTGCCCGCCACCACATTCCTCGAGCACGACGACGTCTACCAGGGCGGCGGGCATCAATACATCCAGCTCGGGCCCAAGCTGATCGAACCGCCGGGCGAGTGCCGGTCCAACCATGAGGTCATCTGCGCCTTGGCTAAGCGCGTCGGGGCAGAACATCAGGGTTTCGCCATGACGTCGCGCGAGCTGATCGACTGGACGCTGCGGAACTCCGGGTGGGGAACGCTGGCCGAGCTCGAAGAGAAACGCTGGATCGACTGCCAACCTGACTTCGATACCGCACATTACGTCGGTGGTTTTGCGTGGCCCGACGGGAAGTTCCGGTTCAAGCCGGATTGGCCGACCGTACCGTTCCGCAGTCCATGGCTCGCCGGACCGGTCGGCGCGATACCTTCGCTCCCGGATCATTGGGAGGTGATCGAGGAGGTCGATACCGAGCATCCGTTCCGGCTGGCGACTTCGCCGGCGCGCAATTTCTTGAACTCGACGTTCACCGAAACGCCAACGTCGCGTGTCAAGCAGGGACGGCCGGAGGTGATGATCCACCCGTTGGACGCCGACGCGCTCGGCATCTCCGGTGGCCACAAGGTGCTGCTCGGCAACAGGCGCGGCGAGGTGCGCCTGCACGCGCGTGTGTTCGACGGCGTGCGCCGCGGCGTGCTCATCGCAGAGTTGATCTGGCCCAATGATTGCTACGAAGACGGCCGGGGGATCAACACCTTGACCGGCGCCGACGCGATCGCGCCGTTCGGCGGCGCCGCGTTCCACGACAACCGCGTGTGGGTACGGGCGCTCGCCGCCAATTGACGGGACGGATCCGCAACAAAAACAAAAAAAACAAAAAACTCCGTCACAATATTGAGGCAAATTCCGCGCGGCATCGAACAGCCTTGTCACCGCCGTAATTTTGGTGTTCACGTGTCGCGCAATCTGATTTTGGCCGCTCCGGCCGCTGAGCGTTCAACACGACGCGATCGCTACGGATCTCCCCAAAAGCCGGGTTGCGGCGCGAAATGCAGCGATTGCGTCTCACGTCGACTTAAGACTTGAAGCCAGGAGACCGACGTGCAGAAGGGCACCGTCAAGTGGTTCAACCCGACGAAGGGTTACGGGTTCATCAAGCCGAATTCCGGCGACCGGGATGTGTTCGTTCACATTTCCGCACTCGAGCGGGCGGGCTTAAGCAACCTCAATGAAGGCCAGGTGGTCGAGTACGAACTCGTCACCAACCGCGGCAAGACCTCCGCGGAGAATCTCAAGGTCGCATAAAATGGTCGCGGCCGCGCTCTTGGCCGCCGGGTGTAACCCGTAGCCCCCGGTTCAAGCCGGGGGTTTTTCTTTGACCTGCCGCACGTCTACGACGCCCCTTGCAGCCCGCTCTCGTTCGGATAGACGCGCAGTCATGCGCCCGACATGGCGCGGTAGTTATCATGACGTTCGCCCGCGGCTCGCGGCCGTGTGTCGAATATCGGACACCGCAGGCCGGCGGTGAGCGTGAACCGGGGATGTGTTCGCGAACTAGAAGATCGTATACGCGCCGTCGATCACGAAGCTGTCTCCGGTGTGATACCGGCTGGCGTCACTCGCGAGATAGACCGCAATGCCTGCAAAATCCTGCCGCGAGCCCCATCGGCGCATCGGGATGCGCGGCAGCACGTTCCCGCTGAACTTTGCATCCGCGATGCCGGCGGCCGTCATCTCCGTTTCGATCCACCCCGGAAGTATGGCGTTCGCGGTGACTTCATAGCGCGCCATCTCGACCGCCAGGGCTCTTGTCATCGCCACGAGGGCGCCCTTGCTGGCGCCGTAAGCGGCTGCCCCTGCGGCCCCGTGAACCGACGCCGTGCTCGAGACCGCGACAAGCCGCCCGCCCGGATCGCCAGCCTCGGCGCGTCCGACCATGTGGCGGGACGCGGCGCGCAAGGTGAAGAACGCGCCGTCGAGATTGACCGACAGCACGCGGCGCCATTCTTCCGTGGAAAGTCGTGAAATGGGTGCGCGACGCTGGCTCACGCCGGCGTTTGCGAAACAGGCGTCGATGCGTCCCATGACCGCTGCGGCCTCGGCGAAGCTTTCCTCCACTTGCGCTTCGTTTGAGACGTCGCAGCGCTGCGCCAGCACGCGGCGGCCGTGACGCTTGAGGCTCGCCTCGGCGGTCGCGAGCTTTTGCGGATTGCTGCCCCAAATGGTGATGTCGGCGCCGGCGGCGGCGAGACCTTCCGCCATGCCGAGCCCGATGCCGCCGTTTCCTCCGGTAACGAGCGCTACCTTGCCGGTCAGCTCGACTATGTTGGCCATGGTGTTTCCATTGCTAAACGGCGGGATTGAACAGCGCCGCCTGCGCGCCCTCGATCAGACAGCGTCCATCGACGATGCGGACGC
Organism: uncultured Alphaproteobacteria bacterium; assembly: GCA_963738705.1. Lineage (GTDB taxonomy): Bacteria > Pseudomonadota > Alphaproteobacteria > Rhizobiales > Xanthobacteraceae > CAVTXS01. The sequence continues at coordinate 192,578 of CAVTXS010000037.1, forward strand.
GATCCTCGGCGACGAGCCTCAACGCCAGCGGATAGAGCCGGTGCTCGGCCGCGAGCACGCGGGCAGCCAGCGTGCCCGTCGTGTCGTCGTCGACAACCGGAACCGCAGCCTGCGCGACGATCGGCCCGGAATCGGTCTCGGGCACGACGAAATGCACGGTCGCACCGCTGATCCTAACCCCGGCCGCCAGCGCCTGACCATGCGGATCGAGCCCCTTGAACGCCGGCAGCAGCGAAGGATGGATGTTGAGCATGCGCCCCTGCCAGCCCCCGACGAAGCCGGGCGTAAGCAACCGCATGAAGCCGCCGAGACAGATGAGCTCGACCTCCCGCGCGGCAAGCTCGCCGGTCAGCGCTTGCTCGAAGGCTTCCCGGTCCCGACCATAGGGCTTGTGGTCCACGATCGCAGTCGGGATGTCGGCGTCGCGCGCCCTTACGAGGCCGGCCGCATCGGGATTGTTGGAAACCACGAGGACGATCGCGGCCGGATAGTCGGCCTGCTTCGCGGCCTCGATCAAAGCCGCCATGTTGGAGCCGCGCCCGGAAATCAGGATCGCAACACGGCGTTTGCTCATCTATGGGCCTCGCGAAGGCCGAGCGAGCCGTTCATCGGCCAATCCTTTGCGACGCTTGTCCGGCATGATCCGGTTTGTTGGCCGATGGGTGGTAAGGCGAAATCGAAACGGGTGCAATGCGGCATCGATGGCCGCCGAGCGCCACCGGGTTGGTTGCGAATTCGTATTCCGGGCGGCTCGAGGCGGCGGCATGCTTGGCAACGGCCGAGCGGCGGTCTATTGCCGGGGCAGGGAGTTCGAGGGGCTGAGATCAAGTGAATCTGCCCAATCTGATTACGCTTGCGCGCATCCTTTCCGTGCCTCTGGTGGTCTGGGCGATCACCTCGGGCGAGATGCTGCATCGCCTTCCTGCTGTTCGTGGCGGCGGGTATCAGCGATGCGGTCGACGGCTTCCTCGCCAAGCGCTTCGGCATGACCAGCGAGCTCGGCGCCTACCTCGATCCGCTTGCCGACAAGGTGCTGATCGTGTCGATCTACATCGCGCTCGGCATCAGCGAGGCGGTGCCGCGTTGGCTGGTGATCCTGGTCGTCTCGCGCGACCTCATGATCATCGGCGCCGTCATGTTGTCGTGGCTGGTGGGCAAGCCGGTCGAGGTCAAGCCGCTGCTGGTCTCCAAGCTCAATACGGCGGCGCAGATCTTCTTCGCGGGGCTCGTGCTCGGTTCGCTCGGCCTGCGGTTCGATCCCGGATGGGCGTTGCCGGTTACCATGGCGCTGGTCGCCGCCTTGACGTTGCTCTCGGTCGCCGCCTATGTGCGGGAGTGGGTGCGCCACATGGGTTCGGCGGAAATCCGGCTGAGGGTGCGCAATTCGGCGCGGATCAAGAGTGCCGCGAGCCGAGGAGTGGGAGAGGCCAGGTGGCGATCGCGGTGGGGCTCGGACGCCAGACTGACATTCTGGATCGCGACCTGCGTCGTGATCATCGCTGATGATGTGGCTGCTGCGCGAGATCCTGCTGCCGTTCGTGGCGGGAATGGCGCTCGCCTATCTGTTCAATCCGCTGGCCAACCGCCTGGAACGGCTCGGCATCAACCGCCTGATCGGCGCTCGCTCGCGATCATCGGCGTATTCGTGCTGAGCTTCATCGTCTTGATCCTGCTGATCGCGCCCGATCCTCGGCGGACAGCTGGCGGCCTTCATCGAGAACCTGCCGAGCTATGTCGGCAAGCTGCAAGTCGGTGCTGGCCGATCCGAGCCGGCCATGGCTGCAGCGCGTGCTGGGCGACAAGATGACCAGCACCGACGCGTCGCTCGGCGATCTCGTCACCCAGGGCGCCGGCTGGCTCACGACCTTCATGAAATCGCTGTGGTCCGGCGGGCAGGCGCTGATTTCGATCTTTTCGTTGGTCGTGGTCACGCCGGTGGTCGCGTTCTACCTGCTCTACGACTGGGATCGCATGGTCGCCAAGGTCGACGGCTGGGTGCCGGTGCCGCATCGCGAGACGGTGCGGGAGCTGGCGCGCGAGATCGACCGCGCGATCGCTGGCTTCGTGCGCGGCCAGACCGGCGTTTGCCTGATCCTCGGCTCGTTCTACGCCGTTGGCCTCACGCTCGCCGGGCTGAACTTCGGTCTGCTGATCGGGCTGGTCTCCGGCCTGATCACCTTCATTCCCTATGTCGGCTCGATGACCGGGCTGGTGCTGGCGAGCGGCGTCGCGGTGGCGCAGTTCTGGCCGGATTGGGCGATCCGATCCTGCTGGTGGTCGCGATCTTCTTCGTCGGCCAATTCATCGAGGGCTACATCTTGCAGCCGAAGCTGGTCGGCGAAAGCGTCGGGCCTGCATCCGGTATGGCTGATGTTCGCGCTGTTCGCGTTCGGCTACCTGTTCGGTTTCGTCGGCATGCTGCTGGCGGTGCCGCTCGCGGCCGCGATCGGCGTGATCGTCGCGTTTTGCGCTTGCGGCGCTATCTCGAAAGCCCGCTCTATACCGGCGAGCAGGACGCTGTCGCCGACCGATCGTCGCCTCGCGTCCGGCTGACGAAGGCGAGTTGATGGCGGTTGCGCGCGGTCGCGGTGTGCGCCAGCTTGCGCTCGATCTCGGCCACGCCGAGAGTTTTGCGCGCGAGGACTTCCTCGAAGGTCCCTCGAACGCCGCCGCGCTGACGATGATCGAGCGCTGGCCGGACTGGCCGACGCCGGTTCTGGCGCTGGTCGGGCCCGAAGGGGCCGGCAAGAGCCATCTGGCGGCGATCTGGGCCGCGGAGGCCGGCGCGCGGTTTCTGTCCGGCACGCGCGCTTGCGCGACGCGAATCTGCCGGTCGCGCTCGCGACCGGCGCGCTGGTGGTCGAGGATCTGGCCAACGGTGAACTTCGACGAGCGGCGCTGTTCCACCTGCTCAACCTCGCGCGCGAGCAGGAGGCCTATCCTGCTGCTGACGGCGCGGATCGCGCCGCACGGCTGGACGTCGTCCATTCCCGATCTCGCGTCGCGCTTGCGCGCGATCCCGGTGGTCACGCTGCGACCTGCCCGACGACGCCGCTGCTGCGGGCCGTGCTGGTGAAACTGTTCGCCGATCGCCAACTGCAGGTCGACGAAGCCTGGTCGGCTTACCTGGTGACCCGCATCGGAGCGTTCGTTCGCGGCCGCCGAGGCGGCGGTGACGCAACTCGATTCCGAGGCCCTGCGGCTGCGCCGGCCGGTCACCCGGGCGCTGGCCGCGGAGGTGCTTCCGGGCAAGCCGACTTGACGCCACGTGCGGCTCTGGCACGTTATGTCATGCGCGAAACGTCACGATTGGCCGCCATGATCGCCGGCGGCCGGATGGCCGGCTCGAGGCGTCGAATGGCGTGCAGCATGGATCGATCGCCGAAGCTCTTGAATTGACTCTCGAAAACGCGCCGGAGCCGGCTCCGCCAGGCGGCCGTCGCCGACCTTTCGGCGCAGCCCGAGCGCTTCATCAACCGGGAGCTGTCCTGGCTGCATTTCAACCGGCGCGTGCTGGAAGAGGCGGCGAACAGCCGCCATCCGCTGCTGGAGCGGGTGCGGTTCCTGTCGATCTCGGCCAACAACCTCGACGAATTCTTCATGGTGCGCGTCGCCGGCCTCAAGGGCCAGGTGCGCGAGGGCATCAGCGACCCGAAGCCCCGACGGCCTGACGCCCGGCCGAGCAGCTCAGCCGCATCGGCGAAACCGTCGCGTCGCTGGCGAGCGATCAGCAGAAGCGCTGGCGCGAGCTGCGCGCGGAGCTGGCCGCAGAACGGCGTCGTGCTGGTCGACGGACCGGACGTGACCAAGCACGAGAAGGCCTGGCTCGAAGACCACTTCCTGCATCACATCTTTCCCGATGCTGACGCCGCTCGCGATCGATCCGGCGCATCCGTTCCCGTTCATCCCCAATCTCGGCTTCTCGCTCGCGCTGCAGCTCGTGCGCACGAGCGACGGCAAGGCGATGAACGCGCTGATCCGCGTGCCCGAACCAGATCGAGCGGTTCATCCGGCTGCCGGACGCCGGCGAAGCGGCGGCGCGCGGCTGATCACGCTCGAGCAGGCGACCGGCCTGTTCATCGGCAAACTGTTTCCCGGTTACGTCGTACGCGGGCAGGGGGCGTTCCGCGTCATCCGCGATTCCGAGGTCGAAGTCGAAGAAGAGGCCGAAGATCTCGTGCGCGAGTTCGAGACCGCGCTCAAGCGGCGCCGCCGCGGATCGGTGATCCGGCTGGAGATCGAAGCCGCGATGCCGGCGCCGCTGCGGCGGTTCGTGCAGCGCGCGCTTGGCGTGCAGCCGACGACGAGGTGTTCCTGGTCGACGGCGTGCTGGCGCTCAACGAGCTGTCGCAGCTGATCGAGCGTCGACCGGCCCGGATCTCGAATTCGTCCCTTACAATCCGCGCTTCCCCGAGCGCATCCGCGACCAGGCGGGCGATTGCTTCGCGGCCATCCGGCAGAAGGACCTCATCGTCCATCACCCCTACGAATCGTTCGACGTGGTGGTGCAGTTCCTCAATCAGGCGGCGCGCGATCCCGATGTCGTCGCGATCAAGCAGACGCTCTATCGCACGTCGAAGGACAGCCCGATCGTCAAGGCGCTGGCGGAAGCGGCCGAGGCCGGCAAGTCGGTCACGGCGCTGGTCGAGCTCAAGGCGCGCTTCGACGAGGAGGCGAATATCCGCTGGGCGCGCGACCTCGAGCGCGCCGGCGCGCAGGTCGTGTTCGGCTTCATCGAGCTCAAGACGCACGCCAAGCTGTCGCTGGTGGTGCGCCGCGAGGGCGGCTCGCTGATGTCCTACGTCCATGTCGGCACCGGCAACTATCATCCGGTGACGGCGCGCATTTATACCGACCTGTCGTTCTTCACGGCCGATCCGGTGATCGGCCGCGACGTCGCGCGCATCTTCAATTTCATCACCGGCTATGCGGAGCCGGCCGAGCTGGAGAAGATGGCGGTCTCGCCGCGTGAACCTGAAGCAGCGCATCCTCGATCACATCGCGCAGGAGATCGCGCACGCCAAGGCCGGCCGGCCGGCCGCGATCTGGATGAAGATGAATTCGCTGGTCGATCCCGAGATCATCGATGCGCTCTACGCGGCCTCGCCAGGCCGGCGTGGAGATCGACCTGATCGTGCGCGGCATCTGCTGCCTGCGGCCCGGCGTGCCGGGCTTGTCGGAGAATATCCGCGTCAAGTCGATCGTCGGCCGTTTCCTCGAACACGGCCGCATCTATTGCTTCGGCAACGGGGTATGGACTGCCGCACCAGAAGGCCGCGGTCTACATCTCGTCGGCCGACCTGATGCCGCGCAATCTCGACCGCCGCGTCGAGGCCTTGTGCCCGATCGTCAACCCGACCGTGCATCAGCAGGTGCTCGACCAGATCATGGTCGCCAACCTGCTCGACAACGAGCAGAGCTGGACGCTCTTGCCGGACGGCACATCGCGCGCGCATAAAGGCGGCCGCGGGCGAGGAGCCGTTCAACGCCCACAAATATTTCATGACCAATCCCAGCCTGTCGGGCCGTGGCAAATCGCTCAAAGACTCGTCGCCTCGCAGCCTCCTCCGCCGCCAGCAACGGAGCTGAGCGTGCGGCCGCGGGCGATCGAGCACGCCCGGGACGGCTCGACCACGGGCCGCCGGTCGCGGTCATCGACATCGGATCGAACTCGGTCCGCCTCGTCGTCTATGAGGGGCTGACGCGCAGCCCGACGCCGATCTTCAACGAAAAGACGCTCTGCGGCCTCGGCCGCGAGGTGCAGTCGACCGGGCTGCTTGGCGAGCGACGCCGTGCAAAAGGCGCTCAGCGCGCTGCAGGCGCTTTCGCGCGCTGTGCGACGTGCTCGAAGTGTCAGCGCGTTTGGGTGCTGGCGACGGCGGCGTGCCGGGAGGCAAGCAACGGGCCGCGTTCATCGCCGAGGCCGAGCGCATCTGCGCGTCAGAAGGTCGACGTGCTGTCCGGCAAGCGCGAGGCCGAGCTGTGCCGCGCTCGGCGTCGTTTCCGGCATCGATCGGCCGGACGGCATCGTCGGCGATCTCGGCGGCGGCTCGCTCGAACTCGTCGATGTGCAGCGGCGCGCGCTTCAGGCGACGGCGTGACGCTGCCGCTCGGCGGGCTGGCGCTGCAGGATGCTTCCGGCAAGTCGATCAAGAAGGCCGAGAAGATCGTCAAGCGCGCTGTCGCAAGGTGACGTGCCTGCGCGGCGGCGCGCGGCCGCACCTTCTATGCGGTCGGCGGCACCTGGCGCGCGCTCGCGCGGCTGCACATGTGGCAGATCGGCTATCCGCTGCATGTGACCCACGGCTATGCGATCCCGGCCAAGGAGACGTTCGAGTTCTCCCGCCTGGTGCATCGCGTCAACACCGGAGATGCTGTCGCGCATCGAAGTCGTCTCCGACGCGCGGCGGCCGCTGCTGGCCTACGGCGCGCTCGTGCTCGAGCATGTCGTGCGCGATGGCCAAGCCGAAGAACGTCGTGTTCTCGGCGCTCGGCGTGCGCGAGGGTTTGCTCTATGCAATGCTCGATCCGGCCGGAGCAGAAGCAGGATCCGCTGCTTGCCGCGGCGCGCGATCTCAACATTTTGCGCTCGCGCTCGCCCGCCCATGGCGAGGAACTGATCGGCTGGACCGATCGCTTCATGCTTCGTCCTCGGGACTCGACGAGACGGCCGAGGAGAAGCGTCTGCGTCACGCGGCCTGCCTGCTCGCCGACATCGGCTGGCGCGCGCATCCCGACTATCGCGGCGAGCAGTCGCTCAACATCATCGCGCACGGGGCTTTCGTCGGGCGTCGATCATCCGGGCCGCGCGTATCTCGCGCTTTCGGTGTTCTTCCGCCATGTCGGGCTGATCGACGACGAGCTCGTCGCCGCAGCTGCGCGAACTCGCCTCCACGCGCATGCTCGATCGGGCGCGCGTGCTCGGCGCCGCGATGCGCGTCGCCTATCTGGTGTCGGCCGCGATGCCGGGCGTGCTGCCGCGCGCGCCGATGCGGGTCGAACGCGGCCGCTTGGTGTTGCGCCTGACCGGCGACCTTGCCGCGCTCGCCGGCGAGCGCGTGTTCAATCGGCTGCGACAGCTCGCGCGCCTGATCGGGCGCGAGCCGGTGATGCTGACGGATTAGGCGGGAGAGCCCTGCGGATATCCTCCGACGGGCCGCCGGCTTCATCGCGTCGGGCTGGCGGCTCGCTTGGCCGAGGCGCGTGGCACCGCGCCATTTTGGCTCACCGTTCCACGGTCGCCACGCGGCCGTTCTCGATCGCGAGCGCCAGGCGGCCATGTTTCAGGGCCAGCGCTTTTTCGCCGAACAGTTCGCGCCGCCAACCTTTGAGAGCCGGAACGTCGGCGTCGTCGTCGCCGGCGATGCGTTCCAGGTCATCGACGGTGGCAATCACCTTGGCGGCGACGCCGTGGCGCTCGGCCGTCATGCGCAGCAGCACCTTCAGGAGCTCGACCGTCGGCGCCGCCATTCGCCGCCTGGCGCGAGCGGTCGATGCGAGGCAGCGCCTTGGGATCGCGCTCGAGTCCCCGCTTGACGGCCTCCAGGATGTCCTGACCCCATTTCGAGCGTTCGAACCCTTTCGGCAGCGAGCGCAAGCCCGCCAGCCGTTCCGGGGTTGTCGGCGCCTGTATCGCAATGTCGCCGATACGCTCGTCCTTGAGGACGCGGCCGCGCGGCACGTCGCGCGCCTGCGCCTCGCGCTCGCGCCAGGCGGCGACCTCCATCAGCACGGCAAGCTCCCGCGGCTTGCGGACGCGGGTCTTCAGCCGCTCCCAGGCGCGATCGGGCTCGGCCCGATAGGTCGTGGGCGAGGTCAGCACCTCCATCTCTTCCGAGACCCACTCGGCCCGTCCGCGCTTGTGCAGATCCGCGTCCAGTGCCAGGAAGACATCGCGCAAATGCGTCACGTCGGAGATCGCATAGGCGATTTGCTCGGCCGACAGCGGCCGCCGCGCCCAGTCGGTGAAGCGGTGCGATTTGTCGAGGGCGTCGCCGGTGATGCGCTGCACCAGCTGGTCGTAGGAGATGGAATCGCCATAGCCCAGCACCATGGCGGCGACCTGCGTATCGAACACCGGGTGCGGAATGAACCCGGCGCGGTGCCAGACGATCTCGATGTCCTGGCGCGCCGCGTGAAAGACCTTGAGCACGGCCTCGTTCGCCATCAGGCCGAAGACCGGCGTGAGGTCGATGTCCTGGGCCAGCGCGTCGACGACCACGGCCTCGTCCGCGCTCGCCATCTGCACGACGCACAGCTTGGGATAATAGGTGGTCTCGCGCAGGAATTCGGTGTCGATGGTGATGAAACGATGCTCCGCCAGCCGGGCGCAGGCCTCGGCCAGCGTCTGGTTGGAGGTGATCGGCTCCATGGGGCGCTCATTAGCGGAGTCGGAGGGGTTGTCGCCCTCCGATCCGCGAACGCGGGGCAGCAGGATAAATTCCCAAGGGCTGGGCATCGGCCCGACCGGCACCTCGATCACGGTTGGCCGGCTGCGGCGGGCGAAGCCGCGCCGCAGGGCGCCCCGCAGATCCTCCGGCGTGCGCGCGCGCTCGGCGGCGGCGCCAAAACTCTCGGCGAAGCGCACGAAATCCGGATTGGTGATGTCGCAGGCGATCAGACGGTTGCCGTAGGCCTCCTCCTGGATGCGCCGCACGTTGCCGAACGACGCCGTCGGCAAACACCACGGTCGTGAGCGGGATGCGATGATGCATCGCGGTCGCCGAATTCGCCGGCGGTGTAGAGGAAGCCGCCGTCGCCGGAGATCGACAGCACCGGCACGTCCGGGCGCGCGTGCTGGGCACCGAGCGCGGTGGCAAACCCCCAACCGAGATTGTCCTGATAGCCCGGCGACAGGAACGTCCGCGGCTTGTGGACCGGAAATGCGAGCCGGGCCGCGAAGCCGATCTGCGTCACCTCGTCGACGAAGATGCCGTCCTCGGGCAGTTCCGCGCGGATGGCTTCGAGGAATTCGAGCTGCGGAGAGAGCGAGGCCAGTCTCTTGCGCACCTTCGCCTGCCGTTGCTGCATCTCATCGCGCCGGGCCTGGCGGGCGGTGTTGTGGGCCGGCAGCACGTCGATGAGCCGCCGCAGAATTGGCTTGGCGTCGCCGACGAGGGCGACCGCCGGTCGCCTGAAGCGGGCGGGCTCCTCCGGATCGGCGTTGACGCGGATGATGTCGAGGCCGCTGTCGACGCCCCACATGGTGAGCGGGAAGTGCATGCGGGTGCCGACGCCGAGCACGACATCGGCCTCCCCCCACAGTTCGTGCCCGAGCGGGAAGGTGACGCTGAGCGGATCGCGGCTGTCGAGCACGCCGCGGCCGCGGCGATAGCCGAGCACCGGCGCCTGCAGCATGCCGGACAAGAGCGTGACCTCTTCGGATGCATCCTGCGCGCCGCCGCCGCAGATGATCAGCGGCCGCTTGGCGGCGCCGAGGCGCTTCGCGGCGGCCAGGACGGCATCGTCGTCGACCGGCGGCGGCTCGAACGGCGCGGGCGGTCCGATCGGCGCCACCGGACCTGATTTGCCCCAGACGTCGATTGCGCATTCGAGCGCCGCCGGCCCCGGCCGGCCGGTTCGCATCGCCCGAAAGGCGTCAGCCACCAGGCCCGGAGCATCGTGGGCGATTGTGGATGTGCGCGTAGAAATCGACCAGCCGCTGCAGAATGCCGGCCTGGTCGCGGATCTCGTGCAGATGGCCGAAGCCGCGCCCGATGTCGCGATGGGGGATGTGGCCGATGAGGGCGAGCACCGGCGCGTTCATCCCGTAGGCGGTCAGAAGCGCCGCCCCGGTATTGAGCAGTCCGGGACCGGGCACCACCGAGTAGGCCTGCGGACGGCCGGTCGCGAGCGCCGCGCCGAGCGCCATGTAGGCGGCGCCTTGCTCGTGGCGCGTGTGCACCGTGCGGATGCGGTCGGCGGCGTGGAACAGCGCGTCGAACAGCGGGTCGTTGTGGATGCCCGGCAAGGCGTAGACGGCGTCGAGCCCGTGGGCCGCGAGGGCGGCGACTGTCGCCTCCGCCGTGGTCATTGTTTGCATGACGTGCAGTCGCTCCGATGCGCCGGGGTGGGAGTTTGCAGATCGCCGGCCCGCTGTCGAGGCTGCCGCTCCCGCCTCGGGTTTCTTGACAAAGCGCAAGCCCCATGCACCTTGCGCGGCACTTTTCCCCGGCATCCTGGTTTCGAGACATCCCATGCACCGCTATCGCACGCATACCTGCGGCGAGCTGCGCGAAAGCCACATCGGCCAAGCCGTGCGGCTTTCCGGCTGGTGCCATCGCATCCGCGACCATGGCGGGCTCTTGTTCATCGACCTGCGGGACCATTACGGCCTCACACAGATCGTCGCCGATCCGGACAGCCCGGCTTTCCAGCAGGCCGAGCGGCTACGCGCCGAATGGGTGGTGCGGATCGACGGCACGGTGCGCAAGCGCCCGGCCGGCACCGAGAATCCCGACCTGCCGACCGGCGCGGTCGAGGTGTTCGTCAGCGAGATCGAGGTATTGGGACCGGCGGCCGAGCTGCCGATGCCGGTGTTCGGCGAGCAGGAGTACCCGGAGGATATCCGGCTCCGGTACCGCTTCCTCGATCTGCGCCGCGAGCGGCTGCATCACAACATCATGCGGCGCGGGCAGATCATCAATTCGATCCGGCGCCGGATGAAAGAGGCGGGCTTCTTCGAGTTCCAGACCCCGATCCTGACCGCGTCGTCACCCGAGGGCGCACGCGACTTCCTGGTGCCGTCGCGGCTGCACCCCGGAAAGTTCTACGCGCTGCCGCAGGCGCCGCAGCAGTTCAAGCAGCTGCTGATGGTGGCGGGCTTCGACCGCTACTTCCAGATCGCGCCCTGCTTTCGCGATGAGGATCCGCGCGCGGACCGCCTTCCCGGCGAGTTCTATCAGCTCGACGTGGAGATGAGCTTCGTCACCCAGGACGACGTGTTCGCGGCAATGGAGCCCGTGCTTCGCGGCGTATTCGAGGAGTTTGCCGACGGCTACGCCGTCACGCCGAAATTGCCGCGCCTCTCGCATGCGGACGCACAACTCAAATATGGGACCGACAAGCCGGACCTGCGCAACCCGCTGGTCATCGCCGACGTCACCGAGGAGTTCAACGACCCAAGCGTGACGTTCAATGCCTTCAAGAACGTGATCAAGGCAGGCGGCGTGGTGCGCGCAATTCCAGCGCCAGGCGCCGCGGCGCAGCCGCGCTCGTTCTTCGACAAGCTCAACGAATGGGCCCGCACCGAGCTCGGGGCGGCCGGCCTCGGCTACATCGTATCCGAGGCCGACGGCGGCAAAGGGCCGATCGCCAAGTTCATTCCCTCGGAGGTGCAGGCGAGGATCGCGAGCAAGGCCGGTATCGCGGCCGGCGACGCGGTGTTCTTCTCGGCCGGCAAGGCGGCCGATGCGGCCAAGGTTGCCGGCGCGGCGCGCACGCGCATCGGCGACGAGCTCGGACTGGTGCGCGCCGATCGGCTCGAACTCGCCTGGATCGTCGACTTTCCGATGTACGAATGGAACGAGGAGGAGAAAAAGGTCGATTTCTCCCACAACCCGTTCTCGATGCCGCAGGGCGGGCTCGACGCGCTCGAGTCGCGCGAGCCGCTGACGATCAACGCGTTCCAATACGATTTGGTGTGCAACGGATACGAGATCGCGTCGGGGGCGATCCGCAACCACTCGCCGGAGATCATGAAGAAAGCGTTCGGCATAGCCGGATACGATGAAGCGGTCTTGGAAGCGCGCTTCGGCGGCATGTTCCGGGCGTTCCGTTACGGCGCGCCCCCGCACGGCGGCATGGCCGCCGGAATCGACCGCATCGTGATGCTGCTCTGCCGCGAGCACAATCTGCGGGAAGTGGCGCTGTTCCCAATGAACCAGCGCGCCGAAGACCTTTTGATGGGCGCGCCGTCGGAGGTCACGGCCAAGCAGTTGCGCGAGCTGCACATCCGGCTGGCATCGCCGCAAAAATAGCCACACCCGAGAAGGCTGTACTCCGACCCGCGGACCGCTAAGCTGTCGCGGGGAGAGACATTCCATGCCGTCATCGATCTCCGACGATCTGAAGGCGAGCGCGCTCGCCTATCACCGCACCCCGCGGCCGGGGAAGCTCGAGATCCAGCCCACCAAGCCGCTCGGCACCCAGCACGACCTGGCGCTGGCCTATACGCCGGGCGTCGCGGTGGCGTGCGAGGCGATTGCGGCCAATCCGCGTGAAGCGGCCGACCTCACGCTGCGCTCGAACCTGGTGGCGGTGGTCTCGAACGGCACCGCCGTGCTCGGGCTCGGCAACATCGGGCCGCTAGCCTCCAAGCCGGTCATGGAGGGCAAGGCCGTCCTGTTCAAGAAATTCGCCGGCATCGACGTGTTCGACATCGAGATCGCCGCCACCGAGGTCGACAAGGTGGTGGACGTGGTGGCGGCGCTGGAACCGACGTTCGGCGGCATCAACCTGGAGGATTTCAAGGCGCCGGAGTGCTTCGACATCGAGGCGAAGCTCAAGGAGCGCATGCAGATCCCGGTGTTCCACGACGATCAGCATGGCACTGCCATCATCGTGGCGGCCGCGGTGCGCAATGCCCTCGACGTCGCCGGCAAACGCATCGAGACGGTCAAGATCGTGACGTCGGGCGCCGGTGCGGCCGCGCTCGCCTGCCTCAACCTTCTGGTCGAACTGGGCGCCAGGCGCGAGAACATTTGGGTGACCGACATCGAGGGACTGGTCTACGAGGGCCGCAACACGCTGATGGACCGCTGGAAGGAGGTCTACGCCCAGGCGACCGACAAGCGCACGCTCGCACAGGCGATCGAAGGCGCGGACATTTTCGTCGGGCTGTCCGCCGGCGGCGTGCTCAAGCCGGCCATGCTCAAGCGCATGGCGGAGCGTCCGCTGATCATGGCGCTTGCCAATCCCTATCCGGAAATCATGCCGGAGGAGGCCCTGGCCGCGCGGCCCGACGCCATGATCTGCACCGGGCGCTCCGATTTCCCCAACCAGGTCAACAATGTCCTGTGCTTCCCGTACATTTTCCGAGGCGCCCTCGACGTCGGCGCGACCACCATCAATGAAGCGATGAAGCTCGCCGCGGTCGAGGCGATCGCGGCGCTGGCGCGCGAGGCGCCCTCCGAGGTCGCCGCCCGCGCCTATGGCGGCGAAGCGGTCACGTTCGGGACCGGATCGCTCATTCCCAATCCGTTCGACCCGCGCCTGATCCTGCGCATTGCGCCGGCGGTGGCGCGCGCGGCGATCGAATCCGGCGTCGCCACGCGCCCGATCATCGATTTTGCGACCTACCTCGAGCGGCTCAACCGCTTCGTGTTCCGCTCCGGCTTCATCATGAAGCCGGTGTTCTCCCAGGCGAAGGAGCAGCTCCGGCGCATCGTCTACGCCGAGGGCGAGGACGAGCGCATCCTGCGCGCGGCCCAGGTGGTGAAGGAGGAGGGTCTGGCGCGGGCGGTCCTGGTCGGGCGCCCCACGGTGATCGAGGCGCGGCTCAAGCGCTTCGGCCTGTCGATCCGGCCCGGCGACGATTTCGATCTGGTCAATCCGGACGACGATCCGCGCTTCCGCGACTATGTCTTGACCTATATCGAGGCTGCCGGCCGCCGCGGCGTCACGCCGGATGCCGCGCGCACCATCGTGCGCACCAACAATACGGTGATCGCCGCGCTTGGGGTCCGGCGCGGCGAGGCCGACGCCATGATCTGCGGCGTCGAAGGCCGCTACATGAGCCACCTCTATCATATCCGCGACATCGTCGGCCTGGCGCCCGGGGTGCGCGACTTCGCGGCGCTTTCGCTGGTGATCACGCCCAAGGGGGCCTTCTTCATGGCCGATACCCAGGTGGCGACCGATCCGAACGCCGAGGAGATCGCCGCGATGGCGGTCTTGGCCGCCGCGCACGTGCGCCGCTTCGGGCTGACGCCGAAGATCGCGCTGGTCTCGCATTCCGACTTCGGCAGCTACGACAGCGTCTCGTCGCGAAAGATGCGCCGCGCCTGCGAGCTCTTGCGGGCGCAGCATCCCGAGCTCGAAGTGGAAGGCGAGATGCACGGCGATTCCGCGCTCAACCCAGCGCACCGCGAGCGGGTTTTTCCGCACTCGCGCCTCAAGGGCGAGGCGAACATCTTGATCATGCCGAACCTCGATGCCGCCAATATCGCCTATCAGATGGTCAAGGTGGTGGCGGATGCGCTCCCCGTCGGCCCGATCCTGATCGGGGCGGCGCGGCCGGCGCATATCCTGACGCCGTCGGTCACCGCGCGCGGGGTCGTCAACATGACGGCGGTGGCCGCGGTCGAGGCGCAGGAAGCCCAGGCACATGGGGCGCCGCGGCTGCCGTATCTGTGAGGCGCCACCCACGAGATGAACGGTGGCGGCGCCCGAAGCGCTGAGAATGAATTGCGGTTTCCCGACCGCGCCGGCCGCGCGGAGAGAGCAGGAAGGCCGAAGGAGACAAACGATGAAGCTCTATATGCATCCGATATCGATGACGAGCAGGCCGGTGCGGCTGTTCATCGCCGACAACAATCTCGAGGTCGAGGAACAGGTGATCGATCTGATGACGGGCGAGCACCACAAGGAGCCGTTCGCCTCGATCAACCCGAGCCGCCTCGTGCCGGTGCTCGAGGAGGGCAATTTCCGGCTGACGGAAAGCTCGGCCATTCTCAAGTACCTGGCGGACAAGATCGAATCGCCGGCCTATCCCAAGGACCTGAAGCAACGCGCCAAGGTCAACGAGATGATGGACTGGCTCAACACCAACTTCTATCGCGACTGGGGCTACGGGCTCGCCTATCCGCAGCTGTTCCCGCATCACCGCCGCCGCAGCGACGAGGCGCAGGAGGCCACCATCGAATGGGGCGGGCAGAATGCCAAGCGATGGCTGCAGATTCTCAATGACGACTGGATCGGCCCCGACAAGCAGTATCTGTGCGGCAACCAGATCACCATCGCCGACTATTTCGGCGCCGGATTGGTGACGCTCGGCGAAGTCATTCGCTGCGATTTCTCAGCCTATCCGAACGTGCGGCGCTGGCTCACCAACATGAAAAAGCAGCCGAGCTGGGCCAAGGTCAACGAGGCGTTCTACGGGCTGTGCGACGCGGTGAAGGCTCAGCCTTTCCAGGCGATCTAATACCAACGGCGCCAGACCCATCCATCCGTGATGGCCGCGCGAGCAATCTAATACTGGAGGAGCGAGGGGTCGCGGCGCGCGATAGTGAGGAACCTTGCGTGCACGCGCGGACCGGCGCGGCCCCGACAGCATGTCGGGCAAGCAGTTAGGTCGATCCGGCTCGGCTTCCACAGCATCCTCGACCTGCAGGGCAGCCGGCACATGCCGGTTGCCGCTTTTCTTGCAAAATCCTTGAAAAAGTGGCAACTTTAGCAAGATCAATATCTTACGGCTGACAAAATGCGCCTTGCCGAGCTGACCAATGAACAACGCCGCCAACTCATTGACGTGGTGCAAGCATTTGCCGCGTGGCGGAATGCTGCACGCAAGGCGGTCCCCGGCAGCCTGCGCTGGGTGACGCGCAAGGGGATGGAATACCTTTACCGCAAGTCCGGCAAGTCCGAGCGCTCGCTTGGCCGGCGTTCTCGGGCGACCGAGGCTATCGTGGGTGAGCACAACCAGCTCAAGACCCGCCTCAGACAAACAGGCGCGCGGCTCAAAGCCATGGCGCGCGTCAACCGCGCTCTCTATCTAAACCGAGTGCCGAAGGACGCGGCGCTTATTCTGCACGAACTCGACACCGCCGGCCTGCTCGGCGAGCACCTGTTCGTCATCGGTACGAACGCGCTCTACGCTTATGAGATGAAGGCCGGCGTTCTGTTCGAAAGCAGCATCCTCGCCACCAACGATTTTGATCTGTTGTGGGACGCCCGCGATCGGTTGCGTCTTTTAGTCACCGGGGTCTCCCCAGAAGGGGTACTCGGGATTCTGAAGAAGGCCGATCCGACCTACTCGACCGCCGACGACTACGGTACTCGCGCGCAGAACGCGAGCGGTTATTTCGTCGATCTGTTCTGTCCGGAGGTGGCGCCGGTGCCGGGCAGACTGGCACCTGAGGATCTGGACCCGATTCCGACCGCGGGGGCCGAATGGTTGATACAAGCGCCGAAGATCGAGGAGACGGTGATCGGCTGGGACGGTATGCCACTCTACATGCCGTGCGTCGAACCTCGCGTGTTCGCCCTGCACAAGCTGTGGCTATCAAAACAGCCAAGCCGCCAGAACCGGAGCCGTCCCCGCGATATCGCGCAAGCTCATGCGGTCGCGGCCGTCGCGACGGCCTATTTGCGACTCAAATTCAATGATCGCGCGTTGTCTTGCCTACCCGCGGTATTGCGAGCCGGTGCGGTTGAGCTAGCCCGCGCCGAACGGGAACTTGAGAAGTAGGTCCAGAGCAATCCGTCCGGCAATGCCTATTCGCGCTTCTTGCTTTTCGCTATTCGCTATTCGCCCTTCTCTCACTCCACCTTGCCGCCGAACAGCCGCTCGGCATTGCCGTGCGCGATGCGCCGGGCCTGGTCTTCGGGGAGCTGGCCGAGCCAGTTGCGGTATTCGCGCATCAGGTTGTCGTACTGGAACCAGCGCTCGTTGATCCAGGTGTCCGAGCCGATCAGGAACCGGTCGGAGTGCTTGGCGAACAGCTGGCGCCATTCGGCCGTCAGCTTGCCCGATCCGTCGGTTACTCCGCTGCGATAGGAGAGCTCGCCCCACAGCGCGTACTTGCCGAGCAGCTCCGCGACCCGCTGCGGCGACGTGGAGAACCCGGTATGCGCCCAGATGATCTTGGCTTTCGGGTTGTGCCCGAACAGAATCAGCAGCGCCTCCTCGTCGCAATGGGCGTGCAGGTAAAGATCGCGCTCGACCGCGAAGTCGACGATCTTCTTCACCCATTCGGTCGCGGCCGACTTGCCGTAGATGTGGAACTCGCCGATGCCGCGGTAATAGCCGCGCTTGTACTCGGACTGCACCAGTTCGTAGATCGACGGATCGTCGAACCAGCTCTGGATGTCGCTGCGCACGCGGTACGGGCGGATGAAGGGGACGACCCACAGCCCGGGCGCCTTGGCGTCCACCAGCGCGTGCGTGCCGGTGTTCGGGCGGCTGGTCGCCAGAATGCCGGCAACGTTGTTGCGCTTGAAGGTCTCCAGCACCTTGTCGAGGGAATAGAACGGCGTCGGCTCCCAGTTGTAGTGCAGGTGCGCGTCGAACAGTTTCAGCGGCGCCTGCGCGTGCGCGACGGTTGCCGCCAAGGCCGCTGCGAAAATCCCGCCAAGGATGCGTTTGAGCATCATCCGCCTCCGCAAGGTGATGTGCCGCGTAGCGCGGGGTGCAGTAATCACTGCATTTGCGACAAACTCAAGCCTGCGGCCCGCGGCCGGGTCGCGCACGATCGCGGGTCGGTCAGGCCGCCTCGCGAAAGGCGCGCTGCGCGCTCTCGACGCAGGTGAGCGACGGCAGCGACGCCTCGATGCCGAGGAAGCGGACCGAATGGGCGGAGGCCGCGCGCGCGAAACGGAAATGCTCCGCCCACTTTTCTCCCGCCCGCGCGAGGTGGGAATAGATGTAGGCGCCGTGGAAGATGTCGCCGGCGCCGTTGGTGTCGATCACGTCCGCGCGCGGCACGGCGAGCGCCGGCAGGGTCTGCAAGCGGCCGCTCTCGTCGTACCAGAGCAGGCCGGCCTCGCCGAGGGTCACGCCGCCGATGCGGCAGCCCTTGCGCTTGAGCAGGTCGCACAGCCGCTCGGGACTTAAGCCCATCTGCTCGCACAGCCGCTCCGAGCAGATCGCCACGTCGATGTGGCCGAGCAGCTCATCGGTGTTGGCGCGCAGGCCGCCGCCGTCGAGCGAGGTCAGGATGCCGCGCTCGCGGCAGAGCTTGGCGTAGTGCAGCGCCGCGTCGGCCTGGTGGCCGTCGAGATGCAGCGCGCGGCAGCCGGTGATGTCGAGCGGGGGCACCGGATGCAGGTAATGGTCGTCGCGGCAGCGCAGGATCGCGCGCTGGCCGTTGTTCGGCATCACGAAGGACAGCGACGATTCCTTGACCTTGCGCCCATGCACCGGCAACGCGTACTTCGCTGCCATGTCGAGGAACATGCGCGAGAGCCAGTCGTCGGCAAGCGAGGTCAGGAGATCGGGCGCAATCCCGAGCTTGGCGCAGCAGAACGCCGCCGAGACCGCGTTGCCGCCGAAACTGACGGCATAGTCCTGCGCCACGGTCTTCTCGTCGCCGGTCGGGAAATGGTCGGTCAGGAAGGTGACGTCGATGTAGGTTTGGCCGATGAAGAGCGCTTGCATGCGGGTTCCTGCAATCCGGGCTCCGGCCCAATCGGGCGCCCTGGCATGTCGGCAACCGATTGAACCTTCGGACCGTCGGAGCGGTTCCTGTCGGTGGTTCTACTAAGCGGCGGATCATGAGCATGCAACGCCCGTACCGGATCGAAGCCTACGCGATTGTTTCGACCGATGGCATGATTGCCGATGCCGCCGGGCGGTTCCCCGAGAGCTTGCGCAACGACGCCGACAAGCGCTTCTTCCACGCCGCGCTCGACGGGGCCGCAGGGGTCGCCCTCGGCCGCCTGACCCATGAGCAGGAGCCGAATTCCGGCCGCCGCCGTCTGGTGCTGACCCGGCGGGTGGCTTCGCTGTCGCCCGATCCGGCAGATCCCAAGGCATTGTTCTGGAATCCGGCAGGCGCCTCCTTCGAGGCGGCCCGGCTCGCCCTCGGGCTGCGACAGGGCGTGCTTGCCGTCATCGGGGGCGCCGACGTCTACATGGCCTTCTTCGCGCTTGGGTACGACGCATTCCACCTGTCGCGCGCCAACCGCGTGCAACTGCCCGACGGCCGGCCGGTGTTTCCCGGCGTCGGCCAATGGCAGACGCCGGAGGAGGTCCTCAAAGCGCACGGGCTGAAGCCGGGTCCGGTGCGGCTGCTCGATCTCGCGGCCGGCGTCACATTGATGACGTGGACAAGGTCGTGCGAGAACGGATCCTAGTCCGACTCAGGTGCGCAAAAGCGCCGCGTGAGCGGCGCGTGCGCACGTTCGCATCCGGGTCTTGCACGTACATACGGCGCGCGTGCCGCGCGGCTTTGCGCACCTTACAGCCGAAGCGCCGGCACCAGATCAAATCGTCAGCGTGCCGGCCTTGGCGGCGGCGTAGCGCTCGCCGACCTTGGGCCAGTTCACCACGTTCCACCATGCTTTGAGGTAATCGGCACGGCGGTTCTGATAGAGGAGGTAGTAGGCGTGCTCCCACACGTCGTTGCCGAGCAGCACACGCTTGCCTTCCATCAACGGCGTGTCCTGGTTGGGCTTGGTCTCGAGCGCCAGCTTGCCCTCGCGCGTGACCGTGACGAACACCCAGCCGGAGCCGAAGACCCGGCCGCCTGCGGCATTGAAGTCGTCCTGGACCTTCTGCAGTCCGCCGAGATCGCGGTCGATCGCCTGCGCGACCTCGCCCTCCGGCTTGCTGCCGCCCGGGCCCATGAGCTGCCAGAACATCGTGTGGTTGGCGTGGCCGCCGCCATTGTTGCGCACCGCGGTGCGCACGGCTTCCGGCACGTCGCCGAGCTTGGCGAGCACGTCCTGCAGCGGGGTGGTGCCGATCGCGGGGTGGTCCTTGGCGATGGTGTTGAGGTTGTTGACATAGGCGGCATGGTGGCGGCCGTGGTGGATTTCCATCGTCCGGGCGTCGATGTGCGGCTCGAGCGCATTGTTCGGGTATGGCAGCGGGTCGAGCTTGAATGGCCCGGCCGGTGCCTGCGCGAAGGCGACGCGTGGCCCGAACGTGAGCGCGGCGGCAGCAGCGCCGGCGAGGGCGGCACGACGGGTGATCAGCATGGTTTCCTCCTGCGGGGTGTGTTTCTCGGCCTTGGAAATCGGCGATTTCCGGGGCTGCCGCCAAAAACATCCTGGGCGGCGGCGGTTGGTCGCCAAGACGATACAGCGTGCCGACCTCCGGACAAGCGGCATCACGAGCATGTTAGCAGGAATCGGGTCGCGGTTGTGTCCGCCGCCCGAGCGCAGTATCGATAGCCATGACGTCGCAAGGGGGGAGCGGCCATGACTGATCTTGCTCATACGGTTGGGCGCGTACTTCTGTCGGTGATCTTCATCGTTGCCGGCTACAACAAGCTCGTCGCCATCACGGGCACTGCCGCCTATTTCACGCGCCTGGGCGTCCCGGCACCGCTGGTGATGGCTTGGGTGACCGCGATCTTCGAGATCGTGGCTGGGCTGATGGTCCTGGTCGGCTTCAAGACCCGGTGGGTCGCACTGGCGCTGTGCGCCTTCACCGGCGTCGCCCTGTTCCTCGGTCACAAATTCTGGGCCGTCGACGCCGCGCAGTATACCAACCAGCTCAATCACGCGCTCAAAAACCTCGCGGTGATGGGTGGGTTCCTGCTGCTTTATGCCTATGGCCCCGGCCCGCACTCGATCGACGCCAGATCCGGCTCCAGGTGAGGCGAGGGGATACCCACGCGGCAAGATTTAGTGGATCAGCGCGCTGCGGATCGACGGCGTTTCCCGGGTCTGCTCCAGGAACCGGCGCAATACGATCTGGCCGAGATCCTCTTGGCTGTCGGCCAGCTCGTCCAGCACCTGCCTGATCTCGGCGCGCATCTGCTCGAGCCCGATGCCGCCGGCGTCCTCCGCCGCCTTGGCAATGCGGGCGACCAGCAGCGTCAGCGACGCGATCGCCGTCGCGATGTTGGCGTCACGATCCATTTTTTGATCCTCTCCAGTGCGGCCGGCGGCCGGCCGGCGCCGAGATCGTTGCTCGATATCAAATGAGGCCGATCGCGGCCGCTCTACACGGGCAACGTTTCGCATCGGCGCGTCGGCGCTACTTTTCCGTATCAAGCTCCTTGGCGATCGCATCGATGACGCGCGCGTCGGTCGGGGCGACCGCGGTCGGAAACACCGCCGCGACGCGGCCGTTGCGGCCGATCAGGTATTTGTGGAAGTTCCAGCGCGGCGTCTCGAGCGGGCGCTCGGTCGCCGCCCATTTATAGAACGGGTGCGGGTTCGCGCCTCGCACGTCCGTCTTCGCCGCGAGCAAAAACCCGACGCCGTACTGCTGATGCGCGGTATGCTCGATCTCCTCGACACCGCCCGGCTCCTGCCCGCCGAAATCGTTCGACGGCACGCCGATGATGACCAATCCGCGTTCGCGAAAGCGGGTCCACAGCTCCTGCAGGCCGGCATATTGCGGCGTGTACCCGCACAGCGACGCGGTGTTGACGACCAGGATCGGCTTGCCGGCATAGTCGGCGAGCCGGATGGCGTCGCCCTTCAGCGCCGGAAATGAAAACGCGTAGGCGGTGGCTTTGCTCATGGACGCTGGCTGCGCGAATGCGGGCATGGCGACTCCGATTGAGAGAGCGGCGAGCAACGTTCGGCGGATGATCATCTCGCGCCTTTCGCCAGCCAGACGTATCGGGCCGGCATGAAGGAGTGGGTATATACCTCCGCGGCCCCGGCCTGAGGAACCCTGTCCAGAGCGCGGCGTTGGCAACACGAGGACATTGTACAGGAGTGTCGGGAGGGATGTGAACCAGGCGAGTCAGGAGACATCGATGTCGGTCGTTTTGGCCGGGTTTTTCGTTGGCGTGTGACTTTTGCGGAATTGAAGGAACGTCAGCGCCGGCCCGGCGTTGTCCGCTACGGCGGGGTGCGCTGCGACTTCGAGAGGGGTGCTCTATGTCTTCGATCTTCGGACATGATCTCGCTGCCGTCTATCGGGACCGCGCCTACGCGCTTCGGCCGCGGGGGTCGTGGCTTGCGATCGGTGCCGCCTTCGCGGTCGGAGCGGGAGCTGCGATCGCGGTGATGAAGATGCCGGCCAGCTCCTCCGGCGAGGACGCGCAGGCCATGGCATCGCAGAACGTATCGAAGCCGGGTACGCCGCCGGCCCAAGGGGCGGCGGGCAAAAGTGAAACCGGAGCAAAGGCGCCGATCCGCGTGATCGCGCCCGACGTGGTCCCGCCACCGCCCAACGTCACGACCGCCGTGACCCGCGAGGCGCCACGACCGCAGCCGAAGACAGCGGCTGCCGACACCAGCGCGGTGACCGATCCCA
This sequence comes from uncultured Alphaproteobacteria bacterium, assembly GCA_963738705.1. Classification (GTDB taxonomy): domain Bacteria; phylum Pseudomonadota; class Alphaproteobacteria; order Rhizobiales; family Xanthobacteraceae; genus CAVTXS01. The sequence continues at coordinate 214,680 of CAVTXS010000037.1, forward strand.
ATATGGGCGCCGCTCCGCGGGACCAGGTGGTCGACGCGACGCCGGTCGGCATCGTTCCCGTGCCGCCTCCGAAGCCGGCCGAGTTGCGCGCGTCCGCCGCTAACCAATCGACGCCGGAGGGTCCCGCCTTGCCGCCGGCAGCCGCCTCAAGCCCCGCTCCGAACGGCGGCGGTGCGATTGCGCCGCCACCCGCATCCGCGACCGCGGCCCCTGAGCCCCAGCCACAAGAATTCCACGCCAAACCAACCCGCGAGCAAGCAAAAGCGGCCCGGCGCGAGGCCAAGCGGCTGGAGCGCGAGGAACGGCGACGCTGGGCGCAGGAGCGCTCGCGCGCCCTACAGGAGCGCCGGGAGGCGGAAGGCTTGTCCCCGGCCGACAGCTATCGGGCGCGCGACGGCCGCCGTTACACGGTTTATCGCCGTTACGACGATGACCGCAGCCGCGCCATGGCCTATGGCGACGACTATCGTCCGGGCCGGCGCGGCTTCTTCGGCCTGTTCGACTTCGACTGAGCGCACGACGCCTGTACTACCTCACCGTCCGCCAACCGCTTCTTCTCGTCGTTGGCGCGTTGGATGGCGTAAGGGCGGATCGTCTCGACGTCCTCAGGCTTGAGGTCCTACGCAAGCGTCGCCATGCCGCTTTGCGCATCTGCCGCGCCCGCTCGCGTTCACGAGCGCGTGAAAGCCGAAACAGCGCCGCCTGGCGATCCGTAGGTGGTGCAGAAGGCGGACCGCGTCGGCGTCCGCGGGAGGGCTCAACATGCGACATCTGACGGTTTTTTGCGCTGCGCTCGGTCTTGCCTCGGTTGCGCTTTCGGGCGCTCGCGCGCAGGAAAACTACGAGAACTGGGAGCTCTTGCAGAGCACGTTCGAGAGCACGGGCGGAGGGGGAATCATCATCAAGGGCTACGAGCCCGTCATCGTCGGCGACAAATGCGCGACGAATTTCACCGCCGCCGAGCCGGGCGGCAAGGTCTACTACAACAAGGTCGAGTTCGAGGCGGTGCCGGTCCAGGGCGGGACGCTCTGTACCAACGGCAAATGGCAGGCGCTCGACGGCAGCATGGCGGGGACGACGCCGTTGCGGGTCTTCGTCAAGGACGGCGTTCGCCGGCGCTCGCCCTCGACCAGCGGCCCATCAGGCCTGTGGTTGTCGCGCACGCGGTTGTTTTCAGGCAGCCAGCAGCCGTTCCATCGCCAGCAGCTCGCGTAACGCGCCGATCGCCTCGACCGCTTCCTCTTCGGTCCGCACGGAATCGAGCCGGGCCAGCATCGCCCGAAAGGCCGTGAAAATCGACGCTGGCCCAGAAGGTCGTCGACCAGCGCGCGGGCCTCGGTCAGCGAGGTCACCCGCCAGCGGCTTCGGCCTTGTCCTTGACCGAAATCGGAGGCACGACGGGAAAATCCAGCATGGCACGGGAACGATGGGATGGAAGGTAAAGTTCCTTGATGCACATCAAGGAACGCGCCTGGTCCCCGTGCCGAGCATGGCGGCCGCAGCAGAGGAGTGGCGGGATGGCCGGCCCCCAAACCGATGCCCTCGACCGGGCGATGATGGCACGCTGCATCGACCTTTCGGTGCGTTCCGGAAAGGAGGGCGAATACCCGTATGGCGTCGTGATCCGCCGCGCCGACCAGGTGGTCGTCGAATTGATCAACCGGGTGGCGCACGAGCACGATGTGACGCGCCATGCGGAGGTGGTGGCGATCTCGCAGGCGCAGAAAGAGCTCGGCACGGTCAGCCTCGACGACTGTATGATCTATGTCAGCGCGGAGCCGTGTGCGTATTGTTCCTACGCGATCCGCGAGAGCCGGATCGCGCGCGTGGTCTATGGGTTGCGTTCGCCGCACATGGGCGGCGTGCTCAAATGGAACGTGCTCGCCGACGAGGACCTGTCGAACACGATGCCGGAAGTGTTCGCGCCGCCCCCCGAGATCATCGCGGGTTTCATGGCGGAGGAGGTCGAACAGGCGCTGCTGGCGTGGAATCCATTGGTGTGGAAGGTGGTGAAGAGCCGCGGACTGTTCGTGACCGGTCCGCTCGAGACGGTGCGCCCGCGCGACGCCACCCTCCGCGCAAGCCTGACGCAGCGCACGATGGCGGCTTTGCGCCGCGCCGTGTTCGACCGTTTCGGGCGCGGCTAGGCCGCGGGGCGGCGGCGCCGCGCGCCGTCTTGCATTCGCGTTGAGTCTTCCGCAACGATTGCCAAGCCGCGGCGTGCAGGGGTGCAGGCGCCGGTCGCGCGCCCGACTCGCTTGCAAAGGACGACGTCAGATGGATTAATGCGTGCATCGTCGACAACAAGAACGAAGGCGCGAAGATGCCGGTGATCCGCAAGTATTGCTTCTGCATGAACGAGAAGATGGACAACAACGAGAGCCTGTCGATCATGCAGTGGGAAAGGAAAAATCCGCAGGTCCGCGACGCCTGCAGCCGCGAGGCCGGCTGGAGATAGCGCGACGTCAGACGAGGCGATCGGTCAAGCGCAGCAACGGCCGGATGGATCGTTCGCAAGCGTTCGACCAATTCCCGGGGCCGCATAGGGGCAAATCATGCCGGAAATCTACGTCCACGCCGTCAAGGGCCGCAGCCAGGAGCAGAAACGCGCGCTGATCAAGGACATCAGCGACGCGGTGGTGAAGCACTTCAACGTTCCGATCGACGCCGTGATGGTGGAGATCGTCGAGACCGAGCCCGGCAACAAGGCCAAGGGCGGCGTGCTGTTCAGCGAGCGCCGGTAGGCGGTCGGCGCGGCCGGGTCCCCGGACCTGCGAGCGCCGGGCCAATCGCCGCATTGCCAAATCTTGCGGGCGGGGCGACCTTTGACGGGAGGCACCGGCGAGGGGAGGGGGATATGGCCGTCGTCGAAAGCACTCCAAAGCGGCTCGTGCTGCAATCCGGGTGGGCACTCAACAAGCTCACGCTCATGCTCGACAAGGACGAGCGGCGCGCCCGCCTGCAGCGCACGGTCGCGATGTGGGGTTTGAAGCCGACCGAGGTCGACTTCGCCGACATCGCGGACGTGGCGGTCGCGACCATGAAGGATCCGTTGTCCGGCGGCGAGCTGCATTCGGCGCTGATGCGGCTGAGCTCCGGCATCGCCCTGGAAGTTCCCGCGTCCGAGCGCGAGGTGACCGAGACGGTCGCCCGCGTGCGGGACTTTCTCGGGCTCGACGCGACGGCCGGATAGCGCTATCCCGACGCCGAGCGGTCCCCGGAGGGCCGTCGGTTCAAGTCGAGGAGGTCGCATTGAGCAAAATTTCGCGTCGGAGCGCCTGCAAGGCGCTCGCCGCCACGGCACTCCTGCCGCTGGCGCGGCCGGCGATCGGGCAGGGGGCCTATCCGGGCACTCGGACGATCAAGATGGTGGTGCCCTATCCGGCGGGCGGCGCGACCGACATCATCGGCCGCGTCGTTGCCGACCGCATGCACGCGATGTGGGGCGCGACGGTGATCGTCGAGAACATCTCCGGCGCCGCCGGCTCGATCGGCATGGACCGGATCGCCAAGGGGCCGGCCGACGGCAGCCAGATCCTGATGGTGCCGCCGCAGATCGCGATCAACCAGTTCCTGTACGCCAAGCTCGCCTTCGATCCCGAGAAGGACTTGGTTCCGATCGCACAGGTCGCGCGGCTGCCCAACATTCTGGTGGTGAGGAAGAGCCTCGAGGTCAATTCGGTCAAAGACCTGATCGCCCATGCCAAGGCCAATCCCGGCAAGCTCAACTACGCCTCCTCCGGCAGCGGCTCGACCATCCACCTGTCGGCCGAGCTGTTCAAGAAAATGGCCGGCGTCGAGATGAACCACGTGCCCTACCGCGGCAGCGCGCCGGCGGTGAACGATCTGGTCGGCGGGCAGGTCGACCTGATGTTCGACAACGCGACCTCGATCATCGGCCAGGTGCGCGGCGACGCCGTCAAGGCGCTCGCCGTCACCTCGATCGAGCGCTCGCCGCTGCTGCCCGAGCTGCCGACCGTCGCCGATACCCTTGCCGGCTACGACACCGCATCCTGGTTTGGTGTGGGCGTGCGCTCGGGCACGCCGGAGGAGATCGTCGCGACGATCGAGAAAGCGGCGCGCGCGCTGACGCAGGAAGCGATCGTGAAGGAGCGCTTTGCCACGGTGATCGCCGACCCGGTCGTCTCGGACCGCAAGGCGTTCGGCGAGTTCGTGGTCGCCGAGCGCAAGAAATGGGGCGCGCTGATCTCGGAGCTCAAGATCCGGGTGGAGTAGTCGCAACGGCAAGGCGGGCGGCGAGCGCCATGCCGAGCTACAGGGTGCCGGGCGTCGCCGTCATAGCGACGCCCACCACGTCCAGATGAGCTTGCCGGCGGCAAAGACCACCACGCACCCGACCAGGCCGAGGAAGATCCAGACCGCGACGTCGACCTGCTTTTTGAATTCCCGCACCCCTTCGCTGATCCGGCTCGGTCGCCGAAAGAACATCGCGCGCACGAACAGCACCAGCGGGATGGCGGCCGCAACGAAGGCGATGATCTTGAGCAGCATGATCAACTCGTGGTTCTCGGGCCCATGATAGCGGCTCATTCGTCGAGCGGGCAAAGCATCTGGATTGCGTCGTCGCTTTCGCTCCTGGCAATGGCGGGTGGATTGCCTCGTCGCTGCACTTCTCGCCACGACGGGAGCCTCTCGTCATTGCGAGCCGAAGGCGAAGCAATCCAGAATGCCGCCGGCCGCAGGCACGACGCGCGTTCGCGCACTTGCGGATGGTGCGCCGGCGCCCTCCTCGATAAGCTTCCCGGTCTTGTCAGGGGGGGTAAAATGGTTCCGGTGATCGTTCCGGCCTATGCGGCCGTGCTGGTGCTGATCTACGTCGTCCTTTCGGCGCGGGTGATCCGCGGCCGGCAGAGCTACCGCGTCGGTTTCGGGGCCGGCGACAGTGTCGACCTCGAGCGGCGCATCCGCGTGCACGGCAATTTCGCCGAATACGTGCCGCTGGCGGTGATCCTGCTCGCATTCATGGAGCTGCAGGGGCGCCCGGGCTGGCTGCTGCATCTCTGTGGCCTGGTCTTGGTCGTCGCGCGCGTCGCGCACGCGCTCGGCATCTCGCACGAGACCGAAAATTTCCGCCTGCGCGTTGTCGGCGTGGTCGCGACTTTCGCCGTGCTGATCGTCGCGGCGCTGTCGCTGCTCGCGCGCGCGGTGGGAATGTAGGGTGGGCAAAGGCGCGCGAACGCGCGCCGTGCCCACGCTTCCGGTGCGCGAAAATTTGCGTGGGCACACGCCGCTTCGCGGCGCTTTGCCCACCCTACACGTTGCCGGCTATATTTGGGCCGGGATATCGGGTCCGCTCGCCATGAGCCAAACGGTCGTCAAGCCGCGCACCAAGGTCAAGCCCAAGACGCAGCGGCCGCCGCTCTACAAGGTGATCCTGCTCAACGACGATTACACGCCGCGCGAGTTCGTGGTGCTGGTGCTCAAGGCGGTGTTCCGCATGGACGCGGAGCAAGCCTACGCCGTGATGATGACGGCGCACCGGCGCGGGGCCTGCGTGATCGCGGTCTACGCCCGCGACATCGCCGAGACCAAGGCCAAGGAGGCGACCGAGCTCGGCAAAGCCCAAGGCTATCCGCTGTTCTTCACCACCGAGCCGGAGGAGTAGGGTGTAGGGCGGAGTAGCGAAGCGTATTGCGCCATGTCCGGCGTCGGTTTGGCGGAATACGCTGCGCTATTGCGCCCTACGGGCTACGGGCGCGCTCAGCCGCGGCGCCCTTGGTCCCGTTCCGCCGCCAGCCAGTCCGAAAGCGCAGGCTTGTCCTGCGCCTCGACCGGCTTCTTCTTGGCCTTGGCGGTTTTGGGAGCGGGGGCCTGGATCGCCTCCGGCTTACCGGCGGCCTCCTTGTCGGCCGCTTCCTTGGCCAGGCGCAGGGCGCGCAGCTTGGCGGTCCTGGCGCGAACGGCCGCGCCCGCAGCCTCGTACTCCGACATCGCCTTGGCGCCCGCCTGTTGGGCCTGCAGCTTCTTGTCGAACTGGGCCTCGGCCCGCTCGCGGTTTCCCTTCGCCTTGGGCAAGGCTGGTCTCCTTTCGCCGGGCGGAACGGCCGTCCCGCCTATGGTTGCAATGCCGGCTTGCGCCAGCCGATCACGGTCGCCGCGATCCGCTCGCCGGTCCGGGCGTTCATCCAGTCGCCGTCGGCCCGGTGGCACAGGAACGGTACCACATAAGTGCCGACGTGGTCTTCGCAAAGCAGCTCGACCGGTTGCCCGGGGGAGGGCTCTCCCTCGCCCGCAAAGGCGTTCAGCCGTTCCTGCCGTGTCGCCATGGAGCCTGGGTTCCCGATGCGGGGCGCGCGCGAAACGCGTCGAATCGGGAGCCTATACGATTTCCGCCTGATAAACTCGGGAACATGCCGAGGGGGACGCGCTTCCGAGACCGGCGGGGCAGGGCGGCGCCTTTGCTCCGCAACCATCGCAATCGCGTGGCGACGGCTCGCCCGCGCATGACGACACCAGCGCAAGATGCTGCGCTGCGAAATTGAAATAACAATCTCTTTCATTACTGTCCGGTCAAAACTTGAATAAGTTCAGTTGGTTGTCGGGTGAGGCGTTGTGGCATTGCGGATGCGTTGTGGAAAGTGCCTGTGGCAAGGGCATTTTCTCGAACAGGGTGACGGAGAGAATCTGTAGCAAAGTGTAGAGCGAGGCGTCCAAGCCCAGGCGCTTCTTGAGAATGGCGACGAGCACATAGACCGAGACTGCGATCCAGATTTGCGTCTTTACGGCATTTTCCGAGGTGCCGTAGAACCGCTTGATGCGAAGATGCTGCTTGATCCACTTGAAGAAGAGCTCGACCTGCCAACGGCCCTTGTAGAGAGCGCAAATGGTGGATGCCGGCAAGGCGAATTGGTTGGTGAGGAACACCAGTGTCTTGCCGGTGTCGATGTCCTTGAAGCGGATGCGACGCAGAGGTTCGGGATAGTCCTTCCTGGCATAGTGACCGTCCAACATGATGGTCTGGTCGCAAATGATGCCGCTTGAGCGATCGGTCGGCGCCGAATAGAGGCGATGGGCATGCATGTTCGACTTGGCGCGGGTGACGAAGAAGGCGCCGGCCTGGTGCAGCACGTGCAGACGCGCAAAGTCGACATAGCCGCGATCCATGACGTAGGTCGCCCCCGGCTCGGGCAGCAGCAGGTCGAGGGCGTGAACATCGTGCAGCTTGCCGTCCGAGATGTGGATGAAGCTCGGGATGCTGCCGCGCAGATCGAGCAGGGTGTGCATCTTCACTGCTGCCTTGGTGGTGCGAAAGTGCGCCCACCGAAACAGCGACAGGCAAAGATCGATGGTGGTGGAGTTGAGAGCATAGACCGTGCTGTTGAGGTCCAAGCCCAGGTCCTCGTTGGCGTAGAGCTTTCTCGCCTGAGCGATCAACCGATGCGCCAGTTCCGCATAAATGCGCCAGTCGCGCGTCTCGTTGGCATCGGCCAGCGTCGATCGCCGCACCGGCTCGCGGAAACCCAGGTGGTAGAGCTTCGCAGCTTGCGCCGCCAGACAGGTTTCGATGTCGCGCAAGCTCTCGCGGTAGGTCAGTTGCGCGAAGGCCATCGCTCGGTATTGCTCGGCACAGGTCAGCGTTCGCACCCCGCGGTCGCCGCCATAGCGCCTGACAATCCGCGTAAAGGTGCTCCAAGGCAGAAAATCCATGACTTGGGCGAACAGCGTCTTGCCGATGTTCATAGGCGAATCCTCGGAAAATCTCCGAAGACTGCCCCATGCCGTTCAAATCGACACCACGCCTCGTTGCCCAGAAACCCGCATCAATCCTGCGTCCTTAACCCTTTGATCGTCCAGTCAACCGGACACCAGTGAAATCTCTTTTGCAAATAATTGCTGCGGTGCGGGACCAAGCCCTTAGTTTCACGTGAAACTGTTGCCGCAGCAAATTTCACGTGCGCCGAAAACGACCGACGCGGCCGTCGGTCCTTTAGGCGCGGCTGTCGATCCTTTAGGCGGGGCTCGACGCACGTTTCATCCGCCCCGGAGGAAAACTGGCAGACCAGACCGACGCGAGCGGGGTGGACGGTGTTAGGCTTCACTCCAACCTGAAATCCTTCGCACTCGCGCGAGAATACACCATGGCGCGCAAGCCGTACAGGAAAAGGGACTTCCCGGTCTCCGATATCCGCCGCTTTCTCGAGCCCGGACCGATCGTGTTGGTGAGCTCGGCCTGGAAGGGTGAGCGCAACATCATGACCATGGGCTGGCACATGGTGATGGAATTCTCGCCCTCCTTGGTCGGCTGCCTGATCGCCGGCTCGAACCACAGTTTCGAGCTCATCCGGCGCGCGCGCGAATGCGTCATCAACGTGCCGACCGTCGATCTCGCCGATGAGGTGGTGGGGATCGGCAACTGCTCGGGCGCCGAGGTCGACAAGTTCGCGCGCTTCCGCTTGACGCCGCTGCCGGCGACACACGTCAAGGCGCCGCTGATCGCCGAGTGCTTCGCCAACCTCGAGTGCCGGCTCTACGACGGCAAGCTGATCGACAAATACAACGTCTTCATCTGGGAAGTGGTGAAGGCGCACGCGCCCGCCTCGCCGAAATATCCAAAGATGCTGCACTACCACGGCGACGGCGTGTTCATGCAGGCGGGCAAGACCGTGAGCTACCGGCGCAAGTTCAGGCCGGAGATGCTGTGACCGCCTAAGTTTTCGGGGCAAGCGCCGCTTCGAGGAACGCGCGAATGGCACCGTCAAGTTGATCGGTGGTCGCCGTGTTGTTACCGCGAAACCAGCCTTGCGCCGTGAGCAGAGGAATCCAGATGGGCGGTGGCCTGAAAGCGCGATACGACACTGAGATCAGGTCGCTGCGGCTGCCATCGATTATTCGCAGCTCGAACGGGCCACCGTCGGCGGCATAGACCTGCTGTTTGGCGAATGCACTCTGTCGTCCGACCTTCAGCACGCTTCGCTGAGCGGCCGCCCGGACTCGGCTTCATGTGGGCGTCAGGCGGCCTGCTCCGGTGGCCGTGTCATGTCGCCCCATCCAGCAAGCAGCCCGGCGATGGAGATATCCTCATCGAGTTCCTCCCAGTGGAGGCCCAACCGGCTCAGCTCAACCCGTTCGCGCTGGGCAGGAGTCGAGTGCAGCAGGCACGGAAACCACGCCAACGGCACGCCGAGCGTTCGGCCATCGCTCAGGTCGACCCACATCGTGTGCTCGTCAAACCGGACGGCCATTGGCATGCCGCCAACGTAGCCCGGATTGAGCGCCAACAAAATCCGGGCTACGTGCTCTAATGACCGCCGGTCCACGAGCGGCTGCGTTGAAATGCGCGCGAGTGGCATCATCAAGCCCGGCGGGACCGACGTGCTGAGCGATCCTTTCCTTCCGCTTGGACCTGCTCAAGCACTGACCAGTGCCCCATTTGGCCGATTGCCCAAATGGTGAGACCGCTTTCCTCAGGCAGGTCAGATTCCGAAACAAGCGCCAGAGCCTCAGCCTCGCTCACGACTCGGCCAATCTTTGCGCATAGGTAGGCGTATGTGGCTGGAAGGGTGGTACGTATTTTTGCCCAAACTTCTTCAGATATCGGCGCCGCGCCTAAGGCTGCTTTACCAACGATCCACCCTTGCACGCCCTCCTTGAGAAACTCCGGCAAGATTTCCGTTAGACTCGCGGGGGGGGTCGGCGCGATACGCGAGGATTCTAGCCGCGCGCCAATCCCCACTTTCGCGCCAGTAATTTAGGATCGGCGCGACACCAAAAAACAAATCGTCGTCGGCAATCGCTTTCAGCCATCGAGCGCCTGCGCCACGGGTCCCACGGTCACGCCAGCGATCGAGCACCGCTTGGCGGGTAGGTGGGCTCAGGACCGAAAACAGGTGCGACAAGAGTGCATCGACACGCAAGCGGGTTTTCGATTTTGCGGGCCGAAGATCGAGTAGCCGACGCCCCAATCGGTCGAGATCCGGAAGCCCGATACCTTCGTTTCCAAGCCGAAGCAGCCGATTGCGGATAGCGCCGCGCACCTCAATGCTGGCGTCGATCGCAACTAATGCGGCTTCGCAAAGTTCTGCAGGACTAAGGCAGGCCGTGTAGGCATGGAGCAGGCTGCGTGCCAGATGATCACGCGCGCAGTCGCCACCGCAGTCGGCGATCCGTTGAGATTTTCGCGTCTAAGGAGGGATCAGGCACGGTAGCCCCTAATGCATGGAGGGTGTCTGCGGCCCAAGTGAAATTGTGCCATGACCGAGACGGAATCGCCGTCACACCCATGGCCTGACCGGTCAACCAATGCCGCGGCCGGCGGCCATTGCGGCTGCGCGGATCGCGTGGCGCGCAGGCCCGCGGCGGCTCGGGCGAATAGGTCGGGCGCATGTGGGGCGGCGGTGCCGCGCCATAGGCGGGCAGGTCGAGCAGTTGGGAACGAGCAGCGAATTTGCAGAACACTGCGCAATGCCTATCGGCCCGTGATGGAGGACCGCGCGGTAGGTCATCGTCGGCAGGAATGGCATGCGGCCGATAGGGTGACGGCACCCCCGTGATTTGACAAGATGGGTGCTCGGGGACCGCCGTGCGCAAGATCATCTCTTTTACTGGCGCGATTGTCCTGCTGGTCGGCTCAGCCTGCTGGCTGTTTGTCACACTCTTCGTCGCTGAGAGATGGCCCGTCTGGTTTCTGGTAACGCCCGTTCTACTGATGGCCGTGGCGCTTTACTGGCTGCGGGAAGATTTCATTGAGCCCTGGGTGGCCGGCAAAAGGAACCCGGAGCGAGCATATGCAAAGGCGGTCCAGGACCAATTGCAGATCATGTTTGCGGGGTTTGAGTGGCGCATTTTTACGGTGCTCAAATGGATGTGGACCTCAAGACTTTGGTGGCCGAACATGAACGCAATAAGACGCCGGTCCAAGACTGTGCGGTCTACGCGGCCGCGCTTCTCCTAACTCAAGGGATCGAGCGGTTAAACGAGATGCAGAGAAACGAGGCGCTCGATGCCTTTCGCGACAAGAACACGACCAACAAACTGTATCTCGGGGTGAGCCAAATGCTTTCTGTCGTCGATCGGTTCAAGGTGGAGCCGACGCTCAGACGGTGGCTGCTCTATCAGGTATTGGGCAAGCTACGTGGCATGTCCCGCGACCAAATTGTCAGTTGGTGGGGCGAGGCTGAGGTCAACAGGATTGCGGACGAGATCGAGCACGGCGACCGTTGAGCGCACCGTTCCGGCCGACGCGACAATACATGAGACACGCCTGGATCATTTTTCACAATAATGCTGTCGTGCCGCAGGTACGCCGCATATTTCCGACGCGCATAGCTACCTACACCATTTGCTGATGGTTGCGACAAACGGGCGTTATGGGACCGTGCTTGGGGCTTCTGCAAATTCGTCCACGTCCGGTCGGTAGGAAATTTTCAATGAAAGTTCAGTCATTGCATAGTGCACAAACTGCTGCCCGAGGGCGGTCAATTCATACTGATCCAAGTCATCGAAAGCAGATTTGATAGTTCTGCTGGCAGTTCCACGTGGGGCAGGCCGCGGGCCCGATTTCTTAATATAGTTGCCGGCATAGTCCGTTTCTCGATGCTGACGAACAATCCCACCGGTGGATAGGTCACGCACAAGAAGCTTAAACAGATCAGCTTCTGCGGAGTCCTCTCGAACATGATCCTTGCCTAGCGCGTGCCATATCTCTCCGCGGGTCGCGCCGGGATTGCGGTAAATTTTACCAGTGACAGCGAAATGAAATTCGGAGTAGGTGCCCAGCCAATCGATGAAGAGGCTCACAACATCGTCAGTCACAATTCGGGTGGTTGCGGCGTTTGAAAGGACGTTTCGAATGTATTCCTGTTTTCTTTGACTTTCCGTCCCGGCCCATTGCCGGAACGCCTTTTTCAAAAGGGACTGATATTCGTCAGAGCGTACTCGTTTGGCAATCTCCTCGTCTTGCATATTAAGTCGCGCGATGATGTCAAGGATTGTCCTTTGTTTCTTCGCGCAATTCATCCTCAAGCATCTTGACCCATGCGCGCAATGCCTCCATTGCGCGTTCCTGCTCGGTCTCAGACCAATGGCTGGCCGCAGCGGAAAGTAGCCCGCCCGCAAAAGGAACCGCGCCGCTTGCCACATTGAGCGCGGCGCGAACTATCCTGTTGCGGCGTGGAGGCCCTTCTGTGTCGGATTCGGCCTCCGGTGGGATGATCTCTAGCATACTTGATCTCACGAACACCCCGTCGTTGACCCGCACGTATCGCACTTCAGGCACGTGCCGTTGCGCACCAGGGTGAAGTTG
>CAVTXS010000038.1:0-29718 GCA_963738705.1 uncultured Alphaproteobacteria bacterium
TGGCAATCCCATTGCAATGTCATGGCGCGTCGTCGACGGAGGATGGGTAAAGCACCTGGATTACTTCGTCGCTACGCCCCTCGCAATGACGGAGGGTGCCGTCATTGCGCGAAGCAATCCAGGATGCCAGCGCCGCGATGGCGGCGCGTGCCCCCGTACCATTGACCGCCTGGGCACGGCGCGCAAGCGCTTAAGCTTTGCCCGCCCTACGCTTGCTCAATTCGGGCGGAACAGATCCTGCGGGACGTTCGCGGCCCGGAAGATGGAAGTCGCGCGACTCCCCGAGCTGGCGGCGCAGCCGGGCAGATCGACGTCGAGCAGCCGCCCCTTCACTTGCGCACCTTGCCGGCGACGATCACGGTCTCGACGTTGGTGCGCTCCATCAGCGACACAACCGCACCCGGCACGTGGTTGAGTGGCGCGACGTTGATCCCGGTCGCGTCGAGGATGACGATGTCGGCCTCCTTCCCCGGTTTGAGCGAGCCGGTCTTGCCGTCGAGCCGGAGGTCCTCCGCGCCGCGTATGGTGGCGAAGCGCAGGACGTCGCGTGACGTGAGCAGCTTCGGCGTGCCGGGCGGTGGCGGCGGGTAGGGGTTGGTGGTCGTCGGCTGCGAGTTCTAGTATCATCTGGTTCACCAGTGCGCGCTGCAAATTTATGGTCGAGCGCATCTGGGTGAAGAAGTCCGCCGTCAGCGTGACCTCCACGTCCGTGCTCAGCGACGGCTCAATGCCGAGACTGAGCGTCTTGAGGATGGGCGGCATGCCGTGGCGCATGTTCGATCGGCACGGCGAGCGAGACGTGGGCGCCCGAACTCTTGACCTTCTGCCAGGCCATGTCCGACATCCCGGTCATGTGGATGAACAGGTTGTCGGACCGGAACTGGTTGGAGGAGGCGAGCTGATCGAAGGTCGGGCGCATGCCGAACGGGGCGACGATATGCGCCGCAATCATCAGGCCGAGCTCGCGCCCGATCTGCCAGGCGGTCTGGAAGCCCGGCAGGTAGATTTCGCCGCCCATGATCATCGTGACGAGCTGGTCGCTGGAGGAGAAGTACTGGCGTTTGATGCGGCGCGCGTCGGTCGGGTACTGGTTGCCGGCGACGCCGCCCGCGCTCTCGAAATAGCCGAAGGCGGCCCGGCGCCCGGAATCCATGATGCCTTTGATGGCGGCGTCCGAGTGCTGCGGCGAGTGATGGATCTGCGAGACGTCGTGCACCGTGGTGACGCCGTCGTCGAGTTGGGCAAGCGAGCCGAACAGCTCGTTGATGTAGACATCCTCCGGCCGGTACACGGGGGCGAACTTGAGCAGGATGTATTCGAAGTAGTTGATGACGCCTGCGGGCGTGCCGTCGTTGATCAGGATGCCGTCGGCGAGGAAGCTGCGCAGCGCGGTCTCGAACTGGTGGTGGTGCGTATCGATGAAGCCCGGCATGACGATGCGGCCGCGGGCATCGATCTCGGCCGCGTTGCCGGCGTGCAGGTTGCGCCCGACGGCGAGGATCTTCTTGCCTTCGATCGAGCATGTCGCCCTGAGGGAAATCGCCCCACTGGGGGTCCATCGTCATCACCGAGCCGCCACGAATGACGTAGCGCCGGCCGGGCCGGCCAGTGTCGTCGGGCAGGCCGCCGTCGTCGTGCGCCGCGGCTTTGCGCGGCGCGAATAGGTTGAGGGCTGTGGCCGCAACTCCGGTCGCCGCCGCACCTTTGAGAAAATTGCGCCGTGAAGCGAACGGCTGCTGCGGAATTCCTGCATCGCACAGGAAACGGTTCTGCGGGATTCCCGCATCGCACAGTCTGCACATGCTGGCGTCCTCCCTGCGAGTCATTCGGATGATGACCCTGCACTCATTCTGCCGCTGATGCGCGCAGGTGTACACGCCGATCGTGCCGTGCGGAGCGAAGCCCACTCAACGAGCCGCGACGAGACGTGGGCGCGGCGCCCGGCGACGGCGAGTGGGCAAACCTTGCCGCGGAATTTTATTCAAACCGTCCGGTAGCCGCCGTCCGCCATGACGATCGCGCCGGTGACATAGGCCGAAAGGTCGGAGGCGAGGAAGATCGCCGGGCCGACGATGTCCTCCGGCTTGCCGGCGCGGCCGAGCGGCGTGTGATCGAGGAAGATCTTCACGAGGTCGGGATTGTTGGCGCGCACCTGCGCGTTGAGCGGGGTTTCGATCAGGCCAGGGCCGATGGCGTTGACCCGCACGCCGTCCTTGCCGAGCTCGGCGGCGAGCGCGCGGGTGAAGCCGAGCACGCCGTGCTTCGAGGTGGTGTAGGCCGGCGAGTTCGGCGTGCGCACGTGCATGAAGGCCTGGATCGACGCGATGTTGACGATCCGCCCTTTGGTCGCGCGCAGCTGGTCGAGAAAGGCGTGCGTGACGTTGAACACGCCGTTGAGATTGATCGCCATTATGTCTTGCCAGTCCTTGATCACGGCGTCCGCGTCGGCGGTGAAGGCGTTGCGGCGGTTGATGCCGGCGTTGTTCACCAGGATCGAGACCTGGCCGACTTTGTCGCCGACCTCCGCGGCGACGCGCGGCATGCGTCGCGGTCGGTGACGTCGAGCGCAAGTGCTGCGCCTTGCCGCCGGCGTCGAGGATTTGCTGCGGTCTCGGCCGCCGCCTCGCCGTTGACGTCGAGCACGGCGACCTGCGCGCCCTCGCGCGCATAGCCCGCCGCGATCGCGCGGCCGATGCCGGAGCCGCCGCCGGTGACGACTGCGATGTGTCCATCGAGAAGCCCGCTCATTTGGTTTCCTCCCCGTTCCTGCCATCCCGAAGTTCCTCAGCCTATCTCGGTAGACGGACGATGGGCAAAGCATGCCCTTGGGTCGGCCGGGAACCGGACCCGGGGAGCGCCGCTGAGCGGGGTAAGGGGGTCAGTTTGAATTGGCTGCTGTCTACAACAGAGCGCGCCTTACCGCGTGGCCGATGACGATCATAAGAGCGGCGCAGAGGGGACCCGCCGTCACCAGCCCGACGAGGCCGACCGTGGGGGAAGTCCAGGCGAAAGCCAGCGCGCATAGTGCCGCGCCGGCGGTCGCGAACAGCGTGTCCCACAGCAGCAGCTCGACACCCCGGTCGGTATACAGGGCCAGCAGCCATGCAACGGCGCTGCCGATAGAGATGCACAGGGCGATGGTGAGGATATCCAAGGACCGGGCCCTACAGCGTGATGGTTTCATGTTGAGTCGTCATGCGCGGGCTTGACCCGCGCATCCATCCGCTTTGGTAGACTCTTGCGAAGATGATGGATTGCCGGGTCAAGCCCGGCAATGACGACAGGATGCATCGATCTGAAATCATCAAGCTCTAGCAGGTTCGGCGATCGTAGCGCCGCGAAGCGGCGCGGGCGTGCAAGTTTATTCGATATTGACGGACTTGAAACGCGAAGGCGCAGCGGCACGTTTCCGCCATGTTCAATGAGTTCTTCAACAAGCTCGTGGTTCGTCCCAAGATGGATGGCGAGTTGCACGGTTGGAAACTGGCGGCCGAACGGCTGTGGTCGGCTCCCGCCTTCGATCATCGCGAAGCCGCGTTGTTGGCCGCGGAGATCGCCCGGCGCAGCGAAGAGCCGTCGCTACAAGACAAGGCCTCCCAGGCGGCGCCAAGCCTGCATGCCGCGTGCGTCAAAGGCGCGGACCGGCGGAGCAAGGATGTCGCGCAAAGACGCTTCGGCGCAGTTCGCGATTGCCTGCATGCGCTCACGGGTCCCCGGTTCGGGAAGCGCGGGCGCGCGGCGAAGATGCCCACCCCCGATGAATCTCATCGGCGCGTGCTTGGGCTCCCGCTCGGCCGGCGCCTTTTCGGGCCTGAAATAAATCAGGCCTACAAGCGGGCCGCCAAGAAGGTGCACCCGGACGCCGGCGGCAGCGAGCGCGCCTTCCTGGAGCTTTCGGCCGCGCGCGATGCCCTGATAAAAGCGCTCTGAGTGCGAACTCGAAGGACGGATAAAGGACCGTGCAGTGGGATAGCGAGGTGCTCGGTCGAGCAAACGTTGGCCGCGCCGCAGGGCAGTGCGCAGCGACGTCCGGGACCATCAGCTCTCAACCCGATCTCGCTTTGCTCAGCTAGACAATTCTCTTGCATCCTCTAGTATCACGATCTCGATAATGCTCCTTTTTCGGAGAGCGGTGTGGCGCAGAATCCGAGGTCTGCATCTGATGCACCCGCGCTGGCCGAGGCCGGCTCGATCGAGACGATCGCGCAGATCGCCGCCAAATCCGCGATCGCTCGCTTCAACTGGCCGGGACGTGGCGTCGCGCCGATCGGCTACATAAAGGGAATGGGGCTGGTCTTCGCCAGGGCGCTTTGCAAGTTGCAGGCCGGCGATGCCGCCGTAGTGGAAATGGCGAAGCAGAATACCGGAGATCCGGCCCGTGACGCGCTTGCCCATTATAATAACGTTTTCAGCGGTCTAGGTATGAGCAACGATGTCTCGGGGCCCGATACGCTACGCCATTTGTTCGTGCTCATGGTCGGTCTCGGGATGCGCGAAAGCTCCGGAAAATTCTGCGAGGGTCAAGACCGAAGCGCCCCAGAAAACCAAACCGCCGAAAAGGCCGAGGCCGGGCTATTCCAGACGAGCTTCGATGCGCGTCACGCCAGCCCATTGCTGCCGGTGCTGATTGCCCAGTTCTCGGCAAATCCAGCCGGCTTCCGGGACGTCTTTCGGGAAGGCTGCCCGCCCTGCAGGGCCAAGGATCTCGAGAACTTCGGCACCGGAGCGGGGCGGGACTTTCAGCAATTGTCGAAGGAGTCGCCGGGCTTCGCCGCGGAATTCGCCGCAGTGACGTTGCGAAACCGGCGCAAGCACTATGGTCCAATCAACACAAGGGCCGCCCAGGTCAAACCAGACTGCGACGCGATGCTGCGGGAGGTCCAGAATGCCCTGAACGCATCGCCGGAATTCTGCGCGCTCCTCACGTAACGAATGTGGCGCGCACGGGCGCGGCGAAGCCGCGCGTCTCGAACCATTGCCACACGCACATACCCCGAGGATCGCTTCGCGCCTTGCGCCCGGGCGCGCCCCAAGGCCTCGGGCGCAGTGGTGAATTGAGCCGATGCGACAATTATGGCCTTTCAAGCCGGCTCGTAACCGGCGGCGCCGAACGGCGCGTCTCACAACGGCGGTGCCGCCGATTGCGACCCGAAGGCGACGCTATCCAGAGGCTGGGGACAGTAATCAATAGAAGAAGCGCTCTTCCACGATCTTGCCGTCGCGCACCGTGTAGAGGCCGACCTCGTCCATTTGCCTCCGTTCGCCGGTCGCCTTCGGCGTGACGTCGATCTTGAAGCGCAGCGCGAACTGGTCGCCGTTCACATAGGGCCCCGACGTCTCGAAGCTGTGGACGTCGTGATTGGCGGTCCACCATTCGCCTTTCGCATGGACGTTGGCGCGGCCGCGAACTTCCCGCATCGGGCCATCCTGCGCCTCGAAGCTTGCCACGTCCTCGGACCAAAAGCGCTCCGCTTCCTCGAACTTTCCGGCCTTGAGCGCGGCGGTGAATTTCTGCGCGATATCGGCGGTATTCATGGCTTGCCTCCCAGAACTCACGGAGAGAACATAAAGAGAACAAATCCGCGGCGAGGTCAAGGGGCTTGTGAAGTGTTCGGGTTGGATACCGTGACTCGAAGCGACCGCTGGGCGCCCGCGCTAGCTCCATGTCCGCCCGGGCATGTGATTGAAGATGCTCTTGGTCACGCCGCCGTCGATGACCAGGTTGGTCGCGGTCACGTAGTGCGCCTCGTCGGAGAGCAGGAAGAGAATGCCGCCGACGACGTCGTCGACCTGGCCGACGCGTCCGAGCGGGGTGACTTCGGCGCGGCCCTGCTTGATCACCGGGTCCTTCAGATAGGCGGTGAGCGGCGTTTCGATGTGGCCGGGCGCAACGGCGTTGACCCGGATGCCCTTGCGCGCCCACTCGATGGCGAAATGATCGGTCAGCATCAGCACCGCGGCCTTGACGGTCGAGTAGGCGCCGGCCGCGCCGTAGGGCTGGTAGCCGGCCATCGACGAGAGATTGACCACGGCGCCGGTCGCGCCTTTGCGCGATCGCCCAGCGGCCGAACGCCTGCGTCATCAGGAACGTGCCGGTGAGGCCGGTGTCGATCACGGTGCGCCAGTCCTCGAGCGCAAGCTCCGCGAGCGGCCCCGGCGCCATCTTGATGGCGCTGTTGACCAGGCAGTCGACCGCGTCCGAACGCCGCGACCGCGCGCTCGATCGTCGCCTGGCAGTGGGCCGGATCGCGCACGTCGGCCTTATGGAAGACGACCGCCCGGCCGATCTCGCGCCTCCAGCGTGCTGCCGAGCCCGACGTCGACGTCGGCCAGCACGACGCGCCCGCCACGCTCGACGAACGCGCGCGCCACCGCCTCGCCGATGCCGCTCGCGCCGCCGGTGACGATCAAAACCTGTCCGTCGAATTGTGCCATGTGGGGCTCTCAAGCAAGTAGGGCGGGTTAGCCGAAGGCGTAACCCGCCATACTATTGAGGAAGTGGAAATCAAATCGGCGGATTACGCTTCGCTAAGCCGCCCTACGCCTACCTGCATTTTATCTTCTCGCCGGTCGCCAAATTGATCCCCCAGGTCGGCCTATCGTCGTCGTCGAACTCGTCCGGATCGGGATATTGCGCGGGCGCCTCGCCCTGGGTCGCAACGACGCGCGGATATCGAATTTCGTGACCTTCGTTCCCGTCGCCCTCAGCTTCACGCGAAAGTGCCAATCGTCCCCGTAGTCGAACAGGAACAGCATGGTATGCCCGACAGACGGAAACGCATCCGCCACCTTGGTCTTCTTCACGCCGAGGACGCCGGGGTCGGCCTCGCCCATGTCGGCGAACAGCTCGTATTTTGGCAGCGTGCGCATCATCTTGGTAGGCGTGAGCCCGCTGTAGAAGCCGAAGGCGTGGTCGAAATCGAAGTCGAAGGCCTTAACGATCGCCTCCGCGAGCCGGTAGAGAGACTTGGAAGCCTCGATCTCGATCTCCCGAAAGATCGAGGCCTCATGCTCGAGCGCCACTCGAAGGATAAGCGTGTCGTTCTGCGGCATATCGACCTCCGGAGAATTGTTGATGTGCGAGCAGGCAGCTTAGGCCGAAACCAACGGGCATTCTCGCTGCCCGAGACGTTTTCCACCGCGTTGCGGGGATTGGCCTACGCTTGCTTTATACCAGCGTCATCCTCCGATACGGCGGTTTGAGTTGTCGATTGATTGGTTGGCGGCACAACATTGCCCCGCTTCTTTGGGAGAAAACGGCCGGAGCGCTCCTCTGGTGTTCCATGCTTTGCCGTGAAGCTGCGCGATCCAATGCTGCTTGGACTTCTTTGACATCTACTATAGGAGCCATTTTCTTCCACGGTTCATTGCCTTGCCCCCGGAGTGGTCGTTCACCTGACCTCCACTATTTTATCGCCGCGCTCGACCGCAGAGATCACTGCGGGCCACAACGCGGGCAGACGGCGCAGGAGCACGCTGCGCACCGCATTGCCGATTCGAATCCATACAATGGCAGGGCCGGCGCGGTCCAACGCCTGCAACAGAACGAAGTCCTCGTCCTTGGTGACGATGCATGCGTCGGTGTCGCGGGCACACTCCCATATGGCGCGATCCGTCATCCGCTCCATTCCGAGATCGGCGATGTGCTGTGCTTCGTGTCCTTCGAACTCCAGCCAACGAGCGAGGGCGGGCGGCAGGTTGGCGTCGACGAGAAACCTCACGGCTCGCTGGCGGCGAAGACCGGATGGTCGGTCGCGCGAGAGGCGAATTCGAGCGCTGCCGTTATGTCATCATCCTCCAGATACGGATAATCGCGCAGGATTTCCGCTCGGGTCGCGCCACCTGCCAGCATGTCGAGGACATCCTTCACGCGCACGCGCAGGCCGCGGATGCACGGCCGGCCGCCGCACACCTCCGGATCGACAGTGATGCGGTCAAGAAGGTTTGCCATAAGCAATCTTAGCAGGGGACCTAGGATGGGCAAAGCGCCGCGTACCCCACGTTGTGCAGGCCACCTGGCGAGGGAAGGCGCATGAGATGCGCGGCTGTCCAAGGCGGCCGTGAACATGGAGTCCGATGACGGGCGCACAACCTTGACCTACGGTGACGTGCTCTTTTCGGAGATTACTCTGAAGAAAGCATAACACCCGGCGCCTAGCTCGGGTTGAGCGCGGACCGTATGTTCTTCCCGGAGCGTCGGCCCCCGGATGTCGTCCGCCCCATCCGGTCAACTTGCCGTTGCTTGCTGTGATCCTCGAGCGCAAGATCTGCAAGCGGCCCCGGCGCCATCTTGATGGCGCTGTTGACGAGGCAATCGACCCGTCCGAACGCTGCGACCGCGCGCGCGACGGTCGCTTGGCATTGAGCCCGGTCGCGCACGTCGGCCTTGTGGAAGAGGACCGCCCGGCCGATCTGCGCCTCCAGCGTGGCTCCCAGCCCGACGTCGATATCGGCCAGCACGACGCGCCCGCCGCGCTTGACGAACGCGCGCGCCACCGCCTCGCCGATGCCGCTCGCGCCGCCCGTGACGATCAAAACCTGTCCGTCGAATTGGGCCATGCGGGGCTCTTGAGAGATTGTAGGGTGGGCAAAGCGCCGCGAAGCGGCGCGTGCCCACGTTGTACCGCGTGGGCACGGCGCGCAAGCGCGCGCCTTTGCCCACCCTACGCTTGCTCGATTGGAGGAGGGGAGGGCATACGGAAGCGTGAGCAGCGTGGCGCCATTCGTCATTGCGAGGAGGCGAAGCCGACGAAGCAATCCAGCCCGGATCGCTGCGGCCGCCGAGGTTGGTCTCTGGATTGCTTCGCCTTCGGCTCGCAATGACGGGCAGCCATCGGCCAAGGAACGTAGCCCGGATTGAGCGCAAGCAAAATCCGGGAGATGGCTGCAAGCTGAAGCGTGGCCCGGATGGCGCGGCGCCTGTCCTCGGACGGCGCGAAGCGCCGATCCAACGGCTCCATCCGGGCTACTTTTGGTTCCCTTTGCGGGTTCGTCGGTTACCGGACAGCAGCGTGCGCCCGTCCTTGCCAACGGTGAAATCTTCCGACTCTCGTATCGCGATGCACGAAGCGGCCGGCGCGGACATCGGCCGAGCCGTGCTTGGCGTCGCGAGCAGCCCGGTCGAGCTGCTTCTGCACTTCGTCGATGTCGATAATTCGACCCATCAGTCGTCCCATGCCTCTGCCGGGCGGAATTCGCCCTCCACGCTGTCCCAAACATACCATTCGTCGACGATCGATTTGTAGTGCCTTTCGAAATAATCGGCACTCTTGGCAAATCTCTGTCGAATGACGTTCTCCGGGATGCCGTGGCCGCCTTGCGCCACCCGCCGGCGTACCCGTTCGAGCGACGTCTCGACATTTGCCAGGCGCAAATAGATCAAAGCAACGAAGTAGCCGCTCCGCCGCCATGCCGGAATCTTGAGCGCATAGCTCAGCGACGCCAAGGTCGTCTCGAACATGAAGGAGGTTCGCGCCGCAACAAGCGCATCGATCCGTGTCAGCATTTCTCGTCCGGCGCGGACGTTGAGCTGCGCCGGCGGAACGCCAGCGTCGGCTAGATCGCGCGCAAGCTCGTCGGCGTTCAGATAGAGGAATCCAGCTTTCGGCGCGTCGAAGTGCTTGTTGGCGAAGCTCGTCTTTCCCGCGCCATTCGGCCCGGCGATGATGATCAGCTCCGGCACGCATCAGCCCGTTTACAGCGCCTTATTGCTCTCCTTCACCGCCTCCGCATCGACGTACACCTCGCTCCCCATCTGGCGGAACTTCTCCGACATCTGCGCCATGCCGCGCTCGGCCTCATCCTTCGAGACGCCCGCCTTCGCTAAAGCTCCGGCGGGCTCCTCAGGATGAGGATGTAGGCCCTGCGCCTCGTTCAGCGTCGCCGCGTAGTCGCGCACGTCCTGGGTGATCTTCATCGAGCAGAATTTCGGGCCGCACATGGAGCAGAAATGCGCGACCTTGTGGGCGTCCTTGGGCAGGGTCTCGTCGTGGTAGCGGCGCGCGGTGTCGGGATCGAGCGAGAGGTTGAACTGGTCCTGCCAGCGGAAGTCGAAGCGGGCGCGCGAGAGCGCGTCGTCGCGCAGCTGCGCGGCCGGGTGGCCCTTGGCGAGGTCGGCGGCGTGCGCGGCGATCTTGTAGGCGATGACGCCCTGCTTGACGTCGTCGCGGTCGGGCAGGCCGAGGTGCTCCTTGGGCGTGACGTAGCAGAGCATGGCGGTGCCGAACCAGCCGATCATGGCGGCGCCGATCGCCGAGGTGATGTGGTCGTAGCCGGGCGCGATGTCGGTCGTCAGCGGGCCCGAGCGTATAGAACGGCGCCTCGCCGCATTCCTTGAGCTGCTTCTCGACGTTGATCTTGATCTTGTGCAGCGGCACGTGGCCGGGGCCCTCGATCATCACCTGGCAGCCCTTGTCCCAGGCGACCTTGGTGAGCTCGCCCAGGGTCTCGAGCTCGGCGAACTGCGCGCGGTCGTTGGCGTCGGCGATCGAGCCCGGGCGCAGGCCGTCGCCGAGCGAGAACGACACGTCGTACTTGCGCATGATGTCGCAGATCTCGTCGAAGCGCTCGTACAGGAAGCTCTCCTTGTGGCGCGACAGGCACCACTTGGCCATGATCGAGCCGCCGCGCGACACGATGCCGGTGACGCGGTTGGCGGTGAGGTGGATGTAGCCGAGCCGCACGCCGGCGTGGATGGTGAAGTAGTCGACGCCCTGCTCGCACTGCTCGATCAGCGTGTCCCGGTAGACCTCCCAGTCGAGCTTGACCGGATCGCCGTTGACCTTCTCCAGCGCCTGGTAGATCGGCACGGTGCCGATCGGCACCGGCGAGTTGCGGATGATCCATTCGCGCGTGTTGTGGATGTTGCGGCCGGTGGAGAGGTCCATGACGGTGTCGGCGCCCCAGCGGATCGCCCACACCATCTTCTCGACCTCCTCCTCGACCGAGGAGGTCACGGCCGAGTTGCCGATATTGGCGTTGATCTTGGTCAGGAAGTTGCGGCCGATGATCATCGGCTCGAGCTCGGCGTGGTTGATGTTGGACGGGATGATGGCGCGCCCGCGCGCGACCTCGCCGCGCACGAACTCGGGCGTGACGAACGCCGGCATCGACGGCGCCGAAGCTCTCGCCGTCGGCGAGCGCCGCCTCGGCGCGCTCGAGCTGCGCCTTGCGCCCGAGGTTCTCGCGCGCCGCGATATAGATCATCTCCTTGGTGATCACGCCGGCGCGCGCCCATTCGAGCTGGGTGATCCAGACGACGGACGACGGACGACGGACGACGGATCGCGCGCCGGCATCTGTTGTCCGTCCTCTGTCGTCCGTCCTCCGACCGCGCGCATCGGCCTCGGCGTGTTGGGGAACGCGCGCGCGAGGTGCTTGCCGGAGACGTTGCCGTTGTCGACCGGCTGGATCGGCCGGCCCTCGTACTCCTCGACGCCGCCGCGCTCGCGCACCCATGCGGTCCGCGTGCGCTGCAGGCCCGCCTCGACGTCGATCGCGACGTCGTCGTCGGTGTAGGCGCCGGAGGTGTCGTAGACCGGCAGCGGCGGCTCGCCCGAAGCCTCCGACAGCACGATCTCGCGCAGCGGCACGCGCAGGTCGGGCGCGGCCTCCGGCTCAACGAAGACCTTGCGGGAGGCGGGCAGCGGACCGGTGGTCACCTTCGGGGTCGCGATAGTGGGATCGTGGATGTTCATCGAATGGCTCCCGCTTGAGGGGTTAACGGACATAGCCGAAGAAGCAGAGCAGCGCGCCGATCGCGAGCCAGACGGCGCCCCCGATCTGCATCGCCAGCGGCTTGGCGAGCATCGCCTCGCCCAATGTTTTGGCGTGCTGCGGCAGCAGGATCCGCACGGCGCCGCCGATCGCCGCCAGCCAGCCGACGATTGTGACGAGGACGGGCCAGCCGGCGATCCACACATTGTGCGCGAGCACGATCGCCACGCCCGCGGTCAGGGTTAAGAGGCCGGACAGATAGAGCAAAGCGGGGTTGCGCAGGAACTCCTGCGCCATCGCCCGGTAGGCGGGCGCGTTGATGAACAGGCCGGCGGCCGCGATGAGCGCCACCGGGCCGATCAGCTTGGCAAGGAAGATGGAGGTTTGCACCGCGGCTGTCCTGTCCCTTCGCCGGCATGACCCGGATCAGGTTCAAAGGGTCACCGCGATCAAGCGTTACGCGCGGTATCTCAGCCCCCTTCGGGGCACCCCTCGGAACGGAGCTAATGTAGGCGCATGCGCGCGGGTGTCAACGCGCTCCGTCAGTCGCGGAGCAGGCTCACGGCGGTTTTGAGATCGCGGCCGCCGTACAGGATTCGATCGATCGTGACCCGCTTGGGGTCGACATGGAAGGCGATTGTCACACGCCGTTCGAAGCCGACGATACGCAGACCCGGCCTGATGTCATCGCGGCGCGCCCCTCGCTCGGCCGCCAAGCCGAAACCGAGGCAATACGTCTCTATGCGCGCAATGTAGCCGATCGCGCGCGCCGCGTTTGAATTGTCGGCGATGCAATCATAGAGCTCGAGCAGGTCGCCCTGCGCTTCCGGGGAAAAGACGACTTCACGTTTTTCCACGTTTCGCCGCCTTCAGCCGGGCGGCATGCCGCGACCGGACCGCGGCAAACGCCCGTTCGGCGGGAATGCCGCGGGACGGATTCTTGCGCATGGCATCGTAGACCGGCGCGACCTCCTCGCGAAGCCAACGCTCGACCGCCGCGTCGCGCTCCTGCAACGCGCGCAGGCCGGCCCGCACGACCTCGCTTCCCGATGCGTAGGCGCCGGACGCAACCTTGCCATCGATGAATTCGGCATGCTCGGCCGGCAAGCTGAATGTGCGCTTCTCGCTCGATGGCATATGCGCGCGATCTCCGGTCGGCTCGTGCTTATGGTATGACTATTTCATACCACCCGCAAGGTAGACCGGCCCGGTGATCCGCCGGCGGGATTGCCAACCTCGGACGCGCGCGGGCAGTCTAGGGTAAGGCGCCGAACATCGCCGAGAGGGGTCATGCAACGACGACGACTTTTGGCGTGCGCGCTGGCGGCGGTCGCGCTCGCGTTCCCGGCCGGCCTCGCCCGCGCCCAGCTTGGCGAGCAACCGATCCGCATCGTGTTCCCGTTCGTGGCCGGCGGCTCCGGCGACGCGCTCGCGCGCGTGCTCGCCGATGCCATGCGGGCGGAGCTCAACCGCGCGGTGATCGTCGAGAACCGCACCGGCGCGGCCGGCCGCATCGGCGTGCAGGCCGTCAAGGCTGCCGCGCCTGACGGTTTGACCTTGCTGCTCACGCCGATCGCGCCGGTCGCGGTCTATCAGCACGTCTATCCCGCGCTCGACTACGACCCGATCGCGGATTTTCAGCCGGTGGCGCAGGTCGCGACCTTCGAGTTCGGGCTCGCGGTCGGGCCGCAGGTGCCGGCGAAGTCGCTGAACGAGCTGGTCGAGTGGCTCAAGGCCAATCCGGCGCAACGCAGCTACGCGACGCCGGGCGCCGGCACGCTGCCGCATTTCTTCGGCGTGCTGTTCGCCCGCGCCGCGGGTCTCGAATTGCAGCACATCAACTACCGCGGCTCGGCCGCCGCGCTCACCGACCTGATCGGCGGGCAGGTGCCGGTGCTGGTGACCACCACCACCGATCTCATCGAGAACCACAAGGCCGGCCGCATTCGCGTGCTCGCGACCTCCGACAAGGCGCGTTCGCCGTTCCTGCCCGACCTGCCGACGTTCCGCGAGGCCGGCTACGACATCGAGGGCACCGGATGGTACGGCGTCTTCGCGCCCGCCCGGACGCCGCCCGAAATCGTCGAGCGCTACAACAAGGTGCTCGTCGCCGCCGTGCGCTCGCCCCAGATCAGGGACCGGCTGATCGGATTCGGCCTCGTCCCGACCGGGACCTCGGTCGCGGATTTCGCCGCGATCCAGCGCGCGGACTCGGCGCGCTGGGCGCCGGCCGTGAAGGCGTCCGGCTTCACGCCGCAGCAGTAGCGGCGGCGGTGTCTCCGGTCGCGGCGAGTCATGGATCAAGGTCAAGTGTTGGCAGCGCCCGAGATTCGTCGTCGTGGGAGCTTCGACCTTCCAGTCGGGCCGCTTTTATGTTAAACGAAATTATGCGTCGGTCAAATATCGTAAAACAAAAAAAGCGCGGGCGTCCGCCGACCGGTCAGACGCCTTTTGTCGGTGTGCGCCTATCCTCACAATTGATTGCCCGCGTGGACGCTTGGGCCGCCAAAGACGACGGCGGCGTATCGCGTTCAGAGGCGATCCGCCGTCTAGTCGAGCTCGGCCTGACGGTGAGGGCACCCAAGAAATCTGCGCGATCGATCCCCATCGCGAAGCTCAACGCGTCGAATGATGTCTAGACGCGAATACGGCAGACGGCCGCGAGCGAATTGCGCAAGCCGCAATTGCGTGCATCCTCCCCGTTGGGCGTAACGCACCCGGCTTGCTTCAGGGTTTCGTGCGCGGATTTCGGAATCGGAACGCCAGCTGCATGCACACGGTCAAACGTCATTCCCCAAGAGGTGGGAAAGCCATGAAAGGGATATGCTGCATGGTTTCAGTCGTGGTCGGCGTGTCGGCTGCTTCCCCATGTGTGGCGGAAGATGGAGACACGCTTCATCATTGGTGTGAGAACCTGCCCGACGCCGCGATGGGCTACATCGTGGGCGTCGCGGACGCCCTATCAACGCGCCGCGCCCTACCTTTTTGCATGCCAGAACGGGTAAGCAGGGGTCAGCTGCAGGATGTCGTCTGCGGCTATCTCCGAGACAAGCCAGACCGTCGCCGCTACGACGCCACGAGCGCGGTTTGGAACGCGCAACGCGAGGCTTGGCCTTGCAAGTGAGTGAAAACGTGTCGCGCGCTTTGGGTGGCACACTCCCCGCTGCACTCACCACCAATGAAGAAGGAACCCCGCTACGGCCATCTGATCAACTCGGCAACGTCCGACAGATCCCAAACCCGATCCGTCCAGGGTAGGTTCTCACGCGCGACATGGCGAGAAGCGCCGCCGCGCCGCCCTGGCGAGGTTTTCAGAAGCCCAGCGACAGGACTCCACCGAGAGCAACGAGGGCCAGCAAGACCAGGACCAGGACGGTTTGCGCGTTATCGCTCATGCTGCCCCACAGGCAGGAAAAAGGGGACGCCGACCACATGGGCCGGGCCGGCGCCCGTGACCCGCTCTTACGCATACGCCCGCCGAACGACGTCTGGGCTCCCCCGCTCGGCATTGGTTGATCTTCAAGCTACCTCGCCAATGCGTCCCACCCGCGGAGGCTCAACGAAATAACCCCTGGAAGGTTGCTCTTGGAACTGGCTTTTCGAGCTCCAAGCGCACTGACACGCTTGCGGCGTTGAATTCCTTTTGGCCGAATTTTGGCCGACGGTGTGGCTTTTTAGCAATAGCGGCCTCCCACCTTTGTCGGAAAATCAGCTTCGTCTGGGGCCTGCCTGCGCAGCTCTGGCTCAAGCGGAGCCTTGGACGAGACGGGAGGGCGTGATGGGCCCGCGCCGATTTGCCGTAGTGGGGGCGTTGTGCGGAACGGTCGTTCTCGCCAGCTGGGTTGCTGCTGCCAGGCTCGCGGGCCCCGGTTCGCTCGGCATCGAGAACACCGGAGCGCCGATTGAGGACAGGCGGGCAACATCGGTAACCTCCCGCGCCGAGCACCTCGAAGCACCGCTCGCAACTGCAATGGGCGAGGGCGGTGTAGCCGTTGCCGATATGGACAGCCTCGGCGTCGCTTTGCCCGACCCTCGCCCGATGCCGCCGGCCGCCACGCCGCCCGTGCCGCTCGCATCCGTGAGCATGGCCGATCCGGTGCGAAACGACGCTAACGCGGCGGCGAGCCCCGTCGAAGCCGCCGATCTGGAGAGCGCCGACGCCGCTTTGCCCGACCCTCGCCCGATGCCGCCGGCCGCCACGCCGCCCGTGCTGCTCGCATCCGTGAGCATGGCCGATCCGGCGCCGAACGACGCTAACGCGGCGGCGAGCTCCGTCGAAGTCGCCGACCTGGAGCGCGGCGGCGCCGCTTTGCCCGACCCTCGTCCGATGCTGCCGGCCGCCACGCCGCCCGTGCTGCTCGCATCCGTGAGCACGGCCGATCCGGTGCAAAACGACGCCAAGGCGGCGGCGAGCTCCGCTCGAAACTCTCGACGAGTGCGTTGTGCCGGAAATCTGCATCGACGAATACCTCTGGTCGCTGTACCAGCGGACGCCGAAAGTCGACACCATGACGGTATCGGAGCGGATCAAGGTAACAGTCAAGAAGAAAGGCAAAACGCGGACTGTCATCAAAACCATTACGAAGTACGTCGATGGGGAGTTCGCGTGGAAGGATCCGATCGCGGCACAAAGAGCCGGCATGTCGCTGAAGGACTACGTGATCGGAGGCATGGATCGTGGCTTCAAGCTGAAGCTCTACCGCGCGCTTCGGGCGATGGACGACGCCGGGCTTATGCCGGGCATAACGAGCGCCTTCCGGGATGATTACCGGCAATCGATCGCGAGCGGCAACAAGGCTGCGAGCGACAGCTCATACCATGGCGGGAGCCGCCGCGGCGGCTATGGCCACGGGCTTGCGGCCGATCTCGTGAGCGTAAGGGGTGACACCCGTATGCAGCGGCACCACTCAACCCAAGAATTGTGGAAGTGGATCGATGCGCACGAGAAGCAGCTTGGGATCGGGCGACCGTATCTCGATCGAGACCCGCCGCATGTCGGGCCGATCGACGGCCAAGAATATGCCGCTAAGCGCGGCCGGGCGAATGTGCAAAAGGCGGGGTTGCAAACAAAGAACGCGCAAACGGCGAGATTGGAGACAATGAAGCGCCAGTTGGTTGTGCGCAACGATCCCGGCCCGACCACACCCGCAGAGCCGGCAAAGCACCCTTTCTCGTTAATTGTTCGGTAGCTTAGCCTGTCGAAGGTGAGCAGCCTCCAAAACCGGGCGAGCGTACACCTCGAATGACCCCGCGCGCGACGTTGTGAGCAGTTTGGGTCGGCGTGAGTGTGTGATGACTGCTGGCAATGCGAGATCAATCCGCGTGCGCCTAAGTCATCCGCGCTCGATCGCTCCGCGCCACTTGCACTCAAGTGGACCGAGACACAACACTCGGCCTGGCGAGGAAACCCTTGAGGCTCCACCGCCAGCCGGCCCGACCCTGTGGGCAGGTGACCTCAGCAGACGGTCTAGCGGAACAGCGAGAAGAATGACGAAAAAGGACGTGGTCCGACCGATTGAGCATGGGCGATCGCGGCCCTTGACCCAGCGGTTCGTGACCTGGCCGATTGATAGGGCCTGCCGCTTGCCGCTTTACTAGCGGTGGTTCGAGCCTTCGACTTGGTCGTGCTTCCCACCTCATCCGGTCGAGGCGGCGTTGCGACGGCAGATGCCGTCTTCGAAGAGCACAAGGTGGCAGCTTTCTTGGCTTCATCTCGATCAAAAAAAACTTTGCCCTTCTCGAGCAAGACAAACTGCGTCGTCGTCGGCGGGGTCTCTACAATGGTGCACAGCCGCGTCGAAGCGTCTTGAACGACGTAATACTCGCCAGCAGCTGCCCCTGTCGCCAAGCCGAGTAGGATGCTCAATACGCAGACGCTTTTCATACCTCGGTGCTCCCAGGGGACCTTCTTGCGGCCGCCGCCCCTTACCTCGCGGCGCGGTCCAGTGGTCCTTCCCATGCGTATCATTGACGCTCTGCGTTTCCGGATCATGTCTTCGGTGTGCCGACATGTTTCTGGAGTGTGTCGCGGCTGACTTCGGGCTCCGTGGGTAGCCTGACGAAGGGGACTCACGATGCCCGTCAAGCCTGAACATCTGGACGAGCTTTTGGCCGGCTACGAGAGGCCGGGGACCTTCTTGGCGAAGAGGGCCTGTTCAAGGAGCTGAAGAAGGCGCGGCACGAGCGTGGGTAGTGGGCCGGTTTGCCCCGCCACAATTACTGGGGCAGAAATCTGCCCCAGGCGCGTTCGGTCACAAACCAGATCAGCCCGCTTCCACCAAGGGCGACGGCGCCGAGCGCAATCCAGGCGTAGAGGCTCAGGGGCACGATGCCGGTGCCTGCGAGGATCACGGGAACGATCATCGCGAGATAGTAGGGGCCGGTATAGCGACAGTGGGTGCGTCCGCAGCGGCGCGAATTGAGGATGCAGGCCGCCCCCATCCACCCGAGCGCGGCGACCCATACAGCCGCGCGAACGGGCACGGGCGCTATCAGCGTGGCGACCATTGCGCCTTTCGGGAGCCACCACGCAATCGTGCTCGTGCGCGCGCTCGCCAGCCAGTCGGCGCCTTGCGGGGCCGAGGCGCAGCACGCCGCAGCTTCGTTCGCCCGTGCGGCTTGCATCGGCGGGCACGGCACCGACCCGTAGGAGCAGAACACGCAACAGTCGCCCGGCTTGGGCTTCAACCGGGCGCCGCAGCTTTTGCAGTCATAGAAGAACTGGCAGGCGTCCGTGGGCATTGTTTCGGTCGCCTGGTGGCCGCAGTTCGGGCAGGTGATCGTTGATTCTGCAATCATGCTGGCTTCCTCCTGGTCAGCCCATAGACCATCACGCCGATGCAGATCGCGATTGCCGGCAGTAGCACGTAGTCGAGATAGCCGGTCACGGCAGACAGCCCTACTGCGGCTAGAACAACGGCCAGGATCGGCGTGGCGCAACACACGGCGGCAACCACCGCCCCAATGGCACCCGTAGCTATGAGCTTGGCGCGAGTCATGACCTGAGCTATTCCGCTGCCCGATCACGGCCAATTCACGAATTTGCTAGAGAGGACGCTTCCCAGTTTTCCAGCACGGTGACGATATCACCAATTTCCCAAAGGCGCTTTGTCACGCCAGCGGCCATCGCGGGAGTTGTCCGCAGCGTCACGTGAATGCGGACGAAATTGTAGTAGAGGAAATGCGGGGCCATCGCGTGCCGATGGTTGGCAACGTTCTTGCTGAAGGCGTTCGTCAACCTCGTCATCCTTCGCGGCAGATCGGACCTCATGCTGCGGCTCAGTGCGACCGAATGCGGGCTTTCGACCGGGAGAGCTCGTGTCGAAAGATCCGCTGCGCTGACGGGATCGGCTGCGGAGATCTCTTCCGAACGCCGCGGCTCGACCGAACCGGCGACCCCTGAACCAGCGTCGGCGATTTCGCCAACGTATTTCTTACGCTGGCTTTCGCAGCGGGCGGCCTTTCCGGCGGAAGGGGCATTCGTGCTCCCGCGGCGACAGGATCGAGTTCACGCGGCACCAGGATCGCGAAGCTACCCGGCTGGCGGACGCGGCCAGCGAAGTCGGCCGCCCGATCCCCGGCTCCCCAGTAGATATCCGCGCGCGCGGGACCGACAATGGCTGAGCCGGTGTCCTGCGCGATCATCAGTCGATCAAAGCCGGCGGGACGCTTCTCGCTGGTGAAGGGCAGGCCGGCTTGGATGAAAAACGGCGTACCGTAGACATGCAGCGACTTGTCGACGGCAATTGAACGTTCCGGCGTAAGCCGTACGCCCTGGGCACCGACGGCCTCGCGGTCATCGGACAACCCGACGATCCGGAAAAACATGAAGGATCGGTTCTGGCGTCGCACTTCCTCGGCGCCCTCCGGATTGCCGCGTATCCACTCGCGGATACGCGCCGGCGACATCTCCTCGCGCGGGATGATGTTGCGCTCGATGAGAATGCGGCTGAGCGGCACAAAAGGATATCCGTTATGCGCATCGTAGTTGATCCGCAGAATGATCCCGTCCTCCAGGCGCACGCGCGCCGAGCCCTGCAACTGGATCAACAGGGCCTCCGTCTGGTCCTTGATCCAGCAGATCTCGAGACGCTGGCCGTCAAGGGCGCCGTTGAGGATCTCGCCGCGATCGTAGTAGCGCACCAGTTCGCCCTTGGCCGTCCGCCTTAACGACTGTCCCCTGTTGGGAAAGCCGGGACCGGTGCTGCTTGGCGGCGGCACCAGATCCGGCGGCCGGCGGTAGAGCGGGACTTTG
This sequence comes from uncultured Alphaproteobacteria bacterium, assembly GCA_963738705.1. Lineage (GTDB taxonomy): Bacteria > Pseudomonadota > Alphaproteobacteria > Rhizobiales > Xanthobacteraceae > CAVTXS01. The sequence goes on from CAVTXS010000038.1 coordinate 19,970, forward strand.
AAGATGCCGGTGGGAAACCGCGACCCGTCCACGATCGGTTCGTAGTAACCCGTCAGGAATCCCGCGGCGTCGCCCAGCTTGGTTATGCGCAGAGGGCGGAAGTTACCTTCGAAGAACAGTCGCGCCTGCTCTTGCGTCATTTGATCGGCGGCAAGGGCGCGGCGACATACCTGCTTCAGGGCGAAGTACATGGGGCGCGTCTCGCTCGCCGGCGGGATCGTTCGAAGCAGCGGCCGGCAGCTCGCCAGGAACGTGGCAAAGGCAGCGGCGTGATCATCCGCCGTCCACTCGCCGAGTGCGTTCCAGTCTATGGGCTCGAGCTGCGACTCGGGGAAGCTCAGCGGTGCCGGCGGGGGCGCGGAGGCCTCGTCCGATGCGAGCGAGCGATCCGTCGACGGGGCCCTTGGCCGCTCCGCGCCCTGACCGGATTGGGCCGCAGGGCCGAGCAGCAGCATGATGACCCCAGCGATCACGACGGCGTCTCGCAAGCGGCGATACATAGGCGCCCACCACCATGCCGCGATCATTGACCAATCCGGAGCGGAATCGAAAGCCTTTGCCGCTGGCTAGTGCGCGAACCCGGAACGCAAATCCAGGGCCTTCCCGGGCCGTCTCAACCCGGCTTCGCGCGTCACCACTCGCCTCGCCATTTCGTGTTTTTCCAGGCCGCGTTCAGTTTGAATCCGGTGGCGCGCGGTGCTTTTAGCCATGCGTCTATCATGGCCCGGGCCAACTTTTCCGCCCGTGGACGTACCCCGGTAAAGACCCTTTCGATTGCCTCAACGCCTGGGGGATGAATGGCCACGGCCCACTGATTGCGCTCGATCCGCGTGCGGATCGTGTATCGGACGCTTCTGTACTCCACGTTGCCTCCCGCGAAGGGCTTAGCTTCGCCGCCGCCTTTTGCCGGGCAACGGTCGAGCGGTCTTCGAGGGAAGGTTACCACAATCCCTAGCGGCTGGCGCCGGCGCCGGAATCGGCGTCGAATAGAAGGATGCGCCATGAACGCTGCGAGCCGATGACCTTGGGCACCGTGCGCAACGGACGAGGTGACCATTTTATCATTCTTCGTCAGCCCGCTCCTGAGAGGCTTCTGCGATCAAACTCTTGGGGAACTTGGGACGGCGGGTCTTATCGGTCGTCCCCCAGGCAGTCCCGCGCGTATTGAGCGGGACGGCTCCGAGCGTTGCCAAGATCGCAAATGGAAGGATGACGTGTCTCTTATCGAGCGTGACCGTTGCGGTCATTTTGCTTGACGAGCCGTCGCCCGTGTCAAAGGAAGCGAGGACGGTGTCCCGTCTTTAAACAGCTTCATATCGATCGGGTCCGCCAAAGTTATTGTCTTTTTTGAGTTTGCTCTCCCAATTCCGATTCTACGCGCGTTTGCAGTGTTGTTCGCGACTGCTTTTTCTTGTCTATCCCACTCCTTATCGGATCTGTTGCTACTGTACGTGCAATACGCTGCAATTTTCTTTTTGATGTCCCAGATGTAGAAGGTCAGCAAGACCCCGACGTAGACATGTTGCCCAGTCTCGATAAGCAGTTGGCCTGCTTCGATTTGGTACTTGTGGTGTGACACGTTACCCTCCCCTGGTTGCCGCGTCGTCGGCGTGACGCGCCTCGAGCCAAGGACCAGAGATCGGCACCATTGCCGGCATCCTGGCCCACATGCGGTGGTCGGGAGCGCGGCGCCGGAATCCTGAAAGCGCGGTGGTGAAGGGACGAATTTTCTCGTAAAATTCCCTGATCGAGGGATGGCGGCCCGCGCCGGAGCGCTGAATGGACCGGATCGCGCAAGATTTGCGGTTCGACCGCTTCACGCTCGTTTTGATGCGCGGAAGCTTGCGCATAGGCGATCAAGAAACCCCAGTGAGCGTGGCAGGAGAGAGAGCGGCATGAACGCCCAGCTCGTCGGCCGCCAAATCTCTCAGGCTTACGCCATTGTGGTCCTCCTCCTCGGTCTCGTGCTGATACTGCTTGCGGGGCTGCTGTTTCGAGCGGTCCATGTGGGGCACGAGATCGCAACCATCACGCTCCCGCCGGGCGTGGTATTCGTGGCTTTGAGCCTCTTCATATGGCGCGGAGTGATCTGGGCGGACTTCGCGGCCTTTGCGCTGGCTCTCTTGTATGTTTTGTTTGCGCTCAATTTCAGTCTGCAAGACCCGCAGTCCGGCTGGTTCCTCGTCATTCCGGCGTTGTTAGGGGCCCTCAGCGCCGCCCATATCGTAGCTACCTTTAAGGCCAGGGCCACGTGACTGGGTGACTCAATCCTGAAATTCCGTGTGGCGGTCCTTAAGTCCTTTCATGAGAAGGACAAACACAACGCCGCATCCCGGCCCCGGCGGGCGTTTGCGGGCGCCGGGTTCCGGCTAAAGCACTCGCGCGCAACGACCGGGATGATTCAGCTCGCCCCAACGGTCCAGACGGCGAATTTGAGGACCAAGAAGGCCACCACCAGGACGATCGTCAGATTGATGCTGCGCAGATAGAGCCTGGCGAGGCGATCTCCGCGCGCCGCGTCCGCCTGGGCGCGCGAATAGCCCAGGCCGTCGGCCGTGAAAAAGCTATGTCCATCGCGCATGACCCGTCGCCAGAACACGATGCGCAAGGCCACCATGGAGACCAGCGTCGCCATCCCCAGGATGGCGATGCATGCGAAAAAGAATCTCTGTTGCAGGTCTCATGGTGGCGACCATGTGCTGCCGCGGCCGTCGTGGACGCCGTGGTCCTCGCTTGCGTCTTGGCCGTTTCGAGGGGCGCGAGCCTCCCGCCTGGCCAGGCAAAACATCCGGTAGATCGGTCCGGTTCCGACCAAAACCGAAATTTCGGACACTGGGGCCAAAGGTGCAACCGACCTGCTGCTAGTCATCTTCAGATTCTTCCATGAAGTTCGCCTGCATTGCGCCGGCGAGCTCGATGATCCGGTCGACGCGATCTCTCCAGCTTGACTCTTTTGGCGCAGACCCTGCGTAGCGCCGGATGTCGGCAAGGAACTCCTTTTTCTTCTCGGGGGGGAGCTTGGACGCGATATTCCAACCGGCCTTGAGCCCGCGATTGTAGCCATTGGCTTCGATGAAGTCGTTCGCTTCATCCATGGCGTATTTGCGGACCGCATAGTGTCGTCCAAGGTGTTCGGCGACCTGGCGCCACGTCCACCCACGCAGCCCTGCCACGAAGCCTTGAGAAAATCCTGAAAGGCTGGCGCGTGTGTTCACGACTTGGCGGGCCTCCAGCCAGCCCGAGCCGAGTGCCATAGCGGGGCTGACGATGCCCAGCGCCCCGGGCACCGCTCCGGCGAAGATCGCCCCACCGACCGTCGCGGTGCCGAGGGCCGTGGTGCCAATTTCGACCTCGGCGATCTCCGCCGCGATGTGGGCCCCTTCGGCCATCGTCAGCCACCAATGGGCGTCGCCGATATGGTAGTAGTGCAGATGGTGTCGAAGACTGGACATGGACTCTCCTCCTCGCTAAAGGTCGGGCGCACAGTCCCGCGTGTGGGAGCCGGATCGGCACGATTGCCGACATCCCGGCCCACATGCGGTGGTCGGGAGCACGGCGCCGGAATCCTGAAAGCGCGGTGGTGAAAGGACGAATTTTCTCGTAAAATTCCCTGATCGGGGGATGGCGGCCCGCGCCGGAGCGCTGAATGGACCCGATCGCCCAAGATTTGCGGTTCGACCGCTTCACGCTCGATTTGATGCGCGGAAGCCTGCGCATAGGCGATCAAGAAATCGACCTGCGGCCCAAGACCTTCGAGGTCCTGCGCTACCTGGCGCGGAACGCCGGACGGCTCGTGCCGAAGCAAGAGCTTGCCGAGGCCGTGTGGCCCAACGTTTACGTGTCCGACAACTCTCTGGCGCAATGCATCCGCGAGCTGCGCGATAAGCTCGGCGACGACGAGCATCGACTGATCAAGACGGTGCATCGCCGCGGGTATCTGCTGGACGCCGCGGTCATGACGGCGGGACCGCAACGACCGCTCGCAGAGATTACGGCCGCCGGCGAGGCGCCGCTGGTTCCGACCGCCGACGTACCGGTCGGCAACGGGGCGGGTGGCGGCGGCTTGCCGGCCGGATCACGCCCGCGCGTGACGCGCGTTTTTCAATGGCGCGTCGTCGGTGTGGCGACCGCCGTCCTTATACTGGTGGCCTTGGCGAGCGTCTCTCTGCTTCCCCGCGCGACCATGCCAATCGGCGACAGCGGGCAACAGCCCGCCAAACTTTCCACTACCGCAGCGGTCGCGCCATCACCGCGCCCCACGTTCAAAGACTGCGACGTCTGCCCGGAGATGGTCGAGTTGCCGCCTGGCGCGTTCGTCATGGGCTCGCCGGAGGGCGAGCCTCGCCGCCTGCAGACTGAAGGTCCCCAGCGGCCTGTTGTCATCGCCAAGCGTTTTGCACTCGGCGCCTACGAGGTCACGGTCGATCAGTTCGCAGCCTTCGTCGCGGAAACCGGCTACGCCGTCGGCGAGACTTGCGATGCTATCGACATGGCTGCGCTGAGACCGCAAATGACAAACGCTCCATGGCACACTGTCGCGGCCACATTTCGACATCCGGGCTTTGAAGTGTCGGGGTCCCATCCGGCGGTTTGCGTGAGCTGGCATGATGCCAAGGCATATGCGGCCTGGCTTTCCCGCCGGACAGGAAAGCCCTACCGCTTGGCAACGGAGGCGGAATGGGAATATGCCGCCCGCGCGAGCACGGGGACCAGCTTCAGCTTCGGCGACGACGACGCAGAGCTTTGCCAATACGTGAAATTCGCCGATCTCGGCTCGCCGTTTCCCTGGGGCGGCGGTTGCCGCGGCACGGCGCCTACGGCACGGCTCCGGTTGGCAGCCGCAAGCCCAACCCATGGGGATTGTTCGACATCCATGGCAACGCCTGGGAATGGGTGGAGGATTGCTGGAAGTCTAGTCTTCGAGAGGGCCCGGCCGACGGCTCGGCGCTGCTGCGACCTGGAGGCCGCGAGGCGGGCGTCATTCGCGGTGGCTCGTTCGCCTCGGGCGCCCCAAGGGTGAGGTCGGCGATCCGAGGCGCATTGCCGGCGGCAAGACGGCGGCATCACGTGGGGTTCCGCGTCGCCCTCTCCCTCGACCAGCCATGACGAGCGCAGAGCGCGCCGGCGTCACGCGCGAGGTTTTGGCCGCTTGAGCCACACCGCATAGCCCCAGCCTATGCCGTAAATGCCAAAAAATGCGACGCATAGGAGTCCGCTGACGGGTGATTTTCCGCTCGCAACCATCCACGCACCTGTGGAGACAAACATCAGGCAACCGGCCAACCCGAGCAGGAGGGCGCGGAAACTGTGCGTGCCGGCCAGCTCGCCGAAGAAACTGCGCAGCGGCAGCCTTTGCGGTGCGCGGCCGAGGCCTTGCAAATCCGACGCGAGCAGAACCTTGCTCACCAGCACAAATATTGCCGCTGCCGCAACGATCTCGACCAAGAAATAGGGCGCGCTGTCGGCGGCGCGCCACAACAACAGAATCGGCATCCCGAGAATCAAGGCGCCAAGCATGATGCGCAGCTGCCACACCAGCTTCCAGTAGATGCGGCGTTCGGTGTCGGCGTCGGGCAAGACGTAGGGGCGGGACCATGGGCCGTATGGAAAAAATAGCCGCTCGCCGCTCGGCGCCGTCTTGAAAGACTGCTCGGCGATGTAGGCGAAATACCGCATGGCTTTGCCTCCTCTGCATCGAGGCTGGTCATCACTTGGTTGCATCGTCGCTCCGGACGGTTCAAACGCGGAACAAAATTTCCGCGCCGCGCGGTCCACCGCGGCGCTTGCCGCCATGCACGGCTCCGCCGCGCCGGCCGAAGACACAGGGGGCGATACGATGCACAATCGCAAGACCGGCGGGTTCCCGCCGGGCGTGTTAGGTGCACCTCCAATTCCACGGCGGGAATGTTTGGCCGCTAATACCGGACAAATCCGACTGGAGATGCGAGCAGGATGCGCTACACTCTCCAACGCGGCTGGATCAGCGCGGGCCCATATGCCAAAAATTGTTCAACCGTTGCGGCAAAAGCGCGTTTGTGAGATCGTTGATCTGGCACCACCAGTCAGTCGAAAGCGTCCAAAGGACAGACGCTATGACCGGTCGTTGCGTGTTCCGCCTCTTGACGATAGCTCTGCTCATGGGTGCAGCCGCCGCGCAAGCGCAGCAGGCTCCAGACCCGCGCGTGGCGGACCTCGTGCGTGCCGGCAAAGTTCGGGCGGCGCTGTTCCTTCCGCTCTATAGCCAAGATCCGGTAACCGGCGAGCTGCGTGGCATCGGCGCCGGCGCCGTAAGTGCAGAACTCACGCGCGCGCTGGCGGCGCGTCTCGGGATTGAGTTCGAGCTCGTGGCGTATCCGACTCCGCCGAGCGTGATCGAGTGCCTCAAGGCCGGCTCCTGCGATTTGTCGTTCATGGGGTCCGAGGATCCGGCTCGGACCGCGGAACTCATCTTCTCGCCGCCGTTCATCGCGCTGGATTACACCTTCCTGGTGCCGGCCGGTTCCTCGATCGGCGGCCTCGCCGATGCGGATCGTCCGGGCGTGCGCATCGCGGTTGTGCGCAATCACATGTCGACCCTGACGCTCGGTCGACTGCTCAAGCACGCCGAAACCATCGCCGCCGAGATCCCGGAGGCCGCCTTCGAGATCCTCCGCTCAGGGCAGGCCAACGCGATGGCGTCGGTGCGCCCCATCTTGCTGGACTATTCTGCAAGGCTGCCCGGTTCGCATGTCGTGGAGGCCCGCTACGGCGCGAATCTCCTCGCAGTGGCGGTCTCGAAAGCTCGCCCCGACCGCCTCGCCTATATCAACGAGTTTGTCCAAGAGATTAAAGGATCCGGACTGATCGACCAGGTGATCGAACGCGCTGCCTTGCGCGGAATCCAGGCAATACGCGCGGGAAAAAGCGATTGAACTGACGCATCGGCAGGCCGCCTCCTCCCCTAATTGGTAATACTATCCAGCCGCACGCGGGGAGAGGCAAAGAATCGTGCTCAGGGCGCGGGCAGTGTACTGACCGCCGATAGGCGCGATTGGCCACTCCGAGGTGACCGGCCAGGTACTCAGTACCCGTAGCGGTCTCGCCTGGTCAGAAACTCGTCGGGATACGCGGGCCGTCGAGGCTCGGAGGCATAGCCATACGCGGCGCGGCCTTCGAGCTCGCGAAGCCGCCTGGCTTCCCGCTTCGCGCTTTCCTTGGCTCGCGCGGCACGCTCACGCTCGGCGGCCCGCCTCTCCTCGATGTCGTGCGCGGGTGGCGCCACGTAGGGCTCCGGCGTTGCCGCGAGCTTGGCGCGCAGGGCGTCGGCCCGTTCCCTGTCGGCCAGCGCGGTGGCCTTTTCCTTCTCGGCAAAGGCCACGCCTTCGGCCTTTCGCTCCAGCCATGCTTGGATGCGGGGCGATGCGGTGGTGGTTTCTTGCAGCGCCGTCGCCGTTCGGGGGCTTGGCTCCGGGGCGGAGAACAAGAGCGCAACCGCGCCGCTTCCGATCGCAACCACGGCGACGAGATAGGCGAGCAGGCCGAGGAGGAGACGCATGGCACGGCAACCCCTTCCGACACACATGCGGCGTGCACAAGGGCGAGCCGCCATCGGGCCTCAGATGCTAACCTTAAGGCCAGCTCGGCGCAGGCGATATTGTCCTTAGGGGCAATTCAGTGCCTGGGTAGGGTGGCCAAACAGACCTCTCCTGGCGATCAATCGCGGGGTCCGGTTTGGGTCGTCATTAGCAGCTCGGCATATCGGCTTCGCCCAACTCTGACGTAGCCGCGACGCAGACGACGCATGGCCGTTGACGCAGCAGGCATTCGCCATTGGCTTTCTGGGTGGGTCAGGCTGTGCGTTCCGACTATCCGCGAATCCGCTGCTCTGACTGAATGTGTTGAACAGAACAGGCAGGATGTTTGCGAGCGCGAGCATGCAGACGATGATGGGCAACGCCGTTCGATACGGAACGGCCGCGATCAGCAGCGGGCCGACGATTGCGCCGGCGCTCCAGGCGGTGAGCATCGCGCCATAGATCTTTCCCGCATTCTTGGGGCCGAACACATCGGTGGCGAAGGCCGGCATCGTCCCGAACCCGCCGCCGTAGCACAGCGCGATCACCGCCGCCGGAATGAGCAGCAGCCTAGAACTGATCGGCCGCCGGCAGCAACGCGAAGGCGACGGCCTGCAGCAGGAACATCGCCATGAAGCATCGCGACCGGCCGATCCGGTCCGACATCGCTCCCCAGACCAGGCGGCCCATCCCGTTGAACAGGGAGATCACGCAGACCGCGATCGCGCGGCGAGCGCCGGGCCGACCTGGGTCGGCTCCCCGTCAGCGGGCCGCGACGGAGATTAGCGCTGCGCCGGCGGTGACATTGAGCGCCAGGATCGACCACAGCAGGTACCAGTGCGGCGTGCGCAGCGCCTGGTTCAGCGTCATCCGCGCCGAACGCCGTCGGTTGCGCGACCGGCGTCCAGCCCGGCGGCGCATAGTTCGCCGGCGCCGGCCGCAGGAACTGAGCCGCCGCCACGGCGATCAGCAGAAAGGCCACGCCAAGCACGATCAGGGTACTTTGCACGCCGTAGAGTCTGATCAACTCGGTTGCGAGCGGACTGGTGACAGCGCGCCAAGCCCGAATCCGGTGACGGCGAGACCGGTGATGAAGCCGCGCTTGTCGGGAAACCATGCGATCAGGACCGCGAGCGGAACGATGTAGCCGAAGCCGAGCCCGACCCCGCCCAAAACCTCGTAGGACAAATAGAGTGTGCCCAGGTTCGGCGCGAACCCGGACAGGTTGCACGCCGGATCCCGTAGAGCAGGCCCGCGATGGTCGCGGTCGCGCGCGGGCCGATCCGGCGCTGCAGGCTGCCGCCGAACGCCGCCGTCACGCCCAGGACCGCCAGACGTGATGGTGAACGTCAGGTTCGCCTCGGTCTTGCTGGCGCCGAAGTGCTCGCGCAAGGGATTGAGAAACACGCTCCAGCCGTAGACCGCCCCGAACGCGAGCTGCATGCAGAACGCCGCCGCCGCAATGTCGGCGCGAGGGACGGAGATCGTCGCTAGTCCGGTCGGCAAGGCAGGAATGGGGGTCTCCATCCATGCGTTTCAGGGATGTTGCGGCGTCCGAGGCCACGGGTCGAAACCCGGCACGCCTCCGGGCGCGTCAGGATCCCAGTCGAATTCGAGGAAGCCGAAGAACCACGGAACGCGCTCGCCGTCAGCCAGCTTGCCGTTCGGAACAGCAGTCGCTTGCGCCCGCGCGGCTACGTTGACCGTGCTGGCGTGAGGGCCAGAGAAGGACACCGGAATGATCAGGGCGAGAACCGCGGCGGCAATCGCCATGATCGCGATCACGCGGGCAATGCGATCGGAAGAATGACGCGCATTCATGAGGCCGGTTGTGTTGTTGTGCATTGACAACCCCTGTGCAGTCGTTGTCGGCAGAACCTCCGCATTGTCCTACGCGCGCTGCGCGCGAAAGCGTGTGAAGCGGCTCACTCAGGCGATGAATTTGATGATCGCCTTCGGTAAATCGAGGGTGACCGAAGTGGCGCAGGGATGCTTTTACGGCCACCTTAAGATTGGCTTCATTCCGGCGTCTCCCTTGCTAGGATGACGACCTGACGCGATTTGGAGATCGGCCGTCTTGCGCTATCTCTTTGAAGGCTATTCGCTGGACACTGATCGGCGCGAACTACGCCGCGGCGACGGCATCGTGCCCGTCGAACCGCAGGTCTTTGATCTCCTCGCCTATCTGGTGCGCCA
>CAVTXS010000039.1:0-65602 GCA_963738705.1 uncultured Alphaproteobacteria bacterium
GAGTTCAAGCTCGCCGTCCGCAAGCACATGCCAGACCGGCTTCCAGTACACGCCGGTGGCCTCCATCGCCACATGTGTGCAGTCGTTCTCCGAAAGCCAGTCGGCCAACTCCAGCAGACCCTGCGTGGTGGTCTTAAACGTCTTCACCTCGGTGACGACCTTGCCCTCGCTGGCCAGCCGCACACAGGCCACCACCGTCTGCTTGTGAACGTCGAGGCCGGCGCAACGTTGATGCAGAAGCTCCATCGCTTTCCTCCAGTTCGTCGCCGGCCAGGGACCTCGTCAGGGTACTCTAATAAGCGTGCTCCACGGCCCGGAAGGCCGATTGGCGACAGTCGGGGGTGCTCCAAGGTCCCACGGTCAAACTCAGGATCGGGCTCACATGCACCAAGGAAATTGCCGACCTCCACGCCGACGACCCGGCCAGTATGCCATCGTTTCATCCGCGGTGGGTCGGCCACGCCGGTTGGCAACTCAGGATGAGGAGGTGGTGTGCATGGCACAAACGACCTCATGCTGAGAGCCTGCCCCGGACTTGATCCGGGGAGCGCGCGAACGCGCGCGTCTCGAAGCACGCGTTCCATCACAGCGGCGCGATGCCGAGGTCGCGCGCGACGGCGTCGAGGTTGTCGCGCAGCGGCTTCGGCATCGGGATGCCGTTTGACGCGCGCTCACGCGCCTTCTCGGCGCTCTGCTCGCCCGGCAGGAAGATGCGCTCGACACCCGGCAGCCGCGCCGAGCCGCGGATGTCGCGCACCACGGCGTCGACGCTGCGCTTGAACGTCTCGGCCGGCGCAAAGACGTCGATCGAGATCGCGACGATCGCATGCCCGGTATTGCTGGCCGCGCCGACGTCCTTGACCATCTCGACCACGTCGCGGCCGAACGCCGCGCGGTTGAGCGTGCCGGCGAGCAATCCGATCATCAGGGAGAGGCCGTAGCCCTTGTACTCGCCGATCGGCAGCAGATAGCCCTCGTCGGCGCGCCTGGCGTCGGTAAGCGGCTTGCCCTCGCGGTCGATCATCCAGCCGACCGGCATCGGCTCGTTGCGCTGCGCCTTGAGCCGCACCTTGCCGAACGCCGCCACCGTCGGCGCCATGTCGAGCACGACCGGCGGTTCTTCCAGGCGGGCACCGCGACGGCGATCGGGTTGGTGCCGAGCAGCATCTCGCTGCCGCCCCACGGCGGCAGGTGGTTGGCGCCGCCGACCGCGAGATAGAGCCCGATCATATCGTGCGCGAGCGGCATGGTGGCGTAGAGCGCAGCCGGTCCGGCGTGATTGCTCATGCGCGCGCCCACCCAGGCGACGCCCGCGGCCTTCGCCTTGGTAATCGCAGTCTCGGCCGCGAACCGCATCACCAAATGGCCCATGGCATTGTCGCCGTCGACCAGCGCGGCGGCCGGCCGTTCCGACACGACGCGGATGTTCGGGCGCGGGTTGATGCCGCCCGCCCGGATGCGCCGCACGTAGAGCGGCAGCCGGATCACCCCATGGGTGTCCGACCCGCGCGCGTCCGCCTGCACCATCAGCTCGGCCACCGCGCCGGCGTCGCGGGCCGGCAGGCCGGCCGCTTCGAACGCACGCGTCACGAAGGCCCGCAGCGGCTCGGCGGCGATCCGTGGCACATCCTCGCTCATCCGCCCTCCACGCCGCCATCCCACTTCATACGACCGTCGTCCTGAGGGGCACCAAGCCGCCGCCTGTGTCGACCTGCTGCCGATGGCGGGGAGACGGTGCGGATACTCGCGCGCGCTCATGCGACGGCATCGCGCCGCGTCGAGGGCCGGCAGCGTGCCTCTCAGGCAATGTCGTGACCCCTCACCCGCCCGCGCATCGCCTCGCTCGCGCGATCGACCTTGCCCTTCGGGAGACGTATCAGGCGTGCTGCGAGAGCATAGCGGGCGCGACGGAGAGCGGAAGAGCATGATCAACGCCGCCATGGTCGGGCTGGGACGTTGGGGCCAGACGATCCTCGGTTCCGTGCAGGGCAAGAGCGCGCGCGTGCGCTTCGTGCATGGCGTGAGCAAGGAGCCGGACGTCGCGCAGCCGATCGCCGCCAAGCATGGCATCCGCCTGTCCGACCGATCTGGCGGATGCGCTCGCCGACCCGGACGTGCAAGCCGTGTTCCTGGCGACGCCGCATTCGCTGCATGTCGAGCAGGTGGCCGCAGTCGCGAAGGCCGGCAAGCCGGTGTGGTGCGAGAAGCCGCTGGCGCTCACCCGCGCCGAGGCCGCGCGATCGATCGAGGCGTGCCGCAAGGCGGGCGTGCCGCTCGGCACCGGCAACAACAAGCGCTGCTTCGCCTCGATGCGGGAGCTCAAGCGCGTGGCCGATGCCGGAACGATCGGCGAGGTCCTCCACATCGAGGGCCATTTCTGCAACGAGCACAGCACGCGGGTGACGGGCGGCTGGCGCGACGATCCGAACGAGTCGCCGGGCGGCGGCATGACCGGCGCCGGGCTGCACGTGCTCGACGCGTTCGTCAATCTCGTGGGTCCGATCGCGCGCGTGGACGCGCGCCTGGTCTCGCGCAGGGCGCCGCCCGACCCGCGCGACGCTGTCGCGGCGCTGGTGGAATTCGAGAACCGCGCGACCGGCCTGATGGCGACCGTGCGCGCCGCGCCGATGTTCTGGCGCGTGCATGCCTTCGGCACCCGCGGCTCGGCCGAGGCGCGCGGCGAGGACACGCTGATCGTAGCGCGGATCGGCGAGGAGCCGCAGACGCAAACGTTTGAACACGTCGACTCGCTGCGTGTGCTGGTCGAGGCTTTCGCGGATGCCGTCGAAGGCAAGACGCCGTTCCCGGTCACCCCGCGCCAGATGCTGGACATGATCGGCGCCTTCGAGGCAATCGTCGCCTCGATTGAAACTGGTGCGCCAATGGCGGTCGGGCGGGATCATTGATCCGTCATCCTGAGGCGCGGCCTCGACGCCAGTCGAGGCCGCCTCGAAGGATGATCCAGAAGTCGCTAAGGGCGCGGCCCCGCGTGCTTCGAGGCTCTCCCGGACTTCGTCCGGGAGAGCACCTCAGCATGACGAGATGGGAATTCGCCGAAATCACTCAATTCTTTTCCAGCCAGACTTTCCAGCGCAGTTGGCGCGCCGGGATTGAGACCGCTATGAAGCAGGGGAAACCCCCTCTCCGGACATCCCGCTCGATGACGCACATCCTCCATCGCCAGATCCATGCCGAATTGCCGGTCGCGGTGCGCGGCACGGGGCTTTACCTCTATGACGCGGCCGGACGCGCATATCTCGACGCCTCCGGCGGGGCCGCGGTCTCGTGCCTCGGCCACGGCCATCCGGATGTGCTTCGCGCGATCCACGAGCAGCTCGATCGGCTCGCCTATGCGCACACCAGCTTCTTCACCACGGAGGTCGCGGAGGAACTGGCCGATACGCTGATCGCCGGCGCACCCGCCGGACTGTCGCACGTGTATTTCCAGAGCGGCGGATCGGAGGCGATCGAGTGCGCGCTCAAGATGGCGCGGCAATATTTCGTCGAGCGCGGCGAGCCGCAGCGCCGGCATATCATCGCGCGCCGCCAGAGCTACCACGGCAACACGCTCGGGGCGCTGGCGACCGGGGGCCACGCGGCGCGGCGCGCGACCTTCGCGCCGCTGCTGATCGAGACCCACCACATCGAGCCGTGCTTCGCCTATCGGCATCGCCGACCGGAGGAGAGCGACGAGGCCTACGGCAAGCGCGCGGCGGACGCGCTGGAAGCGAAAATCCTCGAACTCGGACGCGACAGCGTCATCGCCTTCGTCGCCGAGACCGTGGTGGGCGCGACCGCGGGCGCCGTTCCGCCGGCCGCGGGATATTTCAGACGCATCCGCGAGATCTGCGACCGCTACGGCGTGCTGCTGCTCCTCGATGAAGTCATGTGCGGCATGGGACGCACCGGCACCCTGCACGCCTGCGAGCAGGACGGCGTCGCGCCCGACCTGATGGCGATCGCCAAGGGACTTGGCGGCGGCTACGAGCCGATCGGCGCCGTGCTGTTGAGCCAGGCGATCTTCGACGCGTTCGCCAACGGATCGGGCTTCTTCCAGCACGGCCACACCTATCTCGGACACCCGCTGGCTTGCGCGGCCGGCCTCGCGGTGCAGCGCGTGATCAAGCGCGACCGCCTGCTCGACAATGTCAAGGCGATGGGCGCGCGCCTCCACCGCCGGCTGGCGGAGCGCTTCGGCAACCATCCGCACGTCGGCGACATCCGCGGACGCGGGCTGTTCCAGGCGATCGAACTGGTCACCGACCGCTCGGACAAGACGCCGTTCGACCCGAGGCTGAAGCTGCATGCGCAGGTCAAGCGCGAGGCGATGGCGCGCGGGCTGATGGTCTACCCGTCCGGCGGCACCGCCGACGGCGTCGCCGGCGATCACGTGCTGCTGGCGCCGCCGTTCATCGTCGATGCGCCGGCGATCGACCTGATCGTCGAACGGCTGGGCGACGCGCTCGACGCCGCGGTGCAGGCCACGGCTGGGGTTGTGGCTACCGAGGCAAACAGCGGATAATCGACGCAAACACGAACAGGAGGTTTCAGGCATGTCGAAGTGTCATTTCGGTCATCACGCCGTCGCGGCCGCGACCGCGCTCGGGCTGCTCGCGCTGGCTAGCCCTGCGACCGCGCAGCAGCGATTCGTCACCATCGGCACCGGCGGCGTGACCGGCGTCTACTACGCGGTCGGCGGCGCGGTATGCCGGCTGATGAACAAGGACCGGCAGAAGACCGGCATCCGCTGCTCGGTCGAATCGACCGGCGGCTCGGTATTCAACGTCAACGCCATCAAGTCGAACGAGCTCGACTTCGGCATGACGCAATCGGACGTGCAGTACAACGCCGTGAAGGGCGAGGCGCAGTTCAAGGGCGCCGCCGTCGGCGACCTGCGCGCGGTGTTCGCGGTGCACGCCGAGCCGTTCACGGTTTTGGCCCGCAAGGAAGCCGGCGTGGCGAAATTCGAGGATTTCAAGGGCAAGCGGTTCAACGTCGGCAATCCGGGGTCCGGCACGCGCGCCTCGATGGAGCAACTGCTCGCCGAAATGGGCTGGAAACTGTCCGATTTCGCGCTTGCGTCCGAGCTCAAGGCCGACGAGCAGGGGCCGGCGCTCTGCGACAACAAGATCGACGGCTTCTACTACGGCGTCGGCCATCCCTCAGCCGCGATCCAGGATCCGACCACCACCTGCGGCGCCAAGCTGATCTCGCTGACCGGGCCGGCGGTCGACTCGCTGGTGAAGAAATTTCCCTACTACTCGGTGGCGACGATTCCGGGCGGCATGTACTCCAACAACCCGAACCCGACCACGACCTACGGCGTGCGCGCGCTGATGGTCGCCAGCGCCAAGCAGCCGGACGACGTCGTCTATAATCTCGTGAAGGCAGTGTTCGACAATTTCGACGAGTTCAAGAAGCTGCATCCGGCCTTCGCCAATCTCGAGCCGAAGGAGATGCTGAAATCGGGAATCACCGGCGACCTGCATCCCGGCGCGGTGAAGTACTACAAAGAGAAGGGCTGGATGTGAGCTGATCGCCTCGCGCGAGGGCGCTAAGCGCCCTCGCGTCCTCATCGACGCGAGCCAGCATCTGGACCGGCCATGGAGACGCCCGCTAAGGACGTCGAAAGCGGTAAACCGCCTTCTCGAGCCGAACTCGAAGCGCTCGTTGCCGCCGACATCGAGCGTGGTACGCCGCCATCGCAAGCCGAGCTCGAAGCGCTCGTTGCCGAAATCCGATCTCGGCGGGCGCCGTCCCGGCGGCGCGATCGGCCGGCTGCTGACCGGTCTCGCGATCGCGTGGTCGCTGTTCCAGCTGTGGTACGCCTCGCCCTTGCCGTTCACGTTCGGCGTCGGTGTGTTCAACGATACCGAGGCGCGCGCCATCCACCTGTCGTTCGCGCTGCTGCTCGGCTTCATGGCCTATCCGGCGCTGAAATCCTCGCCACGCGATCACGTCCCCCTCATCGACTGGGTGCTGGCGGCCGTTGCGGTCTGCGCCGTGATGTATCTCATCGTCTTCTATCAGGAGCTGTCCCTGCGTCCCGGGCTGCCGACGCGCTGGGACGTTGCCGCGGCCGTGGTCGGCGTGGTGCTGCTGCTCGAAGCGTCCCGCCGGGCGGAAGGCCCGTGGATGCCGGTCATTTCGATCGTGTTCCTGTTCTACGTTTTCGCCGGCCCTTACCTGCCGGGACTGCTGGCGCACAAGGGCGCCTCGGTCGGACGCGCGGCCTCGCACTTCTGGCTCACGTCGGAAGGCGTGTTCGGCGTCGCGCTCGGCGTTTCGACCGCGTTCATCTTCCTGTTCGTGCTGTTCGGCGCGCTGCTGGAGAAGGCGGGTGCCGGAAACTATTTCATCCAGCTTGCGTTCTCGCTGCTCGGGCAGTTCCGCGGCGGACCCGCCAAGGCCGGCGTCGTGTCCTCCGGCATGACCGGCATGATCTCCGGCTCCTCGGTCGCCAACGTGGTGACCACCGGCACCTTCACCATCCCGCTGATGAAGCGCGTCGGCTACTCGCCGGTGCAGGCGGGCGCGATCGAGTGCGCGGCCGGCGTGAACGGCCAGCTGATGCCGCCGGTGATGGGCGCCGCGGCGTTCCTGATGGCCGAATATGTCGGCATCACCTACGCGGACGTGGTGCGTCACGCGTTCCTGCCGGCGATCATCACCTACGGGGCGCTGTTCTACATCGTCGACATCGAGGCGGCGAAGAAGGGCATGACGGGCCTGCCGCGCACGCGCCGGCGCACGCTTGCGCAGGGCGCCCTGTGGGCCCTGCTGACGTTCTGCGGCCTGGTCATCCTGGGCGGACTGATCTACTGGGGCCTCGGCTGGACCAAGCAGGCGTTCGGAGAGACCGCAAGCCTGGTCGCGCTCGCGCTGGTCGTCGTCGGCTACGTGGCGCTGGTCGCGAATCGCGCCCGGCATCCGGACCTGCCGCTCGACGATCCGACCAAGGCCCTGGTGCTCGTGCCGGACTTCTACGAGGTCGCGCGCACCGGGCTGCACTACCTGCTGCCGGTGACGGTGCTGATCTGGTGCCTGTTGGTCGAGGAAATGTCCCCCGGGCTGGCGGCATTCTGGGGCGTGATCGCGATGGCAGGCGTGGTGCTCACCCAGCATCCGCTGACGGCTTTCTTCCGCGGCCAGCGCCGGCTTGGCGCGCCACTGGTGGCAGGGGGTGCGCGATTTCTTCGGCGGCCTGGAGAACGGCGCGCGCAACATGATCGCGGTCGGCATCGCCACCGCGACCGCCGGTATCATCGTCGGCACGGTGACGCTCACCGGCATCGGCCTGGTGATGACGGAGATCGTCGAGTTCCTCTCGGCCGGCAACTTCGTGCTCATGCTGGTCCTGACCGGCCTCATCTGCCTGGTGCTCGGCAGCGGCCTGCCGACGACCGCGAGCTACGTCGTCGTGGCGATCCTGATGGCGCCGGTGATCGTCGCGCTGGCGGCGCAGAACGACATCGCGGTGCCGCTGATCGCCGCCCACATGTTCGTGTTCTATTTCGGCCTGATGGCCGACGTCTCGCCGCCGGTCGGCCTCGCCGCCTACGCGGCCGGCGCGATCGCCGGCGCCGATCCGATGAAGGTCGGCTGGCAGGGCATGCGCTACGAGATTCGCACCGCGCTGCTGCCGTTCGTGTTCATCTACAATCCTGCGATCCTGATGATCGACATCGGCGGGCCGTTTCATTTCCTGGTCGTGGTGACCTGCTGCGTCCTGGCCATGGGCGCATTCGTGGCGGCAAGCCAGAGCTGGCTGCTCACGCGCAATCGCTGGTACGAGACCATCGCGCTGCTGCTGATCTGCTTCACGCTGTTCCGGCCGTCGTTCTGGCTCGACATGATCTACGAGCCGTTCGTGTCGCTGCCCGCCAGCCAGATGTTCGCCCAGATCGAGAAGACGCCGAAGGACGGCGCGCTGCGGCTGCGGATCACCACGCAGGACTTGAGCGGCGACCCTGTCGAAAAGCTGGTCAGGGTCACCATCGGCGCCGGCAATACCCCGGCGGAGCGGCTTGCGACCAGCGGGCTGACCGTAAGGCAGGCCGGCGACAACCTGATGGTCCAATCGGTGCGCTTCGGCAGCGAAGCGCGCAAGTACGGCCTGCAACAGGGTGACGAAATCCGCGCGGTGGTGGTGCCGGCCGAACGGCCGTCGCCCTACTGGTTCGCGCTGCCGGCGCTGGCGCTGTTCGGGCTCATCACCCTCGTGCAGCACCGCCGCCGGCAGCGCGCCGGCATGGAGAGTGCGGTCTCAACCGCCGGCGCGTAGAAGGAATCGGTTCGACGGGCAACGCTGGCTCGTCATTGCCGGGCTTGACCCGGCAATCCATCCTCCAAAACGACCTCTTGCGAAGGACGATGGATGCCCGGGTCAAGCCCGGGCATGACAATTCACGGCGGAGCGTCGTGCTGCAACCCGCCGCGTTCCTCGACGAAGCGCGTGACCGCCTCGACGCCGTCGCCGCCGCGCAGGTTGGTGAACACGAACGGGCGCGCGCCGCGCATGCGTCTGGCGTCGCGCTCCATCACCTCGAGCGACGCGCCGACATGGGGCGCGAGATCGATCTTGTTGATGACCAGAAGGTCGGAGCGGGTGATGCCCGGGCCGCCCTTGGACGGGATCTTGTCGCCGGCCGCGACGTCGATGACGTAGATGGTGATGTCGGCAAGCTCGGGCGAGAACGTCGCCGCGAGATTGTCGCCGCCGGATTCGATCAGCACGAGGTCGAGCTCGGGGAATTTGCTGCGCATCTCCGCCACCGCGGCGAGATTGATCGAGGCGTCTTCGCGGATCGCCGTGTGCGGACAGCCGCCGGTCTCGACGCCCGCGATGCGCTCGGGCGCGAGCGCGCCGGAACGCACCAGATATTCGGCATCCCACTTGGTATAGATGTCGTTGGTGATGGCGGCGATCTCGTAGCGGCCGCGCAACGCCTTGCACAGCGCATCCATCAAGGCGGTCTTGCCGGACCCGACCGGACCGCCGATGCCGACGCGCAGCGGACCGTGGGGATTGCTCACTCCCACCCTCCCAGTCGTTGTGCCAGCAGCAGGCCAAACGCGACCGCGAAAAGAAGGCAGAGCGGCGCGTACCAGCTCCGGTCCATCGCGGCGAACGGTTCCTGCGAGAAGCGGCGGCGCCAAGCCGGAAGGTATGCGGCAATGCCGCGGCCGGCAAAGACCAGGGTGACGATTGCGCCGGCTGTGGTCGCCGGAAATCGGTGTGCCGACGGACGAACGACGTCCGCCATTGCGAGCGCCACCAGCCCGGCACAAAAGAGCGCCGCCGCCGCGGCAAAGCATTGCATTGAATCGGGCATGCGGGTCTGGCCGGTGCGTCCGACGACGAGCGCCACCAGTTCCCGCTCGTCCTGGGCCGGCCAGCGCACGCCGAGCCCCCATGCGACATGCACCGCTGCAATCGCCGCAAGCGCGATAAAGAGCATGACGGCAAGCGAGGTCATGAGCGGAACAGCCGCGTGTATTGCGTCTCGTGCCGCATGCTGGCGAGATCGGCGCGAAACGCCGCGCTTCCGACGTCGGCGAGCGGCGTCGCAAGCGCGCGGTCGGCGGTTCCGGCAATGACCGGCTGCAATGCCGCAAGAACACGCTGGCCGTCGGTCTGGCCGAGCGGAATCAGGCGCACGCCGGCCGAAATGAGGTTCGCCGTGACGGCATGCAGATAGGCGTGCAACGCGGACGCAAGCGCAATCCCGTGCCCGGCCGCCGCGACCGCGACCGCGATCGGATAGGCATAGGGCCCAGGCCAGACGGCAACCAGCCGGTCGAGCGCGGAACAAGGCCACACGGCCTGGGTCGTCTCGAGGAACGCACGCCCCTGCGCGGTCGTCTCCAGGTGCCGCTCCTTGGACGGGGCGAATGCCGCGGCAAGCTCGGCCACGTCGTGCAAAGCCGCGTCGTCTGCCGAAAGAGCCGCGCGGTGCGCATGGGCGAAGAACACCCCGTCGCAGAAACCGCTTCCCTCCGCGATCACGACGGCGAGCCAGCGCCGCAACGCCTCGGCGTCGCGGATGTCGCCGGCCTCGACCGCCCATTCAATCCCGCTCGAATACGAGAAAGCGCCGACCGGATAGGCCGGCGAGAGCCAGGCCATCAGGCGATAGAGCGCGCCCGAGGACACCTCGTCCTCGCCGTCGGCCTTGGGGTCGCACTCCGGTTCGCTTCGCTGCAGCATCGGCCTTCTGGGGTTGGCCTGGGTGAGCTTACGCCCATTCAATGGTCGTGGTGATGGCCGTCGCCATGGTGCCCGTGCGCGATGCCATAGGCGCCGCCTTCCGGCTCGAAGCGCGCCTCCGCGCGCCGCACCGTGCCGCCAAGCCCGCGCACCATCTCCTCGATCACCGCGTCGGGCGCGATCCGCAGCCGGTCAGGCAGGATCTCGGTCGGCAGGTGGCGGTTGCCGAGGTGCCAGGCGATGCGCGCCAAATGGTGCGCGTCGCGCGCCGTGATCTCCATCACCGGCTCCTCGGCCGCAATCACCTCGATGATGCGTCCATCCTCAAGCATAAGCCCGTCGCCGTGCATCAGGCGGGTCGCCTCCGGGAGGTCGAGGAGGAAAACCAGGTCGCCTTCGGTGCGCATGGTCACGCGCCGGCGGTGGCGTCCGTCGTGCGGAAGGACGACGGCGTCGACCGCCGGCAGAGCCTGCCAGTCCGGTGCCGGCCTGACCGCCGTGGCACGCAATCTGACCCATCGCTAGAACAGAAAATACCGCTGCGCCATCGGCAGCACTTCGGCGGGCGCGCAGGTCAAAAGCTCGCCGTCGGCGGTGACCTCGTAGGTCTCGGGATCGACGGTGATGCTCGGCGTGGCGTCGTTGTGCAGCATGCTCTTCTTCGAAATCCGTCGCGCGTGTGCTCGACGGCGACGAACTGCTTCTCCACGCCCAGCTTGTCGCGCAGCTTGCCCTTGGCGGCCACCTTGGAGACGAAGACCAGCGCGCTTGCGGTGCGCGCCTTGCCGAAGGAGCCGAACATCGGCCGGTAATGCACCGGCTGCGGCGTCGGGATCGAGGCGTTGGGATCGCCCATCGGCGCCGCCACGATGGTGCCGCCCTTGATGATGCAATCCGGCTTCACCCCGAAGAAGGCCGGCGACCACAGCACCAGGTCGGCGAGCTTGCCCTTCTCGACCGAGCCGATGTGCCGCGACACGCCGTGGGCGATGGCGGGATTGATCGTATACTTGGCGACGTAGCGCTTGGCGCGGGCGTTGTCGTTGTCGCCCTTCTCCTCCTTCAGCCGGCCGCGCTGCTTCTTCATCTTGTCGGCGGTCTGCCAGGTGCGGATGATGACCTCGCCGATGCGGCCCATGGCCTGGCTGTCGGACGACATCATCGAGAGCGCGCCGATGTCGTGCAAAATGTCCTCCGCGGCGATCGTCTCCTTGCGGATGCGGCTCTCGGCGAACGCCAAGTCCTCGGCGATCGACGGGTCGAGATGGTGGCACACCATCAGCATGTCGAGGTGCTCGTCGATCGTATTCCGGGTGAACGGCCGTGTCGGGTTGGTCGACGACGGCAACACGTTCTTGAGGCCGGCGATCTTGATGATGTCGGGCGCGTGCCCGCCGCCGGCACCCTCGGTGTGAAAGGCGTGGATGGTGCGGCCCTTGAAGGCCCGGATGGTGTCCTCGACGAAGCCCGAACTCGTTGAGCGTGTCGGTGTGGATCATCACCTGGACGTCGTAGTCGTCGGCGACCGAGAGGCAGCAATCGATCGCGGCCGGCGTCGTGCCCCAGTCCTCGTGCAGCTTCAACGCACAGGCCCCGCCCTCGACCATCTCCTCGAGCGCGGCCGGCAGCGACGGCGTTGCCCTTGCCGGCGAAGCCGAGATTGACCGGGAAGGCGTCGGCCGCCTGGATCATGCGGCCGATGTGCCAGGGACCGGGCGTACAGGTGGTGGCGAAGGTGCCGTGCGCCGGGCCGGTGCCGCCGCCGAGCAGCGATGTGACGCCCGACATCAGCGCGTCGTCGACCTGCTGCGGGCAGATGAAGTGGATGTGGGTGTCGAAACCGCCCGCGGTCAGGATCTTGCCTTCGCCGGCGATCACCTCGGTGCCCGGCCCGATGACGATGGTGACGTTGGGCTGGATGTCCGGATTGCCGGCCTTGCCGATCGCCGCGATGCGCCCTTCCTTGAGGCCGACGTCGGCTTTCACGACGCCCCAGTGATCGAGGATCAGCGCATTGGTGATGACGGTATCGACCGCGCCCCGCCGGTTGGTCACCTGGCTCTGGCCCATGCCGTCGCGGATCACCTTGCCGCCGCCGAACTTCACCTCCTCGCCGTAGGTGGTGAAATCCTTCTCCACCTCGATGATCAGGTCGGTATCGGCAAGCCGCACGCGGTCGCCGGTGGTGGGGCCGAACATGTCGGCGTAGACCGAACGCGAGATTTTGGAACTCATGTCGCGCTCCTTCTGGCGGTGATGCCTATCCAACCAACCGAGGATTTCCCGGCAGGCAAGCGCACAGATGATTGGTGCACTTAGGAAGATCATCTCGCCAAGAAACGCGAGCGACTTCAGGACTGCCGGGTTCATCGATGGAGGCAAGGTCTTGTAGCCGAGCAATCTATAGCCAGGTCTTGACGAAGTTGCCGAACGCCTCGAAAGCTGTCCACCAAGAAGTCGAAGCCGTACGCAGCGATCCAGAACAATGCTCCGAACACAAGAACAATGCAGGAGCCATGGTCCCGATGAAGCGGGGATCCGAGTTCAACGGTCGGGATACCCATCGCGATTGGCAGACAACTCGTGCAAACGCCATAACTGCGGCGCTTTCAGGTCCAAATCCGCGTCGACCATTCGATGCGGTACGCCGAGGCTACCGCAATGGCACGACAACCGCCCTGGACCGAGCCACAATGCTCCGTTAGAGGGTCGGTGACGCAATGTGAAGGCTCGTCTGACCGCTCGCGGATCACCTTGCCGCCGCGAACTTCACCTCCTCACCGTCGGTGGCGAAATCCTTCTGCCGAGATCAGGCTCGGCACGCCGATGGCCGGACGCGATCGCCGACGCGGCGAACATGTCGGCGTAGACGGAACGCGAGATCTTGGCGGTCATGGCAATTCCCGTTATCCACAGGGCACGGCAGCGCACACGCATTGCTTCATCGGCTGCCCTTCCGTACCATCGCCTCAGCTCGTAACGTTGCTTAAGGGAAGTTGAGCGGGCGTTGACGTTGATCGCGGTTGTTGCGCAAGCGACGACAGGTGGTCGAGGTCGTGCCAGTTACCTTCTCTTGGTAGAGTTGTGAGCTCTGCGGGCAGGCTTCGGCCTGCCCGCTGCTTTTTTGAGCGGCCCCATCACCTCCTGCCTGAAGCCGTAGATCGTCTGCTTGCCCGCGAGCGCGACCAGCGTGACTTCGCGGCTTTGGCCGGGCTCGAAGCGCACCGCGGTGCCGGCCGCGATGTCCAGGCGCATGCCGCGCGCCTTGGCGCGGTCGAACTTAAGCGCCGGATTGGTCTCGAAGAAATGGTAGTGCGAGCCGACCTGGATCGGCCGGTCGCCGGTGTTCGCGACCGTCAGCGTCACGGTCTCGCGGCCGGCGTTGAGCGTGATGTCGCCGGCCCTGGTCATGATCTCGCCCGGGATCATGGCGCGCTCCGGTCGCGTGCGCGCCGCTCGGCACGGCGGCCAAGGCGGAACGCCAGAACGCCGACCAGAACGATCAGCGCGGTGAACACCAGATGGTCGGGCTCGATCAAATGCATAGCGAGCGCCGTCCAGCCGAAACCCGCGTGATCACCGGGATGAGCCGACGCGGCGGTCGCGCCCAGGGCGAGACAGGCGGATGGCAGACCGAGATAGAGCGCGCGATTCATCTGGCACCTCAGCGTATCGGGTCGTGCACGGTCACGAGCTTGGTTCCGTCCGGAAAGGTCGCTTCCACCTGGATGTCGTGGATCATCTCGGCGATCCCGTCCATGACTTGCGCGCGGGTAAGCACCTCCGCGCCGGTCCGCATCAACTCGGCGACGGTGCGGCCGTCGCGCGCGCCCTCCATGATGAAGTCGGAGATCAGCGCGACCGCCTCCGGATGGTTGAGCTTGACCCCGCGTTCCAGCCGCCGGCGCGCCACCATCGCGGCCGTCGCGATCAACAGCTTGTCCTTTTCCCGCGGCGTCAGATGCATGGGCCTGCCTTAATCAGTTGAGCCAGAGCCGCGGCAGCGGCCGGCCGATGAGCGCCGTCACCGCGGTGACGAGGTCGCGGCGCAGCACTGCCCCGTCCCGGGCGCACAGCCGCGCGACCGCAAGCCCATTCCACGATGAAATGCCGACTTCGCCGCCCAGTCGATCGCCCAGCGCGCGCACGGTTGTCGCCTGACGCTCGTCACCCGGCACCATCAGCACCGCTGCCAGCGCGACGCCGCCGCCGGCAACCGCCGGCTCGGCGAGCATTTGCGCAATCGGCCCGTCGAGCCGCATCGTCTCGGCGAACACGAGTCGCCCCCCGCGGCGTACGCGCCACCGGTCGACGAATTGCCCGTGGCTCACGGCCTCGCTCATGGCCGACCTGCCCAGCACCAGCCCCTCGACCAGAACAAGCGATGCGTCGTCCGCCAACTCGACCTCGATCCGACGGGAGAGCCGGGCGCGATCGAACAGAATCGTTTCCTGCGGCAGCCAGCAGAGCGCGGCGCCGGCGCCCACGTCGAGCTTGATCCCGATCGTCGCCTCGGGGCCGGGCGAGCGATAGATTTTCTCCGCCGCCGCGGTCGTGACGACGAGGCGGGCCTCACTGGCAACCGAGATTTCGATATCGAAGCGGTCGCCGCCGGCGATGCCGCCGGCGGTGTTGATGATCACCGCTTCAAGCTCGGCCGCATCCGTGTGCGGAAAGCGCACGCGCAACGAGCCCTGCTCGTCGACCCGGCGGCGCCGGCTCGTGCCTGCGGCGGCGTCGACCGCGAGCGCGATCCGTCCGACGGCACGATTGCGGTCGAAAAGCTCGCGCGCCTGCTGCACGGCCGCACTCCTCACGCTCAAGCCCTCATAGTGCCAGCGCGCGGCGTAGCGCGCCCTCATCCATGTCCTGGCGCTCGCAGGAATGGACGATAGCGCCGCGGTCCATGACCGCGAAGCGGTCGCCGAGCTCGCGGGCAAAATCGAGGTATTGCTCGACCAGCACGATCGCCATTTGCCCCAATCCACGCAAGTAGGTGATGGCCCGGCCGATATCCTTGATGATCGAGGGCTGGATGCCCTCGGTCGGTTCGTCGAGCAGGAGCAGGCGTGGGCGCGCGACCAGGGCGCGGCCGATCGCGAGCTGCTGCTGCTGGCCGCCGGAGAGGTCGCCGCCGCGCCGGCGCAGCATGTCGGCCAGCACCGGGAACAGCGAGAACACGTCGTCCGGGATCTGACGCTCTGGCCGCCTCAACGGTGCGAACCCGGTCTCCAGGTTCTCCTGCACGGTCAGCAACGGAAAGATCTCCCGACCCTGCGGCACATAGGCGATGCCGCGGCGGGCCCGCTCGTAGGGCGGGAGCGCGGTGACGTCGGCGCCTTCCCACACAATGCTGCCCCGACTGACCGGATGCTGGCCCATGAGCGCGTCCAGGAGGCTGGTCTTGCCCACACCGTTGCGGCCGAGCACGCACGTGACCTCGCCGGGCTCCGCCTGCAAGGAGACCCCGCGCAACGCCTGGGCGGCGCCGTAGTGGAGATCGATCGCTCTGACGTCGAGCATCGGACCGCGAATCCTTCAACGAGCGAATGGCGAATGGCGAATGGCGAATGGAAGCACCATTGTGCGGCATGTCCGCCACTCGCCACTCGCCACTCGCCACTCGCCGTTCGCCATGACTACCGCCCCAGATAAACCTCGATCACGCGCTCGTTCGACGACACCTGATCGATCGAGCCTTCGGCGATCACCGAACCTTCGTGCAGCACCGTGACCTTGACGCCGAGCTCGCGCACGAACGTCATGTCGTGCTCGACCACCACGACGGTGCGCTCGCGGTTGATCTCCTTGAGCAGACCTGCGGTTTGATGGGTCTCGGCGTCGGTCATGCCCGCCACCGGCTCGTCGACCAGCAAGAGCTTCGGCTCCTGCGCCAGCAGCATCCCGATCTCGAGCCACTGTTTCTGGCCATGGGAAAGCGCGCCGGCAACGCGGCCGCGCAGCGCCGTCAGCCGAATGGTCTCGAGGATACGGTCGATGCGCGCGCGTTCGGGAGCGCTGTCGCGCCAGGCCAGCGTCGTGCGCGCGCGACGGTCCGCCTTCAAGGCGAGGCGCAGGTTGTCCTCCACCGTGTGCATCTCGAACACGGTCGGTTTCTGAAACTTGCGCCCGATGCCAAGCTCGGCGATCTCGGTTTCGTCGAGCCTCGCGAGGTCGAACACCCCTTCGAAGTAGACGTCGCCGTCGTCGGGCCGGGTCTTGCCGGTTATCACGTCCATCATGGTGGTCTTGCCGGCGCCGTTCGGCCCGATGATCGCGCGCATCTCGCCGGCCTCGACCGTAAGCGACAGCTTGTCGAGCGCGCGGAAGCCGTCGAACGACACCGTGACGCCATCGAGGTAGAGCAGGGCCGAGGTGGTGCGGATGTCCATCGCGTTGCTCACTCGGCCGGCTGCGGATCGGCAAGCCGGACCGGACCGCCGTTTGCGGCGCGCCGATTTTTGCGCTCGTGCCACCAATGCTGCACGCTGCCGACGATGCCGCGCGGCATCAGCAAGGTCACCGCGACGAACAGGCCGCCGAGAACGAACAGCCAATAGGGCGCGAGCGCGCCGGTCGTGAAGAAGGTCTTGGCGTAGTTGACCAGAACGGCCCCGAGCACGGCGCCGGTCAGCGTGCCGCGGCCTCCGACCGCGACCCAGATCACCGCTTCGATGGAGTTCGCCGGCGCAAATTCGCTCGGGTTGATGATGCCGACCTGCGGAACATAGAGCGCACCCGCGACGCCGGCCATGCAGGCCGACAGGGTGAACACGAACAGCTTGTAGGACTCCACCCGATAGCCGAGGAAACGGGTGCGCGCCTCGGCATCGCGGATCGCGATCAAAACCTTGCCGAACTTCGAGCCGACGACGGCGCGGCAGATCACGAAGCCGAGCGCCAATGCGGCGCATGAAATCACGAACAGGGCGGCCCGCGTGCCCTGCGCCTGCACGTTGAAGCCGAGGATGTCCTTGAAGTCGGTCAATCCGTTGTTGCCGCCGAAGCCGAAATTATTGCGGAAGAAGCCGAGCATGAGCGCAAAGGTCAGCGCCTGGGTGATGATCGAGAGATAGACGCCGGTGACGCGGCTGCGGAACGCGAACCAGCCGAACACGAACGCCAGCACGCCGGGGACCAGGAGCACCATCAGCATCGCGTAGGGGAAATACTGGAAGCCGTACCAGTAGACCGGCAGCTCGGGCCAGTTCAGGAACACCATGAAGTCGGGAAGGGTCGGGTGCGCATAGACGCCGCGCGTACCGATCTGCCGCATCAGATACATGCCCATCGCATAGCCGCCGAGCGCGAAGAACGCCCCGTGGCCGAGCGAGAGGATGCCGCAATAGCCCCAGATCAGATCGATCGAAAGGGCGAGCAGCGCGTAGCACAGATACTTGCCGAGCAGCGACACCAGATAGGTCGGCACGTGGAGCGGCGAGCTCGGCGGCAGCAGCAGGTTGAGCGCCGGAACCAGGATCGCGACGGCGATCAGCAGACCCAGGAAGATCATCGCGCCGCGGTCGGGCGTGCGGGCCGTGAGCGAGGCGATCATGCCTCGACCGCCCGGCCCTTGAGGGCGAACAGCCCGCGCGGACGCTTCTGGATGAACAGGATGATCAGCACCAGGATCGCGATCTTGCCGAGCACCGCGCCGGCAAACGGTTCCAGAAACTTGTTGGCGATGCCGAGCGTCAAGGCGCCGACCAGCGTTCCCCACAGGTTCCCGACGCCGCCGAACACCACGACCAGGAACGAATCGATGATGTAGCTCTGGCCGAGGTTGGGGCTGACATTGTCGATCTGCGAGAGGGCGACCCCCGCCATGCCGGCGATGCCGGAGCCGAGCCCGAAGGTCAACGCGTCGATGCGGCCGGTGCGGATGCCCATATTGGCAGCCATGGCGCGGTTCTGGGTCACGGCGCGCATTTCGAGGCCGAGGCGCGTGAATCGCAGCAGGGCGAGCAACAGCGCGAACACCGCGAGCGCAAAGACGATGATCCACAACCGGCCGTAGGTGATGGTGAGCCCACCCAGCTCGAACGCACCGCTCATCCAGGAGGGCGCGCCGACCTCGCGATTGGACGCCCCGAATGCCACGCGCACCGCCTGCTGCAGGATCAGCGAGAGGCCCCAGGTGGCGAGCAGGGTCTCCAGCGGACGGCCGTAGAGGAAGCGGATGATGCCGCGCTCGACCAGGATGCCGGCCCCACCGGCGACCAGGAAAGCGAGCGGCACCGCGATGATCAGCGAGTAGTCGAACAGTGCGGGGTTATGGGCGCGGATCAGCTCCTGGACCACGAACGTCGTGTAGGCGCCGAGCATCACCATCTCGCCGTGCGCCATGTTGATGACGCCCATCACCCCGAAGGTGATGGCGAGGCCGATGGCGGCCAGCAACAGGACCGAGCCCAGCGATAGCCCGTACCAGGCGTTCTGCGCGGTGTTCCACAGTGCGAGCCGGCCTTCGATCCAGCCGACGGCGTCAGCGGCGGCTTTCTTGACCTCGCCGGGCGCCTCGGCCGGCAGCGCCGAGAGCAGGCCCAGCGCGTCCTGGTCGCCGCGGTCGCGGATCACCGCGACGGCATCGAGCGCTTCGGCTTCCTTGGCATCCGGTTTGTTGAGGATGACCGCAGCGCGGGCTTGCGCCAACGCGCGTTTGACCCTGGCGTCGGTTTCCTTGCCGAGCGCAGTCTCGAGTGTCGGGAGCGCGGCCGCATCCCTCGACCTGAATACCGCTTGGGCCGCTTCCAGGCGTCTGGCGGGATCGGGCGCCAGCAGGGTGAGGCTGCCGAGGGCCGCCTCGACGGCGCGGCGCAGGCGGTTATTGAGGCGAACGGGATTGAGATCGGCCGGCGCAGCGCCGACCGGCGCGCCGGTCGCCGCATCGAGCATCGCGCCGGCTCGGTCCCGGACGTAGACCTTCTTCGAGCCGGGATCGAACAGCAGGCGGCCGTCCTGCAAGGCCCCGATGACGTCCGCGGCGCGCGCGTGTCCGCTTGCCGCCACGTCGTTGATCGCCTTCTCGGTGTCGCGGAAGGAATCGGTCGTGAACCCGGCGAGCGCCGCCTCGTAGCTTTGCGCACGGCCCGGCGCCGCGCTCACGAACAGCACGGCAATAGCGAGCGCTAGCGCGATGAGGCCATCGCGAAATGAAGGCATCGAGGCTTAAGTCCCGGCAGCGTAGATATTGGGAGGCGGCGGCACGCGACCGCCGCCTCCGGTCAGTCAGGCAGGCGCGACCTCAGGCACCGCACTTGTTGGTCTTGGTATTCCAATTTCCGCACTTCTTGTCGACCCAGTCGCCGACCAGGTCCTTGGAGGCCTCGAGCTCCTTCGACCAGGCGTCGCCCGGCACCAGGCCATCGGTCTTCCATACGACGTCGAACTGGCCGTCGCCTTTGATCTCGCCGATGAACACCGGCTTGGTGATGTGGTGGTTGGCCAGCATCTTGGACGTGCCGCCGGTGAGGTTCGGCGCCTCGATGCCGGGCAGCGCGTCGATCACCTTGTCGGGATCGGTGGTCTTGGCCTTCTCGACCGCCTTGACCCACATGGCGAAGCCGATGACGTGAGCTTCCATCGGATCGTTGCTGACGCGCTTCGGGTTCTTGGTGAACGCCTTCCACTTGGCGATGAACTCGGCATTGGCCGGGGTCTTGATCGACTCGAAATAGTTCCAGGCGGCGAGATGGCCGAGCAGCGGCTTGGTGTCGATGCCGGCAAGTTCTTCCTCGCCGACCGAGAACGCGACCACGGGGATGTCGGTGGCCTTGATGCCCTGGTTGCCGAGCTCCTTGTAGAACGGCACGTTGGCGTCGCCGTTGATGGTGGACACGACCGCCGTCTTCTTGCCGGCCGAACCGAACTTCTTGATGTCGGCGACGATGGTCTGCCAGTCGGAGTGGCCGAACGGCGTGTAGTTGATCATGATGTCTTCGGGCTTCACGCCGCGCGACTTCAGGTACGCTTCGAGAATCTTGTTGGTGGTGCGCGGGTAGACATAGTCGGTGCCGGCGAGCACCCAACGCTGCACCTTCTCTTCCTTGGCGAGATAGTCGACCGCGGGGATCGCCTGCTGGTTCGGGGCGGCGCCGGTATAAAACACGTTGCGCTCGCTCTCCTCGCCCTCGTACTGGACCGGATAGAACAGGATCGAGTTAAGCTCCTTGAACACCGGCAGCACGGATTTGCGCGACACCGAGGTCCAGCAGCCGAACACCGCCGCGACCTTCTCCTTGGTGATCAGCTCGCGCGCCTTTTCGGCGAACAGCGGCCAGTTGGACGCCGGGTCGACCACGACCGCCTCGAGCTTCTTGCCGAGCAGGCCGCCCTTCTTGTTCTGCTCGTCGATCAGCATCAGCATCACGTCCTTCAGCGTGGTCTCGCTGATGGCCATGGTGCCCGAGAGGGAGTGCAGAATTCCGACCTTGATGGTGTCCTGTGCATGTGCGGGCCCTGCTACGCCAAGGGCGAGAGCAAGGCCGGCCGCGGCAATCAGCCCGCGGCGGGTCATAACATTTGGAGTGAGCATCGCGATGTCCTTGTTGGGTTGACGCACGCGATCCGGCCGAGGCCGGCCCGCATGCGAAGGAAATCGCAAGCCGCGTGCCAAGGGCGGTGAGGGCATGAAATCGTTGGAATCGCGGAATAAATCGGTCGAGACTTCTGCCCAAACAATAGGCAGAATGGCACAGCCGCCACATTGGAAGGCAATTGCCTATTTGTTAGGCTGCCAATGTTGCGGCGCCCAATGCTGGGACATCATAGCTTCAACAGCGAAGCCGGGTCTTTTACGCGCGTCGGCGACCCGCGGTTCGCCGCCTCCAGCAGCGCATCGATCAGGCAGTGGACGCGCAGCGCCTCGACTCCGCTGATCGCCGGGGCGCGGCCCTGCCCGACCGCATCCAGGAAATCGGCCAGCAAGGCCCGGTGCCAGTGGTGTGGGAACGCCATCGGGTCGGCACCGGCGCCGGCAGCGCCGCCGTCGCCCGCGAGTTCGACGGTGCGGCCGTCATGATGCCGCACCGTGAGCTCGGTTCCGGCGAGTGCGGCGGTCGCGCGCGTTCCGGTGAGCTCGATGCGTTCGGGAAAGCCCGGGAACGCCGTCGTGGTCGCATCGATCGTGCCGAGCGCGCCGTTCGCAAAGCGCACCGCCGCACACACCAAATCTTCGGTCTCCATGCGGTGAACGGGCGTCGTCGTCGCATAGCTGGCGACTTCCGCGACTGGTCCGGCGAGGCTGAGCATCAGATCGAGCGTGTGGATGCCCTGGGTCAGCAGCACTCCGCCGCCGTCGCGCGCCTTGGTGCCGCGCCCCGGCTGATCGTAGTAGCTCTGCGGGCGCCAGTTGCGGATTGATGTCGAAGCGCCGACGAGCGCGCCGAGCGCGCCGTCGCGCAGCAGGGCGGCGAGCTGTCTGCGCGGCGGGACGAAACCGGTGCTGCAGCACGACGCCGAGGGTGACGCCCGCAGCTCCGCACGCATCGACCAGGTCGACCGCCCGCGCGGTCGTGATCTCCAACGGCTTTTCGAGCAGAACGTGCTTGCCGGCCGCCGCGGCGCGCCGGACGAGGTCCAGGTGCGTATTCGGCGGCGTGAGGATGGCGACGCTGTCGATGCTGCGGTCCGCCAGGATGCCGTCGAGGTCATCGCTCAGCGGAAACGGGAATCGCTGCCCAAACGCCGCTGCGCCGCGCCTCGCTCGGGCTGTAGGCCGCCGCGACCTCGACCCGGTCGGCGAGGTCGGCGAGGCTTTTGGCGTGCGGCGTCACCGCCATCCCGAGGCCGATCAGCGCCAGGCGATGTCGCGGCATCGCCTAGAACCCGTAGAGGCGAGCCGGGTTGTCCACCAGGATCCTGCGCCGCGTTCCCTCGTCCGCAACCCAATCGAGCAGCACGTCGAGCAGGGCCGCGTCGTCCGGCTTGCGATCCACCGGGGCTGATGGATGCGGCCAATTGCTGGCCCACAGCATGCGCTCGGGGGCGGCGCGCACCAGCGCCTTCGCCAGCGCGCCGACGTCGTCGTAGTGCGGCGGCCCGACCTTCGACACTTCGTAGGGTGCGGACAGCTTGACGTAGGTCCTGCCGTTGTCGACGAGCCCGAGCAAAATTTTGAACGCGGCGTCTTCCGGCGCGACCGGCTCGAGGAACTTGCCGGTGTGGTCGATCACCAGCGTTCCGGGGAAACGCCGAAATCAGCGCCGCGCGCTCGACGAATTCGCGGCCGTCGAGCTGCAGCTGAACGTGCCATCCGCAGGCCTGCACGCGCGCGGCGATCACCTCCAGGCTTTCCCACGCCAGCGCGCCGCCGGGCAGCATGTGGAAGCGAACGCCGCGTATCCCGGCCCTGGTCAGACGGTCGAGCTCGGCATCCGCGACGGCCTCGTCGACGACCGCGATGCCGCGGGCATTGGCGCCAAGCGCCGCCATGGCATCGAGCGTGCAGCGGTTGTCGCGGCCGTAGGTGGTCGGCTGCACGACCACCGTGCGCTCGATGCCGAGGCGCCGGCACATCTCCCGGTACGCGCCGACGCCGGCGTCGGGCGGCGTGATCAACGCCGTCGGCGCCGTCGGAAAGCGACGGTCGTAGAAATGCATGTGGGTGTCGCAGGTGCCGGGCGGGGCGACCAGCCGCGGCTTGGACGGGCTCGTGGGTGCCATCGCCCTGCCCTAGCGTATTTCGGTCGGGTCGGCGAGAGGCGCGTGGCGCCGGTCGCAACGCGACGTCGGCGCCCGAGTTGGCTAGCTCGACGACGACATCGCTTCCGGCTACGTGCGCGTCGTGCAGGAACTGACCGCCGCAAGCTGGGCCGACGCGGCGGTTGCCAAAGTGGTCCGCGCCGGCCTCGCGCGATGGCACGATCTCCTCAGGGACGTCGCGCGCCAAGCGGAGCATGAGCTCGGCGGGCTGGGCCCGTTCTGCGCCGACGAAATCGTGGCCCTGATCGTCACGGCATTCATGGGCGCCGAAAGCCTCTATCTGCTCGGCATGGAGAAAAAAAGCGTGCCCCTGCGGCAGGCGCTGCGGCGCGTCGGCGATCTCATTCGCATTGCCGAAGGCGGTCCATCCATGAGGTGATGTCATGCGCGCGAAGTTGCCCGACGAAGGACGGAATCGTCGAACGCGACGGGGTGAAGCTCTACTACGAGATTTACGGCGAAGGCCCCGAGACCATGGTCTTCGTGCCGCCCTGGAGCATCGTCCATTCGCGCGATCTACAAGGCGCAATTGCCGTACTTCAGCGAGCGCTTCCGCTGCGTCACCTTTGACGGTCGCGGCAACGGCAAGTCGGACCGACCGCGACGACGTGGCAGCCTACTCGCTGGACAACTATGTGGCGGACGCGCTTGCCGTCATGGACGCCACCGACGCCGGGAAGGCGATCGTCGTCGGGCTTTCCTTTGGCGGCATGCTCGCCAGCGTGCTGGCCGCACATCATCCCGAGCGCGTGAAAGCCGCGATTCTGGTCGGCACCGCGGCGAGCATAGGGCCGCCAGCTATCCGTACTGGCGAATCATCATTTCGCTGACCAAACAGGACTGTTCGAGGGCTGGAACAAGTACAACCGCGAGCACTGGCTTGCGAACTATCCCGACTTCGCGGAGCACTTCCTTCGCAACATCGTTCTCCGACCAGCACTCGACCAAGCAGATCGAGGACGGCATCGGCTGGGCGAGCGACACCACCGGCCCCGTGTTGGCCAAGACCGTGGAAGCCGGCTGATCCCGCCGCATTCGATGTCAGCGAGCGATGTATCGCAAGATCCGGCCCGCTTGCTGGTGATCCAGGCGACAACGATCAGATCCAGCCCCATGCGCGCGCGAAAACCGTGGCCGAGGTCACGGGCGCGGATGTGACCAAGCGGGCGGCGGTCAAATCCGTTGGGCCGATTTCCCGCGAAGTGCAACGCCTGATCGTCGATTTCCTCGATCGCAGGCTCGCCATCGCCGCCCCGCAAGACGATCGAGCCGGCAAGGCAGGAAAGCCAAGACGGGCACTCTATCTCTCCTCGCCGATCGGCCTCGGGCATGGGCGCCGCGATATCGCCATCGCGCGCGAGCTGCGCAAGCTGCACCCGGACCTGGAGGTCGATTGGCTGGCGCAGGATCCGGTGACGCGCCTGCTGGAGGCGAACGGCGAGCGCGTTCATCCGCTGAGCGCGCGGCTGGCCAGCGAGTCGCGGCACATCGAGCTGGAGTCGGGCGAGCACGACCTGCACTGCTTCCAGGCGATCCGCAGCATGGACGAGGTGCTGATCGCGAACTTCATGATCTTCCAGGATGCCGTCGACGAGGGCGACTACGATCTCGTGATCGCCGACGAGGCCTGGGACATCGACCATTACTGGCACGAGCACCCGGAGCTGAAGAAGGCCGAGCTCGCCTGGTTCACCGACTTCGTCGGCTACGTGCCGATGCCGTCGGGCGGCGAGCACGAGGCGTTCCTGACGACCGACTACAACGCCGAGATGATCGAGCACATCGAGCGGCACCCGGCGTGCGCGACCGCGCCATCTTCTCGGCGAGCTCCGATGACATCGTTCCGCTGTCGTTCGGCAAGGACCTGCCGAGATGCGCGACTGGGTGCCGCGAGCATTTCGATTTCGCCGGCTACATCATCGGCGAACATCCGCAAGCTTTCGGCGGCCGCGCGGAACTGCGCGCAGCGCCTCGGCTACCGGCCGGACGAGCGCGTCTGCATCGTCACGGTCGGCGGGCGGCCGTCGGCACACGTGTGCGCGACGCCGATGAGCTAGCTGTCGCCGCGTGGGGCGGATTGCATCCCGCCCCACGCATTAATATCGGGTTCGCCTTACAGCGCCCGCGCAAAGCGCCGCGCAGCGGCGCGTGCCCCCCTCGCGATTTACGCGGCCTTGCCCTTCTGCTGCTTGAACATCGCCTCGGCGCGCTTGCGCAGCTCCTGCGGTGCGACGTCTTCCTTGTGGGTCGCGATGTGCCAGTGATTGCCGGACGGGTCCTTCACGCCGCCGGCGCGATCGCCGTAGAACTGGTCCGATGGTTCCATCGTCGAGCTGCCGCCCATGGCCACCGCGCGCTGGTAGACCGCATCGACGTTCGGCACATAGAGGTGGACCATGCACGGCATTGCCGGATGCTGCTCCGTCGCCTCCGATATCATCACGTGCGAGTCACCGATCTTGAGGTCGGCATGCATGATTTTGCCGTCCGGCCGCGTCATCGGCTCGAACGACAATTCGGCGCCAAACGCCTTCTTGAGAAACTCGACGGTCTTGTCCGCGCCGCGCGCGACCAGATAGGGCGTGACAGCGTGGTAGCCGTCGGGAATAGGTTTCACGGGCATGTGCCGCTCCTCTGTTGTTTGATGCAATGGCAAACAGATAGCGCGGAATGCCGACCTTTGTTGGCCATTGCCATGAAGATTCCGCGACGATGGAACCGCGCGAAAGTTCCAGTCAGGAGGTATCACCATGCGGGTGCCGCGGTGACTTCGCAGGATTGCAGCGCCGTCAAGCGAGTGCGGTTTACGCCACCGCCAAGGCCTCGCCGTTGCGGCCGGCGCGCACGAGCTTGCCCGGCATCGCGCCGGTCGCCTCGCCGCGCTCGAAGATCGGCATCCCGGCCACCAGCGTCGCCTCATAGCCGTCGACGCGCTGCACGAAGCGCCGACCGCCCGCCGGCATGTCATGAACGAGCTCGGGCTTATGCAGCCGCAGGCGATCGAAATCGATCAGGTTGATGTCGGCGCGCAGCCCGGGCGCGAGCCGGCCGCGATCGGTGAGCCCGAAGAAGTCGGCGGTCTCGCTGGTCTGGCGCTTGACCAGAAGCTCGAGCGGCAGGCGTGGCCCGCGGCTGCGGTCGCGGCCCCAGTGCGCCAGCATGAAGCTCGGCAGACCGGCATCGACGATCGAGGTGCAATGCGCGCCGCCGTCGCTCAGGCCCAGCAGGCAGGCCGGGTCATTGAGCATCTCGCGGATCGGCTCGTGATCGCCGACCGTGTAGTTCACCACCGGGAAGTAGAGGTACTGACCTTCGGTCTCGGTCATGTAGTCGTAGGCCACCTCGTCGGGGCTGCGACCTTCGCGCGCCGCGATCGCGGCGACGCTCTTCTCCGGCGCCGGCTCGTAGTCGGGCGGGTTGCCCATGGTGAAGAACTTGTCCCAGCGCGTAGTCACGAGCTGGCGGAACTGCGCGAGCTTGGCGACCTCGGCCTCCGACGGCGTCTCGGCTAGGATCTGGCGCCGCATCTGCGGATCGCGCAGGCGCTTGCGCTGCTCGGCGAGCGGCAGGATTTCGATCTGCTTGTAGCTCGGCCGCACCGTGAACGGGTTGAGCGCGGTGCCGATCCCCATCATGACGCCGATCGGCCGGCCTGCGATCTGCGCGGTGAACGACAGGCCGTCGGCACGCGCCCGATGCACGGCCTTGATCAGGCGCCGCCAGCGCTCCGGGTCCTCGTAGCGGTCGGTGAGCAGGAACCAGACCGGGCGGCCGGTCTCGCGCGCGACCCTTGTCATCCAGGCAAGCTCATACGCCTCGTCGTCGAAGTCGCTGTTCATGCCGAAGGCGCCGGCGCCGACCGCGCCGAGCGCCAAACCGATGCCCACGAGCTCATCGGCGTCGGCATCGCGCGACGGCACCAATTCGCCGTCCGGCGTCTTGTGCGAATCGGTGCGCGACGTGGTGAACCCGAAGGCGCCGACGTTGAGCGCCTCGATCGTGAGCCGGCGCATCTCGGCGATATCGTCGGGCGTCGCCGGCTCGCGACGAATGGCGCGGTCGCCCATGACATAGACGCGCAGCGGCAAATGCGCGGCCTGCGCGGCGATATCGATCGCGCGCTCCCGGCGCTCCAGCGCGTCCATGAATTCGGGGAAGCTCTCCCATTCCCAGGTCAGGCCCGCGGCCAGCACGGGATTGGGAATCTCCTCGACGCCTTCCATCAGGTCCATCAGCGCGCCGCGATGATGCTTCTTCACCGGCGCGAAGCCGACGCCGCAATTGCCGAACATCACCGTGGTGACGCCGTGCCAGCAGGATGGCGCGAGCAGCGGGTCCCACATCGCCTGCCCGTCATAGTGCGTGTGCACGTCGACCCAGCCGGGCGTGACCAGCAGCCCCGCGGCATCGATCTCGCGTTGGGCGGGGCCCTGCTTGCCGCCGACCGCGGCGATCCGGCCGCCCGCGATCGCAACGTCCCCGGTGAATGCCGCCGCCCCGGTGCCATCGATGATGGTGCCGCCGCGAATGACGATGTCATGCATGGGAGCCGCTCCTTCCGCTGCCGAGGAAAACGATGATGCGCCCGAGCAGGGGGATCGAGCAATGGGTGTGAGGAGGGGCGAGCCCTTCCAAACGGCCGGGCTCACGCCGGCGAGCGGCCGGCGTCGCCGTCGAACTCGTCGCTGCAGAACGGCCCGCCCTGATACCAGTCGCCGATCGGATCTGGCTTGAGCTTGGCCTGGGCGGCCATCGCCGCCTCGCGGTGGTCCTCGCCACGGCCGGTCGGCTTGTAGCCGTGGCGATAGGCTGCGGCGTTATCCCACCAGGCGCGCTCGTTGTCGGAGGCGCCGTAGAACACCTCGAACCGGATGTCGGGGTGCTCGAGCCCGATGCGGATGAGTTGCGCCAGGTCGTCGGGACTGAGCCAGATCGACATGCGGCGATGGTCGGCGGGCGCATCGGCAAAATTGCCGATGCGCAGGCACGTCACCCGCAGCCCGTGCTTGTACGCATAGAGCGCCCCGAGCGCCTCGCCGAACGCCTTGCTCACGCCATAGCGGGAATCCGGCCGCAGGGTGACGTCGGTGGGGATGCGGCGGCGGCGCGGGTAGAAGCCGACCGCATGGTTGGAAGACGCGAACACGACGCGCTTGGCGCCCTGCCGGCGCGCAGCCTCGAACAGGTTGTAGCAGCCGATGATGTTGGCGTTGAGGATCGTCTCCCACGAGCCCTCCACCGAATGGCCGCCGAGATGGACGATGCCCTCGACGCCTTCGACCGCCTTTTCGACCTCGGCAAGATCGGCAAGGTCGGCCGCCACGAAGGCCTCGCCGGCGGCGAGATTCGCGGGCGGGCGCAGGTCGCTCAGGCGAATCTCGGGATAGACGCCCCTGAGGAGCTGGCGCAGCCGCGTCCCGATGCCGCCCGACGCACCCGTGATCAGCACTGTCTTCATGGTCGTCCCGATGTCCGTCTGAGAGAGGTTGGCTTGCAGATTGTGCCTGCATCCTTCGAGACGCGGTCCTTCGGACCGCTCCTCAAGGATGAGGAGGTGATGCATGACATACACCAACCTCCTCATGCCGAGGAGCGCGAACGCGCGCGTCTCGAAGCACGCGCCTCAGCGCGCCGCCTGTTCCAATCCGGCCGCGAGCTTGTGGTAGCGCTTGCGGCTGTTGTGCAGGTGCCGGCGCATCGCGGCCCGCGCCTGCGTCACCGCCTTGCTGCGGATCGCATCCAGGATGATGCGATGCTCCTTTTGAAACGTCTTCAAATAGACGATTCGTTTGGCGCCCCCCGACGTCAGGTTGATGGTCTGCCGTGGAATGATCAGGCGTCCGAGATACTCGAGAAAGCGCGAGAATTTCGGATTGCCGGTCGCCTGCGCAATACTGCAGTGGAAGGCGAAATCCTGATCGACGCCCGACTCGCCGCGCTCGATCGCCTGCTCGATCGCCTCGTAGGCGTCGGCGATGTTCTCCACGTCCGCCGCCGATCCGCGCTCGGCGGCGAGGCCGGCGGCCTCGATCTCGATACCGGTACGCAGCTCCATGACTTCGAGCACTTCGAGGATCGATCCCACCTCGTTGGGCTCGATCCGGAATGGCCGGCGGGCGTTGTCGGCGACGAACGCTCCGACGCCCTGGCGGGTGACGACGAGACCCTCCGCCCGCAGCGCCGCGACGGCTTCGCGCACCACCGTGCGGCTGACCCCGGTGGCGGCGATCATCTCCTGCTCGGTCGGCAGCCGCGCGCCGGGGGTGAGCTTGCCGCTGGTGATGTCGGCGGCGAGCCGCGACGCTAGCTCATGCGTCAACCCGCGCTGCACCGGCGCGAACTGGAAGACGGAGAGCGTGCTGTGGGCGGGCTTGGTCAACGGGCTTGACACCGGACGGCGTGGTAAGGTCATCATATGACATGATGCCTAGCATGCTGTCGGCCGGTTGATCAACCAACGCGGTTGGGCCATACCGGTCCCGGAAATCGGTGCCACCGGAAACCACAAGGGAGGAAGACCGGATGAACAGGCGCAATGTCATGCAAATCGGCGCGCTCGCCGCTGTCGCGGCGTTCATGTGCGGGGTCGGCACCCCGGCCATGGCGCAGCAAAAGCTGGTGCTCAAGGCGACCGACGTGCACCCGCTCGGCTACCCGACCGTGGAAGCCGTGGTGCGCATGGGCAAGAAGCTCGAGCAGGCGACCAACGGGCGGCTCAGCGTGCAGATGTATCCGTCGATGCAGCTCGGCGGCGAGAAGGAGATGATCGAGCAGGCGCAGGTCGGCGCGCTCGCGATAGCGCGGATCAGCGTCGGCCCGATGGGACCGCTGGTCCCCGAGCTCAACGTGTTCAACCTGCCATTCATGTTCCGCGACAACGCCCACATGGAGAAGGTGATCGACGGCCCGATCGGCGACGAGATGCTCAAGAAGCTCACCGATCATCCGACCGCGAATCTCATCGGCCTGTGCTGGATGAATGCGGGTACGCGCAACGTCTACAACAGCAAGAAACCGATCAAATCGGTCGAGGACCTCAAGGGCCTCAAGATTCGCATGATGGGCAATCCGGTGTTCGTCGACACGATGAACTCGCTCGGCGGCAACGGGGTGTCGATGGGCTTCGATCAGCTCATCAACGCCATGCAGACCGGCGTCGTCGACGGCGCGGAGAACAATGAGCCGACCTACGAAAGCGGCCAGCACTATCGCTACGCCAAGTACTACTCGAAGACCGGCCACCTCATGATCCCGGAAATCCTGGTCTTCTCGAAGAGGACGTGGACCTCGCTGTCGAAGGAAGACCAGGACCTGATCACCAAGCTCGCCAAGGAAGCGCAACAGGAGGAGCGCAAGCTCTGGTACGAGCGCGAGAAGGAATCCATGCAGAAGATCGTCGCCGCCGGCGCGGTCATCACCGAAATCGACGACAAGAAGCCGTTCCAGGCCGCGGTCAAACCGGTGTGGGACAAGTACGGCGCGCAGCACACGGCGCTCATCCAGCGCATTCAAGACGTGAAGTAACGCGCCTCTTTTGAGGACGAGGGGCCGGCCGGTTCATGCGAATCGCGCCGGCCTCCTGTTGTTGACGGAGGCAGAAGGCATGAAGGCAAAATACATTCGGGCGATGGACCGGCTTCATCAAGCCTGTTTGTTTATTGCCGGAATCAGCCTCGTCATCATCACCATCATCATTCCGTGGGGCGTATTCACGCGCTTTGTGCTCAACTCGGCGTCGTCATGGCCAGAGCCGATGGCCGTGCTGTTGATGATCTGGCTTTCGTTTCTATCCGCAGTCGTGTGCTATCGGGAGTACCTGCACATCGGTGTTGGCCTGTTGCCGGCGGCGCTCACCGGCACGCCACGCATGCTGTTAGGCGTGTTCATCGAGATGTGCATGCTCATCACCAATCTGTTCATGCTTTGGTGGGGCATCAAACTCGTCCACACGACCTGGTATCAAAGCATTGCGGAGTTCCCCGAGGTCTCGGTCGGCGTCTCCTACCTGCCCGTCCCCATCGGCGGCCTGATCACCGTCTTGTTCGTGATCGAGCGGATGTGGACCGGAGTCTGGTTCCAAGAACCTACGCTGGAAACTACGAGCACGGTTACGGCGGAATAGTTTTCGGCTGCGGACCGAGACCCATGGACGCTCTCATCCTTATCGGCAGCTTCACCGTCCTCTGCCTGATGGGCATGCCGGTCGCGTATGCGCTCGGGCTTGCCGCCATTCTGGCGGCGATCTGGATCGACATCCCGCTTGAAGCCGTGATGCTGAAGACCTCGGATGGCATGGACAACTTCTCGCTGCTGGCCATCCCGTTCTTTATCTTGGCCGGCGCCATCATGGCCGTCGGGGGAATGGCGGAGCGCCTCGTCAATCTCGCCAAAGTCTTTGTCGGCTTCGTTCGCGGCGGAATGGCGCTGGTCAACATCGTCGCGTCGACCATGTTCGGCTGCCTTTCGGGATCGTCGGTCGCCGATACGGCTGCGATCGGCTCGGTGATGATCCCGCAGATGATCAAGAATGGCTATCCGCGGCTGTTCGCCGTCAACGTCACGATCTCGGGCTCGCTGCAGCCGCTTCTCGTTCCGCCCTCGCACAACATGATCATCTATTCGATCGCCGCCGGCGGAACGATATCAATCGCTCACCTGTTCATCGGCGGGATCATCCCGGCCCTCCTGCTTGGGCTGTCGCTGATCATTCTTGTTCTCATCATTGCGCATGTGAAGAACTATCCCAAAGGCGAAGTCATCCCGTTGCGGCAAGCCCTCAAGATCGCGCTGGACGCGGTCTGGGGTTTGATCACGATCGTGATCATTCTCGGAGGAATCCTGTCCGGCATCTTCACGCCGACGGAGTCAGCGGCGGTCGCGGTCGTCTACGCGTTCTTGGTTACGATGTTCGTCTATCGCGACGTCAAGTGGCGCGAGTTGCCGCAACTGGTCGCAAGGGTGGTCCGCACGGTCGGCATGGTCATGATCACGATCGGATTCTCGATCGCCTTCGGTTACATGATGGCGATCATGCAGATTCCGGCCAAGGCGACTGCGTTCTTCGTCGCGGTGTCGAGCGACAAACACACCTTCCTGCTGTACGTGAACATTTTGCTACTGCTGCTCGGGACATTCATGGATCTCGGGCCGATGCTGCTGATTTGCACCCCGATCTTCATGCCGGTGATCGCGCAGTTCGGCATCGATCCCGTGCACTTTGGGATCATCATGATCCTCAATCTCGGCATCGGATTGCTGACGCCGCCGGTCGGTCCCACGATGGTTGTGGGTTGTGCCATCGGCAAAGTGTCGATGGAAGCGGTGTCGAAAAGCATCCTGGTCTTCTACATCCCCATGCTGATCGTGCTGACGCTGGTGACCTACATTCCTGCGCTGACGCTCTGGCTGCCGAGCGTGCTGCTCAAATAGATCGGATGAAATAGGACCCGTCGACCGGAACGGGCGATGGATGAGGCTGAGTTAGGCGGCAACGTAGGCGGGAAGGGCGCCCGGGGTGGCAAGACCGCAACTCAGCGGGCGCCCGAGCGCGGGCACTCCGCCATGGTCCCAGAGACCCTCAAAAGACCTACGGTCGACGCAGGCGGCGAAACCGGCCGCCTGCCCTACGCGGAGCGGGCGGCGCGGCGCCGCTTGCTGGTGACGAGCCGTTCCTCCCGGCTGGCAACTTGCTCGGCCAGCTCCACCAGCGCCTGGCGGATCTCGGACGCGCCAATCTGATTGTAGGCCCGCAACAGGCGAACGGCGCCGGCGGTCTTGAGGAAGCTCAAAGCCGAATTGATCTGGTCGTTCGAGCGAGCTGCGTTGTGGTCGGGCCCCTCGAGAAAGAAGCTGACGGGCACCGCCAGGATTTCGGCGATTCTGATCAGCCGTCCGGCCGCGACGCGGTTGGTTCCTTTTTCGTACTTTTGAATCTGCTGGAACGTGATGCCGACGCGATCCCCCAATTCCTCCTGCGACATCTTGCAGATCAATCTCTGCGCGCGGATGCGCTGACCGACTTCACGGTCGCGCGGGTCCGGCGAGCGGGTGTTTTGGCTTCTTTGCATGCTGAATTATCCCTTATCTGTTTGACCTCGGCAGACCGCGCCGACGGGGTCTCGACCAACCGAAACGGTGGACTTGCCCATTCGGCGGGATCTAGCGGATCGGCGGCGTCCAGGCCGCGATCAGTCCGACCCGCCCTGGACAATATTCCTCACCCACGCAACCGACCGACCCCCACTGGTGCCCTGGTATGTGACAACGCACATGATCAGTCAATAGTTTTTACCTATAATTCACAACTTAAAGACGCGCGGTAGCCGAATGTCAAGACGTAAAAACCTGCGTCTCCCAGTGGCGGCAGTGCGGTCGCATCGACCCGACCCCTGCCGTCTGTTCTAGCAGACGGCACGAATTCAACCTTAAGCAAGTCGACGAGAAGCCCTGATCGACTGAAATCGCTGGTCGCGCCACCGGGCAAGCTCGCGAGCAGCTTGCGCACGCTCCACTCCGCGAGCCGGAGGCTCGGAGGTCATTTCGCCTCGCCGCTCGCTGCCCGCAGAACTGGAGACCAACGCGCTATTTCCGCCTGCACGAAGCCCCCGAACGCGGCCGGGCTGCGCTCGGCCTTGGTGGGTATCGACCCGCCGATATCGGTCAGCCGCTTCGTGACCGAAGGATCGTCCAGCGCCGTGTCCAACGCGGCTGCGAGCCTGTCGACGGCGGCTTTCGGCGTCCCCTTCGGCGCGAAGATCCCGGCCCAGATGCTCATCTGATAGTCGATGCCCGCTTCCCTGGCGGTCGGCACCTGCGGCAACGACGGCAACCGCTCGTTGGCGGAAACCCCGTAAGCCTTGATCGCCCCGGACGCGATCTGCCCGGCGACACTCACCGCCTGCTCGCAAAGAAAGTCGACGTGCCCGCCGACCAGATCGTTCATCGCCGGACCCGTGCCGCGGTAGGCGACGGGCGTCGGCTTCACGCCGGCCGCGGAATTGAAAAGCAGGCATGCCATGTGCGACGAGGCTCCGACCCCGCCGTGCGCCTGCTTCACGCCGTCGCCGTGCTTCCTCAGATAGTCGACGAATTCCCGCATATCGTCGGCTGGAAAATCTTTTCTGGCGACGATGACGGCCGGAGCGTGCGCCGTAAACCCGATCGGCTCGAA
The DNA here is from genome assembly GCA_963738705.1 of uncultured Alphaproteobacteria bacterium. Lineage (GTDB taxonomy): Bacteria > Pseudomonadota > Alphaproteobacteria > Rhizobiales > Xanthobacteraceae > CAVTXS01. The sequence goes on from CAVTXS010000039.1 coordinate 34,083, forward strand.
ATCGCGCACCGAATCATACTTGACGTTGGGCGTCAGCACGGGCGCCGCCACGTGCGACCCCATGCTTCCGGCAAGCAAGGTGTAACCGTCCGCTTGCGCCGCGGCGACCCGCGCGCTCCCCAAGGTGCCGCCGGCGCCGCCGACGTTCTCGATCACCAGCGACTGGCCCAGGGTCCTCGCCATGTGCTCGGTGACGATGCGGGCCACGACGTCGCTCGGACCACCGGCTGGGAACGGCACGACCACGGTGATGGGTCTCGAAGGATAGCCTTGCGCCTCCGCGCCGATCGGCACGAAGCCCACGCCGACCGCCGCGATCCACGCGAGGCTCGCTAATCCGGTGGAAAAGCGCATGGCAAATCCCTCGGTTGCTTGGAGAGTCTATTCCGCCGCTTCCTTCTGCACGGCCGGAACGCCGCGCGCCTTCACCACCACCTTGATGGCGTCCTCGACGCGGTCCTTGGCGTAGCGCAAGGCCGTCGGCAAATCCTCCAGCGCGAAGGTATGCGTGTGGATCTTGGTCGCGTCGAAGCGCTTCTGTTTCATGAAGGCTTCGGCACGGTGGGTCGCGCTCCGCCCCTCGCCGCGGATACCGTAGAGGTAGATGTTGTTGCGCACGATGTGCGCGATATCGACCGGTACCTGCTCGTGCGGGAAAGCCGCGAGACAGATCTTGCCGCCGCGATTGACCATACGCGCAGCCTCGTTGACGGCGTTCGGCGCGCCCGAGCATTCGACCACATAGTCCACGCCCTTGCCGCCGTTGAGGCGGCGGACCGCGTCCACCGGATCCTCATTCCTGACGTTGACGACGTGGTCGGCGCCAAGCTCGCGGCCCATCTGCAGGCGGTTGTCGCGGGTGCCGGTGAGGATCACCGGCTGGGCGCCGAGCGCCTTGGCGACCGCGACGCCGAGCAGTCCGATCGGACCCGGGCCCGTCACCACGACCAACTCGCCGGCGACCAGCCCGCCGAGCTCGGTGAGCCCGTACATCGCGGTGCCGGCGGTCACCACCAGGGTCGCCTCCTCGTCCGACATCGCGTCCGGAATGGCGATCAGCGTATTGACGTGGTTGACCTGGTACTCGCCGAAGCCGCCGTCGGTGGTGAAGCCATTGGCGCGATGGCCCTTGTCGACATCGCCGTAGTTGAGACCGTAGTTGTGGCAGGAGGTGTACATGCCCGCGCGGCAGCGCTTGCACTGGCCGCAGCCGGCATGGATTTCCACCGTGACGCGCTGGCCGATGCCGAACTCGTCGACGCCGGGGCCGAGCGCGACCACCGTGCCCATATATTCGTGACCGGGAGTGAAGTTCTTGTTGAACGGCAGCCCGCCTTGGATCGAGGCCGGCGGCCCGTGATAGATGATCTCGAGATCGGTCGCGCAGATCGCAACCGCATCGATGCGCACCAGCACCTCGGCCCTCTTCGGCACCGGCACGTTCTTGTCCGCGAGCGACAGCTGGCCGGGGTCGCCGAGCACCCAGGCCTTCATGGTCTCGGGAATCGGAAAGTCTGGGCTCGTCTTCACACCGGATGGCGCGTACATCGAAGTCCTTTCGTGCAATCGTGGCCCGGGGTGGCGAATCCGTCGTTGCGTTCAGCTTGCCCGCGCCCGGATCGCGTGATCCACCAAGGTCTTGCCGAGCGACCATACGGCGCCCGGAACCTTATGACTATCGGCGATCACGGCGTCGAACGAGCGCTCGATCCAAGCGCAATCGCGGTCGGAAAGGACGAGCGGCGGCAATAGCTTGACGGTGTGGCTGCCGTGGCCCGCGACTTGGGTCAGGACCCGGTGCTCCTTGAACAGCGGAATCGTGATCAGCTGACAAAACAGGCCCTTGTTGGCGGCCTCCAGCAGGTTCCAGGAAGCTTTGAGCTTGAGCGAGCGCGGCGGGCCGAATTCGACTCCGATCATCAGACCCTTGCCGCGGACGTCCTTTAACAGTTCGTAGCGGCCGATCATTTCGGAGAAGCTGCGCAGCAGCCGCTCCCCGGTACGCGCGGCGTTCTCGATCAACCCTTCCGATTTCAGCACTTCGAGCGACGCGATGCCGGCCGCCATCGCCAGGTCGTTCTTGGAGAAGGTGGAGCCATGCACCACCGCCCGGTCCATCCGGTTGAAGACCTTGTCGAACACCCATTTGCGCGTCAGCACCGCGCCGACCGGGACATGCCCGCCGGAGAGCGATTTCGCCAGCAGCACCATGTCGGGCTCGACGCCCCAATGCTCGACCGCAAGAAAGCGGCCGGTGCGCCCGATGCCGGTCTGGATTTCGTCGGCAACGAAAAGGGTGCCGTGACGGCGGCAGAGATCCAGTGCACCTTTCAGGTAGTCGTCGGAGGGCAGGTTCACGCCCTTGCCCTGGATCGGCTCGACGATGAAGGCGGCGACCTGCCGGGCCGCAAGCGCCTTCTCCAGCGCCGCCAAATCGTTGAATGGAATGCCGGTGCAGTCCGGCAGCAGCGGCTCGAAGCCGGTGCGGAAGATCGCATCGCCGTTGAGCGAGAGCGCCCCATAGGACAGGCCATGGAAGGCGTGCTCGCAGTAGACGATGCCGCTGCGCCGCGTCGCGGAACGCGCGAACTTGATCGCCGCTTCGACCGCCTCCGCCCCGGAATTGGCGAAGAACACCTTGTCGAGATAGGGCATGAACGCCAGCAACCGTTCGGCCAGCACGCCGGCGAGCGCGGACACATCCATCTGCACCAGATTTGGCAGGTCGCTGTCGAGCACGCTCTTGAGCGCGTCGCGCACGGCCGGATGGTTGCGGCCGAGCGCAAACACGCCAAAGCCGCTCAACAGATCGAGATATTCGGCCTCGTTGCGGTCATACAGGTATTGCCCGCGCCCCTTGCAAAAGCCTACGTCGTACCCGATGGTCTTGAGCACCCGGACCATTTGCTCGTTGAGATGCCGGGTGTGCATGGCGAAGCGCTCGGCCTCGCGCTCGGCAAAAAGGGATGCAATATCAAGGGTCATAGGTTCGTTCCGGCGCCGGGCGTTTGCCCGCTTGCGTTCCACCTAAGCCGAACGCGGCCCTTGCGGCAACGGCAATTCTTGCCGAAATAATGCCGGAAACCGGCTGCAGCTAGATGAGTTGACGCCCGGCGTCTTGGGGGCAGTTGCGAGGTTACGCGCATGAAACGCATCTCCTTGGGTTTTGCAGCATTGACCCTTTCGACCGGCTTGGCCCTGGCGGCCGAGCCAATCGGCGAATGGCTCGTCACCGACGGATACGCCCACATCCGGGTGGAGAAATGCGGCGACCAATATTGGGGCGTGGTGTCCTGGGAGAAGGAAGCCGGCACCGACACCAACAATCCCGATCCCGCCAAGCGAAGCCGGCCGACGCTCGGCATGCCGGTGCTGCTCGGAATGAAGGCCACGCAGTCGAACCGCTGGGACGGCCAGATCTACAATTCCGAGAACGGCAAGACGTATACCGGCAACATCAGCCTTCCGAGCCCGGACGTGTTGCGGGTCGAAGGCTGCCTGCTGATCTTCTGCGGCGGCCAGGATTGGACCCGCGTCGCCAAGGCGGCGAGCGCTCCTACCACCGGACGGGCCCAGCCGACGCCGCCGCGCACGGCCGGTGCCGCCGGCGCCCCGCAAGGCGGCCGATCGGCCGCCTCGCCGGCGACGCAGACCCCTCAGGAGGTCTGCGCCAACGTCACCCGTCGGATGAGTTCCGCGGCTTCCCCATAAGCACCGGCTGGAACAGCACCGCCGCGCACATCGTCGTCAGCAGCGACAAGGCCAACAGCTTGCCCATGCTCGACGTGCCCGGGTGACTTGAGAGCCACAGGCTGCCGAAAGCGACCGCTGTCGTCAGCGCGCTCCAGAACACGGCGCGCGTCAGGCTCGACTGCAACAGGTCGGTCTGCCCGGCCCGCCACGCCATGATGTAGTAGATCTTGAACGCCACGCCGAGGCCGAGCAGCAGCGGCAAGGCGATGATGTTGGCGAAATTGAGCGGCATTCCGAAGATCACGCACAGCTCCATCGTCACCACGCCGGCGAGCAGAAGCGGAATGAGCGTCAGCATGACGTCACCGAAGCGCCGCAAGACGATCCAGAGCAGGAGCGCGATCGACGTCAACGCCCAGAAGCCCGCCTCGATGAACGCGCGTACGATCGTGTGGCCGGATTCCAGGATGGAGATGGGACCGCCGGTCGCGGTGGGCGCGACCGCGAGCACCGCGCGCGCAAAGGCGCGCAGCGTTTCGTTGTCGTTCGGATCGCCCGCCGGCGAAACCTCGACGCGCGCGCGGCCGTCGGACGTGACCCACTCGCTCACCAGTTCGGGCGGAAGGTTATCGAGCGTTATGGGCTGGGCCTGCAGCGAGGCCTTGAGCTCCTCGAGCGCCGTAAGGAGCGGAGCGACGAAGGCTGCCTCGGCGCGGTCGCGCGTGGCCTTGTCGGCGCCGGCGAGCTGCTTGAGCAGTCCCGCGAGGCGCGTCGCCGCAGCCGCACCGGGCCCCTCCTTGCCGGCGGCCGCTTTGGTCAGATCGTCGGCGGTCTTGTTCAGGGCTGCGGTGTTCTCTTGGTCCGATGGCGCGGGAAGCGCCGAATCCGGCTGAAATGCCGGATTGAGTCCCTCGGCGACCTCCTTGATCGCGGCGAGTTTGCGCTCCTGATCGGGCGGCACGAAGTCGTCCAAGCTCATCACGCGCTTCGCCTGCGGCAGCTTGGCCAATTTTTCCTCGACCGCGCCGGCTTCCGCCAACGAGGGCGCCAACACCTGGATGGCGCTGGCTCCGGTGTTAGGATCGCTGCGCAGCTCCAGATAGGTCGCAATCGACTCGACCCTCGGGTTGCGCAAATTGAGCGGGTTGAAGTCGAAGCGCAGGAAGTACAAGAGCGGCAAGCCGGCGGCCACGACAAGACCGGTGATGACGATGATCGGAATCCGCCGCCGGTCGAGGAACCGGTCGACCGGGGCAAGCCATTTGTACCCGAGCTGCTCCTTCTCGCCTGGCGGATTCAACACCTTGAGCAGCGCCGGCAGGACGGTGACGCTGGTCACGAATGCGATCAGCATGCCGACGCCGGCGATCAGGCCGAGCTCGGCCACGCCGCGATAGGCGGTCGGCAGGAAGGCCAGGAAGCCGGCGGCAACCGCCGCCGCCGCCAGCGTGAGCGGGGTGCCGGCGGATTCGGCGGCGCGCGCCAGCGCGGTCCTCAGATCGTCGACCTCGTAGCGTTCCGCGCGATAGCGCACGCTGAACTGAATGCCGAAATCGACTCCCAAGCCGACGAACAACACCGCAAATGCGATGGAGATCAGGGTGAGCGCGTTCACCATCCATAGCCCAACGGCGGCGGTGACCGACAGACCGACGATCAGGCTCAGGAAAACGGCCAGGATGATCCGACCGGATTTCAGCGCGAGCCAGAGGATAACGAGGACGAGAATGACGGCGCCGATGCTGTTGACGACCGCGCCCTCCTGAACGGTCGCGAATTCCTCGTCCGCGATCGGCACAGGACCGGTCAATCTCACTCGCGCGCCGTATTGCGAGTCGAATTTGAGGTCGGCCGCCGCCTTGCGTATGGTGTCCGACGCCGCGCGCCCGGGCTCCAGCGCGGCGAAGTCAAGGACGGGGTTGACCTCGATCAAACGCCGCAGTTCGCCCGGCTCCGCCTCCCGGCTATTGGCGTAGGTGTGCCAGGAAAAGTTCTCCGGACGCGCCGCAAGAATTTTTTCCAGAGCATCGGCGGGAACGGTCAGCGCCCAGACCATCTTGTCGAGCTTGAGCTGACCGCGCTGCAAGCCCGTGAGCGCCAGCGACAACGACTCCGCCAATCCCCGCAGGCTTGGATCGGTTGCCAAGAGCGTGATCAGCGGCGAGCCCTGATCGAGCTGCTCGGCGGTGCGCTGCACCTCCTCGACCGGCAGGAACAGGATGCCGTTGCGGGCGAAGAACTCATCGCCGCGGCCAAGCTGCCGGAGCGAGTGGAAGAGCTCGCGATTGCCCGATAGCCGTTCGACGAGCGCGTTCGCGGCTTGGCTGGCGAGCTCCGACGTGGGCGCATCCACCACGACCAGGATGAGGTCATAACGATTGGGAAACGATTTATCGAACGCGATTTCCCGTTGCCGCCATGGGAGCTCGGGAGAGATCAGCGCCTCGATGTCGGTGTTGATGGCAAAATTGCGGACGGCGTAAACGCCGCACACGATCGTCACCGCCAAGGCCGCGCCGATCACCAGCCAAGCATGGCGCGTACAGGCGTTTACGATTCTGACCAGGATCGGGTTGAACATTTCCGTCTTTTTTTACAGGAGAAGCGAGGGGCGAGGCAAAAAGGCTGGCCTTTTGAAGCTATCCTATTGAACTATATGGTTTTTTCGGGCATTGCCCCGGAACGCGGCGGCATCCTTTTAGCGAAATAGGATGATTTCGCAAACGCACAACCCGCTAACAGGCTGATTGCGCCAATTTTGCATCCGCCGAGCGGCCGATATGGCCAAGGAAAATGCAGGGTCACGAAGCCGGGCAGAAGGGGTGCACAATCGCCGGGCATGGCTGCGGCGGTGAGGACATAGCTCGCATGCGCACCTGTTGTTACCGCAAAAGAGCCATTAGAATTGGCCGGGCCATGGGTTTGCGCGGCGCAGCAAGACCTGCTTTATACGCCGTCGATTGAGCTGAATGTGACGAGTCCAGGCATGATGAAGGTCGTTCTGTCGCAACCGCGAGGATTTTGCGCCGGCGTGGTGCGGGCCATCGATATCGTCGAGCGGGCATTGGAGAAGTACGGGCCGCCGGTCTACGTGCGACACGAGATCGTGCACAACAAGCATGTGGTCGAGAGCCTGAAGGCGAAGGGTGCGCATTTTGTCGAGGAGCTGTCCGAGGTGCCGCCCAATGCCGTGACGGTGTTCAGCGCCCATGGCGTGGCGCGGTCGGTGGAAGAGGAGGCCGAAGCGCGCGGCCTTCCGGTTCTCAACGCGACCTGCCCGTTGGTGACCAAGGTGCACAATCAGGGCAAGCGCTATGTCGCACAGGGCCGTACGCTGATCCTGATCGGTCATGCCGGCCACCCCGAAGTCGAGGGGACCATGGGCCAGATCTCGGCGCCGGTCATTCTCGTTCAGAGCGAGGCCGACGTGGACGCGCTCGACATCCCGATCGATACGCCGGTCGCCTACGTGACGCAGACGACACTGAGCGTCGACGACACCCGCGGCATCATCGGTGCGCTACGCCGCCGCTTTTCCAACATCGTCGGACCGGAAACACGCGATATCTGCTATGCCACGCAAAACCGCCAGTCGGCGGTGCGCGAGCTGAGCAAGCTGGTAGACGTGATCCTGGTGGTCGGCGCCAAGAACAGCTCGAACTCCAACCGCCTGCGCGAGATCGGCACCGAGGCGGGGGTTCCGAGCTACCTGATCGCAGACGGCAGCGAGCTTGATCCCGCGTGGGTCAAGAATGCCGAGATCGTCGGCATCACGGCCGGCGCCTCGGCACCCGAAGTGCTGGTCGAAGACGTGATCGCGGCGTTGCGGCGCCTGGGTCCGGTTGATGTCTCCACGCTGCCCGGGCGCGAAGAGCACATCCAGTTTCGGCTGCCGGTCGAATTGGTCGAGCGCACGCCGCGTACAACCCGCGTTCAAGCGTAGAAGGCAAAAAAATGGCAGTCCCGTTCCTCAAGGAAATCCGTATCGGCAGCTATATCGTCCAGCAGAAGCTGCGGGGCCGCGAGCGCTATCCGCTGGTGCTGATGCTGGAGCCGCTGTTCCGCTGCAATCTGGCCTGCGCGGGCTGCGGCAAGATCGACTATCCCGATCCGATCCTCAACCGTCGCCTCTCGGTGAAGGAGTGCCTGGACGCCGTCGATGAGTGCGGGGCGCCGATGGTGGCGATACCGGGGGGAGAGCCGCTGATCCATCGCGAGATCGGCGAGATCGTCAAAGGAATCGTGGCGCGCAAGAAATTCGTATCGCTGTGCACCAATGCGCTCCTGCTCGAGAAGAAGCTGCACCTGTTCGAGCCGTCACCCTACCTGTTCTTCTCGGTGCACCTCGACGGCTTGCGCGAGCACCATGACAAGTCGGTGTGCCAGGCCGGCGTGTTCGACCGGGCAGTCTCTGCCATCAAGGCCGCCAAGGCCAAGGGGTTCACGGTCAACGTCAACGCCACGATCTTCGACGGCCATGCCGCCGAAGACATTGCGGCCTTCCTCGACTTTGCCAACGAGCTTGGAGTGGGAGTTTCGATCTCGCCCGGCTACGCCTATGAGCGCGCGCCCGACCAGGCGCACTTCCTGCAGCGGCGAAAGACGAAGGAGCTGTTCCGCAAGGTCTTCGCGCTCGGCAAGGGCAAGCGCTGGAAGTTCATGCATTCGGGCCTGTTCCTCGACTTCCTCGCCGGCAACCAGACCTACCACTGCACGCCCTGGGGGATGCCGACGCGCAACATCTTCGGCTGGCAGAAGCCGTGCTATCTGCTCGGCGAAGGCTACGCGGCGACATTCAAGGAACTGATGGAGACGACCGACTGGGACGCCTACGGCACCGGCCAGTACGAGAAGTGCGCCAACTGCATGGCGCACTGCGGCTACGAGCCGACTGCGGCCGCGGCCACCTTCGCCAACCCGATCCAGGCGCTCAAGGTCGCCCTGGCCGGGGTTCGGACCGAAGGCGCCATGGCGCGAGAGATTCCGCTCGAGCGCCAGCGGCCGGCGCAATACGTCTTTACGCAGCAGGTCGAGCGCAAATTATCCGAAATTCGGCAGACCGAGACCCGGCCCCAGCAGCTGGCGGCCGCGAAGTAGCGTCGCGCGCGCGGCCCGCGCGTCAAGCGCAGTCCGCAACAAGGCGGGCAGCTCGCGCGGCTTCTTCACCAGCGAGCGCATCACCGCCGATATGTCGGTCGTGCCGTCCGGCCGCATGGCGGCCAGGGCCGCTTCCGGCAGGGCGCGCATCGCCGGATCGGTGATCACCCGAATCGCCGCGACCGGGATGTCGTGCGAGGCTGCGACGCCCGCCACAATGTGCGATTCCATGTCGACCGCGATGGCGCCGGTGCGCGCGTGCAAGGCGCGCTTTGCGGCCGGATCGGCGACCGGGGCCGGGACGCCGACCAACGTCCCATAAACGGCGTCGGGAAGGGTTCGCAAAAGCTTCTGCGACCAATGATGGTCGGTCAGCAGTCGGGCATTTCCGGACAGAATCGCCGACCCGATGACGCAGGTGCCGGGCTTCAAATCCGGCGCCAAGCCGCCGGCGACCCCGAAGCTGATAAGGCCCCGGCATCCGCCCTTGACGGCGCGCGCCAGCGAGGCCGCGAGATCCTGCCCGTCGCCGCTGCAGATGACCTCGACGCCTGGACCCGCAGCAATGCGCGCCTCAAACGCCAAGCCGACCACCACGATCATTCGCTTGCGTTCCCCCAGCCCCAGCTACATGCCGAATCCAACCGACCGGCTATTGCCTATTTTCAAGTTCCGATACCTTGCCAAAGCCCATAGCGGAAAGAGCTTTCGATACCCATGATAACGCAGATAAAACACACGCGGAAATCCGGTGGCGGTAAAATGGTCTTCACTCCACAATCCGTCGTCGGAGTGTTGCGTTTTTGCCATATAGTCGATGCCCCGCTGTACTCCGGGATTATCGATTTCGCCTGCGGCCATTAGCCCCAGCACGGCCCATGCCGTTTGCGACGCCGTGCTGGGCGCAGGCTCGTACCCGCGATAGTCGAGCTTGTAGCTCGTCCCGTCTTCTCCCCAACCCCCGTCCGGATTCTGGATCGCCACCAGCCAGTCGACGGCCTTGCGAATCTCGGGCGCAGCGTGATCGACGCCTGCGGCGTTGAGCGCACACAGGGCCGACCAGGTGCCGTAGACGTAGTTCATGCCCCACCGGCCGTACCAGCTGCCGTCGGACAGCTGGGTGCGGCGAAGATAGTCGATCGCCGCAGCGACCGCGGGGTTGGTCTGCGCCGTCTCGCCCAGCTGCGCCAGCATCGAAAGACAGCGCGCAGCCACATCCTCCGTCGGCGGGTCGAGCAGGGCCCCGTGGTCGGCGAACGGGATGTTGTTGAGGTAGTAGTAGGTGTTGTCGGCATCGAATGCCGCCCAGCCGCCGCCCTTGCTCTGCAGCCCTTCGACCCATTCGCGGCCGCGGTCGATCGCGCCGTCGAACTGCCGCGTCCCGGTGCCCATCCGTACCCGGTCCATGGCCATGACCACCACCGCGGTGTCGTCGAGGTCGGGATAGTGCGCGTTCGCGTACTGGAAGGCCCACCCGCCGGGTCGGACGTTCGGCCGCGCCTCCGCCCAATCGCCCTTCACGTCCAGGACTTGCAGCGGCCGCAGCCATTCGAGGCCCTTGCGGGCCTGCGCAACCGCCTGCTCGTCGCCCACCTCCAGCAGCGTATGGCAGGTCAAGCCGGTGTCCCACACCGGCGACACGCACGGCTGGCAATAGGCCTCGTCGGCCTTGATCACCAACAGCTTGTCGATCGAAGCGCGCGCGATCGACCGATTGGGATCCTCCTTCGGATAGCCGAGCACGTCGTACATCATCACGCTGTTGGCCATCGCGGGGAAAATGGCGCCGAGGCCGTCGAGGCCGTTGAGGCGCTCGGTCGTCCATGCGACCGCCCTGTCGATCGCGCGCCGGCGCACGCGCTTTGGAGACAGCGGCTCGACCGCGCGCAGCACGGCATCGATGCCGCGGAAGAACAGGAACCACGACCATTTCTGGTGCGGCGCCTTGTGGGGTGGACCGACCGTCTTTGGCGGGGCGACAAAAAGCTCGTCGATGGCAACGCGACGCGGGTTGCGCGCCTGCGGCTTGAGCGCCATCAGCACCAGCAGCGGCACAATAACGGTACGGCCCCAATACGAAATCTTGTCGATGTGGAACGGAAACCACTTCGGCAACAGCATGATTTCGACCGGCATCACCGGCACGCTACGCCAAGGCAGTATGCCGAAGAGCGAAAGCAGGATGCGCGTGAACACATTCGACTGCGCCGCGCCGCCGCGCGCGAGGATCGCCTCGCGCGCACGGAGCATGTGCTCGGCGTCGGGCGCGTCTCCGATCATCTTGAGCGCGAAGTAAGCCTTCACGCTCGCGCTCATGTCGAAGGCGCCGGCATGGAACAGCGGCCAGCCCCCGTGCGCGCCCTGGATGCGTCGGAGGTAGACCGCGATCTTGCGCTCCAGCTCGAGATCCGCGGTCTCGCCGAAATAGTGCGTCAGGAGCACGTATTCGGCAGGAATCGTGCAATCGGCTTCGAGCTCGAACACCCAATGTCCGTCCGGGCGCTGGAGATCGAGCAGCGCCTGCGTCGCGCGCCGGATGCTCTGGTCGAGCACCGCAATCGCGGGATCTTGCTTCGCGCCGGACGGGTGCGGCTTGACGGAGATGTCATCCATGGGTCGGGTCACACGTCACATTCCGGCAGCCAGCTCAGCCGCCCGGTAGCCGGAACGGATGGCACCTTCGATCGTGGCGGGCAACCCTGTTTGCGTCCAATCGCCGGCCAGAAAAAGATTGCTGCACGCCGTCTTCGGGCCGGGGCGCTTGGCGTTCTCGTTCGGGGTTGCCGCGAACGTGGCGCGCCGCTCGCGCACGATCTGCCAGGGAGGCAGCGCGTCGGCAACTTCGGCAACCGCCGCGACATCGCGCCAGATCATGCGTGCGAGCTCCTCGCGCGGCGCGCCGATCAGGCGGTCGCCGGCGCTGATGGTGACCGCCAGCCGTCCCGGAAAGGCGAAGATCCATTCCACCGCGCCATTCAATACGCCGATCATTGCCGGAAAGTTTCGCGGCGGGTCGAAGCGGAAATGCGCGTTGACGATGGCCCGGAATTCCGTCGGCGTCGCGAGCTCGGCCACGAGTGAGGATGCGATCCAGGGCGGAACCGCCAGGATGACGACGTCGTCCGGCGCCAATCGGACGACCTCCCGGCCGAAGTTAAGGGCCGCCACGCGGCCTTCGGCCAAATCCAGCTTTCGCAGCTCATGCTCGAACTGGACGACGGCATTGCGCGCCCGGGCAAATTCGATCGCGGGGTCGATCAAGGCGGCGCTGAGCCCGTCGCGCGCAATCAACGGCCGGCACGCCCGCCCGCCGGCCGCCAGGGTCTCGCGCAGGATGACGCCCGCCAGCTTGGCCGACCCCTCGCTGGGATGGATGTTGAGCGCAGCCACCAGCAGCGGGTGGACGAGCCGTTCGTAGAGCGGGCCCGTGCAGTTCACCTGCTGGCAAACCGTTTTTCCGGCCCGCGCCCACAACAGCGGCGCGTAGCGAAGGTAGTCGACAATACCGGTGTCCGGAACGCGCCGCCCCGCGTCGAGCACCCACCACGGCAAACGTGCGCCGCCGAGCCGCAGCGTCCAGCGCCGGCCGTCGGCGAGGTCGATGAAAGGGAACTCCGCCGTTTCCGGTCCGATCAGGCGAGATTTTGTCCCGATCGTTTCCGCATAGTCGAGCGCGGCGCCGTTGCCCGACAGAATCAGGTGGTTGCCGTTGTCGATCGTCAGTCCGGTCGCTTGGTCGTAGTACGAGCGGCAGCGGCCGCCGGCCAGCGCCGTCGCTTCGTGAACGACGACCTTGGCCCCGTCGCGCGCGAGGCGCACCGCGGCCGAAAGGCCGGCGAGGCCGGCTCCGATGATGTGGATGGTCCGCGGCATCAGACGAACGCGTAACGCAAGATGATCCGGATCAGGCGCGAGCGCTTGATCTTCACGCGAGCGCGGGGCGGAGCCCATCCCCGCGCCGTCATGCCATCGAGATAGAACCGGTATACTTCGCCCATGATGCGCGGCGCCTTCACGGTCCGGCGCGGGTTGCGTGCCATGATCGCGTCGGCGTCGGCGAAATGTGTCCGGGCGCGCTCGATCACGGGCGCACACGCGACGCCAAGCGCGGGGCTCGCCAGCGCCAAGGACGGCTCGCGGGTTTCGATGCCCGCATCCTGCAAGGCCTCTCGCGGCAGGTAGAGACGCCCGACGCCTGCGTCCTCATCGAGATCGCGCAGAATGTTGGTGAGCTGCAGCGCACGCCCGAGATGGTGCGCGAGCAGCCGGCCATCCTCCTCCGCCATGCCGAAGACCCGCACCGACAACCGACCGACCGCGCTCGCTACGCGGTCGCAGTAGAGGTCGAGCGTCGGCCAATCGGGCGCCCGAATGTCGGCGAGGGTATCCATTTCCATCCCGTCGATGACGGAATGGAAGTCCTCGCGCCGCATCCCGAACCGCTGGACCGCCGACGCCAGGCCCGCGACATGGCGCGCCGGTTGGCCGCCATAGAGCGCGTCGACGTCTTCCCGCCACCGCTCAAGCTCCGCAAGCCGCTGGTCGCGCGGTCCATCCGAGTCCGCGATGTCGTCGACCTTGCGGCAGAACGCATAGATCTCGTACATCGCCTCGCGCTGTTCACGCGGCAATATCCGCATCGCGGCATAGAACGAGCTGCCGGATGCCCGCGTGGTCGAGCCGGCATCTGTGGGTTGCGTGACGGTCACGAAAGTCGACTACACATCCTGCGGGGCGGGGGACGTGGCGCCCCTTCGCCTCAGACGACGGACGGCGCCTTTGACCAGGCCGATCAGACCCATGCCGGCGAAGCTCGCCTTACCCAAATGCACGCGTTCGCTCAAGGGGTCGCGGGTCTTGAGCATCTCGGTCAGGCGCTCGGCGGCGCTCTGGATCACCGCCACCTCCAAGGCAAGACGGAAGTCCTTGATCTGCCCGGAAAACACCGCGCTTTCCCGCAGCAAGCCGCCGGTGCGTGCCGCAAGCTCGTGAAGGCACGCGCGCAAAGCCGGCGAGGCGCGCGGCTCGCCCAGCGCCTCGACCGCCGCGCCGGCACGATCAAGGGCGTCGAGCGGAACGTAGACGCGGTTGAGATTGCGATAGTCGGCGCCGCAGTCCTGCAGGTGATTGATGATCTGCAGCGCCGCGCAGAGCGCGTCGTTCGCCGGCCAGGTGGCACGGCTCTCGCCATGGACGTCGAGCACGAAGCGTCCGACCGGCATGGCCGAGTAGGTGCAATAGCCGATCAAGTCGTCCCAATCCCGGTAACGCAGCTTGGTGACGTCCATGCGGAACGCCGTGAGCAGATCCTGCGCGTGGCGCGGGGACAGCTTGCGCTCCTGCAGCCTCGCGCGCAGCGCGGTCCCTTCGCGGTCCTTGTCGCTGTGACCGAGCAGTGACGCCTCCAGCTGGTCGAGCAGCGCAAGTTTCTCGGCTTCGCTCAGCGACGCGTGATCCGCGATGTCATCGGCGACGCGGACGAAATTGTAGAACGCCAGGATCGTGCCGCGATGGCGTGGATGAATAAGGTGCGATGCGACCGGAAAATTCTCGTCGCGGTGGCCCTTGCCCGATCGCAGCTCGGCGGCGCTCGTCATCGGAATCCGGAGGCATTCGCCTGCACGCGGCCCTTCCAGGCGCCGCCGCGCCCGCGTGCGTGCTGATAGGCCGAATCAAGCGTGTAGATCATGTAAAGCAACGCGATGCCGGGCAGCGCGAGGCCCCAGAGCGGCGACAGGCGGTAGAAGCGCAATGTCGGCTGGAAGGCAAGCGCCATCACGCCCCAGGCCGCGAGTCCCAGCCAACGCGCGAGCCCGCTGCCGAACAGCGCCATCAGCGGCGGAACCAGATAGGTCAGCAGCATGCCGAGCACCGTCGCGGCCAGCAGCAGCGGCGAGTAGCGCAACTGCGCATAGGCGGAACGCGACACCATGCGCCGCAGATCGCTCAGTCCCGGGTACGGCCGGATGCTTCGCACCCGATCGGTCAAGCCCAGCCAGATCGGCCCCTGCGCCTTCATTTTTGCCGCCAACGCGCAGTCGTCGATCAGCGCGTCGCGAATGATTGCGATGCCGCCGGCCTGCCGGAGCGCGTCGGCGCGCACCAGCATGCAACCGCCGGCCGCAGCCGCTGTCGGCCCAGGGCGGTTGGCCCAGGCGAACGGATAAAGCATCTGGAAGAAGAAAATGAACGCCGGCACATGCACGCGCTCGGCCAAGCTCTCGCAGCGCAACTTGGCCATGAGCGAGGTGAGCACCAAACCCTTCGCCTCCGCGTGCGCCACGAGGCGGCTGACGGAGTCCGGGTCGTGGACGATGTCGGCGTCCGTGAGCAGCAGATAATCCGGCCGTGCGGGCGGGCCTTCGGCCGCGTCGATGCCCTGCTTGACGGCCCACAGCTTCCCGGTCCAGCCGGCCGGCAGCGGCTTGCCGTCCACGATCGTCAGAGTATGCGCGGCACGCTCGCCGGCCGCGCCGCGCGCCACAGCCGCGGTCCCGTCCTCGCTGTTGTCGTCGACCAGGACAATCCGCAGCGGGCCCGCATAGTCCTGCCGCGACAGCGACCCGATGCTCTCGCCGACCGTGACGGCCTCGTTGCGCGCCGGCACGACCGCGGCGACGCGCGGCCAGGCGGCAGGCGGCGCCGGCTGCCAGTCGTCGCGCTCACGGGCGAGCCAGAAGGCACCTCGCCCGAGCACCAGATAAAGCCAGGTCGCCAGCGCCGCAGCAGCGATCCATACGTCGATCATGCGGGCTGAGACCTATCGCGTCCGCGCGCCCGCGCCAACCCGCCCTGCGGGCGGCGGGCCGGCTGGACAAGCAGCCTCCCCAAACGGCAGATCGGACTCGCCGGGAAAGAGCGGAGGAGCAAAATGGATACGCAGGAGCTCTACGAGCGCGGGCTGGCGTTGCGCAAGCGGATGTTCGGCGAACAGGCGGTGGAACGGCGCATGACCGCTCTGGGTGAATTCGGCGCGCCGCTGCAGCACATCATCAATGCCTATGCGTATGGCGACGTGTGGAGCCGCGAGGCGCTGCCTGCCGTCACCAAGAGCCTCGCCATGCTGGCGATGATGGCCGCGCTCGGCCGCCCGGAGGAGCTGCGCGTGCACGTCAACGGCGCGCTCGAGAACGGCTGCTCGGCCGAGCAAATCCAGGAGCTGCTGCTGCTGGTCGCGCTCTATTGCGGGATTCCCGCCGCCAACGAGGCGCATCGGGTCGCATTCGAGGTGTTGCGCGAGCGCGGAAAGGCTGCGTGAGGCGCCAGCCCGGTTGCCGCCGGGCGAGCTTGTCGCCTACCGTACGCGGACAACGCAAATCCCAGTAGTCGAGGTCGGCCCATGAACGTGCAGGAGAGCCAAGCGGGGACCGTGAAGATCATGGGTCCCGACGACGGCGACAGCTTTTGGCAGCCGGTGCCTGCGAACGGCTTCGTGCGCAACATCTTCAGCCGCCAGGGCCTCGGCGCCCGGAGCGACTTCTCGATCGGCACGCAGACGGTCGCACCCGGCTGCTTCATCCGCGAGCACACCCATGCGCATAACGAGGAGATCATCTTCGTGGTGGAGGGCAAGGGGGTGGCGCGGGTCGACGGGGTCGAGCACCCGATCCAGAAGGGCTCGGCGGTCTATATCGGGGTCAACCGCAAGCACCACTTTCTCAACCCGAACCCGGAGCCGATGACGTTCCTGTGGATCATGATGCCCGGCGGGCTCGACCGGTTTTTCGCCGAGATCGGCCGGCCGCGCACGCCCGGCGAGTCCGCGCCGGAGCCCTTCCCGCGGCCCGAGAACGTCGCCGAGATCGAGGCCCGCACCGTGTTCGGCTGGGTCGACGCGAGCTTCAACCAGAAGAAATAGCGAGGAAGCGATACGCGATCACGACGTCGGGCAGATGTAGCCGGCGCCGGTCGGGCTCTTGAAGCAGCCGACCGACTCCGGCAGCAGCATCTTCGGCAGATAGAGCACGACCTCCGGGAAGAGCACCGTGAAGGCGATCGTGACGAAGAACACGACGTAGATCGGCAGCGAAGCGAACATCGCCCGGTGAAGGCGACGCCGATGAATTTCGACGCCATCAGCAGCGACAGCCCGTAGGGCGGCGTGATCAGGCCGAAGACGAGGGTGGTGATGATGACGACGCCCATGTGCACCGGGTTGATGTCGCCCGAGCTCGGTGAGCGTGATGACGATCGGCATGAAGATGATGATCGCCGGCACCGCGTCCATGAAGTCGCCGACGATGATGAACAGCAGCACCAGCAGCAGCATGATGATGCGGGCGTCGTGGCCGGCGAAGAGCTCGATCCAGCCCGAGACGATGTCGGGGCCGCGCAGATAGGCGAGCATCCAGCCGAACGCCGAGGCGGCCGCGACCGGCGCCAGCGGGATCGAATAGAGCAGGCCGGTATAGACGAAGTCGCGCGGCAGGTTCCGGATGTGCCCGCGGTCAAGCAGCGGGATCAGGACGACCAGGATATAGACCGAGGCGACCATGCCGGCCTCGGTCGGGGTGAACCAGCCGGTCAGGATGCCGCCCATGATGATCAGCGGGATCATCAGCGGCAGCGCCGAGGCTGCGCCGCGTCGGCGAACTCGCAGAGGTGGCGCGCGGCTTCCGGATGCCGACCGGTCCGAAGAAGTGCGAGTAGATCATCAGCCCGATGCCGATCAGGACGCCCGGCACGATGCCGCCGAGGAACAGCCCGCCGATCGAGACGTTGCCGGTCGCGCCGTAGACCACCGCCATGATGCTCGGCGGGATCAGGTTCGCCATGGTCGAGGCGGAGGCGATCAGCGCCGCCGTGAAGGCGCGGTCGTAGCCCTCCTGGGTCATCTCCGGCGCGACGGTGCGGCTCAGCACGGCGACGTCGGCGGTCGACGAGCCGGAGATGCCGGCGAAGAACATGCTGAACAGGGTGACGACCTGCGCCAGGCCGCCGCGCAGATGGCCGACCAGGGTCTGGGCCAGGCGGATCATGCGGTGGGTGACGTTTGCCGACGTCATCAGCTCGCCGACGAGCAGGAAGAACGGCACCGCGAGCAGCGTCTCGGAGTCGATGCCGTGGAACATCTGGCCGACGATCGACTGCAGGCTGATCGGCGTGAGCGCGCAGGCGACCAGCACGCCGGCCATGAGCGCGAAGGCGACCGGCACGCCCATGTAGCCGAAGCCGAGGAACAGGGCCGTCATGAGCAGCAGGATCGCGCCGTTGCTCATTTCACGATCGCCTGCGAGATCGTCGGCGTCCTCTGGCCCCTCGAAGCCGTGGCTCCAGCCGTTGACGATCTGCTCGACGGAGAACAGGACGATCAGCGCGCCGGCGATCGGCACGCTCGCCGTGTAGGTGCCGAGCGGGATCAGCGACGGCATGCGGTAGCTGCCCATGTCGAGCAGGAAGTTCTGAAAGCCGAACACGACCATGGCCAGCGCGACCAGACAGGACGATCAGCGCGGTTGGGATCTCGATGAAGGTGCGCTTGCGGCCCGCTCATGCGCTTGGTGATCTCGACCAGGTAGAGGTGATCGTTGCGCCCGTCGGCGGCGCCATGCCGACGAAGACGCCCCAGGCGAAGAAGCCGGTCGTGACCTGCTGCAGCCAAAGCCAGGGCCGGCCGATCTCGCGGGTGCACGACGTCGCAGAAAGACCGCGAGCGAGAACCCGATGATGCAGACCCCGCAGAGCGACCATAGAGGAGCGCCTCCAGCGGATCGAGCGCCGGCCATTTCAGGTGCCGTTGGCGGGGGATGACGAACGGCGTCGATACAAGGCCGGACGGCCGTGCAGCTGGAAGGAGGGGTGACGGGCGGGCGGCGCCATCGCCGCCCCGGCTGCCGGTCGAGCTCACTTCACGTTGCGCACCAGCTCGAGGATCTTCACGGCGTGCGGCCCCAGCTCCTTGGCGAGCTGGTCCTGGATCGGCTGCGCCGCCTTGATGAAGCCGGACTTGTCGACGCCCTCGACGACCTTGACGCCGAGCTTCTTCAGCCGCTCGGCCGACTCCTTCTCGAGCTGCGAGCGCCTTCGCGGGCTCGGTCCGGCTCACCTCCTCGGCGGCCGCCTGCACCCATTTCTTCTCTTCGTCGCTCAGGCTGTTCCAGGTCTTGTCGCTGACCCAGATGCAGTTGTTGTTGGCCTCGTGCTCGGTGATCGAGAGGATCGGCGCGACCTCGTAGTGCTTGTTGGCGAGATAGACGTTGATGCCGTTCTCGGCGGCGTTGACGACGCCGGTCTGCAGCGAGGTGTAGACCTCGCCGAACGGCATGTGGACGGTCTGCGCGCCGTAGGCCGGGAAATGGGTGTCCTCGGTCTTGGTCGCCTGGACGCGGACCTTCTGGCCCTTGACGTCCTCGACCGACTTGATGTCCTTCTTGCGAGTACATGTTGCGCATGCCCATGGTCATCAGCCCGAGCACCTGCGCGCCCTGCACCGAGTCCTTGATCATCTCGCGGAACGCCTGCGAGACCTGCGGGTCGGCGAGCGTCTTTGCGAGGTGGTCCTGGTCGCGAAAGATGAAGTGCAGCGAGAACACGCCGGCCTGCGGCGGCAAGCGTCGAGGCATTCGCCGTCGAGGTGATGACGAAGTCGATGTCGCCGGAGCGCAGCTTCTGCAGCATCACCGGCTCCTGCCCGAGCTGGGCGCCGCGGGAACTGGTCGATGCGACAGCTTGCCGCCCGCAAAGCTCCTTCAGCTTGGCGTCGAAGATGTCGGCCGCGATGCCGTAGGCGGTGGTGCGCGGCTGGTCGTAGGCGAAGCTGAACTTCTTCTGCTGCGCGAGCGCGTCGCCGGCGGCGCCGGCCGCGAGAAGCACGCCGGCGCCGAGCGTCAAGGCACGCGCGAATTGACCGATCCTAGCCATTCCGATCCTCCCGGTTGCAACTGCCCGATGACCTTGAGGTCCCGGACCCCTCGTTATTTTCGCGCATGATCGGAGTGGGCCTATTGTATGTCAAGAAGCGCGCAGGCGCCTTGCCGTAAGACGACGCCCTTCCAACGCCTGCGGATTTCGGCATCATGCGGGGCCTGAAGCCAAACCCCCCGCGGGATGCGATGCCTCAAGACCCGGTGCTGTGCGCGATCGAGGACGGCGTCGCCGTCGTGACGCTCAACAATCCGCCGCTCAACCTGGTCACCCTCGAGATGACGCGGCGAGCTCAACGACACCGTCAACGCGGCTCGCCGACGACGCCGCCGTGCGCGTCCTGGTGCTGACCGGGACCGGCGAGAAGGCGTTCTGCGCCGGCTCCGACATCAAGGAATTTCCCGCAGATGATGGCGGCCGGCGCCGTCGTGCCGAAGAAGCTCGCGCTCGAGAACGAGGCCTGGAGCCGGGTCGACGACTTCCCGAAGCCGACGATCGCGGCGTCTCAACGGCCTCGCCTTCGGCGGCGGGCTCGAGCTCGCGGTGTGCTGCGACCTGATCGTGGCGGAGGACGGCGGCACGCGTCGCGCTGCCCGAGATCAAGCTCGGCGTGTTCCCCGGCAGCGGCGGCACCATCCGCGTCACGCGCCGCATCGGCGAGGGCCGGGCCAAGGAGATGATGTTCTTCGGCGAGCCGCTTCCGGTCGAGACCGCGCTCGCCTGGGGCCTCGTCAACCGCGTCGTGCCGAAGGGCGAGGCGCTCGAGGTCGCGATCGAGATGGCGCACGACGCTCGCGGCGCAGCCGAGCGTGGCGCTGCAGATGTGCAAGCACTCGGTCGACGCTCGCCTTCGACAGGACCGAGGACGAGGCCGTCGAGGCCTCGCTCGCGACTGAGCGACACGGGTCTTCGCGACGCGAGGACTGCGCCGAGGGCGTGCGCGCCTTCTTCGCCAAGGAGCCGCCGCGCTTCAAGCATCGCTGAGCGCCTTGAGAGACCGGCGCGCGCGGTGGTACGTTCGTAGCCGAGCCAGACATCCGCCAGGGAAAAGACCAATGGCACGCTTTCGCAATTTCGAGCCGACCGGCGTCATTCCGGCGACGCTGCTCGCGTTTCACGACGATTTCTCGATCGACGAGGCGGAGACGCGCCGGCACCTGACGCCACGTCGCGGGCACGCGCGGCATCTCGGCGATCACCGTCAACGGCCACTCCAACGAGGTGCATGCGCTGCAATTTCGAGGAGCAGCAGCGCATCCTCGCGCTTCTCGCGGCGGCGAGTCGGCGACCGGCTGCCGCTCGTCAACGGCGTCTATGCCGACGGCAGCATCGAGGCCGCGCGCATCGCCCGGATGGCCGCAGGCGGAGGGCGCGTCCGCGCTGCTCGTGTTCCCGCCCAACAGCATGGCTGGGGCGGCCAGCTGCGGCCCGAGATGGCGCTCGCGCACTTCAAGCGCATCGCCGACGCGACCGACCTGCCGATCATCCTGTTCCAGTATCCGGCCTCGACCGGGCTCGGCTATCCGTTCGACACGCTGATGCGGCTCGATCGAGGAGGTGCCGACGATCCGCGCGGTCAAGGACTGGTGCGCCGATCCGATGCTGCACGAGCGGCACATCCGCACCCTGCAGGCGCTGCCCGCGGCCGGTGACGCTGCTGACCACCCACAGCGCCTGGCTGATGGCGTCGCTCACCATGGGCGCCAACGGGCTGCTGTCCGGGCGCCGGCAGCGTCGTCGCCGATCTGCAGGTGGCGCTGTTCGAGGCCGTGAAGGCCAAGGACCTCGCCAAGGCGCAAGCAGATCAACGACCGGCTCTATCCGGTGCAGCAGGCGTTCTACGCGCCGCCGTTCCTCGACATGCACAACCGCATGAAGGAGTGCCTCGTCCTGCTCGGCCGGCTGAAGCGCGCCGTGGTGCGCCCGCCGCTGGTGAAGCTGCCCGAGGCCGAGATCGCACGCCTGAAGCCAGCGCTCGAGGCGCGAAGCCGAGGGGGCGTTCGCGATCGCCGACGGCGCGCTGGCGGTCAGGCCGCCGAATGTATGCCATCGTCTCGTTATCGGCGACGGCTCATCGCGCATCGGCATCATCGCCGCCCGGCAACGTCGGTGGCAGAGGCGACTGATGCTCGGACCTTGCTTGCAAGGGCGTCCGCGTCGTCAGCTTCAACCATTTTCTGCTGGGACCGATGGGCATCCAGGCGCTGGGCGATCTCGGCGCCGACGTGATCGCGGTCGAGACGCCGGAGGGCGCGCTGGCAGCGCCACTGGAGCGGCGGCGACATCTGGCACGACGGGCAGAGCATGCTCCAGCTCTGCGCCAACCGCAACAAGCGCAACGATCGCGCTCGACCTCAAGCCGCGAAGGGGCAAGCGAGATCGCGCTCAAGCTGGTCGATACCGCCGACGTGGTGGCGGAGAACTTCCGCCCGGGCGTGATGGAGAAGCTCGGCTTCGGCTACGAGCGCGCTGAAAGCGCGCAAGCCCGACGCTGATCTACGCCTCCGCCTCGGGCTACGGCCCGGACGGGCCCTATGCCGAGCGACCCGGCCAGGACCTGCTCGCGCAGGCGCTGTTCGGCATGATGGCGATCACCGGCCAGGCCGACGACCGGGCCACGGCCGGCCGGCGTCTCGGTGATCGACCATCACGGCGCGGCGCTGTTCGCGATGGGCATCCTCGCGGCCCTCGTGCGCCGCGCGCGCACCGGCCAGGGCTGCCGCGTCGACGCGAGCCTGATGCAGGCGGCGCTCGACCTGCAGGCGGAGTCGCTCGTCGCCTGGCTCAACGCGCCGCAGAAACCGGCCGAGCAAGGTGAGCGCGCACCGCACGTCGCCGGCTGGTACTACGCGCGCGCCCTACGGCGTCTATGCGACCGCAGGACGGCCACATCGCGCTGTCGCTGATGCCCGCTCGCCGCAGCTCGCCGACGCCATCGGCGAGCCGCGGCTCGCCGACGTTCACGGACGCGGATTCCTTCACGCGGCAGGACGAGATCGGCGACCTCGATCGCGGCCGCGCTCAAGACGCGGCACGACCGCCGAATGGATCGGCGACATCGAGCGAGCGCAAGCTTTGGCACGCGCCGGTGCAGGATTACGCCGCGATCGCGCAGGACCCGCAGGTGAGGCACATGCAGGCGCTGGTCACGGTGCCGGGCGCGGGCACCGAGCAGGCGCCGATCACGCTGGTCAACCACCCGCTACGCTACGACGGCGAGGCCGCCGAGGTGCGCGCTGCCGCCGCAGCCGCTCGGCGCGCAGACTGCGGAGGTTCTGCAGAGCTCGGCTACCGCGGCTGAGATCGCGCGCTCGCCGAAGAGGGCGTCGTGCGTCTCGCCGAGGCGAGCGGCGGCGTGCGGCGATGGCGCCCCTACGGTCGTGGCGCGAAGCGATCCGGGACATAGCGCGGCGCGCGGGCGTTGATCCGGGCTCTCCGCTTCGCTACGGCCGGGACGACCCGCTATAGAGTGACGAGAAACGACAGGGGCAGGAATGAGCGACTTCTACGTCAAGCCCGGCGACAGCGTGAGCTTCGCCAAGACGGTCGGCGAGAGCGACATCTATCTGTTCGCCGGCATCACCGGCGACCTCGCCGGTCAACCACGTCAACGAGCAGTACATGGCGCGCTCGAAATATGGCCGCCGCATCGCGCACGGCGTGCTGCTGGTCGGCTTCATGTCGACCTGCTCGACGATGATGATCGACCAGTGCGGCGGCACCGCGGGCGACGAGACGCCGGTGTCGCTCGGCTACGACCGCATCCGCTTCCTCGGCCCGGTGTTCATCGGCGACACCGTGACGCTCACCTACACGATCGACGACGGTCGATCCGGTGAAGCGCCAGTCGCTCTCGACATCGAGGTCAAGAACCAGCACGGCGACCTCGTCGCGGTCGCGCGCCACATCCTGCGCTGGGTGAAGGATAGGGCAGAGATTGCCATGCGACTTAAGGGACAAGGTCTGCATCGTCACCGGCGGCGGCTCCGGCATCGGGCGCGCCACCTGCCTACTGTTCGCCGCGCGAAGGCGCGCGCGTCGTCGTCGCCGACAAGCGCAAGGCCGAAGCGGCCGAGGCGGTCGCAGCCGAAGTGCGGCCAGCAGGCGCGCGGCGATCGCCGATCGAGATCGACGTTTCCGCCGCCGACGTGCAAGCGCATGGTCGACGAGACGGTCAAGGCCTTCGGCCGCCTCGACGTGCTCGTCAACAACGCCGGCTACGGCATCGCCGGCACCGTGGTCGACATCGACGAGGAGGCCTGGGACGACCTGATGGCGTCAACGTGCGCGGCGTCTTCCTGTGCGCGAAGCACGCCATCCCGGCGATGGCGGGCGAACGGCGGCGGCGCGATCGTCAACACCGCCTCGGTCGTCGCCGCGGTCGGCATCCGCAACCGCGCCGCCTACTGCGCCTCGAAGGGCGCGGTCGCGGCGCTCACGCGCGCCATCGCCATCGACCATGTGGCGGACGGCATCCGCTGCAACGCCGTCGCGCCCGGGCACGATCGACACGCCCTATTTCGACGAGATCCTGAGGAAGAGCCCGGACGCGGCGGATTCGCGCAAGGCGCTCGAGGCCCGCCAGCTTCTCGGCCGGCTCGGGACGCCGGAGGAGATCGCGGCCGGCATCCTGTTCCTCGCCACGGACGAGAGCCGTTTCGCCACCGGCTCGATCCTGACGATCGACGGCGGCATGAGCGCGTACTAGCCTTAGCAACCTCCCCGTCATGCCCGGCCTTGTACCGGGCATCCACGTCTTGCTTCTCTTGACCAAGAAAGACGTGGATGGCCGGGACAGGCCCGGCCATGACGAGAAGGGATAGCAGCAGGAGAGACAATCGATTCTCGTCAGCGAACTCGACACCCCCGCCGTCACCGTCGATCTCGACATCGTCGAGGCCAACATCCGCCGCGCGCAGGACCTGCTGGAAAGTCACGGGGTCGCCAACCGCCCGCACATCAAGACCCACAAGATCCCGGCGCTCGCCAAGATGCAGATCGAGGCCGGCGCGGTCGGCATCACCTGCCAGAAGCTGGGCGAGGTCGAGGTGTTCGCCGACGCCGGCGTCGCCGACGACATCCTGCTGACCTACAACGTCCTCGGCGAGGCCAAGACCGAGCGCCTCGCCAGCCTGATCCGGCGGCTCAAGCGCATGGCCGTCGTGCTCGACAACGAGACGGTGGCGCGCGGTCTCTCGGAGGCCGGCGTGCGGCACGACGTCGACGTCCGCTTCCTGATCGAGTGCGATACCGGCTTCGGCCGCAACGGGGTGCAGAGCCCGCAGGCCGCGCTCGACCTCGCGCGCGAGGTGATGCGAATGCCGCGCATGCAGTTCGAGGGGCTGATGACGTTTCCCGACCGCCGAGCCCGAGACGCGGCAGTACCTGGAGCGCGCGCTGCAGCTGCTTCGGGGCGCGGGCATCCCGGTGCCGGTCGTCTCCGGCGGCGGCACGCCGGCGATCGGCAATGTCGGCGAGTTCCCGATGCTGACCGAGCACCGCGCCGGCACCTACATCTACAACGACGTCATGATGGTGACGACCGGCGCGCTGACCTGGGACGACTGCGCCATGCGGGTGCGCGCGACCGTGGTCAGCCGCCCGACCGAGACGCGCGCCATCCTCGACACCGGCTCCAAGGTGCTCACCCACGACCAGTACTACGCCAAGGGCTACGGGCGCATCGTGGAATATCCGGACGCGCAGATCGCCGGCTTGTCGGAAGAGCACGGCAACGTCGATCTCGCGGCCTCGGCACGCGAAGCCGAAGGTCGGCGAGGTCGTCAGCGTGATCCCGAACCACTGCTGCGTCGTCACCAATATGGTTGACGAGATCTACGGCGTGCGCGGCGGCAAGGTCGAGGTGGTGTGGCCGGTGGCGGCCCGCGGCAAGGTGCGCTGACGGCGGCCCATTGACAAGCATTTGCGACGCTCCGCACACTCGATTTGGCTCAACAAGAACAGGCGGCGCGACCGCGGCCTGACGGGAGGAGAGAATGCACCAGTGGAAATCCGGCTTCGGCGCGCTTGGCTGCGCATTGCTGCTGGCCGCCACGGCGGCGCACGCCGACGTGAAGATCGGCGTGATCTACGACTACACCGGGCCGTTCGCCGGCGGCGGCTCGAAGGCGGCCGCGATCGGCAACAAGATCGCCATCGACATGATCAACGAGAAGGGCGGCGTCGAGGGCCACAAGATCGATGCCGACCTATGCCGACGCCCAGTCGAAGGTCGATGTCGCGATCAACGAGGCCGAGCGGCTGCTCAACGACACCAAGGTCGACGTGCTGATGGGCGTCTATTCGAGCGCGCATTGCGTGCCGATGGCCGCCAAGGTCGACGCCGCCAAGAAATTCATGTGGGCCAACGTCTGCGTCGCGTCGGCGGTGTTCAAGGACAAGAACCTGCAATACGTGTTCCGGCCGCAGGTGCATTCCGACCAGTTCGGCGAGGCCTCCTGCACGTTCATCGCCGAGAACGCCAAGACGAAGCTCGGCAAGGAGGCGAAGGACATCAAGGTCGCGATCATCCACGAGGACGGCCCCTACGGCGTCGGCGTCGCCATGGGCAACGAGTCCAAGTGCAAGGAGCTCGGCATGCAGATCGTGCACAAGGAGGGCTACGCGGCCACCTCGACCGACCTCTCGGCGCTGGTGACCAAGCTGCGCCGCGCCCAGGCCGACATCATCCTGCACACCGGCTACAATCCGGACATCACGCTGTTCCTGCGCCAGTCCAAGGAAGCCGGGCTGAAGTTCGCCGCGCTGATCGGCCATGGCGCCGGCTACGGCCAGATCGACAAGCTGATCGAGACTTTCAAGGACGACGTCGATCTGTTCTACAACGTCGATCCGGTGGCGGCGCAGCTGCTCGATCCGAAATCGCTCAAGCCAGGCCTCGGCGACCTCACCGCCGAGATGGTGAAGCGCTACAAGGCCGAGACCGGCGCGCAGGAAGTGCCGCCGCACGTCTCGATGGGCTTCAACCAGGCCTGGATCTTCTTCACCGACGTGCTGCCGCGCGCGATCAAGAAGCACGGCGGCTTCGATCCGGAGGCGCTCAAGAAGGCCGCGCTCGAGACCGACATCCCGGAGGGCGGCACGATCCAGGGCTACGGCGTGAAGTTCAATCCGCCCGGCCACAAGATGGCGGGCCAGAACGAGCGCTCGTCGCCGGTGGTGATGCAATACGTCAAGGGCGAGACCAAGATCGCCTGGCCGAGCGGGATCAAGACCATCGACCCGGTGCTGCCGCTGCCGAAGGGGCACGCCTACGCCGGTGAGCGCCGTCCCTCGTGCGTTGTCATCGCCCCCGAAGGCGGGCGCCCAGCAACCTCGGCGTCGGTGAGATCACCGCACCCTTGGCAGCTACTGGGCGCCCCGCTTCGCGCGGGCATGACGGCGGAGTGGGCCGCGAGAAAATCCCATGGCCATGCTCAGCGTCACCGGGCTGACCAAGCTGTTCGGCGCCCTGCTGGCCGTCAACAATGTCTCCTTCGACGTCGAACGAAGGCGAGATCCTCGGGCTGATCGGCCCCAACGGATCGGGCAAGAGCACGATCTTCAACTGCATCGCCGGGCTCTATGCGCCGACGGCGGCAGCATCACGTTCGAGGGCCACCGAGATCGCCGGGCTGCCGCCCAATCGCGTTTGCCACAAGGGCATCGGCCGCACGTTCCAGATCCCGCGGCCGTTCCGCAATCTGACGCTGCTCGAGAACGTCGCGCTGTCGGCCTATTTCGGCCAGGACCGCGGCGCGACGCGCAGCGATTGCTGGCGGCTCGCCGAGGAGGCGCTGCACACCGTCGGCCTGCCGACCGATGCCCGCAGCACCACCGACGGGCTCGGCGCCGCCGCGCTCAAGAAGCTCGAGCTCGCGCGCGCGCTCGCGACCCAGCCGCGCCTGCTGCTGGCCGACGAAAGCCTCAACGGCCTCGACCACGGCGAGATGGAGCAGGCGGCCGACATGCTGGAGCGCATCCGCCGCGAGAAGGGCATCACCATCGTCTGGGTCGAGCACATCATGGGCGTGCTGATGCGCGTGGTCGACCGCGTGGTGGTGCTCGACCACGGCGAGGTGATCTTCGCGGGCCCGCCGAAGGACGCGCAGTCGAACGCGCGCGTGATCGAGGTCTATCTCGGCACCGAGGCCGCGGCGTGAGGAGATGCGGTGCTTGAGCTGAACAACATCGATGCGGGCTATGGCGGCTTCCAGGCGCTGTTCGACGTCTCGATGACGGTGCGCGCCGGCGAGGCGGTCGCGGTGATCGGCGCCAACGGCGCCGGCAAGACGACGCTGTTGCGCGTCATCTCCGGCCTGCTGCCGGCCGCCGCCGGCGAGATGACGATGGAGGGCGTCTCGCTGCGCACCATCGCGCCGCACCGGATCGTCGAGACCGGCATCGCGCATGTGCCCGGAAAGCCGCCGGCTGTTTCCGCGGCTGTCGGTCGAGAGCAATCTGAAGATGGGCGCCTTCATCCCGGCCGCGCGCGCAAAATTCGCCGAGCGGCTCGCCTACGTGTACGGGCTGTTTCCGCGCCTCAAGGAGCGCCGCACGCAGCTTGCCGGCACCCTGTCGGGCGGCGAGCAGCAGATGTGCGCGATCGCGCGCGCGCTGATGAGCGGGCCGAAGCTGGTGCTGCTGGACGAGCCGTCGATGGGGCTCGCGCCGGTGATCGTGCAGCAGGTGTTCGAGCTCGTGCGGCGCATCCGCTCGGAAGGCTACACGGTGCTGATCGTCGAGCAGAACGTGCAGCCAGGTGCTCAAGATCGTCGACCGCGCCTACCTGCTCGAAGTCGGCCGCATCAAGGCGAGCGGCACGGCCGCCGAGCTGCTCGCCAGCGACGAGATCCGCAAAGCGTATATGGGGCTGTGATGCACAAGTCGACGCAACACACGCACCCTCATTCTGGGACTAAGAGTCTGGCCGAAAGAGAATTGCGGACCTTCAGCGAGCTCCGCCGCCCTCATGCTGAGGCGCTGTCCCGGACGAAGTCCGGGACAGCCTCGAAGCACGCACAGCGGCACCGCCGCGACTTCTGGAGCATGCTTCGAGACGCGCCGCTTCGCGGCGCTCCTCAGCATGAGGGTCAACATTCGGCCAAGCTCTGGAGCGGCCGACGGCCGCATCGCGAAGGATTTGCAGCGCGCAGCTGGGGGCCTCATGGTTCGAGACGCGTCGCTGCACGACACTCCTCAGCATGAGGAGTAGGATGGATTGCCAGCTCGACATCTTCTTCCTCGAAGCCATGATCAACGGGCTGCTGCTCGCCGGCCTGCTGGCGCTGCTCGCGCTCGGGCTCAACCTCGTGTTCGGCGTCATCGACGTGGTGTGGATCTGCTACGCCGAGCTGGTGATGGTCGGCATGTACGGCATCCACTACGCCTACAAGGGCGGCATGCCGTTCCTGCTCGCGGCGCTGTTCGGCATCGTGCTGATCGCGCTCGCCGGCGCCATCCTGCACCACCTCGTCATCCGCCCGGTGCTCGACTCCGCGCCGATCAACCAGCTGCTGGTGACCGGCGGCGTGCTGTTCTTCCTGCAGGCCGCCGCCACGATGGTGTTCGGCATCGACTTCAAGAATCTCGGCATCCGGCTCGGCTCGGTCGGCTTCGCCGACATGTCGTTTGCGTGGTCGCGCGTGATCACGTTCGTGGTCGCGCTCGCCGGCATGCTGGCGCTGTGGCTGTTCCTGTCCCGCACCTTCATCGGCACGGCGATCCGCGCCATCGCGCAGGATCGCCAGATCATGCCGCTGATGGGCGTCGACAGCCGCAAAATCTATCTCGTCACCTCGGCGATCGGCGGCGGGCTCGCCGGGCTCGCGGCCGCGCTCATGGTTCTGCAGTACGACATCTATCCGCAGATCGGACTGCAGTTCGGCCCGCTGATCTTCATGATCTGCGTGCTCGGCGGGCTCGGCAACATGATCGGCGGCTTCGTCGCCGCCTTCATCATCAGCCAGTTCATCGCCATCGGCGGCTCCTGCGTCGCGACCGAATGGGGCTACGCGATCGCGTTCCTGTTCTTCATGGTGGTGATCTTCATCCGGCCGCAAGGGCTGTTCGGGAGCAAGTCGTGATGCGCATCTCCCGCGCCGCATGGATCGGCCTTGCGCTGCTGCTCGCTGCTGCCGTTCGTGGTGCGGTTGTTCTTCGCCGCGTCGGAAAAATACTACCTGCACCTGCTCATCCAGATCCTGCTGTGGTCGTTCATCTATACCGGCTGGTCGCTGATGGGACGCTTCGGGCTCGACTTCGCTCGGCCACGGCGCGTTCACCGGCATCGGCGCCTACACGGTGGTGCTGCTGTGGAATTTCGCCGGGCTCACGCCCTGGCTCGGCATTCCGATCGCCGTCGTGCTTTCGGTCGCCGTGGCGCTGCTGGTCGGCTATCCGTGCTTCCGGCTGCGCATCACGGGCCACTACTTCGCGCTGCTGACGCTGGCGCTCACCGAGTTCGTCCGGCTGTGCATCGTCGGCCTGCGCGACTACACCGGCGGCTCGCTCGGCACCCAGCCGACGCGCTACGGCGACGGGCTCTCGCTCTACGCCATGCAGTTCGAGCCGGACCGCATGCTCTCCTATTACGTCGCGCTCGTGCTCTGGCTGGTCGGGCTCGCCATCTGGCTGCTGCGTCGACCGCAGCATGGACCGCTACGCGCTCGACGCCGCGAGCCAGGACGAGGACGCGGCCGCCTCGGTCGGCATCGACGTGACGCGCGAGAAGCTCAAGGTGACCGCGATCTAGCGCCGCGCATGTGCGCGGTCGGCGGCGCGGTCTACGGCCAGTACCAGATGTATATCGGGCCGGACACGATCGCGGGCCTCGGCGTCTCGCTCAACATCGTGTTCGCGGTGATCGCCGGCGGCATGTGGGTGCTGCTCGGGCCGACGGTCGGCGCGGTCTTCACGCAGATCCTGTCGGAGGGCCTGCGCGTGGCGATCCAGGGCTCGGCCCTGCTGCAAGGCCTGGCTCGGGTCGGCCGCGCTCGCGCTCGACACCGCTATCTACGGGCTGCTGCTGATCCTGTTCATCATCTACATGCCGAAGGGCATTCTCGGCACGCTGATCGAATGGTGGCAGAAGCGCGCAATTCCGGCCGCGCCTCGGCCTCCAAGACCCACGTCGCCGGAGCCATCCACCTCGCAGGCACGCGCACCATGACCACAGCCGACTTCACGCCCGGCGGCTACCGGTTCATCCCGGCCGTGTTCCAATACTCGGGTGGCGTGGCCGCCCTGCCCGGCTTCGAAATCCGGCGCGTCCGGCTCCAGCGGCCGGTACCGCTTGCGCAAGGATTCGAGCGGATCGAAAAATTCATCCGTGACGCCGGCCGGCCGCTGACGTCGTTCTGTGCCTGCGAACTGCGCTCGCCGGCCCCGTTCAGCGACGCGGGCTTTCGCGCGTTCAACGAAATCTACGTGGTGACGCTGCAGAAATGGAGCATCTACGACGGCAAGACCAATCCGGTCGCGCGCAGCAACGTGTGCCCCGAGATCGATCCGCCGCCGGAGCCCTCGTTCCATGCCTTCTCGTTCACGGTTGCGGCCGCCGATGCGGCGCCCTCGTTCGTAATCGCCGGCAGTGGCGAGGCGCGGGAGGGAACCGGCAGCTACGCGGAACGCACGGTGCGCCACGGCGAGACCGGCGCCGACGCCATGCGCGACAAGGCACGCTACGTGCTCGGCGAGATGGAGCGGCGGCTCAGCCGCCTCGGCTTCGGCTGGGCCGACACCACGGTGACGCAGGTCTACACCGTGTACGATCTTCACCCGTTCCTGGCCGACGAGATCGTCCGGCGCGGTGCCGCGCACGCCGGCCTCACCTGGCATTTCTGCCGCCCGCCGGTTGCGGGCCTCGA
>CAVTXS010000040.1:0-97243 GCA_963738705.1 uncultured Alphaproteobacteria bacterium
ATGCCCGTGGCGCACTGAACTGGACCCCTGCCTTTCCGGAGCATGCAAGACACGCGCGCGTGGGGGAGGCGAAAGCAAGATAGAAAATCATTGACTTCACTGACCACGCCGTTTGGCCGCCATCATCCAGTGGTCCAAGTCATTGTCACTCTTTACCTCCGACTGAAAGGTGGCTGTCAATCAAGTAGGGAGGCAAGATCACGCGCGTTAGTTTCCAGCTCCCGTCCCATTGAAAACGAAATTCAAAGGGTTGCTTCAAGGCCGGATCTTGGTCGGGAACAAAGTCAATGCGGAATTTCAGCGGACTACCTGAAAAGAATGCATATTTGATCTGATCGAAACGGACATTCGTCGCTACTTGCATCGCGTCGACAAGAGCCTTTGGTGTGGCTGCGTCATCTTGCGCTGCGCTGTCGTTTCTGTCGGCACGCCTAGCAGCCGCGATGTGCTGCGGTGTTATGTAGCTGTCCACGATCCGATCTATGAGTACTGGCCCAAGCATAATGCCCAACGCGCTGCCAAGCGCCTCGCCCGAACTGCTCACATCTTGAGCCCTAACGCTTGAGATTAGGACAGCGCTCAAATCGCCGCGCAGACCTTGCCGAACACTGTCCCATGCTACGCGCGTCTCAAGGGTGGCAACGTCACCGTCGCGCAATCCCACGGCCAAGTCGTAAGCGGCGTAGTAAGGCCAAGCTATCCATCCCATGACCGCCAGCAGCACGGGTATAGCAAACAGCCACTTCCGAGACCGCGGTGACGTATCATCTTCACCGGAAGCTAGCTGCGACCTGGAGCTAGCCGTCTCCGAACTCTTGAACAGCGCACCGAGGATGGGATCGTTTGCTATTTGCAGCCATGCTGGCTCGTTTCCGCCCTCAGCGTATACAAGGGCGGAGCCAGCAACTCTATGCTGCTCAACCATTTCGCGAATTTCATGCCCGCTGTACGGTCCGTAAGTCTTGCCCTCGATGTGGACATACCAACGCTTGTCGAGCGGGTGTGGCGGGATTGCCGCGCCCGATGCGACGACGTCCTGTTCTGGTGACTGATCTGCGGATTGCACGACTATCGTCCGCGCACCCGTTGGGTTCCCAATATCGCGCGCTCAGGAGCGCTTGGTCAAACTCTAAATGGCAGCGAACGGAACACGGCAAGTTGGGGGGCTGCCTTGGCGCCTAGGAAGCCGCCCGACAGCACATCGCTACGCGTAGGCGTGCCGACGTTGGTCATCTGGGGAATGCTCGATCCTGCAATGCTGCCCGGGCAGCTGGACGGTCTCGAAGCCTACATGGCCGACCTGACCGTGCGTCGGATCCCAGACGCCTGCGCCGCCCGATGCTTATCTCTACATCATCTGGCCGAATGACGGCCAACGCATCAAGGGCGCGTTCTGGGTTCGTTTCGGGCTGCGCAATATGGGTGTTACGCGCGCCGGAGATAACACCCCGAACGTCGGTCACCATCATCTCCTAGTCGATGTGAACACACCGCTCGATCCGAACGAACCGATCCCGTCCGACAAGAACCACTTACATTTCGGCGGCGGGCAGACCGAAGCCCGCTTGGAACTCGCCCCCGGCGAGCATACGCTTCAGCTCGTGCTGGGCGATGCCGAACATAAGCCGTTCAAGCCGCCAGTGGTCTCGAAGAAAATCCGGATCACGGTGATCAAGTAGGCGTGACAGCGCGCCGATGGACGCCGGGGGCAGCTACAACGAAGTGAGCCATGTCGTTCCATACGCCGGCATCACGCAAGGCGTCGATACCCAGCCCGCCTGGAGATAGCCGGGTCCGACCCGCATCGCTGATGATCGGGGCGCTCAATAGCTCGTGGGCGAGAACTCACTCTGCAACCGCACCCCCGAGATTCGGCGATGTTGCGCGCGCACACGCGTACTTAATTGCCCCTATGTCTGACAGTGGGCGCCGTCAAAAATGAATGTGCGACGAAATGCGACGAGGTGCCGTCGCGGAGTTGGTTGGAATTGAGGGTGGCGTAGTCTCCGGGGTGTTCAACCTCGAATCATCCGGCGTTGAAGCGCCGGACTGGAGACCACGCCATGACGAGCAATACCACGAAGCCTGATTCTTCGCAGCCTGCAGCCGAGGCGGCTGTGCATCTTTTCGACAATTGGTTTGATCCGATCGAGACCGGGGTGCGCGATCGGGTTCGCGAGTTCATCCATGCCATGATCGAGGGTGAGCTCGACATGTCGCTGTCACGGCCGCGCTACGCTCGCTGTGCGAAGCGGTCGAGCGGCGATGGCGAGGGCGCGGTCGGCGCCACCGGTCACCGCCATGGCCACCGGTCGCGGTCGCTGCTGGGAAGCTTCGGCCGGGTGGAGATCGAGGTGCCGCGCGCCAGGCTGAGCACCCCGGATGGCAAGACGACGGAGTGGAAGAGCAAGGCGCTGCGGGCTTACCAGCGGCGCACGCTCGCCGCCTAAGGCATGCGTACCATGAGGCGAACGGCTTGGATGTGAGCCCAGGTATAGCGGCCGTAACGGGCGTAGCTGCTCACGGTGTCGCAGCAGCCCACGCTAACCCCGCTGGCGCGGGGCGCGGTATTGGCGGATGCAACCGTCGGCAGGATCAGCAAAAACCCAACGACCGTGAGGCCTGCGGCCAGGTCGCGCAGCATCGACACCATCGTACACTCCTGTCCTGTCCGCCGTTGGAACGCCTAGCTGATAATCAAAAGCGCGTAAAGGCCCGCGTGGCCTAAATCTCGGCGGCGCCATATCTCGGCGCAGGCGCCTGCGGCGCGACGGCTGCGGATTTCTGGGCGGGGCGGCCGGCCGCCGCTGGCTGGGCGGCCCTTTGTTGGGGCCGAGGCGCAAGTTGCGGGCTTTCCTTCAGGGACCGCGGCGGCGTTCCTTTTGCCGATTTCTGCGAGCCGGAAACCGGCGCAGTCTCCGGCTTCTTTGCTGGCGGCGGATCGAGCCCGCCGTCCTCAGGCGTACCGAGGTTAGCCATCTGCGGCTGCACCGGACGGCCGGTTGAGGCACGCGGCGTCAGCAGGACCGCCTTGAAGGCGGGATCCGCGGTACCGGCCGGAAGCCTGGCTGAAACGTCCTCTTCGATCGATCTGATCCGCACGAACGGCGATTCGACGTCGGCGCGCGACACCACGACCGGCTGCCCGACGCCGATCGATGCCTTGTGGATCAAGTCCGGCGTTGCCAGCGTGATCTGAATTCGCCGCTCGGACGGGGCCTCCTGGGCGGATCCCCCATGCGAAGCCGCGAGCAGGCACGAGCCGATGGCCAGCACCAGCGTGCTGGCCTCTCGTCGCTTGCCTGGCATCGTAACCCGTTGCATATCAACGGAATCCTCGGAATCCGGCCATGGCCGGAACTTGGCGCCCCGTTCATTTCGGATTCATTACGTAATCATCGCCTCCGAGTGTACCATAGATGAACGGCTCCTGCTGCCGCTCCGTGGCGGTAAGCACATCGTCGCGAACCATTCCGAACAGCTTGCGGATCTCCAGACCCGGGGTGTGCAGCCGAGAGAGCAGCGCGGTCACAAACGGACTGTGCTCCCCCTTGCCGTCCCAGGCGACCTGCCCGTGCTTGGCCGCGTACGCAACCAACGTGCTGCCTTCCGGTTCAACCCGCGCCAACCCTCGGCCGATCGACCGCGACGCGTTGCTCAGCCGCATGCGGCTCGTAAAGGGATTGTCGCGGCACGCGTCCAGGATCACGAGCTTGAGCTGTTTCGCGTGTCCGATCGTATCCAGAAAGCGCGACAGTGGAACCGCTTCATCCTGGATATCCCTATCGACCAGCAGCTTGGCATCCACGGGAATGATGTAGTTGATGCCGTCAGTCTCCATGCCGTGGCCCGCATAGTAGATCACGGCCCATTCCGCCGTATCGGCAAGCTCCCGGAAGCTACGGAGCCCCTTGAGCATGTCATCCCGCGTGAGGTCCTCCAGCATGATGACTTGCCGGAATCCGATCTTCTCGAAGGCGCGCGCGATTGCGGTGGCGTCCCGCTTCGGGTTCGCGAGACCGGCCACCCGCTGATAGGTTCCGTTGCCGATCACCAGGGCGACGCGATTGTGTCGCCAGTTCGCGGCCGGCTTGTCCAGCCGCGCAGCCTGGGCGGTCTTGACGGCCTCGGTTGTCTCCGTGAGCGCGCTCTGCGCAAGCTGGAGCTGCGGGTCCAGCGATAGCGCAGCCGCATAATCCCGCGAAGCGTCCTCGTATTTTCCCTGCGCCTGCATGAGACGGCCGCGTTGGAAATAGGCCTGAGAGGAGGTCGGATCCCTGGCGAGGACGCTGTCAAACTCCGCTTTCGCCGCGTCGTACATGCGCAGGTGCTTATAGGCTTCGCCCAACAGTATGTTGATGACCGGTTGCGTTTCTCCCAACCGCTGGCTTCGCTTCAGATCGTCGATGGCTTTACGCGCATCGCCGATCTTCAGGTAGGCGGCGCCGCGCGACAGGTAGCTTTGAGCGTAGTCGCCGTTTATTTCTATCGCCTTGGTGTAGTCCGCGATGGCGCGATCGACTTCGTTCCGGTCCTGAAAGATCAGGCCTCGATTGTGATATGCGTAGGCATAGCTCGCGTCCCGCCGGATCGTTTCGGTATAGTCAGCGGCGGCGCGCTCGAGATCGCCCTTCAGGTGAAAAGCCAGCCCGCGATTGAAGTAGAAGGCGGACCGCGCCGGATCAAGCTTGACCGCCATATCGTAGTCCAGGATGGCCTGGTCGAGCGCACCCATGTTCTGGTGGACGGTTCCCCGATTGTTGTATGGCGTCGGATCCTTGGGGTCGATCGCGATGGCAGCGTCGTAGCCCCTGAGAGCATTCGGCCAGTCGCGCCGGTCGCTTAGCGCGTTCGCGCGGCCCACGATAGCAGTCACATATTTCGGATCGAGCCCAATAGCCCGATCGTAGGCCTCGATCGCGCCGGCGACGTCGCCCTTGTCACGCAGCGCGTTGCCGCGACCGTTGTGCGGGAATGCCGAGCGCTGGTCCAGCTTTATGGCTTGATCATAGTCCGCAATGGCGCGATCGATCTGCCCGCTTTCGCGCAAGGCATTGCCACGGCCGTTGTGTGCGCTCGAGAAACTCGGATTGAGGGCTATGGCCTGCCCATAGTCCACGATGGCGTTGTCAAGATCGCCCATGCGCAACCGAACGTCGGCGCGATTGTGATGAGCTTCGGCATTCTTGGCATCAAGCCGAATGGCCGAGCTGTAATCGGCAAGCGCCTTGTCCAATTCACCGCGGTCGTAGTACGCGATTCCGCGATTGACGTGGGCCACGGCGCGTTGTTTTGCCGGCACCTTGGCGTTCGACAGAATGGTCGAACACCCGCGGATGATGCGGGAGGGCTCTCCTGCACTGCAATCCGCCCACTCGCCCTGCGCCCAGGCGGGAGCGCTCAATGCTCCGGCCAGGCACATGGAAGTTGCGAACAGTATTGAGAGAATGACGGCTCTGCGGCACCCGATGTGAGTCATGGTCGCCCATCCCCAATGAGCACTGTACCTCATTTGTCCCCGCTGACAAGAGAAGTTGGTCACACGGACTGTGCGATAGGGGGATCTATTGCGCTCCTGAACCCCTCTCTGGGTTTGTCGGCCGGCGGCGGTGCCAGGTTCAAACGGCGAGCGCGGCGGCTGCGCAATTACGGTTTGGCCGGGGCGTTGTGGGCCGGCGAGGAAATCGGGTCCGTCGGACATTTTTCATCCCGGGCCGTAGGATCTCTCGCGCGGAACGCGGCGATCGTTGCGAGGCCGCTCGACGCCGCTGTCTCTTCCGGCTGCTTCTCCAAGGCGCGGCGAAACAGACGCTCGGCGCCACAAAGGTCGGCGCGAAACAGGGCCAGATTGCCCCCGATGGCGTCGGTGACCGGGCTGAACCCCGCGACGCGCCGCAGCCGCTCCAGGATCTCCTCGGCCCGCAGCAATGCGGTGTCTCGGTCCACACTGCTGGGGGGAGGCTCGAACCCTCCCACCGCCAGATAGAGGTTGGCAAGGGCCACCAGCAGTGCTGGCCCCCAGGGATCACGACTGACGGCCGCTTCGATTTTTTCGATTCGGAGGTCTACCGGCACGACGGCCTGACCGCGATAGAGTGCATAGGCCACGCCGGTGAATTCCACGATACGCGCGTCGTACGGGTAGCTCCGGCGGGCGCCCTTAATCAGGGCCAAGCCTCGCTCGTCCATAGATCCGTTGGTGATTCGGACAATGAATTGCTTCAGCAGAAGGTTTGCTTGCCTTAGCTTCCAATCGTCAAAAAGGCAAAGCGCCCATGCTCCCGCGAGCATCGCAAGCAGGCCGAGCGTCGCAGCCGCAGGCATCGGCCAGGATCGCATGCGCCCGGCCGCCGGCGCTCTCCCGACATGTTCACTGACGATGCCACCGACGAGGAGGGCCGCGATGGCGGGTGCGGTCGGGAGCTGCAGCGGAAAATCGGCGAGCGCGTTCACGAGCAGGGTGAGCAGGGACATGCCCAGCAGCAGCGTGCGCATGTCGCGCGGATTGCCGGCCCGTGCCCCGACTTTGATCGCATACGCGATCGCGCAGCACAGGATCGCAAGGAAGAGCGCTCCGCCCAGGAGCCCGGTTTCGATGAACGCCTGCAGGACGTCGTTATGGGCATGCTGCGGCCGCACGAACAGGTCGTAGGCATGGCGCGGCGTGGCCACGACGGCATCGTGGTACTGCGGATACGTGTTGTGAAAATTGCCGAGGCCGACGCCCGCGACGAGATGATCGCGAGCCATCGCAAGTCCGTTGAGATTGTATGCTAGCCTGGCCTCGACCGTGTCCCACGTAGAGTCGGAAATTGGCCGCGAGGTCGACCAGCTCGAGCCGCCGGTTGAGCGCGTAGGCGCCCACAGCCAATATCACGGCGAGCACCGCGACGCGCATGGAAACGAATCTGCCGAGAACCGTGGGCCTGCACGCGATCCCGAAGGTGAGAATCGCAACCGAAAGCGCAAGCCACGTTGCGCGCGTTCGACACAACAGAATCAGGGTGAGCGCCAGGACGAGCAGGGCTCCGGCCCCCACTCGAGCCGCGGTGTGGCGGCTCGTCAGAGCAAGCGCCATGACGATCGGCACGAGCATGCCTGCCCAACTGGCGGCAAGGTTCTTGTTTGCGAATGTCGTGCCGGGCGGCGCGGTCTGCTGATAGTAATGGAGCAGTCCGTCGAACAGCGCGGACACGAAGCCGAGCCCGGCCGGCAAGACGGCGTCGAGCCTCGGCTGGGTCCACTCGTAATACTGGGCAGCGCCCAAGGGCGTCAGGAAGACCAGCGGCAGCGCGAGCGCCCACAGCATGTGCCGTGCGAACGTGTCATCCCACACACGAGCCGTCGCGGCCGACAACACCATCACGGCGATCAGCGTTTTCAGGGGTTGCATCCCCCGCACCGGCTCCATGCTGAGAGCCACGCTGATGGCCGCCACCACGAGAAATGCAGCCGAGAGGCCGGCGATCAAGGGAATGCGCTGGACGCGCGCGCCATCGCGCCACAAGGCCTGCGCGATCAGCAGGACGCCGGCCAGACCTGCGGTGAAATGCAAGGCGGACGCGCGGATGTCCGCTGCGACTTCGACGACGGAGGGGTCGTACAACAGCGGCAGGCTGAATGCGAACAGCAGAAGCGACCAGCGCACGGCCTCGACAAGCCGGCCGTCGCTGCGTCCCGGCCTCGCTGTCGAAATCCGCGGCGAGAGCCGTGTGAGCTTGGTCGGCGGCGCGCGATCGGTCTGCGCGCGCGAGGGGCGAATGATTGCGCGAGATCAGGGTCACACGGAGCGGTTCGCCAGCGGTTGAAGAACATCCAGCGAGCAGGGTGCAAGCAACTCTCATTCCAGCCAAGCGCAGGGGCCGGATGCTTCGCGGCGCCCCGAGGTGGCATGCCCCCAGGTGACGCAAAATCGATGAGCGGCAGGGACGGCCTGCCGGCTCACATTCATCCTGCCCGGGTCAGGGTCGCCGCGCTACCATTGGAATCGCACCCCGATCCTGCCGGCGCCGCCGATGAGATCATCCGCGAACCGAACATCGCCCCGGACGAACCCCGACACTCCGGTGCTGAGGTTGAAGAAGTTCACGGCGGCCTGCAGCTCTCCGCGGACCTTGCCCTCGTCGGTGGGAAGAACGATCGAGCCGCCGGTTCCGCCGAGCGAGATGGTCGCGCCGGTGGCCTCGAAGTAGTAGTAGGCGAGCACCAGCAAGCTCGGCTCGATCCTGATATTCCCGCTCACCCACTCGGTGCCCACGCGGACCCCTGCGCGCCCCCGCAGCAGATGCAAATCTTCCAGGAAGGCGAACGTGGTCGGCAGGACGTTCTGGTTGGAGAAGTCGGTCGTGACGTACTCGACGCCCACAGTCGGCTCGAGATACCAGCGGTTGGCGAAGTCGAATTTGTAGCCGATGTTACCCAGCACGCTGAAGTTCGTGACGTCCGCGCCCGCCGGCAGGCCGACTACGTTGGTCGTTAGGTCGAGGAAGTCGACCTTCGCGGTCGCATCGAGGAAGAAGCCGCCGTTGAAGTAAGTCGAATAGACACCAGTCGTCCCGCCGGACAATTCGTGACGGCCGCCATTCACCTTGATGCTGGAGGCAAGGAACCCGCCGAAGGCGCCGAAAATGATGCCGTCGTTCGGGGAGCTTCAGGCCGCTCATGAGCAGGTCGCCGCCGGCCATGACCCCGCCGGACGCCTGCCGATACACGTTGTTGAAGTTGATCAAGGTC
Source organism: uncultured Alphaproteobacteria bacterium (assembly GCA_963738705.1). Lineage (GTDB taxonomy): Bacteria > Pseudomonadota > Alphaproteobacteria > Rhizobiales > Xanthobacteraceae > CAVTXS01. The sequence continues at coordinate 8,734 of CAVTXS010000040.1, forward strand.
GTTGCCGGAAAGGTTGTCACTTGGTCACGCCGCTCGAAGTCGCCGAACGCGCGCAGCCAGACTGCCGACCGGACCGGCGTCGGCGCCGGCTTGAGTTGCGGCGTGATCGGATCCACGCCCTTGCGCACCTTGGCGTACGACAGCGGCACGCTGGTGACCTGCCCCTGCGCCTGCCACTGACGCAATTCCAGAAGGCGGTCCATGACCACCGCGTTCGATTGAACCGCCAGCGTTTGCGCCCCCATGATCGCTGCTTGCGTGTTTGCAGCCGTCTGTCCGCAAGTGACGCCGGATGCCGAGCCGCTGAAACCGAGGCCGGGAGCCGTGCCGCTGACCGTGCACACGACTTGCGCCGAGGCGACCTGGGGCATGGATGCGACCCCCAGCAGGACGGCCGCGAGCCCGAAACGAGCACCGATCAGCCGGCGTGGTTGGTTTCCCGCAGCAGCGCCGGTTTGAATGAAAGCGACGCCCTTCTTGTTGGTCCGCATGGCAGCCCCCACAACGCGCAAATTGCCTCAAGCGCCAAGGTAACGAGCTTGGATTTCCGACCACAAGCGCTGAGAGGCATTTCAGGAAGGGCGCGTGCTGTTTTGTGGCCACCATGTGCTGCGCGCGCAACACAAAGCCGTCGGTTCGGCGATGTTGGCCCTCGAAAAAAACGCTTGACTATTGCATTGGCGCAACATCCGAGCACACGCCGATCTTGGCATCGGGCCTACGAGCGTCCCGGCGCCTTGCCGTGGCGCGCGACCGGGCTGATACCAGCGCAGCTCGACATACGCCATCTCGTCCGGCTCGCCTTGCACGAAACCGAGCTTGCGGCACATCTTCAGCGACGGCTCGTTGTTGATCATGACCTTGACCCGCGTGCCGCTCAAGCACCTTGAGCAGGCGCTCGCTCTCGCGGACGAGCTTGGCGACGGGGATACCGGCTTTCTGATCGAGCGAGCGCTCGACGAAGCGCGCGCGCGGCAGTTCAGGCTGGCAGGTCGCTTGGACTAGAGCCGTCGCGCCTGCCCCATCCAATTCGGGCGCGCGTCAGCCCCTCGGTGTCCGCAGACTGCCAACTGTGCTCGCGGCTCGCCAAGGTCACGGGAGCGCCGGTTCGCGCCTCGACGGCGACGCAATACTATAACGCGAAGACGATGGATTTCGGCGCCTGGGAGGGAACGGTCCTGACCTACGGGCCGAAAGGCGACGTCATCAACGTGGAGACGAATCCGAAGATTTAGGCATGATCCCTGTGCCCGTGCTCAGCACCAGCCCTGCCGCGGCGGGCACGCCGTCCGGCCACACACATACGGCCGCGCGAGCCCTTCGGTGATCAAGATCGGTCCGACATCGCGCCCGGCGACCGTAAAGCACGCCGCACCACCGGCCGTAGTTACAGCCGGCCCGTGCCCTCGGTGTCAGGAGGACATGCGCACGGCACGCGCTACAGGCGCAGTCCACCTTGAGCCACGAGCTGGCGCAGGCGCGACGTAGCTCGCGCGCCTGGTGGCTTGCATGGTTTCACGGCACTGATAAAGCGCCTGTCCCGAGAACCGAACCATGCCTTGTTGCTTGCGCTCGCCCGTTGCCACCGCGGCTGCGTGAGAAGAAAAACCCGGGACAGGTAACTATTCCACTTTCGTTTAGATTGGCGCGGATGGTTAGCTGCGCAATGGCGGCAATCCCCAAGTCCCGTTTTGAAGCCGCTCTAAAGACTAGCGTTGACCAAGAGGACGTGAACGCCTGTACCAGCGGCCGCAGACCAGCAGGAAAATTAGTCGACGTTGATCAAGCGGATGCGCAACCGGCGCGCCAGGGGGCGGACAGGGGCCTGAACCGTCCCCGGCGCGCCTAAGCTCGGACGACCCACCCGAGCCTGACAAATCAAATCGAGATCAGGGCGCGGGTTGGATGCAAGAGGACATCGTCCAGCGTTGTGGCACCCATGAAAAACGCGCTTCCTGGCTACGGCGAGCTTTGCGCGCAAATTCAAGCGGCGCTCGGCCCGGAGCGACGGCCGTTGTTGATCGGGATCGATGGCGCGCCAGGATGGGGTAAAACGTCGACCGCCGCGTGGCTCGCATGGCAACTCGGCATGCCGGTGGTACATCTCGATTTCTACACCGACATCGCGACGCGAAGGTTGACGACCGGCGCCGGCGAAGTTGCCAGGTTGATCGATTATCGCCTTGGGTCCGGTAAGCCGGTAATCGTGGAAGGGATCTTGTTGCTCGAAGCGTTGGACGCGGCGAGGCGCCGGCCCGACTTTCTCGTTTTCATCGACGGCGAGCCGGAGGGCAAATATTCCGAGCGCATCCACGATTACTGGGGCCGGTACGATGCGCGCTCGAAGGCCGATTTCATTCTGCCGGGATACGACGAGCGAGGCTGCATCGAGCGCGCAATTCGTGATGCGTGAGCGGCCGGCGTGGATCCAGACTAGGTCATCGCCGTGGAACGGCGCTTGGCCGCGCGGGTGCCGGCTCCGGCAAGCGCGTGCCGCGGAGCTTGGAATCGTCCCCAAGATGCAGAGTGCTCGCCCGTTATCCACCGTCATAAACGGTTCTTGGTCTCCAAGGCCGTGACGTCGCTCAAACGGCTCTTGGTATCCAAAGCGCGACCGAGGAGGTCAGGATGCCAGATCAGACCCTCGAACACCATTCGGGAGCCTGCGATGCCGGGAGGTCGCCCTTACCTCGGGTCGGGACTTTCAGGCAGTCCAGAAATCGCTACAATTTGCCCCGGTTCAGAGTTCATTCGGGGGAGTTCCGGATAAAGCACATGCTCGACGGATTGTTGGCTCCGCTTGAGCGATCAGGTGCTTTTGTATGGACCGCCCTGGCTGTCGCGGTCGTGCTGACATTGCAGATCCTACCTATCGGTGCTTGGGGCGGGAACGAAATCAACTATTTCGATTTGGGACTGCGATGGGTCCGTCCTGAGCAATTCGGTCCAAACCACGCCGTCTTCGATCACAGCGTGGCCCGCTTTGCCAGTTTCGCCATTCTTGGCGGCATGGTCGATTTTTTCGGGTATGACATTGCGTTGATCATCCTGCGGTTCATCGCGATTGCCGGCTACGCAATTGCGTTTGCCTATTTGGCGCGGTGCTTGAAACTGTCGCGGGCCGAGACCCTCCTTGCGCTGATGCTGTTCGTCTTGATTGGACAAGGCTATTTCGCCAACGAATGGCTGTTCGCTGGCGTCGAGGGCAAGGTCTTTGCCTATGCGGCGATCTTCGCGTCAATCGGTTTGGCCTGGCGTGAGAAGGATTTGGCCGCCGCCGGCGTCGCCGCCCTCGCTACCTATCTTCATTTCCTGGTTGGCGGCTTCTGGGCTGCGGCCGTGATCGGACTGATCGGACTCAAGTCTGGAAACGTCCGTCGCATGGGCGGCGCGCTCTTGGTGTACACGGTACTCTGTCTGCCGATGCTCGCGATCCTCGTCTATGAGTGGTTCCTTGCGCCAATGCCGGACATCTCGGACCTCGATTTGACGATCAACCAGATCTATTCGATACCCTTGCGGCGTTGCGCCTTGGGCTTAGTGGAGTCCTGTTCGGTCGTCACCTTCGCCACAGCGTCGTTGGCGATCGCGCGGAACCGTACCGGCGTGTAGCCGCGCGCCAGCAACGCGGACATCGGATACACATTGCGGCAGACGCGCCCGTTGCAGGCGCCGGGCGCGGATTCGATGACCTCGACCTTGCGGTCCGGCGTGAAGCGAATGAACAGCACGACATGCGAGGCCGGCTTGTTGAGCGCATCGCCCGGAAGAAGATCCCACGCGTTCGAAAGCGGGGTGGTGATGGCGGGGATCGCGCGCGTGGTGAAGTGGGTCGCCAAGCCCCATGTGGCGCTGACGAAAGCCGAGCAGTCGACGCCGGCGGTATCGCGCCGCGGCTCGTTGCGGGTGCACCAGTTTCCGGCCAGCATCCCGCGCTCCAATCGTTCACGAACCTGCTAAGGGAGCCGTGACAACCCCAGCAATACGGAATGCCGCGCACGCTTTGGCCCACCTTGCCGTGCAGGTACCCAGGCCGGCGGACGCGTTGGAAGCCGGTGCAAGCCGTATCGGGATCGCGTCCATAAGCGCTGGGATTTACAGGCCACGTGATGCTCTCGAACGCGAACGCGGTTTCGACCACTTGTCGCCGCGACAGCGGACGCACGGCCGCGATCGGACCCTTGCCTTGCCACGTCTTGCCGGTCGGCTCGGCGTACGCCCTGCCGGGGCGTATGTCGATCACCTTGATGTTGCGCAATGGACGAAAGCCGACACCCACAATGTCCACAGCGCCCGGGCGCGTTCGCAGGAAATAGACGTCGCCGTTCGGATCGATGGTCACGAAACGGCGGGAGAGCGTGATGTTTTGTGAAAGCGGAAGCTCGTATATGCCCTCCAATGCGCCGGCCGGCGAGTAGCGGGCGACGAAAGCGGAGGGCGGGTCGATCGCGATCTCCGGAATGTTCTCGGCGAGGACGAACATGCGTCCTTGCCGGTCGATATCGAGGAATTCGGTGGCGCCCACCTTGTTGCGCACCTTCAGCGCGAGCCTTCGCCAGCGCGGTCGGACTGACCCTGACCCCGAACTTCGATCTGCACGCCAGTGCCATCCGGATCAGGTGTAACGGTGACGATCACCGGCCCGCGTCCGCGCGAATTGACCGACTGCCTCGTCGGCGTTCGGCGCTTCTCCCATTGCAGGCTACGGGTGTTCTCGTCGAAAAGGTCCGTCTCGCCTGCCGAGTTTCTGCGAACCCATCTGGGCAAACGCGGAAATTGTGAAATTGTCGTCCGCCGCTCTGGTCTGGAATTCCTCCAGTCCTCGTGTCGGCGCGTCATCCGGGCCGGTCGGTCGCAATGCCCGCACCTCGCCGTCCCAGACGAAAATATCGTTCCTCAAGACGACGAGGTCGGTCGGCTGCAGGTCCGACGGCAGTCCCAGCGAACGGGTTGCGGCGGCGGGCTGCTTCGGGTCGAAGCGTAGTACGCGGCCATTGACCTGATCGAGAAGGTAGAGCTCGCCGCTGTCCGCCGCATACAGCGCCTGCGGTCCGGCGATCTCGGTATCCTCGCTGGCGTCGACCATTCCGACCGCGTTCGGGCCGGTTCCAATGTCGAACCGCTTCAGGACAACGTCCGCGGAATGCCCATTTGTCGCGACCGCCCACGATGCGATCACGATCGCGAACACGAGACTATCTCTCACCTGCGGCATCATAGCGAAAGACTAAGCGCGCGGCCGTTCGTGGGGTATGTCTATTCCGATTATGATTACGATTACTTTGCGCCGGTGATGACCTGCCACCGCCACTATTGGCGCGGGCGCGTGCTGCAGCATTGCCACCCGTACAGCTACGGCTGGCATCGGCACGGCCATGTCATTCGCGTTACCTGTTCCTTGGGGACCAATATTGGGGGGATGCGGTACCACACCGCCGCAGCTCGCCCGCACAACGATTCACGCCTACCCCACGGCTCACCTGCACCAAATGCGAGCGCCGGCCAGTATCGGAAGTCGACGCTGATTAAGCGCCCAACACGCCGGAGCAGTATCTTTCGCCATTCTGCCTAACAGCTGCTTCAGTCGGAGTATTCGGTGGCGTACCATCTGAGCCATACTCCTGTTTTGACGCTTACGTTGATATCCACCCCTACCGATGGGCCACTTACGTTGACGAAGCGAAAAAGATTCCCAACGTAGAGCTTGGTGGCGCTGATGGCTTGCAGCTGATAGCCAGCGACGAACGTCGCGCCCAAGGCGTAGGACTGACCAACCGCCCAATCGAGATTGTCTCCGCTGAATGCACCATCTGTGTAGAACCTGGTGTATGCATCCTCGCCGAGTAACGACCAAGTCCTGTTTGTCGTGGCCTTGAACGCTTTGAACTTCTTCAGGTACTCCATCGCCGCCTTGTATTGTTTCCACGGAGGTTCAGCGCCAAGACCTACATTCACGAGCACATAGACGGCTCCATAGCGCGAAAGCCGGCTTTGGAAATGATAGGCCTGCACACCCCCGACGATTGCCTCGCCCACACTGATCTCACCGATTCCGGCGACGTCCCATTCCCAGGCCGCGTCGTCTGCTGCCACGTTCCGTCTCCCCTCGTGAAGTCAAAGAGGTAGTTGCGCCCGTTTCGGTTGGCGCCAGCCGCCGCGTCGATGTTTGGAATCGGCGCGGCCTCTCGGATTCAAAGAAGTGGGCCGAGTTAACGGATGAGCCCCTTCCCCAACAATTTCCCCAGATGCGATGTCCGAACAAATTTAAACCAGAGTCCATATATCTTTCGGTGTATATCTTGTACTATCTGAGGTAACTAAATAGCAAACATCCCCCGTAGATGGCCGGCATTCCCCAGGCCGTTTTGAATTGCCCCACCACGTCCGGCCGGATTCGTAGCCCAATCGAGTGGGCAGAAATGATCCGAGCGAGGCCCGCCGGTTGGTGGCCGCGCGAACTTGATCGGTCGCGGCCTTTCGGTCGGCAAGCGCGCCCGTTTCGGCGACGATCAACTGATGGCACTTTCTCCGACTCTTGCATCAGCGGATAAGCGTTCACCGGCGTCGTGATGTTGTAACCCACCCCCCCTCGAATTTTGGCCTGCGCCTCATCCTGACGAAGATGCGCGGCCTCAAGGCTCCAGTTTGAAGTACTTGGCGGCGACCCCAAGCGACACCCCCAAGCCGGCGGCCTCCTCCAGCACGCGCGGGAACAGGATCGCCGAGCCGGCCTCCTGCTTGAGCGCACTGATCGGCTGCGCGCTCGCAACGGCCAGCAGCAGCTGCGGCTGTGAGCCGGTGCCGATGAGATCGAGCTGCACGCGAAACACTCTTGTCCCGCCGCTCGATCTCAGCAGGCGAGATAGATTGTGCACCTGCCCTTCGTCGTCAACGAGGAGCAGCTCCAGCTGGCGATTGGCCGGATCGTCGAGGCTCCCCGAGAGCGGCTGCCCGCTGCGCAGACTGGACTCGGCGACTTGGAGTCGCGGCGCGGCCGCGCGCGTTGCGCGGGCGCGGCTGAGGAAAGTCACCGCCGCGCACTGCGATGCCGTCACCTGCCTGAGCCCGATGTCGGCCTCAAAACCGTACCTGCGCTTGAAGGCATCGTTGAGCACTTCGAACGGCGCAGCGGAGGCGCCCAACCCTTCGAGCGAGGCCGAAGCATCGCTCACCTTAACACGTGTCACGAAGAAACAGTCGCCGCCGTCATACCGGGTGACGTAGCGGGTGATCGCATCGGCGCGAGATTCCGGATCAGGCCGCGGTGGTACGGGCGGCGCCGGCCGGTCCGGCTGCTGCAAAAGATAGACGCCCACGCCACCACCGGCGAGAACCAGCACGCCAAGCGCGCCCGTGAGCGCGAGCCTGGCGATCGTCCCGCGCCGCGGCTCCGGCGTTCCACGCCGCCCCAAGCGATGGCCGCTCGGATCGAGGTCGCGGCGACTGCGTGCATCGCGCGCCCCGATTGGCCAGTTCGCGACCTCTGCCATCGACAGCGGCCGGTCGGCCGGATTGGGCTGCAGCATCCGCTCGATCAGCGGCTGGATACGCAGGTCGATGTGCTTGAGGTCCGGCACGCGCCGGCGCTTCTCGACGATCTCGGCCTGGTTGCCGCCCATGTCGATCGCCTGGCCGGTGAGCGCCTCGACCAGCACCAGCCCGAGGCTGTAGATGTCCGAGCGCGCGCCCACGTCGCCGCCGTAGAGGCCGAGCTGCTCGGGCGAGACGTAGTTGTACTTGCCCGCAAATCCGCTGCCGATCACCGTGCTGCTGCCCAGGCGGGTCGAGCGCGCAATGCCGAAATCAATGATTTTCGCGCGCGCGACGTTGCCGCCCTGGATGATGATGTTGTCCGGCGACACGTCGCGATGGATGATGCCGCGCTCGTGCGCGGCCTGCAGCCCGGCCGCGACGCGGAGCATCAGCGTGCGCGCCGCCTCGAAGGTCAGCGGCCCCTGCCGCAGCAGCTCCGAAAGCGACTGGCCTTCGACGAATTCCATCGCGAGGTAAGGCCGCTGCAGCACCGGCTCGACCGTGAACACGAAATAACGCACGATGGCGTCGTGTTGCAGGTGGTGCAGCGCAGACGCCTCTTTGCGGAACAGCGCCAGCGAGGCTCGTTCTCGGCCATGTCGGAGCGCAGCATCTTGATCGCGACGGCATCGCCGGTCTGGACGGTGTGGCCCTTGTAGATCTCGCCCATCCCGCCGGAGGCGATCGGATGCTCGATCTCGAAAATGCCGTTGAGCCGGGTGCCGGGCGAGATCCGGACGCGCGAAAACTGGGCGGAATAGCTGTCGGACATCGCGTGCTACGCCCGCAAATCCCGCCGCCCGCCGCTCGGCCGGACGATAGTCGAGCCAGCACTCGCTTATTGGGCAGGAAAGGCCCCGAGTTCAAGCGCAGGCACATTGGCCATTTCGAGTTCCCCCAGATCAACATCGCGTGTGCTTGCTTCGAGTTCCCCCAGATCAACACCACGTGTGCTTGCTTCGAGGCCCCCCAGATCAACACCACGTATGCTTGCTACCCGCACGAACTTTACACCCTGTTCTTCTTCTATCTTCTTGTCGCCGATCCCCAGGTACGTTCTGTACGGCGCGAGCTTCACGAGACTGATATTGGGGGCCTCCATGGCCGTCTGTATGCGCTGCGGGAGTTTAGGGTAGTTCGGGTGCTTTTTGATGGCGTCCCTGAAATGGGGGCTTGCCAGGCTGTCGATCATCCCGTTCCGGTCAACGTGACCGCCAAGGTTGAAAGGGGTCGCTTTTGCTGTCGTGATCACCTTCCACTCTTCGAGCTCCGGATGCACAGCTTCCTTGCTTTGCGGGGCCATTGTCGGAGCGGTATTTTTCTGCCCTTCCGGTGGCGGACGCCTGCCGCTGATTTCGACCGTCGGCTTTGCATCCATTGACATGCGTCCCCCAGGGCGATTCGAATACTCGACGCGCGGCGTGGACGGCCCCGTACCTGCGAACACTAACTCCTGGGGGGCAGCAGGCCTTCTCTTGGCAGAATCCGAACTGCCGGGCGGCGCATGGCTCCCATGAGCCTTAGAGGCGGGCGGCTCGACTGCGGGACGCCTTGCCGCCAAGCGAGGGTCGTATTGATTGGGTGCTGAATACGCCCCAAGCGTCGAGGTGCTAGGCGCCGAGCCGTATTGATTGGGTGCTGGATACGCCCCAAGCGTCGAGGTGGTAGGCGCCGAGCCGGCAACCGAAGCGGCACCCGGAGCGGGGTCACCCCATCTGGCCGTTTGCGTCGGAGCGTCGGGGCTATACGAGTTCGGGCTCACGTTGGCGATGGCCGGGCGCTCGCTAAGCAAAACCGGAGGGCGAGGAACGGTTGGCTGTGATGCCCCCGACCCAAGCATAGTCAGGGTCCCATAACCGACCACACCAGCCAGAATGGTGACCCCCGCCAACGCGCCAGTTAATGACCAGTCCATTTTGATCCTCCATTCTGGAGAACGCGTTACGGCGTGAGCTGGCGAGCCGACAAGCAAGCTCAGAGAAGCTACGCCGGTAACCGCCTCGATGGTGCCAAAAACGGGGCCCTCCAGGATGTTACCTCCAGGATGTTAAACGTGCCAGCCTCATCCTTGTGCGAACTGGCTCACACCCCCCAACAAAGGCCGGCACCGCAAGGTCGCCGGCCCGAGTGGTGTCCGGTCGTGTCCCTGGTGATGGTGTAACTGGGGGGTAGCGAAGCCGCTCGCGAAGCGCGCCCCCCATAGCGCTGTAGCGAGCGAGCGGCTTCGCGGTGGTCATCGCGGATCTTCGGTAGGGTTGGGTCGCCAAGACTCACACCTAGGCGAGGACCCTACGATGACCGACGAGAAGATGCACTCTTCAAACCCTGATCGAGAAGAGCCCGGACGCGGATTTTTTGCGCGAGATGATCGGCTTTGCGGCCGAGCGGCTGATGGAGCTGGAGGTTTTCGGGCTGACCGGCGCAGCGCATGGCGAGCGCAGCGTCGATCGGATCAACCAGCGCAACGGCTACCGCGACCGCGACTGGGAGACGCGCGCCGGCACGGTCGAACTGCGCATCCCGAAGCTGCGCAAGGGCTCGTACGCTCCAGCTTGTCGTCAATGAGCCGCGCCATCGCCGGGTCTTTGCGAGCGATGGCGACGGCAAACTCCAGCGCGGAAAGATCAGTGCTGTTCATCGTGCTTCGCCAGCTTCATCTTGTCGTAATAGCTCATGCTCTCGGCTTCCGGCTCTGGCTTCGCCGGGTTGCGGCCAACCGGATTCAGGCGAAGCAACCGGCTGAAGGTCGAGACTGCGCGCTGGGCGTCCTTCAGGATGCTGGCCCATGGGCTCGGCTTGTTGTCGATGACGTAGCCGCCCGCAGTCAGCTCGCCAGCGGCAACCTTCTCCATGACCGCCGCGCGGCAGAACGCGCCCAGCACGGTCAGGTCGGACGGCTTGAAATGGCCGGGACTACAGGCGCTGACGACCTCGCAGAACAAGGCAAGCTCGGGGCCGCTCAAGTCAGCTTGGGCAGGTAACCCGCCAGCCCTCAAAAAAAGCGCCCCAGGGATTTGCGCGGGTGCTCAGGCACCCTCCACACGCCGCACCTTAGTCTAGCCGCCGATGATGACCGTCGGCTCACCCATCGCTATCGCGTTTACGGCGGTGACTTCCTGAATGATGTCGCCCATTCTGCACGCGCCCCAATTGTTGATGAAGACGGTCTGGCTTGGCGTGATCACGACACCTTGCACGTGCGGAAGCGGAAAGAGCGGGCAGATGTTGATGCTCAACGTGCCGCCGCCGGTCATTGCCGCGCTGACGTTCGTCGCCATCTGCGCCTGCGCGTCAAGCATGTCGGCCTGCGCCGCGGCCGCCGCCGGTGTCCCGGCCGCGGCGGTAGCAGTGGCGGTCTTCTCCGCCACATTCTCGGCTTCCTTGGCGATTGTCGCCGCGAGCGCTGCGGCGGCTGCGGCCGTCATCCCGAGCCAGGCCGGCAGCCCTCCGATCAGGACGTTCGGGCTTGGGGGGCCAGGAACGAGTGGACTTCCGTGCACGGTGGGGTCGGTAATGCGGGCGGCAGGTCCTGTCGGCATCGCTCCGTCCTGAACTCTCGAGGATCGGTGGATCGTACGCTCTCGCCTCCCTTCAGGCAACGGCCGTTCAGGGTGGGCCAACAGCTCAAGCGAGCGGCGCTTCTCGATCTGAAATGCGTTCCACAAATCGGACATGGCTCCCTCGGTCGGCGCTGAAGGGCGCTTCGCCGGCGATCTGCGCGGCCCATATCGCGGCAAACGGTCGGCGGGTGGTCAGGTAGAGGCGGACGCGGACGGCGGAGCTGACGGCGAAACCCGCTCGCGCAGCTCACGCCACAACCGTACGGCGGTCAGGCTGGGATAGGCCCGCCAAGCGCTCGTGCAGATATGTCAGGAAGGGATCGGTGCTCCTCGGTTGAGGTGGCCGAGGGCCGTAGCTGGGCGGTTCCAGGACCCGTTGGATGTATCGGCGGACCGTCTTGCGATCCAAGCCGAGCTGGCGAGCAATGGCTGCGCCCGATCTGTCAGGCGCTCCCGCATTCTTTACGGGCGACCAGGTAGCGCCGATGCCGCTTGCGCTCCGGGTGATCTCTCGAAGCAACTGCCGAGGTGTACCCCATCCCTATCGCGACGTTGTGCTATGCCCGGCCGCCAGATTGATCCCGCTTTCAATGCAAGGTTTTAGCAATTTAGACGTTTCATCGTTCGGCACGCGCGCCATCGCGATCATGAGCCCAGCGCGGATGGCGCGTGCGGTCTGATCGGGAGCGGGCGCCACCATGCCATATTCGGGAACGATGCTGCCGCCTGACCAGCCAGCGGCAAGCGCCATCCAGGTGGCCGGCGATCGCGTGTCGCCATTAGAGCCGAGATCGAGCGCTGCACGTCGGCGCGGCTCTTCCGGCTCCTTGGCCCAGGCTTCGGCGGCCCCGAGCGCAGCGGCATCGATGGGCGCATTGTGCGGTCGCATCCGGCGCAGGCTCTGGCAGCCCCACCAGACGGCCTCGCGACGCGGCAACAGATAGGCGCAGTAGGAGACGGCGGTCTCCCACGCCTCCTCCTTCACTTGGGCGCTGAGAAACTCCAATGACGCCTCGTCATTCGGTTCGATCCCGACGTCCGTCTGCGCCATCGGGAACGCCTCGAATAGGTCGCGGACAGTGAGAAAGCGGAGCGAAGCCATTGGACGAGCTCAGTTGATTTTCACCGGCAACCCCTGAATGACGATCGGGCCCGTAGCCTGCAGCGTGATCGTCGGGGCGTTGAGCATGATACCCGCCGGAGTGATCGTGATTTTGCTCGGCCCGACCTTGAGCTCGATCATCAGCTTGGCGGTATGCAGGATGTTGCCGGTTTCGACGTCGAGCTTGTCGTCCCCCTTCTTGAGCGTGGTTTGGCGAGACGCGCTTCCGACGGGAATTTCGAACGTCTCGCCGATCGTGCGCGTCTCGACGTGGTGCACGACGACGTCGAGTCCTTCTGGGCGTGCAACGTCGATCTTCTCCGAACCCTTCTTGTCCTCGTACATGATCTCGTTGTAGCCGCCGCCGCCCTTGGTCGAGTTCGACTTGACGCCCGACTGCGTCTTGTTGGCTGGCAGCTCGTACGGGTGCTTGTATTCTTCGTTGTACACCGTGCCGACCACCAGTGGTCGGTCGGGGTCGCCCTCCATGAAATCGACCACCACCTCCATGCCGATGCGCGGAATGAATTGGCCGCCCCAGCCCTTGCCGGACCAGACATGGGCGACGCGGATCCAGCAGGATTCCTTTTTCTTGCGATCCCAGAAGAAGCGCACTTTGATGCGGCCATACTTGTCGGTGTGAATTTCTTCGCCGGAAGGGCCGACCACCTGAGCGGTCTGCGCGCCGAAGATGCGAGGCTTCGGCGTCGCCAGCGGAGCCCGATACGGAATCTTGCTCGGCAGCAGCTCATAGGTGCCGTTGTAGATCTCGCCTGGGCCGCCCTCGGACCCTGACGTGCGATAAAATTCCGTCTCGAACGCATGCGTCGCACGGAGAATCAGATACTCGTCGTTCTCCGACTTCTTCCAGTGCCGCTCCAGATTCACCAGGCAGCCGGGCAATAGGCTCATCGCGTCGCCATTCGCATAGCGGCGATGGTCGAGCGCCTGTTCGGCCTCCAGGCAGATCTTGGCGTAACGCTTGCCGTCCTCCTGCTCGACGTATTTTCCGGGGTCGTCGAAATATTCCATGTCGGCTCTGGTGTAGCGTGCGTCACCTTTCTTGTCGGCCAGCATGTTGGCGCTGGGTTTCTTCATGTCGTAGTCGTTGACCTCGACCTTGCCGGTCCGGAAGCGGCGTTCGGCCGACACGTGATAGACATGCTCCTCCTCACGCCGGTCGTCGCCGGCGAGGGCGATGAACGGAACCTTGCCGCCGGGAATCGCCTTCAGCGAGGATTTCGAGTCCGCAAGGATCATCATGTGCTTGTCGGACGTGTGCTCGAAATAATAGAAGATCCCGTACTGCTCCATCAGGCGCGAGACGAAGGCGAGATCGGTCTCGCGGTACTGCACGCAGTATTCGAGCTTCGGGTAGCTCTCGGTGAGCTTCAGCTGATAGTCGTTGAACCCGCGCTTGGAGAAGACGTCCTTGATGATCTCATCCGGCTTCTTGTCCAGCCAGAAGCAGCAGTCGGAGGTGCGCGACAACATCCAGGTCCAGGGGCGCAGAATCAGGCGATGCCCTTGGTAAGCCGTCCCACGCAGACCGAGCCACTGTGCGTCGATCAGGATACCGTTGAAAACGCGTTCCTTGCCGTAGGTCTTGAAGGTCACCGAGCAGGCCTTGCCGATCGCGTCGTCCCAGTTGATCTCTTCCTTTTCGGTCACTGCCTCGATGCGGTACTCGAAAAGCTCGCTGACGCCTTCGTCGCCGTCGAACCGCGTCAGCACCAGCGTGTCCTCGCCGAGAGGCGTATTGAGGACGCCAATACGCCGATCCTGCGTGAGCTTGGAATTAGGTCGTGTGGGTGCTTCGGGTGTGTCCAGCAAGACCGGGATCCTTCCCTGCCTAACGAGCTTGAGAGGAGGTCAAAACGATTTTCGGCGCACAACTACGGCGCACCCTGCAACTATAAGACCCCTACGGAAACGAGTCGAGCATTGTCTCCCACGTATGCCGCAGGGCGTGGAAGCTGACCGCCGGCGTGATGCGGGCATGGGCACACGCTTAAATTAATCCAGATTACCGACGATTCGCCGCTGGCCGCTCGATGCGCGATGTCGAGCACGCGGCAGTTCTCAAGATTGCGGATCCCTATGGCCAGCCCTTGGGCTGAAACGAGCGACATATGGCTGACGACAAGATCCGGCTAAGCCAAGTGATCGGAGTATTCGGTCCGGGCGCCATGCTCGACCTCCCGGAGCGCATTTCACCGGGCATCAAGGCGAGATAGCGGCAGCGCTTCCGCTCCCTTGATCAGGGCCGCGACGATCAGGTTCTTGAGCGTTTCGCCCGGCCATTTGCCAAACAGTTTCTGGTCTCGCCGGTTGCGATGCGCATCCGACTTGAGAAGCTCGGGCTGCTTCACCGTGAAGTCCCCAGGCAGAAGTCCTTGCTCGTTCGCCCGTGACTTTTTTGAGGAGGTCGCAAAGTTGTCAACGGGACATGGGCGGTTGCTTTTGCCTGGCGGCTGCAGCCTGAACTGCCCTGAGCTGAGAGCACCCCTCGCTAAACAGCGCACGATGTGCCTATATGTCGCCCCTCTGGCTAGTCTAGCCGATAATCGAACCCTGACCGGCTGCAGGTGGTCGATTCACCGGACGAGATGGTCATCTTCCAAGACAGAGGGTGTCGTGACCGCAACACCACGATGGGTCCATTAGTCGCCGGTCCGCGGGCTGGACTCGAAACCGATCCGGGGGCTGGACTCGATACCGATCCGGGGGCTGGACTCGAAACCGATCCGGGGGCTGGACCCGATTTCGCGCACCTTCTTCCAAGCTCCAATCGCCTTGGTGAGGGTTGGGGCGCGGGCGGCGACCCGCACGCGGGGCTCGATGCGCGCCTGGGCAAGCGTCCGGCCCGCGCCGTAGTCGCGATCGAGTTCAACGAATTCCTCGGCCAGTTCGTAGCAGACGTGCAACCGGCGGGTCGGGATCGTCCACCTGGCATTGGCTTCGCCGCAACTTCGCATCTCGACCACAATAGAGGCAGGCCAGGCGAAACGATCGGCGATTTGCTCGATGACCGTTTCCAGAAATCGTGAGGCCTTGAAGATGCGGGCGTACGTTGCGAGCCTGCCCTTGGCCTCCCCGTAGATCACCTCGATCTGCGGCTTGGGTTGATCGGCCATGCGCATGTGCGGCGCGAGAGCCCGATCCCACGACCGCGATGCGGTGTCGTAGTCCCAGCCGCAGCTTCGGCGGCGGTCCTGCGGCAGCTCCGTTTCATCGGCCAGATCTTTGAACCGCGACGGGTCGGATCCGTACATCAGACAGACGATCTGATAAGCGCGCTGCTCGTCGAGGCCATGGCGCTCGTAATACTGCGGCGCATCACCGGCTTTCCGGTCGCGCTGGGCGCTCAGGAACAGACCCTTGGCGGCTTCGACCAGCACGCGGCGGGCGAAGTCAGCGCCGCACTTGAGCACGCCGATGGTGGCGTAGGCGTCCGCCACGTCCTCTTCCCGCGCCAGAACCATCAGATCCAACTCGGACACGAGCGCATGGCCCAGCTCGTGGGCGGTGACGAACAGCATGTTGGCGAATACGAACTCGGCGCGTGCCCGCCGCTGCTCGGAGGTCAGGCGTCGCGAACGGTCGGGGGCGATTTCGTCGATTCCGGCCTGGAAGATTTCCGCAATGCTCGGCGAACCTTCGGGCTGCAGGCGCGCGGCGCCGCATTCGAACGATGCGGGCACAGGTGCCTTCGGCTGCACGGGGGCGGCTGACGCTGATGCGGCGAAGCCCATCCATCCCATCATCACCAGCGGCAGCAAATTCTTATGCCAGCCGGCGCGGCGTGTGGAGGAGAATTTGACTGTAGCCATGTCGCGCCCCGTGCTTTCAACGAGGCCAACATGGCGGCTTCAGCGCACACGCACTGTGATGCGGATTACAAACTGCACGAAGTTTTTTGCAAACGGCCGCACCAAATTGCCGGACACGCGATGCAAAGCCGCGCAGGTGTGAAATACGTCACAGTAATTCGCGACTGTAACGGACAAGAGCCAACGATCGTGCGGGACGCCGCGCACCGTGTCAGCACCAGCTACCCGGAGGTGTTTGGATTGAGCGTTCCGATGACCGGGAAGGTGGTCGCGCACGAGTTCCCCATTGACCGGTGGGATACGTACAACCTTCGCATCCCGCCGCACGAGCGGCGTGCGTCCAGGCGCAGATTCTCAAGTCACCTGTGAACTGGTTCACACCCAGATCGATAGGGCGCCGCTATTTTTGCCCTCAGCTTCATTTCTTTCAGCGAGGGGGAAACGCCATGATCAGCAAACACGAGAATCGCAGCTACCAAGACGACGATGACCGGCGCTGGGCGAGTCGTAACCTAGTCCTCGGGTCCGCAGCGGCGGTTTTCATGATGGCAGTGGCCGCTTTCATGCTGACGCCGAAGCCGTCTGTCGGCCACGGCGGGGTTGACATCGGCGCTTCCCGGAAGCACTTCGACACCCCCTTTGCACTTATGTACAGAGCGTCCAGGAATCTTCCGGCCGAATCGTGGGAGCCGGCGATCTAGGGCCAGGCGTTAGTCGTTGAAGCCGCGCCCAAAACCATCCAAACCATCGCGCCGGCAGCGATGCCAAATCCAATAGGTAGGAACGGCTCGAAGGCAGTCACGGCCAGATATGCGGGTACGGCCATCAACGGCTGAAGTAGGCTGGTGAATATGCTCCATAAGGCGGCCCGCCACACCGGCATGCCGCGCGGCACCAGAACAAGGCTTATTGCGAGACCTTCCGGTATGTTGTGGACCGCGATGGCGGCGGTGATGAAAGTCGCAAGCTCTCCCGAGCCACCGAAGAATCATCTACGCGCGTGGCCCCATGCCGCTCGCGCTCCGCGCCAAACCGTGGGTCCGGCCAACACCACCGAATTCTTTGTGACGGTTGCAGCAGCATCCGATTGGTTTAGATGGTGCATGACCCCACGATCCTGCGCTGATGCTCTGGCTGCGACGCTTGCATTGCGACCAGGATTGTCCGCCAGTGATCGATGCATCGACGCGGATGTATTCTTCGCCGAATTCTTGGCTAAGGGCGCACACATCCGAAGCCCGCCGCAAATTTCAGCTGGGCCTACAAGTCGCGGTGAGTGATCGGGCGGACTAGCGAAGACCCAGCAAGGCAGGTCCACAGTGGCGAAGATCCGAATGGTGGAACCGGACATCGAAGATGCACGAGCAGCGCGAAACAACTTCGACAGGACGGCGTCGAGAATTTTTTGAGGTCAACAAGGATCGGTTCGCGTTAGGATATGGGCAGTACGTCGTCGTGAACGCGCGTGGCGCTTACGCATGGAGAGGCATCGATGCCGATCGAATATCTCCAGGATCCGGCGCTGACAAACGACACGGTCCTCGGGACCGACGTCGAAGCCTGGAAGCAGGCGTTCCGAACAGAACCTCTTCTGCGTCCTGGGCCGCTTCCCGGCGACCGCCACCGCGAACGACAAGTATCTCGCGCTCGCATACAGCGTGCGCGACCGCCTGCTCGAGCGCTGGGTCAAGACGTCCGAGACGTACTACCGGAAAAAGGTGCGCACGGTCTGCTATCTCTCGGCCGAGTTCCTGCTCGGGCCCGCATCTCGGCAACAACCTCGTCAATCTCGGGGCCTTCGACAGCGGCGAAGCAGGCCATGGAGGAGCTCGGTCTCGATTTCGAGAGGCTGCTCGACCAGGAAGAGGAGCCGGGCCTCGGCAACGGCGGCCTCGGACGGCTCGCCGCCTGCTACCTCGATTCGCTCGCGACGCTTCGAGATCCCGTCGATCGGCTACGGCATCCGCTACGAGTTCGGGATCTTCGACCAGCAGATCCGCGACGGCTGGCAGGTGGAGATGGCGGACAAGTGGCTTCGCCTCGGCAATCCGTGGGAGATCCCGCGCCCCGAGATCGCGTTCAACGTCGGGTTCGGCGGCCACACGGAGCCGTACACCGACGAGAACGGCCGCTATCGCGTTCGCTGGATTCCGCGCGCGTCGTCAAAGGCATCGCCCACGACACCCCGATCCTCGGCTATCGGGTCAACACGGCGAACCTGCTGCGCCTGTGGAGCGCGGAGGCGGTCAATTCGTTCGACTTCGAGTCGTTCAACGTCGGCGACTACTACGGCGCGGTCGAGGAGAAGGTCGCCTCCGAGACGATCAGCAAGGTGCTCTATCCGAACGACACCGCTCTCCGAGGGCAAGCAGCTCCGGCTCGAGCAGCAGTACTTCTTCGTCTCCTGCGCGCTGCAGGACATGATCCGCATCCACCGGCAGACGGCGCCGGACCTGTCACGCTTCCACGAGAAGTACGCGGTTCAGCTCAACGACACGCACCCGGCGCTCGCGGTCGCCGAGCTGATGCGCATCCTCGTCGACGAGCATGGCATGGAGTGGGAGCCGGCGTGGGACATCACGCGGCAGACGATGGCGTACACGAACCACACCTTGCTGCCGGAGGCGCTGGAGAAATGGTCGGTCGGCCTGTTCGGAAGCGTCCTGCCGCGGCATCTCGAGATCGTCTACGAGATCAACCAGCAGATTCCTCGACGAGGTCAGGTCGCGCCATCCGGGCGACGACGATCGCGTGCGGAGGCTCTCGCTGATCGACGAATCGGGCGACCGGTCGGTCCGGATGGCGCATCTCGCGTGCGTCGGAAGCCACGCGATCAACGGCGTCGCGGCGCTGCACAGCGAGCTGCTCAGGCGTGACGTGCTGCGCGATTTCAGCGAGTTGTGGCCGGACAGGTTCCTCAACGTGACGAACGGCGTGACGCCGCGGCGATTCATCATGCTGACGAATCCCGGGCTGACGAAGCTGCTGACGGACACGATCGGGGACGGTTGGACGCGCGACCTCGAGCAGTTGCGTGCGCTCGAGCCGATGGCGGACGACGCGGCCTTCCGCGAAGCGTGGAGACGGGTGAAGCGGCGGAACCGGGAAGCGCTCGCCGCCGAGATCGAACGGAAAACCGGGAGTCACGCCCGATCCCGCGAGCCTGTTCGACGTCCACGTCAAGCGCTTCCACGAGTACAAGCGGCAGCACCTGAACCTGCTGCACGTCATCACGCTC
This sequence comes from uncultured Alphaproteobacteria bacterium, assembly GCA_963738705.1. GTDB lineage: Bacteria > Pseudomonadota > Alphaproteobacteria > Rhizobiales > Xanthobacteraceae > CAVTXS01. Next base: position 28,000 of record CAVTXS010000040.1, read on the forward strand.
TATCACCGCCTGAAGCGCGACTCCGCATGCGACGCGCCGCCGCGCACCGTCGTGTTCGCCGGCAAGGCCGCGCCCGGCTACATGATGGCGAAGCGGATCATCAAGCTGATCCACTCGGTGGCCGACGTCGTGAACAATGACCGCGCGATCGGCGGACGGCTTCGCGTCGTCTTCGTGCCCGACTACAACGTGAAGCACAGCCAGCGGATCTTCCCGGGCGCGGATCTCTCGGAGCAGATCTCGACCGCCGGCAAGGAGGCGTCGGGCACCGGCAACATGAAGTTCGCGATGAACGGCGCGCTCACGATCGGCACGCTCGATGGCGCCAATGTCGAGATCCGCGAGGCCGTCGGCGCCGAGAACTTCTTCCTGTTCGGCATGACGGTGGAGGACGTCCAGTGGCGGCTCGCCCAGGGCTACCGGCCGTCCGATCACTACGAGTCGGACGAAGAACTCCGGGCGGTGATCGACGCGATCGCCGATGGGGCGTTCTCGAACGGCGACCGCGAGCTGTTCAGGCCGATCGTGGAGAATCTGCTTGGGTCTGACCCGTACATGGTGCTTGCGGACTACCGCTCGTACGTCGATTGCCAGGACGAGGTCGGCCGCGTGTGGCGCGACCCCGAGCGCTGGACCCGCTCGTCGATCCTCAACGTGGCACGTATGGGCCGGTTCTCGTCAGATCGCTCGATCCGCGAGTACTGCCGCGACATCTGGCACGTCGAGCCGGTGCCTATTCCGGATTAGTGCGCGCGGAGACCGGCGCCTGGCGCAGGGGCCCGGGAGGTCGCGCCCTGGCGGTATCGCGGTGGTGGCCTGTCGACCGCCGACTTCCGCTGCTCTAAATTCCCGTCAGAATCATTGCACGATCGCGGAAGCTGACCGGAAGACCAATGAACTGACTGGGGGGCCTGCATGAGAGGGGCCATGTCGTCGGCGGTTGCGGCTGCCGCTGTCCTGATGTTCGCGGCGCCGGCCCTCGCTCAGACGCCCGTCGCCCTGGTGGAGGAGGTGCGCGGAAATCCCGCCGGCGTCGAGTTCATGGACTATGTCCCGATCGGCAAGGTGATCATGCTCGGATCCCGGGATTCGATCGTGCTCGGCTATCTGACGTCCTGCTGGCACGAGACGATCACGGGCGGCACGGTGATCGTCGGCCGCGAGCAGAGCGATGTGCACGGCGGCAAGGTCACTCGCACGAAAGTGATGTGCGACGGCGGCAAGATTGCGCTCACGCCAAGACAGGCGAACCAGAGCGCCGGCACCAGTTATCGTGACGCGGACGAGGAATCGCCGCTGACGCTGTACGGCCTCTTCCCGGTCATCGAGGCGCCGGCCGGCGCGGCGCTGCTGGTCGTGCGGACCGATCGCCCGGGCGAACATCACGTTGCCACGCTGCCGGCGAGGCCCGGCACCCGGAGGTCGTTCTTCGACTTTGCCGCAGTCAACAAGACGCTCACGGCGGGCGGAACCTATCGCGCCAGCATCGGTTCGCGGGAGATCGTCTTCAGGATCGATCCCGGCGCCAAGGCGCGCGGCGTGCCGATCATCGGCCGCCTGCTGCGCTTCCCGCCGGCGAGCTGATCTCGTCGCGCCACATGCGGACACGCCAGCGCGACGCACTCGTTGCCGCGGTGATCGCGCTCGCCGCCGGCATCGCCGCCGCATCGCCCGCCTTCGGCCTGCTGCACGACGTGTCGATCGATGCGCTCACGGCGCTGCGCTGGCTTGCGTTCGGGCCGGCCCGCGACCCGGCCGCGTCCCCCGGCGTGGTGGTCGCGCTCGACGAGGAAACCTACCGCACGCCGCCATTCACCGGCACGCCGAACGTCACCTGGACGCCCGAAATCGGCCGGGTCGTGACGGCGGTCATCGAGGGTGGCGCCAGGGTCGTCGGCTTCGACATCGTCTTTCCGACCTCGATCGAGCAATCCGAGATTCCGTTCGGGGACGAGCACGCTTGGCGCGAAGGTGCGCGGATTCGACCGCGACTTCCTTCGGGCGCTTGCCGCCGCCAGCCATTCCGGCAAGGTCGTTCTCGGCCAGATCCAGCATCAGGATCACCCGATCCTGCCGTCACCCGGCCAGCGCGCAGCGGTCGGTCAGATGCGCAATATCCGCGCGCTCAACGTATACACGGATCGTGACGACGTCGTGCGCCGCCTTCCGCTCACCTTCGAGGTGGACGGTGCAACGGTGACCTCGATGGCCGTCGAACTGGCGGCGCGCGCGCAAGGCGCTGCACCGGAGTACACGAAAGACGGCGCGGTGACGCTGGCCGGCTACCGGATACCCGCGGCCGTCCCGAATACGATGACACTGAATTTCGAAGGCGGCGCCGACGACATCCCGACCTATTCGCTGGCCGACCTGCGGGCCTGCGCCGAGCAGGGCGACGAGGACTTCTTTCGCCGCCATTTCGGCGGGAAAGTCGTGCTGGTCGGCACCGTGCTCGATTCCGAGGACCGCCGGCTCACCTCGAAGCGCTTCGCGACCGCACCGGAGGGCGCACGCGCGGCGCGCTGCGCGCTCGCCGCGCCGCCCGTGGGCCGCTTCGCCCGCGATTCGATCGCCGGCGTGTACGTGCACGCCACGGCGGTCAACAACCTGATCCGCCGCGACGCGCTCACCGAGTTCGGGCCGGTCGGCAGCATGCTCGTCGCCGTCGCATGTGCCGCGCTGATCGCGGCGGCGGCGCTGGTGCTGGCTCCGCTCTCCGCCACGTTCGCCTATCTCGGCCTCGTGGCGCTGTGGTCGGGCGGCGCCACCGCGGCCTTCACGCGCGCCCTGGCGCTGCCGCTCGCCGAGCCGCTGATCGCCGGACTGCTCGCGCTCGGCGCGACGATCGGCTACCGCCTGGTCACGGCCGACCGGGACAAGCGCTTCCTGCGCCAGAGCTTTGCGCTCTATCTCGCGCCCGAAGTCGTCGAGAAGCTGATCGCCTCGAACAGGCCGCCGGTGCTCGGCGGCGAGATGCGCAACATCACGGTGTTCTTCTCCGACGTCGCCGGGTTCTCGTCGTTCTCCGAGACGATGACGCCGGGCGAGCTGGTGGCGCTGATGAACACCTATCTGACGGCGATGACCGACATCATCGAGGCGCACGGCGGCTTCGTCGACAAGTACATCGGCGACGCGATCGTGGCGGTGTTCGGCGCGCCGCTCGACGATCCGAATCACGCCGTCAACTCGGTGCGGGCGGCGATCGCCTGCAGCGCGCGGCTCGAGGAGCTCAATCGCAGCGCGCCCGCCTTCAAGGGTCACAGGCTCAGGTGCCGCATCGGGCTGAACACCGGCGAGGCGCTGGTCGGCAATATCGGCTCGCTGCGGCACTTCAACTACACCGCCATGGGCGACACGGTGAACCTCGCCTCGCGGCTCGAGGCCGCCAACAAGTACTTCGCCACCACGATCATGGCCTCGGAAACGACCGTTGCGCTCGCCGGCACGTTCGTCTGGCGCGAGCTCGACGCGGTCCGCGTCAGCGGCCGGGCGAGGCCGGTCCGGATCTTCGAGCCGCTGGCGGCGTCCGCGGACGCGGCGGCGGAGCAGAAGGCGCGCGCCGCCGTCTATGCCGAAGGCCTCGCCTGCTGGCGCGCGCGCGACTTCGCCGGCGCCGCCGGGCGCTTTGCGCAGATCGCCGCGGTCGATCCGCCGGCGGCGCTGTTCGTGGAACGGGCAGCCGCGTTCGTCCGGCAGCCGCCTGGCCCGGGCTGGGAGCCGGTCACCGCGCTCGAAGCGAAGTAGCGTTTGCGGTTCACCCGCACGTCGGATCAGGGATGCGGTTGCGCTGCTTTGGCGAATGCGGCGTTCGAGCTTGTTGCCCACGCCTCCAGCCTTCCAGCAGTGGCGTACGGAAAGCAAAGAAAATCGCTACCCTCCGCCTCAAGTTCAGCGTTCATCCGGGGAATCCCCAGGGTAATGGATTGAATCCAAAACGCGGTCCGACACGCAACGGCGGGAGAAACTCGCATGGCTGACGACGATCTATTCGATCAGGTCTACCAGGATTGCCGAAGCCGTCTGAATAAGTCATTCGTCAGCTGCGCTGTTCTCAGACAGCCGAAAAAGAGCGCCCGGATCGATTATCTTAATATTGCCACGTGCTAGCTGCACCCATTGACGCTTTTCCCAAGCTCGCAGTTGTTTGTTGGTGTTCTCGCGGGAAACTCCAATCATTTCGCTAAGCTCGCGCTGAGTAATAGGTACTTCTACTGGCTTAATGTTCTCAGGGTCAATTTGCGCAAACCTAAGGAGAGCTTTGGCGAGCCGAACCGCCAAGCTTACGAACATCACATCTTCAACTTGCTCGTTAGTCCGCCGGAGCCGGCGGCATAGGATCGCAATTAGCTGGATGGGAACGTCGGGTTCACTGCGCATAAAAGGGACGAAGTCCCGGCGATCAATGACCATCAGCTCACTATCATAAACGGCAGTTGCGTCTGCAGATCGTGGCTGACCATCGAGCAACCCCATCTCGCCAAAGATCTCCCCCGGCTGTACGATGCTCAAAACCACTTCATGTCCGCCAGCCGTTGGCACGCTGATCCGTACACATCCATCCAGTACACCTATAAGGCTGTTGCCAGGATCACCCTTGCTGAAGATGGTGGTTCCTCGCGCTATCCGTCGCCGCGTGGAGTAGGCGGCAAACTGCCTGATTGCCTTCGGCGGGAGTTGTCCGAAGATGGGATGCCGACTTAAGAGTTCAGCTGGCGTCAAGGCGGTTCGGGCCCGACGATCTCGGGGTGGGCTGGGTATCGACGCCTTGCGCGGAGTGGGCGCATCGAATGACATGGCTCACCACTGCTCGGTTGAGCTTACACCGAATCGGGCCCTTTCGGCTTTTGTATTTCCGATACCATAGCATAATTTATCACGGGAACCGCCGCAGACGAGGCCGCACGCCAGGCGCAGCTCTACCGCGAAAACATGAGCGCCATCGCATCGCTCACATTCGCGGGCCGGCCCGACCTTGTCGACACAGCCGAAACGAGTCAGTCTCGTGGTCGCCCGCTTGCTGCGGGAGTTGCCAAGCAAATAGCCCGAGCGAGGCTGCGTGCGCATACAGTTCTGGGGAACTCGCGGTTCGATTGCCAAGCCCGGACCGAGCACCGCTCGCTACGGAGGAAACACCGCTTGTGTCGAAATACGGTCGGCGCGCGGCACACTGGTCATCATCGATTGCGGAACCGGAGGGCACGCGCTCGGCCAGAAGCTGATGTCGGCAGGCGCCGAAGGCGTGTGTGGTCACATTCTGATCAGCCACACGCATTGGGATCACATCCAGGGCATCCCATTCTTTGCGCCGCTGTTCGTGCCCGGCAATGATTGGAACATCTATGGCCCTAAGGGACTGGGTCAATCCTTGCGCGACACCCTGACCGGGCAGATGCAATATACATATTTTCCCATCACACTTGATCAGTGCGCCGCCAGGATTCGCTATCACGATCTGGTAGAGGGCGCTTTCGAGATCGAAGATATCAAGGTTTATACCCAGTACCTCAATCATCCGGCGCTCGCGTTCGGCTATCGGTTGGAGGCGGACGGGGTGGCTGTGGTGTATTGCAGCGATCACGAACCGTACTCGCGCGAGCTCGCAACCGGAGCCGGAGAAATCACCGGGCAAGACCTGCGGCACGCTGAATTCATCGATCGGGCGGATCTTCTCATTCACGATGCACAATACACGGCCGAGGAATACCAGACCAAGGTCGGCTGGGGTCACAGTTCGTTCGAATACGTGATGATGCTCTGCCAGTTCGCAGACGTGAAGCGGGTCGCACTGACCCATCACGACCCGCTGCGCGATGACGATGCGCTCGATCGCCTGCTGACACGCGTGCGGGCGCAGGTGCGCGAAACCGGCTCCTCGTTGGATATCTTTGCAGCGGCCGAAGGGCAGGTCGTCGAAGTCGTATCTTCAGCCGTTATGCGTTCGCCACGTCGCGCCGAAAGGTTCCGCGCCGAGACACGGATCGAGCCGGCGCTCGCCGAGTGCTCCGTTCTGCTGGGCATGGCGGACGCCAGAACGGCGGCCGCGCTTGCCGAGGTAATTCGTGATGAAGGCATGCGCGCCAGCTCTTTCTCGAACGCAGAGGAAGCGCAAGACCTGATTGCGAAGGATCGTCCCGCGCTGGCGATCCTCGAGCACGACCCGCCGGGCATCGACGGCATGTCGACGTGCCGTGCGATTCGAGCCCATGAGAGTGATCACAAGTACCAGGTTCCCGTGGTCATGGTCGCCGCACAGCACGACCAGGCGACCGGCGCCGCAGCAGGCGTGACGGATTGGCTGGTCAGGCCGTTCAGCGACGCTTATGCCCGGACCAAGATCCGCGCATGGGTATTCCGCACGACGTGTCAATGGATGCGCGGGGCCATTCCGGCAGACGAGGAGCGGCGCTTGGCCTCGCTTCGCGCATTGAGCATCCTCGACACCGACCCCGAGGAGCGGTTCGATCGCATCACGCGTCTCGCCTCCGCGCTGTTCGATGCGCCAATCGCTCTCGTCAGCCTGATCGACGAGGACCGTCAGTGGTTCAAATCTTGCTACGGCACTGACGTGAAGGAGACGTCACGGGACGCCGCGTTCTGCTCCCACGTGGTCTATGCGCGTGAACCGATGATCGTTCCGGACACGTTCTTGGACACACGGTTTGCCGACAATCCATTGGTCGTCAACGAACCCCGCATCAGGTTCTATGCTGGCATTCCCCTCATTCTCGACGACGGCGTCTGCATTGGCAGCCTGTGCGTGATCGACACCCGTCCACGCTCGCCCGATAGTCCCGATCTCGCCCGCTTGCGCGATCTTGCCGAGCTGGCGATGCAGGAAATCCGCGGCATGGAGGCCTCCGCTCAGTCGCGCCCGCAGGTGGAGCGGCCGCGCGGGGATGAGAGGTGACGGGTCACCCCCGACGGCGGCTGCGCATCGCACGACTGCCCCGCGCATTTAGCTGTGGGTCACACCGGCTCGTTTCCTTGCCCCTGATTACTTCTCCGTGATTATAAATGATCCATCCCAATCAATCGGCAACGCATTGTTTCGAAGTTGAACGATCCGAGAGAGAAAAGTCCGGCCTCGAGCAGCCGGTCGGCCAACTCCGCCTGCCTCTAAGGATTAGGGCGGCGGTTCGACTCAAACCGAGCCGCGGCGTCGATAAAGTCACCCCCCACTCCTTCTTGGCTTCCGCGCGCTCCGCACGAATTTGAGTGACGTAGTTCACACCCGGAAGGCGGGACAGCGTTCGCGCGGCACGTTTTGCGGAAAAGTTCGCGCAGTTTGTTCGGCCACGTCCAGGGGCGCGCCATGACCGTGCAGGATCGGCCGACCAACCTGCGGATCGAGAACCTGCCGCAATTCGTCACGGTGCGTGGTGGCGCCTATTTCTTCATGCCCGGGATCAAGGCGCTGCAAGCACTGGGCGCGGGTGCAAACGAATTACGCAGCGTCGCTTAGCAGTATCGCTTCAGCTTGAAGGAGCAAACTCGCCAATCTTTTTTCGAATATCGCATGACCTATTCCGAAGAGTCCGCAACTTTTCGGGATCATGCTCTTACGCAGCGCGAGGGCCCACGTCTTGCGCTCCGGCGGCGGCCGCAAGCGCTGCAACGCAACCCCCTTTCAACGGCTTCATTCCGCATTCTTCGGCGAGCGCGACGGCGCGCCTGAGATACCCTTCGGCTTCGATCGGATCCCGCTCGGCCGCAGCCTCCCCGAGAAGCTTCAAGGCGTAGGCCTCCTGTGGCCGGTCGCCGCGCTGCTCGGCCAGTCGCAACGCTCGCTCGGCCGCGGCTCGCGCTTCGCCGTGACGGCCGGCGGTGAGCAGGGCGCAACCCTGCGCCACGAACAGGTGCCCCCAGCCGAAGGTGTTTTGGGCGAGGGGAATATCGAGTTTCTCAGGGGTCGAAACGATGTCGAGGGCGGCCGCGAAATCTCCCGCCGCCAAATATGCTTCCCCCCACCGGGCAGCGATGATCGGATACATCTGGATCAGTTCGAGATCCATGCACACCTGCCACGTATCTTTCAGCAGCGATATCGCCTCGGCGGGTCGGCCCTGAGCCACCCGGATGCGAGACCGGACCTGGTTGATCTGGACGAGCGAATACGGATGATCGGCAGCGGCGGCTCGCCGGCCGCCCTCCTCGGCGACCGTCTCGGCTTCATCGATCTCGCCGAGCTCGAGCAGGGCATCGGCGAGGAACGTCCGCAAGATGACCCCCGGGAGACTTGGCCACCCGGCGCGCTTGTCATCGAGCTCGGGCGTCTCGAGCGCAAGGCACTTCCGGTGCATCTCGACGGATTTCGTGAAGCTGCCCATGCCGTGATGCACAATGCCGATATTGTGGAGGGCCGCGAACATGAGCGGTTGACCGCCGACGCGATCGGCAATGGATTTGGCGGCTTCGGCGGCCGCCATGGCTCCCTCCTGATCGCCAAGCCTCCAAAGCGCGACCGCCAGGTGGCAGTTGACCGCCGCCGTGCGTCGCGGATCGTTGCAGTCCTCGGCGAACCGGCGCGCATCGATCAATACGTCGGCGATGCGGCGGTGCCTGCCGAGCGGTTCGAGCGCTAGGATCACGGCGAGACGGAAATCGATCTCGGCTTTGGTCTTGGCTTCCGACGGCGATAGATGCGATAGGGTCTCTATCCCGCGCTCAAAAGATACCTGACCGCATCCTGGTTCGCTCCGCGTCTGACGGCCCGGCGGCAGCTGCGCAGCTGGTACGGGACAGCTTTCTCCCAGAGCTCGGCATAGAACGCGTGGTCGGCCAGCCGGTCGATGTGCGCTTCGAGACGGTCGCTGAAGTTCGCCTCGATGATTTCGACCGCCTTGGCATGCAGAATTCGCCGCATTCCCAGCAGCAAAGTGCCGTAGGCGACCTCGCGGGTGAGATCGTGTTTGAACGAATACTCCGGCGCTGCAGTGTCTCCGACCTTGTACAGCAGATCGGCGGCTTCGAGCGTTTGCAGCTGCAGGGCCAGTTCCTCGGGTTGCGTTTCCGTCATGCTCGAGAGCAGAGCCGCAGGTGCATCCTTGCCGATGACGGCGCACGTCTGCAACAGGGATTTCGAGCGGGCATCCAAAAGATCGACGCGCGTCGCCAGCACCGAATGTATCGTCTCCGGCATGTCGATTTGCTGCGTCGACTGGGTTAGGCGGTAGTGACGCGGCTTGCCCTCTATCGCACCGCTATCCTTGAGCGCCTGCACCAGCTCCTCGATGAACAGCGGATTTCCTTGCGCCTGCGCGAGAATGCGCCGCTTGACCGGGATGAGGCCGATGTCATCGCCCATAAGCCAATCGACCATCGCATGGGAATCCTGCTCCTTGAGCGGAAAGAGGTCGACGCGGAGATGCGCGCGGTCCGCGGACCAGGTGCTCTCCGGCCGGTGCGTCGCCATCAACAGGATGCGGGCGTTGCCGAGCAGACCGGCTAAATTCTCGAGGATCAGTTTCGTTTCGGCGTCGGCCCAATGGAGGTCTTCAATCAGGATCAGCAACGGGGATGCGCGTTGCTCATTGAACAACGCCTTGATCGTTTCGATCACCTGATAGCGTCGCGCCGGTGGCGACAGATTGTCCCAATCGGCGTCGTTGATGGGCAAATCGAGCATCGAGAAAATGGCCGGCGCAAACGATGCCGGGGCGGGATGGAAACGCCCCGCCCCCTCCTTGATACGGCGGGCAACGGTTTCGGGACTGTCGTCGATGCCGATGTTGAACAACGTACGGATCAAACGGCTGATCGGATAGTAGCTGGAATTCATGTGCTGCGACGCGCATGCGGTTTCGAGCACCGTCCAGCCGGCCGTGACTTTGTTGACGAACTCATGGACCAGCCGCGATTTCCCGATTCCCGGCGGCCCAACGATTCCGACGAGGCGGCCCTGGCCGGCGGCCGCACTCTCGAAGGCGCTGCGCAAAGTGCGAAGCTCCGCTTGTCGGCCGACAATGCCGCTCAGGCCGCGCGCCGAGCGAACCTGCCAGCGCGTTCGCGCGGGTGTGCCCGTCAATTCGAATGTCACGACAGGTTCCGAGATCCCCGCGAACCGTCACGGCTCCCAATGGCGTCGCCTCGATGAAGCCCTTGGCAAGTTCGTATGTCGCCGAAGTCAACAAGGTCGTCCCAGGAGTGGCGAGCTCTTCCATGCGCGCCGCAAGGTGGACGGTCTTGCCGACCGCGTCATAGCTCATGGTCAGATTGCTACCGATCGAATGGATGACGACTTCACCTGAATTGATCCCGATCCGGAGGGCGACCGCCCGCCGGCTCTCAGGTGCGTCTGCCGAGAACAGCGCGTCGACCCCGGCTCGCATCGCCATCGCCGCCTGGCAAGCGCGGATGGCGTGATCCTCATTGGCGAGAGGGGCACCGAACAAGGCCATGATGCCGTCGCCACGGGTCTGATTAACGAACCCGTCGTGCTGGTGGACGGCATCCATTAGCACCTTCACCACCGGACCGAGAAGTTCCAGCGCGTCTTCCGGATCGAGTTGGTCGATCAGGGCCGTGGATCCGCGAACGTCGGCGAACAGCACGGTGACGTGCTTGCGCTCGCCGAGCATTGCGCTGCCTGACCGGGCGATGCGTTCGGCAAGCGCTGCCGGCATGTCGGACTGCACGAACGAGATCGGGTGGCTCCCGAACGTGGGCAGTAGGGAAACCGATCGCCCACATCCGCCACAAAAGCGTGCGGCCGCCTGATTCTCAAAACCGCAATGTCTGCATCTGCTCTCGGACACAGCGCCACCAGTTCAGCACAGCCGAACGCCGGCCCTTGGCTACTCCGCATTCCGGGCGCGCCCCACTCATCGGTCCTTAGCGGGATAGCCAAAGGCCGGACTTCGCCTTCGCTACGCCGGACGTATGCCCCGAGAGAAGTCTTGTATTTCATGCCCCTAAATAGGCACAGGCTTCGTAGGCACAATCATTCCTTTGCTCCAGAAGCAAATGTTTGGAATCGGCGCGGCCTCTCGGATTCAAAGAAGTGGGCCGAGTTAACGGATGAGCCCCTTCCCCAACAATTTCCCCAGATGCGATGTCCGAACAAATTTAAACCAGAGTCCATATATCTTTCGGTGTATATCTTGTACTATCTGAGGTAACTAAATAGCAAACATCCCCCGTAGATGGCCGCTCTTTTTTCCGGCAACGCTGGGCATTCCCCAGGCCGTTTTGAATTGCCCCACCACGTCCGGCCGGATTCGTAGCCCAATCGAGTGGGCAGAAATGATCCGAGCGAGGCCCGCCGGTTGGTGGCCGCGCGAACTTGATCGGTCGCGGCCTTTCGGTCGGCAAGCGCGCCCGTTTCGGCGACCTTCATGACAAGCTCGATCACAGCCCATCGGAAGACCGCGAATTGCCGGCTGTTGGGCTTTCCCGTAGGAAGCGGAGCGGTGAAATGTCTAAGGTCCGAGTGAACGTCGACGTGATCACTGCGGAGCTGTTCGATCTGGCCGACACTCTAAAGGCAGCGAATGGCATGGAAGCGTCGCGCGTCGCCAACCTTGAGAAGACATCACTCGGCTGACCCGTGAACCACGGCGGCGTCTGGCACGACTAACGAATAGATACCGGCCGCCTGCGCCCACTCGCAGGTCGGGACGCCGATAGCCAAAGGCCGGTATGGACTGGATGACGCAATTCGGGCGGCCCCGCCCCGAAGCAACTCGCGAGATTGATCCCCAATCGATGGCGGAGTTGAACATCCCGCGGGAGGACCGGCTAGCCGTGCTGTCGCACCAGCCCATGAAGGACGTGCATGGGCTCGTGTATGACCGGTACGACCGCCTGCGCGAGAAACGCGGCGCGTTGCAGCGCTGGGAGCGGCATCTCGCCAGCATCCTGGGCGACAACGATTCGGCCGACACGAACGTGGTCGCGCTCGGCCGCGCGTAATTTTATGTCCGCAACATCCGCAATGCGGATCGGCGGCTCCATGCGACATGGACGCGACACACGCGACACAAACCGCAACTCCCATCGGCCTCGCGCAGAGCGCCGCGGCGCGCCAGACTGCCGGCAATAAAGACACCGATTTCAGACGGTGCGGCCGTGGTGTGCCGCGCACGCGCAAACGGCATCCCCCGCCCGCGCGAGGGCAACCCGATGCAACCGCTGATCCGTCCGCCGTCGCGACAGCATCCCCCGCCCGCGCAATGGGCAACCGCGCCCCCGCCCCCGAAAGACGCGCCCACGGCCACCGTCGGCGACCGGCGCGGCATTGTAAGAAGGCCGAACGCATACCATTCACGGTCACTGGACGGAACAGCGACGAAGCGATCGAGCGCGCGATCAAGGAATACGACGTGCCGGAGCGCGAGCGCTCCCGAGTCAGCGTGAGGCGAGAGGCGTAGCCCGCGTTCAGCGACGGCTTGATTGACCGCGGCTAGGTTGGTGATTGCGGAACACCCTGACCCTGCGGAAGCCGGGCCTCGGCGAAATAGGCGATGCGCCGCCAGCTACCTATCGAGGGAGTCGGACCAACTCCGATAATGTCATTCGGTCAGCCAGATCAGGATGCCGAGCCAGTCGACGAACAGCGCGACCAGCCACCCAGTGACGAGCACCGCCGGAAGCCGCAACAGCAGCCGTCATCAGCATGCCGACAGGATGCTCGATCATTTAAACCCCTCGGCTGGAGTTTAGCCCTGCGAGGTCGGTTGGTACGGGCGCTGCATTAATGTCACGTAAACGTTTATGGCCTGGCGCGACGCCGCGACTGCGGCGCCGCGACACCGTTCTGCTTGTCCATGGTGTTCTCCTTCGTCCAACCGGAAAACGGCACGATCAGAAGACGATCTGCCCTACTTTGAGCAACGACCGCTCCGCTTGCGATACACGCCCAAGCCAGGCTTGAAGGGACGGATTCTGAAGGCGGTAAGGACGCCAAAGTTCGCTTCCGTATCAGTGTCGATGTCTGACCCTCCCGCCACCGTGGGGGGAGGTCTGAAAAGCCGTGTCAGGTCGGGCACCCTCAGCAGGCGGCCTCAATTTCCCACGTGAAACCCCGGCTCGACCTCCTCGCGCGTCGCCGCGTAGATCATGTCGTTGTAGTCGGCGGTGATCTCCTCGTGCAGGCGCTCGGGCGCATGCGCCAGCAGGTTCCGGTGCTTGTGGACGGTGCAGCGCTGGACCGGCACGCCGTCCCAGACGGCGGCGATCGCGTTCTCGAGCCCCGGCGCGCCATCGACGATGAGGAATTCGGGTCGGCGCAGGCCACGCTGGATGAGATCGTCGAGCACCGCGCGCCAGGCCTCGGTGCTCTCGCCGCCCATGCTCTTGATCGCGAGCAGCACCTTCTGGCCGTCGGCGCGCACGCCGATGACGACGAGCAGCGAGATCGAGGTCGCTTTGCGGTCGAGCCGCACGCGCACCACGGTGCCGTCGAGAATGAGCCGCACGATCGGTTCCTCGGCCAGCGAGCGGGCATTCCACGCGTCCCAGTCGCTCTTCACCTTGCGCCAGACCCGGCTCACCGTGTCCTTGCCCACCGCGCCCCCGAACAGGGCACCCAGCGCGCGGCGCACGCGGCGCGTGTTGGTGCCGGCGAGGTAGCAGCCGGCGATCAGCGCGTCGGCGGCCAGCGTGCGCCGCTGGTAGGCTCGCAGCGCCTGGCTCTTCCACTCCGTCGTCTTGCCGTCGGGGGTGTTCAGCCGCGCGCGCGGCATCTCGATCTCCATCTGCCCGAATGTTCCCAGCAGCGAGCGCGACCGGTGGCCGTGGCGGTGACCGGTGACGCCGACCGCGTCTTCGGCAATCGCCGCTCGGCGGTTTCGCGCGGCGGGCGTAGCGCGAGCGGGCGAGCACCTCGGTCGAGCTCGCCTTCGAGCATGGCTTGCAGGAATTCGCGAGCTCGATCGCGAAGGCCCGGCTTCGATCGGATCGAACCAGTTGTCGAAAAGGTGCTCTGCCGTCTCGATTTCCGACTGCGGCAGGCAAGGCGTCGTGCTATTTCTTGTCATGGCGTGATCTCCGCCGGCGCTCAAACGCCGGAATCGCTTGTTGGACCAAGCTGGAGATTACGCCGCCTTCATTTTCCAACCACTCCCGCTACGGCACCATGTGAAGAACCTTCCGGTGCAGAAATTCCACGACATGTCACTCGTCGATCCCAGCGCTGATTGATCTGACGCCATTTCCGGACCCCGGGCGGCGTCTACACACTCTGGGGAAAGAAAGTGGAGCACCTGCGCCGCGCGATGATCGCGGCGGAGGCGTTTGGGTTCTCATTGCGGTTCAGCCGAGGGCCAGGGAGGCGCCGCGATTATGCAGCAGATCGACTTTATTATTCAGCTGGCGACCTTGAGCGTATTCGCCCTCTTCGAACGTGCAGGCGGTGGGGGCTTCTTCTTTTGCGGAACCTGTTCGCGGGCGAGTGCGGTAGTTGATGCCACCAAGATTTCCCGCTCGGCCGCAAGCCAGTGCTGATCGGCTTGGCCGTGCACGTAGCCACATGCGGTCCAGATTTCGTATGCCCGCTCGCGAATGCACTCTTCCAGGCTCCGATCCATGTGCGACAGTCCTATGGGCTCGCTGGTGATGGAATCTTCCTATCTCTCGCACAGTTAACGAAAAGTAAATTTGACATTGGTTCGGCTCGCCTGCACCAAATGCGAGCGCAGAGGGCAGTATCGCAAGGCGACGCTGATCGAGCGCTACGGGGCCGACGCGAACGACGGCGATGAGATAGGCGAGCAGGCCGAGGAGAAGCCGCATGGCAGGGTAACCCTTCTAACACACGGGCTCGTGAGCGCCGTCGCCCATCAGCGCTGGCTAGTCTCCATCCACAGAACCAAGCGGGAGCGCGATCGTCTCTCAGTCATCGGCGCCTGTATTGGTTGTTATGGCCGACGATGGACACCAGCGTGCGCCTTATTGATGCGAAAAACGAGTTAAATCGCCGCTGTGGAGGGTACGACGTGAGCCTAGTCGAGCGGAACCGCAGCCACCTGTCGCACGGACGGAGTACGCGCCCGATCTGTTCTTGGCGTCCGGTGCCATCCACGATGCCAAGACTGGCCCGCAGGGTGCAAAGGTCATAGCCACCTACGTGGTCGAGAAAGGCAAACCTCTTGCTTCGCCAGCGCAATGAACTGTTGGCGGAACGGCGCCGAGCCCATCGTTGGGTGATGCACCAGCGGAGAGACACTCGCAGCCGTTAAATGCCGGATTGTTGGAGCGGCTGGGCAGACGCCTTGTGAGGCTCCACAACTAGGCTCTGGACATGGGCGAGCGCGTCCTCGCAAAGGCGATCGACATCGCGCTCACCCAACTGCGCACTCGCCACGATCTGCACCGCCAGTGCTTCTCGCGTGTGCTCAGCCCGCCACGAAGCGGTTAGCGCGCTGCCAGAAACCAGCAGCTTGTACCAAGCGGAATCGAGCGCGACGCCCATGATCTGGAGCGTGTCCGGATCGAATGACGAGCGGACGCTAGCGAACGGATGAAGGTTATCCACGGCGATACTCCCCCCAGGCCGGGCAACGTCATAAGGCTACACTGGGAATGATCACAGCGTCCATAGTGGCCATCGCTGACAGCAACATCAGCGCATCGCTATAATGTGGGCGTGCAGTCGGAGGATTCAGGGCATGGACAATACTACGCTGTTGATCATCATCATCGTGCTGCTTGTTCTCGCTGGTGGCTGGTACGGCCGAGGACGCTGGTTCTAAATACCGCGCCAGCCTGCGCTCAGCGGCGGACGCCCCCATCGTGCCAGGAGCGCGCCGTCGGGGGTTGCGGGACCTACCCTCAACCCCAAGCAGGCGGAAGCACGGACCTGTGACAAGGAGCCACAGACATAAGGTTGCCACGGTGATCTGCTGTCCTCCATCGCAGAAGAACAACCATCCCGGCTGTTCGCAGCAAGAAGGATATCTTTCATGTGCGACTACAGTTTGCACTATGTGGCGAACCGACCCGCAAAGGTCGGAGACAAGCTGATCACGACAAGGTTCCGCGAAGTCCACCACCCGCGGATTTACGGCCGTCGGCGAACCGAACGTCGCGGTGTGTCTGCTTCCAGGCACGGAGATCGCCTTCGATCGGGAAGTCGAGTGCGATCGTGGGTTCGGATTGCTACCCCGCCGCACGATCGAGGCGAAGGTGGCGCGGTTCCGGCAGATCGATGCGGGCCGGCCCATGACGTATCGTGATGCGCTTGAGTTTCCTGATGGGCAGGTCGTGTTGCTCACCAGCCTGTGGGAAGGCCAACACGCGACCGTACTGCAGCTGCCGGCTTCGCGGACCCGCAGCGAAGCGGAGGCGCAGCCGCGCGCTTCCGTCAATAACGAGCCGGCGTTCTCAGACTGATCAACTCCTTGTGTGCCCGGATTGGCACTGTCTGGTCCGGGCACCGGGGTTGTTGACTGTTCTTCTCGCCGTGGGCCACGCACCCGAATCAAACCAACAGCCCTGCAGCGCCCGGCACCTAATAGTAGCCAGCGGGCCCAAGCTTGGTGCCGGCTTTCATGGATCACCAATGCCCGATTGCCGATTTCCTGACTCAGATTAGACTCTGGGTCAGTCCGCGGCCTTGGCCGCCGTCTTTAGGGGGCGGGAACGCCGAGGACTCTCTACGGGCATCCTGGGCCAATCTGTGAGGCCGTGAGCAAAGACTGCGTCCGGTTGTTGGAGTGCAAAACATACCCGTCCCGTCGACTGGCAGAAATTCTCCGAGGGATTGCGGCCTGACCCGCCCGATCTGACCAAGATCGTCAAGGAACGCGAGCCGCGCCATCTGTTCTGGGTGGTGAAGAACGGCATCAACATGACCGGCATGCCGAGCTTCGGGGCGACCGGCGTACCCGACCCGGAAATTTGGTCGATGGTCGCCTTTCTGACGAAGCTGCCCGACGTCAGAGAAGAAGACTTCAAGAAGTGGGTGCAATAACGCTCACGCGGCTTTCAGCGCAGTCTGCTGAAGTGCGAGCATGGAAGCCGCCAAGCAACCCTTGCACAGTCACCTTGGCCAACGTAGGGCGGGCAAAGCGCGTAGCCGCGAAGCGGCGAGAGCATGCCCGCGTCTTCGCCCGTGCTGCTGCAATTTGAGCGCAGGTGCGGCGAGATTTCCCGCGGCCAGCCTTCGAGCTTCGTAGCCCGGATGGAAGCTGAGGCGCGTCTCCGGCATTACGGTGACAGTGCACTCAATCGACGCCTTGCGCTTTGGTCCGCGCCTTGAGCGTCGGTCCGTTACCGCGCTGCGTGATGATCCCAAAAGGAAAGGCCCGCCAATCGCGCGTGAACGATGGCCCCGACCGCTTCACGTGAAGCCGACGCGCGACTCGGTTTACGCGCGACCTCCGCACTTCCGATCAAGGATTTCAGCTAGGTCTTGGCCATCCGCAACGACGATGGCGCCGCGAGGAATACTGGTAGGGCGAAGCGTCATTGCCTTGGTGGAACCGACATCAAAAGTGACTGTCTCCTCTACGCGCCATACGCCATCAGGGCTGCGCTTGAAAGCATCGCAAGGGATCGTGTTTTCCGGCAGTGGCGTTGGCTGCGTTTGCGCCCGCGTTACGTCCATGCAAACGATGACAGCCAGAAGGGTAAATAAAGTGAAGGCGGCGATGCGCATATAGGCCTCCGTTGCCCCCCGCATACTGGTTTACTATCACATCGTGACGCGATTGGTTGCGAGCTGTTGCTCCATGATGGCCCCCCACTCGTCGACGATCGCCGGTGGGCTTAGTCCAGAGCTGCGCTCGGCACCAGCAGCCGCAGCGCCCGCGGCTGAAATCGCATATACCAGCGGAATGCGTTCGCGCATGAGTTCGCCATCGGTCGAAACCCAGGTACGCCGCCGTCGCGTCGCGATACTCACGCGGTGCGCCCTCAAGCTGTGAATGCCGGGATTCCGCCGCCAGTCTCCGGTGAGAAGATCTGCGCCCGCCTTGAGCCTCGCCAAGGCGCCCTGGTCCTCTGCAACATGGATTTCGAGCGTGCCAGCATCGAGGCGGGCACGCCGCCATTCATCGCCCGCAAAGCAATTGACCGTGACCAGGACCGCGTAGCTGTCGATCTGCCGCGGCCGCCCGTCCACGACGATGTCGAGAGTAAAACGCCCAGTGCGGCTCAACGCCCGGAGCGCTGCGGCGGCCGTGCGCAGCGGCTTGCCGGGGATATCGCGCGTTTCCTCGCGGGCCCGCGCCATCTGGCTGAAAAACCCGACACCGGAGAGGGTGTGGAACGGCCTACCGTTGAGCAGGCCGAGATCGACCGCGCGCGGCGCCGCGGCACTGAGTGCCGGCAGCGAAGCATCGAGGCTCACCGGCATGCCGATGTCACGCGCGAGCAGATTGAGTGTGCCGAGCGGCAGCACACCTAGAACCTTGTCGGTTCCGGCGAGTCGCTGAGCGGCATAGCTGGCGCTGCCGTCACCCCCACCGACGACAACCGTATCGTGGTCGCCCTCGGTGCCGCGATCGATGGCGCGAGCAATGCCCGCGCCACGCGCCAGCACGACCTCGATAGTGCGGCCACGCTGCGCCAACCCTTGCACCACTTCCCGCTTGACCTCAGTCGCCTCCCGCCGGAGCAGCGCGCCAGCGCGGCTATTGAGTACGACGAGCACCTTGCGCATGCACCTTCTAACCGCCTGACGCACAAACGGTTCACGCTGGACAGAAACTTGAAATGCCTGCTGCGGCTAGCGAGAGTGCTATTCGAACGCGCCGCGGTGACCGCTCGCCCAGTTCAGCACGGGGAGTACGTCAAAGGCTGTCTTTGCGGACTTTTCTCGGCGTGTCCGGCGAGGTCTCCTGCCGCATAAGGCGCACCGATCCAGGGTTCTGTTTCGCCCTGCATTTGGTGCAGCTGACGCGCGACACGACTGCCTCGAAAGTCATCTCTGGCGTGACCTGCCCGCGCGTACGCAACAGGAACAAGGACATGCGTCCGACGTAACCGCACGCCGCGCATTTGATCTCTAGCTGCGTCAAGCCCTGGCTTTCGAACTCGGCGACCGTCTCGTTCGCTCGTCTTTCGCTGGTCACGACTAATCGCCCGCCCCATGGCAAACTCCCCTCCGTTTGCCACCTTAAATCACTTCGCCGCTGATTTGGGAATACCAGGAAAGTTTCAGCCACTCGGCGGGTTGGGCCGCGCGCTGCTCTCCTTCTCGACGCCGGGTACGAATACAACAATGAGGTCGACGCGATGTCTAACGGGTCGGACCGCCGGTCTGGTCGCGCGGAAGGTTTTTCGCGTCCCGCGCCATCTCCAGGCAGGTGGCTACCACTCGACATAGCTCGGGTAGCCGCCGGTTTCGGTGACCTGCGCGCAGTTCGTCCGGTCTGCGGGCGCGAACTGCGTCCACTGCCCGCCGCGTTGATCGCGGGCCCTGCGCTGGCCTCCGCCACAACATGAGGGCGGCCAATAGCCGAGCCCGCCTGAGAATCCAAAGTGCTTGGGTCAAAGTCGGCGTCGGGACCGCGATGCACTTTGCCCTAAATCCGCCTCCGAATAATCAAGGTTGCGCGCGCAACCTTCCACAATTTTGCTTAGGTCAAGCCGGTAAATTAGTAGCAGTCGTAGGTCGGGGACCCATGCGCACGTCTCCTAGGGGCCGCGATGAGAAAGGTGTTGTTCGGATTCGGGGTGACGTTCGCTGCCCTAGCGTTTTGTTCGCCATGTTTGGCGCAGCACCATCATCCCCCGCAGGACGCGGCCATTCACGAGAAATTCTATAGCACATGGCACATGCCGGATCGTCCCGACCGGAGCTGTTGCAACAAAAGGGATTGCTATCCGACCGAAGTGCGGATCGTCGGCGGCGACATCTTCGCCAAGCGTCGCGAGGACGGGAAATTCATTATGGTTCCGGCTGCGAAGGTGGAGCGCAACCGGGACAATCCGGACGGCCGCAATCACATTTGCGCACCACCGCCCACCACGGCGTATCCGCCCGACACCGTGTTCTGCTTTACCCTCGGGACCGGCATGTGAAACTACGGGCGATTTGAGGACAATTCTTCGGCGCTGCGACCTTTTCGATCTTCGCCAATCGAGTTTTCTGAGTTTCGAGCGCGCGCGTGGAGGTCGCTTGAGCGAGGCGGCAATTCGGTCATTGGACGGTTACCACCGAAGGACCAAGTCTGGTAGAGTCGGAATGTGACGCGGTGGCTGTAGGCTGAACATATCTGTTGCCGCCTCTTTCGTCTGGCGGTGCCTTAGTGGTTCAACCATGGCTCCGTTTTCACATCCCGCTCATCGAACCGCGACTTGCAGATTTCCCGCATCCGGCTCTCGGACAAGACTTCACGCCTTCACCCACGGCACGTCGTGCCCAAGCCTGCTCAAACGTACGAGCCCGAAGTGCCCGTACAGGTGCGGGAGTGGATAGGTTCCGCCCTTACGCCGTCTGACTTTATGCTGGGTGCGCAACCACCGGCGCAACCGCACAGCTGTGTAGTTGTCGAGCGCACGGTACGCTTTGTTGACGGTGCCTACTTGGAAGTAGTTCGCCCATCCGCGCAGCGTGCGGTTCAGCTTCTTCACCAGCTCCGTGGTCTCTTGCCAGGTCCCCGATCGGACGGTCAGCACGTGGACTTTCTCGACCGCGTGCTTACCGCCTGTTGGGCATTTCGCCCGGGGCGGTAGGCGTATTGCTCTGGTGGAAGGTCGGCTTCGAAGATCGGTTCCAGCACCAGCATCGCTGCTGACATGCAGACCCGATCCCGCAATGTCGAGATGCCCGGCGGCCGCAGTTTGCCGTTGGCCTTCGGTATGAACACTCTTCTGATGGGGTTCGGTCGGTAAGTCTCCCGCCTGAGCGCAAGCGCCAGTTCACCGAGCCACCGCTGCACCCCATACGCCTCGATGTCCGCAAAATCCTGACGGTCCACACCCGGCGCGCCCTTGTTGGAGCGGCACTGGGCATAAGCATGCGCCAGGATGTCCTCGCGGCTGATCTTGTCGTACAGGGCGTAGAAGCGATACCCGGCTTCTGCCTTCGCTTTCGCGTGCAACGCCGTCTGCAGCTTCTGAACACTCTTCGGAGTTGATAGGTTGCCCAATCTCCAGGTCCCTCGCCACGTGTTGCGTTCGTCTTGAACTGAGGTCCCTTCCCTCCACCGGCGTTAACCAGCTTCGGCGGTACTACGAACCTCTCCGTCACCCCGGGGCGCCCGGCCTGTCCCTCGCGGGCATCCGGTTGGTCATCGCTGGCCACGCCTCGGGGCTTCCCGTGTTGCGTACGCTTTCCTTGTGTACATGCTGCCGCCACTACCCCGGCGCAGCGGCTGGGCGTATTCTTGCTCGCTCACCCAGCCGTATCAGCCTTCCCCGAAAGGGTCGTCGGGTCGGCCTGCGCATCGTCCTTTTCGAGGCTTGCTCGGCGTTCACTCGCGTTGCGGCCTGCACACTCGCGCGGTCACCAATTCGTGACCCGCTAACCAGAGGCTTCAGCCACTTCGTTGCCTCCGTGACTGCTCCCGGTTGCTTCCGGCTGGAGCGGTTGCCGGGTGGGCCTTGCACCCACTGGAAAGCGCCGCCTTTCACGGCGCACACCCGAAGCGGTCATCACGTCCCTACGCCGCTACTATCAACATCACGAAATCAATAAGTGTACCGGCCGGAGCGAATCGGTTGTCAGTCGTGGCCTGCAACCCTAGGCTTTGTGCGTCGTTCCGGTGATGCTGTTTCGAAGCTCGATTAGGCTGGCGATGGTGCGGAGCGTCTCGAAGCCTTCGCCGGTGCCGAGGATCGTCACGTTGCCATAGTCGAGCATGCGCCCGAGGATTGATTGATCGATCTGGACGCTCTCGACCTTGTCCATGTTCATCTCGTTGGTCTGGCGCCGGATGAGACCTTTTCTTGTAGATGACCCGCCGGTTGGTGACTGCGATCTCGGTGACCCACCAACGGAACCATTGCTGGATCAGGAGAACGACCGCAACGAGCGCGCGCGCATCGCGCGCGAGCTCAAGGCAGGTGAGCACCTCGATGTAGCTCGGCGGGCCACCCATGTGGGTCTTCTCGACGCACCGCGTCTTGTCGGCGGCGACGAACTCGCCCCACTGCCGGGCGAGCGCATCGCGCGCCTCCTGCTCGCTCCTGACGCAGCTGTCGATGTCCGCCCGCGGCTTGATGCCGGTATTGCACCGGCGCGGCAGCCGGGTGCAGCGTCGAAACGCGGTACCTCCTGCGCGCCGCGACGGCGAGCGAAACGGTAAGAGCGAGCTGCGAGCGCAAGGGGGGGCACCGACCACCGCTGCGATGAGACGATGCGCAGGCCTCTATGCCAACCAGGCAGGGCGGCAGCTTCTGAAAGAACGCAAGAACGCCACGACGCTTCAACTGACGGCGAACGATCACATTGCCTTCAGCGTCGATGGCGTGGACCTGAAACACCGACTTGGCGATGTCGAGGCCGACGGTCGTAATCGCTTGCATGTTGGCTCCTCCGAATCGTGGGGGCCTAAAACCCACTTCCGTGGCATCACGTGCCGGTGGAGGAGCCGTCCACAGCATCACAAGCGGACAAGGCGACCTGTATTACGACCCGAAAATGAGCATCGCATCAGTCATCAAGACAGGCCGCTTCGACGAGACTAGCTGGGATTGATGTGGGGACAATGCGCTGCAGCCGCAAACCAGCGGCGCTGAGCAGGTGCTCAAGCTCGGCCCCGGTGCGTTCGCGTCCTCCGCGCGTGCCGACCAGCATCCTGAGGTCGAGCAGGACGTTGCCTTGGACCACCGGGTCGGGCTCGATGCGCTCCGGCATCACGCGATCGACAATGACAAGCTTCGCTTCCGGCGCCATGGCGCGGCGGCAGGCCCGCAGCACTTGCGTCGCGTGCTCGTCATCCCAGTCGTGAATGACGTGGCAAAGCAGGTACAGATCCCCGTCTGGCGGCACGGAGGTGAACATGTCGCCGCCGATCACCTCACAGCGATCGCCGACTTCTTCTTTCGCCAGCAACGACTGCGCAACCTGTGCCACGCGAGATAGGTCGAACAGCGTGCCACGCAGGTGGGGATGTGCCTTGAGGATCGATGCGAGAACCTTGCCGTGCCCGCCACCAATGTCGATGACGTGGCTGATGCCGGCAAAGTCGTAAGCCTCGGCGATGGTCGGCCCGGTAAACGCCGAGACCGCGCTCATCGCCGCATCGAAGATCGGGGCGAATTCTGGATGCTGCTCGTAATAGGAGAAGCTGCAGTCCAACCCATACAGGATTTGATAGGCGTTTTGACCAGTCTCGACGCATTTGGCTAGGCTCGCGAACGTCTGCCAGAAGCCCTCGCTGCCGAATATCGCAACGACCGGTCGCACCGAGTTTGCTGCGTCGGCCCGCAGGCAATGCCCGACGGGCGTCAGCTCGAATTGCTCCGTGCCGAGGTCTTTGACGACGTCGAATGCCGCCAACGCCCGCAACAGGCGACGCATCATGTCCGCTTGCGCTCCGGTCGCCCGCGCGATCTCCGCGGCCGTCGCCGCGCGATTTCCCAGGAGATCGGGAATACGCAGCTTGCACGCCACGTTGACGGCTTGCGAAGCGATGTAGCCCGTCGCAAGCCGAGTGGCGACCATTGAAGGCGGCAAATGGCCCAGTTGTTCCTTAGTCACGGAGCGCTCCTGTTGATCTCAAGGGATATCGGTCGTGCGGTTTTCCCGCGGCTCCGTTCTCACATCGTACTGCGGGCGCGCGCCTTCGGTCCGAGCTGGCGCACCAGAGCGGCTACCCGCTCAGTTTCCCGATCGAGGAACGCGGCAAATTCCTGTGGTCCGGTCGCGCGCAAGACGAAGCCAAGCTCGGCGATCCGCTGCGCCTCCGCGGGTGCATTGAGCACATCGCGGACTTCCCGCACCACCCGCTCGCGCAGCTCCGGCGGCATGGTGGTGCGCGCAAACAATCCGTGGCCGCCGATCGCAAGAAGCTCCGGAAAGCCCAGCTCGGCCGCAGTCGGAATATCGGGTGCGATCGGGGCGCGCCTGGAGCTCGCGAGCGTCAGAATCTTCAGCTTCCCGCTGCGCGCAAGCTCGATCACCAGCGCCAGCGACAGGACACCGACTTGGATGCGGTTCTCCATAAGATCGGGCAAGGCGCCGGTCATCGCGCGATAGGGTACGAACACCAAATTGGCGCCCACGCGTTCCTGGAAGGCCTGAAAAGCAAGGTAGGGCGAACCGGGGAAGCTAGCGTAGCTGAGACTTTCGGGATTGGTGCGCATCATCGATTGCAATTCGGCAAGGCTGCTGACCTTCAGCGCCGGGGATGCGACGATCGCCATAAAGTCGTCGACCACATGCGAGAGCGGCACCAGATCGTCTTTCGGGGAGTAAGGCAGCTTCTCGTGCAAGGCCGGATTGACCGTCACCACGCTCTGGAACGTGTACAGAAGTGAGTGGTCGTCGCGGCTGGTTACGAAGCTGCGCACCGCCGGAATGCCGTCCACCCCCGGCTGGTTCTCGACCACCACCGGACGTGCCCATTTTTTGGCAAGGCCATCGGCCAGCAGCCGGGCCATTGCGTCGGTATGGCTTCCTGGCGCGGCCGGCGTAATCAGCTTGACGGTGCGATCCGGCCAGGCAAGGGCCCGATTCGAGCCAAGCCCGCCCAGCGGGCCGATGAGCGACAAACCGATTGCAGCCGCACGGATACAGGCTCGAAAAGCGCATTCACGCCACCACCCTACGTTCGCCATCGTGCTCTCCCTTCATGCTCTTTGCCTGAGCTCGTCGCACCGGCTTGCGACGCCCGTTGCCAGGACGCGCGTAAGCCTCGTTTCCTTCCACAAGCCGGACCAGGAGTTCGATGAATTGCGTTTGCTCGTCTGCAGACAAAGGCGCCATGATCTTTGCATGCGCCGCCTTGAACCCTGCGCCAATCTTGAGGCGAATCTCCAAGCCTCTCGGCGTGAGTGAAAGGACCTTCGACCGGCGGTCGTTCAAGCTCACTTTGCGCCGTACGAGGCGAAGTCGTTCGAGTCGGTCGAGCAGCTTGCTGGTGCTGACCGTATCGATCGCCAGACGGGTCGCAAGGCGGCGCTGATCAAGACTGGGGTCATCCACAATCGCCGCAATCACGGCAAACTCGATCGGCGAGAGATCGAACGGGCGGGTGACTTCGTCGCCGATGCCGATGCAAATCTGATTGAAGCGGCGCGCAAGGTGGGCCGGCACGCGGTGGATCGACGGTACCTGGGTCGTCATCGCGTCCTCGTTGCCTCAGCAAGTCCGTTAGACTAGTAACCATTAGCAAACTATCTGTTACTATACTCACCAATATGGTGTCAAGCCCCTGTGCCGGTCCCAGGGAGGTGCCTACGGATCGAATGCGCTGCCGGTCGATCTCGTGGATGCCTTGGCCGGGCGTGGCCGATGGCGCGGGAAAGGACGCCTAATGTCCGGTCTGGGTGTGTTCAGAAACTGCAGATGGCGTTGCACGCGAAAGCGAAGCCTGTTCGAACCCGTGCGGATGACCATACCGCAAGGGACGTTGCTCAATCCGGTCTCTCCGGCCGCCGTCGGCGTTGGGCATGCAACGGGGAACCGGGTCTGTGACGTGGAGAGCGGATTGCTGTGCCAAGCGGTGCCGGATTTCATGCGCTCCGCCGGTTGCGGCGTATTGGTGCCTATCGTGCTGGCTGAGCCGACGGACGCGATGGGCAAGCGCAAAGTCGATGTCGTGGAACCGTTCACCGGCGGCACCGGAGCGGGCCGCGGGATCGACGGCATCGACGCCCGTGAATGCTCGGTCAGCGGCATGTCCAATAATCCGATCGAATCGGTCGAGGCCAATGCCAACGTCACCATCCTTCGCTACGGGATCAAAGTCAATTCCGGTGGACCCGGCCAATGGCGCGGCGGCGCCGGACTCGAACTGACTTTTTCGCCGCACCGGTCTGGTAGTCAGGTTCTCGGCCGCGGCGTGGAGCGGTTTCGTTTCGCACCGTGGGGTTTCCTCGGCGGCCGCTGCGCCGAACGTGCGCGGATCATCAAGAACCTCGGGCGTCCGGACGAAGCCGATCTCGGCAAGATCGATGTCGTCAATCTGGAAGCCCACGAGACGATCACCATCCTAACACCGGGCGGTGGCGGCTACGGCGATCCGCTCGATCGTGACCCTGAAAGCGTGCTGGCCGATGTCGCGCGCGGCGTCGTGACCGAGCAAGGCGCGTTGTGCGACTTCGGGGTGGTGATCGAGGCGGGTGTAGTGGAGCGGGCCGCCACCGAAACAAAACGCGCGGCCCGCCGCGCGACAAGCGTTCCGAGCGCGGCGTTGTTCGACTTCGGATTGGAACGCGACATCTGGGACGCAGTGTTCGATCGCGATCTTGTCGGCCGCATACATCGTCACCTCGACGCGGTTCCGGCAACCGCGCGGTCGGCGGCGCGGGACGAGCTGTTCGCACCGGTCAAGGATGTGTTGAAACGTGGCGAACCTTTTAACCGCGAGCGACTGGACAAAGCCACGATGCAGTTGCGGCAGGTACTTACTGGCAGCGGTGCCCGCTGAGGATCAGTCCGCTCACCCGGATCGGGCGGCCGACGACGACGTTGCGGGCGGGCACGCGAGGCCTGGGCCCCGCATCAGCCCCTCGATGCGATGCAGGCCGCACGATACCCCCTCGGCCAGCACATCATGCCACACACGCCTCGCCCCATAGGTCCGATCAGATGCAACGAAGCTCGCCCGCACCTTCACGGCGAGAACATCGTCGCTGCGCGATCGCGCGCCGGTGATCGGCCGAGCCAGGCATGGAAGCCGGAACGAGACACACCCAACGGTGCGCACAGCCATGCCATCGGCCAGGTCCCGCGATGCTTCGCGAGCAGCAGGAAGCAGTTCCCGCGGCGCTGATTCGAGCCTCTAAAGCGGTGCGGGGTCGATAAAACCATCGCCGTTTCGTTGCGACAACTTTGATGTTCATTTGTTGGCAACCGACTGGTTTTGCCGATGGGGCCGATGGGCTCGGCGCCGTCAGAGCAACCCACGCCAACATGCGCCTGGATGTGTACCCGGACGGCCATCTACCCTCCGGCTAGGTCGTGTGGACGGATTTGATCAAGATGAAGCCGAGTGCGAGCGCGACGAAAGAGCCATAGTTGCATGCGGTCTTCTCGCATCGGAGCGCGATGCGCTTGAATCGTTTGAGCTTGCCGACCGCCTGCTCGATACGTGCCCGTGCCTTGTAGAGCGCTTTCGGAAAGTACACCGGCCGGTTGACTGCGTTTGATTTGTACGGGATGACCGGACAGATGCCGCGTCGGCGGGCGCCATCGCGGTTGGCTTTGGCATCGTATCCCTTGTCGGTAATGGCGGCGCGCGGCGTGATGTCGGGGCCGAGATCGAGCAGGACTTCGAAGTTGCGACTGTCGCTGGCTTCGCCGCCGGTGAGATGAAAGGCCAGCGGCAAGCCGCCGAGATCGACCTTCAGGTGGATTTTCGTCGAGAAGCCGCCGCGCGAGCGGCCGAGTGCCTGATCGTCTTGCCCCCTTTTGCGCCCGCCGCCGACACATGCGCGCGCACCACGGTGGAATCGAACATCTGAACGAGATGCGCCGTCTCGCTCATCGCCGCCAGCGCATCGAAGAAGGCTTCGAAGGTCCCGGATCGGCTCAATCGCCAGAACCGCTTCCACACGCTGTTCCAATGCCCGAATTTCTCCGGAAGCGCCCGCCAGGTGATGTTATGAACCACGAAATAGTGCAGGGCTTCGAGAAACTTCCGGTCATCGCGGCCCTTGTCACCGCGGCGCGAGCGCGAGGCCGCAAACACCTGCAAAACAATCGTCCAATCCTCATCCGTCATGGTCGTGAGCATGGTCGGTCCTCCAAAAACCGACTGCCCATGAGTCACAGAAAAAGTGATTTGGGAATCCCGCTAGCCCTATACTGGGCTAAATCCGTCCACACGGCCTAGGTCGTGTGGACGGATTTGATCAAGATGAAGCCGAGTGCGAGCGCGACGAAAGAGCCATAGTTGCATGCGGTCTTCTCGCATCGGAGCGCGATGCGCTTGAATCGTTTGAGCTTGCCGACCGCCTGCTCGATTCGTGCCCGTGCCTTGTAGAGCGCTTTCGGAAAGTACACCGGCCGGTTGACTGCGTTTGATTTGTACGGGATGACCGGACAGATGCCGCGTCGGCGGGCGCCATCGCGGTTGGCTTTGGCATCGTATCCCTTGTCGGTAATGGCGGCGCGCGGCGTGATGTTGGGGCCGAGATCGAGCAGGACTTCGAAGTTGCGACTGTCGCTGGCTTCGCCGCCGGTGAGATGAAAGGCCAGCGGCAAGCCGCCGAGATCGACCTTCAGGTGGATTTTCGTCGAGAAGCCGCCGCGCGAGCGGCCGAGTGCCTGATCGTCTTGCCCCCTTTTGCGCCCGCCGCCGACACATGCGCGCGCACCACGGTGGAATCGAACATCTGAACGAGATGCGCCGTCTCGCTCATCGCCGCCAGCGCATCGAAGAAGGCTTCGAAGGTCCCGGATCGGCTCAATCGCCAGAACCGCTTCCACACGCTGTTCCAATGCCCGAATTTCTCCGGAAGCGCCCGCCAGGTGATGTTATGAACCACGAAATAGTGCAGGGCTTCGAGAAACTTCCGGTCATCGCGGCCCTTGTCACCGCGGCGCGAGCGCGAGGCCGCAAACACCTGCAAAACAATCGTCCAATCCTCATCCGTCATGGTCGTGAGCATGGTCGGTCCTCCAAAAACCGACTGCCCATGAGTCACAGAAAAAGTGATTTGGGAATCCCGCTACCCTATACTGGGCTAAATCCGTCCACACGGCCTAGTGTCCTTCGATTCCGAAGTTCGCCGCAGAGGGCGCCGCAAGGATGGGCG
The DNA here is from genome assembly GCA_963738705.1 of uncultured Alphaproteobacteria bacterium. Classification (GTDB taxonomy): domain Bacteria; phylum Pseudomonadota; class Alphaproteobacteria; order Rhizobiales; family Xanthobacteraceae; genus CAVTXS01. The sequence goes on from CAVTXS010000040.1 coordinate 56,818, forward strand.
AACTTCGGAATCGGGACACTAGTGGGACGATGAGCCAAGCGATTGCAGCGCCGCAGCGCATCGCGCGCCTTGCGCCCCTGGGGCAAGTCCATGCCGCGCTCGATCGGCTGGTGGCGCCGGTCAAGGCGCGCCGGATCTCGCTCGTCGCCGCCGCCGGCCGCGTGCTGGCGGCGGACGCCGCCATTGGCGTCGCTCAGCCGTCCGCCGCCGTCGCGCTGCGCGACGGTTGGGCGGTCGATGCCGCCGCACTGGCGGATGCCGGACCGTATGCGCCGGTGCCCCTGGTCGCGGGTGCCGCGTGGGTCGATGCCGGCGATGCCCTCACCGCCGGCGCCGACGCCGTCCTGCCGCCCGACGCCGTCACGCTCAATGCCGGCGCGCAGGAGGCCATCGCGTCGGTCTCTCCGGGCGAAGGGATCGTGCCGGCCGGGGCGGATTTTGCGGCAAACCAGCCGATCCGGTACGCCGGTGAGCCGCTGCGGGCGACCGACGTCGCGGTGCTCGCGCTGGCAGGCCTCGCGCACGTCGACGTGCGTGCGCCCCGCCTGCACCTCGTCAGCGGCAATCCGCGGATCGATGAGGCGCACGACCCAGTCGCGCGCCTGCTTGCCGCGGCGGTGGCCGCGGCCGGCGGCGAGGTCGAAATCTCGCGCGCGTCGACGGAGCGCGAGGCGCTCGAACGCGCGCTCGCTGACGATTTGGTTGACGCCGTGATCGCCATCGGGGGCACCGGCGCGGGCCGCAACGACCGGGCGGTGCGCGTGCTTGCCGGCATCGGGCAGGTGCATATGCACGGCATGGGGATCCGACCGGGCGATACCGCCGCATTGGGATCGGTCGGAAACCGACCGGTGCTGCTCCTGCCCGGCCGGCTCGACGCGGCGCTGGCGGCGTGGCTGCTGGTCGGCCGTCGTCTGCTGGAAAGATTGACCGGCTCGACCGCGCGCGAGGCATCCGTCGCCGGCACGCTGGGGCGCAAGATCGTCTCCACGGTCGGCATTGCCGAGATGGTGCTCGTGCGGCGGACCGATGCCGGGCTCGATCCGATCGGCGGCGCATCGCTTCCGCTGCACGGTCTGGCGAAGGCGGCCGGCTGGGTGCTGGTGCCGCCCGACAGCGAAGGCCATCCGGCCGGCGCGACTGTCGACGTGAGAGCACTGCCGTGACCGCGGCGCGCGCTCAGACGCCGGTCGGTGCCGCGGATCTGCTCGACGCCGTGCGCCGGGCGGCGCGACAGGAGCAGTTCCTGGAGGTCGTCTCCGCCGAGGAGGCGCGAGCCCGTTTCGAGCGGCACCTCGCGCTCGGCCCGCTCGCGCCGGAGACCGTGGTGCTTGCAGCAGCGCTCGGGCGCGTGCTCGCCCTCGACGTGCCGGCGTCCGCCGACGCGCCGCCGTTCGACCGCTCCAACGTCGACGGCTTCGCGCTTCGGGCGGCCGACACCCACGGCGCGACCGACGCTGAGCCGCGCCGCCTGCGGCTCAACCCGGAAGTGCTGGTGTGCGGGCGTGCGCCGGAGCTCGCCGTGGCGCCCGGCAGCGCGACCACGATCGCGACCGGCGGCATGATTCCGCGCGGGGCCGACGCCGTGGTGATGATCGAATGGACCGAGCTGATCGAGAGCGCGGAGGGTCCGGCGATCGACGTGCGGCGCGCGGTCAATCCCGGCCAGTTCGTCTCCTATGCGGGCTCCGACATCGCGCGCGGCGAAACGGTGCTGCGGCGCGGGGCAAGGCTCGGTTCGCGCGAGATCGGCGTGCTCGCGGCGTGTGGGCTTGCGCAAGTCGCGGTCGTGCGCCGGCCCCGAATCGCGGTGCTCTCGACCGGCGACGAACTGGTCGCGCCGGGTGAGCCGTTGCGGCCGGGCGCCGTGTGCGACAGCAACGGGGCGATCCTGGCAGCCGCGGTCGCGGAGGCAGGCGGCGAGGCGGTGCCCTTCGGCGCGGTCCCGGACGACGAGGCCGCGCTCGACAGTGCGCTCAGGCGCGCACTCGCCGACTGCGATGCCGTCGTGGTCAGCGGCGGCACTTCGAAGGGGGCCGGCGATCTTTCGCATCGCGTCGTCGCGCGTCTCGGATCGCCCGGCATCGTGGTGCACGGCGTGGCGCTCAAGCCCGGCAAGCCGCTCTGTCTCGCCGTCGCCGACGGCAAGCCGGTGGCGGTGCTTCCCGGATTCCCGACGTCGGCGATCTTCACCTTCCATGCCTTCATCGCGCCGGTGGTGCGGACGCTGGCGGGCCTTCCGGCCGAGGCGGCGCTCGCGGTCGACGCGACGGTTCCGGTCCGCCTGTCCTCGGAGCTCGGGCGCAAGGAATTCGTGCTGGTCTCGCTGGTCGAAGGGCGCGAAGGGCTGATCGCGTTCCCGTCGCCCAAGGGCTCGGGCGCCGTGACGGCTTTCTCGCAATCCGACGGCTTCCTCGAGATCGATGCGCTGGCGCCGGCGCTGGATGCCGGAACGAGAAGCCGCGTGACGCTGATCGGCAGCGCCGCGCGCGTGCCCGACCTGGTGATCGCCGGGAGCCATTGCGTCGCGCTCGACGTCGTGCTCGGCGCGCTTGCTGAGCGCGGCCTCACGGCGCGGACGATCGCGGTCGGCAGCCTTGGAGGCGTTGCGGCGGCGCGACGCGGCGAGTGCGATATCGCGCCGCTGCATCTCTTGGATCCGGCGACCGGCATCTATAACGCGCACTACGCGGACGACACGCTTGCGCTCGTGCCGGGCTGGCGCCGCATGCAGGGGATCGTGTTTCGTCCCGGAGACGAGCGGTTCGAGGGCCGCAAGGCCGAGGAGGCGCTCGTCGTTGCGCTCGCCGATCCGGCCGCCATGATGGTCAACCGCAACGCCGGCTCCGGGACCCGCGTCCTGGTCGACCAGCTGTTGAAGGCGCAGAGACCCGCGGGCTACGGCAACCAGCCGAGCTCGCACAATGCGGTCGCCGCCGCGATCGCGCAGGGCCGCGCCGATTGGGGCGTCGCGATCGAGTCGGTCGCGCGCATCTACGGTCTCGGCTTCCTGCCGCTCGCGCCCGAGCACTATGACTTTCTCGTGGTGGCGAGCCGCCGGGCGCGCGAGCCGGTGCAGGCGTTCCTCGCGGCGCTCGCCGACGCCGGCACGCGCGCGCGCATCCAGGCGCTCGGCATGCGCCTTGCCGATGCCTGATTCGACCGCCAGGGGTGGGCGGTCACGCGCGAGACCGTCGCAGATGCTCGTCCGGTGCTTTCGGCCCCTCGCTGCCCTGCTGGCGGCGATGCTGTGTGCCTCAAGCGCGCTCGCCCAGCTGCGCGGGCATGGCGGACCCGTCAAGGCGGTGGCGGTCTCGCGCGACGGTACTGGCGCTATCTCCGGCAGCTTCGACCAATCGGCGATCCGCTGGTCGCTGACCACCAACACGGCCGAGCAGGTGCTCCGCTTCCACGACGGCGCGGTCAACGCCGTCGCGATGCTGCCGGACGGCCGCGCCGCGACCGGCGGCGAGGACGGCCGCATCGCGCTCTGGAGCGCGGGCGCGCAACGGCCCGACGCGGTGCTCGAAGGCCATCAGGCTCCGGTCGCGGCGCTCGCGGTCGCGCCCGATGGGGCGGCGCTTGCCTCGGCGTCCTGGGACCACACCGTCCGGCTCTGGCCGCTCAACGGCGGCGAAGCGCGCGTGCTCGAAGGCCACAAGCAGAACGTCAACGGCGTCGCCTTCATGCCGGACGGCCGGGCGGTCGTGAGCGCCGGTTACGACGCCACCATCCGGCTCTGGCCGCTTGCCGGCGCCGGCGGCGCGCCGGTGATCGCTACCTTGGAGACTCCGTTCAACGCCGTCGCGGTCGCGCCCGACGGCGAGATCGCGGCGGCCGGCGCCGACGGCAAGGTCTGGTTCCTGTCGCCCGCGGGCGAGCCGCGCGGCAGCGTCGAGGCCGGACCGACGCCGATTATCGCGGTCGCGGCGTCGGGCGACGGTGCGCTGGTCGCGGCCGCCGGCATCCGCGGCGCGATTGCGATCATCGACCGGCGCGAGCGCACGGTCGCGCGCACGCTGGTCGGCCCCGGCCTGCCGGTGTGGTCGCTCGCGTTCGCTCCCGATCACCGAACGCTGGTGACCGGCGGCACCGACCGCATGGTGCGGCGCTGGGATGCGGTGACCGGCGACCACCTCGGCTCGGTGGTGATGGGCGGTCCGGAGGATCCGCTCGCGGCCTATGCGGGCGATCGCGGCGCGGAAGTCTACCGCGCCTGCGTCGCCTGCCACACGCTGGCGCCCGACGAGGGCAATCGCGCCGGCCCGACGCTGCATCGCATCTTCGGCCGGCGGATCGCCTCGCTCCCCGGCTACAATTTCTCCGAGCCGCTGCGCCGCATGGCGATCGTGTGGACGCCCGAAACCGTGGCCAAGCTGTTCGAGGTCGGCCCCGCCACCTATACGCCCGGCACCAAGATGCCGGAGCAGCGCATCACCTCGGCCGAGGACCGCGAGGCGCTGGTGCGGTTCCTGGAGCGGGTCACGTCGGTGCAGTAGTACAGCTGCGCTTCAGCGTCCCCAACGATCGTGATGGCGCGACGTGCGCTTGACATCGGGACGATGCGCCAATATTTGCGCATAATGCGGAATGGCCGATGCCGAAGCCGGGGCTGGAATTCAACCGAGACAAGGTAGCGGCGCGGCTTGCGCGGGAAGGCTGGATAGTGCGGCATGGCGGTGACCACGACGTCTATAAGCATCTGCTCAAGCCGGGCCGCATCGTGCTGCCGCGTCATCGCATGTTGTCGCCGGGCGTTGCCCGAGCGGTGGCCAAGGCCGCTGGGTGGCTCTCCTGACGAGGAGCAATTGTCATGCGTTACGTCGCATTGATTGATGGCAAGCCGGGCGCCTACGGAGTGGTGGTGCCCGACCTGCCAGGTTGCACTTCCGCGGCCGCAACCACCGACCAGGCGCTGCGCCGCGCCGTCGAGGCGGTGCGGCTGTGGGTCGAGGATGCGGTTGCGGACGGCGAGAAATTGCCGAAGCCGCGCAGCGCGGAAGCCGTGCGCCGCGATCCCGAAGTTGCGGCAGCGCTCGCGCGCGGCGCGGCGCTCGCGTTCGTGCCGCTCCTGCGCGACACCGGCCGCCCGGCCAAGGTCAACCTGTCGATCGACCAGGGCCTGCGCGATGCGATCGACGCCGCCGCCGAGGCGCGCGGCCTCACCCGCTCGGCGTTCTTGGCGAGCGCCGCCCGCGAGAAGATCGCCAATCAGGGATAGGACCAGCGCTACCGATTTGGAGCTAGCGCTCATGCCTCGTCTGCGCATCTACGGCATCGCCCGCACGCGCGCGTTTCGCGCGCTCTGGATGGCGAACGAGCTCGGGCTCGACTACGAGCACCTGCCGATCGAGATCAGGGGCGCCAATCCCGACTCCGAGGCATATCTCGAGCTTAACCCCAACGGTCGGCTGCCGACGATCGACGACGACGGGTTCATCCTGTGGGAGTCGCTCGCGATCAATCTCTACCTCGCCAAGAAGCACGCGCTCGGGACATTGTATCCGGCGAGCCTCGAGGACGAGGCGCATACCTGGAAGTGGTGCCTGTGGGCGGCGAACGAAGTCGAGCGCGGCGTCAACATCTGGTCGCTCCATGCCATCCGCCTGCCGCCGCAGGAGCGCAATACCGCAGCGCTGGCGGACGCCCTGAGGGTTTTGGGACCGCCCTTCCGGGTGCTCGACGCGGCGCTTGCCGGCCGGCCGTATCTCCTCGGCGACGATTTCTCGGTCGCGGATCTCAACGTCGCGGCCGTCATGTCGCGCGCGCTCGACATGGACCTTACCGCGACGCCGAACCTCGCGGCTTGGCTCAAGCGCTGCCTCAACCGGCCGGCGGCGCTCAAGGCGCGCGCGCTGCGCGATGCCGCCGACGCGGCGACGTCTCCTGAGGTGACGCGCATGATCGTGGCGCGCAATCGGCTGTAACTCGTCATGCGCGGGCTTGACCCGCGCATCCATCATTCTTCGCCGAAGTCTTCGCTTGAAAAGATGGATTGCCGGGTCAAGCCCGGCAATGACGATTTGGGCTAGTTTTTCGGAGCGTCCGGATCGGCGTTGAGCGCCCGCTCGCGCAGATAGTCTTCGGTGGTGCGCGGCGGCGGGCGCGCCGGCGCCCCATAGGGGTCGAAATCCTGCTCGCTCACGGTCGCGACGCGGCAGTCGTCGCACATCCGGATGATGTCCATGCGGCCGGCGCGTCCCGCATACATCCAGTGCTTGCCTTCGAGCTTCGCGGCCACCCGCTCGATCGTGCTCCGGGTGCCGAACGGCTTGTTGCAGCGGATGCAGTGGAACGGCTCCTCCTGCTTGAGCACGCGGGTCGGCGCAGTCGCGGCGCGGAAGTCGAGCTGCGGGACAAGCGTGATCACCTTCTCGGGGCAGGTCGCCTGGCAGAGGCCGCATTGCACGCAGGCCTCCTCGGCAAAGCGCAGCATCGGGCGCTCGGGATCATCGAGCAGCGCGCCGGTCGGACACGCGGACACGCAGGCGAGGCAGAGCGTGCAGCCCGCAACGTCGATCTCGACCGCGCCGAACGGCGCGCCCTGCGGCAGCGGCACGACGTCGACCGGCTGCGGGGCGGCGAGATGCAGCTCGCGCAGCGACTGGCGCAGCACGTCGCGCTTTCCGCCGGCGGGCTGGAAGGTCGCGGGGCGGGGCGCCGGATCGGCGGCGTGCATCGCGCGCAGCGTCTCGCCGAGCGCGAACGGATCGTCGGTCTCGATCGTCGCCGCGCGCCCACTACCGAAGCCGAGGCCGGCGAGGATCGGTTCGGCCAGCGCGAGCGTGCGCACGAGGCCGGCGACGTCGTGGCGCGGCTTCGCGCGCATGAGCAGCCGCACCGCCGCGGCGCCGTAGGCGAATGCCGCCGCGATCGTTTCGAGCCCGACCTGCGTGACCTCGTTGACCGCGACCGGCAGGACGTTCGCCGGCAGCCCGTCGCCATGGCGCGCGAGCGCGTCGATCAGCGGCATGCCGTGCGCGTCGTCATGCATGAGCAGGATCGGCTGCGCACCGCCGGCCTGCCGGTAGACCGCAAGCAGCGTGCGCAGCTTGCGGATCAGCGTATCGGAGGAGGGCAGGGCATAGGCCGCAGCCCCGGTCGGACAGGCGGCGGCGCAGCTGCCGCAGCCGGCGCAGATGTACGCGTCGATCGCCACATGGTCGCCGGCCGGCGCGATGGCGCCGGTCGGGCAGAGATCGAGGCAGCGGCGGCAGCCGACGATCTGCGAGCGCGAATGGGCGCACAGATGCTCGGAGAATTCGATATAGCGCGGCTTGTCGAACGTGCCGGTGAGGTCGGCGGCGCGCATGACCGCGCGCAGCACGGCGGCCGGATCGCCGGGATCGACGCGCAGGTAGCCGTCGCGCAGATCGTGCGCCGGGAACAACGGTGCGCCGCCGGACAGATCCAGGACGATATCGCAGCGCGACGTGGCGCCGTCGCGCCCGGCGCCGAACGCGAGCTTCGCGCGCGAGGAGGGCGCCGGCTGCGCGTAGTCGTCGACGGTGAGCTCGAAGGCGCCGAGATATCCCTTGGCGCTGCGGATCGTGCCCTTGACGATCGGGAACTCGGTCACGCGTGGCACCGCGACATCGCCCGGCCTCGTGAGCATCACGGTGACGTCGAGCTTGTCCTTGAGCAGCGCCGCCGCCTCGACCGCGCGCTCGTCGCGGCCATAGATCAAGACCACGCCGTCGCTGTCGAGGCTGACGAACGGCACCGGCGGCAGCGGCTCGGCGGCCATGGCGAGCAGCGCCGGCCATCTTCGGCCCGGCCGCGCGCGCGTCCGACGACCAGCCGGCCGTCTCGCGGATATTGGCGAAGGCGATCGGCCCGGCGGCCGACAGCTCGCCGGCGACTTCCGCGAATAGCGGCGCTTCCTGCGTGCAGCCGACCGTGACAGGTCCGCCCGCCGTCGCGGTGGTGCGGAAGCGCTCGATCTCGGCGCGGCAGAGCTGATGCGCGCTCGTGACGCTCGCGCCGCGGCAGCCGCGCGCGACCGCGTCGGTGTCGAGCGGCATCGTGTCCTCGCAGGAGCACACGATGATCGTGCGTTGATCGGCCATCAACTTTCCGAGTTGAGGTCAAGCCCGGACCTGCCGGGACTGGTCGCCGCGCGAGCGACGTTATAATCGAGTCCAATGTCAAGTTAATGTCTCGCGAGGCAAAATGCCAACGGATGCGCGCGTCCGCTCGCCGCACGCGCCGGCGCTCGATCTGCCCCCGTTGTTCCGGCTCGTCAGCTTGCGCGAGGTCGGCGATGCCTTCGCGCATGCGCAAGCGATCGCGGCCGCCGAGGGCGCCGGCACGCTGGTCTGGGTCGGGCGCTTCGACCTGGTCGAGTTCGCGCTGGTTTTGGAGCCGGACGAGCCGTTGCGCAGCGCGCGCCGGGCGCTCTACGCCGGCATGGCAGCGCTCGCGGACGCGCTCGCGGTGCATGCGCCGCCCGAGAAGCCGATCGCGTTCGATTGGCCCGACGCGATCCGCGTCGACCGCGGCCTGGTCGGTGGCGGCCGGCTTGCCTGGCCGACCGGAGCATCCGAGCAGGAGCCGCCGCCGTGGCTGGTGTTCGGCGCCACCATCCGCACCGTGTCCATGGGCGAGGGCGAGGCGGGCTTGAGGCCGCTCGCCGCGGCGCTCGAGGAGGAGGGTTTCGACGAGCTCGGCTCCGGACGGCTGGTCGAGAGTTTCGCGCGGCATTTCATGGTCGCGGTCGACGCTTGGCAGCAGGACGGGCTTCGCCGCGGTCGCGCGCGACTACCTCGCCAGGCTTCCGACCGAGCCGGGAGTGCGCCGCCAGATCGACGAGAACGGCGACCTCCTCGCGCGCCGCGTCGGCAAGGCCGAAGCCCAACGCCGGCGCCTGCTGCCGGCGCTCGCGACGCCGTCCTGGCTCGATCCTGCGACCGGAGGCCCGCGCGCGTGAAGCTGTTGCGCACCATCCGCCTCGATCCGTCCGACACGTTCGTGTTCGAGCGCGCGGCCGAACCGGGCGAGTGGGCGGTCTCCGGCGGGTTCGCGTTCTGGAGCGCCGATCCGGACCAGCTCGAGGGCAAGGCGCGGTCGGCATTCCGCGGCGGCTTCCTGGGCGTGGATTCGCTTGGGCGATCGACACTGGTGCAGGTGGTGGAGGCATCGGAGGAGCAGCGCGCGGCGCTGGTCGATCTGCTCGCGCAACGCCTCGTCGCAGCGTTCGGCGCACCCGACCTTGCCGCCGCGCGCGCCGCCGCCGAGGAGGAGGTCGCGTTTGCGGCCTCGCTCTGCGATCATCCCAAGGACACGCTGATCGCCGTCCATCGCACATTCGAGGGCGGTTCCGTGCGCGAGACGTTTCGCACCTTGCGCCCGCGCGAAGGCGCGCGTCCGCTGCGCGCGTTCTCGTTCCTCGACGTAGAGGGCGAGGATGAGGAGCCGGCCGAGCACGTCGATCTGACGGCATTGGCCGGGAAGGCGCCGCGATGAAGGATTTCTGGCTCTCCTGCGGGCACCATCTGCTCGACCGCGACGAGGGCGGCGGGCTCAAGGTGACCGACGACTTTCTCAAGGCCTACCTGGCGCGGCCGGAGCTGGCGCCGCCGCCGGAGGCATGCGTGGTCGAGCGCACGCTGCATGCGGCGCTGCTGGCCGACCCGCGCCGTCCGGTGAGCGCCGAAGACATCGCGGCCATCGCCGACGCGGACGCGCGCGAGAACTGGCAGCTGATGATCGGCTACCGCGATCATCTGGTGCGCCATCCGACGCTGGAAGCGGCCTATCTGGCACTGGTGCGCCAGGGCGTCGGCCGCACCCCGCCGTTGTTCCTCAACCAGGCGGTCCAGTTGATCCTGCGCAACGCGCTCGACGACTGCGAGGATGCAACCGTCCTGCGCGCGGCCGAACTGTTCTTTCGCCCGCAGCTCCTCACCGTGCACGAGGGCTCGCTGATCTCGGCCGATGAGGAAACGATCGCGGGCACGAACGACGTGCACATCTCGCCGCTGGTCGCGATGATGGGCCTGCCGGCATCCGGCGAGATCGAGATCATTGCGGAGGCGAATGTGCAAGACTATTTCGAGCGCAGCGACCGGTTCGACATGGCGATCGATCTGACCGCCGGGCGCGCCGGTCATGCGGCGCTGGCGCAGGCGATCGTGCGCTGGGTCCGGCATTTGCTGGCGGTCGAGGTCGAGGTCGAGCCGCTGGCGGAGCTGCGGCAGGCGAGCTTTGCCTGGTATGTCGGGCTCGACGCCGAGGGCACCGCGATCGGCAATGCGCTGTGGAACGGCGAGGAGCTCGACGATGCGACCGGCGCTCGCGTGGTCGGGCTTTACCGGCTGACCTTCCGCGATCCGGCCGCGGCTGCGGCGGCCTTGCGGGGGGAGCCGGTCTACCTGATCCTCGCCATGGCGCCCGACCGGCGCTTGCGCATGAAGCCGCAGAACCTGGTCGTCGGGTTACCGGTCAAGCATCTGGAGGCGGTCAGTTGAGCATTGCGGTTCCGCTCGGACGCATCCCGGTCAGCGTTCTGGTCGAGCGCCGCAAGGCGTCGAATCCGTGGATCGACTATGTGTGGACGCCGAGCGCCGTGCTGACCGGCGTGCCGGAGACCGCCGCATGGACGCAGGTGTCGCAGACGCCGGATGTCACGACGTTCTATGCCGGCTCGGCCGAGATCGCGCTCTATCGTACCGAGACCGGCAACTATCGCGACAACCTTGCGACCGGCGAGCCCAAGCTGTGGATCCTGCTGCGGCCGACCGGCGTCGAGCCGGCCTATGACCTGCTGGCGGTGACGGCCGATCCGGCCGAGGGGGAGTCCTTCACCGAGGCCGGCAACGACCTGGTGGAGATGGTTGCGATGCCCGAGCCGATCCAGGAGGTGCGTGGCGGCATTCGTCGCGGAGCATCATGTCGAGCGACCGGTGTTCAAGCGCAAGCGCGATCGCGCCGATCCGGAGGCGCTCGGCCGGCGCCCGCGCGTGAGTGAGGACGAGTAGGTCGGTGAGCGAGAGCGAACCCTTTCTGTCGCGCTGGTCGCGTCTCAAACAGGACACGGCCAAACGCGCGACCGGGCCCGCCCCCGATGCCGCTTCGCCGACCACTGGCGAGGCCCGGGAGGGCGACGAGACTGGCGCGCCCGCGACAACCCCGGGAATCGAGGCCGAAGCGGCAGAGACCTTCGATCCCGCGAGCCTGCCACCACTCGAATCGATCGAGGCCGGGACCGACATCCGCGCGTTCCTGGCGCGCGGCGTTCCGGCGGAACTGACCCAGGCAGCGTTGCGCCGCGCATGGGCGGCCGATCCCGCCATCCGCGACTTCATCGGCCTTTCGGAAAATTCCTGGGACTTCACGGCGCCGGATGGCGTGCCCGGTTTCGGCCCGATGCGGCCGACCGACGATATTCAGGAACTGCTGGCTTACGCCAGCGGGCGGACACCGAAGCTCGATGTCGTCGAAGGATCGGGCGCCGAACCAGGAGCGCCGCACTCGCCTATTTCGCAGGCAGCCGATTCGCAGCGCGAAACAGCTGCGCCCCCAGGCGGCGACGAAGTAACGCACGGCGAGGCACACGAATCTGTGAAGATCGCCGAAGACCAGGAGAGAACCGCGGACATACCCGTCGGCATGCAAAGCGCAAATATAGACAACAAGAACGAAGATGTTGCAGTGCAAAATACCAACAATAGTCGCGGAATTGTCGGCGATGATTCGCCCGCGCGGCCACGGCGGCGCGCTGCCCAAGTAAGCGGCCCGGCCATAGCCTCAGGCTATTGACCGCAGCCCATTGAGAGGTCTAGTTTTTCCTTGGAAGCATTCGCAAGAACAAGAACGATTCAGGGCGGGATGCGCGACCAAGGATTGAGCGAGGCCATCCGCGCGGCCGGCGGCATCACCGAGCTTGCCCGCCGATTGGGCATTGCGCAGCCGTCAGTATCGAACTGGGTGCGCGTTCCATCCGAACGTGTCCTCTCGGTCGAATCCGCCACCGGCGTGGGCCGGGAAGTCCTGCGCCCCGATCTCTATGATGCGAGCATTGCGGCGCGCATGGATGTGGACGACGTCGACGCTGCACGGGCGCAGGAATACGCGCTGATCGCGCTCCTGTTGTCGCACGCCCCGACCGCGGAACTGTTGCGCGGCCTCGGGCGCCTGCAGGTCGACGCGAGCCCGCTCGGGCTTGCGCATGCGGCGCTCGCGGAGGCCGCCCGAACCGCCGACGCCGAGCAGGTCGGGCGTGAATATTTCGATCTCTTCATCGGCCTCGGCCGCGGCGAGCTTCTCCCCTACGGCTCGTACTATCTCACCGGCTTCCTGCACGAGCGCCCGCTGGCGCGGCTGCGCGGCGATCTTGCCGCCATCGGCATCGCGCGCGCCGAGGACAATCCCGAGCCCGAAGATCACGCGGCCATCCTGTGCGAGATCATGTCCGGGCTGATCAGGGGCGACTTTCCGGCGCCCGCGGGCAGCGACCGGCAACTGTTCGACAAGCACATGGCGCCGTGGATCGGCCGCTTCTTCGCCGATCTGGAGCGCGCCGAAGCGGCGAGGTTCTACCGCGCGGTCGGCACGCTCGGCCGCACGTTCATCGAGATCGAAACCCAGGCCTTCGCGTTGCCCTCATGAGGGCGCTGCGAAGCGAATGCTACCGGAGGAGACGGCAATGAAGCAGAAAGCGAAGACAGAGGTGGGCCGTCGCGATTTCTTGCGCGCGCTCGGCGCCGGCGCGGGCCTTGCGGCCACGGCGGCGGCGCCGCTTGCGACCGGCGCAGCAGCCGCCGAGAGCGACAACGACAAGAAGAAGGCCCGCTACAACGGCAACAGCGATCACATCAAAGCGTTCTATCGCGTCAACCGTTATCCGACCAAGTGAAGGAGGCGAGCCGTGCTGATCAAGAGGACCGAACGCGAAGCGCGCCGCGGCACCTTGGCCGCCGCATTCGCCGGCAAGGCCGACGGCGGGCTCGACCGCCGCGGCTTCCTGCGCCGCTCCGGCCTGATGGCCGGCGGCCTGGCGACGCTTGGCGCGCTCCCGCTCACGAGCGTGCGCAAGGCGGACGCCGGACCGGTGCCGCAGGCCGGCGTGCCGATCCAAATCCGTAAGAACATTTGCACCCACTGCTCGGTCGGCTGCACGGTCGTGGCCGAAGTGCAGAACGGCGTGTGGATCGGGCAGGAGCCCGGTTGGGAGAGCCCGCTCAATCGCGGCTCGCACTGCGCCAAGGGCGCAGCCGTGCGCGAGCTCGTGCACGGCGATCGCCGGCTGCGCTATCCGCTGAAGCTGGTGAACGGCCAGTGGACCAAGGTTTCCTGGGACCAGGCGATCAACGAGATCGGCGACAAGCTGATGGAGATCCGCCAGAAGTCGGGCCCGGAGGCGGTCTACTGGCTCGGCTCGGCGAAGTTCACCAACGAGGGCGCCTACCTCAATCGCAAATTCGCGGCGTTCTGGGGAACCAACAACTCGGATCACCAGGCGCGCATCTGTCACTCGACCACCGTCGCGGGCGTGGCCAATACCTGGGGCTACGGCGCGATGACCAATTCATACAACGACATCCGCAACGCCAAGACGCTGATGTTCCTGGGCGGCAATCCGGCGGAAGCGCATCCGGTGTCGCTGCAGCACCTGCTCGAAGGCAAGGAGCTCAACCGCGCCAACTACATCGTGGCCGATCCGCGGCTCACCCGCACGGCGGCGCACGCCACCGAATACGTGCGCATCCGCCCCGGCACCGACATCCCGATCCTCTGGGGCATGCTCTGGCACATCTTCCAGAACGGATGGGAGGACAAGGAATTCATCCGTCAGCGCGTCTACGGCATGGACGAGATCCGCAAGGAGGTCGCCAAGTACACGCCCGACGAGGTCGAGCGGCTCACTGGCGTTCCGCCCGCGCAGCTCAAGCGCGTCGCCGAGATGTTCGCCAAGGACAAGCCATCTACCTTGATCTGGGCGATGGGCCAGACCCAGCACACGGTCGGCACCGCCAACGTGCGCGCCAGCTGCGTGCTGCTGCTGGCGACCGGCAATGTCGGCGGCTACGGCTCCGGCGCCAACATCTTCCGCGGCCACTGCAACGTGCAGGGCGCGACCGACCTCGGCCTCGATATCGTGACCTTGCCGCTCTACTACGGCCTCGCCGAGGGCGGATGGAAGCACTGGTGCCGCGTCTGGGAGGTCGACTACGACTGGATGCTCTCACGCTTCGACTCGAAGCAGATGATGGAGACGCCCGGGATTCCTTCGACCCGCTGGTTCGACGCGGCGCTGTTGCCGAAGGACCAGGTCAGCCAGAAGGACAACCTCAAGGCCATGTTCGTGATGGGCCACGGCGGCAACACCATCACGCGCATGCCGGAGGCGGCGAAGGGGCTCGAGAAAATCGAGCTGCTGGTCGTCTGCGATCCGCACCCGACCACGTGGTCGGTGCTCTCCGAGCGCAAGAACGGCACCTATCTCCTGCCGATTTGCACCAGCTTTGAATCGAACGGATCGCGCACCGCGTCGAACCGCTCGATCCAGTGGGGCGAGCAGGTGGTCAAGCCGATTTTCGAGTCGAAGAACGACCTCGAAGTCATGTACCTCTTGGCCATGAAACTCGGCTTCGCCGACCGGATGTTCAAGAACATCAAGGTGGAGAACAACCTGCCGGTGGCCGAGGACCTGCTCCGCGAGATCAACCGCGGCGGCTGGTCGACCGGCTACTGCGGCCAGTCGCCGGAGCGGCTGAAGGCGCACATGAAGAACCAGGCGAAGTTCGACCTGGTTTCGCTACGTGCGCCCAAGGACGATCCGGAAGTCGGCGGCGACTATTACGGCCTGCCGTGGCCGTGCTGGGGCACGCCGGAATTGAAGCATCCCGGCTCGCCGGTGCTCTACAACACCAACCTGCCGATCATGGACGGCGGCGGCACTTTCCGGGCCCGCTTCGGCGTCGAGCGCGTGGTCAAGGTCAAGGACGCCTCGGGGCAGGAGGTCGAGCAGAAGCACAACCTTCTGGCCGAAGGCTCCTACTCCAAGGATTCGGAGATCAAGGACGGCTATCCCGAGTTCACGCTCGGGGTGCTCAAGAAGCTCGGCTGGGACGGCGAGCTGACCCCTGAGGAGCTCGCGGTGATCCAGCGCGTTGGCGGCAACACCCCGGACACGGTGTCCTGGGCCACCGACCTTTCGGGCGGCATTCAGCGCGTCGCGATGAAGCACGGCTGTATCCACTACGGAAACGGCAAGGCCCGCGCGATCGCCTGGAACCTGCCGGATGCGATCCCGACGCATCGCGAGCCGATCTACACGCCGCGGCCGGAATTCGTCGCCAAGTATCCGACCCTGCCGGATGCGCGGCAGTTCCGCGTGCCGAACATCGGCTTCACGGTGCAGAAGGCGGCGGTCGAGAAGGGCATCGCCAAGCAGTTCCCGATCGTCCTGAGCTCCGGCCGCCTGGTCGAGTACGAGGGCGGCGGCGAAGAGACCCGCTCCAACAAGTGGCTCGCCGAGCTGCAGCAGGACGCGTTCATCGAGATCAATCCGGCGGACGCGGCCGAACGCGGCATCAAGGATGGGGCCTGGGTCTGGGTTACCGGCGCCGAGAACAGCGCAAAGGCCAAGGTCAAGGCGCTGGTGACGGAACGCGTCGGCAAGGGAGTGGCGTGGATGCCGTTCCACTTCGCCGGCTGGTTCCAGGGCGTCGATCAGCGCAGCAAGTATCCGAAGGGCGCCGATCCGATCGTGCTCGGCGAAAGCGTGAATACGGTCACCACCTACGGCTACGACCCGGTGACCGGCATGCAGGAACCGAAGGCAACACTCTGCCAGATCGCGGCAGCGTAGGGAGGACTCGACAATGGCTCGGATGAAGTTTCTCTGCGACGCCGACCGTTGCATCGAGTGCAACGCCTGCGTCACCGCCTGCAAGAACGAGCACGACGTGCCGTGGGGCATCAACCGCCGGCGCGTCGTCACCATCAACGACGGCAAGCCGGGAGAACGCTCGGTCTCCATGGCCTGCATGCACTGCACCGACGCGCCGTGCGCGGCGGTGTGCCCGGTGAACTGCTTCTACACCACGGCGGACGCCGTGGTGCTGCACTCCAAGGAGCTGTGCATCGGCTGCGGCTATTGCTTCTACGCCTGTCCGTTCGGAGCGCCGCAGTATCCGCGGGTCGGCAATTTCGGTTCGCGCGGCAAGATGGACAAGTGCACCTACTGCGCGGGCGGGCCGGAGGCCGACAACACGCCGGCCGAGTATGCGAGCTACGGCTCGAATCGTCTGGCGGAAGGCAAGCTGCCGCTGTGCGCCGAGATGTGCTCGACCAAGTCGCTGCTCGCCGGTGACGGCGAGATCATCGCCCAGATCTACAAGGAGCGGGTGACGAAACGCGGCTACGGCTCCGGCGCATGGGGCTGGATGACCGCCTATCGCGAGACGATCGCGACCTGATGACATGGTGGCGCGAGGAGCGCTTCCTCGCGCGACCGCGTCCCACGTGCCACAAGAAACATGGGAGGAACAAGAATGGCGAAGCTGCTGGCGCGCCTGCGCGCAATCATTCCAGCTCTCGGCATGCTGGCGCTTGTCGCCCTGACTCTGCCCGCGGCCGCGCAACAGCCGACCTCGGTCAATCCGACCGCGAGTTCGGTGAACGAGCGCAAGCTGCTGCAGGAGATGGACCGGATCACCGGCCGCTGCACGATTCCCGATCAAAAAGCCTGCACCATCGAGCAGCCGACCGGCCGCGACTGGCGGCAGTTCCACCAGGTGACCTTGCGCTGGATCGGCGCGATCACGATCCTCGGCATGCTGGCCCTGCTGGTGGTGTTCTATCTGTGGCGCGGCATGGTGAAGATCGAAGGCGGCCGTTCGGGGCGCACGGTCGTTCGCTTCAATGCGTTCGAGCGGTTCGTGCACTGGATGACGGCGGTCTGCTTCATCGTCCTGGCGATCTCCGGGCTCAATATCACGTTCGGCAAGAACCTGCTGTTGCCGCTGATCGGGCCGGAAGCGTTCACGGCTTTCTCGCAATGGATGAAATACTCCCACAACTACTTGAGCTTCCCGTTTACGATCGGCGTCGTGCTGATCTTGCTGATGTGGATCGGGGGCAACATCCCCGACCGGACCGACGTCGAATGGATCAAGCGCGGCGGCGGCATTGTCGGCCACGATCATCCGCCGGCCTACCGCTTCAACGCCGGCCAGAAGCTGATCTACTGGTTCGTGGTGCTCGGCGGCCTGGCGGTGGCGATCAGCGGCTACCTGCTGATGTTCCCATTCTACGTGACCAACATCGTCGGCATGCAGACGGCGCAGATCGTTCACGGCGTCGTCTCGGTGATCTTCGTCGCCATCATGCTCGCCCACATCTACATCGGCACGATCGGCATGGAGGGTGCCTTCGAGGCCATGGGCACCGGCGAAGTCGACGTCAACTGGGCGAAGGAGCACCACCCGCTCTGGCTCGAGCAGGAGATGGGCAAGACCGGCCCCGGCCAAAGGCAGGCGCAGCCGCACGCCACCCCGGCGGAATAGCCGGACCGTTCTATTGGGTTTGAGACGATGGCGCCCGGCGGTTACTCCGCCGGGCGCTTTGCTATAGTACGGGCAACACACCTCCGTCATGCCCGGCACCCGGGTCCGGCCTTTTGGCCGGCCCGGGCGTAAACCTGGTGCCGGACATCCACGTCTTGTTTCCGCAGCGCGCCAACGAAGACGTGGATGGCCGGGACAAGCCCGGCCATGACGGCCCTGCGGATGGCTGGGACGATCAAACGTGCGCATCATCGGCTTGGCGGGCTGGAGCGGGGCGGGCAAGACCACACTGCTCGCGAAGATCCTGCCGCGGATCCTCGGCCGCGGCTTGCGGGTCTCGACCGTCAAGCACGCCCATCATTCCTTCGACATGGACCAGCCGGGCAAGGACTCGCACACCCACCGCCTGGCGGGGGCGACCGAGGTCTTGGTCTCGTCGTCGAGCCGCTGGGCCCTGGTGCACGAACTGCGCGGCGCGCATGAGCCGGCGCTGGGAGGGCTGCTCGCCAAGCTCACCCCGGTCGACATCGTGCTGGTCGAGGGGTTCAAGCGCGGGCATCACCCGAAGATCGAGGTCTATCGCGCCGCGGTGGGCAAGCCGTTGCTGCATCCGGACGACCCGCACATCGTCGCCGTCGTCTCCGACGTGACGCTTCCGGCCGCGCCGGTCCCGGTTCTCGGGTTCGGCGACGTCGAGGCGATCGTCGATCTCCTGCTTGCGAACGCGGTGCCCATGGGTGCGATCGCGCGGGCGGATCGGGGCCCCTGATGGCGCAGCTTTCCGACGACTGTTTCGCCTTCTCCGGTCCGCTCATGCCGGTCGACGAGGTCGAGCGGTTGATCGCCGAGCGAGTGGCGCCGGTCGACGAAGTCGAAGAGGTGGGGCTGTCGGCTGCGCTTGGCCGCGTGCTCTTGGCCGACGTAGCCGCCCCGCTCGACTTGCCGCCGTTCGCCAATTCGGCCGTCGACGGCTACGCCGTGCACCACGCCGGGCTGAAGCCACAGGGCGAGACGCGCCTGCGCATCGCGGATCGTGTGACCGCCGGCCGAGCCGCCGGAGCGCCGCTGGCCGCCGGCCAGGCGATCCGCATCTTCACCGGCGCGCCGATGCCGGACGGCGCCGACACCGTCTTCATGCAGGAGGATACGCAGGTCGAGGACGACTGCGTCGTGGTGCCGCCGGGGCTGAAGCTCGGCGCCAACCGCCGCCTCGCCGGCGAGGACGTCAAGGCGGGCAGCGTGGCGCTGCGGGCGGGCTGCCGGCTGGCGCCGTCGCATCTGGCGCTCGCCTCCGCGCTCGGGATCACCGCGCTCGCGGTGCGACGGCTGGTTCGCGTGGCGCTGTTCTCGACCGGAGACGAGATCGTCGAGCCGGGGACGCCGCTCGCGCCGGCGCGGGTCTACGACGCGAACCGGCAACTGGTGGCCGGCTTGCTGCAACGGCTCGGCGTCGCGGTGACCGACCTCGGCATCCTGGGCGACCAGCCCGAGCGGCTGGCGGCTGCGCTGCGCGCCGCCGCGATCGATCACGATCTGGTGCTGACCACCGGCGGGGTCTCGACCGGCGAGGCCGACTATGTGCGCGAGGCGGTCGCGCGGGTCGGCCACCTGGTGTTCTGGCGCGTCGCCATCAAGCCCGGTCGACCGGTCGCGATGGGCGTGATTCACGCACCACGGGGCGACACCAGCGCAGCTTTCGTCGGGCTGCCCGGCAACCCGGTCGCCGTGTTCGTCACCTTTGCGCGCGTCGTGCGTCCGTTGCTGTTGCGGCTTGCCGGAGCCGCACCCGAACCGCTGATCGCGCTGCCGGTGCAGGCGGGATTTTCCTACAAGAAGAAGCAAGGGCGGCGCGAATACGTGCGCGTGACGCTGGCGCCCGCCGGCGGGGGCGCGATGCAGGCGCAAAAATATCCGCGCGAGGGTGCGGGCGTCCTCAGTTCGCTCACCGAGACCGACGGCCTGGCGGAACTGGGCGAAGACGTGACGACGATCGAGCCCGGCGCGACGATCGGGTTCCTGCCTTACGCCGTGCTCATCGGCTGACTGCGCCGCTTCGCAGCGCTTTGCGGACCCCGCGACGCTAGATTCTGACGCCGGTCGTCGAGTGGTAGGCGATCTCTGCGTCGCGCTGCGCCGAATTGAGCGCGTAAGAATCCGATGACCGCAATCACGACCGCGGCGACGATCGCAATCAGGAATTCGCGCATTGACGACTCCCTCCCGAAGCCCCGGCTGATTACCGCCAAGTTACGACTAACGCTCGGCGCAAGATCAAGTGATCACGCTGCCGCATCCGCCGCGGCGATCCGCGTCGCCTGCGCGACGTCCTCCGGGGTATTGACGTTGAAGAAGGGGTCGACCGGCTCGGTCGGCCAGTCGGCGACCGCGACGCCGTGGCGGGCGGTCCAGAGCTCGATCTTGCGCAGGCCCTGCTCGACCAGCGCTGTGCGCAGATCGTTCCGCAGCGCGACCCGCCAGAGCCCGACCACCGGGTGGCGCCATTCGCCGGACCGTGCGCAGGCGAGCGGGAGACCGGCGTCGGCACGGGCCCGATGCAGTCGCGCCGCCAGATCGCGCGGCAGGAACGGGCAGTCGCCCGGCACGCTCGCGACCCATTCGATATCGGGCTCATGCTCGGCGGCCCAGTCGAGCCCGGCCAGAATGCCGGCGAGCGGACCGGGAAACTCGGCCACGCTGTCGGGCACCACCGGCAGGCCGGTTTGCGCGAACCGGGCCGGATCGCCGTTGGCATTGATGACCAGGCGGACGCATTGCGGTCCGAGCCGCTCGAGCGCGCGCTCGAGGATGGTCACCCCGCCGATGCGGATGAAGGCCTTGTCGCCGCCGCCCATCCGTCGCGCCAGCCCGCCGGCGAGGATGAGGCCGAGCGTGGCCGGAACGGTCCGTCCGTCATGGCCGGGCGAGCAATCGCCACAGCGATTGCGAGGGTTGTCCCGGCCATCCGCGTCGGCCGGCCATAACGAGGGTCAGCGGGCGCCACGGGTCAATCATCCGGCACGGCCGCTTTGCGCCGGTGCTTGGCGCTCTCCTCCTCGACGTAGCGCAGGTCCTGGTCGAACACGATGCGGTCCTCGCCCGACAGCGCGACGAAGCGCTTGCCGCGCGCGCGCCCGATCAGCGTGAGCCCGGCCTTACGCGCGAGCTCGACGCCCCAGGCGGTGAAGCCGGAGCGCGAGATCAGGATCGGGATGCCCATGCGCACGGTCTTGATCACCATCTCGGAAGTGAGCCGGCCGGTGGTGTAGAAGATCTTGTCGTGCGCCGGCACCCGGTGCCGGAACATCCAGCCGGCGATCTTGTCGACCGCGTTATGACGGCCGACGTCCTCCATGTAGACCAGCGGCCGGTCCTCTTGGGCCAGCACCGCCCCGTGAATTGCGCCAGCCTCGAGGTAGAGCGACGGCGTGGTGTTGATCCGGCTGGTCAGCCCGTAGAGCCACGAGGTGCGGAACGGGGCCGACGGCAGCGCGGCGTTCTCGATCACCTCCATCAGGTCGCCGAACACGGTGCCCTGGGCGCAGCCGGAGGTCTGCACCTTCTTCTTGAGCTTCTGCTCGTAGTCGGTGCTGCGCTCGGTCCGCACCACCGCGACCGCGAGGTCCTCGTCGTAGTCGACGCCGGTGACGACGTCGTCCACCCGCAGCATGTTCTGGTTCAGAAGGTAGCCGATGGCGAGATATTCGGGATAGTCGCCGATCGTCATCGCGGTCACGATCTCCTGGGTGTTGAGGAAGATCGTGAGCGCACGCTCGACCGTCACCGAGGTATCGACCGGCTGGCCCGACTGGTCGACGCCCGCAACCCGCACGGTAAGCCGCGGGTCGGCCGGGTCCGGCCGAACCAGGTAGTCGTCCTTGGGAGGCGTCGCCACGTCGGCCATCGCCCGACCTATGATGGGGATGGCCGGCGACTTTGCAACCCGCGCAAGGGTCGACATCGCCGAGTCGGCGCCTGGCCGCGCGGGATTGGGCTGCCCGATGGCGCGGCCGTGATCTAAAGGGGCCGGGCCTCAGCGGCTTGTGTGGGGGCCGTGCTCGTAATCGACCGCGTCAACGGCCCGTGCCGGCCGCGTAAGCGTGCTTCTCGTGCCACTTCGGCCCGGGACCGCGCATGTAGTGGCGCTCCGGCCGGTAGGGGTCGAACAGGTCCTTCAGCAGGCCATGCCAGAACCGGGCAAGGGAGCCGCCCGCGCGGGACGTGGCAGGGGCGGTCTTTCCGCCGCTCTTGCTGTCCTTTGCCATGACGCTTCTCCGGTCGATTGCTCCGGCCTCTTCGGCCTCGCCCATTGGTCGCTCGGGCGGGTCATCCGGTTCATCGCCAGTGTCGCACCGGACCTGTAAAGGATGGGTTTTCAGAAAAGCTTAGCGAATCGTTGCGCCGATCCCGGACCCGGGGGCCATGCGGTCTTTGAGGGCGCGGTCGCGTGGGCGGTCGTTGTGCCGTAGAGCGGCGTCTTCCTGCGCCTCATCGAGGGGCGCTTCGTGGTGCGAGTTTTCCGGAACCAAGTGTGGCGAAGTCACGTTGCCGTCCATACTTGGGGTCGGAGGCCTTAATGAAAATCGCGCAAATCGCACCGCTCATGGAGAGCGTGCCACCCCGCCTGTACGGGGGTACCGAGCGCATCGTCTTCTGGCTGACCGAGGAACTGGTCCGGCAGGGTCACGATGTGACGCTGTTCGCCTCCGGCGATTCAGTGACCTCGGGAAATCTGGTGAGCTGTGCGCGCAGTGCGTTGCGGTTGGATCCCAACGTGCGAGACCCCGTCCCCTATTACATGCTCATGCTCGATCGCGTGCGGACGTTGGCCGAACAGTTCGACATTCTGCACTTCCACATCGATGCCTATCACTTCCCGCTGTTTCGCCCGATGGCCGGCCGCACGGTGACCACGTTGCACGGCCGTCAGGATCTTTTTGACCTGCATCCGCTTTATCTCGGGTTCAGCGAAATGCCTCTGGTCTCGATCTCGCAGGCGCAGAGGCAACCGATTGCAAGCTCCAACTTCGCCGCGACGGTGCCGCATGGGCTACCGCGCGACCTGTACAAGCCGATCCACGATCCGCGCGGGGGCTATGTGGCGTTTCTCGGCCGCATCTCGCCCGAGAAGCGCCCCGACCGGGCGATCGAGATCGCCCGCGCGCTCGGCGTTCCGCTGAAGATCGCAGCCAAGGTGGACAAGGCCGACGAGGTCTATTTCAACCAGACGATCGAGCCGATGCTGGGCCAGCCCGGCGTCGAGTTCATCGGCGAAATCAATGAGTCGCAGAAAGGCGCCTTCCTCGGCGAGGCGCTCGCGCTGCTGTTCCCGATCGATTGGCCGGAGCCGTTCGGCCTGGTGATGATCGAGGCCATGGCCTGCGGCACGCCGGTGCTCGCCTTCCGCCGCGGATCGGTGCCGGAAATCGTCGACGACGGCGTGACGGGGCGGATCGTCGACACCGTGGAGGAGGCTATCTTGGCCCTGCCCGAAGTGCTGTCGCTCGACCGGCGCGCCGTGCGACGGCGCTTCGAGGAGCGGTTCTCGGCGACGCGGATGGCCAAGGATTACCTGCGCATCTACCGTTCCCTCTTGCGCCAGGAACGGGCAGAGCGCAGGGAAGCGCTGGTGGCGCTGCCGCCGCGATTCGAGCCGGTCGCCACGAACGGCAAGAGGCCCCATGTCGACTGAAGCGTCGTCTGCAACGACCGAGTCGATTGTCGATCTGATATCCGAAACTCCGTTCTACATTCCGGCAACCGGCCCCTCGACGCGGCCGCGCCGGACGCTCAAGCACGGCGACTGCTTCGCAGTCCTCGACAGCCACGGCGACATCGGCGCAACCCCGGGAGGGCCGGACGGCGTGTACTACGCCGACACCCGTTTCCTTTCCCACCTGGAAATGGCGCTGAACGGGTTGCAGCCGTTGCTGCTCGGCTCGAACCTGCGCGACGACAACGCGGTCCTCACCGTCGACCTGACCAATCCCGACATGTTCTTCGAAAAGCGGCTGCTGCTGCCGAAGGACACCCTGCATATCGTGCGCACGCTGTTCCTGTGGCGCGGGAACGCCCATCAGCGCCTGGCTTTGCGCAATCACGGGGATCGGCCGGTCCGCCTGCACCTCTCGCTGACGTTCGGCAACGATTTCGCCGACATTTTCGAAGTCCGCGGCATGCGGCGGCAGCGGCGCGGCGTATCGAGCCAGGAGGTCACCGGCCCGGCCGACGTGCTGCTGAGCTACCATGGACTCGACGGCATGATGCGCCGCACCGCGCTTTGCTTCGAGCCGGCGCCGACGCAGCTGACCGCCAGCTCGGCATCGTTCCGGCTCAACTTGCCGCCGGGCGAAAGCGCGGCCTTGTTCCTCGCGGCCACCTGCAATGGTCGGGAGCACAAACCGACGCCGTTCTACAAAGGCCTGCTCGCCGCGCATCACGACCTCAAGCGTTCGACCCGCGGCGTCGCCACCGTCACCACATCGAACGAGCTGTTCAACGAGGTCCTGTGCCGCTCGATGTCGGACCTCTACATGCTGATGACCGAGACGCCGCAGGGACCGTACCCCTACGCCGGCACGCCCTGGTACTCGACCACGTTCGGCCGTGACGGGATCATCACCGCGATGCAGATGCTGTGGTTCGATCCGAGCACTGCGCGCGGCGTGCTCAAGCGGCTCGCGCACTACCAGGCCACGGGTTACGACCCCGTATCGGACGCGGAGCCCGGAAAGATCCTGCACGAGATGCGCGAGGGCGAGATGGCGGCGCTGCGCGAGGTGCCGTTCGGCCTCTATTACGGCAGCGTCGATTCCACCCCGTTGTTCGTGCTGCTGGCGGGCCTCTACGCGCAGCGGAGCCACGACTGGGAGTTCGTCGAGGCGCTGTGGCCGGCAATCGAGGCGGCGCTCGGCTGGATCGACGGCCCTGGCGATCCGGACCGCGACGGCTTCGTCGAGTATCACCGCGCGACCGACGAGGGCCTGGTCAACCAGGGCTGGAAGGATTCGGTCGATGCGCTGTTCCATGCCGACGGGCGCCTCGCCCGCGGTCCGATCGCGCTCGCCGAGGTGCAAGGCTACGTGTACGCGGCGAAGTCCGTCGCGGCGCAGTGCGCGCGCCTGCTTGGCCGCAACGAGCAGGCGGCCGCGCTCGATGCCGCAGGCGGCCCGGCTCGCCGAGCGCTTCGAAGCGGCGTTCTGGTGTCCGGAGATCAAGACCTATGCGCTGGCGCTCGACGGCGAGAAGCAGCCGTGCCGGGTGCGCACCTCCAATGCCGGGCAGGTGCTGTTCACCGGAATCGCGCCGGCGGAGCGCGCGCGCGAAGTCGGCCGCGGCCTGCTGCGGCCGCAATTCTTCTCCGGCTGGGGCGTGCGCACGGTGTCGAGCGAGGAGCGCCGCTATAATCCGATGTCGTACCACAACGGCTCGGTGTGGCCGCACGACAACGCGCTTGATCGCGCTCGGGCTCGCCAGATACGGGCTGAAGGCGGAGCTCGACCGGGTCTTCCGCGGCCTGTTCGACGCCGCGACCTATATGGACCTGCGGCGTCTGCCGGAGCTGTTCTGCGGCTTCAAGCGCACCCGCGCGCGCGGGCCGACGCTCTATCCGGTTGCCTGCTCGCCGCAGGCCTGGGCGAGCGGCACGCCCTTCACCCTGCTCCAGGCCTCGCTCGGGCTGGAATTTGCGCCGGCCTTGCGCGAGATCCATTTCCGCGATCCGCGGCTGCCGCCCTTCCTCAAGGACGTGACCCTGCGCAACCTGCGGCTCGGCGATTCGAGCGTCGATCTCACCGTGCGCCGGCACGGCGAGGACGTCTCGGTCCAGGTGCTGCGCAGCGAGGGCACCATCCGGGTTTCGACGATCTTTTCTTGATATCGCCGACTGCGCCGCGACTTGCCCTTTGCTCCGGCCGCCGCTACATCAGCGCCGACTTCCCGACATCCGGCGCCGACAGGCGCCCAACAACAGGGCAGGGCGGCGATGGCCCGTCAGTTCGTCTATCACATGCAGGGTCTCACCAAGACCTATCCGGGCAACCGCAAGGTGCTCGAGAACATCAACCTGTCGTTCTATCCGGACGCCAAGATCGGCGTGCTCGGCGTCAACGGCTCGGGCAAGTCGACGCTGCTGCGCATCATGGCCGGGCTCGACACGGAGTTCACCGGCGAGGCCTGGGCGGCCGAGGGCGCGCGCGTCGGCTACCTGCCGCAGGAGCCGGAGCTCGATGCCGACCAAGACCGTGCGCGAGAACGTGATGGAAGGCGTCGCCGCAAAGCGCGCGCTGCTCGAGCGCTACAACGAGATCGCCGCCAACTACTCGGACGAGACCGCCGACGAGATGGCGAAGCTGCAGGACGAGATCGACGCCAGAACCTTTGGGATCTCGACTCGCAGGTCGACCAGGCGATGGACGCGCTGCGCTGCCCGCCCGACGATGCCGAGGTCGAGACGCTCTCGGGCGGCGAGCGGCGCCGCGTCGCGCTCTGCAAGCTGCTGCTGGAGGCAGCCCGAGCTGCTGCTGCTCGACGAGCCGACCAACCATCTCGACGCCGAGACGGTGGCCTGGCTCGAAGGGCATCTGCGCAACTATCCGGGCGCGATCCTGATCGTCACCCACGACCGCTACTTCCTCGACAACGTCACCGGCTGGATCCTCGAGCTCGACCGCGGCCGCGGCATTCCCTATCGAGGGCAACTACTCGGCCTGGCTCGGCGCAGAAGCAGAAGCGGCTCGCGCAGGAGGGTCGCGAGGAGGAGGCGCGCCAGCGCACGCTCGCGCGCCGAGCAGGAGTGGATCGCGGCATCGCCCGCGCGCGCGCCAGGCCAAATCCAAGGCGCGCTACCAGCGCTACGAGGATCTGCTGAAGAAGGCGACCGAGAAGACCGACGCAGACCGCGCAGATCGTCATCCCGGTCGCCGAGCGGCTCGGGCAGAACGTCATCGATTTCGAGGGCCTCACCAAGGGTTTCGGCGACAACCTGCTGATCGACGACCTCACCTTCAAGCTGCCGCCCGGCGGCATCGTCGGCGTGATCGGCCCGAACGGCGCCGGCAAGACCACGCTGTTCCGCATGATCACCGGCCAGGAGACGCCGGACGACGGCACGATCAAGATCGGCGAGTCGGTGCAGCTCGGCTACGTCGACCAGTCGCGCGACTGCGCTCGACGGCAAGAAGACCGTGTGGGAGGAGATCTCCGGCGGCCTCGACCAGCTCCAGCTCGGCAAGCGCGAGGTGAACTCGCGCGCCTATTGCTCGGCCTTCAACTTCAAGGGCGGCGACCAGCAGAAGAAGGTCGGCGCGCTCTCGGGCGGCGAGCGCAACCGCGTGCACCTCGCCAAGATGCTCAAGTCCGGCGCCAACGTGCTCCTGCTCGACGAGCCGACCAACGACCTCGACGTCGACACGCTGCGCGCGCTCGAGGAGGCGCTGGAGGATTTCGCCGGCTGCGCCGTCATCATCTCGCACGACCGCTGGTTCCTCGACCGCATCGCGACCCACATGCTCGCCTTCGAGGGCGACAGCCACGTCGAATGGTTCGAGGGCAACTTCGCCGGACTACGAGGAGGACAAGAAGCGGCGGCTGGGGATCGATTCAACGATCCCGCACCGGATCAAGTACAAGAAATTCGCGCGGTGATTTGCTGCGGCGGACCACGGGCGGCGCACGAGGCTAAACTTTCAGCTTTGCCTTCGTCGCCTCGGCGATGAAGGCGGAGCGCGAGCAGGCCGGCACGTTCCGCCGCATCGTCGAGAGCGGCGACTAAAGCGCGATGGTTTCAAGTTCGAGTTCGTCATGCGCGGGCTTGACCCGCGCATCCATCTGGTGTGCCGAGCATGAACGACAGCTTGGAGGTGGAAGTCCTCTATCCAGCCTGATGGCGGCGAAGGATTAGCGAAGCGCAAGGGCGTCGTCGCGAGGCGGGGTCTGAAGGAAGCGTGGAGCAAAGCCGCGGCCCGATGGACAAGAACCGGATAACGAGGCCTACCCGATCGGACGAGCGAGCCAGTGATCGCGAAGTCCACGGTCATCAAGGATCGGGGTGGTAGATCCGGCGGGCGTGCGGCGAAGGCGGTCGATCTTACCTCGGGAGATCTGCGTTGTGTCCCGGATTCGAGACTGAGGTCGTCGCAAGATGGCCTGACCGCAGCGCAGAAGTCAGCAGACGGCATAGTAGGCGCGGAGCGATCCGGCCGAAGGCCCGAACGGTTGGAAGTGGAGAGTAGAGACGCGCATCTCGAGGGTGCCGTGCGGCAGCCAAGCGGTATTGTCCGTCCTGCATGCTAACGCTGAAAGGTGAAGCCCGACGGCGCAGCAATGCAGGGACCGAAGCGCAATCGCAGATGCTCGTTTCAAAATCCCGGCGGATGCCCCTCCCGCGGGAACAGGCAGCCGCTCAATCCACCGAACCGCCGTATACGGACCCGTACGTACGGTGGTGTGGGAGGGGAGGGGTCGCGAGACTCCCCCCTATCCCGATCTTTGCAGGACTGTTGCGAAGAGGATGGATTGCCGGGTCAAGCCCGGCAATGACAACGAGGTGCTTCGACCTGAAATCATCACGCGCTAGGTTTCGTCCAGGGAGATATTGATCCGCACCGCTTTGCTCGGAAGATCGAGCGGCAGCGCGACGACCAGCCCGCCCGAGAGGTCCTTGCGAAAAGTGCGGTCCTTTTTCAACTGATCCAGAGAGCGGAGCATCGGCAACGTCTCGCCGTCCTCGATCATCGATTTCGCATGCACGCGCAAGGTTTCGCGTCCCCGCCGCATGGCCTCTTCCAAAGTCTTTCCTCCGGAGACGCAGCCGGCGAAATCGGGAAAGGAGATGCCATAGGCCCCCTTTTCTTCGTGCACAATTGCTACGACCTGAGGCATCGCTATTCCTTCACCATTCCCAACCTGCCAAACGGTAGATCGAGCGGAGGCCCCGTGTCGACGGTGACGCGTCCCGGCCTCCGTGGGTGTCTGAAGACAATATGGTCTCGTTTCCCGGTCCGCCGACGCCACCCTCTGCTTCGTACGTTGTGTAGTATTACACGACAAGATTTCGCCTAGAGCCAACGATGATCCTCTCGCGATACAGGTTGCCTCGATTGCTGCTCTGCTGCGGCGTTGCAACTTTGCTGTTCGCGGGGTGTGCCCAGGTCGTCGCCGCGGATGGGGCCTTTCGGCAATGGCTCGACTCCCTGTGGCCGGAAGCGCAGGCGCTCGGCGTCTCGCGCGCGACCTTCGAGACGGCGACGCGCGGGCTCGAGCCGGATCTCACGCTGCCCGATCTGGTGATTCCGGGCCGGCCGGAACGGCCACGCGGCGAGCAGGCCGAGTTCGTGCGGACGCCGGCCGATTATCTCAAGGAGGCGACCGCTCGCGCGCCTTGCCGCGCAAGGTCGCAAGCTTGCGGCCGAGCACCGCGCGACGCTTACGGCGATCGAGCAAAACTTCGGCGTCCCGGGCTCGGTGGTGCTGGCGATCTGGGGACGCGAGACCGGTTACGGCGACGCCAAGCTTCCGCACAACGCGATCCGCGTGCTGGCGACGCAGGCCTATCTCGGCCGCCGCAAGGAACAGTTCCGGCAGGAATTCCTGCTCGCGCTCAAGATGCTGCAGGAAGGCCACGTTGCGCTCGCGACCATGCGCAGCTCCTGGGCCGGCGCGATGGGCCATCACGCAGTTCCTGCCGTCGGATTTCTACAAGCATGCGGTCGACTTCGACGGCGACGGCCGCCGCGATATCTGGAACTCGGTGCCGGATGCGCTCGCGTCGGCGGCAAGCAGCTTGCCGACCAACGGCTGGCAGCGCGGGCAAGCGCTGGGCCTACGAGGTGCGCGCGCCGGAGAATGTCGATTGCACCACTGCCGAGCCGGAAACGCAGCGACCTGTCGCCGAATGGATCAAGCGCGGTTTTGTGCCGGCCGACGGCCGCAAGCCCGCGCGCGGACCTGGCGGAGCCGGCCTCGCTGTTGCTGCCGGAGGGGACCTACGGGCCGGCGTTCCTCACGCTGAAGAACTACTACGTGCTCAAGGACTACAATTTCTCCGATCTCTACGTGCTGTTCGTCGGCAATCTCGCCGACCGGATCGCGGGCGGCGGGCCTTTCGTCACCGCCGTGGGGCCGGACCGCGCAGCTACGGACCGAGCGAGGTCGAGGCGATGCAGCGCCACCTCACGGCGCGCCGGCTTCTATGCCGACAAGATCGACGGCAAGGCCGGCATGCTGACGCGCGCCGCGCTCGGCGCCTATCAGAAGGCGCATGGGCTAAAACTCGACTGCTGGCCGACGCCCGCAGTCATCGATCACATGCGCGTAGCACCCGGGAAAAACTGACCGCATCCGCAAAGCGATGACGAGCCAAACTAACGACGCCGGCCGGGCTGCGTGCAGCCCGGCCGGGTCGATGGTCCGATGAGGGAAGCGTCAGCGCGATCAGCAGGGGACGCGCACGTTGCGCCACACATACTCGCCGCGGCGCTCCGACCATACCCACTGCGGCTCGACGCAGCTCGCCGGGCCGGGCGCCACGTATACGGGCGCAGGCTCGTAGTAGCGCGGCGCGACCTGCGAGCCGATGATGGCGCCGGCGAAGAGCCCGCCAAGGACACCAGCCGCAACCGCACCGCCATGGCCATAGCCGCGATGCCACGCGTTGGCATCGGTCGGCGCTGCGACGGAAACGACCGCGAGCGCACCGGCCGCAGCAAGAACTGTCAGGGTCTTCTTCATCCCATCTCCTCCGTGGGGCGCCGGGCCGGCGCCGCTGATAAACCGATCCAGGCGCGAACTGGATGTCCCAATAGGCGCGTCCAATTTGGCCTAAATGTGAAAGCTGAGCCGCTTTAGCGATGAAATACAGCTATTTAGCTCCGGATTGCTTCGTCTACCGGGCAAATCCGTTTCTTTGCGCCGGGCCTGAAGCCTCCCAGCCCGGCCAATATGAACGTCCGTTCAGATTCGGATCGACGCCGGCGCGACGACGCGAATCGGCGGACGGCACGGCAGGACTCGGTGGCCAGCCAACGTGCGCCGCGGCTCCGTCGTTTCCGCTGACGTGCCGATGTGGCGGCGCCGAAGGGAATCGGATTAGGGGCGCGCTGCGTCTGCCTGGAACTTGCGGTTCGCAGTCGACTTGAATGACCGGCTCCGCTCCGCAGGTGCCGGGCGGAAGATTGGGAGAGACACGATGCGCACGCTCTTGTTGGGACTGATTGTCGCCGTCGGCGTGGGCTTGGCCGGCCAGCCAGCCGCAGCCGCGATGCCTGCCGGCGGAATCGCCATCGATCGGGCGAGCGACGCCGGCCTGTCTGCCGAGCCGGTGCATTGCAAGCGTTATCCGCACCGGCACAGCAAGGCCATGCCGCACGGCCTTGGCTTCGGCTGTCCGAAGAAGATGCGACCCGCGCGGCGAGGCAGGGCTTAGGGGGCCCGGTGCAAGTCGACTAAGCCTGCTGCCGATCTGTCCGCCGGACTAGGCCGAGTCGAGGAACGCCGTCGCGTCGATCTCCACCAGGCATTCCGGGGATCCGAGCCCGCGCACGATGCACGACACGCGGTGTGGCGGGTCTTCGGAGAAATTGGCGAAGTAGACCTCGTTCATCGGCTGCCAATCGGCGCGGTCGGTGACATAGACTGTGCACTTGACCACGTCGGCCAGGCTGCCGCCGGCCTCCTCGAGCAACGCGCGGATGTTGTCGATCGCAGCTTGCGTTTGCGCCCGCACGTCGCCGCTGGCGAGGCGGCCCTGGCGATCGCACCCGATGCAGCAGACGAACATGAAACCGCCCGCAACGGTCGCCTGCGCGAACGGCAGCGAGCTCTTGAATACGCGGTCCGATGCGATCGCCCGTTTCGGCATGGTCGCGGCGCTCCATGGTCGGGTGCAAGAGGCTCCACCGTACAGGATGCGCCGATACCCGTTGTGAAGTAAATTGACGGCGGGCGCGGCTGACCACGGAGGACGACGCCATGTCGAAGTCGAACACCGATGCGACCAGGCTTGACCGCAGGGGTTTGATCCTGTCCGGCACGGCGCTGCTCGGCGCGGCGGCGTTCCCTCACGCGGTCGCGCGCGCGGCCGGGGAAGTGCTGGCACCGGCGGCCGATCTGTTGGCCGCCACGCGCAAGTTTCTCGCTGTCCTCGACGCCGACAAGAGGAAAGCCGCCTCGTTTGCCTGGGGCGGGCCGGAATGGCGGAGCTGGAACTATTTCGGGGTCGGCGGCTACATCAAGCCGGGGCTGCGGCTCGAGCAGATGAACGTGGCCGAGAAGGCCGCCGCGTGGGAGCTGCTGGCCGCCGCGCTTTCGCCCGCCGGTCTTCGCAAGGCGAAGAACGTGATGCTGTTGCAGGACGTGCTCGCCGCGATGGGAAACGGCGCCGGGCAGCGCTCCTCCGAGCGCTTCTCGTTTTCCGTCTTCGGGCAGCCGGCCGAGACCGGCGCCTGGGGCTTCCGTCTCGAAGGCCATCACCTGACCCAGTCGATCGCCGTGCGCGACGGCGGGATCGTCGCGGTTACGCCCTCCTCGTTCTCGTCCTATCCCAATCGCGTTGCGGCTGGGCCGCATGCCGGGCTCAATACGCTGCGGGACGAGGAAGGACTGGCGCGGCGGCTGCTCGCCGATCTGTCGCCCGCCCTGCAGGCGAAGGCGCGCGTGTCGGAGAGCGCCTTGCGCAACATCCTCTCCTTTGCGGGGCGCGAGCGCGCGAACGCAGCAAAGGCGGGGCTTGCGGCGGCGACGCTGACCGCGTCGCAGCGCGACCTGCTGTGGCAATTGATCGAGATTTACGCGGTCGAGCATTTCCCGGCGGCTCTCGCCGACGTGCAGCGTGCGCGCTTGCGCGCAGGCGACCGGGAAGCGGTGCACTTCGCGTGGCACGGCCCCAATACGCCGGAGAAGGCGTTCGGCTATCGCGTGATCGGCGACGGCTTCGTGATCGAGATGGGCTCGGTCGATCCGGAAGCGCAGCACCTGCACACGATCTACAACGATCTCGGCAACGTGCTCGGAACGACGGGCTGAGCTTTCGGTATCGCCTGATTCTGCCGCACGTCCCAGCGAGCTTGACCAAATTCGTCATGGCCGGGCTTGTCCCGGCCATCCACGTCTTGCTTGCTGCGGTTCGTTGAAAGCGAAGACGTGGATGCCCGGCACAAGGTTTCACGCCCGGGCCGGCCAAAAGGCCGGACCCGGGTGCCGGGCATGACGGGTTGAGTGAGCGCCGATTGCGTGCCTCGCGTCGCGCGCGGGTGCATTTGGAAGATCTTCATCGCATCGCCGCGGCGGCAAAGAAGAACCTGCCGCAACCTGCTTTGAATTGAGAATGGATCGGAAAGGCGTCGAATGAAAAAATGCCGATGATCAACGGATCAATCGCGGTTGTTTCTGACCCGCGTTTATCAAGGATCAAAGGCATGCAGAACCAAATGACGATCAGTGCGCCGCCGGCCGCTCGCGTGCAAGCGCCGGCCTTGGTCGCGCCGCGGTGGCGCACGGAAGATTGGACCGCGGTGTTGCTGGGCTTCCTGGTGATCGCGGCCGTGCTGGCGCTGTTCCAATGGAAGATCGCGGACGTGCGCAATGTCGTGCCGACCTTCCGGTGGACGACCGACAGCCAGATCGCGTCGCTGACGCCGGGCTGGATCGCCTCGCTCGACGCGATCGCGAGGGACGCCGACGCGAAGGCTCAAGCCAACGTCGCAGCCTTGAGCCAGACCTTGCGCGGAGCGCTGGCGAGCGGCGAGCGCAAGGCGATCGAGACGGCGGCGGGCAAGATGGCGGCGCTCGGCAGCAGGACCGTGGCGGGCGCCTTGGGCGCCGAGATCCGCGGGCACGCGGCTGCGGTCGCGGAAAACCGCGTGTTCACGCGCGACAACCTGGCGAAGCTGTTCTATCTCGCGCTCGGGTTCGTGGTGGTGGCGGCGGCCGGGATGGTGTTTCTCGGCGCGCGCGTCGCGCCGTTTCTGCTCGGTCTGCCTGTGGTCCTCGGGCTGGCCTGGCTGGCGCGGTTCCTCGCCGGCAACGGACTGTTCGTCGACTGGGGCATCGAATACGTCATCTTCGCGCTCATGCTCGGGCTCGCGATCAGCAACACGGTCGGGGTGCCCGCGTGGCTCAAGCCGGCGGTGCAGACCGAGTTCTTCATCAAGACCGGCTTGGTCATCCTCGGCGCCAGCCTGCTGTTCATGGAGGTGCTGCAGGCCGGCGCGCTCGGCATCGTGCAGGCGGTGCTGGTGGTGGTCGTGGTCTGGTACGCGTGCTTCTGGCTCGCCCGCAAGCTTTCGGTCGACGACGAGTTCGGCGCGATGCTGGCGACCGCGGTATCGATCTGCGGCGTCTCGGCGGCGATCGCGGCCTGTGGCGCGATCCAGGGCGACAAGAAGAAGCTCTCCTACGTCACCTCGCTCGTGCTCATCGTGGCGGTGCCGATGATGATCGCGATGCCCTGGATCGCGAAGACGACCGGCATGGACGACCTGGTGGCGGGCGCGTGGCTCGGCGGCACCCTCGACACCAGCGCGTCGGTGGTGGCGGCGGGCGCCCTGATCAGCGACGCCGCGATGAAGACCGGCGTCATCGTCAAATTCTCGCAGAACGCCTTGATCGGGGTCGCGGCGTTCATGCTCGCGGTCTGGTGGGCGTTCAAGCTCGGCGCCGCAACCGGCGAGCGGCCGAGCGCCGCCGTGATCTGGCAGCGCTTCCCGAAATTCGTGCTCGGCTTCGTCGCCGCCTCGGCGCTGTTCTCGTTCGCGCTCGCCCCCGACGTGGTCGGCGGCACCCGCGGGTTGCTCAACGAGATCCGGACCTGGTGGTTTGCGCTGGCGTTCGTGTGCATCGGGCTGGAGACGCGCGTGGTCGCGCTCGCGACCACCGATCGGGGACGGCCGGCGCTCGCCTTCCTGGGCGCGCAGGCGGTCAACGTGGTCTGGACCCTGCTGCTCGCCTGGCTGCTGTTCGGCGGCGTGCTGTTCGCGCCGCCGGCGATCAACTGATCGGATTTGCGCAAGACAAAGGGCGCCCCCTTTGCGGGGCGCCCTTCGGGATCGTGTTCGGCTGAGTGCGTTTTGGCGATCAGCTCGCAGGCGTAAACGCGTAGCCGCTGCCGTCCTTGGCGATGGTGCCGACGTTAGGCAGGCCCCAGTGATAACCGGCCACCATGGCCTTGTCGGCGATGGCGCGGTCGAACAGCTTCTTGCGGGTTTCCACCGCCAGATCCGGCACGTGGTCGAACGCCGCCGCCCATTCCGGGTTCTTGACGAACAGGGCCTGGACGTTGGTGGCGTCGGCCGTGACCAAGAGCTGCTGGCCGCCCGAGCTGATCAGGTGCGCGGTGTGGCCCTGCGTATGGCCGAACGCCGGAACGGCGCGTACGCCGGGCGCAAGCTCGGCCTCGCCGTCGACCGGCTTGACGTTCTTCCAGGTTGGGAACGTCGCTTGGATGCGCTTGGCAAGGCCCTGGCGCGGCGCTGCGATCGAGTCGATCGGCTGCGTCCACCACTTGAGCTCCGCGGCGGGCACGATGATCTCGGCGTCCGGGAACGTCTGCGCGTTGGTGTCCTTGGCCATCAACCCCGAAATGTGGTCGCCGTGGAAGTGCGAGACCACGATGGCCTTGACGTTCTTGGGATCGAGGCCGGCAGCCGCCATGCTTTGCGCCAGTTTGCCCGCCTTCGGCCCGCCCGCCTGCCCGCCGCCGGTGCCGGAATCGATCAGCACCAGCCGGCCGCCGGTATTGACCGCGATCACGGTGAACGGGATCGGCACGTACGTGTCGGTGATCCCCGCCGCCTTGAGCGCAGTCTTGGTCTGCTCGACGTTGACGCCTTTGATGAAGTTCTCGTCGTGCGGCTTTTCCCAGTGGCCGTCGAACAGCGAGATCACCTCGATGTCGCCGACCTTGTATTTCTTGAAGGCCGCGTCGGCCGGGATGGTCTGCGCATGCGCGGCGCCGATGAATGCGATCGGCTTGCTGAGGCCGAAGGCCGCGTAGGCGCCGGCAGCGCTCAGCACCAGGTCACGGCGTGAAATCTCGAACATTTTTGGGTTCCTCCCGGAGTCCATAGGCACAGGGCCGGCAGTTGCCTCCTGCCAGCCGGGGGGAGAGGTTACCTCCGGATCGGCGACGGGATAGCGACGGCATCGCTGTTTCACGCGGATTTGATGGGGCGCCTGCCCGGCGGGCTGGCCTTGGTGCGCCGCATTCACCGCGGCTTTTGCCCGCTTTGCATTTGGAGCGTAGCCTGCCTGCAACCGCAGACCGAGGGAGGGCACCGTGAGGCTCGTGCCAATTGTCGCTGTGCTCGCGCTGCTGAGCGGCGAAGCTGCCGGACAGCAAGGCAAGGGCCTCAAAGACCAACTGGTCGGCACGTGGCAGTTCGTCGTCGCCGAGGTGACGGCTTCCGATGGCAAGAAATCGTTTCCGTTCGGAGAAACCCCCAAGGGTATTTTGATCTTCACCCCCGACGGCCATTTCGCGCAGATCCACGTCGCCAGCGAAGTGCCGCGCATCGCCTCCAACAACCGGTTGACCGGCACGGCGGAGGAGTACGCCGGCATCATGCGCGGCAGCCTGTCGGTGTTCGGCACCTTTACGGTCGATGAGGACAAGAGGACCGTTACCTACAGGATCGTCTCCAGCACGTTCCCGAATTGGGAGGGCGTATCGCAAACGCGCGTTATCGATGCGCTCACCGCCGACGAGTTTCGCAACACCAACCCGAGCGTTGCCGGCGGGCGCGGGTCGGCGAGCAACCTGTATCGGCGGGTCAAATAGGCGAGGGCAGCGCGAAGCGCTCCGTGATGCGACGGCCTACGCCACCTCCGCCAGCAGGTTGGCGTCGCGCGCGAGCAGCCAGCGGCCGTCCGGCTGCTTGCGCAGGATGGTGAGCGTGCAGCCCGCGCGCCGCACCGGTTTGCCGCCGGGCGGCGTCATCGTCACGGTGAGGTGGTTGCGCAGGTAGGCCCAGTCGCCGAGCACCTCGAGCTCGCGGATGTCGCTCGCACCCTGCATGCGGACGTCCTTCATTCCCTGCGCGCCGGCGGCGAATACCTCCTTGCCGAACGGCTCGCGCCCCGGAACCATGAAGACCACGTCGTCGGTCATCAGGCCCAGCACGGTTTGCAGGTCGCCGGCCTGGCTCGCGGCCATCCAGCTCGCGACCAGGTCGCGAATGGCGCGTTCGTCATCGGTCATGCGCTGTCCTCGTTCATGTCGCGCTGGCGCGAAGGCGTGGGCTGAGCGAAGCTAAATATTTCTCTGAACCGTCCTGACGCGTCCTGACCCGTCCTGACACATCGGAAACGCCTGCGGCTGTTGGCGAACCATGCGTCTCCCATCTTGTCAGAACGTGTCAGAGCGTGTCAGGACGTGCCACCATTTTTGTTAGCGAAGCTAACAGCCAACCTGAGAAAGAACCACACCACCATGAAAGCGAAGCTCACCGACGTCGGCATCCGGTCCTACACGCCGCGCGCCGCGCAATACGCCATCGGCGACGCCGCCTGCCCCGGGCTGTGCATCCGAATCACACCGAAAGGCATCAAGACGTTCGCGTACGCGTACCGCGACAAGACCACCGGCAAGGTCACGTGGCTGACCATCGGCCGCTACCCGGACGTGCCGCTGGCGAAAGCGCGCGAGGTCGTCAACGATGCGCGCAAGACCGTCGCCAATGGCGGGACTCCGCTCCCGCCCAAGATCCAGCGCGCCGAAGCTGAAAAAAAAACTAAGACCTACGCCGACGTCGTCGCGCTCTACTACGACGCCAAGCTAACCGCGCTCCGCACTGGCGACAAGGTCCGCGAGACGCTGGATCGGATCGGGCGCGTCTACGGCTGGAACGAGCGGCCCGTCGTCTCGATCACCGACGACGATGCGGCCGCCATGCTGCACGACATCGCGGACCGGCGCGGCAAAAAGACCATGGCGAATCAGACCAAGCACATCGTCCACGCGATGTTCAAATGGGCCAAGCAGCCCGGCCGCAAGTTCGTGACCGTCAACCCGTTCGCCGATCTTCCGGCGCCCGGGGGTGCCATCGTCTCGCGCGACCGCTTCCTGAGCCCGGATGAAATTCGGCAGGTCTGGCCCGCGCTCGACGCGCCGGAACGCTTCAACGTGTCGCGCGACGCCGCGACCGCGCTGCGCCTGATCCTGGTGACGGCGGCGCGGCCCGGCATGGTGGGTGGCATGGTCGGCAGCGAGCTTCGCGGTCTGCGCGGGCCAAGCGAGCACGGTCCGCACTGGTCGCTACCCGGCGAGCGGATGAAGGCCGGTAGCGCGTTCATCACGCCGCTGTCTGGCTTGGCGCTCGAACTGCTGCGGCCGCATCTCAAGGCCGATCCGGGTGCGCGGGTGTTTGACCTTGGCCGCGATGAGTTGCAGAAGGCGGCGCGGCAGATCGTTGCCGGGCTCGGGATGAAGCCTTGGACACCGCACGATCTGCGGCGCACCGCCGCGACGATCCTCGACCGGGAAGGCTATTCGCTCGAACAGATCGGCGCGCTGCTGGCGCATACGCGCAAGGGCGTGACGGCGGTCTATGCGCGATGGGACAAGTTCGACCTTCGGCGCGAGATGGCGACGGTCATCGAGCGGTCGCTACGCGAGACGTTGGACGGCGAACCGACGGCGGCGATCAAGACCGCCGCATAGACGGCCGCAACACAGCACGACGAGAGGGCGGCCATTGCGCCGCCCTTTCTTTTGTGTGCCGAGCATGAGCGACAGCTTGGAGGTGAAAGTCCTCTATCCAGCCTGATGGTGGCGAAGGATTAGCGAAGCGCAAGGGCGCCGTCGCGAGGCGGGGTCTGAAGGAAGCGTGGAGCAAAGCCGCGGCCCGATGGACAAGAACCGGATAACGAGGCCTACCCGGTCGGACGAGCGAGCAATGATCGCGAAGTCCACGGCCATCAAGGACCGGGGTGGGGCAGATCCGGCGGGCGTGCGGTGAAGGCGGTCGATCTTACCTCGGGAGGTCTGCGCTGTGTCCCGGATTCGAGACTGAGGTCGTCGCAAGGCGACCTGACCGCAGCGCAGAAGTCAGCAGAGGGCATAGTAGGCGGGAGCGTCCGCCGAAGGCCCGAACGGTGGAATGGCCGGTAGAGCGGCAATCTCGTGCGCGCCATGCGGCAGAACAATCAGGTCGAGCTGAACTTGGGCACCGGCGCAAGCGGTGAAGCCGCAAGCTGCGCCGCC
This sequence comes from uncultured Alphaproteobacteria bacterium, assembly GCA_963738705.1. Taxonomy (GTDB): domain Bacteria; phylum Pseudomonadota; class Alphaproteobacteria; order Rhizobiales; family Xanthobacteraceae; genus CAVTXS01. The sequence continues at coordinate 95,524 of CAVTXS010000040.1, forward strand.
CGAGAGACCGAAGCGCACGCGGCGAAAGCCGATATCGAAGGCCAGGCGGTCGCGTTGGGACCGTCGATGGAAGCAGTTGTGGAGCGTGCGAACCTGAAGAAGGCGCTGGCGCAGGTGAAGCGCAACGGGCGCCGGCGGCATCGACGGGATGAGCGTCGATGATTTGCCGGCCTACCTGAAGGAGCATTGGCTCACGCTGCGGGCACAACTGCTTGAAGGCACCTACAGACCACAGCCTGTGCGGCGGGTGGAGATACCGAAGGCGTCGGGCGGCACACGTGCGCTTGCGAGGCCGGCAACTGCAGCACGGTCGCGTGCTGACCTTCCCACAGGCTGGTGAGCAACACGACTTTGGCCGTCCGGAAACTCGAGCGCATCGCGATGACTGGTGACCCGATCGGTGTTGATTTGCCGGAACCGTGCCACCTTCTCGTTGATCTGTCCGGATAGCAATCCGAAACCACGGTTGCACTCCACCCCGCGGTCAAACGCGAGCTCAGTGCCAGGAAGTAGGCACACTGCGACGTTCGGCTCTCCAACGGCCGCAAATCCGCGAGTGCTGGATTCGCGCAACCTCGTCGTGATCAGCTTTGTCGCCGCGCGCGGCGCGAGGCCGGGAACGGACCCGCGCGCTGCCGGGTACGAGCAAGTACCGTTGAGCCGCCCTCTTTTCCGTTTTTGACACTTTCCGAAAAAGCCCTTTGTCGCCAAAGGCGCGAGATGTGACCTTTTGACAGCGCAAACCCTTGCGCTTGCTTGCGTAAGCGGTACCGACGCGAATGACCCCGGGGCAGACATAGGCCCGATTGAAATCCTGGCAGCGCAGCAGTCTCCTGCCAGGTGTGCTATCCTTTCTGTCAGAAGCACGGGAGGCATCGGGCAGCGAAACGCGCGACTTCATCGCGCTCATCGGCGGCGCGGCGGCCGCGTGGCCGCTCGCGGCGCGCGGGCAGCAAGGCGAGCGGATGCGGCGCGTCGGCTAGTCCTTCCCGGTCGGGAAGAAGACGATCAGGAGTATCAGGCCCGCCTGGGGGCTCTCGTGCAAGCGCTGCACGATTTGGGTTGGATTGAGCGCCGCAACATGCAGTTCGATATCCGTCGGCCTGAAGCCCATGGCTGCCGATATTCGGAAGCACATTGCCGAATCGCTCGCTGTGACGCCGGATATCATTGTCACAGGCGGGGGCACGGCCTTGTCGCAGCTGCTGCAAGCAACCCGCCTTGTGCCAATAGTTTTCATGTCTGTTGTCGATCCGGTTCGGCCGGCTTTGTCCAGAGCCGTTCGCGTCCAGGGGGCAACACAACTGGCTTCATGCAATTCGAATACAGCCTGAGCGGTAAATGGTTGGAGCTGCTCAAACAGATCACACCCAGCACGGAGCACGCTGCCGTCATCTGGATTCCTCTACGAACTCCGGCATCGGCCAGTTCGCCGTGATCCAATCGGTGGCGTCCTCGATCGGAGTAGAGGTTGTTCCGGTCGACGGGCGCGATGCGGGCGAGATCGAGCGCGCCATCGAGGTCTTTGCGCGCACGCCGAACGGCGGCCTAGTCGTGACGACGAGCGCAGCGGTGAATGCGCATCGCGACCTGATCGTTTCGCTGGCGGCGCGACATCGATTGCCCGCTGTGTACAACAGACGCTCCTTCGTTGACCGAGGCGGCCTCATATCCTATGGGCCCGATGTGATAGGGGCATCTCGGTTGGCGGCCGGCTACG
>CAVTXS010000041.1:0-197071 GCA_963738705.1 uncultured Alphaproteobacteria bacterium
ATTCGTCAAGGGCACTGGACAGACAAGTACACGAAACTGACCGCGGGAAAGGCCCCGCCTGATGTTCTCGCGCAAACATGTTTTGGCGAACGCCAGGACGCACCTGGACAAAGGCTATGGACATGAGGCCGATCGACAGCAGGATGCTGGCGGGGATACAGGTTGCAGCAGCCAATCGTGGACCGGGCGATGGAGTATGCTCGGCAGAAATGCGAACCATATCTGTTCAATCACGTCGTCCGTTCCTGGCTGTTCGCGGCGCGGATCGGCCAGCTCCAAGGCATCGAGCACGACGCGGAGGTTGTCGCTGTAGGAACCCTGTTGCATGACATCACGGTCAACGAGCGCTTTGCCGGTCCGCGGCGTTTCGAGGTGGAAGGGGCGGACCTCGCGCGAATCTTCGCAATCAGACGTTGGTTTTGACAAACGACGCGCTCAATTGATCTGGGACAGTGTCGCCCTCAATTCGACACCCTCGATCGGCCTCTACAAGGAGGCCGAGGTTGCGCTTTGCACGGCCGGCGTCTGCCTTGATGTCGTCGGTCTGCAGTATGAGCTCATTCCTACCGACGAGATGAAGAAGATCGTGCGCGAGTTTCCGCGCCTCGAAATGAAAGCGCGAATGACGCGCTGTTTTTGCAGCATTGCACAGGCGTATCCACAGACAACCTACGACAACTTCGCGCGCGATTTCGGCGAGCGCTTCGTACCTGGATACAAAGCTCCTTCGGCTGTCGATTTCGTCGCGGACGCTCCATTCGACGAGTGATCGCAGCATTGATACGGAGCTGCCAGGGCGGACGCCCCTCGCGGTCCAGCTGGTTCTCTCACGGAGTTCTAATATCGTGCTCCTACCGCATGCCACGGCAAAATGCGGACCGTGCAGTTCGGTCGGTTTCTGTCATCGGATAGGTGACCACGACGCCTTCATTCTTCATTGGTATCCAACGCCAGCGACGTAGTTGAGAAGCAGCCGCTCCTGGTATTCTTCCTGCTCGAAGAGCGCCTTGAGAGCGTCGCGAATATCGAGCACGCCAAGCGGCTTCGCGTCAGTGCTGAGCACCGGCATGTTCTGAAGGCTCTGCGCCTCCATCCTTTGCCAAGTGGCATGAAGGTCGTCCTCAGGGCGGCAAGAGATGATGTTCCGGCTCATCAGCGTGGAAACGGGCGCTTGTGCCACTCCCACATTCGCTAAATGACGAACGATATCCGACTTGCTGACGACGCCAGCAACCTTCCTGTTCTCGTCGCACACGACGATCAGTCCGATACGAGGATTGGAGAGGGCGGAGGCCGCGGTCCGCAGCGTTGCGTCAGTGGGTACCACCACGAGTCGGGCCGAGGTCATAAGACGTAGGGTGTCAATGCGCATGGACATGCTCCTACCTAGTTCCTCCCGGTGCTCGCCGGGTTGCCGGCAAGTGATCAGCTGATTGCGCCAGCCACAGCGACGTCACTCGGTTGTCGAATGCGACTGCACGCGCCTTCAGCGCGTTCGCGACAATGCATGGCGAGCTGAGATCGGACTATCCGCTGAGAGCATAGGCCGCCCTATTCCCCAGTGTAGCTCTCTCAGTCCCTTGATGTGATCGACCGCCAAGGCGCTTCAACGTAGCGTGCGCGACATGGCTCATCATCGACACGTATCGATCACGCAAACAGGAGCGCGTCATGTCGCAGGCAGAAAGAAAGCCTACTGGGGTTCGACACTTTCAAAGAGGCCTCGTTGCCGACTCCGACTTTGGAACCGATCTCGAACACCAAAGCGTCAGCGGAGCCATTGTAGCTGTCGCCATCTTGAGCATCTTCACAGCCTTCGCGGGCCCCGCGATCGCGCAGGAGCTGCCCGTCTGTCAGTCCAATATTTCGGCAAGCGATCCTACGCCGCAGCAGTGCGCGCGTGCCAAGCCAGCGGGCGCTGTCGGACCGCTGACGCGCGGCGCATCTGAGGTGGCACCATCGGCATTCGATGTCACTGCTCTGCCGTCGCTCGATTCGATCGATAAGCACACCGACATCACTGTCTTCCTTCAGACCGGCGTGCCGGCTGAGTTGCGGCTTGCGGCGCTTCGGCGCGCCTGGACAGTGGATCCCGTGATCCGCGACTTCAAGGAGTTGCAGGAGAACGATTGGAAGATAGCAATCGGCTCCCAGAATCGCGGCGATGATCCGCCGAGCAATGAGGTGGTGTCATGAAGGCGATCGACTTTCTCTTCTCTGCGCCGGGGCTCCCGATGGCGATGAACGTGCTGTGTCTCGGCGTCGCGCTGGCCGCCGTGCAGGCGTTGCGCAACGACGTCCGCGCTGAATACGCCGAGAGCCTCAAGCTGCTCCCGACCCGGGCGCGCAACATTGGACCGCGCCGCCGTTGGATCAATCAGGAGGCCATGACCACCCTCGCCAATCTTTCCAAGACAGTGCTGGTGGCACTTGGCCTCGCGCTGTTCGCCACCCCGAGCGCCTCGCTCGCTCAGTCCCGTTCGGGCCACGAACTCGTGAACCGGCCGTACTGGTCCGGCTACCCGTACTGGTCGGGCTACGGCCCCCTCACAAACTACGATCGGGAAGTAAACGGCAGCGACGCGAGCATGCCGGGCCACAAGCGATCGGTGTCCTCGAGTTTCCGCGCGCCCGGTTTGTCCCCTCCCTAGACCCGGGCCCGCTTGCGGCCGGCTCTCCTCCCCGGAGCCGGCCGCCCTCCAGCCACCTCGAACCACAGGAGCAGACCATGTCGAAAGCACTTCCAACTATCGTCATCGCAGCCAGCCTGATGGCGAGCGCCGCGACCGCGCAGTCACGCGATCCGGAAAGCAACGTTCACGGCCCCGGCAATCAGGTCATCGTCGGCGGCCAGGTGATCGGCCAGGATCCGGACCCCAATGTTCGGCTCGAAATCTGGCGAGACAAACACAGCGCGGGTAAAGGCTGATTTCGATCCGATCTCTGCCTCGCGACCGCGTTGCCCTGCGCCTCACAGTTCGAAGCATGAGCTGTCAAGGAAACCCGCGCCCATGGCGGCAAGCTCACGTGAGCCGCCTTTACCTGAGGGGTGAGCCATGACCTACTCGACGCTCATGGTGCAGCTCGAGCTCGAGCATCCGAACGATGCGCGCTTACGAATCGCCGGGGATTTAGCCGAGCAATTCGGAGCCAAGCTGATCGGCATTGCGGCCAGCGAGCAATCGACGCCACTGTACTATGCGGACGGCGCCTTTGCGCAAGGTCTGCTGGAGCAGGACCGGGTAGAGCTCGCCCAGCGGCTCGCCGACACGGAAGAACGTTTCCGTGCGGCGGCCAAAGGCCGTGCCGCGATCGTGGAGTGGCGCAGCGCACTCACCAGCCCGACCGGCTATGTTGCGCAGCAGGCGCGCGCTGCCGATCTGGTTATTGCCGGCGCGAACAGCGATGGCTGGGCACTCGATCCGGCCCGGCGGCTCGACCCCAGTGCGTTGGTGCTGCAGGTTGGGCGGCCGGTCTTCTTCGTCCCGCCGCAGGTCGAACGTCTCAATCTCGGCACGGTTCTGGTCGCGTGGAAGGACACGCGCGAAGCGCGCCGCGCGGTGTGGGACGCGCTGCCGCTCCTCAAACGGGCGGCAGCGGTTACGGTGGCCGAGGTGCTTGAGGGCGAGGACAGCCCCGACATGGCCCACAATCGCGTGAACGATGTTGCCGGATGGCTTGCCCGACACGGCGTCGTCGCGGGCGTCATCGTGCCCGAGGCGGTCGACGATACGGCCGAGCAACTCGATCTCATCGCCAGCGACATCGGCGCCGATCTTATCGTTGCCGGCGCCTACGGCCACACGCGGCTAGGCGAATGGTTGTTCGGTGGTGTGACGCGCGATCTCGTCGGCCGCTCGACACGCTGTGCGGTGCTCGCGCACTGAGGTCACAGGTACAACGAGATTGCTAAGGACAACTCAACAGCTGACCTACGAGAGCGGTCTGGTCACCGAGTCGCTGTGACTTGCTAACAGCACGCCCCCATGGCGCCGGGCCCGTGGCGGTATGGCCAATCGCCTTGGTGCCCGGGCGATTGGCGAAGGCTTTGGGGGTGGAGGCTGCGGCGTCATTGGTCGTGAAGCCCACAAGACATTGAAGGCGAATCCGGGATAAAACAATATAGCGCCACCTGAGAATGCCTGAATGGAACTCTCCGCCGCTCGCCGTTAAATCCGATTTTGGCGCAGTCCAGCTTCATTTCAGGATCATGTCCCGGAGTGATCGGCTGATTCAGAAGGCGCGGTTTGCGCTGCCACGGTTGCGGCTGCTTCCCGCCGCGATGCAGCCCGGCGTCGCAGCTTGACGAGCACTACCCTGGAACTAAGAAGCCAAGGCTGACACAAACAAGCTGCCATGAGCTCGGGCACGCGCATCGTGATCTGCGGTGGTGGCGCGATCGGTGCCGCGATCGCCTACTTCACAAGCGGCCGCGGCGCGCGGCCGACGGTCATAGAGCGTAATGTGGTAGCCGGTGCGGCCTCCGGGAAATCGGGTGGCTTTCTGGCGCTAGACTGGTGTCGCGGCAGCTCGCTCGATCCATTGGCCCGGCGAAGCTTCGAGCTCCACGCCGAACTGTCCGCCGAGCTGGGCAACCCTTGGGGTTATCGGCGGCTGACGACCTACGGCGGCTACGTCGACGAGGACGACATCGGGCGCGCTGCGGGTGGACGGCCCTGGCTGGCTGATAACGTCGCGATCACCAGTCGGCTCGGCTCACCGGAGACGACGGCGCTTGTCGAGCCCCGCGCGTTCACGACAGGTGTGATGCACGCCGCTCAGGTCCGTGGCGCGGTACTGCGGCACGGGACGGTCATGGACTTGGTGCGCAGCCCGAGCGGAGCAGTGCGCGGAGTAGTACTCGCAAACGGTGAGATCGTCGAAGGAGATGCCGTCGTCATAGCCATGGGACCGTGGTCGATTCAGGCGGCGCGCTGGCTGCCGCTGCCGGCGGTCTTTGGCTACAAGGGGCATAGCTTGGTGTTCGAAACCGGAGCGGCCATTCCCGCAGAAGCTCTGTTCCTCGAGTACCGCGAGCCGAGCGGCGAAATCCTCACGCCCGAGCTATTTCCGCGCGCCGATGGCACGACCTGGGTGGGTGCGATCTCGGCCCTCCGGCCGCTGCCCGTCGATCCTGTCGACACTGCACCTGATGAGCATGCGCACGCGCGAATCGAAGCGCTATGCCGGAAGATCTCGCCGGCGCTCGCCGCTGCGCCAATCAAAGCGCGGCAAGCATGTTTCCGGCCGGTGACTGAGGACGGCTTGCCGCTCATGGGCGCCTTGCCGGGTATTGAGGGTGCCTACGTGGCGACCGGCCACAGTGTTTGGGGCATGCTCAACGCCCCCGCGACCGGCGAGGCAATAAGCGAACTGATCCTCGAAGGCGGGCCTCGTCAGGTCGACTTAGGGCCATTCGCGCCTGGGCGCTTGCGGCCGCTTGACCCGGCGCGTCTGCGCGACGCCTTAGGATAGGTAGTCGGGCTGGATCTCGCCCGTGTCCATATTGGGGGCCGGGGTGTGGGCGGCGCCGCTCACTCGGTCCTGTGACTGCTAATCCACAATGCGGACCCCTTCGCCAAAGTGTAGCAATGAGTGTTCGAAGTGGAGAATGTTGGATCCCAGTTCCTCTCCTCCCGCCAGCGCTTCGTTCAATCGTCTCATTATCAGGCACTACTCCCGATAGCGAAATGCGGCGCTAGTCGAATAACTGGAGCAGCCGGCTAGTTGTGTCCGTGGACGCCCTGCGCTCGAACTCGCGCATGAAGACGTCGCGTCCCGGTACGAAGTATCCGTCACGCGGCCAGCGCTCGCCAACTTCCGGCGGCTTCTCATAGGTGGCCGCTTTCGCCAGATATCCGTCGTAGGCAGCCGCAAAGCTCGACCGCAGCGCGGTCACGAGCTGCAACGCCTCCTCCATCGTTACCTTGTCCTTCGGATAGGACCAGGTCGTCGCGCCCATCATGTCGTTCAGCTTCCAATCGCTCTTCGGCGTGTTCGGGTGCTCGTTATGGCAGGTGACGCAGCCCTGAGCGACTGCACGGTCGGGAAACATTGCGGTGTGCCTTCGGATGTCCGCGGCAAAGAAGAACGCCGGCTCGCCCGTTGCCCGCATTCGTTTGAAGTGTTCCTGCTGCTCTCCGGTGAACAGGTTCGATTGCACGATTGGATAATCGGATCCGAGAAAAAGGCCGAGCGGAAAGCGCGTCCGCTGCAGGGCGGTCGCGGCTTCGCGCAGAAAGAGTGCGGGCAGCGGGCCGGCCGCAACGTGCGGTTCGCGCCATTTCTCATCGAATTTCAGGCCCGCTTTGGTCCCGGCCGCAACAATGTCCGCCGTCCACAGCTTGCGCGCGACGTCGTTCTCGGCGGCGAGGATGCGGAACACCCGGTCGATCGGTACGCTGCGTCCGCCGCCTTGAACGTCGGCCAAAGGCTCGGGGCGGGTTACAAAGAGATAGATGGCCGCGAGGACGAAGAGAGCAGTCCATAGCCCGGATCTGCCCAGAAAGGCTGGCCGCTTGCGGCCTTGGGGTGCCAGCATCATCGCTCTCTCGACCTGGTACGGAATTTCAATTCGTTGCCATATGGCGACGGGCCACCGGCCAGGTATTCGATAATCGCCGCCGTCGGATACGCTGCATCAAGGTGCGTCTGCGCGGTGCGCTTGTGGTTGCCGTGGAAGTCGTGGCAGCCCAGACAGCTGGTCCAATTGTTGCTGGCGATCAGAGTGCGGTGTGGAACGTCGAGCGGATCCCGCTTGAGCTCGAGATTTTGGTGACACGACGAACATGCGGTGGGGGCCATGGTGACGCGGCCGCCCTTGTGCTCGCGGTGGCACGACACGCAAGAATGTGCGCCGAGCTCGGCGCGCGCCTGCGCAAACCTGGGCTCGAGGAACCGGTGGACCGGATGGGCATCCTGGTCGCGCGCATGGCAGCCAGTGCATTGCGCGTTACCGACTGGAACATGGCCGAATGCGACGTCGGAGGCACGCAGCCCGAGCCAATATCGAACCTTGGCCTGAGCCTGCTGGCGCCTCGTTCCCGGCGCCTCGTTGTGGCATTCCTGGCAGGCAAGCGCATCATGTCCGGTGTTGGCGGGACCCTTCGCATAGAAGCGTGCTGCACGCGGGATAAGCACGACCGCCGCGATCATGATTGCGACGACCATGGCGCCGATGACATAGGCGGCGAGCTTGCTGCGTGCCGCAGGCCGAAGATTGAGAAGTGATCGCGACACGTCAGTACGACAGGCTGGTCAAGCCGTGCGTCACGGCAGACCCGAGGGCGACGCAGGACAACACGATATGGCTGGCCAACAACACGCGGCGCCTGCCTTCCCGGTGCGGCGCTCGCGGATGGGCGCCGAGAATGGCGCCCGTGGCAAGGCTCCCGAGCAGACTCACGGAAAGAGCCATGCTCAATCCATAGCCGAGCTGCGTGCTGTGCAGGCACATCGCGACAAGAGCCGCGGGACCGAGCGCGATATGCAAGCCGTAGGCACGCGCGGTCTCGGCGGCGCCCGCGCGCACGCGCAGATACGCGAGGCGCCATTGCAGCGTCAGCAGGACAAGCAGCGCCGTCCCGGTCAGCGCCTTCCAGGTCGTTGACGTCTGCAAGTGATGGAGCAGCGGCCATTTGATGCCGACGAGCGCCTGAATCACGAAGGCCGTGATCGCCGTCAGCAGAAGATAGCCGAGCAGCTTGCGCTGGTCCGGCGACAGCAGAGCGGTGGCCGCCAGTCCCGCCTGCACCTCGGCATCAATGCGCCGAAATGATTCCACGTGGATATGCCGGAGCACGATACCGTGCTCCAGCAACAGCCGCTGCGCGTCGGCCTCGAAAGATTTCGAGCCGCAGATCAGCCAATCGGAATGCGAGAACTTGGTCACCAGGCCGGCAATGTCGACGCTGCTAAACCGCCCCTCCTCGCGGGTGATCCTGATCCGGTATGTAATCGTCGGCTGCCGCTCCGCGAGCTCGCTCAGTTCCGCGGCGCAAACCATCTGATTGCGGGTGGATACCGAATAATCAACGTGTACCCGACGGCCGGCGCCGCTCGCCGCTGCCGACCGGCAGATCCCAAGCGCCGGCGTGACACCGATCCCACCCACGAGGCACACCAGAGGGCGCGGGGCAAACAATTGGACCGGCCGCGTCCCGGATGGCGGCAGGATGGCCAGCGTCTTTCCGGGACACATGTTGTCGAACAGCCAGTTGGACATGAGTCCGTCAGGCTCGCGTTGGACCGTAATTTCGTAATGGCGCCGCTCCGTCACCGGTGATGTGATCGTGTAGGAGCGCTGCACTCCGATGCCGCGCGATGTTCGCCTGGATGACCAGTCGCTGCGCCGGCTGCAACGGCCCGACATCATGGTGCGGCGGGATCTCGAAACGGAATGATTTCACCCTCGCCGCGCGATCAATCACCTCGACACATCGCACGGTCTGCCATGCTTCTTCGGAAGTCAGCTCGTACAGCAGCGGCAGGCAGCCGCCGCACATCGTGCCTGCGCCCGTGCGCATCGAGAGCGCCTGTGCGGTGCCGCAGCCGTCGGCCACGGCGTCGAGCAGGGCGCTGCGCTCAATCTGCATGCATCGGCAGCCCGTGCTGTCGCCGCAGCCTACCAACGGAGGCGATTGTTGCAGCTCGCGGGGCCGCGCGAACGGCACATCGGCTGCGGGGGCAGAATGCCGGGCCGATGCCGAGGGTTGATCAGCGACAAGTGTTGCCATGGGCTCTCCCGCTCCCGACGGGTGCTTCTTCTCCTCGCGATCACGTCGCCGGGAGCACCTTCTCGGAGCACTGACCTTTTCGGACCGTTCTGTTGCGATTTGTTGCCGCGCACGAAGGTGAATTGTTTCGTGGATGCGTGTGAACGCATTCCATTGCCTAGAGCATTTCCCGGTAAACTGGTGCACCGCGGCGCCGCTGCGTCACCTCTCCCCGGTGGGGAGAGGTCGGCTTCCTCGCGTTAGCGAGGAAGGCGGGTGAGGGGGCGCAACGCTTGTCGGCGATCGTAACCCCTCACCCGCCCGCGCTTCGCTCCGCTCAGCGCGGTCGACCCCGGATCAAGTCCGGGGCAGGCTCTCTCCCTCTGGGACCCTCTGGGAGAGGTGAATCAACGCAAGCGAAAAGTGCTCTAAAAACTTCAAACTTTAGGAATTCTTTGTGTCTTAGGCAAGCAGATGCGAGCCGGACCGCAAGCGTAAATCCTCTATGCGATGTGCTGCACGGCCGGCGGCAGCCAATTCCGCCGGTGAAATGCAATTCCTATCCGCGCGGCGTTGCTGACGTCGCACAAGCTACGCCGGGCGGGGCGACCACAGAAGCGCCTTTCGCGGGAGGGCTATTCACCCCAGCCGCCACAGAAACGCACCCACCTTGCTCCTGAGCTTGAGCGATTGGCAGGATGAATTGAGTGGCAGCGAAACTCCATCGCTGCCCGTGGCAACAAGCGATGGGTCTCGCTGCGCTCGACTTAATCCTACGCGCTGAATCGACCGTCGGGGACGAGAGGTTCAGCGGTCGTGGTCCGCCTCGCCGTGGCGGATTTGTCCGCGAATTTCCCCGGGGGGGAAACCCACCGTGTGGACATTGGCATAGGCGGTATCGGAGGTGAGCGCCGCCACCAGGCCGGCGAAACTGCCGGGCGGAATGTTCTGCGCGAGCAGTCCGACCACGCTCGCCGCCGTGATCGTCCCGGTCACCGTTCCGCCACTCGCCGGGCAAGCCGGAGTCCCGGCCGGTGGACCGGGGAGGTTCGAGCAGAAGAACACGATGATGCCGCCGGCCACATGGATTTTGCCGAAGTGAATGTGGGCCTGCGTCACGGGCGAGCCCAGGCCGGAATACGTCAGATTGTAGGTGAGCGTGCCGGCGCGCTTGTCGAGGACCAGGCTAACGGTCCCTCTGCCATTAGACAGGATCGCCGCCGGGACCTCGGCGAACCCTGACAATTTCGCAGAGAATTCAGATGCATCGGCGGGGGCGCCGACGAGCATCAATGCCGCCGTGCCGAAAGTGGCGGAAACGAGCCTATTCCCACCCATGAGATCCTCCTTTTGGCTGGAAACGGAGCACGTGTGTATGCGGAGGCGGAGCTATCTGCCCCAGCTCAATAGTACACGCCCTAGTCGCAGATGGGAAGGAAGAGGCCGCAGAGGGTCAGCTTGGCCGTAGCGGCGACGACGTCGCCCGCTGGATTGCGGCGACGACATCCTCCGTCGAGAACGGTTTCTCGAGGACGACGACATCGCCGTAGTCACTATGCCGCTCGAGGGTATCTCGACCTGCGACAGTATCCCCGGTCAAGATGATGGTGCGCGCAGCGAGGCCGGCGTTGTGTTGCCCAATCCGACGCCGCAACTCGGTGCCGCTCACTCGCGGCATGCGCAGATCGACGAATGCCAGATCGAAAGCGCGCTGGTCGATCAGCTTGAGAGCGTCTGCAACAAATTCGGCGACCGATGGCTGATGCCCGAGGTCCTGAAGCATCTCCGCCAGCGACTGTGCGACATCGAGTTCGTCATCCACCACCAGAATCGCATAGGCCCCTCGCGAATCAGGGTCGCGGATACGGGTTGCCGCCTTCCCCGATCCCGCCGGCAGCGAGACACGGAAGAGAGCGCCTCCGCTGGGACGGGGCACGACCGCAATTCGGCCACCATGGTTCTCGACCACGGTTCGCGAGATCGAGAGACCCAGGCCGGTGCCTGCACCGGCCGCCTTGGTGGTGAAGTAGGGCTCGAAGATGCGCTCCGCGATATCAGGCGGCACGCCGGGCCCGTTGTCGGCGACGGTCAGCGTCACCCCGTCGGCATCGCTGGATGTGGATACCCAGATGTGAGGATTTCCGCGATCGATCAGGGCCTGTTGTGCGTTCAATAACAGGTTCGCCGCAACCTGCCCGAGGAGGTCGCAATCGCCGACGATCGAGGGCAGATCCGGAGCCAGGCTTGCGCTCACCTCGATCCCGCAACTGCGACGCCCATAGGCCGTCACCTCGAGAGCGGCCTCCACCACTTCGTTGAGGTTGATGGGCTCACGGTTGGGGGCCTTCTGGCGCGCCATCGCCAGGAAGCTCTTGACGATGCGGCCGGACCGTTCAGCCGCCGCGTGGATGCGTTCGGCCCTGCGGCGGATGTCCTCCTTGTCGGCCTTCTCCTTCAAAAGGGTCGCCTGCGCGACCAGGATTGCCAGCGGGTTGTTGAGCTCGTGCGCGACGCCCGCCAGCAGGGAGCCCATGGCCGAGAGTTTCTCGATCTGGTGAATGCGGACGCGCTGAGTTTCGATCTCGGCAGCGGCCTTCTTGGTCTCGGTCAGATCGCGCAAGTGTGCCGTGAACAAGCGGCGGCCCGAGAACCTGACTTCGGTGATCGCCAGCTCGAGCGGAAACGTGGACCCGTCGGCCCGCAAGCCTTCGACCTCGATGCGGCGGCCCAGAACCGACCCGCGACCCGTGGCGAGATAGCGGTTGAAATCCAGCCGTGTGCCGCGCTCGCAGCGCAGGCGGGATGATGAGCTCGCCGATCGGCTTTCCGAGGACGAAGCCGCGGGTGAGCCCGAACGTTCGCTCTGCGGCTGGGTTGAATTCGATCACCCGGCTTTCTTCATCGATGACGATCACGCAATCGAGGGATGAGGCCACGATGGCGCTGTTCATCGCTTCGCTCGCCGTGAGCGCCTCCAGCTTTTCGGCGAGTTCCTGCTCCCGATTCTTCAACGCCGTCAGGTCACGTTCCAAGGCAAGTATTCTCTGCACCGGCCCAGCTCCGGGCGAAAACCGTATGAGCCTCGCCTGCACATAGCGTCGGCCCTGCTGCGGATAGTCGACCCAGCCTTCCCAGCGCGGGTTCTCGCCTGCATCGATGCGCGACGCCATTGCCTCGTAACGGGAGGAGTTGTCGGGGCCAATGACCTCGGACAGGTGGAGCCCGAGGGTCTCGTGCAGGGGGCGGCCGACGAACTCGAGGAGCTCGCGATTGACGTACTGGCACCTGTGCTCGTGGTCGAAGACCATGACGCGCGCAGGACTGCCGTCGATGATCGCATACAGCAGCGTGAGCTCGGCAGAGCGGCTGGCGTCGCCACCCCCGCCGCTTTCAGCCGTGGCTGCCCGTGACTGCTGGCTCATGGGTGGTCCGTCGCCGGTCGGGAGGCACGAACATGTAGCCTCGCCCGCGCACCGTCTGGATGGCGTTGGTTTCGAGCTTGTGTCGCAAACGAGCGATGCGCGAATCGATCGACCGATCGAACGCCTCGCGATCCTCGGCCGGCGCCAGGTGAATCAATTCGTCCCGGCTCAGCACCTGATTCGGCCGGCTGGCGAAGGTGCGCAGGAGCATGATCTCGCCTGCTGTGAGGCGTTCCGGCCGGTGTCCGGGGCGCAACAGTCGTGACGCGGTGAGGTCGACCGTCGCCTGTTCGAAGGCTATGACGTCCCGATCAGCACGCCCGTACCGGCGCAGCAGTGCCGCCACCCGCGCTGCCAGCTCCTGCAGCTCCGCCGGCTTCACCACGAAATCATCGGCCCCTAGCTCCAGCCCGACGACGCGTTCTATCGGCTCGGGGACCGCGGTCAGAATAAGTACCGGCGAGATGCCCTCTGCGCGCAGTCGGCGCAAGACGTCCAGCCCGCCCTCGCCCGGCATGTTCAGATCGAGGACCACCAGGTCGATCGGCTTGCGGCCGATGATCTCGTAAAGCTGGGTCGCAGAGGCGGCTACCTCGACCTGATGGCCGAGATCCGACAGGTATTCCGCGTAGGCTTCGGCGAGATCAATCTCGTCGTCCACAATGACTATTCTTGCGCGACGATGCACGTGCGTTCTCTAGTCAGTTGTAGAGAAATTGCTTTGCTGCGATCGCGCTGTCAATATGGCCGCGCAGTCCATTACGAATTGGTTGTTGTTTTCGGAACAATGCGCGCCACTGTCGCAATCGTCGAGGACGAACCGGATCTGCGCGAAGCAGTGGTTGAGTTCCTTTGCTCGCGCGGGTTGCGTGCGCACGGACTGCCATCTGCCGCCGCCTTTCGTGAGGTCTTGTCCCAGCAACCAGTGGACGTTGTCGTCCTCGACATCGCCATGCCGGGCGAAAGTGGCCTCGCTCTGGCGCGCTGGCTGCGAGCCCAGAGCTCTGCACCGGCAATTCTATTTGCCACGGCCTCCGGCAGGCCGACCGACCGGATTTTCGGACTTGAGATCGGGGCCGATGATTACATCGTGAAGCCTTATGACCTGCACGAGCTCTTGGCCCGCATTCGAAGCATCCTGCGGCGGCCGCCGCGGGTGCACGCGGCGCCGCGCGCCGCTGCCAAGAGCCGGACCAGGACCGTTGCGCTCGGCGCTGTTGCTCTCGATCTCGATGCCCGGCAGGTCAAGCGCGGTGACGGGAGCGTCATCAGCTTGACTTCGGCGGAGATCGAGCTTCTCGAGATGCTCGTCACGCGGCCTCATCGAATTGTGACGCGGTCGCAGATCCTCGAGCTTGCGCAGGGCGGCTTTGGCAGCGAGTCCGCCCGCAGCATTGATGTTCGGATCGCACGGCTGCGAAAGAAACTCGGGGCGAACCAACGTGGCCGTGGCCTCATCAGGACAATAAGAGGCGAAGGCTATATGTTTGCCCCGGAATGATAGTTGCCGAACTTCGCGCGGCAGGGGCCCCTTGACGAGGTTGTTCGGCGTTAGGTCATCAGTGGAAGTACTGCTGAGCTGCAGGAATAGCTCGGTGCCAATTTGGAGGGGCCGGGTAGAGAGGTCATAGCGGCCGGGGAGTGTTGCGTTCGTGTACGTTGGATTACGCTGGGGTCGCGCGGAGAATGTTGGATCCCAGTTCCTCTCCCTCCGCCACCCCAAGCGAGAGGAACTGGAAACGGACAGTCTCCGATCAGCCCGATTCAAGGGGCCTGTGGATATTTCAGCTTGCTTGTTCGAGCGGTTGCATTTCGCATGGAAAGGCGGAGCGTGCTGCGAAGCGGGCACCATGGCCAAACGCCCCTCCACAAGAGCAAGCCTCATGGCTCATCCATCGGCGACGTCCTGGACCGGCGTGCTATCGAGTCCATCTTGGCCCAGCGCGGCGGGCGGCAAAATCTGACAAGGTTGGGGTGATCCGGTAGATCGTGTGGATGCTTGGGACATAGTCGATGGCCGTCGACGTGGGGGCACTTGCCAAGAGGCGCTTGAGTTCTCGCCCTTACGCGCCGATGTATTGGTTCGGAGAGCAGCACAATGACGGCCGGCATCATCAAGCTAACCGAGCAGCAATTTTACGCCTTCGTCGAAGACAGGCTCGACGGCATTGGCCCCTGCCGGGTGCAGGAGGATTTGCCGTTTGCGGCGCTTGCCGGTACCACCGTGCTTCCCAATGCGCGTCTTTTTATGACGGCGCTGGATGGCGTCGGCACCAAGCTGACCGCTAAAGGTAATCTCAATCGCAAGTTCGTCGAAATGCTGCTGGAGCGCCTGCAATGGCAAGGCTGCGAGGCCGCTGAAATTCGCTCCGTTTGCAATACCGTCAACGAACAAGACTTTACTCCCGCGATGTACTTGCATGCCGTATTCAGGCTTGCGGGACTCGTGAGCAGGGAAAAGGAACTTCTCAAGCTGACCAAGAAGGGTCGCACGCTGCTGCCGGAGGAACAGGCGGGGCGACTGCAGGCAGTGTTGTTCCGCACCAACTTCGCTAGATACAATCTGGCTTATCTCGATCGCTTCGACATGCCGGAAGTCTTCGCGCCGCAAATTTCCCTGATCCTCTATCTGATCGGGCAATTCTGCACCGATTGGCGCGCGGCCGGCCCACTCATGCGCAACGTAACCTTTCCGACGAAGGACCTGACTGAACCGAAGTATCCCGATTTGCCGGTAGCGGCTTTCGAAGCGCGTGTGCTCCGATATCTTTGCTGGTTCGGGTTGATGGAGCAAGCGCAGGCCGCAGCCAACGACGACTGGCGCCAGCCGCGCATTTATCGGAAGACCGCGCACTACGAGCGGATGCTACGGTTTGCGGAGCTGCGGCAAGAGCGCCCGTTCACGCGGCCCGAAGCGCCTTAGTGCGTTGGGCATCTTTGGGTTTGAGATTTCACATTGCCATTCTCAGCCATCCACACATTCTCCGCCGCAAAGGTTGCAGGCCATTCGCGCCGGTTGCCAGAAAAAGTCACCCACCGCTGAGAACCGCGGGGATTTCGTGACCTCACCTGCGCGGAATAGCGGGGTGACGCGCGAGCCTGGTTTGGGCCGCTAGACGGATGGGGGCATTTTGCGCGCCGAACCCCATGTATCCGCGCCGCTCCACGATCTCGAAAAAGAACTTTTCCTCAAAGTTCTCCGTGTAGAGCTGCAGGAACTCGGCGCTGCCTTCGCGGTCGTAGAGGATGTTGCTCGCCTTGAGGCGCTCGATCTGCTCGGGTGCAAGGTCGGCGCGCGCCTCGAGGTCATCGTAGTAGTTTTCCGGAATCGGCAGGACCTTCACGCCGTTGGCGCGGAAGCGATCGGCCGCCGCGAAAATGTCGTTGGTCGCAAACGCGATGTGCTGAACGCCCGAACCGAACAGCTCGGATACGAACCGCGCCGACTGGGTGCGGTCGCTCTGCGAGGCGTTGAGCACGATGCGCAGCCGGCCGTCCTGCGTCTGCACCACCTGACTTTGCACGACCCCACCCGGATCGATCACGTCCTGCGCCGGCGTTTTGGTCACGTCGAACAGCGAGGTGTAGAACAACAGCCAACTGAGCATCTCCTCGTATTGCAGCGACTGCGACACGTGGTCGACCACCGTGAGAGAGCCACCGTCAGCCGCGCCGTTTCCATTCACCGGGTCGAACTCGATCTCCCACACTTTACCGAGCTGGCTCGCGGCATCGACGAAGTACAGGAGACTGCCCCCCAGTCCCCGTACCGCCGGAATCTCGAGCTCGCCGGGCCCCACGGCTTGCCGGAACGGTCGGTCCAGAAGCTTTTGCGCGCGCTCCAGGGTGGCGCCGGCATCGTCTACCTTCAGTCCGATGGCGCAGACCGAGGAACCGTGCGTGATGTTGTACGAATGCGCAAACCCTTCCTTCTCGCAATTGACGACGACGTTGATCTCGCCTTGACGCCAGCGGGTCACGGCCTTGGACTTGTGAATTCCCGCTTTGCGGAAGCCCAGGCCCTGCAGGAGCGCCTCGAACGAGGGAGCGGTGCTCTCGTCGATCGAGAACTCGATGAACTCGATGCCGCGGCAGGCGGATCGGGAGGGCAGGATCGGCAGGCCGGAGATCGGCTGTCCGGTCTTCTCGCGCAGCTGGTCGAGCAGGTTGATCAGCGAGCGCTGGCCGTCGACCGCGACGCTGCGCGCCGAACCGGCTCGGAATTGATCGTTGAAGATCTCGAGCGACAGCAGACCATCGAAGCCGGCCGTCTGCAGCGCCTCCATAAAGGGGAGCAGCGGCAGGTCGCCTTGACCCGGCATG
Source organism: uncultured Alphaproteobacteria bacterium (assembly GCA_963738705.1). Taxonomy (GTDB): domain Bacteria; phylum Pseudomonadota; class Alphaproteobacteria; order Rhizobiales; family Xanthobacteraceae; genus CAVTXS01. The sequence goes on from CAVTXS010000041.1 coordinate 16,460, forward strand.
CAGCGGAAGTGGCGGCTCCAGGACAGAACGTCCATCTCGAGCTTTGGCGCGTCGGCGACCTGCACGAGGAAAATCCGGTCGCGCGGAATCGATGAAATGGTCTTCAGATCGGTATTGCGCGCCAGGATATGGAACGTGTCGAGCACGAGGCCGATCGCGGGGTGCTCGGCGCGACGTACCGCTTCCCACGCGTCGCGGTAGTCGTCGATATGGCGGCCCCAGGCGAGCGCCTCGAACCCGACGCGAATACCGCGCTTCGCTGCCCGCTCGCCGAGTTCATGCAGATCCGCGGCGGCGCGGTCGATTCCGCCTCCTGACTCGGGCGAAACGTTGCTGCAAACCAGCAGCAGGTCGCAGGCGAGCTCCTGCATGAGGTCGAACTTGCGCTCGGCGCGCGCGAAGACCCGTTCGCGCTGGACCCCCGACATGCCTTCGAAATCGCGGAAAGGCTGGAAGGTGATTGTCTTGAGCCCCAGGTCATCGACTATTTGCCGGACGTCTGTGGGGGTGCCGTTGTAGGAGAGCAGGTCGTTCTCAAAAATCTCCACGCCTTTGAACTGCGCTGCCGCGATCGCTTCGAGCTTCTCTTTCAGGGTGCCGCTCAGCGAAACGGTGGCGATCGCGGTCTGCATCGACCTGACCTTCTGGCTTGCTTCGCAACAATCTTTTCTTTCTTGCCGTAGGTTCGTCCCGGTCTGGCCTCGCGCCGTGCTCCTCAAGCCCAGATTTCGGCGTCGGTCGGGACCTTCTTTTCCGTGATAACCTTTCCGATGCGCGAAACGTTCATCAGGTGCTTGTAATCGAGGTTTTCCGAGATGGAGTTGCCGCCCCAGGAGCCGCAGCCGAGCGTGGTCGTCGGCGCGAAACCCGTTGGTCAGCGAGCCGCCGGCGGTGAGCGAGGAAGGCTGGTTGACGACCAGGCGGCTGATGGGCAGCTCGAGGCCAGTGTAACGGATGTTCGCCTCGTTGTTGGAATGCAGCGCGGCCGAGTGCCCGGCTCCTTCCACCAGCAGATTGGCCTTGGCCGCCGCCACCGCCTCCTCGAAGGTCTTGTACGGCAGGATGGCGACGACCGGGCAGAGCTTCTCCTCGCCAAAACGTCGGCAGTGCCGGCCCCGTCCGCGGGCAGCAGAATGATGCGGATGGTTGCCGGAATGATGATGCCGGCTTTCGCGCCGATCTCCCGCGGCGACTTGCCGACCACGTCCTTGTTCAGGTGCCCGCCCGGAAGCACGACGTCGCGCAGCTTCTGCACCTGATCCTTGTCGGCCGTGAACCACACCTTGCCGGTGGCGATGAAGGCCTGGATCGTGTCCTCGTAGCGCTCCTGCGGCGCGAGCACGAACTGCTCGTGCGAGCAGATGATGCCGTTGTCGAACGCCGCCCCGGTGACGATCTTGTCCGCGGCCTCCTTGATGTCCACGTCGCGATCGATGATGACCGGTACGTTGCCGGCGCCGACGCCATAGGACGGCTTGCCGGAAGAGTAGGCCGACTTGACCATGGCGCCGCCGCCGGTGGCGACGACCACGTCCACGGCCTTCATCAGCTCCTGGGTCGTCTCGACGGAGCCGTTCCTGATCATTTGCACCAGGTCGTCGGGTCCGCCGTGCGCCTTGACCACATCCATGAACGCTTTGGTGAGATGCTGGGTGCATTTCTCCGCCTTGGGATGCGGGGCGAAGATCACGGCGTTGCCGGTCTTGAGGGCGAACATCGCGTTGCACATCGGGGTGACGATCGGGTTGGTCACCGGCGTCACGGCGCCGACGACGCCCATCGGCTTGGCGACCAGCACCATGTTGGACTTTGGGACTTCCTCGATGACGCCGCGCGATTTCTTGCTCTTCAGGTTGTTCCAGATGACGCGGGCCTTGCCCTGGTTCTTGATGATCTTGTCCTCGTACACCCCGATGCCGGTCTCATCGACCGCCATCCGGGCCAGCGTTTCGGCATTGTCGTACACGTATTTGCCGATGCCTTTGACGATCGCGTCCACCTGTTCCTGCGAGAACGCGTCGTAAGCGGCTTGGGCGGTGCGCGCCTTGGCCACAAGCTGCTTGACCTGGGTCTTCGTGGTCGAGGTTTGCTTCTTGACGGCGTCGCTGAACGCGATTTCGGCCGACTTGCTTGCCATTGCCTTCGGGTCCTTCGCTGTATCGATGACGGGGCTCTTGCTTGCCGTTGGCGCGCCGCCGAGACTTGCGCAAGCGCAGGCGCGAAACGACACCGGCTCGCCGGTGCCGCATGCGGCACATTCCGGCCGAGGCGTCCTTCCAACTACTTCGGTCCGCGCGCCTTCTCGATTTCGGCATAGAGCTCCTTGACCACGGCCTGGTCGAGGTCCTTGGAGAACTTCTCCGACACCGGTTTGACTTTGTCCCGGAGGCGCGCGATTTCCGCCGGCGCGATTTCCGTGACCTGCATGCCCTTTTTCAGTTCATTCATGGTCTTGGCTTCTGCATCCCGGGACGTCTGGCGCTGGTAGATCCTCGCCTCGTCGGCAGCCTCTCGAATGACCTTTCGCTCGTCCTCGTTGAGCCGATCCCATACCCTTTTGCTGATGATCAAGATCTGCGGATTGTACGTGTGCCGGGTGAGGGCCATGTGCTTTTGCACTTCGGCGAATTTCGACGTCAGGATGACGCTCGCCGGGTTCTCCTGGCCGTCGACGGTCTTCTGCTCCAGCGCGGTGTAGAGTTCCGGGAACGGCAGCGGGACGGCGTTCGCGCCAAGGGTATTGAAGAGCTCGATGTAGATCGGCGACTGAACGACGCGGATCTTCAGTCCCTGGATATCCTCCAGCTTGCCGACGGGGCGCCGGCTGTTCGTCACATTGCGAAAGCCAAGCTCCCAATAGCCGAGCCCGATCAGGCTTTTGGCGACCAACGTATCCGACATGCGCTTGCCGAATGCGCCGTCCACGACGGCATCGGCCTCCTTTCCATCGTTGAACAGAAATGGCAGATCGAACAGGCCGAACTCCTTGACCAGGCCGACCAGCAGGCCGGCGTTGAGAACGGTCACGTCGATCGTGCCGCCTTGAAGCGCGGATACCGTTTGCAGATCGCCGCCCAGGGTGCCGCCGGCAAACAGCCGCACCTGCATCTTGCCGCCACTCTTTTCCTGAACCAGGTCCGCGAACTTCTTCGCCCCCTGTCCTTGCGGATGCTCCTGCTGGTTCTGGAACGCAAACCGCATCGTCCGATCCCTGATTTGTGCTTCGACGCCGGCGGGGAACAGCGTCGCGCTTCCGGCGAGCAGGGTCACAAACAGTATGGTTGCACGGGTCATCACATGTCTCCTTTGATTAAGCGTACCCACGACATCGATCCGGTTCCCAGGTGTTGATGCTGGGTTCCTAGCCAGCGATCCATTTGGCGGGGCCGGTGACCAGCCAGGGAAACAGAATCAGCAGGAACAGCACGATCAGCTCCGCCAGCATGAACGGCCAGACACCCTTGATCAGGTCCTCCAGGTCGATCTTGGCCACTCCGGCGACAACGTTGAGCACGGTGCCCACCGGCGGCGTGATCAGCCCGATCGAGTTGTTGATGATGAACAATACGCCGAAATAGACCGGATCGATTCCCGCCTCCTTGATCACCGGCATCAGGACCGGCGTGAGAATCAGGATGGTCGGCGTCATGTCCATCGCGGTCCCGACGATCACCACCAGGACCATGATGGCAATCAACAGAAGGGTCTGGTTGCCCATGAACGGCCGCAGGAGATCGACCACCGCCGTAGAAATCTCCGACACCGTGATGAGCCAGGCGGACACCAACGCAGCCGCCACCAGGAACATGACGATGGCCGTCGTTATCCCGGCGGTGACGAACACCGCGTAGAGCTCCGACAGCTTGAGCTCGCGATAGATGAACATCGCGACGACGAGCGAGTACACCGCCGCCACGACGGCCGCCTCGGTCGGCGTGAAGATGCCGAACTTGAGGCCGAGAATGATGATTCCCGGCAGCATGAGCGCCCAGAAGCCGTCGACGATCGCCTTCACCATCTCGCGCCCCGAGGCGCGCGGCGGGTTGACAATCGTCTCCTTGCGGACCTCCCACCACCACGCCACGCACAGGCCGAGTCCGATCAGGATGCCCGGCACGATGCCGGCGAGAAACAGCTTGGTGATCGACACGTTCGCCGCGACGCCGAAGATGATGAAGCCGATGCTGGGCGGAATAACGGGCCCGATAATGCCCGACGCCGCGATCAGGCCGCCCGAACGCGCCTTGTCATGACCGGCCGCGACCATCATCGGTATGAGCAGGGCCGACAGCGCGGCCGCGTCCGCCACCGCCGATCCGGAAAGCGCCGATAGGATGCAGGCGGCGAGGATGGCGACGTAACCCAAGCCACCCTTGACGTGGCCGACGACGGCGAGCGCCACGTTGACGATGCGCTTGGAAAGCCCGCCGGTATTCATGATCTCGCCGGCGAGCATGAAGAACGGCACTGCCATCAACGGGAAGCTGTCGGCGCCGTTGATGACGTTTTGCGCCACGATCTGCGCGTCGAAGATATCCATGTAGTACATCAGCGCTACGCCGCAGACGAGCAGCGCGTATGCGATCGGCATTCCCAGCGCCATGGCGCCGAGCAACGAAAAAGTGAAGACCGCGATGGTCATGGCGCCCTCACTTCTTGGCCTGCGCGGCGAGTTCCGCCGCGTCGCGTTGGGCCAACTGCTTCTGGAGCTCTTCCAGTTCGGCCTGCTCCTCCGACTCCTTCACCATCACAAGCTCATCGTCGGAAACCTTGCCGGCCGCCACCCGATAAAGCTGATGCAGAAGTATGAGACCAGAGGACACGCCAAATACCAGGCCCACCCCGTAAAACAGCCCGGTCGATAGACCGGTGGCCGGCGCCTTGACGTCGAGGTTGATGAGCGTTTGCTCCCAGCTCCCCTGCAGCAAGAGCCAGGTGACATAAAGCATCAGCAGCAGGCTAATCACGAGGCAAATCTTCTTGCCGATGGCAGGCAGACGCTTCACCAGGGTGTCGACGCCAAGGTGCGCGTGCTCGCGCAATGCCACCAGTGCGCCAAGAAACGTGACCCAGACGAACAGCCATCTCGACAGCTCTTCCGACACCGTAATGCCGGAGTTGAATGCATAACGGAGAAAAACATTGCCGAAGACGAGAACCACCATGATGGCGAGGAACAGCGCCACCAGAAACTTCAGCGCGCTAAAATACAGGTCTATGGCCCTGCTCATGGCAGCCTCCCCGGACTCAGATTGCGATGCCTCGGCGTTCGGCACCACGCTTGTAGGCTTGTCCTTGAATGATCACTCCGTTTTCTCCGCTTCGGCAACAAGAAATGGGCTGTCATTCGAGCGAGCCGGCTCCTCTGCGCAAAACGTCGAAGTGGGCCAGCATGCGGTCACTGTCGGGCTCGATTCCCGTGAACAGCCGAAACGCCGCGGCCGCCTGGAACACCGCCATGCCGCCGCCGTCGATCGTACGCGCGCCGAGTGCGCGCGCCCGTCTCAGCAGCTCCGTCTCCAACGGAAAATAGATAATCTCCGATACCCACAGATCGGGACGCAGCAGGTCGCCTGGGACCGGCATGCCGGGGAGTTTCTCCATGCCGACGGGAGTCGTGTTGATCAGCCCGTCCGCGGCTTTCACGGCGACAGCGAGATCTCTCCCGGCAACGGCACGGCCATTCCCAAAGTGAGCCGACATGCTGCCCGCCAGCTGTTCGGCGCGCTGCGGCTCGATGTCGAAGATCGTCAGGTTCTTGACGCCCTGTGACAGCACGGCAAAAGCCACGGCGGCCGCGGCGCCACCGGCGCCCATCTGAACCACCCGATCCTTGTCGATGTCGGCCATCTTGCGCCGGAACGACTCGCCGTAACCGGAGCAATCGGTGTTGTGGCCGACGCGCTTGCCGTCCGTGAGGACGACGGTGTTGACGGCGCCGAGCGCGCGCGCCTCCTCCGACAGGTCGTCGAGATGGGGAATGACCGCCTGCTTGCATGGAAACGTGACGTTGAGGCCGTCGAAGCCCATCCGCTGCGCGGCGGTCAGAAGTTCAGGCAGCGCTTCGGCGCCAATGCCCAGCTCGGCCAAATCCACCCGGCGATAGACGTAGCGCAGACCCTGCGCCTCGCCTTCCTGCATGTGCATCGCCGGAGTGAACGACGCCTGGATCCCCTGCCCGATAAGGCCGCACAGAATGGCCGGCTTGGAGGACAGCGTGCTCATGTCTTCCGCTCAATCAGCCGCGCGATGTGGCGCAGCGCCAATGCATAACCATGCGTTCCGAACCCGGCCATCACCCCGGTAGCCGAGAGCGACACATAGGAATGATGGCGGAAGGCCTCGCGCCTATGCACATTGGAAATATGCACTTCGAGGATCGGGCACGTGCAGGCGTTGAGCGCGTCCATGATGGCGACGGAGGTGTGGGTGAAAGCGCCCGGGTTGATGATGATGCCGGCTGCCGCTTCTCGCGCCTGGTGGATCCAATCGATCAACTGCGACTCGGCGTTGCTCTGGCGAAACTCGATCGCGAGCTTGAGCTCGTCGGCGAGATGCCGGCATTGCGCTTCCACATCGGCGAGCGTCTCATGCCCGTAGATGTGCGGCTCGCGCTTGCCGAGGAGATTCAAGTTCGGCCCGTTCAGGATATAGACGGTGCGGCTCACCGGGTTCTCCATTGGACGCCTCGTGCCGACTTCGGGCCTACACGTCAAAGAAGACCGTCTCTCGATCGCCCTGCAGATAGATGTCGAAGAGGTAGATCACTTCCGCGCCTCGCATCTCGCGCCGGCCGATCAACGTCCTGCGCCGGACGTCCGGTTCGATGATGTTGAGCACCGGATCGGCGGCGTTTGCCGCCTCCTCGTCGGAGAAGTACATCCGGGTGTTGAGGCCGATGTTGATGCCGCGCGCGACGATCCAGAAGTTGATGTGCGGGGCCATCGGGCGATGACCCCGGCGGCCGACGACGGAGCCCGGCTTGATGGTTTCAAAACTGTAGAGCCCGGTCTCGAAGTCGGAACCGGCGCGGCCCCAGCCGCGAAAGTCTTTGTCGAGAGACTTGTCCTGCCGATCCGCCGGGTGGTTGTAGCGGCCGGCCGCGTTGGCCTGCCAAATCTCGAGCAGGACATCCTTGAGCGGCGCGCCCGCGCCGTCGACGACGCGCCCCTCGATTCTGATCCGCTCGCCTTCGGTGTTCGGGCCGACCAGCACGTTGCCAAAGTTGGTCTCGAAGATATCGAAGCCGGCCTGGTTGGGGATCAAGCCGATGTGCACGTAGGGACCCGCGGTCTGCGACGGGGTCTCGCCGAAATAGTTGAGCGGCTGCACCATGCGCTAATTCCCTTGCAGCTTGTTCTCGAACAGCGTCGAGCGCCGTCCGCGCAGCACGATGTCGAAACGATACGCCAATGTGTCGAGCGGCACCGTCGCGTTGAAGTCGATCGGCGCGACGAGCCGGCGCTTCGCGTCCTCGTCCGGTATCATTTGGAACATCACGTCCTTTGCCAGCAGAGGGTCGCCCTCGAAATACATCTGCGTGATCAGGCGCTGCACGAAGCCGGCCCCGAACACGGAAAAATGGATGTGCGCCGGCCGCCAGCTGTTGATGAAGTTGCGAAACGGATATGGGCCGGGTTTGATGGTGCGGAACCAATATTCGCCGTCTTCATTGGAGGTCGTGCGGCCGCAACCGCCGAAGTTCGGGTCGATAGGGGCGATGTAGCGGTCGTTCTTGTGCCGGTAACGCCCGCCGGCGTTGGCTTGCCAGAACTCAATGAGGATGCTCGGGACGCCTCGCCCGTTCCCGTCCTTCACCTGCCCATGGACGATGATGCGTTCGCCGATCGCCTGGCCGTCTTTTGCGTAGTTCAGAATGAGATCGTTATCGAGTGGGCCAAGCTCGCCATGGCCGAACAGGGGTCCCGTGACCTCAGACAGCGAATTCTGCAGTGACAACAGCGGCTGTCGCGGAGAGCGCAGCACGCTCGTCTTGTACTCCGGGGTCAGCGCAGGCGGGTGAATGCCGCGGTCGCGTTGGAAGAACTCGCTCTCCCAATCCATGATTTGCCTTTCGCTCCTTTGTCCCCATGGGCGGGCCGACACTTCGGATGGCCACCCAGCAAGCCGATGCGTTGCTACTGCCGACGGGCGGCCGTCCTCCAACCTGTGCGGCGGCGTCCATCGGCGACAGATCGGTATACCGACGAACAGGGCGGTTGACCGAGCCCTGACGGAGAAAATCTGATCGAAGCGCGTCGCCTGTCCACGTTCCTCACCTTCCGCAGCCGCGATAAACCGCTAGTTCTTTAATGTTGCCGTGCTCGCCCGAGGGGGAGCCGGGAACGCCTCAAGCCGTAAGCCTACTGCCGAACGGAACCCTTTACTACTAGATTTGTATACCGCGTTCTGCTTATCTTCGAGACGGACGTGAGAACATGCGACAAGGGAGGAGAGGATGAGGCCGGTCGTCATCGCGGTCGCCATCACCGGTTCCGTTCCCCGCAAGAAGGACAATCCAGCCGTGCCGGTGACCGTCGCGGAACAGGTCGAGTTCACTCACGAGGCGTACGAAGCCGGCGCGACCTTGGTCCACATTCACGTCCGCAATCCGGACGAGAGCGCTTCCTCGGATCCGGGACTGTTCGGCCAAGTTCAGGAGGGCGTGAAGAAGCATTGCCCGGGAATGGTCATCCAGTTCTCCACCGGCGGGCGCGGGCGCGATCCGAGCACGCGGGGCAGCGCGCTGAAGCTCAAGCCCGACATGGCGTCCCTCTCGACCGGCTCGGTCAACTTCCCGACCATCGTCTACGAGAACTCCGCGATGCTCGTGCAGGAGCTCGCAAACGATATGCGGGAATTCGGCATAAGGCCGGAAATCGAGATTTTCGATCTGTCGCACATTCACGGGGCGCGGAGGTTGGCCGACGAAGGCTTGATGGATGACCGGCCGCATGTGCAGTTCGTCATGGGGGTAAAGAATGCCCTCCCGGCCAAGGAGCACCTGCTCGATATCCTGCTCGGGGAGCTCAAGCGCATTTTCCCGCAGGCCACTTGGACGGCGGCCGGCATCGGACGCCATCAATCCGAGGTGATGAAATGGGCGCTGGCGCGCAATGCCGACGCCATCAGGACCGGGCTCGAGGATAACATTCGACTGAACAAATCCCGGCTGGCCAAAAGCAACGCCGAGCTCGTCACGGTGGCTGCCGAGCTTTGCGCCAAGCATGACGCGCGGCCGGCAAGCGCGGCCGAGGCGCGGACCATGTTGGGATTGGCTCACTGAGCCGGGGTGAGCATCGCGCCGCCCCGGGCGGCGTCACCGCAATCTCGTCGCGCGAGCGCACCGCCTCGGACGGCAAGGGAGGAGCAGACCATGCGAAAGGTTTATCCCGACGGACGCGCCGCGATGGCCGGACTGCTGCGCGACGGCATGACGATCATGGCCGGCGGGTTTGGCCTGTGCGGGATTCCGGACGTTCTGATCGACGCGATCCGCGACTCTGGAGCAAAGGGGCTGACCGTTGTGTCCAATAATGCCGGGATCGACGGCGTCGGGCTCGGCATCCTCTTGGAAACGCGTCAGATCAAGAAAATGATCTCCTCCTACGTGGGGGAGAACAAGACGTTCGCCAAGCAGTACCTCGCGGGCGACCTGGAGATCGAGTTCAACCCACAAGGCACGCTCGCCGAGCGCATCCGTGCGGGCGGCGCCGGCATCCCCGCCTTCTTCACCAAGACAGGGGTGGGAACCTTGATCGCGGACGGCAAGGAAGTTCGGTCGTTCGAGGGCGAAAACTACGTCATGGAGCGCGGACTTGTTGCCGACCTTGCCGTTGTGCATGCCTGGAAGGGCGATACCGAGGGCAACCTCGTTTATCGAAAGACCGCGCGCAACTTCAACCCGATGATGGCGGCGGCGGCGGCCATCACCGTCGCGCAGGTCGAGCAGCTCGTCGAGCCAGGCCAAATCGACCCTGACCACATCGTCACGCCCGGCGTGTACGTGAAGCGCATCGTGCACGTCGCGAACGCGGCCAAGCACATCGAGCAGCGCACGACGCGGCCGAGGCAGGCTGCCTGAGAGGAGGGGAGATCATGGCTTGGACCCGGGAACAGATGGCCGCGCGGGCGGCCAGGGAGTTGCGGGACGGCTTCTACGTCAATCTCGGCATCGGCATCCCGACGCTGGTGTCGAACTACATCCCTCCCGGCATGAGCGTGCAGCTGCAGAGCGAGAACGGCATGCTCGGCTTCGGTCCGTTCCCATACGAGGGGGAGGAAGATCCGGACCTCATCAATGCCGGCAAGCAGACCATCACCGAAATCCCGACCACCAGCTATTTCTCCAGCGCCGAGAGCTTCGCGATGATCCGCGGCGGACACATCGATCTGTCGATCCTGGGCGCGATGCAGGTGTCCGAGAACGGCGATCTCGCCAACTGGATGATCCCCGGCAAGGTGGTCAAGGGCATGGGCGGCGCGATGGATTTGGTCGCAGGCGTCAAGAAGGTCGTCGTCGTGATGGAGCACACGGCGAGGAACGAGCCGAAGCTTCTCAAACGCTGCACCTTGCCGCTCACGGGCGCCGGGGTGGTCGACATGGTCATCACCGACCTCGGCGTCTTCACAATCGACAAGAAATGGGCAAGCGGCATGACGCTGAACGAGCTTGCCGATGGGGTGACGCTCGACGAGATCAGGGCCAAGACGGAAGCCGGCTTCCGTGTCGGCATCGAAGGCCTCGCAGCTTGATGCCGGCGCCTCCGCGTCGGACGCGGCGACACCGCGGATAGCGCAGTGCGACAAGCCGATCGCGATGAAGGGCGTAGGCCGATGGCCTTCTCCGCGCTCAACTCCGGGCTTCTCGGGCCGTTATTCGCGACCGAGGCGCAGATCATCGACGCCGCGTTCGACCTTAAGCCCGCGGTCCGCGCCGCAGCGCTCTGGACCGACCGGGCTGCCGCCGAGGCGCAGCGCAGCGCATTCGCGAGCGGCTCGAATGCTGATCAGATCAGTCCGATCAAATGCCGTCTCGCCAGACGAGCATGCTCTCTGACGAGGCTTTCCGCGCGAGCGCCCATGCCGCTCTCCACAGCTTCGATAATGCGATGGTGCTGATCCTGCTCGATGACCAGAAGAGCACTCAGTCGCTCGGGATCGGACAACATGACGCGCGTCACTTCCGGAATCGTGAAGATGGTCGCGGGTTCCTCTTCAATGTATCGGCTGAGCGTAGGACAGTGCGCAAGCTCCAGCACCGAACGGTGAAAGAGACTGTTGAGACGCACATACTGCATCAACCCAGTGAAGGAGACATTGGCGCGGGGGAGCAGGCGGTCCATCTCCCTCAAACGCTCGCGAACCGACCTGACTTGGTCCGCTGAAATCCCTCGCTCCGCTGCCCAGCGCGCTCCCAGGCTCTCAAGGGCGCCCTGGACCTCCATGCGTTCGAGAAGCTCGGCGAGTTCATCTGCGCTTCCCCCGGTTGACGACGCAAATTCGGGCACCTGCGAGGCTGGGGAGTTCGGTGCGAGAAAGGCCACGTGGATTTGCTCCTTTGTGCGATTAACGCACAATTATATGATATACGCACAATATCCCAGTTTGACGGTGCCGTCAAGTGCGTATAAAGAACTTTTGTGCGGCAGACGCACAACGCGGATTGGAGTGCCATGGATGGAGCACGCCGAGGTTCTCGGGCGCGACGTGATTTCGGGCCTTGAGAAAGGGCTCGCCGTCATAGAGGCGTTCGATGAAACGCAACCCAGGCTGACCCTGACGGACGTGGCCAGGCTGACCGGTCTCACGCGTGCGGCAGCGCGCCGGTATCTGCTAACGCTGGTGAAGAACCGCTATGCCGAATTCGACGGGAAGTTCTTTTCGTTGACGCCGCGCGTCCTCAGGCTGGGATATGCGTATTTGTCGTCCACCGCGTTGTCGGATCGGATTCAGCCCTTTCTGGAAGAGATCTCCGAGAAGACAGGTGAATCGAGTTCGGCTGCTCTGCTCGATGGAGTGGAAGTCGTCTACATTGCCCGATCCAGCACCAGCCGCATTATGGCGGTGGATCTTAATGTCGGAAGCCGCCTGCCGGCGTATTGCACCGCCCTAGGACGAGTCTTTTTGGCCTTTTCCGCGCCCGAAGTGCTCGTTCGGTATTTCCAGACCGTGGAATTGCTCCCGTTAACGCCCAAGACCAAGGATTCGGAACCGGCGCTCCGTCTTGCGCTCAACGAGGTGAGGGAGCAGGGCTTCGCCCTCGTCGATGAGGAACTCGCGCTGGGCCTGCGGTCGATCGCGGTCCCGATCTTCAATGCTCAGGCCAAGCTTGTCACGTCCGTCAACATCAGCGTGCCCGCCGCCCGAATGACAACGACACAGATCATAGAGCGTTTCCTTCCCGTTCTGACGGCGGCCCAGAAAGAGCTGCGCTTGGTGGTTTGACCGGCCGCTTTGGGCCAGGGAAGAACGGCGAGGAACCGGAAAAGCTAAAAAAACACGATGTCCGCTGAGCCGCAGCTGTTCGGAAGAGGTCGGAAAAAGGCCGGCCAGGTTGGGCCTGACCGACGGGCGGATCGCCTAGGTGCTCAGACCTTTAAGGCCTACGAGGCGCTCAAAGGAGCGATCCTGCGGGGGGAGCTTCCCCCGGGGACCCGTCTTTCAGAGATGGCCATGGTGCACCGTCTGGGCGTTTCCAGAACACCCGCCCGTATGGCGATGATGCGGCTTCGCGAGGAGGGCATTGTCGAACCGGTCCGTTCCCGTGGTTTCGCGGTCCGCGGTTTTTCCGAGGCCGATGTTCTTGCAGCGATTGAAATACGCGCCACCTTGGAGGGTCTTGCCTCCCGCTTTGCGGCGGAGCGTCGGCTGACAGTTACGCAATTGGAATCCCTGCGGGGATGCGTATTGGCTATCGGCAGACTGGTCGAGCAGGCGAGAGCCGCATCGAGCGACGGTTCCGCCAAATACGTAGCATTGAACGATCAGTTTCATAGATTGTTATCGGAGCTCGCGGCTTGCCCGCCCCTATCGCGGCAGCTCGAACGAGCTTCCGCGCTGCCATTTGCATCACCCAGCGGGCTCGTGCTGGCCCGAGCCAAGGTGACCGATTTTCGCACCATGCTTATTGTCGCGCACGATCAACACCAATGCATCCTGGAGGCCTTAGAGAATCACGAAGGAACGCGCGCCGAAAATCTGACTCGGGAACACACACGCCTGGCCAGTCGCAATTTGGCGCGGGTCTTGCGCAGTCCCGATGCCCTGGCGCTCGTTCCTGGTTCGGCTCTCATAGTGGTGGATCGTTCCCCCAGGGCTGCCGTCAAAGATGTGGCGGCCAGTCCATGAGATTTCTCTCTCAATCAGCGCGATGTCACTATCAGCCCCAATTCCGTCTCCTTCCGTCTGAAATCCAAATCTCGATCCTGAGTGATAAGCTCCGGCGCCAACTCCGTCAGTCAAGACAGGGTCTGCCCGCGCGCGTCGGCTACGTGCATACCGGAAACCGTATCGAGGGCTCGAATCCTTCTCCCTCCGCCATAGATTACTGAAATCGCTGAGATTTTCCGCATCTTCTGTTGCCAACCCCCGGGCGCACCCCCGACGCGATCTGCCGTTAGTGGGTGGTACGCGGGTGGCGGGCATGCTTTCGCGTCGCGCAGGAGTTCGGGGATGCGGCGAGTGTCGAAAACGTGACGGGCGGCCACGCCGCGTTGAGCCGAGGGTGGTCAAACTGATGGATGGCCGCTCAAGTGAGCTTCCTGATGGATGTTATGCGCTTCCGCAAGAAGGCAGAACGGATCGGAATCCGTTCGCGGTGTGATCTTGGATGAAGGGTGACGCCGCGCGCTGCAATCTGCCGGGGAAGTTAAAGGCAACTTGAAGCCGCCTTCTTACTACCCCGACCAGTTCGGTGGCGTCTCAGTACCTCCTGTACGCCCTGCGGACTTGCCTGCGGACTTGGCGTTTGGTGGTCCTGGCGACGCACACACCAGCAACTCGTGTCCTACCCAGTCCGCATCCGTAGGCGACTTGCGTGGTCATGCCGTCCGGCTGATGAATCGGCGCGGGCGACATGGCCTCCGCCGACGTTGCGACGGCTAAGACGAAGGCAGCAACAGCAATCGACTTGATCATTGGTTTCTCCCGTTCTAGTTCACCAACTAAGCATGCCTTGTCTCGGTCCCGATATACAAGCCACCTCGCCAAAGGGCGTAAGCGGAGGCTCGCACTGACGCCAGGGATGAAAAGGAAGCCGTTCGGCGCGACTTCAACGAGTGCGCAGCCGAGGAGCGCGACCGCAAGCGCATCAGCGTGCAAACCGGAGCGTGAGTGCTTTAGGGCGCGCGGAGCGTTTCTGTCTTCAACGCATTCGACAAGAGGATGGCCGCCACTAGGCAGGCCCGACGCCGCGTACGCGCTGAATACACCAAATATGAAAGCCGCCAAGTTGGACATGTTGCTTCCGCGGTCGCAACTCAGTCCTGCGAAGGTCTTTCCGAAAAAAGCTCCACTACAAACAGCGTTCGGTCTGCCTCAGCGACGACGACGCTGGCGCTCTGCGGTTCACCGCCCTGGGCAAGCTCCAGAGCGACACGCCTCGCATGCCGACGGGCCGCATTGAGGTCCGGCAACTCTTCGCGCTGTGTCGTTCGGCCCGCTCGCGCGTTCGACGACCCGTACGAGACGGGCCTGCCATGGGCGCCTGGAGCAGGGCCTCCCTCGTTTGCGAAGTAGCCATAGGGAGGCTGCCGCCCGATGTCGGCCGACCCTTCGCCGGCGGCAGCGGCCGAGACGCCTGCGAAGGCGAAGCTCAGCACAGCGGCTATTGCGCGCCAGCCACACGCATTTGGAAATGTCTATTTCGTCTCCCTGCGTAGCATTTGCCTGGCTCGATGCTGGTCATTGACACCTGCTGTAGCGACCGTAGCCGTTATTGGTTACGCAGCCCCGATAACCGTAGTAACCGCCATAGAAGCCCCCATACAGTGGGTACGGAATGGCGTAACCGTAGCTCACCGGATGGGTCACGATGATGCCGGGCGCCATTGCGACTGCCCACGGCCCGTAAATCGGGCGATAGCCGCCCCAGGCCGCCATCCGATAGCCGCCCCATCCCGGCCCGCGCCAGCCGGCCCGCCAATACGCAGAGGCATCCTCGGGGATCAGTACGAGTAGCGCCGTGACCAACGCGGCGCCGCTAAGGACCAATCGTTTCATGTCAACCTCCATCTTACTCGCATCTGACTCGTCTTCCTCGCGGATGTGACCGCAAAGGATGTTGCCGCCACGGGCCGGAGTCCGCGCGTGTCATGCACGTGCACGCGTTGTACGCGGGCCGCACGGGTGCTTTGCATCTTCTCCACGTCGGGATACGACCTCTGCGCTCTCTCATGCATCGCTGGCGTCGCAGCCGGCGTCTCTCCGCGGTCCACGGTATCGTTCGTATTCAATTCAAACCGCCGGTCTCCCGGCGTATGGCCAGCGTCCCGCGCTTCTCGGTCCCGATAGAATGATGCAGGTCAGTTTCGCTTCGGCGGCCGCAGATGATTTTTCTTGCCGGTTGGCCCTCATCTCATTGGTGCCGCAACCAAGGCCGGCGGCGCGACGCGCAGTTCGGGCCAGGCCGTTCTGTATCCGTAATACGGATCGGCCGACGTCGGCAAACCCCCGCCCTGGGGCTACTATCCAAACGAGCGAGGTCTCGCGCCGCACGGCGCCTTGAGCGTCATGGACGCCCCTCGCCTGCAACTGCCGGAGTTGCGACGAAACCGGCGGTGGCGAGGCTGAAGCCGATGACGAGGCTCAGGATTGCAATTCTTAAGAATAGGATCGGTGCGGTCATGGATAGTCTCCTTCACGTGCGAGGTTGCGGCGAGTTTGCGCCGCGATGCGCGGGGCGCACCACCTTGCCGCAGTGAGGCAGGTTGGTGAAGGCGCCCATCCCTTCGTCGAGATGCAGTACAAATGTAGGCTCAACCAAGGCGTTTACAAGCTAGTCGAGCGTTTCCAAGATTCGAATCATTTGCGGCGCCTCGAACAGGCCCATTTTCCGATCCAAAGGCGCAACGTCCAAGCGAGCAGTTTCATGGAATTGGTCGTCTAGTCAGCGTTTCCACGTTTGAAATATGCGCCCGGACAGCCGCCGGTGTCGCTAACGTCATATCCATCCCGAGCGTCAGAGACCTAAAAAACCTTCCCCGTGGCCCAGCTGGGGGTCGCTCGCATGATGAATTGGTATCTGGGCTGTCATCGCACTGTCGGCCTACACGACCGACGCGCGGAGGCGCTGGCGAGCCGAGGTCCAACGTTGTAATCGGCTCTCATCGGAGCGGTTTCAACACTACCGACCGGTTTCCCCACTGGCTGACCGGAGCCCCGCGCGATTGAGTTGCCGCGCGTATAGCGGCCTGCAACTGCTAATGCGTTTCCACTCAGCCTCAATCGCCGTTATCAACGCGGCGCGCCGTGCTCGGTCGAGAGTGCGCCTGGACGGTTATCTGACGCGTGACCACTCACCGTCCTCCGCGGCCGAGCGTAATCAACCAACTAGAGATTCCAGAGATTGCAGCAGAACGGCAGATGGAAGGCCAAGATGGCTCCAGACGGCAGATCGGCTGCGCTCAGGCTGGAACAGGGATGATGACTTGCGTCGCGCCAGGGTTGCTTGAACCTGCGCTGCCGATCCAGGTCATACCCCCGCCAAGACCGAGCAGTATGTTGTCGACCGTCCCATAGCCCTTTTCTTTCACGCGCGGATTGATGGCCATGACGTATACGTCTGGCATCTTATACAGTTCTTCCAGAGACCAATAGTTCTCGACCACTTCAGACCAGAGGCCTTTAGTTCGGTGGTGATGCCTATAGATCATGAATTGCAGCGCTCTGAACTTCTGCTCCTTGTAATATGCGTTCAGGAACCGCACTGTTGCCCCGCTGGTATATTTCTTGATTGTCAGCAGTTTCTTGTCCCTTGCCTCCTCCATGATCAACTTGAGTTCGGCGCGGTTCGAGTTGACGACGGCCGAGGGCTGAGGGTGGAATTGCACTCCGTGATTGAAGTTCAGGATCTCAAACTCATCGGTGGTATATCCTTTCGCGTCAACGATGCCGAGGCGGTAGTGATATCGGCGTGGCATCGTAAGTCCTCCCCTGATTTGCCTTGCATGGCGCGCGTCCTGGCGCGCCTCTCGATGCGATCATTGTCCGGGAGTTAGAGTGAGGCGCGCCAGATGCGGTTCGAGGCTTCACGGCGACGTGATGCTTCACCGCCAAGTGGGCTGAAGGTCAGCGCCGCTCAAGTTCGCGGACATACGGGGGGCTACCTGGAGAATGTTGGATCCCAGTTCCTCTCCCTCCGCCAGCGCTCCGGAGAGATCATTCTCCGATCGATGGGGCCGCCGCGACAATCCCTGACAATGGCGGGCGGCGGCGGTTGTCTGCCTGGACCCCTGCACTGGATTAGGCCGATCTGCGCGGCATGCATCTTTGCCGATCGCGTGCGCTCGGTCATTGTGCCGGCATGCATCGGTCCGCCGAGCAGCCACCGCCTCCTGCCGCCGCCCCGCCGCGCGCGCGTCTCACCGACGCCGAGGTGCGCCCGATCATCTTCGGCCTCATGCTGGCGATGTTCCTCTCCGCGCTCGACCAGACCATCGTGGCGACCGCTCTGCCGGTGATCGGCCGCGAGCTCGGCGACCTCGCCAACCTCTCCTGGGTGATCACCGCCTACCTCCTGAGCGCGACCGCGGTGACGCCGCTCTATGGCAAGCTCGCCGACATCCACGGCCGGCGCGCGGTGCTGCTCGCCGGCATCGGCGTGTTCGTCGCTGGTTCGATCGCCTGCGCGCTGGCGCGCACCATGCCGGCGCTGGTGTTGGCGCGCGCCGTGCAGGGTCTCGGCGGCGGCGGGCTGATCGCGCTCGCGCAGACCATCATCGCCGACGTGGTCACGCCGAAGGAGCGCTCGCGCTACCAGGCGCATTTCGGCGCCGTGTTCGCCGCCGCCAACGTGGTGGGCGCGGTGCTCGGCGGTTTCTCGGCGCAGTACCTGCATTGGTCGCTGATCTTCTGGGTCAACGTGCCGCTCGGTCTCGCTGCGCTCGCCATGATCTACCGCACGCTCGCGCGCCTGCCGCAGATGCAGCGCCCGCACCGGCTCGACATCTTGGGCGCGCTGCTGATGGCGGGGGCGACCGTCTCGCTGCTCTTGGCGCTGACCTGGGGCGGCACCCGCTACCCGTGGACCTCGCCGGTGATCGCGAGCCTGCTCGCCGCCTCCGTCGCGCTCTGGACCCTGTTCGCGCTCAGGCTCGCGACCGCGCCCGAGCCGTTCCTGCCGCTCTCGGTGCTGTTCAATCCCGTGGTGCGCACCGCGACGCTGTCGGCCGGCTTCGGCATGGGCAGCCTGATCGGGCTGTCGGTCTACGTCCCGGTCTATTTGCAGGCGGTGGCCGGCCTGAGTGCGGGCCATTCCGGCCTTGGGCTCATTCCGCTGCTCGGCGGCACGGTGATCGGCGCGACCTTCTCCGGCCGCAGGATGGCGCGCCTTGCGCACTACAAGCGCCTGCCGCTCGCCGGATTGGCCTGCGGCACCGTGGCGCTCGCCGTGCTCGCCGTCGAGCCGGCGGTGCCGGTCGTCGCCTCGGCCGCCCTGCTGGCGGTGATGGGGCTCGGCTGCGGCTCGCTGTTCCCGGTGACGACGGTGTCGCTGCAGAACGCGGTGCACCCGCATCAGCTCGGCACCGCGACCGCCGCGCTCAACTTCTTCCGCCAGCTCGGCGGCGCGATCCTGGTGGCGGCATTCGGCGCCATTCTGCTCGCCGGCATCGGCGTCGCCGGCCCCGGCGGCCGGACGGCCGACATCCTTTCGCGCGCAGGCGGTGGGCAAGAGGCCGGCCTCGCCCATGCGTTCCGCTGGGTGTTTCTCGCCGCCGCGCTCTGCCTCGCCGCGGCGCTCGGATTCCTCCTTCTCATGGAGGAGCGGCCGTTGCGGGACCGGCCGGCGGAGGAGGCGACCGGAGACTAGGGCGTGAACTGCCTCAAAGGTGCGGCGTGAGAACACACGGACGGCCGCCACCGGTGCGACTACACTCATGTGTTAACCCACCAGGTCCAGGGCGGAAAAGGCGGGCCGTCACGACATGGGATAGCAATCGTGAAGTGGGCCGGACAGATTGCCAATTTGATTGCCGGTTTACCCATGGTCGGCGGCCGGCTATCCGTGCTGAGATTTCGGACGGCCATGGACAGCGGTCTGGTCGCGACCGCGGTGATAGCCCTCTATGTCTTATTGGAGTGGTTGAGCTTCATCCATGAATACAAGGGCGTGCCGATCACGCCTTGGAACCCGGGCCTCGGCCTCCTGGTCGCCTTCATGGTGCTCTTCGGCATACGCTATGCCGCGGTGCTGTTCGCGGGCGCTGTCATCGCCGAGGTCGCCGTGCTGCGCAGCAATCTGGGGTGGCCCGTCATCGTCGGCATCGCGGCCATCATCGCTGCGGGCTACGGGCTGGTCGCCAAGGTGGCGCGCGGCTATCTGCGACTCGACGCCGGCCTCAATCGGCTGCGCGACATCGCCGTGCTCCTGATCAGCGGGTTCGCCGGGGCAGTGCTGGTGGCGGCGCTGATCTGTCTGCTCCTGCTCGCGGACGGCGATCTCGATCTCAGCGACGTTCTCGTTGCGGCAGGTCCGCTGCTGATCGGCGACATCATCGGGATCGCGGTGATCACGCCACTCACTCTTCGGCTTGCTCTGCATCCGCGCCCGCTGCTTGATCGCATTTCGCTGAAGTTATTGCCCGAGCTTCTTCTCCTAGTTGCGGTCGTGATTGCGGCGTTGTGGATCACCGTCGGCGTCGTCGGACCCATCAGCTCCCAGCTGTTCTATCTGCTGTTCCTGCCGGTCGTGGTCGCTGCCGCACGTCACGGGCTCGACGGCGCCTGCGTCGGGCTCGCCATCACCCAGATTGGCCTGGTGGGGCTGCTGCATCGCTACGGCTACGACGCCAGCGCGTTCACGCAGTTCCAGCTGCTGATGCTGGTCCTGAGCGCGACCGGCTTGACCGTCGGCGTGGTCGTAACCGAGCGGCAGCATGCATTCGAAGACGGTGCGTGAGATTGAGCGCCGACTCAAAGCCAAGGAGGCGGAGGCGGCGCAGGCCGCGCGCTTCAACCTCGTGAGCGGGACCGCGGCGGCGCTCGCCCACGAGATCAGTCAGCCAATGACGGCGGCGCGCGCGTTGGCGCGTTCCGTCCAGCAGATCCTACGCGGCGCGGCGCCGGATCTGGTGCGCGCGGACGGCAACCTGACGACTATGATCGCGCAGATCGATCATGCCGGCGGCGTGGTGCGGCACATGCGCGATTTTCTGCGCCGCGGCCGGCCGCATTCCAGCACCATCGTGGTGGGGGAACTCCTCGCCGATGCGTTGGCGCTCGCTGGCCCGGAGTTGACGGCGAAAGGCATCACCATCGCGCTCGATGCGGCCGACGATCTTCCGGTCATCCATGGCGATGCGGTCCAGCTTCAGGAGGTGGTCCTCAACCTCGTCCGCAACGCCGCCGAAGCGATCGCCGGCGCGCGAACGCCCGACGGCAAGATCAAACTGGCGGCGCGATGGCTGGAAACACCGGCTCGCGTCGAGATCGCGGTGATCGACAACGGGCCGGGCGTCGCGCGCGAACTTGCCGAGCGCCTGTTTCATCCGCTGGCCACCTCGAAGACCGACGGGCTGGGTCTCGGGCTCTCGATCTCCGCCTCGATCGTGGAGGCGCATGGGGGTCGTATCTGGCTGCATGCAGGCGGGCCGATCGCGACCGAGTTCCGCTTCTCCTTGCCGCTCGAAACGACATAGTCGCGCCTTGCCTGGACCGACGGTTTTCATCATTGACGACCAGAAGGCGGTACGCGACGCCCTCGGTGAAATGCTGACCGTTTTCGGCTTCACGGTCGAAACCTACGAATCGGCCGATAGCTTCCTCGCCGCGATCGATAGCGTGCCGCTCGGCTGCATCGTAGCTGACGTGCGCATGCCGGGCACCGATGGAATCGAGCTGGTGCGCGAACTCGCCCGCCGACAAATCAAGATTCCGGTGGTGCTCATTTCCGGTCATGCCGACGTGCCGACGGCGGTCGCCGGCATCAAGGCGGGCGCCGAGGACTTCATCGAGAAGCCGGTCGACGACACTCAGCTCGTGGCTGCGATCAACCGCGGGATGACGCGCACGTTCAGTGAACAGAGCCAACAGCATTCGCTCAACCAACTCTCGGCGCAGTTCGCGCGCCTGACCCCGCGCCAGGTCGAGATTTTCGATCTCGTGGCGCGGGGATTCACCAGCCAGGCAATCGCCGCAAAGCTCGATATCAGCACGCGAACCGTCGAGAGCTACCGCACGCAGGTGATGGAGAAAATGCAGGCCGAGAGCGTCGGCATGCTCGTGCGCCAAGCGATCCGCCTCGGCCGCATCGCGCCGTAGAAGTCATACTCACCGTAGAAATACCACGAGATCGTTGCGGATACAGACGCGCGCGCGCAGTCGCTATTTCTTGGTCCTGGACAACGTCTCGCCAGCGCCGCCTCCGGAAGCGGCGAGCAGGGACGGGAGCATTCGCATGGCTCGCTGGAAAACGGCCAGCCCGCACAAGGTGGGGCACGGCGTATCGGCGTTGGGGCCGCATGTCATAGGTGCGGTTCTCGTCCTCACGGCGGCAATCCCCGGTCTCATTGTGGTCTGGCTCATGCCGCCGCCCTTGGTGCTGCCAACCCTCAGCCTCGTGGCGCTCGGCGTCTGCCGGCGGCTTTGCGTCTCTTGCCTGGTGGCTGCACACGAAGCGCCACACCGAGCGCGTCAATTTGTGGGACGTGGCAGGCGTCTGCGCCTTCATCGGCTTCGCTGCAGGAATGCTCAGCGAGCCGGAATACGTGCTGCAACTGTTCGAACGCGCGGCGACCGTTCAGTAGATCGATCACTGACCAGGCCGGGCCCCTCTGGCAGCTCGTCAAGGCTGCGATGTCGGACTGAGAAGCTTGCGGAGTGGCCGACTTGTCCTTGTTGTACTGCGATGCACGACTTGCTCACGACTCGAACCCTTGCCTGACCGCCAGGCGAGCGTGCAGCCGGCCGCATTCGTCGGCAGCCATCTCCTCCCTTCTCTGTAGCGTCGTCGCCGTACTGACCGCCCCGTGCGCCCCGAGCGTTCGAATCGACGGTCCGCCGCGCGCGCGATTGCTCGTCACCACAAACCGCACAACTGCAATGAGGACTGGACCGTGAATCTGCATCAGAAGCTGGCCGGTATCGAGACGCAAGACTGGCACGATCCCACGCGGCCGGACGCCCCTGCGCCGGCCCTGAGCGTACTCGCGCCGCACCGCGAACCGGCTGAGGCGGTCGTCGCCGCACTCGGTTCGAATGCCGCGGCAGGGTTGAGCCGAGCGGAGGCGCAACGGCGCCTTGTCGAGTACGGGCCGAACCGGCTGAAAAGTGCCCCCGAAACGCCCTGGTGGAAGCGGCTGCTCGAGCAATTCGAGAACTTCCTGGTGATCATCCTGCTCGTCGCCATCGTTATCTCGGCGGTCGAGTGGCTGCTGCAAGACCCGCGCGAAAGCGCCCTTCCATACGAGGCTATCGTCATCTTGGCGATCGTCGTGTTGAACGCCCTGCTCGGCTTTTTCCAGGAATTGCGCGCCGAGCGTTCGGTCCGCGCGCTGATGGACCTGGCTGCCCCCGAAGCGACGGTGGTGCGTGATGGCGAGCGTCAGCGCATCCCCGCTCATGAGATCGTCGCCGGCGACGTGGTGCTGGTCGAAGCCGGCGACAAGATCCCGGCGGACTCCCGCCTCATCGAAGATGCGAATCTCCATACCGACGAGGCGCCGCTGACGGGCGAGAGCATGCCCGTGACCAAGAGTGCGCGAGCGATCGATGCGGATGTAGGCATCGGCGACCGCCGCAACATGCTGTACTCGAGCACGGTCGCCACCTATGGCCGCGGCCGCGCCATCGTCGTTGCGACCGGCATGTCGACCGAGGTCGGCCGCATCGCGGGTCTTCTCGAAGCCGCCAAAAAGAACCCCACCCCGCTGCAACAGGAGCTTGACCGGACCGGCAAGCGCCTCAGCGTCATCATGCTGGGAATTTGCGCGGTCGTTTTCGCCACCGGGCTGATCAGCACACCTGTCCTGAATTTCAACATAATTCTCGCCTTGTTCCTGTTCGCCGTGGCGCTCGCCGTTGCGGCTATTCCGGAGGCGCTGCCGGCGATCGTGACGGTCGGACTTAGCCTCGGGGTGCGTCGTATGGCGGCGGCGAATGCCATCGTGCGCAAGTTGCCGGCCGTCGAGACGCTCGGCGCCGCAACCGTGATCTGCTCCGACAAGACCGGCACGTTGACCCGGAACGAGATGACGGTACGTGCGATTGCTCCGGCCGGAGCGCTCGTCGAGGTGGGCGGCAGCGGCTACATCCCCGAGGGCGAGTTCACCATTGACGGAGCGCCGCTTGCGAAGGCACCGCGGCTGCGCGAAGCGGTGGAAAAAACGCTGCAGGGGGCGGCGCTTGCCAACGACGCGGCACTCGTGAACAGCGAGGGGCGCTGGCTCGTACAGGGCGATCCGACCGAAGGCGCTCTCATAGTCGCGGCGCGCAAATTCGGCGTTACCGAATCCGATCTGGCACGCTTCCCGCGCATCGCGGAGATTCCTTTCACTTCCGAACGCAAGCGTCATACGACGGTGCACCGCGACCCCGAAAACGCTGGTGAGCTGCGCGTCTTCGTCAAGGGTGCACCGGAAGTCCTGCTGGGCAAGTGCCGTTATCTATGGGACGACGGCAAGGTCGTCCCTCTCGGCGACGAGCGTCGCGCCGACCTCGCCCGGCGCAACGACGCGCTCGCAGCGCAGGCGCTCCGCACCCTGGCGATCGCCTCGCGCACGGTGCCGGCCGGTTCTTTGGGTCTCGGTCCGAAGGCTGACACACAAGGCGCATCGGACATCGAACTCGCGGAGAGCATCGAGGACGATCTCATCCTGTTGGGCTTCGTCGGCATGATCGATCCTCCGCGGCCGGAGGCGAAGGCCGCCGTTGCCGTCGCCAAACGGGCACACATCCGCACCGTGATGATCACAGGCGACCACCCGGCGACGGCCGCGGCGATCGCCCGCGAGTTGGACATCTTCGAGTCCGGGGCACGACTCCTGACCGGGGCCGACCTGAAAGTCATGGAAGAAGACGATCTCGATGCAGTTGTCGAGCAGGTGCGCGTGTTCGCCCGTGTCGATCCCGAGCACAAGCTGCGCATCGTCGAAGCACTGCAGCGCAAGGGCCACATCGTCGCCATGACCGGCGACGGCATCAACGACGCACCGGCGCTGAAGACCGCCAATATCGGCAGTCGCAATGGGCATTACCGGCACCGACGTTTCCAAGGAGGCCGCCGACATGGTGCTGACGGACGATAATTTCGCCAGCATCGTCAAAGCCATCGAGGAAGGGCGCGGCATCTACGACAATATCCGCAAGTACCTGATCTATCTCTTGTCCTCGAATGCCGGCGAATTGCTCACGATGTTCGCGGGCGTGATGTTTGCAGGCGTGCTCGGCCTCGCATCGGCGGATGTCGGGCTGTTCCTGCCGCTGCTCGCGGCCCAGCTCCTGTGGATCAACCTGATCACCGACGGGCCTCCGGCGCTCGCGCTTGGCGTCGACCCCAAGGATCCCGACGTCATGGAACGGGAGCCGCGCGAGCGCGGCACCGGCGTGCTGACGACGGAGGATTGGTGGCGCCTAGGCGTCATCGGTACGGTGATGATGGTCGGAACGATCGCGGTGCTCGATGCATATTATCCCGGCGGACTGTTCACCTTGTTCGCCAAAGGCACGGCACCAAATGTCGCCGACGAGGCCTACGCACGCACCATGGCCTTTACGACGCTGATGATGTTCCAGCTGTTCAACGTGTTCAACTGCCGCTCGACTTGGCGCAGCGCGTTCAGCGGATTCTTCGAGAACAAGTGGCTGATCGTCGCGGTGGCGTTCTCGCTGGTGACGCATATATTGGTGATCTATGTCCCATTCCTGCAGACGGCTTTCCACACGGTGCCAATGACGGCGGTGGATTGGGCGGTTGCGACCGGTGTTGGCGCGACGCTGCTCATTCTGATGGAGCTGATCAAGTTCGTGCTGCGCGCGCAACGGCGCGCCGCACTTGCTACCCGGGAGCAAGTCGCCGCCGAAGGGGCGCCATTCCGCGCGTGAGGGTGCGCGCAGCGGCGGTGGCGACGGCATATGCAAAGCGGGGCGCGCCTTGTGGGCGGCTGGCGCGCAAGCAACCGACCTTGATACGGGAGGCATGGCTAGAGCAGTCCGAAGATCCCGCCCCAAAGTGGAGAACGAGGCACAAACTGCCGGCGCGCAAATCGCCGAACTGTAGGAGGACATCATGCCTATCGTTGCAATGACGCGGGAAATGGGCTCGGGCGGCAGGGAGATTGCACAACGCGTAGCCGAGAAAATGGGAATGAGAGTGATTCTCCACGAGCTCGTCGAGCATGATATCGCTGAGCACATGCACGTGCGTGATAGCGCCGTTCATCACCGTCTCGAAGGCGGCGCCACGCTGCGCGAACGTTGGCAACTCGGGACCAAGCGCTTGGCGCGCTACACCACCGAGGAAATTCTCCATCTCGCCAAAGAGGGAAACGTTTTGATCCGCGGCTGGGGCGCGTGCGTCATTCTGCAGGATGTGACGCATGTGGCGCGCGTCCGCGTCTGTGCTCCCATGGAAGCTCGCGTGCGGGCGGTGACGGAGCGGTCCGGCGGCAAGGACACGAGTGCCGCGAGGCGCGAAATCGAACGCAACGACGATGTCCACAAGCGCAGCTTGAAAGTCGCCTATGGCATCGAGCGGGAGGACCCCCTGCTCTACGACCTGGTTCTGAACACCGGTCGCAATTCGATCGAGACGTGTGCGAAGCTCGTTTGCGATCTCGTTGAGAGCCCGGAGTTCCGCGAAACCGAAGCCTCGCGCGCCATCCTCGACGACAAAGTCCTGGAAGCGCACATTCGCGTGAAGTTTCGGGAACGCTTTACGGTCGGAATGGGCGTCACCGGCGCCGAAGTCAGAGCCGATGGAGGCAAGATCGTGCTGACCGGCACGGCGATCCACACCACGCTGATGGACGATGCGAGAAAGATCGTGGACGAGACGCCGGGCGTCAAAGAAGTCGAGAACCGCATGGTGGTCATTCACGGACCACCACGGGCTTGGCGTTAGTTGCCTGCAAGCGTTGGACGCCGATTGGGCGCCCAGGCGGACCCCGGCTGGCCTTTGTATCGACGATCAAGGCTGCTCTGGGTCTTGGTCGTGTGAAAACGTGGCGGCGCGAAGAACCGATAGAAAGCTGCAGATGGCGCCGATCCGCACCGCGGTTCACATCCAGCTCCCGGTCTATCTGGCTGTCGTCAAGGAAGGCAAGAAGCTCGGCGACTTCGACTTGCTCAATCAAAATGCGAAGGACATGCTGGATCGGCTGGCCTGGTGGACCAGCGCGCTCAAGGTGGCGCACGAGAGGGCCGAGCTTCGGGCCGTGTAGCGACATCTGCGAAGGCGAGAAAAGGCGTCATGAAGAAAGCGCTGGTTCCGGACCATACCGGCGGTTCTAATCGCCGCGCTCACCCATCTACGCGCCGCGTCTGAGGCCCGTTCGCCACGGCGCGGAGCCGAGGCGCTCGATCAGAAAATCGATGAAGGCCCTCACCTTGGGAGCCTGATGATGGCCCGGCGGTAGCACAGCAGACAATGGATGGGTCCGGACCGTGCACATCCTGCAGCAAGGGAAGCAGCAGTCCCTCATGGATCGAGCGCGCGACGACGTGCTCGCTTAGCCGCAGGCCATAGACAGAGCGCCGCTTTTCAGATCAAATTTCATCGCGCCCCGCGGGACAAGCGGCCGACCAACCTTCAGGAGTTAAAGCAGATGACCGGTTTCATCACCCGTCGCGAGGCGTTGGCGCTCGGCGCCGGCTTCGGCGCGCTCGGCCTTTCTGCCCTGCCAGCTCTCGCCCAGCAGAGGTTCTTCCGCATCGGCACGGGCGGCACCGGCGGCACCTACTATCCGGTCGGCGGCATGATCGCGAATGCGGTCTCGACCGACAAGATCAATGTCAGCGCGGTCGCCACCAACGGCTCGGTCGCCAACGTCAACGGCATCGTCGGCGGCTCGATGGAGTCGGGCTTCAGCCAGGCCGACATCAATGCCTGGGCCTATACCGGCACCGGCATCTACGAGGGCAAGCCCAAGATCGAAGAACTGCGCGTCATCGCCAATCTTTTCCCTGAGAGCGTGCATGTGGTCGTCAGGAAGGGCTTGGGCATCAAGTCGCTCGCCGATCTCAAGGGCAAGCGCGTCTCCATCGATGAGCCGGGCTCGGGAACGCTCGTCAATGCGCGGGCACTGCTGGCGGCCTACGGCGTGACCGAAAGGGACATCAGGCCGGAATATTTGAAGCAGGTTCAATCTGCCGAGAAGCTCAAGGACGGCTCGCTCGACGGCTACTTCCAGACCACGGGATATCCCGCAGGGCACGCTCTCCGAACTTGCCGCCACCAACGGCTTCGAGCTTCTGCCGATCGATGGAGCCGCGCGCGACAAGATCATGGCGCAGTTCAAATTCTTCGCCAAGGACACGATCCCGGACGGCACCTACAAGGACGTCAAGGGCGTCGAGACCGTCGCGGTCGGCGCGCAGTGGACGACATACGTCCAAGCAGCCCGACGATCTCGTCTACGAGATCACCAAGGCGCTATGGAGCGACAAGACGCGCGCCGCGCTCGACGCCGGCCACGCCAAGGGCAAGGCGATTCAGAAAGCGACCGCGCTGGAGGGTGTCGGCATCCCGCTGCATGCCGGCGCCGAGAAATTCTACAAGGAAGTCGGCCTGCTGAAGTAATTGGCGCGCATCCACGAGATGATCACGGCACGTCGGCGCGGATCTCGCATGACGATTGCGGCAGAGCTCGACGACGCCAAGATCACAGAGCTCGAGGCCAAGCTCGATCCGGAGATGCGATTCCGGCCGCTGCTGCCGGCGGCCGGATGGATCGTCGCGGTCCTGCTGTTCGGTCTCTCGTGCTTCCACTATTACACGGCCGGATTCGGCCTGCTGCAGGAAACGCTGCATCGCGGCATTCACATCGCCTGCGTCCTCGGCCTGATCTTTCTCGTCTTCTCCTGGAACCGGAAGGGCAACGCGACGCCGCCCAAGGCCGGCCTTCTGTCGCCGCTCGGGATCAGCATCATCGATTGGCTCTGCGCCATCGGCGCCGTCGTCACGAGCCTCTACGTGCCGTACGTGTTCCACGATCTCCAGTTCCGTGTCGGCAATCCGGACCCGATCGACTGGATCATGGGCACGATCATGATCGCTGGTGCTGCTCGAGGCGACGCGCCGCAGCGTCGGCTGGCCGCTGCCGATCATCGCGATCGTGCTCATGGTCTATGCGCTCTACGGCCCGTCGCTGCCGGGAATTCTCGCGCATCCCGGCAACACGTGGAAAAGCGTCGTCAACCACCTCTATCTCACGAGCCAGGGCATCTTCGGCATCGCGCTCGGCGTCGTCGCGACTTACGTCTTCCACTACGTGCTGTTCGGCGTTCTGGCGACGCGCGTCGGGCTCGGTCGCTTCTTTATCGATCTGGCCACCGCCCTGACCGGCCGCTTCTCCGGCGGACCCGCGAAGGTCTCGATCTTCGGGTCGGGCCTGTTCGGCATGATCTCGGGCTCGTCGATCGCGAACACCGTCACGGTCGGCTCGCTCACCATCCCGGCGATGATCCGCGTCGGCTATGCGCGGCACTTTGCCGGCGCCGTCGAGGCGGCGGCCGCAACCGGCGGACAGATCACGCCGCCGATCATGGGCG
The DNA here is from genome assembly GCA_963738705.1 of uncultured Alphaproteobacteria bacterium. Taxonomy (GTDB): domain Bacteria; phylum Pseudomonadota; class Alphaproteobacteria; order Rhizobiales; family Xanthobacteraceae; genus CAVTXS01. The sequence goes on from CAVTXS010000041.1 coordinate 45,386, forward strand.
CGGCCGCGTTCCTGATGGTCGAGTATCTCGCCGTCCCTTATCAGACGATCATCGTGGCGGCGATCGTGCCGGCGTTCATGCATTTCTTCGGCGTATTCTGCCAGATTCACTTCGAGGCCAAGAAGTACGGCCTGCGCGGCCTGCCGCGCTCGGAACTGCCGGTCGCGCGCGAGGTCATTCGCCGCGACTGGCCGACGGCCATGCCGCTCGCCGTGCTGCTGCTTGTCCTGTTCTCCGACTTCACGCCTTATCTCGCGGCGTTCTGGGGCATCACGGGCTGCATCGTCCTCGGCCTCACCAATCGCAACCCCGTCGTCGCAATCGCCTTCGTCGCGGCGATCGCGCTTTGCATCCGGCTTCAGATTCTGACCGAGTGGGAGAGGCCTCTTGCCGATCATCGGCGCGTCGATCGCCGTATCGGCGTGGTACGTCCTGAAGGACGAGGCCGGCAAGGCGCGTTTCTTCGACGTCCTCGATGCCTTCGTGGTCGGCGCCAAATACGCGATCAGCGTCGGCGCGGCGGCCGCCACCGTCGGCATCATCATCGGCATCGTCACGCTGACCGGCGTCGGCTTCAAGCTGTCGACCATCATCACCGGAGCGGCCGCGGATATTTCCGCGCTGCTCGGCAGCATCGTGCCGGAGAGCCTGTTCGACGCCAAGGCAATGACCCTGTTCTTCACACTGGTGATGACGGCGATCGTCTGCATTCTGCTCGGCTGCGGGATACCGACCACCGCGAACTATCTCATCATGGTGACGATCGCAGCGCCCGCGCTGGCCATGCTCGGGGTGCCGCAACTCGTTTCGCATTTTTTCGTCTTCTATTACGGGGTGCTCGCCGACATCACGCCGCCGGTGGCGCTCGCGGCGTATGCGGGCGCCAGCATGGCGGGCGCCGATCCGTTCAAGACCGGCAACACGGCGTTCCGTCTCGGTCTGGCCAAGGCACTGGTGCCGTTCGTTTTCGTCTACTCGCCGTCGATGCTGCTCGTGACCAAAGGGTTCACCTGGCCCGAATTCTTCGAAACCACGATCGGCTGCGCCATCGGGGTCGTCATGCTTGCCGTCGCGCTCACGGGCTACGGCCTCGCGCGCATGCCAACCGGGAGCGGCTCTGGCTCGGCGCAGCTTCGATTCTCGTCATCTCGCCGAACCGCACCGCGACACTTATCGGCCTTGCCATGTCGGTGCCCGTTCTCTGGCGCCAGCTTGGGGCATGGCGCGGTGCGCAGACCGTCGGTGCCGCTTAGAGTTTGTCCGGGAACATCAAGTTGGATTACAAAGTTTTCGGAGCATGAGGCGGATTGATGCGAGGCGCAAGAATGCGAGCCCCTTGCGATTGAGGCTCTCCCAATCTTTGGCGAGCCTTCGGCAGCGATTGAGCCAAGCAATGGTGCGTTCGACCAACGCCTGTACAATGTTGCCAGGAGCCGATCGTTTTGGTCGGTGATGCTGGTCCCGATGGATCTGGTGATGGGACCCGGAATATGACCTCGATACGGCTGTCGTCGATTTCGATCCGGCGTACGACGGTGCGAATGATATCCTGCATGCCGAGCCGGTCGAGATTATCGAGCCCGGTTGTCACCTTGGCAGAGAAATCTTCCAGACGGCTGATCACGAGGGCGAGGTCGCGTTCGGTCTCAGCTGCGTCGAGAGCTGCCTGCTGCCGCTCCTGCAGCTGGGACATCGCGCTGTTTCAAGCCTGCGATGCGCGGCTCGAACTCAGCTTTGTCGATGACGCCTTCGGTATAACTGTCGATGAGCCGACCAATTCCGCGCCGCAAACTCGTCATTTGCCGATCGAGGCGAATGATCTCGTCCGGCATGGCCGCGCCGTCACGCGCTTGGTCAATGCGACGACGATATTCGTCGGCCACGCGGTGCGGTTCTTCCAAGAGAGCCTGCACCTGATCCCATACTTCCTGTTCCAACTGATCGCCGCGCACGGGGCCGTTGTTGCACACCGCGTTGCCACTGAACCGGTAACCGTCCGCACCGGTGCAGCGATAATAGCGCAACGTGTTCATCGGATCGTATGGGCGTGAACGAGGAGCTATCTTGCCATAATAGGCGTATCCGCAGCGCCGGCAGACCGTCAGACCTTGCAGCAGCCAGCACTGGCCGCGCTGACGTTCCCGCTTACGCCTCCGGTTCTCCTCAAGCTGTGCTCGCACAGCCTCGAACACCGCGGGATCGACGATTGGAGGAACTGGAATCTCGATCCATTCTTCGCGTGGCATGGGGATGCGCGAGGTGGCGCGCGGCGAGGGCTTCAGGTGCCCACGGATCGGCCGCAGCCGTGGCCGAGGAGGTAAGAAGCGTGCTCGCCCGAAGGCTGCGCGTCCGATATAGGCCGGATTGTTGAGCATGTCGCGGATCGTGGAGGCATGCCAATACGTTGACCCTCGCCGGGTTTGGCAGCCCATCTGCTGCAGGCGTCGGCATACTGCGCGCAGGCTCATTCGCTCCAGACCGATCCACGCAAAGATGAGACGAACGATGGGCGCTTCCGATTCCACCACCTCGAAACGCGCTATTCCGCCGCCCTGAGTTCGACTCACGTAGCGATACCCGTAGGGAGCCCCCGTCAGCGCACTGACGGATCCGGATTGTGCGGCATGCCGGCGGCCGCGCCGGCCCCGTTCGAGGATCTTGGCCCGCTCGTATTCGGCGATCACGCCTTGAACCTGGAGCAAAAGATCGTCCTCCGCGGTGCCGCCGATCGGGTGGTTCAGGAAGACAACCTCCGCACCCGCGCGGCGAAACTCATCGATCAGGAGCACTTGATGGGCGTAACGGCGGGCGAGCCGATCCGGGGCATGGACATAAATGCGCTCGACTTGGCCGCCAGCAATTGCATCTCGTAGCCGCTCCAGCGCCGGGCGAAACAGGATTGCACCACTGTAGCCTTCATCCACGTAGTTATGATCCGGTTCAAGCTGAAAGCCGTCAGCTGCGATACACTCTCGTAGCGCGGTGACCTGGCTGGCGATCGTGTTGTCGCGTGCCTGAGCTCTCGCTCGACACACGTGCATACAGCGCAACGGAGCCCCTCGCGGTCATCTGTCACCTCCGCGCGCTGTCACTGTCGCCACCTTCGCTTCCGCGGCTGAGCATTGCTGCGCTTGGGCCGCGGGCTCGTCCGTCGCACCGCCGGTACGAGGCGAGCGTAGGCCTCGATCAGGTGCTGGGGGCCGAACCTTGTCGCCTCGAACGACACGCGCACTTGCAGTAGAAGGCGATCCGTGCGCCGGACCATGCGCGCCTCCATCGGCCATGGGCCCCGCGGCGGGCCGCCGATGGCGCATCAAATCCTGCGTTGACTTTGAGTCGCCTGTGACAAATTGACTCGTGCATTGCTTTGGGTCTGCCGGGACGAGGAGCGGTTGCCGTCTGCGGTCCCTGCGTTCGATGATCGATGACCACTCAAAACCTAACTTGGCAACATTGTACGAACGGTCACAACCCACCGGCGTGGGAGCACCACGAATCCTTTGCCGTGATCGGCGCGCTTGACGATTTCAGTTTCGAGCTGCGGCATGATTTTCTTGAGCGCCTTTTGGAATTCCGGCCCCTGATAGCCGCCGTCGGCAAACAGCCTTTTCAAGAACGGATACATCCCGAACAGAGTGGCAAGAAGCAGGATGCCGCCGTCGCGGTCTTGGAGGTCGGCGGGATGAACGATCGCGTGCAACAGCAGACCCAGCGTATCTACGAGAACATGGCGCTTCTTGCCCTTGATCTTCTTGCCCGCATCATAGCCATGCGGATCGATCCAGGCCCCCCTTTTTCAGCGCTTTTCACGCTCTGGCTATCGATGATGGCGGCGGTGGGGCTGGCTTCGCGTTCGCCTTGCTCGCGGCACGCCACATACAGCGCGTGATGGATGCGATCCAGCGTGCCGTCGTAGCTCCACAAATCGAGATAGTCGTGCACCGTGCTGCGCGGCGGAAGGTCTTTCGGAATCGCCCGCCACTGGCATCCCGTGCTCAAAACATACATGACCCCACTGGTGTCCGGTTGACTGGACGATCAAAGGGTTAAGGACGCAGGATTGATGCGGGTTTCTGGGCAACGAGGCGTGGTGTCGATTTGAACGGCATGGGGCAGTCTTCGGAGATTTTCCGAGGATTCGCCTATGAACATCGGCAAGACGCTGTTCGCCCAAGTCATGGATTTTCTGCCTTGGAGCACCTTTACGCGGATTGTCAGGCGCTATGGCGGCGACCGCGGGGTGCGAACGCTGACCTGTGCCGAGCAATACCGAGCGATGGCCTTCGCGCAACTGACCTACCGCGAGAGCTTGCGCGACATCGAAACCTGTCTGGCGGCGCAAGCTGCGAAGCTCTACCACCTGGGTTTCCGCGAGCCGGTGCGGCGATCGACGCTGGCCGATGCCAACGAGACGCGCGACTGGCGCATTTATGCGGAACTGGCGCATCGGTTGATCGCTCAGGCGAGAAAGCTCTACGCCAACGAGGACCTGGGCTTGGACCTCAACAGCACGGTCTATGCTCTACGAACTCCACCACCATCGATCTTTGCCTGTCGCTGTTTCGGTGGGCGCACTTTCGCACCACCAAGGCAGCAGTGAAGATGCACACCCTGCTCGATCTGCGCGGCAGCATCCCGAGCTTCATCCACATCTCGGACGGCAAGCTGCACGATGTTCACGCCCTCGACCTGCTGCTGACCGAGCCGGGGGCGACCTACGTCATGGATCGCGGCTATGTCGACTTTGCGCGTCTGCACGTGCTGCACCAGGCCGGCGCCTTCTTCGTCACCCGCGCCAAGTCGAACGTGCCCATGCCCATCGCCTCTATTCGGCGACGCCGACCGATCGCTCAAGCGGCATCATTTGCGACCAGACCATCATGTTGGACGGTCACTATGCCAGGAAGGACTATCCCTGAACCTCTGCGTCGCATCCGCTTCAAGGACATCGACACCGGCAAGACACTGGTGTTCCTCACCAACCAATTCGCCTTGCCGGCATCCACCATTTGCGCTCTCTACAAGGGCCGTTGGCAGGTCGAGCTCTTCTTCAAGTGGATCAAGCAGCATCTTCGCATCAAGCGGTTCTACGGCACCTCGGAAAATGCCGTAAAGACGCAAATCTGGATCGCAGTCTCGGTCTATGTGCTCGTCGCCATTCTCAAGAAGCGCCTGGGCTTGGACGCCTCGCTCTACACTTTGCTACAGATTCTCTCCGTCACCCTGTTCGAGAAAATGCCCTTGCCACAGGCACTTTCCACAACGCATCCGCAATGCGACAACGCCTCAACCGACAACCAACTGAACTTATTCAAGTTTTGACCGGACAGAAATGACATGACCCCGTTCATCACTTCGCGCACGTCGACGTGGCGCTTGTTGCCGCCGCGTCTGGCCGGCGCGATCAGCGGCTCAACAAGCCCCCACTCGTCGTCGGTCAGATCGCTCGGATATCGCAATGCGCTGCGGTCGTATCGCCTGCGGTTCTTCGCCGTCCACATCGGTGACCCTCCTCGAATCAGGCCACCACTCTTGAATCACAAACGATTCATCGGATCTAATATGTTCTCGGACAGACACTTAAGGGAGCCTTCGCCCATGGGCGCGTTGGCAAGGCCGCAAGCGTTGGCAAGGCCGTCTCGAAGGATGCACGGGCGATCTGCAGGCTCTACGCGCCGCGTCTGAGGCCCGTTCGCCACGGCGCGGAGCCGAGGCGCTCGATCAGAAAATCGATGAAGGCCCTCACCTTGGGGGCCTGATGATGGCCCGGCGGTAGCAGAGCGAACAATGGATAGGTTTCCGGATCGTGCACATCCTGCAGCAAGGGTTGCAGCAGTCCCTCACGGATGGAGCGCGCGACGACGTGCTCGCTCAGCCGCAGGATGCCCGCTCCCCCGATTGCCAATCGCAGCAACATATCCGCGCTGTCTGCGCTGACGGGACCTTTGACGTCGATCCGCGTCCGCTTGCCATCGATTCGAAACGGCCAGCTCGCCGAGCCGGGATTTCGGCTCAAGGTCAGGCAAGCGTGACGAGCGAGATCGGCAGGTTCGGCCGGCCGGCCATGACGGGCAAGGTAATCTGGACTTGCGCAGACCACCCTGGAGAGATCGACGATCTTGCGCGAGACGAGCCCGGAGTCCTCGAGCGGCCCCATGCGCAGCGAGACGTCGACGTTTTCACCGACCAGATCGACACTCCGATTGGTCACCATGAAGTCGAACGTTATGTGAGGATGGCGCGCGAGGAAGTCCGGCAATGCCGGCGCAAGCTCATGGGCCGCAATGACCGGAAACGTATGCACGCGCAAGTGTCCGCGCGGCGAGGCACGCGCGGACACGATCTCGGACTCGGCCGCCTCGATGGCCCCGAGTATCTCGTGCACGCGATGGAGATAGGTCTCTCCCTCGGCGGTTAGTGCCAGCCGCCGTGTCGTCCGATTGATCAGCCGCACACCGAGGCGGCGCTCCAATCGCGTGATGAGCTTTGCCACCGCGGATGGCGACAAGCCTACGTCGTTGGCTGCGCCCGCAAAGCTGCCGCGCGCCGCCACGCGCTCGAAAATGGCCATCTCGTTCGGCGAACCGGCCATCCGGGAAATTCCTTCATGAGTGATGGGAATTCATTGCCGATTATCCCAGCCCTGTAAACGCATACGTGCGGGCTCCAGAGGCGCAAAGGTTGTCGGCGCACAGAGGAGTCGGAAACCGAGGAGACGGAATATGAGCGCCACTGAAGCGAAAGACACCCTTAGCCGAATGGAGGACGTCATGAGAAATCTGTTCTCGATCGCAGCCACCGCAACCCTCATGCTGGGCGGAGCCGGCGCTGCGGCTGCAGAGCTCCCAACCTTTGAGAGGATGGGCTTTCCGATCACGCTGCACCAGGTTCAGGTGGCGGGAGCGGCCGATGTTCACGAGCGATCGCCCACGCCGACGCTCACGCTCGGCGGGATGCCCGCCTCTCCGCATCAGGTGGGGGTCTTGAAGCCGCGCCGGAATGACTGAGCAGCAGATCAACGGACGGGGCACCTTTTGAACCCGCGTGCGATCCCGACTGCGACACCGCGATAATTTGGCTGACGATGCTCACGGTCCTTGTGCTGACCTGCTCGGTCGCGGTCACACTGGGCTGCGCCGCGAAGCTGCCACGCGCCGCCACGCGTTCGAAAATGGCCATCTCGTTTGGCGAGTTGGCCATACGGGAAATTCCTTCCTGAGTGATGGGAACTCATTGCCGATTATCCCAGCCACGTAAATGCATATTGCTTGTGCCAGCGACGCAATGGTTGTCGGCGGACATAGGAGACGGAACATGAGCGCCACACTGGTCACCGGCGCCCCCGCAGGCATCGGCGCGAACGCAGCGGCGACGGCCGCCTCCCCTTTGGCGGCGCGCGCCGAGAACGCCCTCGTCTCGGGCCCGATCCTGCCGGCCCTGCTGCGGCTGACCCTGCCCAACCTGGCGGCCATGCTGGTCATGGCCTTGGTGGCGATCTTCGAGACCGTCTACGTGGGCATCCTCGGAACCACACCGCTGGCGGCCATCGCGCTGGTCTTTCCGCTGATCATGCTGATGCAGATGCTCTCCGCGGGAGCGATGGGCGGCGGCGTCTCCTCGGCGATCAGCCGGGCGCTCGGAGCCGGCGACCTGGCGCGCGCCGAGGCGCTTGCCCTGCACGCCGTCGTCATCGGCACGGCGGCCGGCCTCGCCTTCAGCGCGATCTTCGTGGCGTTCGGCGCTCCGATCTTGCGTACGCTTGGCGGCTCCGGGGCGGTGCTCGGCGAGGCGCTGGCGTACGCCAACATCGCACTCGCCGGCGCGATCCTCACCTGGCTGCTCAACACCTTTGCCTCCATCGTGCGCGGCACCGGCAACATGCGGGTGCCCTCGCTCGCGCTGCTCGCCGCGTCGGGATTGCAGATCGTGCTCGGCGGCGCCCTCGGCCTCGGCATCGGACCGATCCCGCGCTTTGGCCTCGCCGGCGTGGCCACCGGCCTGGTCGTCGCCTACGCGCTGGCCGCGCTATTTCTCTTTTGGTTCCTCCGCTCCGGGCGCGGACGCCTGCGGCTCGAATTCGGCGCTGCCGCTCTCCGGCGCGAGATGTTCTTCGACATCCTCAAAGTGGGTGCCGTGTCGTCGCTCGGGCCGTTCCAGGTCGTGCTCACGGTGCTGATCCTGACCCGGCTGGTAGCCGGCTTCGGCACCGAGGCGCTGGCCGGCTACGGCATCGGCGCGCGCCTGGAGTTCCTCCTCGTCCCGATCGTCTTCGCGGTGGGCGTCGCCAGCGTGCCGATGGTGGGCATGGCGATGGGCGCTCGCGACGTCGAGCGCGCACGGCGGGTGGCGTGGACCGCCGCCGGCGTAGCCGCCGCCATGCTGGGTGCGATCGGGCTCGTCGTGACGATTGCGCCCGACCTGTGGTCGGGACTTTTCACCAGCGACCGCGCCGTCCGCGCCGTCGCCAACTTGTACCTGCGCTGGGCCGGCCCCGGGTTCTTATTCGTCGGAGTGGGGCTCAGCCTTTACTTTGCCTCGCAAGGCTCTGGCAAAGTGCTTGCCCCGGTTCTCGCCGGGACCGTCCGGCTCTGGGTGATTGCAGTCGGCGGCTGGTGGCTGATGGCGAGCGGTGCGCCGGCGTGGAGCCTGTTCGCGCTCGTGGGGGCTTCGATGGCGGCCTTCGGGCTGTGCATCGCCGCTGCCGTCTACCTGACGCCGTGGGATATCCGCGCGACGCTGACGCGGCCCGCGGCTCACGGCCTCACACAGTCGGCAGCTCGCGTCGCACCGTGAGGTTCGTACGCTCACTCTGCCTGAAGGAGATGAAAATGAAAGACTCGAAAGCTCTGCTGTTGGCATATCTCGCCTCGATCCAGGACCCGGAACGCGCCGCGTCGCTTTTTGCGGACGACGGGGCGTTCGAACTGCCATTCCTGCGCTCGCTCGGGGTCGAACCTCGCTACACGGGCCGCGGCGAGATCGCCGCGCTGCTTCACCAGTTGCTGAAACTCTATCCGGACTTCGCGTTCGCGCCCGACGACATCGATGTCCTCATCGAGACGCCGGAAAAGACGTTCGCCGAGTATGTGGCGCGCGCGCGCGCCGCTGCGACCGGGCGAACGCTCCATCAGCTGTTCACTGGGTACCTGGTGGCGGAGGCCGGTGAGATCAAGTTGCTGCGCGAAACCTTCAATCCGTTGGCGCAGGCGCAGGCGCAACTGCCGAATGGGGTCGCCGATATCGGACCGCCCGGCGACGAAGTGCACTCTTTCTGACCAGGGCGAGCAGGTAGTCCGAAGGGTTCGGGCAGCCGCGGCGGGGCCTCAACCGCGCTTCGTCCGGCGAACAGCAAGGATCAAAGCATGACCGTCATTTCCGTCATTGTTGGAAGCACCCGCGAGGGCCGTTTCTCCGAGAAGCCGGCGCGCTGGATTTTGCAGCAGCTGAAGAAGCGCGCTGGCGTCGACGCGCGGCTACTCGATCTGCGCGACTTTCCGATGCCGTTCTTCGATCAACCGGTAACGCCGGCCACGCCGGGCCGCCCGGCCTTCGAGAACGAGGTCGTGCAGAAATGGACCGCCGCGATCGCGCAGTCCGACGGCTTCGTCTTCGTCACCCCGGAATACAACTACGGACCCTCGGCAGTGCTCAAGAACGCCATCGACTGGGTTTATCCGGAGTGGCATCGCAAGGCAGCTTGCTTCGTGAGCTACGGCAACGCGGGGGGCGCGCGTAGCGTGCAGCAGCTCCGCCAAAACGTGATCGAGCTTCAGCTCGCCCCAATTCGCTCATCGGTCCACATCCCTGTCGCCACCCTGTTGGCTCACTACCGGGGCGGCGATGTCGACGCCGGGCTGGCCGAGCTGGAGGCGCCCGCCGGGGCGATGATCGACGATCTGCTGTGGTGGACCGCGGCCTTAAAAGCGGCGCGCGCGGGCGTGTCCTCCGCGGCGCGCAGGATGTCAGCCTGATTTCATGGAAGTCAGCATGGCCCGCCTTGGGTGTGCGGAATTGTCGGTTCTAAGCTGGTCAATCGAGAGAAAAACGATGAGCATGACCTTTGAAAATACGACGACCAAATCGGTCGATGTGAACGGCACGAACTTCGTGTTCCGAGAGATTGGCAAGAAGGGCGGCGTCCCCGTGGTGTTCCTCCACCATCTGACGGCGGTATTGGACGATTGGGATCCGAGGGTCGTGGATGGCCTGGCGGCGAAGCACCACGTTATTGTGTTCGACAATCGTGGGGTCGGCGGATCGGGAGGTGCTACCCCCAAAACGGTCGAGGAGATGGCTCGGGATGCCGTCGCGTTCATAGGCGCTCTCGGTTTTAGCAAAGTCGATCTGTTGGGCTTCTCGCTCGGCGGTTTCGTCTCTCAGGTCATCGCGCAACAGCAACCTGGTCTGGTGCGCAAAATCATTCTAGCCGGCACCGGCCCGGCGGGCGGCGACGGCATCGTGAATGTCGGTGCCATTCTGCAGGACGCATTTGGCAAGGCAGGCGCCACCAACAAGCATCCGAAGCATTTTCTGTTCTTTACACAGACGAGCAACGGCCAGACAGCAGCCGACGACTTCCTGCAGCGCCTGAAAGAACGCACCAAGGACCTTGACGCGCCCGTAAGCAACGAAACCGTTCAGGCTCAGCTTGCGGCGATCCAAGCCTGGGGACAGGGTGATGCCACCACGCTCGGGACGGTCCAGCATCCTGTCCTGGTCGTCAACGGTGATGATGACGTGATGGTGCCGTCGTTCAACTCATTCGAGCTCGCGCGTAGGCTGCCGAAAGCACAATTGAGCATTTTCCCTGACGCCGGGCACGGCGGCATCTTCCAGCACCATGCCGCCTTCGTTCAGCAGGCACTCGCTTTCCTCCAGCAGTAAGCAGAGCTGGCCTCATGGTCCGGCGCACCGCCTACGCCGGATCAATCGGGCGCGCAGCGGCGACATTTTCCGCCGCCGGCGGCCACCTGCTCGGCCCGGCGCCGCAGCATGGAGCGCGCCGAGGCGGCCACGGCCTGAGCCGCAGAGGTCCGCATGATCTTCCAGGTGAAGAAGCATCGGCAAGGCAGAACAGCATGAGTATTTCCCCCTCGAAGGGCACTGCCCTCATGGCAAACACGCGCTTCAGTCTGGACAGATCGACACCGACGTTCTGGCGAGTGACCTTCGACAACCCTCCGATCAACCTCATCGACCCGGTGATGGCCGTCGAGCTCGATGCGCTGCTCACCGAGATCGAGCAGGACAACCGGCTCGCCGTCGTCGTCTTCGACAGTGCCGACCGGGACTACTTCCTCGCCCATTTCGACATCACGGCCGACCGCGCTCCCTACGACGCGTTGCCGGCGGCGCGCACCCCGTTCCACCACTGGGCGAACGTGCTGATCAGGCTCAGCAGGTCGCGGGCGGTGACGATCAGCGCTCTGCGGGGCAGGGCTCGCGGTGCGGGCAGCGAGTTCGCCCTCGCCACCGACATCCGGTTCGCCAGTCGGGAGCGGGCCGTGCTGGGGCAGTTCGAGGTCGGGTTCGCCGCCGTGCCGGGGGCGGCCCCTCGACCCGTCTGCCGGGCATCGTCGGTCGCGGGCGGGCGTTCGAGATCCTGCTCGGTGGCGAGGACTTCGACGGGGAACTCGCCGAGCGGTACGGGTACGTCAACCGCGCCGTCCCCGACGCGGAGTTCGTCGAGTTCGTCAGTGCCTTCGCGGAGCGGGTCTCCGGTTTCGACCTGCTCGCGCTCGCCGATATCAAGCGCTTCGTCAACGCTGCGTCGCTTCCCGCCAACGACGCGCTGACCGCCGAGATGGACGCCTTCGCGGAGGCCGTCGCCCGCCCGACCACGCCCTCCATCATCGAGCAGGCGCTCGAGCAGGGCTTCCAGCAGCGCAGCGACGTCGAGCTGAACCTAGGCGCCTACGTGGGCAAGGTCGTCCACAAGCCGGGCACCGTTACACCAGGCTGATGCTCTGCGTGATCCGGTTGAGGGTCGGCCTTTCGGCAGGTCGTCCTCACAATCTGACGGCTTTGATGAGAGGAGAGGAATACATGAACAAGCTTGAAGGAAAAATCGCACTCATTACTGGGGGCAATAGCGGCATTGGCCTTGCCACGGCGAAGCAGTTTGTGAGCGAAGGCGCGTACGTCTTCATCACGGGACGCCGTGATCAGGAGTTGGCTCTGGCGGTGAAGCAAATCGCAAGAAATGTCACCGGCGTCCAAGGAGATGTCACGAACCTTGGCGATCTTGATCGCCTCTTCGCGCAAATCAAGCGGGAGAAGGCCCGGCTCGATATTGTGTTTGCGAATGCCGGGATAACGACGATCACCCCCTTGGCCCAGATAACCGAGGAGAATTACGACGCGCTCTTCAACAGCAATGTGAAGGGCTTGCTTTTCACGGTGCAGAAGGCGCTTCCGCTGATGCCGGATGGCGCTTCGATCATCCTGAATGCGTCCATCGTCGCCAGTAAAGGGTTGCCGGACTGGAGCGTTTATAGCGCCACCAAAGCCGCGGTGCGTTCGTTCGCGCGAACGTGGACAACGGACTTGAAGAAACGCCGCATTCGCGTGAACGCGGTGAGCCCAGGCTTCACCGACACGCCCCCTTGGCATGCGACACAAGCGGCCGAACAAGCCATGAAGGTCATGTCCAACAATGTTCCGCTCGGCAGGTTCGGCACGCCCGATGAGATCGCGAAGGCCGTGGTGTTTCTGGCATCCGACGACAGCAGCTACGTCACGGGTACGGAGTTGCTCGTTGATGGCGGTTTCGCACAAGTGTAGGAGGCGCGGCATGGCGGACGCAGACAGAGCCGGCGAAGCACCCCGCTATCTCGACGACCTGCACGTCGGGCAGCGCTTCGCCAGCGGCTCGCATGTGCTCGACGAGGCAGAGATCAAGCGGTTCGCGAGCGAGTTCGACCCGCAGCCGTTTCATCTCGACGACGAGGCCGCCAAGGCGACGCTGTTCGGCGGCTTGGCGGCGAGCGGATGGCATATCGCGGCGGTGACGATGCGGTTGCTGGTGCAGAACGGCTTGCCGCTCGCCGGCGGCATCATCGGTTCCGGCGGCGAATTGAGCTGGCTCAAGCCCGCGCGGCCGGGCGATACGCTCAGCGTCGTGAGCGAGATCGTTGAAATCACGCCATCGCGCTCGCGGCCGGATCGCGGGAGCGTTCGCGTGCGCAGCGAAACGCGCAACCAGCATGGCGAGGTTGTTCAGACGTTCACGGCACGGCTGGTGATGCCGCGGCGCGGCGCGTCTTGATCCGATAGTTCGAGCGTCGAGCCGGCGCCGTCAAGGTCCGCAAAGAGCTAGCACTTCACACATGTCCTTATCCGCAGCGTAGCGCGGATTGAGCGGAGAGGCTGGGCAAGAACGACCTGACGCGGATGTGCGATGAGGGCCTGCTCACTTGAGGTCGGCTACGGGGTATGCCGCGGCAAGATAAAGGCAGCCTGCCGGGATTGAACTCGTCTGCGCGTCATCTCCTCGGTTTGCGCGCCGACGGTCTTCTCTGCGACTGGCGGCGCCCCCTTACTTTGGTTGGCTTTGAAATTTTTTGATTAGGCGCCGCAACCGCGTCAGACAGCGTCACCAACCGCTCGATCAGCCACCGCCCGGCCGGACCCGGCGGGGTATCGGTCTTGTGAATGGCGTGCAGGATATGTTCTCCACCACGCCAGTCGGGAAGGTTCAATCGCACGAGCCTTCCGGACTCGATATCGGCGCGAACGACCGGTTCCGGCATTCCGCCCCATCCGAGTCCAGCGAGAAGAAGCTTGTGCCTCGCTGTTTGATCGCCGATGCGCCAGGTATTGAGACTGACGACACCATAGTCCCGGCTCTCCGCCGCGGGTTGCTCCGAAAGAACAAGCTGAACGAAATCGCTTGCCTGCGGTGGAGCAGCGTCGCTCGCCTTGGCCAGCGGATGATTGGGCGCGGCCACGGGAATGACCTGCGACACCTTCTAATGTCGATGCGGCGAAAGCCAGTCATGTCCATGTGCAGCAGGCTTCCCACGCCGATGCGAAGCAAGGCCGCTTCGGACCACGCGCTCGACACCGCCAAGGGTCTCCATCAAGAGACGAACCGGCACCGTCGGGAACTGGACGTGAATTCACGAAGCAGCGTTGTCAGCCGATCGCTCGGCAGCATGCTGTCGACCACAAGCGACAATTCAGGTTCAAGTTCATCGAGAAATCCCCGGACGCGCGCACGCAATGTTTCGACGCTGTGGGCAACCGCTTTTGCTTCGGACACGATCGCTTCGCCCTGTTGCGTGAGCTTCGGCTTGCGGGTCGTTCCGCGATCAAACAGCGAAAGAGCGAGCTGCTGCTCCAGCGTGTCGATGGCATAGCTGATGGCGGACGTGGCGCGTCCGAGACGTTTGGCGGCAGCGGTAAAGCTTCCCGCTTCGGCCACGGTTAGCAGCACCAGAAGCTGATCGATGCTCGGTATCGCCGGGCTTCGCATTTCAAATTCCTTGAAAAGAACTTTCAGTATTATACGGGTTTTATGAGGCCAGAGAACCCTTAGCTTCTCCGGAAGGATAGTGCCTCAAGTTCTTCTGCATCGCGGCGAGGAGTTTCGTTATGGCCAAATCCACTGCAGTGATCGAGCGAGCGCCCACGTCAGATCGTGCATCGGACGCACGGCCGGCGTCACGGGCCCGTCACCCGGCTGATGAGCCCGTCTGACCTCGGCCAAAGTTCTCAAGCCGTTCGTCTTCCTCGATCTCTTCGATGCCGAGGGAACCGCCTTCTCAGGCTTCGGGTGGCATCCGCATTCGGGCATCGCGACGCTCACTTATCTGTTGGAGGGCAGCGTCCGCTACGAAGACACGACCGGCGCGACCGGGTTCTTGCCCGCCGGCGGGGTCGAATGGTTCAAGGCCGCGGGCGGCGCATGGCACGGCGGCGGTGCCGGCAAGTCCGGCCGGTCACGCGGATTCCAGCTCTGGATCGCCCTGCCGCCCGAACAAGAACTCGGGCCGAGCCGAAAGCATCTACCTGGCGCCGCAGGACATTCGCCAGATCGGACCTGCTTCCGTATTGCTCGGCAAGCTTGGCGCGGTGTCGAGCCCGCTCCCGGCGCCGTCCTCGGCGATCTACCTGGCCGTGCGCCTGAAGGCCGGCGAATCCTGGCGCTACGATCCGCCGGCCGATCACACCGTTTGCTGGGTCGCGCTCAGCACGGGAAGTCTTGCCGTTCCCGAGCCCGTGCAGGCGGGCGAGCTCGCGGTCTTCGCAGCCGTCGAACGACGCGATCGACTTCCACGCCGAAGCCGACACCGAATTCGTTCTTGGGTCGGCCGCAAGCCATCCGCATGAGCTCGTTCTCGGACACTACTCGGTGCACACGAGTCGCGGCGTCGCTTCAAGCCGCCGAGCGGCACATCGCCGAGATAAAGGTGCGGCTGCACAAGGAAGGCCGGTTGTAGCCGAGTGCGCCAGCGAGGAAACGACGGGCGCTGGCGTACTTTCGGGCGACGCCCGCCGGAACAAGATGCGTCAATAGTTTTCAATGGAAGGTGATGAACCATGGTCATCCAACGATAGAAAACTGATCGCCGTGATCGGCGCAACGGGGCAGCAGGGAGGCGCAGTGGTGCGTGCCCTGCAAGCCAGCGGCCAATTCAAGGTACGCGCTCTGACTCGCAATCCAGGCAAGCATCGCGAACTCGCCGAGGAAGTCGTCGAAGCAGATTTAGACCGCCCGGAAACCCTTAAGGCTGCATTTGAAGGGGCACACGGCGTTTTTCTCGTCACCAATTTTTGGGAACAAGGTACCGACGAGCTTAAGCAGGCAACGGCGGCGGTACGCGCTGCCAAGGATGCCGGTGTCAAACACTTTATCTGGTCAACGCTGCCTGATGTAGAAGCGATCAGCGGCGGCAAGTTCCACGTTCCCCACTTTACCGGCAAGGCCAAGGTCGATCGGATCGTGAAGGAAGCCGGGTTTGCGCATCATACGTTCGTCATCGCGCCTTTCTTCTACCAGAACCTTGTCGGCGCAATGGCTCCGCAAAAGCAGGAAGACGGAACCTTGGGCTGGGCTGTTCCGATTGATCCGACTGTGCGTGGCATTCACATGGGCGACATCACCGAACTTGGCGCCATCGTGGCCGGCGCATTCGCACAGCCCGGATCAGGCAGGCAATGGCGAGTATCTGCCCTTGGTCGGTGATTTTATGAGCTTCAACGAAATCGTCGACACGCTGAATCGACAGGGGCATAAATTTTCATTCAAACAAGTCCCAACGGAGGTTTTCGCCACTTTCTTTCCTGGAGCCGCCGAGATGGCAGCGACGTTTAGCCACTTCCAAGCTCATACCTACCTGGGTTCGGATTCGCACGACCAAATTGCGCTCGCAAACAAGATAGCAGGCAGGCAACCGAGCAAGTTCGCGACGTGGGCCCGAGCGAATTTCCCGGTCCAGGGCAGCGTAGCCGCCTGATCGCCGGCAAGCCAAGCTGCACTCCCGGCAGGATCGTCAACGTTGAATGATGTTGGGCGTCGGGCACGCGAACACCAGGAGGGTGCTCCAATCGCGCGATGAGCGTTCCCACGACGGATGGCGACAAACTTACGCCCTCGGCCGCGCCGCTGTTGAGCGTGAACCGTTCGCCAGTCGTGAACTCGAGGTGATCGACGAAGCCCAACGCGACCGCTCATCGCGACAGGAAAGCGACAAGTCTCGGTACGACTTGCGCCGGCGCTTCGTCGATCAGCCAGTGGCCGGAACCCTTGACGACGACGCCTTCGACCTGATCGGCAACGAGACGGCCCTGCTGAATGAGGAATTCCCCCGAGGCCTTCTCGCCGGCCAGCACCAGCATCGGCATCTTCAATTTGGTCTTGGCGAAGCCGGAGAAGTCCTGGGCGTCTCGCTCGAAGGCGCGGAACACCTCGAAGCCGGCCCGCATGGCGCCCGGCCCGGCATAGGCCGCCGCATAGAGCCGGCGATCCGGCTCGGACACGGACTGGGCTGGATCGGCCGCGAAGTCGTTCCAGAAATGCTCCAGGTAGATGCGTTCGCGACCCTCGACGAGCGCCAGTGGCGTCTTGCCGTAGAAGTGGAAGTGCCAGAGATCCCGCAGCAGCCAAACGCTCGTCCAGTCCCCGACGCCTGGAAGAAAAGCGTCCATCAGTGCGATCCGGTCCACGTCGGCCGGATACTGCGCGGCGTACGCATAGGCGACCATCAGGCCGATGTCGTGGCCTACGATCCCGACGCGCTTGTGACCGAGCGATGCCGCAAGCGCGTGGACGTCCTGCGCCATCGTTTTTTTGTCGTAACCGCTTTCCGGCTTGGCGGATTCCCCGAAGCCGCGCAGATCGGGGGCGATGACCGTGTGCGTCTTGGCGAGTTCGGCGATGAGGGGCCGCCACATGTGGCTGGTCTGCGCGTAGCCATGCAGGAGAAGCACCGGATCGCCCTTGCCAGCGATCAGATAGTGCACTCGGGTGCCGTTGACCTCCGCGAAGCGGCTTTCGATCGCAGCCGGCGCTTGGGCCGGCACGGGCGTGATGAGAGACCCCGCGGCAAAGAGGCCAGCTGCCGCGGCCAACAGCATCTGAGCGAAGAGTTGCATTGGTCCTCCTTTACGGCGCTTATGCCGGGATCGGCTCGCGCATCAGCGATCAGGAGGCCTCCCGCACGACCGCGGTTGGCCCATGCCGGCCCGGCCGCCGCGCTATGCGGCACTCGCAAGAGGATGAAACCGCCTCGCCGCCACGATGCCAAGGACGATGAAGAGCGCGAGCACGAGGACCTGTGCGATCAGGAACGGAGCTTCGGATTGCGTCGGCGCGAGCGGTTTCAGGAACGCCAGCTTCTGGAACGACTGCACGATGCCGACGAACACGTTGAGATAGAGCGCCGCCAGCGCGGTCGCGACATAGACCCAGCGCCACCGGCCCGCGAGGTGAAAGACGTAGAGCGCCGCGATCGCGACCGCCAGCAGCACCAGCGACAGCACGCCGACGATGTGCGACGGCAGGAGTTGCGTGGCCGGCAACGGGAATCCGGTGACGCTGGTCAGCACCGTGGTGGCGAGGAAGACCGCGGTCCAGCCGCGCTGCGGCTTGCCGGTGAGCAGGCCGTAGAAAATAACAAGGCCCGTCGCGATTCCGACCAAGCTCAGCGCGACATGGACGAAAAGGAGCGGCGACATTCCAAGGATCATGACGCGCGCTCCTTTGATGGTTCGATGCTGCGTCGACGGCTACGCCAGGACTGCGCAACAGCTGTGCCGTGAGTCGGAACAACTAGCCGCCACCCAAGCTGTGTTTTCTTCGCCAGATTTCGAGCCGAACATTGGGATCCGGATCCTGGCCGATAATCTTGCCGCCGACGATGACCTGATTGTCGCGGCCGTGGACGGCGTTTCCGATATCGAGTGACTGGGCCGCCGTGGCTCCTGCCAGCAGGCTTGCTCCGATGGTAATGCTCAGAAGTGCTTTCGACATGCCTGCTCCTGCAGTTCGAGCTAGTTGGGGGCGGCCGGCCCCGGGGGAGGAGAGCCGGCCGCAAGCGGGCCCAGGTGAGGTCGGGGGGACGGACCGGGGCGCGCCAATCGTTAAGGCGTACGAAGCTCAAGCGCCGGCTTAGTTGTGGCCCGGAGTGCTCGCGTCGCTGCCGTTGACCTCGCGATCGTAATTGGTCAAGCCGCGCCCTCCCATGGAATTGGGCCAGTAGGGCCGGTTCACGAGTTCGTAGCCCCAACCCGGTTGGGCGACCGAGACGCTCGGGATGGCGAAAAGGCTAAGGCCGGCTGCCAACAGCAGGGCCTTGGAGAGGCGAGAGGAGATCATGATGGGCTCCTTTGGTTCGATCTACGCGGCGGCTGTGCCCGGCCGGGCCTGCGCCGCTTGCCCGCATTGCGAATTCACATCCGCGGGCCGAAGGCGATGTCCGTATGGCAGGCAGTATGGATGCGATCGGCGAGGGCCTCCATCGGACGAACGGTCATTGCGCTCATACGTTGGTTTGAAGGCAGATCGGCCGCCGTGGTACAAATGCCCTGACGGTGCATAGTCGGGGGAGCCGAAGGCGGTGAGCGGGAAGCCGGTCGTCCACATCATCGACGATGACGAGTTCGCTGGGCAGCGCGCTCGAGAGCCTGTTCCGCTCGGTGGACCTTGACGCTCGCACCTACGGTTCGACCCGCGACTTCGTCGATGCGTCGAAGCCGGACGCGCCTGGGTGCGTCGTCCTCGACGTCCGCTTGCCCGGCATGAGCGGGATCGATTTCCAGTCGCAGTTGGTAGACCTCGGCATCCGCCTGCCGGTCGTGCTGATGACGGGCTACGGCGACATTCCGATGTCGGTCAGAGCGATGAAGGCCGGCGCCATCGACTTTCTTGCGAAGCCGTTCCGCGATCAGGACATGCTGGACGCGGTTGCGGCGGCGATCGAGCGGGATCGCGCGCGCCGCGCCGCCGACAGCAAGGAAGCGGGCTTGCGCGAGCGCTTCGCCACGCTGTCGCCGCGGGAGCAGCAGGTCATGACGCTGGTGACCGCCGGCAAGCTGAACAAGCAGGTAGCCGGAGATCTGGGACTGAGCGAGATCACCGTGAAGATCCATCGCGGCGCCGCGATGCGAAAAATGGGCGCCAGAACGCTTGCGGATCTCGTGCGGATGGCGGAATCCCTGAGGCTCAAGGCGTCCTGAGAGCCTGCCCGAGTCCGAATTGTCATTGCTTAAGGTGTGCGGGGGACTATTCCCAGCGTCCGCCGCATAGGTATTTCGCCTAACACTTGCGTATGATTTCCTTGGCACGCCAGTTCTGCGAGGCTCCTACGACTAAAGGCTAACGTCTAAGTCTGGAAGGACATCGCGTGCCGTCGGGACTGCTGATTTCGATCATTGATGACGACGATTCGTTTCGATCCGCCCTGATCGGACTGATCCGCTCGCTGGGCTATGGCGCGCGTGGGTTCGAGTCCGCCGAGGAGTTCGTCGAGTTCGGCGTCATGCGCAGCTCCGCCTGCGTCATCACCGACATCCAGATGCCGGGCATGAGCGGGATCGACCTTCAGCACTTCCTCACGAGATCTGAAATGCGCCGTGCCGGTCATCATGGTCACGGCGCGCACGGAGCCTGGGCTCGAGCAAAGGGTGTTGGCCGGCGGCGCGATATGCCTGCTGCGCAAGCCGTTCCAGACGGAGGCGCTCACAGACTGCTTGCAGAAGGCTCTGACGGTCTGATCCGCACCGGCGAGGTTTCCGAGAGTCCGACATGCGTCTCGGCGTCGCCTTCGGTTGACGTTTATGCATTGCGAAAGATTTCATCGGCGCTTCACTATGATCGCAGGCGCGTGCAGCGCATCATTGCTGCAGCCGCCCCGGCGACGTCATTTCGAGACATGTGGACGCTCTGTCTTTTCCGTGCGCACCCGAGTCGGCGGACCTCGTGATGGCTGCCGGAAAGGAGCTCCGTGCATCGCCGGCAGGCATTTGTGGCGTCTGACGGAGTGCAGGAATATGGCCAGCCCCAGTGAGCCGTACCCGGTATGGGCCAAGCTGCTGCGCCTTGTCGGTTTTCAGCGACCTGGGCCCAAGCCGGATCCGCGTGAAGTCGAACGCGAGCTGCAAGTCACCATCGACACGATCCCGGTCCTGGTCGCAAGACATCGGCGCGACGGCACATGCGATTTCGGCAACAAGCAGCTCCGAGACTATCTGGGCCCGGACGTACAAGTCGAAGAACACCGCGGCCATCGTTCACCCGGATGACCTTCCTCGCGTGAACGATGCGTGGCGTTCTCGCCTTGCCTCGGGAGAGCCGTCCGAGACCGAGCAGCGCATGAAGCGCGCCGACGGCGAATATCGCTGGCACCTGGTTCGCCGAGCGCCGTTGCGCGACGAAAACGGGGATGTGATCCAGTGGTATGCGGTGGGCATCGATATCGAGGATAAGAAACGTGCCGAAGCCGCGCTACGACGGAGCGAGGCGCAATTGGCCGACGCAAAGCGGGAGCTTCAGGCCACGATCGACACGATCCCGGCATTGGTCGCGAGCTATGAGCCCGACGGATCGCGCGATTTCGTCAATCGACCATGGCGCGACTACACCGGCCTCTCGCAGGAGCAAGTCAAGGGCAAAAGCTGGTCGATTACGGTCCATCCTGATGATTTCGATGCAGGGGAGCGGGAATGGCGCGCCAGCATGGCGACGGGGCAGCCGTTCCAGATGGAGCAGCGCTTTCGGGGCACCGATGGCGAGTATCGCTGGCACATGAGCCATCGTGTGCCGCTGCGCGACGACAGGGGCAATGTGATCAAATGGTACGGCGTCGGCTTCGATATCGAGGAGAAGAAGCGCGCCGAAGGCGCGTTGCGCAGGAGCGAGGCCTATCTGGCTGAGGCGCAACGGCTGAGCCACACCGGGAGCTTCGGCTGGGACATTTCGAGCGGCGAGATTTTCTGGTCAGAGGAGACCTTCCGCATTTTCGGCTACGACCCGGCCACCAAGCCTTCGATCCGAATGGTGCTGCAACGTGTGCATCCGGACGACATCGAAATCGTCCAACGGGCGATCGATCGCGCATCGAGGGAGCGAGAGGCCTTCGACATCGAACACCGGCTGCTGATGCCGGACGGATCGGTCAAGCATCTGCATGTCGTCGCGCATGCCGTGGCGGAAGAGCCCGACCGACCGCAATTCGTCGGCGCGGTCATGGACATCACCGCCCGCAAGAGCACCGAGGAAGCGCTGCGGCAGAGCGAGGACGCCCTGCGCCGCAGCGAGGCTCGGCTCGCTGAAGCCGAACGCGAACTGCGTCTCATGCTGGACTCCGATCCCCGCGATCACCTGGCGGGGTGCCGCCGACGGCTACGTGGAGCATCTGAACAAGCGCTGGTTCGACTACACGGGCACAACGCACGAGCAAGTGCGAGGCTGGAGGTGGAAATTATGCGTTCACCCCGATGACCTCGATCAACTCGTCGACATCGGGAACCAGTATGTGGCCACCGGCACGCCGATCGACGGCGAGGCGCGCCTGCGGCGTTTCGACGGCGAGTATCGCTGGTTCCTGTTTCGGCCGGCACCGGCGCGCGATGAAACCGGCAACGTTGTCGGATGGTACGGAGTCATTACCGACATCGAGGATCGAAAGCGCGCCGATGAAGCGCTGCGGCAGAGCGAGCAGCGCTATCGGGATTTGTTTCGATACATGCCGATCGCGCTTTGGCAGCTCGACGCCAGCAAGCTGGCGGACTTGTTCAAGGGTTTGCGCGCAGAGGGCGTGACGGACCTCGGGGCCTATCTCGATCGGCATCCCGACTTCCTGCGGCAGCTCATGGACTCGCTCGTCGTCGAAGAAGTCAACCAACTGACGGTCCGCATGTTCGGCGCGCGCGACGCCAGCGACTTCGCAGGGTCGAGTGCACGCTTCTGGCGCGAGAGTCCGGAAACGTTCCGACGCGCGATGGAAACCCGGTATCGCGGGGAGCCGACGTTCCAGGAGGAAACGAAACTCGTCACGCTCGACGGGCGCGTGATCGACGTGCTGTTCACGGCCGCCCGGCCGGGCCCGGCCAGCGATCTGCGCTTGAGCCTTGTCGGCATCATCGAAACGACGGAGCTGGTGCGGGCGCGCGAAATGCTTTCGCGCGTGCAGGCGGACTTCGCGCACGCGGCGCGCGTTTCGATGCTGGGCGAGCTGACCGCCTCCATTGCGCACGAGGTCAACCAGCCGCTTGCGGCCATCGCGACCAATGGCGAGGCGGGCCTGCGTTGGCTGGATCGGCCCGAGCCGGACGTTGCCGAGGTGCGCGCTGTTGACCAAACGCATCGTGGCCGATGCACAGCGGGCGGCGGACGTCCTGTCCCGCATTCGGGGCATGGCGACGCGGAGGACGCCCGAGCAGACCCTCCTGTCGATCGACGAGGTCATCCGCGAGGCGCTGCTGTTTCTCCGTCACGAGATCCAGTCGCACGCGCTGCTGGTCACACATTACCCGGTTGTCGGCGCGCCGAACGTGCTGGCCGACCGCACGCAGCTGCAGCAGGTGATCGTCAATCTCGCCATCAATGCCATGCAGGCGATGACGCATGCGGGAAGCGCGGAGCGCAGAATCGCCATCCGGACGGCCGTGCCCGATCACGCCACGGTGCGCTGCACGGTCGAAGACAGCGGTCCCGGCATCAAGCCGCGAGAATCTCGACCGCCTGTTCGATAGCTTCTTCACCACCAAAGACGTCGGCACCGGCATGGGACTGGGCTTGGCCATTTCCCGCTCGATTATCGAGGCGCATGGCGGACGCATCGGCGCCGACAACGGATCGGTCCATGGCGGCGCTCGGTTCAGCTTCACATTGCCGGCGGCTGCCACCGCGGCCGCCTGAAGGCTCGCAATTCAATCATCGGGCGATCCAGGCCGCGCGAGCCCCACCTGTCGGCAAGACGCAACGCGCCTCATACGAAGGTGTGGCACGTCCAACCGCACGTACGATTGGCAGTCTGTAAATCGCCCATCACCATCGCGGACCAAGCGCGCAGGGCAATCGCGTCATGACGACGATCACTTCACCCCTCCGGCCAAATCGGCCGCGCTCGCCGCATGCTCAACTGGATGGAGATGACCATGATCAGTGAAGCAACGTCGATCCGCTTGACGCGCGCCTTGGGCATCCTTGCCGCGCTTCTGGCGATCGGATTCTGCTCGCCCGATCAAAACGCCTTCGCCCAGCCCGCCTCTGTCGCGGCGCCCTCGAGCGTGCTGCCCTCAGGCGGCGGGCAAGCGTTGCTCGATCCATCCGACACGGTGATCCTGTTGCTCGATCACCAATCCGGTCTGTTCCAGACCGTAAAGGACATCAGCATCGCCGAGCTGCGCGCCAACACCACGCTGATCGCAAAGGTGGCGACGCTGCTCAAGGTGCCCGTCATCACCACCGCCTCCGAGCCCAACGGCCCAAACGGGCCGCTGATGCCGGAGATCGATCAATCCGCGCCGCACGCGGTCTACGTGCCGCGCAAAGGTGAGGTGAACGCCTGGGACAACGAAGACTTCGTCAAGACGGTGCGGGCTACCGGCCGAAAGACCCTCATCATGGCAGGGGTCTGGACCAGTGTCTGCGTGATGTTCCCGGCGCTCGATGCCAAGGCGGCGGGGTTCAAGGTCTACGCGGTAACGGATGCGTCCGGCGATCCACGCGAATTGGCGTGCGTACGACCCTCGCCCGTTTCACGCAGGCCGGCATCATCCCCACGACCGCGAATGCGGTGTTGTCCGAGATGCACCGCACGTGGAACCGTCGTGAAGCAGCGGAGCTTGCGAAGCTGTATGCGCTGGCGACGCCGCACTACGCCGCCGTGATGGAGAGCTATCAAAAAGCCCAGGACGTCGCCAAGCAGGCCCGATGAATGTGGCGTCGCTCGACGCCGAGCTGCAAGGAGAACCTGAAATGAAGACCCATGGATCAGCCAAGTGGCAGGGCGGAATCAAGGACGGCAAAGGCGCCATCTCGACCAAGAGCGGCGCCCTCAAGGACTACCCTTACGGCTTTGCCAGCCGCTTCGAGGGCAAGCCCGGCACCAATCCCGAAGAGCTCATCGGCGCGGCCCATGCCGGATGCTTCACGATGGCCCTGTCGCTCATTCTCGGGGAGGCCAAGCTCACCGCCGAGCACATGGAGACCATGGCCGAAGTCACGCTCGAAAAGGTCGCCGATGGCTTTGCCATCACTGCCGTCCATCTCACCTTGAAGGCCAAGGTGCCCGGCGCGGACCAGGCAAAGCTCGACGAACTTGCCGGCAAAGCCAAGGCCGGCTGTCCCGTTTCCAAGCTGCTGAATGCGAAGATCACGCTGGACGCGGCGCTGGTCGATTGATCAGCGGCAGAAATCTGCATCCGTTTCGATATCGAAGACCAAAAGGTCGCTGAGAGCGCCCTGCGCCGCAGCGAAGCCCGGCTCGCCGAAGCCGAACGCGAAATGCGCCGCACGCTGGACTCGATCCCGACGATCACCTGGCGGGCTGGTGCCAATGCTACGTGGAGCAACTGAACAAGCGGTGGTTTGACTACACGGGCACGACCCACGAGCAGGTGCGGGGCTGGAGGTGGAAATTATGCGTTCACTCCGATGATCTCGACCAGCTGGTCGACATCGGGAACCAATATGTGGCCACCGGCACGCCGATCGACGGCGAGGCGCGCCTGCGGCGTTTCGACGGCGAGTATCGCTGGTTCCTGTTTCGGCCGGCGCCGGCGCATGATGAAACCGGCAAGGTTGTCGGATGGTATGGAGTCATTACTGACATCGAGGATCGAAGGCGAGCCGAGGAGGCGCTGCATGTAGCACAAACAGCTTTGGCTCATGCGAGCCGGGTGGCGACGCTCGGCGAAGTCAGCGCCACTATTGCGCACGAGGTGAACCAGCCGCTTGCGGCGATCGTGGTCAATGGCCAAGCCTGCCTGCGCTTCCTGTCTCGCGAAACGCCTGACCTGTCGGAGGTGCGCAACGGTCTAGAACGTATGGTCAAAGACGCCAATCGGGCGAGCGAGGTGATCCAAAGCGTCCGAGGACTCTTGAAAAAGGCAGATACCCAAAAGGTTCCAGTTGACGTCAATGAGGCGATCCACGAGGTCGCGGCGCTGCTCCGACGTGAGCTCGCCGCTCAGGAGGTGTCGCTCCAGCAGCAACTTGCCCCTGCCAGGCTCGTGGTCAGCGCGGATCTGGTCCAGCTTCAACAGGTGCTTATCAATTTGGTCATGAATGGCGTCGAGGCGATGCAGGGTATCGTCGGACGTCCCCGCACCTTGCTGGTGCGATCCTACGAAGATGAGGCGCGCCAGATTGCGGTCTCGGTGAGCGACACTGGGCCCGGTATTCCAGCCGAGATGGCGGATCGGGTCTTTGATGCCTTCTTCAGCACCAAACCCGCGGGGCTTGGCATGGGCCTGTCGATTTGCCGCTCGATTATTGAGGTTCATTGCGGACAGCTTCGGGTCATGACCCATGGTGATGGGCCAGGCGCCACGTTTCATTTCACTCTACCGGCATATCTCGAAGCGGCATGAAATTGCGCGCGAACGCGCAATCAGCATGGCGCCGTCGTGCAGACGTTCACCGGGCGCGGCTGGTCGTGCCGCGACACGTATCAACCCGGTAGTTCCATTGCGGCGACTATCTCGATCGCGCTTGCCGAGTCGTGCGGCCGGACCGGGCGCCCGCGGATCCGTACCCGGGCGAAGCATTGCCTCTCTCGTTGCCATAGTAGCCGTATGGAGGCTGCGGCCCGATGTCGGCCGACCCGTCGCCCGCCGCCGCGAGCGGGATGCCCATGAAGTCCAATCGCGAGACTCGGAATAAAAACTTTCGTGATGCACTGCGCCATCTGCGGTAAGCCAGGTGTGCCGGAACGGACCGCCGGCTCGCCTGCGGAGGTTGACGGCGATGCCGCCGCCGGGCCGGCCACCGCGAACGTCCCGAGTCCGGCAAACCGAGCAAGATCAGCAACGATGTTCATGGTTTGCGCCTTTCAGGTTTGAGTCCCCCGGCCGGGACCATGATGCAGCGTCAAGCCCAAGACCTGCCGGCCGTGAAAGCTCGAAGCTCGGGCCCGATCGCCGGTCAGTTGTGCCCCGGTGTGCTCGCGTCGCTCCCGTTCACTTCACGAATCGTAGCTACTGGTATCGCGGCCGTAGTCGGCCCAATACGGGGGGTGCACCAGCTCCAAGCTCCGCGCGGGGCGGGCGAACGCCGCAGTGGGGACGATGGGAAGAGCCGCCAAGCCGAGGCCGAGCGGAATCAGCATTATCCTTGAGAACGAAGTGAGGGTCATCGTCAGCTCCTCGCCAAAAGCGTCGCGCATGTCCGATGCAATCGGATGCGGCACACAGATGCGCTCACGCCGAAGTCGACTCAATTGAACGATTGTGTCGTGGACAGATACTTTGGGATGTCCGCGCAGCGGCCAGCGGCTGATCGTGTTCCGGAGAGCCGATCCTGATTTGTTTCTCGCCCATTCGGGACGTGCTGGCCGGCAAGGTCGACACGACCCTCCTTGAATCCTGCTGCTGCTCTGCTCGTTCATACCAAGGTGTGAACCAGACAATCGCACGTACGATTGGTCTCAAGCGCCAATCAGATCATTCTGCGTATTGCCAGCCAGCTGGTGGACAGCCGTCGGCTCGTGACCAGGCTTGGGTTTGCCAAGAAGGATGATCATGAGCACAGCACCGTCATCGCCCACCCGACGGAGCGTTCTTGCCGCCTCCGCGGCCGCGGGTGCTTTCAGCCTGCTTCCGGGGCATCTGGCCGCCACCGAGGGCGACACGCGGCGTTCGGACCACTCCGCAAATCGATCTGATCGCCACGCCGGCGCATCTGATGCGTCGCTTTGGACACACGCAACTAGGATAATGTCATGACTGCGACATCGCCAGCCCGGCGAAACTTTCTGGCAACCGTAGCGGCCGCGAGCCCGAAGGGGTCGGCATCAATTGCCCCCGTCCTGGCCGCAGCATCGATCGCCCTCATTTTGGCGCTGTCCCAGGCTTCCGCCGCAGTCCTGGATCGTTCGAGCGCTCGTTCTCAGGCTCCGGGCTGGTGCCTGAACGGTGGCGGTCACAACTCAAATGCCGGCGAGTGCGTCTATCGGACCCTCGAAGCGTGCGTGCAAGACCGCATCGGCCAAGGAGGGCACTGCGATCCCAACCCATATGCGCCGCGGAGCACGCCGTTCCGCCGTTGACGAGTAGTCGTGGGCGGCAACGTGGTCCGTACGGATTAGATGCCGAGATGCCGATTGGAAATCTGGCGACGGGCCGAGCGCATGGGCGGCGGCTGACTGAGGACGAGGCTTCGAGCACCGACACCTTGCCGGTTGCGCCGGTGCAGGCCCCCTCAAGGAGGAGATGGTCATGACAATACCTTCCCAGTTTCCCACCCGGCGCGCTCTTCTCGCAATCTGCGTGGCCGCAAGTGCTGCGGGTTTGCTGCCGAGAGCGCATGCAGCAGATGACAACGCAATCCGGCCGTTTCGCGCCAATGTTCCGGAGGAGGCCCTCGTCGATCTCCGCGCGCGCATCGCCGCCACGCGTTGGCCCGACCGCGAGACCGTCAATGACCAGTCTCAGGGCATTCAACTCGCGAAGCTCAAGCCGCTCGTCGAGTATTGGGGCAAAGGCTACGACTGGCGGAAGGCGGAAGCGAAGCTCAACGCCTTGCCTCAGTTCATGACCCGGATCGACGGCCTCGATATCCACTTCATCCACGTGCGCTCGCGTCATCCGAATGCCCTGCCGCTGATCATGACGCACGGCTGGCCCGGCTCGGTGCTCGAGCTGCTCAAGACCGTCGGCCCGCTGACGGATCCCACGGCTCATGGCGGTCGCGTTGAGGATGCCTTCGACCTGGTGATGCCTTCGATGCCCGGGTTCGGTTTCTCCGAGAAGCCGACGGACGCTGGTTGGGGCCCCGACCGAATCGCGCGAGTTTGGGCCGAGCTGATGAAGCGTCTTGGCTACACGCGCTACGTCGCCCAGGGCGGCGACTGGGGGTCGCCCGTGTCCAGCGCGATGGCGCGTCTCGCGCCTGCTGGTCTGCTCGGCATCCACATCAACTTGCCGGCGGTCGTACCGCCCGAGGTAACCGCGGCGATCGCGGCTGGCGGGCCTGCACCGGCCGGGCTTTCAGAAAAGGAACGCGCGACCTTCGACGTACTCAGCGCATCCGCCAAAAAGGGGAGCAGGTCTTACGCTGCGATGATGGGCGCGGGGCCGCAGACGGTCGGCTATGGGTTGACCGACTCTCCCGCTGGCCTCGCGGCGTGGATGCTCGGGCATCCGGGCTTCTCCCATTGGACGTACAACAGCAGCGATCCCGAAAAGTCTCCTGACGAGGTGCTTGACGAGATCACGCTGTACTGGCTCACGAACACCGCGACCTCATCGGCGCGGCTGTATTGGGAATACGGCGGACGCAGCGTTACCAGTGCGGCCACGGAGAGGACTGCGCAGATATCGCTCCCGGTCGCCATCACGGTCTTTCCGCGGGAGACCTATCGCGCCCCGGAGACGTGGGCGCGGCGCGCCTATCGCAACCTGATCTACTTCAACGAGGTCGACAAGGGCGGTCACTTCGCGGCGTGGGAGCAGCCGGAACTCTTCAGTGCCGAGCTCCGGGCCGCGTTCCGCTCGCTGCGCCAAGCCTCGTGAACTCAGGAGAAGCGGCGCGCGTCATGCGCTGCCGAAACCCAGAACGCTCCTGCTCAAATTCGGAGACAAGCCATGAATCCGATCAGCAAGACCCAAAGTATCGACCACAATCGCCGCCGGTTTCTGAACAAAGCTGCGATCGGCACGATGGGGCTCGCCGTCGCTGGCCCGGCAAGCCTGCTGCCGTCGCGATTGGCCGCCGCACCCGCAGGTTCCGCTTCGGCGCAACTGCCGGGGATCAGGCGCACCGATCTCATGCAGTACGATCTCAGCGTCCCCGGACGCGAGGTTATTCAAGCGCTCGTCCTATATCCCCGCGGGAGCGGCCGCCCCCAGGCACTCACATCCGGGCGAGGAACTCGTCTACGTCGCCGAAGGTGTGCTGGAGTACCAGCTCGACGGCAGGCCGCCGGTGACACTCAAGGCCGGCGAGGTCCTGTTCATCCCGTACGGAACAATCCACGCGGTGACGAACGTCGGCAGCGGCAACGCAACTGAGCTCGCCACCTATTTCGCGGAAAAAGGGAAGCCGCTCCTTACGCTCGCCGAGTGAGCGCCCGGTGAGATGACCTGCCGCGCGCTCCTTTCCGCAAGATAGGCATTGAAGTGAACGGTCAACACAAGGGGGTACTCAAATGTTGTGCCTGTCGCTCTCCGCACCGGCCCTTCTGGCGGAATGATTTAAAGGTATAGGTCGAAGACACCATCGTTCAATTGAGTCGGCTACGGCGTGAGCGCATCTAAGGGGCCGCCTCCGATTGCACGGGACATGCGTAACGCTTTCAGCAAGGAGCTGACAATGACCCTCACCCCCGGCCAACAGCAGATGGCGCAGTGCATCGCGAGGGTTTTCATTCTGAGTCTCGCGATTGGGCTCATGGGCCTCCAGCTCGCGATGGCGGGCGAAGGGTCGGCCGACATCGGGCGGCCGCCTCCATACGGCTACTATGCGAACGAGAGGGGCAATGCCTCACCCGCCTATGGATCCACGGGCGCCCGGTCCGGCCGCACGACTCGGCCGGCACGATCGAGGTAGCAATGATTCAATCCGGAACCGCCCTAGCGCAGGCCGAAAGCGCCGGCCCATGCTTCTCTCAGCGAGGTCGATAACGGGGTGGGTTACCAGCCGTCTCCTGTTTGACCGCGACGCGCTTGCCGGTGCTCATGGCCGCCGGCAGGCCGACGGTCACGTTTGGCCGTCACATTGTCATAAGAAGTCTCGAGCAATGGAGCGATCCCAGTCGCGATGACAGACTTCGTTCGCGCCTTCGAAGGCGCGCAAGCTTGCCTGCAGCAAGAAGGCATCACGCGTGCATGACAGCCGCATCTGCGTCTCGATGCGGACTTGCCATGCGTCCCGCGACATCGTCTGGGTTCGCTGCAGTTCATAGACTGAGCTCAGCGGATCGTCCTCCTCGACGTGAAACCGGGATTTGCCCTCCGTACCCAATTCAAGCCCGATGCGATCAATGCGCTCGATACGCGCACCACCTCGACGGACTATCGTCGGCTTCTCAGGCGGCGTCGACTCAGGGTCAGGCAGCGGCGACAGCAGCGCGTCCGTGGCCGGGGGCGGGCGTACCGGCAGATCGAGCGTGCCACCCGAAATCGTAAGCGTCGCCTGCTCGGGACTTGGCCAGATCATCGGCCAATAGGTCGTGGATAGCGCAAGCCTGACCCTGTGGCCGGCCGGGAACACCGAGCCCGCATCGTTGAGCTGGATACGGATCCGGTAGCGCTGTCCCGGCGCCAGCGGCGCAGGCTGTTCGTGTCCGTCGCGATGCGTGAGGTTGAGCACGCCATAGCTGACCCGCAGCGATTCACCGGACGGGTGCACATCGCACAACCGAACCGCCAGGTTCGCAATCGGCCGGTCGGACGCGACATCGAGCGTGACGATCGCCGCGCCCAGGATCTCGATCGGCGCATCGAGCGGCGGCGTCTCGAAAACCAGCGAGCGCATGTCGTCTTCTTGCTGGTCGCCCGCCTGATCGTGCCCACGACCGAATGGAACCCAGTAGCCCGCACACTTGCCAACCGTCTGCGGCGAGGATAGCGGCGCGAGCCGTC
Organism: uncultured Alphaproteobacteria bacterium; assembly: GCA_963738705.1. Taxonomy (GTDB): domain Bacteria; phylum Pseudomonadota; class Alphaproteobacteria; order Rhizobiales; family Xanthobacteraceae; genus CAVTXS01. The sequence continues at coordinate 76,637 of CAVTXS010000041.1, forward strand.
AGAGGTGCGTTTGCGTCTCGCAGTCCCGCATCAGTCAGGAACAGCCGCCGGGGTGTTATTCCTGGTGACGGCCACGAGGGTTCCGCAATCCACCGGCCCGGCAACACCTCGTGGTGCCTCGCAGGCTTTACGCTTTCGGTCATCCAGGCGCGCAGCATCGGCTCATCCATCACGCCGGTATCGATGCCCTTGAGCCAATAATCCCACCAACGCAGCATCTCCTGCAGGAAGCCGATCTGCGGGCCGGGAAGCGCAAAGTGCGGATACCCATGCGCCCACGGCCCGATGAGGCCCTTGCGCGGCACCGTCAGTCCCTCGAGCAGGCGCGGAATTGCGTTCTTATAGGCGTCAGTCCAGCCGCCGACGGCGTAGACCGGGCATTGGATCGCTTCGAAATCCTCGCATACCGATCCATGCTTCCAGTACGCATCGCGGCGTTGGTGCTGCAGCCACAGCTCGAAGAACAGCGGGACGTTCTGCAGGCGCTCCAACCACATCGCCCGCCAGCTATCGCCGACAAGCAGCGGGTCGGGCGGAAGGCATATCGAGCCGAAAAAGAAGAAGGCCCAGTCGAGCCCGGCGGTAAGCAGCGTGCCGCCCATGTAGTGCGCATCGTCGGCGTAGCGATCGTCGGTCGAGCAGATGGTTACGATGGCCTTGAGCGCCGGAGGGCGGCGGGCCGCAATCTGAAGTCCATTGAACCCGCCCCAGGAGATTCCCATCATCCCGACAACCCCGCTGCACCAGGGTTGCGCCGCCAACCAGGCTATCACCTCCACGCCATCGTCCTGCTCCTGCTTTGCATACTCGTCGAACAGCAAGCCGTCCGACTCGCCGCACCCTCGAATGTCCACGCGAACGCCGGCGTAGCCGTGTCCGGCCAGATAGGGATGAGTCAGCGCGTCTCGTTCATAGGTTCCGTCGCGCTTGCGGTATGGGAGGTACTCGAGGATCGCGGGAACAGGCTTCTGCTCGGCATCCTCGGGCAACCAGATGCGGGCCGCCAGCATCGTACCGTCTTTCAACGGGATCAACGTGTGCTCGATCACCCGCACCGTTCTGGGAAAAGCCGTGACAATCACAGGACCCTGCCCAGCGACTCGTCATCGTCGATGATGTGGGCGACCGGCTTCCCGCGCATCCCCTTGAGCTCCCCGAGATCTGCAGCGTCGGGGCGATCTCTACCACGGCCGTGGCCGCTCTGCCTTCAAACCAAGGTATGAGCGCAGTGACCGATGGTTCGATGGAGACGCAGGGCCGTCGCCGTCATAGTCGGGCTTCCATACGGACTTCGCCTTGGAATGCGGATACGGCAGCGGATTGGCTCGGCCAAACCCTAGAAGCTCGACATGAACAGTACCGAGGTGCGCAGCGAAACCGCAATCGAGACCCCGAGATCGCGCTCGGTCGACATGAAGCTCGAGGTCGTCGTCATCCCTGTTTCCGACGTCGATCGCGCCAAGCGCTTTTACGGCGGCTTGGGGTGGAGGCTCGACGCCGACTTCCCCTTCGGTAACGGCTTCCGGGTCGTCCAGTTCACGCCGCCCGGCTCGGGGTGCTCGATCCAATTCGGCACGAACGTCACGTCGGCGGCGCCGGCTCGGCTCAGGGCCTGTACCTGATCGTCTCTGACATCGAGGCTGCGCGCGACGAGCTCGTCGCCCGCGGTGTCGAAGTCAGCGAGGTGTTCCACGCCAGGACGCCGGGCGCTCAGTTCCGGCCCGACGGCACGAGCGGTCGCGTGAGCGGTCCCGCGCCCGCAAGCCCGGCTTTGCGATGTCGGCTTTGAGGGCAGAGGACTAAACCGCTCGCGCGGTAGGGTGCTGCGGCGCGGCTGAGCCAAACACAGTAACGGATTGGAGCGTCCTGTCTGAAAATAAGGGGTCGGTGAGCAGTTTTATACAGACGCTGTCGGTCAATGAGCTCATCCTTCCGGATCAAGCCGCGCGCCATCGCCGGCCATTGCAGAAGGAAGGCAACCATGCAGGCGCCTTCTGGTGAGTTCGAAATCCCAAACGAGATGCGTGCGATGGCCGAGCAGAGCGTTAGGCGCGGCAGGCCTAAACGGAGAGCTCAACCGCTTACGCGCAATCAAGGAGAATGTCATGTCTGTAACATCGCCTAGCCGGCGCGGCCTTCTTGCCACCTCAGCAGCCGCGGGTGTCATCAGTCTGCTTCCTGCACACATGGCTGTGGCGGCCGAACGCGACGCGATCCGTCCCTTTCGCGTCAACGTTCCGGACGAGCAACTCGTCGATCTCCGCCGACGCATCGCCGCGACGCGCTGGCCCGAAAAGGAGACCGTCGCAGATCAGTCGCAGGGCGTGCAGCTCGCGACGATTCGGGAACTCGCGCGCTATTGGGCGACAGATTACGATTGGCGCAAGGTGGAGGCGAAGCTGAACGCCTTGCCGCAGTTCATCACCGAGATCGATGGGCTCGACATTCATTTCATTCACGTTCGTTCGAAACATGAAAATGCGTTGCCGCTCATCGTCACGCACGGATGGCCCGGCTCGATCATCGAGCAGCTGAAGATCATCGATCCACTTGACCAATCCCACGGCACATGGCGGCAGCGCATCGGACGCTTTCCATGTGGTGATTCCGTCGATGCCGGGCTACGGGTTCTCCGGCAAGCCGACGAGCACCGGCTGGGGCCCCGAGCGCATGGGCCGAGCCTGGGCGGAACTGATGAAGCGCCTCGGCTACACCCGCTACGTCGCCCAGGGCGGCGACTGGGGTGCGTTTGTCGTCGACCAGATGGGCTTGCAGGCACCTGCGGGATTGCTCGCCATCCACACCAACATGCCTGCCACCGTTCCAGCTGACGTCGACAAGGCTCTCCAGGCCGGCGGCCCGGCGCCATCCGGTCTCTCAGCCGACGAACAACGCGCCTACGAGCAGCTGGTCACAACATTCAAGCAGGTCGACTACGCCAGATTGATGGGGTCGCGCCCGCAAACGTTATACGGCATTGCGGATTCACCCGTCGGCCTGGCCGCTTGGCTCCTCGACCACAATGATGCTGACGGCCAGCCGGCGGCGACCGTCGCCTCGGCTCTGAACCGGACCACGAGCGCCACGGGCGAACTGACTCGTGACGAGATCCTCGACAACATCACGCTTTATTGGCTGACGAACACGGGGGTCTCTGCGTCTCGTCTCTATTGGGAATACAAGGGTGGCTTTTTCAACGCCAAGGGCGTCTCCATTCCGGTGGCGGTGAGCGTCTTTCCTGGCGAGCAATATCACGCCCCGCGGAGCTGGACAGAGCGGGCGTATCCCAACCTCATCCATTACAACAAGCTCGACAAGGGCGGGCACTTCGCGGCCTGGGAAGAGCCGCAGCTCTTCACTGCAGAGCTTCGCGCCGCGTTCAGAGCACTGCGCAAATCGATCTGAATCCTTCGGCGCGCTCTGCGTGCGCGCCGCCGCTTCCGCCCACGAAGCAACTTTTTGAGATTTGGAGACACATCGTGGATACGATCAGAAAGACCGCAACAATCGACCGGGATCGCCGCTGGCTTCTGGGCATGGCCACGATCGGCATCGCCGTGGCGATTGCCGCGAACCTGCTCCCGTCACAACTGGCCGCTGCGCCCGGGGGCGATGCCATTCGCCCCTTCCGCATCAATGTTCCGGACGAGCAACTCGTCGATCTCCGCCGACGCATCGCCGCCACGCGCTGGCCCGATCGGGAGACGGTCACGGATGGCTCGCAGGGCAATCAACTCGGAAAACTCCAGGAAATCGTGCGCTATTGGGGGACCGATTACAACTGGCGCAAGGTGGAGGCGCAACTCAACGCGTTGCCCATGTTCATGACCAAGATCGACGGGGTCGACATTCATTTCATTCACGTGAAATCCCGTCACGCGAATGCCTTGCCTCTCATCATCACGCACGGCTGGCCCGGTTCGGTGATCGAGCAGCTGAAGGTCATTGAACCGCTGACCAATCCGACGGCCCACGGAGGCCAGGCGGAGGATGCATTCGATGTCGTCATGCCGTCGATGCCCGGTTACGGCTTCTCCGGCAAGCCGACCGGCACGGGTTGGAATCCGGAGCGCATCGCGCGAGCGTGGGCAGAACTGATGAAGCGCCTCGGGTACACCCGCTACGTCGCCCAGGGCGGCGACTGGGGCTCTCCCGTCTCGAGCGCGATGGCGCGCCAGGCGGCGGCGGGATTGCTCGGCATCCACATCAACTTGCCGGCGACGATACCGCCCGAGGTGGCCGCGGTGCTCGCCGCCGGCGGGCCCGCGCCTGCGGGACTCTCCGAGAAGGAACGCGCGGCGTTCAACTCGCTCGACACGTTCTACAAGAAGTACAGGGCCTACGGCGCGATCATGGGCACGCGGCCGCAGACGATCGGCTACGCCTTGACGGACTCTCCAGTGGGGCTTGCGGCCTGGATCTATGACTACAACAACGGCGAGCCCGCGCGCCTGCTGGACAGAGACGACGTGCTGGACGACATCACGCTGTACTGGCTGACGAACAGCGCGACCTCGGCAGCGCGGTTGTACTGGGAGACCGCCGGTCAAAGCGTTGTTCTCGCGGCCGCGCAGAAGACCGCCGAGATCTCGCTCCCGGTGGCCATCACGGTATTTCCGGAGGAAGTCTATCGAGCCCCGGAGACGTGGGCCCGGCGCGCCTATCGCAACCTGATCTACTTCAACGAGGTCGACAAGGGTGGACACTTCGCGGCCTGGGAGGAGCCGGAGCTCTTCAGTGCCGAGCTGCGGGCGGCGTTCCGGCCACTGCGCTGATCGTCGCCGGCAGTCCTGAATTGGGATGGCGGTGATGACCCCTATTCTGAACCCTCATCGTGAATATTTTAAGGAGGCAACCGTATGAGACGGATTGTTTTCGTGCTGGTTGCAGTTGGAGCGCTGGCCGGCCTGGTCGCCTACCTGGCCCCCGCATCCGGACAGTCCGACGGCGAGGCCGCTCCGATCTTTGGAGTCAAAATCCCCCCCGGATACCGCGACTGGCGGTTGATCTCCGTGGCCCGCGAAGAAGGCAACCTCAACGATCTGCGCGCCATCCTGGGCAACGACGTAGCGATCAAGGCCTCCCGGGAAGGGAAGCTTCCGTACCCTGACGGCACCATCATTGCCCGGCTCGCCTGGAGCCACGACCCGTTGGAGGAGAGCGAAAAAGCCTTTGGCCGTCACCAATCTTTCGTGGCCGGGCCACCCAAGAACGGGGTGCAGTTCATGGTCAAGGACTCAATAAAATACGCCTCGACCGGCGGCTGGGGGTTCGCTCACTTTGACGATGGCAAACCCGCCGGCGAGGCGGTGCACAACACCTGCTTCTCCTGCCACGCGACCGTCAAGGCTCGCGACTTTGTCTTCAATCGTTACGCACCTTGAATACCGAGAAGCATAGCATGCCACGTCGGCGTTCAGACCACTGCGCATATCGATCCGAAGACTTCGGGGCGCGTGTTGTGCGCGCCGACTTCCGCGCAGGCGCGGCAACATCGATTGGAATCCCGAAGGGGATTCAGCCTGAAAGGAAAGTAAGGTGAACACCATCGTATCTTAACTTCGCTCAGATCGACTCCCGCAAGAAACTCATGGACGCGCCGCGGTCACTACAGCCGCCCCGAACTGCTCAGCCTGCTGATCGATCGGACGCCCGCGTCGCACGTCCATGAGCGCACCGGGCACCCGAATGTCGAGGCCCTACGCGCGCCGGTCGACGAGGAGAGGATTGTCGAGCTCGTGTAGCTCTTTTCCAAAAAGGGCTTAGTTGCGCGGGTCCGACCGTGGTCGCTCTGCCTTCACACCAACGTATGAGCGCAGTGACCGATGGTCCGATGGAGACGCAGGGCCGTCGCCTTCATAGTCGGGGGCAGCAGGTCCGAGCTCAAGGATTACGGTGAAATGCTGGTAGCCGTTCGCGAGAAAGTGGCGGCGCCCAAGCGGCAGGGCCGTTGCCATTTTGTCCGGCTCGACTGGAAGCTCTCGAGAAAACACGCTCCAAGGCAAGCAAACGTGACAACCAAGATCAAGGAGGGTCGTCGTGGTGACACGTGGATTCGCCAGTAAGGCGCCGTCCGCAGATCATCGTGATCGCATTCCTCCGGGCCAACACGTTGTCGGGGATTTCCCAGTCCTTTCAGCCGGTCCGACCCCGCGAGTCTCGCTTGGTGACTGGTCATTCACACTCAAAATTGGTCCACGCCCGGTGAAGCGTTGGAGCTGGGTGGAGTTCCATGCCCTGCCGCAGAGCAAGATAACCCGCGACATTCACTGCGTCACGAAGTGGTCGAAATTGAACACGCCGTGGACCGGCGTCCTGATCGACGATCTCCTCGCCGAGGCCGGGCTTGAGCCGCCGACACCCTTCGTGCTGGCGCATTCCTATGACGGCTACTCGACAAACGTGCCCGTGGCCGACCTCGTCGGCGGCAAGGCTATGATCGCCACCCACTACGAAGGCAAGCCTCTGACGCCGGATCATGGCGGGCCGGCAAGACTCCTTGTGCCGCATCTCTATTTCTGGAAATCGGCAAAGTGGATCAATGCGCTTCAGTTCACCGAGCGCGATGAGGCCGGCTTCTGGGAGCTGCGTGGCTATCACATCTATGGTGATCCCTGGCGCGAGCAGCGCTACTCGGGCGACTGACCGTGACGGATGCGATCATCCAGGCCCTTCACGTTCCGTGGCAGGAAGCCATGATCGAACGGATCGAGCGCCAGACGGCGAGGGTGAAGAGCTTCTTCCTTCGCCCCCAGAACTGGCGCCCCTTCCGGGCCGGCCAGCACCTCGACGTGCGGCTCACCGCGCCCGATGGCTATACGGCACAGAGAAGCTACTCGGTTGCGTCTGCGCCCGAGCTTGAGGGACTCTACGAGCTCGTCGTCGAGCGCCTCGAGGACGGCGAGGTCTCCCCCTTCTTCCACGATGTTGCCAGGGTCGACGACGCAATTGAGATCCGCGGCCCGTTTGGTGGTCATTTCGTGTGGGGTCCTGAGGATGGCGGACCTCTCCTGCTCGTCGGCGGCGGTTCCGGGGTCGCGCCGCTCATGTCGATCCTGCGCCATCGCGCTGCAGTGAGTGGGGCGGTCAGAGTGATTCTTCTCTACGCCGCGCCCACCTGGGATGACCTGATCTTCCGTGAGGAGTTGCTCGCGCGCGAGGTAGCCGAGGTCGATTTCACTCTTCTGCTGAGCCTGTCCAGGGACACCGCGCGTCGGCCACAGGACGCTGGCCGGAGGATCGATGCGCCGCTGCTCACAGTCGCGCTGGCGAGGCTTGGCGCTGCGCCGCGACTCACCTTCGTGTGCGGCTCGGATGCTTTCGTGGAAGCGATCACCGGTCATCTTCTGGATCTGGATCTGAGCCCGGAGACCATCCGCACGGAGCGGTTTGGCGGATAGAAGCCGCAGCTTTGGACATGTGAAGGACTGATTTTGGGGTGGAGGGATCATGAAAGGCATCGGCGCACTCTTCGCAACCCATCCTCAGCGTCCCCCGGACCCATCACTGATCGAGGCGTGCGTTGCGGCCTGCTTCGAGTGCGGCGGCCTATGCGTCGCCTGTTCCGATGCATGCCTGGGCGAGACTCATGTGGCCGACCTCGTCGGCTGCGTGCGAACCTGCCTTGACTGCTCGGATGTATGCCTCGCCACCGCCCGCGTCGTCTCACGCCTCACAAGGCCAAGTCCGATGCTGGTGGAGGCGCAGCTAGTGGCCTGCGCCGAGGCTTGCCGCATTTGCGCGGCAGAATGCGAGCGCCATGCCGCCATGCATGAGCACTGTGGCGTCTGCGCCGAGGCCTGCCGCGCTTGCGAGCAGGCGTGTCGCGCGTTGCTCCATGGCGCATCCTTTGCGTAAGAAACAAGCACCCAACGCGCATTGTTCTCAGCTCTTCAGGGGGCGCTGTGCACGGGCGGGCTGAGTCGGCTTAATTCCTTTACCAGCGTTCTCTGCATCGCCGCAGCGCCCGATTGGATCAGGTGCTAACATCACCAACCCGCCGCAAAGCTGGCGGGCGTTTGGCCACGTAAACGCGAGGTGTCAGATGATTAACACAAGCGCTATTCGGGAACACATGGAAGTCATCGGAGCCGACGGCGTTCACGTCGGGACCGTCGACCGACTTGAGGGAGACCGTATCAAGTTGGTCAGGAAGGACAGCGGGCAAGGCTCGCACGAAGGGCATCATCACTACGTCTCAACAGCTCTTATTGCCGATATCGAGGGAGATAGGGTTCGCCTGTCGGCAAATGCGAACGTTGCGGTAGCTTTCGAAGAGGAGGCCGATGGGAGTGGGCGCTGATGGGATGTGCTTCGAGGCCAATTTGCGTTTGAGATCGCAACCGACGGCCTAGGTTCGCGGGCAACCAGATGCGGGCCGCCAGCATCGTACCGTCTTCCAACGGGATCAATGTGTGCTCGATCACACGCACCGTTCTGGGAAAGCCGTGACGATCACAGGGACGCTCCGGGACAAATATGCTTTCTGCCACGACCGTGGTCGCTCTGGCGTCAAACCAAGGTATGAGCGCAGTGACCGATGGTCCGATGGAGACGCAGGGCCGTCGGCGTCATAGTCGCACTGCAATACGAATATCGCCTTCGACCGCGGATACGCGGCAGTGATGCGCGCAATGGGACGCGTGTCGCCCAAACCTTAGGAGACTCGACATGAACAGTACCGAGGTGCGCAGCGAAACGGCAATCGAGACCCCGAGAGCGCGGATGCTCGACATGAAGCTAGAGGTCGTTGTCATCCCTGTGGCGGACGTCGACCGCGCCAAACGTTTTTACGGCGGCTTGGGTTGGAGGCTCGACGCCGACTTCGTCTCGGGTGCCGACTTTCGGGTGGTACAGTTTACGCCGCCGGGCTCGCCGAGTTCGATCCACTTCGGCAAGGGAGTGACGTCGGCTGCACCGGGCTCGGCACAGGGACTCTATCTGGTCGTATCCGACATCGAGGCAGCGCGCGCCGAGCTCGTCGCTCGCGGTGCCGACGTGAGCGAAGTGTTCCACCGTGCCGGTCCGGGAAAGCCGCCTGTCAGTGGCCCGCATCCGCAGCGAGGGAGTTACGCCTCGTTTGCCACGTTCAGCGATCCGGACGGCAACGAGTGGCTGTTGCAGGAGGTCACCGCGCGATTGCCCGGGCGCGTGGACGCGGACGAGACGACATTCGCCTCGTCGACCGAGCTCGCGAGCGCGCTCCGCCGCGCGGCGGCCGCGCACGGCGAGCACGAGAAGCGGACCGGTGAGCGAGACGAGGACTGGCCGACCTGGTACGCCGATTACATGGTCAGCGAGCAGGCCGGCAGGCCGCTGCCGACATGAGTACCGACTACGACGTCATCGTCATCGGGCAGGGTTCGTCAGTGGCTAACGTAACCTAATTAGATTGCTCCGCGTTCCGAAACGGAGAGAACAAAAATGAACCTCCTCGCCAAGACACTTGCCGCCGTTGCGGGTGGCGCGCTGCTCGCAACGAGCGCCTTAGCCCAGAGCGCGGCGTCGCTCGTCGTGCCCCTCGAGAATGAGCCCGCGCCCAGGTTGTTCGTGGAGCCTCCACTACCCGGTCCCGCTCGCCAGCGGCGTCGCCTTTATCCCGTACCGGGTGGAGAACTTGCGCATCCTGCCCGTGGGCGGGCCTGCCGCACGAAACCTGTCCCCTCGCGCCGGTCATTTGCACATCACCGTCGACGACCTGCCGTGGCAGTGGGCGGATTACGGCCAGAGCAACACCATCATCCTGGTTAACCTGCCGCGCGGCGAGCACAAGGTGTTGATCGAGGTGGTGGATCCCGAAGGCGGCGTCCTTACCGCACAGACCGTGAGGTTCAATTCGCCGGGCAAATAAGCTCGTCCACGACAATTTACGAAAGAATCAGCCATGAAGCGCAAAAGCAAGCTCACGATTGCGATAGCCATGGCAGTGCTCGCCGTCCTGGGCGGCGCGGCCGTTTACGCGCAGGACAAGTACTCGCTGAAATCGCCGAGCGGAGTTGCGTTCTCCGACTTCAGGGGATACGAGGACTGGGCGGTGGTCTCTTCCGCCCGGACCGACGAAGTGCTCAAGGTGATCGTCGCCAATCCGACCATGATCGAGGCGTACAAGGCCGGCGTTCCGGGCAAGGGCCAGCCTTTCCCGGATGGCTCCAAAATCGTGAAGCTCCAGTGGAAGCCGAAGAAAAGCACGGAGGCCCCCTTCGTCGTGGATGTGCCAGACGCCTTCACGCAGGCTTTCGTCATCGAAAAGGACAGCAAGAGATTTCCAGAAAGCGGCGGATGGGGATACGCGCTGTTCAACTACGAGGCCGCATCCGACAAGTTCACGGCCGATCCCAGCCCCTCAGACTGCGGGCACGTGTGCCATGTGGCCGTGAAGGCGAAGGACCACATCTTCCACCCGTACCAGAAACGTTGAACCGCGCGTGCCCCCGACATGAGGGTACCCCGCGGAGCTCTACCGGCCTTGACCCGGCCTTACCATGGCCTGGGTGGACTTGCTCTCGCTCGATCCGCCTCGCCACGGTCGCGCGAACCCGCAAAGCGCTCGCAATGCCGCTGTCTGCCCCTCACTTGCCGTCACCGGAGATTTGCCAGCCATGTCCCGCCCCTGCGAATCAACGCAAAGACGGAATCACGGCCAGCATCCGTTGGGCAGAAAGATGAAACCTGCCTAGAACCTGCCTAATCTGAACGCATGGAATAAGGAGCACGCATGTCCACGATCCACCTCCACCAGACAACCACCTTGACGCCCGAGCAGTACGTCGCCGGGCTCACCGACTTCGGGCCTGGCCGCTCGAAGCTCTTTGGCAACAGCGCCGACGAGTACCTCAAGGTGCATCACCGGGGCCGCTCGCAGGCCGACGTCACGGAAGGCTCGGGCGGCATCTGGGAACGCCTGCACTACGACTGGTCCGATCCCAACCGCGTCGTCCTCACGACGACCGACTCCAACGTGTGGGGAGGCGCGTCGGGCCACACCTACACCTTCACGCGTCAGCCCAACGGCACGACCGACATTGACGTGGTCGTCGTACGCGACGGCAAGAACCTCAAGGGACGGGTGCTCGGCTTCGTGCTCGGGACCATCGGCAGGCGCGTTTTGGAAAGGGCGTTTGAAAACTCCGTCAAGGCCATCGAAGCCCGGAACAGCGCGGCTAGCCGCATGACGAGGGCTGGCGAGACGGGTACGCCGAGTGCATCGTCCGGGAGCAGGCCGGCAGAGAGCTTGCCGTCATGACCAGCAGCTACGACGTCATCGTCATCGGCGGCGGCTCGCCGGGCGAGCACTGCGCCGGCGCGCTCGCAGAGGGCGGGCTGCGCGTCGCGCTCGTCGAGCGCGAGCTGGTCGGTGGCGAGTGCTCCTATTGGGCGTGCATCCCGTCCAAGACGCTGCTGCGCCCGGGGGAGGCCGTGCACGCCGCAAACGAGGCGGCGGCGACAGCGCAGGTCGATGTCGAGGCGGCCCTTGCCTGGCGCGACTACATGGTTTCGAACTACTCCGACGCCGGCCAGGAGCGTTGGCTCGCCGAGCATGGCATCGACCTGATTCGCGGTCGCGGACGGTTGGCCGGAACGGGCGTGGTCGACGTCGACGGCGTTCGTCACACGGCCGAGCACGTGGTCGTGGCGACAGGTTCTGAGCCGATCATCCCGCCCGTGCCGGGCCTGCGCGGCCTCGAGGGCATCTGGACGAACCGTGAGGCGACCGGCATGAAAGCCGTCCCCCGCCGGCTGCTCGTGCTCGGCGGTGGGCCGGTCGGCGTGGAGATGGCGCAGGCCGTTCGCCGCCTTGGCGGCGAGGTGGTTCTCGTCGAGGGCGCTGCGCACGTGCTGCCCCGCGAGCCCCGGCCGCTGGGGGAGGCACTCGCCGACGCCTTGCGCCGGGACGGCGTCGAGCTCGCCCTCGGCGTGCACGCGACCGCTGCGCGGCGCGAGGGCGAGGGCTACGCGCTGGACCTCGACGACGGCCGGACGCTGAGCGGCGACCGGCTGCTCGTCGCCACCGGCCGGCGTCCGCGCGTCGAGGGGCTCGGCCTGGAGACCGTCGGGGTCGAAGCCAACGGCCGCGGGATCCCGGTCGACGCGCGCCTGCGCGCGGGCGAGCGGCTGTGGGCGGTCGGCGATGTCACCGGTATCTGGCCGCTGACCCACGTCGGGAAGTACCAGGCCCGGGTCGTCGCGGCGAACATCCTCGGCGAGCCGCGCGAGGCGAACTACGAAGCCGTGCCGCGGGTGGCCTTCACCGATCCGCAGGCGGCCTCGGTCGGCGCGCCTGAGGCAATCTTCAGCGCGACCGCCCTCGTGTCAGAGGTGGCGAAGACCGCCACCTATACGCGCGCGTACGCGGAGTCGAACGGATTCATGACCCTGCTCAGCGACGGCGAGCGGCTGACCGGCGCCTATGCGCTCGGCCCGGACGCCGGCGAGTGGCTGCAGCAGGCCACGCTTGCGATCCGCGCCCGCGTGCCGCTCGAGGTGCTGCGCGACACCATCCAGCCGTTCCCCACGTTCTCCGAGATCTATTTCGCCGCGCTGAAAGCCCTGCATGGCCAGATCACGACGGCGCGCGAGCCGGTCGCGGCGGCAGTGGCCAGATAGTCTGCCGCTGGCCGACCTTACCGTTGAGCAAAGATCGACGAGGTTCGCCATGCCGCTAACACGGATTGACCTGCGCAGGGGCAAGTCGGCAGAGTTCAAGAAGGCGCTCATGGACGAAATCTATGACGCCATGAGGGAGACGTTCGATGTGCCGCAGGATGATCGCTTCATGACGATTGTCGAGCACGACGACACCACGTTCTCATTCGGCCGAACCTACCTCGGCGTCGAGCGGTCCGACGATCTTGTCATCATTCAGATAACCGCAAACAACACGCGCACGGTGGAGCAGAAGAAGGCCCTCTACGCCCGCATTGCAGCGCGACTGGCAGAGTCTTCTGGCGTCCGGCCGCAGGACGTATTCGTGAGCGTCGTCGAGGTGTCGAAGGAGAACTGGTCGTTTGGCAACGGGCTGGCCCAGTATGCGTGAGCGCAGAAGCCGGACGCCATTGCGACAATCCGGCTAGCCGCCTGCGTCCTGCCTGCGCCGCCTTTTTTGCTTTCACCGTTTACCGGCGATCGCAGGCATTCGCGAACGGTGTAGACGACCTCTCTGGCACGTTGGTGGCTGGCCGGCACCCGCGTGTGGCCTATTGCGGCGGGCAACTCGTCGTCAGGCCGCGGGGCCGGGTATTGTGACGCCCGCCGTTGCCGACATGGACCATGTGAGCCCCGACCGCTTCGCGTCGGTTCATACCAAGGTGTGAGCCAGGCAATCGCACGTACGATTGTTCTCGACGCGCCGCTCAGATCATCCTCGGCAACGCAAACCGGCTGATGGGACGGCCACCGCGCCGTCTACCCCACCGGCGTACGCCGGCATCGATTTCGGCAAGGCATTCATCATGAAAGTAAACAAGCTCCTGGTCGCTGGGGTGCTCACCATCGCAATCGGGGCGCCGATCGCAGGCTTCTTAGGCGAAATGAACGGGCAGCCGATGACATCCGGAGAGGTACGAGTTCCATTTCTTCACGGGCTTCCCACTGGTCAGATTGCCAGTCAATCCGAGCTGACCTCTCTTGAGCGTGCGAGCGAGTGGTTGAATTCGCCACCCCTGACGGCGTCGGCTCTGCGCGGAAAAGTGGTCCTCGTCGATTTCTGGACCTACACCTGCATCAACTGGCTGCGCACGCTTCCCTATGTCCGCGCCTGGGCCGAGAAATACCGGGATCAGGGGTTGGTGGTGATCGGCGTCCATTCGCCGGAGTTCTCATTCGAGAAGAACATGAGCAACGTTCGCTGGGCTGTGAAAGAGCTGCGGGTGGACTATCCGGTCGCGGTGGACAGCGAGCATGTCATATGGCGCGCCTTCAAGAACCAATATTGGCCGGCGCTCTATTTCATCGATGCGCAGGGGCGTGTTCGCCATCATCATTTCGGCGAAGGCCAGTACGAACAATCGGAAATGATCATTCAAAGACTGCTGGCCGAAGCCGGAGCCGGCGGCCGTGGCGATGACCTGGTGTCGGTAGATGCACGCGGTCTCGAAGCGGCCGCCGATTGGGGGAGCCTGAAGTCTCCGGAAATGTATGTCGGCTATGGGCGCACCCAGAATTTCACCTCGCCGGGAGGTGCGGTCCGGGACCAGCCGCGCGCCTATGCACTCCCCGCGCGGTTGCGCCTCAACGATTGGGCGCTTTCCGGCGATTGGACGATGAAGAGCGAAGCCGCCGTGCTGAACAAGGCCAATGGCCGCATCGTGTACCGTTTTCACGCCCGCGATCTTCATCTCGTCATGGGTCCGTCGACGCCAGGAACGTCCGTGAAGTTTCGCGTGCTGATCGATGGACAGCCGCCGGGCGCTGCTCACGGCACTGACGTTGACGAGCAAGGGAACGGCACGCTTGCCGAGCAGCGGCTATATCAGCTGATCCGACAATCGAAACCCATCGCTGATCGTCAGTTCGAGATCGAGTTTCTTGACCAGGGCGTGGAAGCTTTTGCCTTCACGTTCGGTTGATGCCCTGCGCAATCGTCGCACCGAGGAGGTTGCTACAAATACGATCAAAATGTCGGAAGCAATCGGCACAGTCAATCGCTCTGAAATGAAAGGCGATACTATCGTATCATTTCAATAACACTGGCGCTCGGAATTGAAACGGCGAGAAGGATCGATATCATGCCTACGATCACCACGAAGGACGGTACCGAGATTTTCTATAAGGATTGGGGTTCGGGGCAGCCTATCGTCTTCAGCCATGGCTGGCCGCTTTCGGCCGATGACTGGGATGCGCAAATGCTTTTCTTCCAGAGCCACGGCTTCCGCGTCATCGCGCATGACCGGCGCGGCCACGGCCGCTCGAGCCAGGTCGGGGGCGGCCACGACATGGATCACTACGCCGACGACCTCGCCGCGCTGACGGCTCATCTTGACCTCAAGAACGCCGTGCATGTCGGCCATTCCACCGGCGGCGGCGAAGTTGTGCATTATATTGCCCGCCATGGCGAAGGCCGCACGGCAAGAGCGGCGATCATCAGCGCCGTGCCTCCGCTGATGGCGAAGACGGCGGCCAATCCGGGTGGGTTGCCCCAAGGAAGTGTTCGACGGCCTCCAGAAACAGCTCGCCGCCAACCGCGCGCAATTCTATTACGACCTGGCGGCCGGACCGTTCTATGGCTACAACCGACCGGGCGCGAAACCGTCGCAGGCAATCATCTGGAACTGGTGGCGCCAGGGCATGATGGGCGGTGCCAAGGCGCACTACGACGGTATCGTCGCCTTCTCCCAGACCGACTTCACCGAGGATTTGAAGAAGATCACGGTGCCAGTTTTGGTTATGCACGGCGACGACGACCAAATCGTGCCTTATGCCGAACTCGGCACCGCTGTCCGCAAAGCTGCTGAAGCGCAGCACCCTCAAAACTTATAACAGCTTTCCGCACGGCATGCCGACCACCGAGGCCGATACCATCAATGCCGACCTGCTGGCGTTCATCAGAAGCTAAAGACTGCGCGGCGCCGAGGCCACTCGCAGACACCAACAACTGAAACTCCAACAACGAAGAAAATCATAGCGGAACGTCGACTTTCCCACCACATGCAGGCACCGATCGAATCAAGGGACTCACAATGGACACGGTCAAATTATCAGAAGAAATCAACCATCGTCGGCGCCACTTCCTTGGCACCGCCGCGATGGCAGTCGCCGCCAGTCAGCTCGGCATGATCGGTCTTGCGGCAGCACAAGGGGCGGAGACGAAAACGCTCGCAATCAATCCGGGGACGAACACGTCCTTCGGCACGATCAAGCAGATCGATGCCGGCGTCCTGAATGTCGGCTACGCTGAAGCTGGCCCCGCGGATGGTGCCCCGGTCATTCTTCTCCACGGCTGGCCCTACGACATTCACACCTATGTGGATGTCGCTCCGTTGTTGGCATCGGCCGGCTACCGGGTGATCGTCCCGTATCTGCGCGGTTACGGCCCGACGCGCTTTCGCTCGAGCGAAACCGCCCGGAACGGCCAGCAGTCGGTGGTCGCTGTCGACGTCATCGCGTTGATGGACGCTCTCAAGATCGAGCGGGCGACCATTGGCGGTTGCGATTGGGGCGCGCGGACCGCGAATATCCTTGCGGCGCTCTGGCCGGAGCGATGCAAGGGCTTGGTCTCGGTCAGCGGCTATCTGATCGGCAACCAGGAGCTCGGCAAGATGCCGTTGCCGCCAAAGGCCGAGCTCGAATGGTGGTATCAATACTATTTTGCCACCGAACGCGGCCGCGCCGGGTACGACAAATACCGGCACGACTTTGCAAAGCTCATCTGGCAGATCGCTTCGCCGAAGTGGAGCTTCGACGACGCGACGTTCGAGCGTAGCGCGAAAGCCTTCGACAATCCGGATCACGTCAGCATCGTCATCCATAACTACCGTTGGCGGCTCGGCCTCGCTGAAGGCGAGCCGAAATACGATGAACTGGAGAAGCGGCTCGCCAAAGCTCCGGTCATCACCGTGCCCACCATCACCCTCGAGGGCGATGCCAACGGTGCACCGCACCCGGATCCTAGTGCGTACGCCAATAAGTTCTCCGGCCGTTATGAGCACCGGCTCATCACGGGCGGCGTCGGGCACAACCTGCCGCAGGAAGCCCCAACGGCATTTGCAAACGCGATCAGGGATCTCATGACGGCGGGTTGATCGTAGCTGCCTCGTTTCGGCTGATGAGCCTGCGGTCGCCGTTTGGCAGAAAGGACAGAACGCCATGGCCTTCACCATCAAAGTCAACGGTCAGACGCACAGCGTCGATGTCGACGGCGACACGCCGCTGCTGTGGGTGTTGCGCGACGTGCTCGGCATGACCGGCACGAAGTTCGGCTGCGGCTTGGCGCTGTGCGGCGCCTGCACGGTCCACATCGACGGTGTCGCCACCCGCTCCTGCGTCACCCCGGTCGACAGCATCGGCAAGTCCGAGATCACGACAATCGAGGCGGTCGGCGCGACCGCGGCCGGAGCCAGGGTGCAGAAGGCCTGGCTCGAGCGCGAGGTCGTCCAATGCGGATACTGCCAGTCGGGTCAGATCATGTCCGCGGCGGCCCTGCTTGCGAGCAACCCGCGCCCGACGGACGCCGACATCGACGACGCGATGTCCGGCAACATCTGCCGTTGCGGGACCTATGCGCGCATCCGGGAAGCGATCAAGCAGGCTGCGGCGGGCTGAAAGGGAGGCAACCATGACCGTCAATCGCCACACGTCGCAAGAGTCTGGTCGACCTGAACTGCCTTCGGCGAACTCTCTCTCCCGGCGCAGCTTTCTGCGGGCCAGTGCGGCCGCCGGCGGAGGCCTGATGCTCAGCCTTCGCATGCCGTTCTCGAACGGCGACACCGAGGCGGTCGCCGCCGATGGTTTCGCGCCCAACGCCTTCGTTCGCATCGCACCCGACGGCCAGATCGTCCTCACCATGCCCTACGTCGAGATGGGCCAGGGCACCTATACGTCGATCCCGATGCTGATCGCCGAGGAGCTCGACGTCGACCTGAGCCAGGTGCGGCTAGAGCATGCTCCGGCGAACGAAAAGCTCTACGGGAATCCCTTGCTGGGAGGCATCCAGGCCACCGGCAACTCGAACGCGGTCCGTGCGGCATGGCAGCCCCTGCGCCAAGCGGGCGCGACCGCGAGAGCCATGCTGGTCGCGGCCGCGGCCAAGCGCTGGAATGTCGATCCCGCGTCCTGCCGCACGCAAAGCGGTGAAGTGCGCCATCCGCCTACTGGCCGCAGCAGCAAATATGGCGACCTTGCCGCCGATGCCGCCCGCATGGCGGTGCCCGAAAACGTGGCCCTCAAGCGGCCGCAGGACTTCAAGCTCATCGGCACGCCGGCGAAACGCCTGGACAGCCCGGCAAAAGTGAACGGGACAGCCGTTTATGGAATCGATGTCCGGCCGCCCGGAGTGAAAATCGCCACCCTTGCGCAATCGCCCGTGTTCGGCGGTCGTGTGAAGAGCGTGAATGATGCGGCCGCCAAGGCGGTCAAGGGCGTGCGGCAGATCGTGCGGCTCGATGACGCTGTCGCCGTCGTTGCCGATCATATGGGAGCGGCGAAGAAAGGGCTGGCGGCCCTGGCGATCGAATGGGACGACGGCCCGCACGCCACGCTCAATACCGACGCGATCGCGGCCGAGCTCGAGCAGGCGACGCTCAAAGCCGGCGCGGTGGCACAGAACATCGGCGACACCGAGAAAGCCATGGCGGCCGCCGCCACCAAGGTCGAGGCGACCTACCAGGTCCCATTCCTCGCGCACGCGACGATGGAGCCCATGAACTGCACGGTTCATGTCCGCCGGGACAGCTGCGAAGTCTGGGTCGGCAGCCAGGCCATGGCGCGCGTTCATGCCGCTGCGGCAAAAACCGTCGGCCTGCCGTTGGACAAGGTCGTGGTCCACAATCATCTGATCGGCGGCGGCTTCGGCCGGCGGCTGGAGGCGGACGGCGTCATCCGTGCCGTGCAGATCGCGCAGCATGTGGACGGCCCCGTGAAGGTGGTATGGACCCGCGAGGAGGATATCCAGCACGACATGTATCGGCCTTACTGGTTCGACCGGCTATCCGCCGGACTCGACGCCAAAGGAATGCCGGTCGCGTGGAACAACCGCTTCGCGGGATCCTCGGTGCTCGCGCGCTGGGCTCCTCCGACGTTCAACAATGGTCTCGACCCCGACACCACCGAAGGCGCGATCGATCTCGCCTATGCCCTGCCGAACCTGCACGTCGAGTATGTGCGGGTGGAGCCCCCCGGCATTCCGACCGCCTTCTGGCGCAGCGTCGGCCCCTCCCACAACGTCTTCGTGACCGAAAGCTTCATGGACGAGCTGGCAGCCGCGGCGAGGCAAGATCCCGTCGCCTATCGCCTCGCGCTGCTCGACCAGGCGCCGCGCGCCAAAGCCGTGCTTGCGCTCGCTGCCGAAAAGGCCGGCTGGGGACAGCCATTGCCGGAAAGGGTCGGCCGCGGCGTCTCCCTCCAGTTCGTGTTCGCGACCTATATGGCGCACGTGGCTGAGGTCGAAGTGGCGAAGGACGGCGCGGTTCGTGTTCGGCGGGTCGTCTGCGCGCTCGACTGCGGCACCGTCGTCAACCCGGATACCGTCCAGGCACAGGTTCAGAGCGCGATCATCTTCGGGATCACGGCGGCGCTGCATGGGCAGATCACGCTCAAGAACGGCCGTGTCGAGCAGACCAACTTCGATTCCTACCAGATGCTGCGCATGAACGAGGCGCCGGCGATCGAGGTCCACATCGTGCAGAACCGCGAGCCGCCGGGCGGCATGGGCGAGGCCGGGACCTCGGCCATCCCGCCGGCAATCACCAACGCGATCTTTGCGGCCACCGGCAAGCGCTTGCGAAAGCTGCCGATCGACACCACCTCGTTGAAGCAGCCGGCGTGAGCGTACGTTCGCCGCATAAGTAAGGCACCAGAGCCCTGAGACCACGCGAATTGGTACCGGCCAACTGCAAATTGATGACGGTCGAGCGCATGCCTCGTGAGGGGCGGGTGGGGGGCGAATTCGATGCATCGCGCAGTCATCGTGGCCTTCCTGTTGCTCACGGCCAACCTTTTGATTGGCTGTGGCAGCGAGCCGGCAGCGAGTTCCGATCACCTCCAGCGCCACCGGTCACGGTCGCGCGTCCGTTGCAGAAAACGATTACCGAGTGGGACGAATACACCGGCCGCTTCACGGCGGTGGCATCCGTCGAAATCCGGCCGCGCGTTTCGGGCTTCATCGACTCCATCCATTTCCAGGACGGACAGATCGTCACGCAGGGCGATCTGCTGTTCGTCATCGACAGGCGGCCGTACGCGGCCGCCGTCGAGCAGGCCAAGGCGGATGTGGAAAGCGCGCAGGCCAAGCTCGAGATCGCCAACCTGGACGTGGAACGGGCAAGGCCGTTGCTGCCAGAGCCAGACCGTGACCGCGCGCGAGTTCGAAACGCGCCGGTCGACCCAGCGCAACGCCGCGGCGGTGGTGGCCTCGCTCGAAGCGGTGCTGAAACAGGCCGAGCTCAATCTCGCATGGACGGAGGTGCGCGCGCCCATTTCCGGGCGAATTTCCGACCGGCGGGTCGATGCCGGCAATCTCGTGTCCGGCGGACAGACGGGCGCGACCCTGCTGACCGTCATCGTCTCGATCGATCCCATTCATTTCGTTTTCGATGCCAGCGAGGCGGACTACCTGCGCTACGAGCGGCTCGATGCGGCCGGCGCGCGGCAGTCGTCGCGCTACGTCCCGAACCCGGTTTCGGTCCGGCTCGCGGATGAGAACGACTACGGGCACCACGGCCGGATGGATTTCGTCGACAACGTGCTCAATCCGAAGACCGGCACCATTCGCGGGCGCGCCATCTTCGACAACAAGGATGGCCTGCTGACGCCGGGATATTTCGGCCGGCTTCGACTGTTCGGCGGCCAGCACGACGGTCTGCTCGTGCCGGACAGCGCGATCGCGTCGGATCAGGCGAGCAAGATCGTGTTCGCGGTCGCCGACGACGGAACGGTCGCCGCCAAACGGGTTGAGCTCGGCCCGATCGTGGACGGCCTGCGGGTTATCCGCTCGGGCCTTGCGCCGACGGATCGCATCGTCATCGAAGGTCTGCAGCGCGCTCGTCCAGGGCAGAAGGTCAAAGCGGAGGACGGGAAGATCGAGGCCGCAGCCCAATAGGGCCCGCCGTGCACCTTATGCGCGCGATTTGAGGACTTGTCGTCATGCGATTTTCGCATTTCTTCATCGATAGGCCGATCTTTGCCGGCGTCGTTTCGATCATCCTCACGCTCCTGGGCGCGATCTCGTTCCGCGCCCTGCCCATCACCGAGTATCCGGAGATTGCCCCGCCGACGGTGGTCGTGAACGCGATCTATGCGGGTGCGTCCGCGGAGGTCATAGCGCAGACGGTGGCGGCGCCGATCGAGCAGGAGATCAACGGCGTCGACAACATGCTGTACGTCGTATCGCAGTCGACCGGCGACGGGGCGGTCGCGATCAACGTCGTCTTCAAGCCGGGGACGAACGTCGACCAGGCGCAGGTGCTGGTGCAGAATTGCGTCGCGGTGGCTCTGCCGAGGTTGCCGGAGGAAGTTCGGCGCATCGGGGTGACCGTGCGCAAGAGCTCTCCCGACCTGATGCTGGTGATCCATCTGATCTCTCCCGACGGGAGCTTGGACCAGCAGTACATTTCCAACTACGCGACCATCAATATCAGGGATGTGATCGCCCGTATCGATGGAGTCGGCGATACGATCGTGTTCGGCGCCCGCGACTATTCGATGCGGGTCTGGCTCGACCCTGCCAAGGTACAGTCGCGCGTCCTCACCGCCAGCGACGTGGTGGCTGGTCTGCGCGCCGCCAACGTGCAGGTCGCCGCCGGCGCGATCAACCAGCCTCCGGCTACGTCGCCGAGCGGGTTCGAAGTAGCAGTGCAGACGCTCGGCCGCCTGTCGAGCCCGGAACAATTCAGCGACATCATCGTCGCCACCGATCCGGAGGGTCGGGTGACGCGCGTGCGCGACGTCGCCCGGGTCGAGCTCGGCTCGCAGGACTACACGAGAAACGCCTATCTCAACAATCAGGTCGCGACGGCAATCGGTATTTTCCAGCGTCCGGGCTCGAACGCGCTCGCGACCGCGGCTGCGGTTATCGCCACGATGGACGCGCTCGCCAAGGATTTTCCGCAAGGGCTGAGCTACCGGGTCGCCTACAACACGACCGAGTTCATTCAGCAGTCGGTCGACGAGGTGATCAAGACGCTGTTTGAAGCCGCCGTCCTGGTCGTGATCGTCGTTATCCTGTTCCTCCAGTCTTGGCGCGCCGCGATCATCCCGATCCTCGCCATCCCGGTGTCGCTGATCGGCACCTTCTTCGTCATGGCGGCGTTCGGTTTTTCGCTGAACAATCTCACGCTTTTCGGCCTGGTTCTTGCCATCGGTATCGTCGTCGACGACGCGATCGTGGTCGTGGAGAACGCCGAACGCTATCTGCGCCAGGGCATGAGCCCGCGCGACGCTGCCCATAAGACCATGGAGGAGGTCGGTGGCGCGCTTGTCGCGATCGCTCTCGTGCTCTGCGCCGTTTTCATTCCGACGGCGTTCATCGCCGGTATTTCCGGCGCGTTCTACCGGCAATTCGCAGTCACGATTGCCGCCGCGACCATCATTTCCGCAATCGTATCGCTGACGTTGTCGCCTGCGCTGGCGGCGTTGCTTCTGCGGCCGCACGACCATGAAGTGAAGCCGGGGTTTTGGCGCACCGTAAGCCTGCCGTTCGACCTTTTCTTCTCCGGCTTCAACAGGATGTTCGAGAAGCTGTCGTCGGGTTACGCCGGACTGACGCGACGGGCGTTGCGCGTTTCGGCGCTCATGCTGGTCATCTATGCCGGTTTCATCGGGCTTGCTTTCTTTGAGTTTTCCCGCGCGCCGTCGGGCTTCATCCCCCCGCTCGACCGCGGTTACTTCATTGCCGCGATTACCTTGCCGCCCGGATCCAGCCTGGAGCGGACCGATCGCGTCGTGCGCAAGGCGTCGGAAATGTTGATGTCGCGGCCCGGAGTGGCACACGCGGTCGCGTTCGCCGGCTTCGACGGCGCGACTTTTACGAACGCCCCCAACTCGGGCGTCGTCTTCGTGCCCTTGAAGCCGTTCGAGGAGCGCGTGAAGGCCGGCCTCGCGACCACGACCATCCTGAACGACCTGCGCGGCCAGATGCAGACACTGCGCGAAGCCTTTGTCCTCGTCATTCCACCGCCCTCGGTGCCCGGCATCGGCACCGGCGGGGGGTTCAAGTTGTACCTCCAGGACCGCGCCGGCCGCGGTCCGCGTGCGCTCGAACAGGCGGTCGGCAGCATCGTGGGCCCGGCCAACCAGACCAAAGGCCTGGTTCAAGTCTTCTCGCTGTTCAACACCGCGACGCCGCAGGTCTACGGCGACATCGACCGCACCAAAGCCGAGATGCTGGGCGTGCCGATCACGCGCTTCTTCGACACCCTCTCGACCTACATGGGCTCTACCTTCGTCAACGAGTTCAACATCCTGGGGAGGACGTACCGGGTCACCGCGCAGGCGGACAATCCATTCCGACTCTCGGTGCGGGACGTCGAGAACCTACGCACGCGCTCCGTTTCGGACGAGATGGTTCCGCTCGGATCTGTTGCACGCTTCCGCGAAATTACCGGCCCGTACCGTGTGCCGCGCTACAACCTGTTCCCGGCCGCCGAAGTGCAGGGTGCAACACTGCCGGGCTTCTCCACCGGCCAGGCGATCGCCGCAATGGAGAAAATCGTCGCCGCCAACCTGCCGTCGGGTTTCGGCTTCGAATGGACCGAGATTGCCCTGCAGGAGAAGGCCGCCGGCAATACCGCGGCGATCGCGTTCAGTCTTGCGGTGGTGTTCGTGTTTCTTCTGCTGGCGGCGCAATACGAGAGCGTGCTGTTGCCGCTCGCGGTGATTTTGATCGTGCCGATGTGCCTCCTCGCCGCGATCAGCGGCGTGCTGCTGCGCGGCATGGACAACAATATCCTCACCCAGATCGGGTTCGTGGTGCTGATCGGCTTGGCGGCGAAGAATGCGATCCTGATCGTCGAGTTCGCCAAGCAGGCCGAGCAGCAAGGGGCGAACCGCTGGGACGCTGCCGTGCAGGCGGCACGTACGCGTCTGCGGCCGATCCTGATGACGTCCTTGCGTTCATCCTCGGGGTGGTGCCGCTGGTCTCGCGACCGGCGCGGGCGCCGAGATGCGGCAGGCGCTCGGCACGGCGGTGTTCTTCGGCATGCTCGGCGTAACTCTGTTCGGGTTGCTGTTCACGCCGGTGTTTTACGTGCTCGTGCGCTGGTTCGGCACGCTAGGCGCGCGAAGACAACCGGAAGGAGCGGAACTTACGCTGGCAGCAGGTCGCGAGTGATCATGTCGGCTCCTGCGCAATCGATTATCGACACGCGACGCCACCAGATGTTTCCATTGCTGGAGCCGGCGGAGATTGAGCGGGTGCGTCGGTTTGGCAAGGTCCGCTCCTATCGCGCGGGCGAGGCCCTGGCCAAGGTCGGCCACGTAAGCGACGGCCTGACTATCATCTTGGCTGGCAAGGTTGACGTCACCCAGCATGATGAATCGGGCCGCCGCACGCCGATCGTCACCCACGCCACCGGCGCATTCATGGGCGAGCTCGCTCAATTGGCGGGCCGGCCGGCTCTCGTGGATGCCTACGCGCAGGAACCGGTGGAGGCTCTGATCATCCCACCCGACCGGCTTCGTGCGTTGCTGGTAGCCGAGGCGGAGCTCGGGGAGCGGATCATGCGCGCTCTGATCCTGCGTCGCGTTGGCTTGCTTGAAAGAGGTGCCGGCGGGCCGGTGATCGTCGGGCCGCGCCGAGAATGGCGATGTGCTTCGGCTTGAGGGCTTTCTCTCCCGCAACGGCCATCCGCATCAAAGACTGAACCCCGAGATCGACCCAGAGGCAAGCGCGCTAATCGAACGCTTCCACGTCGATCCCGGTCAGATGCCGATCGTGCTGTGCCCAAATGGACAGCTGCTGCGCAATCCCAGTGAGACCGAGCTCGCCCGGTGCATCGGTCTGGTGGGGCCGATCGATCCGGACCGCCTCTATGATGTGGCCGTGGTTGGGGCCGGGCCGGCGGGCCTTGCCACCGCGGTCTATGCGGCCTCGGAAGGCCTTTCCGTCTTGGTGCTCGACTGCCGCGCCTTCGGCGGTCAAGCTGGCGCCTCGGCCCGCATCGAGAACTATCTGGGCTTTCCGACCGGCATCACGGGCATGGCCCTGATGGCCCGCGCCTACAATCAGGCTCACAAGTTCGGGGTCGAAACGGCGATTCCGGATGAGGTGATCGGGCTTGACATCTCGGGTAACGCGGACGCGGGCCGCTTCGTCTTGCACCTAGCCAATGATGAGCGTGTCAGCGCGCGCTCGGTCGTCATCGGTAGCGGAGCTCGATATCGCCGGCTCGCGGTCGAGAACTTGGAAGTTTTCGAGTCCGCGAGCGTGCACTATTGGGCATCTCCGCTGGAAGGGAGGCTATGCGCCGGGCAGGAGGTGGTGCTAGTCGGCGGCGGCAATTCGGCGGGCCAGGCGGTGGTCTATTTGGCGAGCCAGGTCGCCAAGATCTGGCTCCTGGTGCGCGGACCGGAGCTGGAGGCGAGCATGTCGCGCTATCTCGTCGATCGTATCGCTGGACTTCAAAATGTTGAGGTGGTGACGCAAGCTCGGATCAGCCGCCTGGCAGGTAGCAATGGGATGCTGGAGGCGATCAGCTGGCGCCAACGTGCATCACTGGAGGAAGAGCTGCGGCCGATTCGCCACCTGTTCTTGTTCATCGGCGCGGAGCCGAACACGGATTGGCTATCCGGATCGGGCGTGGCGCTGGACGCGAACGGATTCGTGTTGACCGGCAGAGACGCCGCCGGCGATCGCCACCCGCTGGAGACAAGTCAGCGCGGCGTCTTTGCCGTCGGCGACGTCCGGTCGGGTTCAGTCAAGCGCGTTGCCGCAGCGGTCGGCGAGGGCGCCCAAGTGGTCCTGCGCTGCATGCCTTTCTGGCCCGGCCGAGCGCGGGTCAGCAATCCTCGTGAAGCACCAGGAGAATCCCCAACGGCCGATCGCGGACGGTGGGCCACTGTTGGGCCGATGATTCTGATTGCCGGGGCTACCGGCAGCAACGGTACCGAGTTGGTGAAGCTGCTTTCACCGTGCGGCGTTCCCGTGCGCGCGATGATCCGTTCGTTGGAGTTCGCGCCAAGAACGGTCCGCTAGCGAAGTTTATCGTCAAATTCGGCTTCAGCCGAATTTGACGAGGTTGTGGACCGGTAGCGGTCCGCCGGGAAATTGGACGAGCCGTGCCCCAATCGCGAGCGGCCCGAGGTCGATGCCGAAGAACCCGATGCGGTCGATCAGCGCGCCCACCTCCGCCTTCGCACCGGCGTCATCGCCGGAATAGAACAGCACACGCCTGCCTCCTTCGGCGCGCGGATCGCCGGCGAGCACGTGCGCCTGCAGGTGATTGAACGCCTTCACCACCCGCGCGCCCGGAACGAGGTCGGAAAACACCTCGCTGGAGGCGGCACCGTTCAAGTCCACCGGCTTGAACAGCGGTGCCTCGATCGGATTGTTGGCATCGATCACGATGCGGCCGCCCCAGGCGGGCAGACCGGCCAGTGCGGCCGGCAGTTTTGCCCAGTTGACCGCGACGAGGACGATGTCCGCGCTCGCGGCTTGGTCGCGCGTGCCCGCCTCGATCGAGGGGCCAAGCTCGCGCACGACGTCCGACAGCGAAGCGGGCCCGCGGCTGTTGGCGATCGTCGCTTTGATTCCCGCCCGAGCGAGCGTCCTCGCAAACGCCGAGCCGATATTGCCGGAGCCGATGATGCCGATGGTCATGACGTGTCCCTTTCAGGCCGAGCCGCGCAACAGATCGCGTTGCGACACGCGCGCGTCTTAGGCTTGCGTCGCCGGCGGCCAGGCGCCGAGCTGCTGCATCAGGGAGAAGAGATTGGCCACGCCCCAATGCTCGGCGATCTTGCCGTTGCGCACGCGCATGACGTCGACGGTTTCGAATTGTATTTTCCGGCCCGTGGGGGCGAGGCCGAAGAATGGCCCCTCATGCGTGCCGTGATAGGTCTTGTACGTCGTGACGCGATCGCCATCGGCGAGTTGCCAATGAATGACGGCGTGAAAGTCGGGGAATGCGGCGCGAAGCGTTCGGTAGAGCTCTCGTGCGCCTGCCTTGTCGGGAGTACGGCCCGGCTGCGGTGTGTGGTCGAGGAAGTCGTCGGCGAAGAGCTCGTCGAAGACTTCGAAATTCCCGCCGCCTTGCACTTCTTCGGTGTTGCGGCGAACGACGGCCTTGGCGGCCTCGCTTGAGTTGTTGGTGGTCATGACGAGCTCCCATGCGTTTGAGGGGTCTTGCGCGCACGCAGCGCCGGGTCACGCCCCGGCGCCCGCCTTCTGGCCGAGAAGCTGCAGCTCCCACAGGAACGCGATGCCGGTGCCGCCGCCATGCTCGGCGAGCATCTCGCCGACTGCCTTGGCCTGCTCCTCGCGCGCCCAATCGCGTTGCAATTCGCCCGCCACCGCCATCCAGGTGATCGGAACGACGCCGGCCATCACCATGCGGCGGACTGCCATCTCGTGCGCTTCGGCGCTCACGCCACCCGATGCATCGGTGACGGCGTAGACCTCGTAGCCTTCGCCCGCCGCCTGGATCGCCGGCATCGCCAAGCAGATCTCCGACCAGAGCGCCGCCATGATCAGCTTGTTGCGGCCGGTCTTCTTCACCGCCTCGACGACGCGAGCGTCTTCCCAGGTGTTGATGAAGGTGCGGTCGATCGGCCTCTGCTCGGGGAACACGTCCTGCAGGCCCTTGATGAGCTTGCCGCCGCGGTCCTCCAGCACCGTGGTCAGGATCGTCGGCACGTTGAAAATCTTTGCCGTCTTTGCCAGCGCGATCGACGTTGTTCACGATCATCGTGGGCTCGTGGCTGTGCAGGTTGGCGAACTGGAAGGGCTGATGATCGATCAGGACCAGAACCAACTCCTCCGGGGTAAGGAGGGCGTTCAGGCCGTTCTTGGGGGCCAGGGACTGGGTCATCGGCGGTCACTCCTGTGCGTTCTGTTGTTGACGGAGTGGATATTGGTCGGTTTATTGGTCTAGGATTAGCCGGTAATGACTGGAATTACTTGCAAGCGTTGCTTGAAGGTCGGCTCGTGGAGACGCTTGCGCAAATCTCAAATCCTTCGTCCGCAGCGCCGAAGCCGGCGGCTTCTCGGCCGCGGCGCGACGGCTGTCGCTCACTCCGGCGGCGGTGAGCCGCAACGTCGCAATGCTGGAGCGGAATCTGGGCGTCCGGCTGTTTCAGCGCAGCACGCGGAAGCTCACGCTGACCGAAGCCGGCGAACGCTTCCTGCACGCGATCCGGGACAATCTGGAGGATCTGCAGGCGTCGATTGCGAGCGTTGCGACGGACCGGGGCGAGCCGGCAGGCGTGCTCAAGGTCAGCATGGGTCTGACCTTCGGGGTCGACTACATCCTGCCGCTGCTGCCGGCCATTTCTGCGGCGCTATCCCGGCATTCGCCCCGACTGGCAGTTCGAAAGCCGGCAGGTCGAACTCATTGCCGAGGGGTTCGATGCGGCGATCGGCGGCGGCATCGAGCTGGCGCCCGGCGTCGTCTCACGCGCGCTCGCGCCGTTGCACATTATCGCGGTCGCGTCGCCGCCCTACCTGAAGGGCATCGGACGCCGCCCACCGACCCGTCGGGGCTCGCCGCCTTCGACGGCATTGTCATGCGTTCGGCGCGCACCGGGCGAATTCGCGACCGGACGATGCGCAACGTCGCGGGCGCCGAGATGGCGGCGACGCTCGAGGAGACGATCGTGCTCGACGATCCCGAAGCGATGTGCCGGGCGGCGCTGCTCGGCCTCGGCGTGACGCTGATCGCCGTACCGCATGCGCTGCCGCACCTGGAGCGCGGCGCGCTGGTGCGGCTGGTGCCGCAATGGTACGCCGACGCCGGGCCGATCTCGATCTACTACGCGAGCCGCACGCTGCTTCCTGCCAAGACGCGCGTGTTCGTCGACTTCGTCGTCGAGGCGTTTCGGCGCGACCGACTGGCAGAGCGATTCGCAGGAAGTCTTGGCTAGGACGCGGGGTGAGGAGGCTGCTGTGCCACAAGCGGGCGCGGCGAAACGATTTCCCCAGACCACGAAATCATTCCATTCAGAAGCAAAACTCTCCGCCAGCGTCCTCGCGCCGACGCCCGCTGCTCCAACCTGCGAGCCCGGCCGCCTGTAATCGCTGCCGAGCCGTCCGCCGCCTCACCCTATTGCGGCCTCGGCCATCTCGGTAGGTGAGCCCACTTCAACACGCTCTTTCGCTGGATTTGCCGGCTGACTTCGCTGCAGACGGCTTGCCAGAATTGCGCTTGGCAGTCATCGCCTCGCGCCTGCCCCGCCAACTTGGCCGCCTGGAAGAATGCGTGGTCGCCGTTCTCGGCGAGGAGCTTTGCGGCCTGTCGGCAGATGCGCTTTCTAGACCTGCGCCACCTTACAAGGCTGACGATGGCCACAGTCATTTCCGCCTCCATCTGGACGCGCAAGTCCGCGCACGTTGAAGGGAAGCCGGCCGGGCTGACGGTCCGCAATTCCTTAGGGGGCTCCCTTCTTCCTTTCAGCGCGGCCGGAACGAGCGGGCTCAGGCAGTGACCGAAGCTCGCGGCATATCCGGTACGACAGCACTTGGACCTAACGATTGTGGAGGAGCGTATCAACAGGCAGATCGCCACTCATGCACCGACCGCTGCATCGTCGGTTACCAATGGGTAAGCGCGGTAAAAAGTTCTTGCCGTCCCCGCTTACCTCCATGACGACAGCCGAGCGCGCCCGTGCGCTCATTGGAAAACTCTCTGCGCGCTGCTCGACGCGGGTGGCGTTGGGCCGAGACGTTGTTCGTGCGTCGCCGTAACGCGTACGAAGACGCTGCCTTGCGCAGCGTCTTCGAGTGCGCGGGCCCAATCTCTAAGCGAGCAGCTCGAGCCGGCTCCCCTTCCAGATCGTCATCGAATAGTCGTCCGGGCTGAGGGCTTCGTGCCGGTCCGCGGAGAACGGCTTGGCGTAGCCCTTGATCAAGCCGCTGTAGGCGTCGAGATTCTCCAGTGCGGCTTGCACCTTGGGGCCCTCGACACTGCCGGCTTTCTTGATGGCAAGGGCGATCATATGCGTGGCGTCATAGGCATTCGCCACGTAGCTCGGGAAGGGAAGCGAAGTTTCGTCCTTCACGTCCTTATTTTTCTCCGCCAAACGCTTGAATAACGCCTGTGCCTGCGGCTTCGCGTTCGCGACGAAAGTAAAGGTCTGCATCACCATCACGCCGTCGGCGAGCGGGCCGGCAAGGGACGGGAAGGTCGGATTGGCCAGGCCCCAAGCACTGATCACTTTCGGCTTGTAGTTGATCTTATTGCCGGCCTTGAGCGCGTTCGCCATTTCGACCGCGTTCGAAAAAGTCAAAATGGTATCCGCGCCGCCGTCCCGCGCTCGCAGCATCTGCGGCGTGAATTCGCTGTCGCCGACCTTCATCTTGTCGGCGGAGGCAGGTTCGAGATTGCGGGCCTTGAGCGCCGCGCGCGAGATCCTCGATCGCCGGGACGCCCCAACCCGTATCCTCATTAAGGATCGCGAAGCGCTTTCCTCCGACCTTCTGGCCGTAAGTGACGAGGAATTTTGCCACCTCGCGATCGTTGGTCGCAACTCGAAACATGTAATTCGGTTTGCGATTGTTCTCGATAATCCCGACGCCGCCGACGGCGAGCGCGAACCACGGAATTTTGAGCTCGTGGATGGTGTCGATCACCGCGAGCCCAATGAAGCTTCCCTGCGAGCCAAGGATCGCGATACAGCCTTCGCGCTCGATCAACTCTCTGGTCTGGGCGACTCCACGGTCGAGCTTGTGCTCGTTGTCACGGATGGCGAGGACTCATCTCTCGGCCGAGGATGCCGCCGGCCTTGTTGATCTCCTCAAGCGCAAGGTCCGCGCCTCGTTGCAAGGCTTGCCCCGCGGTCGCGTTCGGACCCGAGAATGCGGCAGAGAGGCCGATCTTGATCGGTTCCGCGGCGCGCGCGCGGCTGCCGACGACGCCGCCCGCGGCGGCAGCGCCGAGGATTTTCAGCACCGCGCGGCGAGACCCCGTCGCGCCACTCCACTTGTGAACCTCGCTCATGAAATCCTCCTGCCTGTTGGTCACGGCATATTGTGGCCCGGCGGCTCGCCGCCATCCGCGCTCTTGCTGGCGAGTCGGCCGAGATAACCGCGGGCGACATCGGGATTGGTGAGCAGCGCCTCGGACGTCCCTTCGAGAATGACCCGACCGTGTTCCAGGATATAGGCGCGGTCCGCCACTCGCAATGCGAGAGTTCGCCATCTGCTCGACGAGCAGAATGGTTTTTCCGGCGCGCCGCAGGTCGCGGATAATGCCGAACACCTGCCGGATGAGAAGCGGCGCGAGTCCGAGCGATGGTTCGTCCAGAAGCAGCAGCCGCGGCGCCGCCATTAACCCTCGTGAAATAGCCAGCATCTGTTGCTGCCCACCGCTAAGGCGGCCCGCTGGCGCGTTCCGCCGCTCCCGCAGGATCGGAAAGCGATCGAGGCAATCCTCGGCGCGGGCACGCATGCCGCCGTCCCGTGCCCGTCAGTCCGACGCCGGTAAGCACCAAGCAGCAGGTTGTCCATGACCGTCTGGTCGCCGAACAACCGCCTGCCCTCAGGGACCAAAGCGACGCCGCGCGCCACGATGCGGTGAGCGGGCTCCGTCGCGAGCTCTTCACCACCCAATCGGATGCTGCCCTGGACGGGCCTGAGAATTCCCGTGATCGCCTTGAGGCAAGTGCTCTTGCCGGCGCCGTTGCTGCCGATCAGCGCCACGAGCTCGCCTTCGCCCACCGTCAGGCTGACACCCCGCAGCGCTTCGATCGAACCGTATCGAACCCGCAGATCACGAACCTCGAGCATGGCAGGTCCAACTCATAGAGGAACAGGGGCCGCTACTGGCCCGTCGTCGATCTCTTCGGTTCCGAGATAGGCCTGGATGACGAGCGGATTTGCTTGAACCTCGGATGGCGGACCTTCCGCGAGCTTCTCGCCGTAATCCAGCACGGTGACGCGGCTGGAGATCCCCATTACGAGATCCATGTGATGCTCGACCAGGAGGATCGCGATGCCACGTGCGCTGATGCGCGTGATCAAGCTGTCGAGCTCTTCGATTTCCGTCTGATTCAAGCCGGCCGCCGGTTC
Organism: uncultured Alphaproteobacteria bacterium; assembly: GCA_963738705.1. Taxonomy (GTDB): domain Bacteria; phylum Pseudomonadota; class Alphaproteobacteria; order Rhizobiales; family Xanthobacteraceae; genus CAVTXS01. The sequence goes on from CAVTXS010000041.1 coordinate 108,504, forward strand.
ATCCATCGCGATCAGGATCGGATCCATCGCCAGCGCCCGCGCGATCTCGACCAGGCGCTGATGGCCGAAGGGTAACGAATTGGCGGCCGCATTGACATCGCTGCGATAGCCCACGAAATCGAGCAAGTCGCGGGCTGCGGTGAGGCGCTGCGCCTCTTCGCGCCGCAACCTCGGGGTGATGAGCGCGCTGTCGAAGAGACGGCCGTCGGTTTGCTTCGGAAAACCGACCAGCACGTTCTGCAAAACCGTCATTTCGCCGAACAGCTGGGCGGTCTGAAACGTGCGCGCAACGCCAAGCCGCGCGACGGCATGCGGAGCGAGCCCGGTGATATCCCGGCCGCGCAGGTGGACGCGGCCCTGCGTCGGCCGGTAGTAGCCGGACAAAACGTTAAGAAGGACGGTCTTGCCCGCACCGTTGGGGCCAATGAGCGCGTGGATCGCGCCCGGCTGGACCGCGAAGCTGACGCCGTCAAGCGCTCGCACGCCGCCGAACGACATCCCGATGCCATCGAGCTCCAGCACCGAGCCGACGCTGTTCGTCTCGCGAGCGGTCAGCGCCAGCCGCATTGGTGGTTTGTCGCGTTCAATCGAGGCGGGCGGCACCGCGTCCGCGCCCCGTCGCCGGAATAAGGTGCCGACGATGCCCAACGGAAGCGCGTAGAGAAAGGCGACGATCAACGCGCCGTAGATGATGAGACGGTAGTCGATGAATCGCTGCAGCAACTCGGGGAGGAAAACCATGATCGGCGCGGCGACCAACGCCCCGCCGAGCGTCCCCGCCCCGCCCAGGATCACGATCGTCAGGAAGAAGACCGAGCTCTCGAACTCGAAGGCCTCCGGGCTGATGAAGCCTTGGAAGAAGGCGAACAGGTGACCGCCCAGGCCGGCTGCTGCCGCGCTGAGCGTGAAAGCCACCGTCTTTACGCCGCGGGTGTTGAGCCCGACGGCATCGGTGGCGATCGGGTTTTCACGGACCGCCAAAAAGGCACGTCCCCAGGGGGAGCGCATCAGGTTGCGCAACAACAGGCTCGTCAGCGCCAGGATCGCAACGATGAGTACGAATTGTCGTTCGAGTGGCAGCCGGTTTCCGAAGACTTCGGGGCGCGGGATGTTGAGGACGCCCTGGGTGCCGCCTGTCAAATCTGCCCATTCAACGAGAATGCTGCTGACGATAATGCCGAACGCGATGGTCACCATCGCCAGATAGGGCCCTTCCAGCTTGAAGGACGGAACGGCGACGAGGAATCCAGCTGCCGCTGCCAACAGCATGGAGATCGGCAGCGCGGACCAGAATCCAAGACCGAGCTTGGTCGCGAGCAGCGCTCCGCAATAGGAGCCGATCGCATAAAAGCCGGCATGGCCGAGCGAGACCTGGCCCGTATAGCCTGACAGCAGGTTGAGCCCCTGCGCAACGATGGCGTAGATCCCGGCGAGCGCAAGCATTTGCGTGTAGTAGCGCCCGATCAGGCCGGGGAGGAACCAGGCGACGACCAGGGCTGCGGCCGCGCCAATCAGCCATAGGCGGGTGCTGATCGTGGTGGGCACGCTAGACCCTGCGGAGCGTCGTGCGCCCGAACAGCCCCGAAGGGCGAAGGAAGAGCACGAGAATGACCAGCCCGAACCCGAAGATCTCCTTGGCCGAGGATCCGAAATATCCCCCGACGAGGCTCTCGGCCACGCCATAGGCAAGGCCGGCGATGAGAATTCCGACCGGATGCTCAAGTCCACCCACAATCGCCACCGCGAATGCCTTGAGGCCGATGAGAAAGCCCATATGGCTGCTCACCCCGATCAGGGGCCCGATCAGCGCGCCCCCACCCGCGGCCAGCATGCTGCTGCCCGCATAGGACAGCCCGACCATCCAATTGACGTTGATCCCGACCGCGAGCGAGGCCTCGCGGTCGAAGGCGGTCGCGCGCAGCGCGCGTCCTAGCATCGTCGTGCCATAGAATAGCCAGCGCGCCGACCGCGATCGCGAGCACGACCGCAGGGATGAGAAGTTCGAGCGGATAGATCCCGGCGCCGCCCACGAACACCGGATCCTGCGCCAACGCGTTCGGAAGCCCGCGCGGCGACTTGCCGAAGGTCAGCTGGACGATGTTCTCGATGATGATGCCGACCGCGAGCGTGCTCATCACCCAGGCCATCGACCCGCGGTGCACGAAGGGCCGCACGGCAACCCGCTCGAGGATGAACCCGAACACGCCAAGCAGCAGGATCGCGGCGATCGCCGCGGGCACCATCGGCCAGGCGAAGTCGACGACCAGGATCAGCGTGATCACAGCGCCGAGCATCATGGCGGACCCTTGCGCGAAATTGAGCGTTCGGCTGGTGACGAACGTGATGTGGTAGCCAAGGGCCACGAGGCTGTACACGCAGCCGAGGGCCAGTCCGCTTAGAACGAGCTGAAACATGGGCTATCGCGCTCCTTCCCCTCACCTACCGCCTGCAATTCTGATTAGGTCTCGATAACGCCGACGGCGCGGATCGGGCAGCCGGTGCCGCCGACCAGCCGGAGCGGGAAGCCGATGTAGAGAAAGCGCCTGCCGACCACGCGATCCAGATGGGCGAGATTCTCGGTGTTGAGGATGCCGCGGTCGCGGCAGGTCCGATGCGCCGGAAAGGCGGGGTCGGCATCGAAGGGCATGGCGAGGCAATTGTCGATGCTGGCGCATTCGCAGCCGATATTGACGACCCCTTGATCCGCGAGCCACTGAGCAGCGTCCCAGTCAAGGCCGGCGAATTCGTGCAGCCAGTTCGGCTCATGCGATCGCGAGTAATAGTCCTGCCAATAGAGAAACGTATCCCCGGGCTTGATGGTCAGATTGGCTTTGCTGAGGCCGTTCTTGAGGTCATCGACGGTGATGAAGTTGCCAGGCTTAACGTGCGACACGTCAACGCAAACCGCTTCGGTCATGAACAGGTCCAACGGCAGCTCCGAAAGGCAAGGTGCGCCGGGACGCGGATCGTAATGGCAGAGCGCATCGACATGGGTGCCGACATGCTCGCCGATGAGAAAGTCACGGATGTGGAATGAGATGTCGGCGTGCTTCCACTTGCCCTTGGTGCTCTCGTGAGTAAGGCGGTCCCAGAACGCCGGCACCTGGTTGATGTGCGGATTCGCAACCGGCATCATGTGAGCGATCTCACGGCTCAGGTCGACTAATTGGCGCGCCATCGATACCTCCAGTGCGTCACGTTCAGTGCGCGGTTTTCCCAAGATAGGCTTCGATCACCCGCGGGTTTGCGATCACCTCGTCGCGAGTTCCACTGAACGCGATCTGTCCGGCTTCCAGCACGTAGGCGCGATCGCAGATCTGAAGCGCGGCCCATGCCATTTGTTCGACCAGCAGGATCGTCAGGCCGCGCGCCTTGAGCTCCACGAATGCGGCAAAGATCGTCTCCACCAGCATAGGCGACAGTCCAAGCGAAGGCTCGTCGAGAACGAGCAGCTCCGGCCCTCCGACCAGCGCTCGTGCTATGGCGACCATTTGCTGCTCGCCGCCGCTCAGAAGGCCGGCGGCTTGCCGGCGGCGGTCGCGCAAGTGCGGGAAAAAGCTCCATCACGCGTTCGAGCTCGGCTTCAAACAGGCGGCGCTCGCCCCGGCGCAGACGGCGATAGCCGCCCAGTTCGAGATTCTCTTCAACCGTGTGCTCGGGAAAAAGCTGGCGACCTTCAGGGACCAACGCGAGATTGAGCGCCGCGACCTCGTGGGGATCGAGCCCGGCGAGATTGGTGCTCCCGAACCGAATCGCCCCACTCACCGGTTTGAGCAGACCCGCGATCGTGCGCAGCGTGGTCGTCTTACCGGCGCCGTTGCTGCCCAACATGGCCACGATCTCGCCCGCCGCGACCTCGAACGACACGCCCTTGAGGACGTCGAGGGGGCCATAGGCGACCCGGAGCCGTTCGACGCTAAGCAGCGGCATAGGCTGTGCCGAGGTAGGCTTTGATCACCTTCTCGTCCCGCTGGATTGCAGCCGGCGTATCATTCGCGATCACGACGCCGTAGTCGAGGACGGTCACGCGGTCCGAGATGCTGACGACCAGGTCCATGTGGTGCTCGACCAGAAGCACGGTCATGCCCGACGCCTTCAGTCGACGGATGACGGCGGCGAGCGCTTCGATCTCCTCCGCGACGAGGCCGGCTGCCGGCTCGTCGAGCAACAGCAGCTTCGGCATCACCGCGAGTGCGCGGGCGATTTCGAGCAACCGACGATGCCCGTAGGGCAGCACGTTCGCCGGCCGTTCTTCCAGCCCCTCCAGCCCGACGAATCGGATCAGCTTGCGCGCTTCCGCGAGATTCTTGCGCGTTTCCTCTTTCGATCGCCGGCTCCCGGTGAGGGCCGACCAGATGCCGGACCGTGAGTGGCGCGCGAAACCAACCATGACGTGCTCCAGGACCGTCATGTCTCCGAACAGCTTGATGGTTTGAAACGTTCGCACGACCCCATGACGCGCGGCTGCGCTCATGGAGCTCAGCGAAACGATCCGGTCGTCGATCCGGATTCGCCCTGCATCGGCCCGGTAGAAACCCGTGATCACATTGATGAGCGTGGTCTTTCCGGCCCCGTTCGGGCCGATCAAGGCGTGGATCGTCCCCGCCTCGACCCGGAAGCTGACGTCGCGCAGCGCCTGCAGGCCGCCGAACGCGCGCGACACGCGATCGAGCTCGAGCGAAGCTCCCGCGCCGGTGAGGTCAGGCTCCCGTCCTTCGCCTGGCTGGGGCGTGTCGTGGCGGCTGTCAGTCGGCACATTGAGTCGCAACGGCCGGCCGCCTCGCTCGAACAGACCCATGACGCCCGTCGGCAGGAAGTACAACGTCAGCAGGATGAAGGCGCCGTAGACGATGAGCCGGAACTTGTCGAAATCGTGCAGCATCTCGGGAAGCAACGTCAGGACCGTGGCGCCGATCACCGGCCCCATCTGCGTGCCCGCACCTCCGAACAGGATTGCAAGAAGAAAGAACACCGAGGAGAAGAACTGAAAGTTGTCGGGGCTGATGTAATTCTGCTGATGGGCAAACAAGGTGCCGCCGAAACCGGCGAAGGCCGCGCTGATGACGAACACCAGGACCTTCAAGCCATAGACGTCGACGCCGACGGAAGCGACCCCGAGCTCACTGTGCTTCATCGCCCGGATCCGCATCCCGAATGCAGAGTGGACCAGCCGATGCTGGAAGATCAGTGCCAGCACGAAGAACGCCAGGGCCATGTAGTAGAAGTGGTGGGTCTGAGCTCGAACGAGCCGACCTGGACCTTGGGGATCGACGCCAGGCCGAGATCGCCGCCCGTCACCGCAACCCATTCCTGCAGGATCTTGAAGATGACCCAGCCGAAGGCGATCGTCACCATGGCCAGATAGGGTCCGCGCACCCGGAGCGCAGGCAACGCCAGCAACGCGCCGAAGATGGCTGCCATCACCGTGCCGGCGGCCATGCCGAGCCAGATATGGGTCCCTGTCGCCTGAAAGAAGGCGATTGGCGCGAGCGCTTTGGTGAGGAGCGCGGTCGTATAGGCGCCCATGGCCATGAGCGCGGCGTGACCGAGCGAGAACTGCCCGGCATAGCCGGCAAGGATGTTCAGTCCGACTGCGACGATGCCGTAGATGAAAACGATAATGCCGAGATACTGGTAGTAGCTTCCCTCGATCGACAAGGGCAGCAGGAGCAGCGCCGCCAGCGCGAGCCATTGCGCGTGGCGCCGCAGCCGCGTCACGCCCGCTCCTCGACCGGCCTTCCGAACAAACCCTCGGGCTTAGGCGTCAACGCCGAGAATCATCAGCGAGAAGCCGAGGATGTCGCGGATGCCGGTATAGAGGTAGCCCGAGATCAGCGCCTCGAGCGCGCCGTAGACGAGACCGCAAAACGAGGATGCCGCGCGGCGCGGCGAGGCCGGCGATGATTGCGATCGCGAAGGCCTTGAGCCCAAGCACCGTGCCCATCTGGGGCTCGGCGAGCGTGAGCGGCACCACCATGAAGCCGGCGAGACCGGCGAAGGCGGCCGCCGCCGCGTAGGAGGCGGCCTGAACGCGGCGCGTGTTGATCCCCATCAGGGCGCTGACTTCGCCGCTATGGGCCACGGCCCGGAACGCCTTGCCGGTCAGCGTGCGGCGGTAGAACAGGTCGAGTGCGAAGAACACCACACAGGCGACGGCGATGATGAAGAGCTGCTGCGGCAGGATCGACAGCGACCCGATCCGCACCGGAGCGTTGCCGCAGAAACGACGGCACCGGCGTCGGACTACGGCCCCAGATGATCTCGGCGAAGTCGATCATCAGCAAACCGACCGCGAGCGTGCTCATCACCCAGACGTCGCTTCCGGCGCGCAGGAACGGCGCGACCGAAAAGCGCTCCGCGATCAGGCCCAAGCACGAACAGCGCCACGATGATGATGCGGCAGCGCGACGAGCGCCGGCACGCCGTATTGGACCGACAGCGAGAACGTCAGCATGCCGCCCGAGCATCACCCACATGCCGAGGGCGAAATTCAGCGCCTTGGTGGTCATGAATGTGAGGCTGTAGCCGACGGCGATCAGACCGTAGATCGCGCCCGTCGCGATTCCGCTCAAGGCGATCTGGAGGAAGAAATACATCCGAGGCGGGTCTGGCAGTGGTCTTCGCGGCAGCTGGCAGCCGCGGCTCCTCGGCGGAGCGCGCGGCCGGCGCGGCAGTAGGTCACATCAGCGCGAGGTTCTTCTTGTCGAGGTACTTCTTGGTCTTTTCGTCGATCTCGACGTAGGGCCCTTTGTCGTCGTACTTGATTTCCAGCATCTTGCCGTTCGTCCACCGCGTCATGATCATGTCTTCTTCGGTGATCGCGTTGTGGCGCTCCTTGGTGAAGACCGGCCGCTTGAAGTCCTTGATCAGGCCCTTGAAGGCCGGAACGTTTTCGAGTCCGGCGCGGATCGCCTTGGGGTCGATGCCGTCCCGTTCCATCACCAGAGCGTACAGGTGAACGGCATCGTAGCCTCCGAAGAAGCTCGAGGGCGCATCCATCTCCTGTTATAGCGCTTGCGATAGGTGTCGATCAGCGCCAGACGCTCAGGCGACTGCGGGCCGTCGATGGTGATCGTGGTGCTGGTGAGCACGCCCTCGGCGGCAAGCTCCGGCGGCCTTCCAGAAAGCCGGGCCGGCGATACCCCAGGCCGACGCATAGGGCGTATCGTCCGTGAGCTTCTGCTTGGTCTGCACGACCAGCGTGTTCTCGCGCACGAGGGCGTAGTTCAGGATGCTCTGGGCGCCCGCATTCTTGATCTTGATGATCTGCGGGGTCATGTCGGTGTCGCTCGAGTCGAAGGTCTCGTCGGCGACCGGCGTGAGCCCGTTCTCCTTCAGGCGCCGCTGCAATTCAGTGCGGCCGGTGACCCCCCACCCGCCGGTCCAGTTGAGCAGCGCGACTTTGGTGTGGCCGAATTTCTTCACCATCGTGTCGACGATGAAATTGGCCTGGCCGGTGCCGTACATGCCGATGCGGAACAGGTAATTGTCCTTGCCCAGCCTTGGCCGCGTCGTTTTCGGTGATCGCGGTCGCGTCGGTCGCGGGGCAGATGACCGGCACCTTCAAGGTGTCGTTGACGATCGGCGTGACCGCGAGCATCGAGGCGCTGTTCGTCGCGCCGATCATGGCGACAACCTTCTCGCGCTCCACGAGCTCGCGATACTGCGCCACCGTGCGGACCGGGTTGTGCTCGTCGTCGCGCGAGACCAGAACGAGCTTGCGGCCCTTGACGCCGCCCTTGGCGTTGATATCGTTCGACCGCCAGTTCGGCGCCGCGCTTGATGTCGAGCCCGGTGAATGAGGCGGGCCCGCTCAGCGCGCCGGAATAGCCGATCTTGATGTCCTGCCCGGATACCGGACTGACGGTTGCGAACAACGCGGCCGCAGCCGCAGCCAGACCCGAGCCTGCCAGTTTGCGACTCATGTAGCCCTCCGCAAGAAGTCGAGATTTCCCCGGCCGCTCGGCATCAGGAGTTGCGGCCGAATTCAGCCTAGCTCAGTCTCCGACCCCTGCGCAAACGATCACACCGATCGGCCCGCGCCGCGCGCTATTCAATGGTTGCATTGCTGGATGGTACTCGCGCCCACAACAACGCCGGCGCGAACGCGACAAGAAAATGTATTGATCCTGCCGGCGAACGACCCTTAGGCTATCGTCGATTGGCTTGCAGTCGTCACAACGGAGCATGACGTCATGGAAATCATCGATCTCAGTCGCGAAATATTCCATCGCACCGCCACGCACCCGATGCATCCCCCGGTGATTATCACGGTCTGGAACGATCACGACGAGAAGGTGACGGCCGGCAAGACCACGGTCAGCTCCAAGGCTTTGTCGATCTCGATGAGCGATCACTCCGGGACGCATGTCGACGCGCCGGTGCATTTCGACGACAGGCCCGGCGCCGCCACGATCGATCAGGTACCGCTCGAGAACTTTTATACGTCCGCGATTTGTCTCGATCTCTCCCATGTGCCGCTCAAGCACGCGATCACCGTTCCGGAGATGGAGGCGGCGCTGAAGAAATCGGGAGAGGAGATCCGGCCGAAGGACACGGTGCTGATCTACATGGCGACCAACGACCGTCTGCTTGGCAAGCCGCGCTATGTGCACGATTTCCCCGGTCTCGCGCTCGAGTCGGTTCATTGGCTCGCCGACAAGGGCATCGGAATGTTCGGGGTCGAGGCCGTGAGCCCGTCGCCGGAAGGCGAGCTCAACTTCCAGGCCCACCGTGCCTGCGCCGAGCGCGGGATCACCCACATGGAATGTCTGGCCAATCTCGATAAGCTGATCGGCCGCGGCCGCTTCCGCTTCGTGGGTTTTCCGCTCAGGATCAAGGGCGGCTCCGCAAGCCCGATCCGCGCCGTGGCCATCTTCGAGTGAAGCCAAGCACACTCGCCCAAGCGCATCATGACATCACCCAAGCCCCGACAGAGCGTCGAAGCCGCATCCGCGGAGCGCTGGCGCGAGGAGGCCGCCACGCTCTCCGAGCGCCTCGCGGCGCGAGAGATCACGCCGACGCAGTTGCTGGAGATGTATCTGGAACGCTGCGACCGGCTCAATCCGAAACTCAACGCCTTCACCCTGATCGACCGTGACGGCGCTGCGCAAGCGGCCAAGGCCGCCACCGAAAGACAGAAAGCCGGGCAGCGGCTCGGGCCGCTTGACGGCATACCGGTGGCGATCAAGGACAATCTGTACGTCGGTGGCCTGCCGGCCCATTGGGGCAGCCTGATGTTGGAGGACTTCGTCCCTGACCGCGACGATATCTGCGTCGAGCGTCTGCGCGCCGCAGGTGCCATCATCTTCGGCAAGACCACGACGCCGGAATTCGCACTGTCCGGGCGGACCGAAAGCCGCATGTCCGGGACCACCCGCAACCCATGGAATCTCGACCTCACGCCTGGAGGATCGAGCGGCGGCGCGGTCGCCGCGGTTGCGGCGGGTCTGGTGCCGCTTACGGTGGGAACGGACGCCGGGGGCTCGATCCGGCTGCCCGCGAGCTATACCGGGCTCGTCGGTCTGCGGCCGTCGAACGGGCGCGTTCCGCGACGCTACGGCTTCCCTCCGATGGCACTGGATTTCCAAGCCATCGGACTTGCTGCGCGGACGGTACGCGATCTGCGCCTCCTGTACGGCGCCGTTGCGGGTCCGGACGTACGCGATCCGGCCTCGCTCCACATCACGCCGCCGCGCCGCCAAGCAACCCCGCGCAGGCTCGGTTGGTTCACCCGCATCGGGGAGGAGGGCGCATCCGCGGAAGTCGCGGCTTCTCACGCCGAAGCCCTCGAGCGGCTCAAATCGCTCGGGTATCTGGTCGAACCCTGCCCGCCGCCTTTTGATCTCGCCGAAATCCGCGAGATCTGGGACACGCTCACGGCCGTCGGCGCGGCGCGGGCCGCGGCGCGCTTCGGCGACAAGTGGAAGACCTTGGCGACACCCCAGATCGCCGGACTCGTGGAGCGCGGCCTCGCCGTGCCGGCGACGAAATATGTCAACGCACTCGATCGGCTGCAAAGCTTCCGCGCCGAGACATCGGCGCGTTGGGGCGATTTCGACGCACTGGTCCTGCCGGTAAATCCGGTTCCGGCTTGGCCGGTCGAGACCGAACACCCAACCGAGATCGATGGAAAATCGATAGGCCCTGCTACTCAGGGCATGTTCTGCGGCTGGGTCAATGCGATGGGCTATGCGGGCATGAGCATTCCAGGTCGGCCGAGCTCCGGTGGCCTTCCCATCGGGGTCCAATTGGTCGCGCCAGCGGGGGCCGACGAGATCATCATTGAAATTGCGCAGCGGGTCGAGGACGTGGCGCCCTGGAGCGATCGCTGGCCGCTTCTGGCCACAGCCGCGTAGGTCGCGGCCGTCGGGGGCGATGCGAAGCCACCGAGCTGTCCTGTCCGACTCGGAACAACGTGCAGATCGCCTTGCGGTGCCACGCAACGCGCTTGCGCCTTTGGGCGAGCGGTCACGTCATGATTCCCCGTGATTGAAAAAATCATTGTCCTGCCGCCTTTGGCTTCCACCGAACATCGGCGCCGCGGCCGTCGCCGGACGCAAAACGTGACCCGGCGCCAGGAAAGGCTCTGCGGATGGCCTCGAAGGCGGTCGCTCGCGCCGACATCCGCTGCTCCAACCTGCGAGCCGGGCCACCCGTCATCGCCTGCCGAGCCGTCCGCCGCCTCACTCTATTGCGGCCTCGGCCATCTCGGTAAGTGAGCCCATTTCAACACGCTCTTTCGCTGGATTTGCCGGCTGACTTCGCTGCAGACGGCTTGCCAGAATCGCGCTTGGCAGTCGTCGCCTCGCGCCTGCCCCGCCAACTTGGCCGCCTGGAAGAATGCGTGGTCGCCGTTCTCGGCGAGGAGCTTTGCAGCCTGTCGGCAGATGCGCTTTCTCGACCTGCGCCACCTTACAAGGCTGACGATGGCCACAGTCATTTCCGCCTCCATCTCGACGCGCGGGTCTGCGCACGTTGAAGGGAAGCCGGGCCGGGGCAGACGCTCCCGATTCCTTAGGGGGCTACCTTTCCCTTTCAGCTCGGCCGGAACGAGCGGGCTCAGGCGCGACCGAAGCTCGCGGCATATCCGGTATGACAGCACTTGGCCTAACGATTGTGGAGGAGCGTATCAACAGGCAGATCGCCACTCATGCACCGGCCGCTGCATCGTCGGTTACCAATGGGTAAGCGCAGTCGAGGGTTTTCGCCTTCCCGCTTCGCCTCCACGACGACAGCGAACGGCTGCTCGACGGCGCAGCCCACGCTTACCGGCGTGACTGGGTCCGCCCCCGGCTCGATCAAATCTGCCGATGAGGCGGATGATTGGGTTGGAAATTCTGGAAGTCCCAGTGGCGACCGGGGGCGGCTTCTATCAGCGCTCGCGTGTAGTCCTCCCGCGGCGCGGTCAAGACATTCTCGGCCAACCCGGTTTCGACAACATTGCCATTTTGCATCACGATGACGGTATCGCAGATCTGCGCGGCAACGCGGAGATCGTGGGTGATGAAGAGCACGGCGATGCCGGTAAGCGCACGGATCTCCTCCAGTAGCTTCAAAATCTGGGCTTGAACCGAAACGTCGAGAGCCGACACCGCTTCATCCGCGACCAGAAGATCCGGCTCAAGGGCCAGGGCGCGCGCGATGCAAATGCGTTGCCGTTGCCCGCCCGAGAATTGGTGAGGATATCTCGGCATGACCTCTGGATCGATACCCACGAGGCGCAGCAACTCGCGCCCTCTTCTCAGCGCCGCGTCGCGCCGCATTCCGAAGTTCACGAGACCTTCGACGATCGAGTCTCCGACGCGTCGGCGCGGGTTGAGCGATCGATAAGGGTCTTGAAATACGATTTGGAAGCGCCGGCGCAAGCGACGCAGCGGCCGTCGCGCGACTTCGGCGATATCACGGCCCTTGATACGGATGGTGCCCGAAGTCGGATCGATCAGACGAACGATGCATCGCGCGACCGTCGATTTGCCGGAGCCCGATTCACCAACCAGGCCTACGATCTCGCCGCGCCGTATTGTGAGATTCACGCCGCGGGCTGCCGCCACCCTGCGGCCCGAGGCAAACAACCGCTTTTCAACGTAGGTCTTGCTGAGATCGGCCACATCCAGGATGACTTCGCCGCTTGGACGCTCGCGTCGCCTGGGGGTCAGACTTGGCACCGAGGAGACAAGCATGCGCGTGTACGCTTGCCGCGGGCGTGCAAGAATTTCAGTGCGCTGACCGACTTCAACGACACGCCCGCGATTCATTACGACAATGCGCTCGGCGATCTCCGAGACGACCCCAAAGTCATGCGTGATGAACATCACAGCCGTATTGTGCTTCTCCTGCAGCTCGCGAATAACCGAGAGGATCTGGGCCTGCGTGGTGACATCGAGCGCGGTCGTGGGTTCGTCGGCGATGAGCAGCTTGGGCTCCAGGATCAACGCCATCGAAATGACGATACGTTGGCGCTGACCCCCTGACAGCTGGTGCGGGTAGGCATCGTAGATTTGAGCGACATGAGACAGGTGTACGGAGTCGAGCATGGCGAGCACCCTCTCGCGACGCTCGGACCTGTTGAGCATGGTGTGTCGCCTGAGCACCTCATCGATCTGCTTGCCCACCCGGTGGACTGGATTGAGGGCCGTCATGGGCTCCTGGAAAACCATCGCCATGCGCGTGGCGCGCAGCTCGCGAAGGCGCGTCTGGCTGGCAACGAGAACGTCTTCGCCATCGACAAGAATGCGGCCGCCAGCGGGCGCCAGGCCGCCCCGAGGCAGCAATCCCATGATCGAGAGGGCCGTGACGGACTTGCCGGACCCTGATTCTCCGACGACGCAGACGGTCTCGCCTTGGCGGACGTCAAAGGCGATGTCCGCAAGGATCTGCCGGGGCTTGGCTGCGCCTACGGTCTGCACCGAAAGGCTGTCGACCTCGAGGACGCGGACGCTCACAGCTTTCGCGCCATTCTTGGGTCGAGGGCGTCGCGCAATGCGTCGCCCAGCACGTTGACGCTCAGCACCGTAAGCGCCAGCAGCAGGCCCGCATACAGGATGAGCCCCGGCATCAGCTGAAAGTAGGTCCGCCCCTCCGCCATGATGTTGCCCCACGACGGAATCTCCGGCGGCAGGCCGACGCCCAAAAAACTCATGGCGGACTCGGTCAGCATGGCGGACGCGAAAATGAAGGTGCCTTGGACGATGAGAGGCGCAACGGTGTTGGGAACGATATGCCTGAGCAAAAGCGAGGGCACAGGCGTGCCCAATGCGATGGCTGCCTCGACATAAGGCTCGGTGCGCAAGGTGAGGACGACGCTGCGCACGAGACGCACGACGCGCGGAATTTCCGGGACCGTGATGGCGATCGACGACGGTGCGCAGGCTCGCGCCGGAAACCGTCACGAGCGCGATGGCCAGGAGTATTCCGGGTATGGCCATCAGCCCGTCCATCACCCGCATGATGATCGAGTCGAGGACGCGGAAGTAACCGGCCATGAGGCCAATCAGGAGCCCGATGGCCACGCTTGCGAGTGCGACGGCCATACCGACCAGAAGCGAAATTCGCGCCCCATAAAGGACGCGCGAATACACGTCGCGACCGAACGCATCCGTGCCCAGCCGATGGGCGCTCGACATTCGCCTGAGGCGCTCGCCTGGCGCGATGGCGAGCGGGTCGGTGGTGCCGAGAAAAGGCGCCAGGAGTGCGATCAGCACGACAACGACGAGGGCGCACTAGCGCGACCAGAACCGGTGCGCTCTTGAGCGTACGCACCAACTCGGCAAAGAACGATGTCCGCGAGGATTCCTCCTCGGTCGGCATTTCTCCGCCCGCGGGCGCAAGATCGGCTGAGCGAACCGGTTCCGTAGCGTGCGCCATGTTCGAACGGCCCTCGTCAGCGGGTCTCGCAGAATCCTCAGTAGCGAATGCGCGGATCGAGCACCGTGTAGAGCACGTCGACCAGAAGGTTGATGAGGATGTAGGCGAAGGAGAACAGCAGGATCAGCCCTTGGATGACCGGATAGTCGCGCGCGAGGACCGCTTCCACGACCAGCCTGCCCAGGCCGGGCAAGTTGAAGACCGACTCCGTCACCACGACGCCACCGATCAGGTGGGCAATTCCAACCCCAATGATGGTGACGATCGGAACGGAGGCGTTGCGCAGCGCATGATGGATCAGGACGGCAGTTTTCCTTCAGACCCTTCGCGCGCGCCGTGCGGATATAGTCCTCGCCCATGACCTCGAGCACGCTGGTGCGCGTGATGCGCGTGATCAACGCGATATAGGCGGTGCCGAGCGCAAGGGTCGGCAGGATCAATCGGCTCAAGAAGGGCCAGAATCCGTCCGATGGCGGCCGGTATCCTTGAACGGGCAGCCAGCCGAGCTCGATCGAGAACAGCAGGATCAAGCAGGTAGCCGATCACAAAGACCGGCATCGAGAATCCGAGCACCGAAAAGGCGCTGGTCGAGCGGTCGAGCAGCGTTCCCTGCCGCCACGCCGCGATCACGCCCAACGGAACCGCAACGACGATACTGAACACAATGATCGTCGTGCTCAGCGCGAGCGTAGGCCCGATACGGTCCGCGATCATCTGGGCGACCGGCACCCCGGAAATCAGCGAGATGCCGAGATCGCCGCGCAGGATTTGCCCCGCCCACAGGATGAACTGCACATAGAGGGGCTTATCCAACCCCATCTGGATGCGGATTTGCTGCAATTGCTCGCTGGTGGCGGCGTCGCCCGCGATGATGGCCGCGGGATCGCCTGGCGTCAGCCGAAGAATGGCAAAGACGATGATGGCCACAACCCCCATGACGGGGATCGTGGCCATGAGCCGGGCTGCGATATAGGCGAGCATCGCTCAGCCGAAGATCATGGCTCGACCTACGGTGCCTTCTTGACGTTCCAGAACAGCGCCGCGGGCGATTCCAGAATTCCTGTCAGCTTCGTGCTGTAGGCGGTCGGAATCACGAACTGTCCGTTCGGAACCACGACCCCTTCATCGATGACCTGTTTCTGAACCTCCGCGGCAAGCGCTTTGAGCTCGCCCGGATCTGCCGTCACGGCGAACTTGTCACGCAGGGCCTGAATGCTCGGAAAATCCGGCCATCCGAACCAGGCCCGCTCGCCATTGGTCGCCACCGATTGATTGCGCAGCGGGTCCGTGATTCCGACGATCGGTCCGTTGGTGGCGTGGATGTTCCAACCGCCTTCGGCCGGCGGCTTCTTACTGGCGCGCCGCGTGGTCAGCGTCTGCCAGTCCATCGACTGCAGGTTCACAATGAAACCCGCCTTGCGCAGCGCGTTTGCGATCACGACCGGCTGTGTGCTGACCGTCCTGTTGTCCGTGGGATGCAGGATCACGACCGGCGTGCCGTCGTATTTCGCCTCCTTGAGCATCTCCTTGGCTTTATCGGGGTTGGCCGGAATGAGAAAGTCGGAGCCGTAGTTGCTTGCATAGATCGTATCGCAGCCGAAGATGGCCGTGCATGTGCTGGTGGTATTTGGGATTACCGGTCAGCGCCTTGAGGATGTCCTCCTGGCCGACCGCGTGCATGGCCGCGCGCCGGATCAGCTTGTTGTTGAACGGCGGATGGAGAAAGTTGAAGCGATAGTAGGTCCAGAGCCCGAGCTTATCCAGGATTTCGACCTTGAAGCCGCTCCGGCTCTCGACCATCGGCAGCAGGTCGTAGGGCATCGCCTCGATGTAGTCGATCTCGCCGTTGAGCAAAGCATTCGTTGCCGTCAGCTCATCCGGCATCGTCACCCATTCGACGCGATCCACGTTGACGACTTTGCCGCCGGCGGTCCAACTCGGCGGCTTCCTTCCGCGGCACGTAGTCCTTGTTTTTCTCGTAGACCACCTTGATGCCGGGCTTGAACTCCGAGGCTACGAGCTTGAAGGGACCTGAGCCGATATTTTCCTTGATCGGCTGCGATGACGGTGTCTCCGCCACGCGCCGAGGCATCATGAACGCCGTGCGCGTTCCGATCTTGGCCAAAGAGGACAGCACCACGTCGGTCGGTGTGCGGACGACGATCTGAAAAGTCTTGTCGTCCACGACTTTCATATCCGTCACGAGCGTCATGAGGACTTGCCCCATGATGTCCACCTCGCCCCATCGCTTGATGGAGGCGACGCAATCCTCGGCCTTGACCGGGGCGCCGTCGTGCCACTTGAGGCCATCGCGCAGCGTAAACGTGTAGATCTTCCCGTCGGGCGAGATGTCCCACTTCTCAGCCATCTGCGGCTGGACCTTGAACTGAGCGTCGGTGCCCAGCAGCGTGTCGTAGATCATGTAGCCGTGGACATTGGTGATCGCGGCCGAACTGACGACCGGGTCCACCACGCGCAGACCTGAGCTCATCACGGCGGTGATGGTCTGCGCCGAGGCGGACGTAGCCACCAGCATCGTCGCAGAGACGGATATGGCCGTGCACACGGCGTGCGCCGGACCCCGTTTGAGCCAGGCAAACGACATCGTGCATCCTCCCTGAATTTTCAGCCGGGCCGCCTACTTACTGTGCACGCGATGTCCCGCAGGCGCAACGGCTACACCGCCGCAATGACGTCGATCTCCAGCAACATGTCGTCATGGTTGAGCGCCGCGACCTGAACGACCGTTCGTGGCGGCGGCCTCTCGGTGCCGAACATCTCGGCGGAAATCTCATTCACGACGTTCTGATCGGCCGCGTCGCGCAGGAAGATCGTCAGTTTCACGACGTTGGTCAGATCGGCGCCGGCGGCGCCGAGCACTTCCTTGATGTGCTCGAAGGTCTTTCGGGTCTGTTCCCGGATCCCGCCGCGCATCCATTCCGCCTCCTCCTCGCGGAACATGCGGATGCTTGTGATAGGGCGGGATCGGTCCGCATCCGGCCACGAATACCAGCTTCGCGCCCTCGACGACGAACGCGGGAACGAAGGGCATTTTGTACTCCGGCTTGTTTTCGCGCGAGTGGACGGGCGTAATCTTCATCTGCGATTCTCCTGTGTGGCACCGTGTGACGTCCGCGATGCCCGGCGGCATCGCCCCCGCGGGCTCAGGTGTGCCCGCGCGGCCCATTCCGGATTGCTTGCCAGATTCGCTCCGGGGTCGCCGGCATTTCCAGGTGGCGAACGCCGAATTCGGAAAGGGCGTCCACCAGCGCGTTGGCGACGGCAGGCAAAGCGCCGACGCAGCCAGCCTCGCCCGCCCCTTTGACGCCAAGCGGGTTGGTCTTTGTCGGCACCGGATGACTGTCCACTTGCATACCAGGGATGTGGTGGGCGCGCGGCATGGCATAGTCCATGAAAGAGCCGGTCAACTTTTGACCCGCGCTGTCGAGCCGAATGTCTTCCATCAGGATCTGGCCGATGCCCTGCGCCACCCCGCCATGGATCTGTCCATGCAACAGCATGGGATTGAGCACGGTCCCGACGTCGTCGACGACGGCGTAGCGCGCGACCTCGGCTTGCCCAGTATCTGGATCGATCTCGACCTCGCACACGTGACAGCCGTTAGGATAGTTTTCGACATCAGCCCGATAGATGGACGTCGCCGCGAGGCCGGCTTCCATATTCTTCGGAAGCTTGGCAGGGTTGAGCGATTCCTTCGCAACCTCCTGGATCGTGAGCGTCTTGTTGGTTTGACTGCTGGAAAAGATGCCGTCCGCGAACCTGACGTCCTGCAAATCCACGCCGAGCAGATGCGCGGCCAGCTGTTTGGCTTTGACCTGGATCTTTTCGACCGCGCCGTGAAAAGCCGATCCGGCGAGCGTGGCAGAGCGCGATCCTCCGGTGCCCTGTCCGAAGAAGACCTTGTCGCTGTCGCCCTGGACATACTCCATAACGTCGGGATGAAGCCCCAGCCGGTCGCTGACCAGTTGCTTGAATACGGTCTCGTGTCCCTGTCCTTGGCCGACGCTGCCGGAAAACAGCGTTACGCTGCCCGAGCGATCAAAGCGGATCTCGGCGCCCTCGAAACCAAGGGTCCCGGCGCGCTCAATCGAGTATGAAATGCCGAGCCCACGCAGTTTGCCTTGCTTCCTGGATTCTGCGCGGCGCTTGGCAAAACCCGCAACGTCGGCAAGCTCCAGCCCCAGGTCCAAGGTCTTTTCGAACTCGCCGCTGTCGTAGGTGAACGTGAGGCCGGTCTTGTAGGGCATCGCCTCCACCGGGATGAGATTGCGCCTTCGGAGCTCAACAGGATCGATCCCCAATTCATCCGCCGCCAGGTCGACCAGTCGCTCGATCACATAGGCCGCCTCCGGCCGCCCATTGCCGCGATAGGGTCGCACCGGGTTGGAGTTGGTGTATGCGACCGTTACCTCGGCATGGATAGCCGGCGTTCGGTACACGCCGGCCAGTGTTCCAAGGTTGTTGAGGAAGTTCGGCGTGCCGGCCTGCAGATGAGCACCTATGTTGGCAATCGTTTTCACACGCATGCCAATAAAGATGCCGTCCTTATCGAGTGCGAGTTCGGCATCAGTGACGTTATCTCGGGCTTCGGCATCGCTGAGGAACGCCTCTGAGCGCGTGCTCATCCATTTTACCGGCCGTCCGATCAGCCTGGACGCAAGCAGGACCAATGGGGCCTCGTTGAAGATCGCCGACTTCATGCCGAAGCTGCCGCCCACATCGCCGGCGATGATGTGAACTTTGCTTTCCGGAACTTTCAAAACTTGCTGTGCCAGATCCGAGCGGAACGTGTGCACGCCTTGCGCCTGCGCATAGAGCGTGTAGCGGCCGCTGCCCGCCTCATAGTGCCCGACGCAGCCGCGCGGCTCCATGCTGACGGCAGTGACCCGGTTGATGATGAAGCGGTGCCGCACAACGTGAGCGGCGCGGGCGAAGGCGTCGTCGGCTGCCGCCTTGTCGCCGGCGCTGTGAACAAAGCAGACGTTGTCGGCACACGCATCCCAAACCCGCGGCGCGCCGGGCGCAACCGCGTCGAGCGTGGAGGTCACGGCCGGGAGCGGCTCGTATTCGGCTTCGATCAGCTCGGCCGCGTCCTGCGCCTGGCGGTGAGTCTCGGCGACGACGAAGGCCACATAGTCACCCACCCAGCGCACGCGTTCCTCAACCAAGGCGGGGTACGGCGCGCGATACATGGGAGTCCCATCGCGCAGCTTGTAGTTTTCCGGAACGGGCAGATCTCCGAACCCCGACGCCTTCCAATCAGTGCCGGTCAGGACGACAAGCACACCCTCCGCGGCTTTGGCTGCTGCGGTGTCGATCCGCTTGATTCGCGCGTGCGCATGTGGGGAGCGGACAACAACCCCGAACGCGGTCGACGGCAGGACGACGTCGTCGATGTAGCGACCCTCACCCTGGAGCAGCTTTGGATCCTCGAACCGAGACACGCTCTGCCCGATCGCAAATTCACCCATTGAATTCCTCTCCAGCATCGCAAAAAGCGCGGAGCATGGTGGCCTGGTGCGGCTGCTTACGAGTGCACCCCGGCGGGTTCGGTGGAAAACTCTCTGCTCGCCGAAGCCGGCCCAATCGGAGTGCGCAACACGGCGCGTGCATCAATCTCATGCGCGCGCCTGCGCGCCCCCGGGCCGCGGCTCGATCGGCGGCATGACATCCGGCGGCAGCGGGCAATCGTAGGGCATCGCCTCGGTGCGCGCCTTCAGATCAGCCTTGGCGCTGAAGATCAGCGCCGAATCGCCGAGCGCGTCGACCGCGACGCCTGCCATCACCTTGGCGGCGTGGACCATGCCCTTCTTGGCCTGTCCGGATTTGCCCTGGGCGGTGATCTGCCAGGAATGCCCTGGCGTGCCGATCGCGTGCGTGGCGACCCGCGCCTGCACCGTGGGCACGACCCAGCTGACGTCGCCGACATCGGTCGAGCCCATCATCGGCGCGCCTCGGGTGCCATAAGGCACGATGAAGTCGCAAAGCGGGGTAGCCTTTTTGAGCGGAACGCCGGCGCGCGCGTAGGCCGAAGCGATGTCCTCCGCAGCTCAGCGTTGCCTGAATCTCCGCCGCATATTTTCGATCCGCGGCGTCGAACGGTGGAGGCCCGAGACGGTCGAGCTGGCGCTGCATCGCCTGCTCGAGCGGCGTGTTGCCGAGCAGATTCGAGACCGCGCTCGCGACCTTCGCCTCGACCTTCGTTTCCGTCATCAGCGCCGCGCCGTCGGCGACCTTTCGCACCCGCTCGATCAGCGCGTTCATGCCGGCGAGGTCGCGCGCGCGGATCGAATAGCGCACCTTCGCGAACGCCTGCACGACGTTCGGCGCAACGCCGCCCGCGTCGAGCAGCGCGTAGTGGATGCGGGCGTCGGACGGCATGTGCTCGCGCATGTAGTTGACGCCGACACTCATCAGCTCGACGGCGTCGAGCGCGCTGCGACCGAGATGCGGCGCGGCGGCCGCGTGCGAGGCGCGGCCGCGGAACGTGTAATCGATGCGTGCGCCCGCGAGACTCATCGCGTCATCGACGCGGTTGATGGCCGACGGGTGCCAGGTGATGGCGATATCGACGTCCTCGAAGCACCCGGCGCGCACCATGAAGGTCTTTGCGGCGCCGCCTTCCTCGGCGGGACAGCCGTAGTAGCGTACGCGACCCTTGATGCCGGCGGAGGCGAGGTAGGTCTTGACGGCGGTCGCGGCGAGCAGGGCGGCGGAGCCCAGCATGTTGTGGCCGCAGCCATGGCCGGGACCGCCCGGCTCCATTTCCTTCGGCTCGGCAATGCCGGCAACCTGCGAGAGCCCCGGCAGCGCGTCATACTCCCCGAGGATCGCGATCACCGGGCCGTCGTCACCCGCCTCGCCCATCACGGCGGTCGGGATGCCAGCCACGTTTTCGGCGATACGAAATCCTTCGCGCTCCAACATGGCGCGATGCTCGGCCGCCGAGCGGTATTCGGTGTAGGCGATCTCAGGCATTCCCCAGACGCGGTCGGAAAGCGCCTCGTAGGCATCCTTGCGGGCGTCCACCAGCTGCCAGATTTTTTCTGAATTCTGCACGTGAGGCTCCTCTCTTATCGCCCGGCTGGGCCAGCTCTGCGCGGAGCCCGGTGATATTGGTGCACAGCGGCGCTGTGGCGGGCATCTTCAGGTGCCCAATCGCCACAACCTACGAGAGTACGTCCGACTAGGCCTCGACGGCCGAGCGATTGACGCCATACCGGTCGCCACAAAAACGCCCGCCATGATCGCACGCGCAGGATCGCGTGCACGCGAGCAGCGCTTCGTTGCTTTTTGTAGACCTCCTACCACACAGGCGCAACTCGCAAGCCCTGGCGAATCGCCGATCGTTAACGTTTGGTCGGAGCGCAACGGCGGACGAACAAACCCCGCTTCTAACGCCCGATAACGGCGAATGAGCGCTCGGCGACGCGCGGCTGCGTCCCGGTAACGGCAATCGTCACCTTCAGGATGGCGGTCCCGGCGTCCGGCCCGACATCGAAGCGCCCGCCGAAGGTCTGTTCGAACGGATTGGTCGGCTCGGACGCTGCCGGATCGGATTTCATCGCAATTTGTTTCCTGCGCCCATCCGGCGTGTGCAAGAAAACGCGAAGCTTGTTGAGCGCAAGCGGCTCCTTGTTCCCAAGCCGCACGTGCACGTGGGCTATCCCTTTCTCGCCCGCTCGATACATGGGCTGGTCGGCAACGATCGCGATCCCAACGAGCTCGGTCACTTTGCCGTGCTTCATGCGAACCCTGTCGCGCGGCCGAATAGGCACTTCGCGCAACGCATCGCTTACGCTGCGCGTGAGTGCGACCGCCAGGAACTGCTGGATCTGGGGATCGTGCAAGATCTTTTCGTGATCCGCAAAACTCGTCGGGCGTACCGGAGCTTGCCCGAGCGCGGCGCTCTCCCGCACGACCGTGCCGTCGCCGGCCCACGTCTTCTGCACCCGCGCGGACATCATCGGACCGACCTGCACAAAGGCGACCCGGTGCGGCGTGCGCTGATCGACGCCGACCAGCAATACATCTTCGACGGTCGACGGCAGCGGCGTGGCAACGATGTCTCGCAGCTCCTGCACGCGCGCGAAGGTCGCCGCCAGATCGGGCATTGCCGCGGTGTCGACGCCTTCCCATGCAAGCGAGCGCCATGCATCGATATTCGCCGGGACGAAGCTCGGCGCCCCGCCGACACCTCCCGAGCAGCAGGCGTCGTAGCGCGGCATCAGCTCATACGCCGACGGAAAGCTCAGCATGGTCCGCCGGAATTCGGTCAATCCGCCCATCAGATAGTTGGCGGCCCCCCAGCCTTGCTCCACGGTCTCATAAACCTTGACCGAGCCGAAGAAGGGGGTGCCGGCGCTGAACAGACGGGCGGTGCGCGCGCTGCCGCCTAGTTTGGCGACATACACGCGGGACACGAGGCCGCCCATGCTGTGGGCGAGAATGTCGAGCTGTTGTCTCTCGTCCGGTATCTTCTCGCGAACGAACGCCGCCAACGTTGCGGCGTTATCGAAAACGCTGCGGCGCCAATCGTAGTCGAAAACAAAAAGGTTGCGCCCTTCGCGGTATCCGAGGCGCTCCAGGTGGGCCACCACCGGTGCATAGACCTGCTGCGTGAACAGGCCGAGGTAGACGATTTGGCGCAAGAGCCCGCAAGGCTTTGTCGCTTGATCGGTTGTCCCGGGCTGCAGGCGAAGCGTCGGGAACGCGGAAAGAGCACCGAGCGTGCCCCACACCACGTTCGGTTCGGCGCCACCTGCCGGATCGGCTCGACACAAGCGAGATCCGAGCAGGCCGGGCACGAAAATGAGGGGGCGTGCCGGCTCCGCTGCCGCTTCGGCGCGCCAGGCACGCTCGGGCAAGCCCACTGCAATGGCCGCGACGGTCAGAATGAGCGCGAGAGCGCACCGCAACGATGTCCAGGGTTTCATTTCAGGTTTCCTGGATGGTGGCACATGGGAACCGATGCTCCAAGACGGCAACCGAACGATTGTGCGTTGCTCAGCGCTGTCGCTTCGACTTAGGCGCCGTCTTGGTTTGTCCATAGACGGCATAGAGCTCCGCAAATTCCTCGGCCAGCTCGTAGCAAATCAGAAGTTTGCGGTCCTTGCCGCTCCAGTGCGCGTTGGCGTTGTCGCAGCTTCGCATCTCGACCACGAATGACCTTGGCCAGGCAAATCGGTCCGCCAAATCCTCCGCGACGGTCTCCAGGAATTGTATGGCGCGAAATGACCGCGCGTAAATATCAAGTTTGCCCTTACCCTCGCCGTAGATGATTTCGATTTTCTGTTTCGGGGCGTCGGAGGCGCGGAAGTGCGGCTTGAGCATCATCTCCCAGGACCACGCGGTGTTGCGGTAGTCCCGTTGACAGGTCGCCCGGCGATCCTCGGGCAATTTCGTCTTGTCGGCGAGGTCCTTGAATTTTGCCGGGTCTGAACCGACCATAAAACAAACGATCTGATAGGCGCGCTGCACGTCGATGCCATGCGCACCGTAAAAGGCGAGCTTCTCTCCTTCCTTTCGGTCCCGCCGGTCGCTCAGGAACCAGCCCTGAGTCGCTTCAACGAGTATTCGGTGCGAGAAATCGTCGCCGAACCAGAGGGCGGCATAAATAGCGAAGGCATCGGCCGCATCTTCCTCCCGTCCCAGGACCGGCATTTCCATCTCGCCGATGACGGCATGGCCGATCTCGTGCACAACGACAAAAAGCATATTGCCGAGTATGAACTCGATCAGCGTTTGCCGGTTTTCTGGTCGGATGAGTTTGAGGCGCGGCTCATTTGCGAGCGCATGCACGATTGCCTCGAGCCGCGCCTGAAATAGCTTCGCCGGGGACGATGCATCCTGCGCATGAAGGGGCGCCGGCTTCAGCAGCAGCACGAGCAGGAGGGCCGATAGGCCAAGACGTTTCGCGGCTGCGGCGAAGAGACCGTTGCCGGTAGGCCAAAATGCGATCATGACAATCCGATGCCCCCCACGATATCCGGCCCGGACGCAGTCCTCCTCATGCCCCGGCGATCTAATCATTTTCCTCGGGCGAGTGCCAGCATCCTTGGCGCCGAACGAAATCCGATGTCCTGCGCGCGCCTTTCGGTTCGGCAACGCCGGCAACCTGCGAGAGCCCCGGCAGCGCGTCATACTCCCCGAGGATCGCGATCACCGGGCCGCCGTCGTTCGGTTTGAAAGTATCCGAGCCGGGTCAGTGCCAATATGAATGGTCGAGAGCACTCAGGCGAGGCGTGTCGTAGAAATAGCCGCGCGTGAACGGCTCGAAGGATTCGTCAGGCCCCGCCTGCACTCCGAGCGCAGCGAGCAGCGGCCCCAGCGTCCGGCCATATGGGTGCCGAAAAAGAGCTTCATCGTCGCGGCAGGTGAAGCCTTCGTAAAAACAGGTTCCGCCGGAGCAGTCGGCCTCCATCCAAACAAAAGTCACTCCCGGCCAGCGGCGGCTGAAGTCCGCCAGGTCTTGCTCGATGGTGTTGAGCGGCGCTTCGAGCCGCGTGGTCTCTTCGTCGGTTGCGCCACGCTCGTAATCTGGAAACGAAAACCCGATACCCGAGAAGGGGGCCGAGGTGCTTTTGCCCCTTGCTAGTGGCCAGCGAGCCAGCGCGTCGTCGATCAGCGCCTCGTGTGCCGTCTCGCAGGCGGCGAAGAAACCGAAGAAACGGTAACCCATCGGCGCCCCCTACGCTTCGTCCCTCACAGTGAGAGGTTCAGCTCGCGAACGTATATCTCAGTTCACGGTGGAGGGGGCTCCACCGGCGATGGCGAGATCGTCCGTCGGCGCTCTCTATCTCCAGGTCGTCGGACCGATCTGTGTGGCTTGCGCGTTCCCGTTCTGTTCGCTAGAATGCCTCGACCAAGGGTCGTTCATGGGAGCGCTGATGTAAAGAGGTTTGTAATCTTAGATTGTCCTTAGGTTCGGAAGTTGGACAGCCAGGGAGGATGGGCCCAGACGCCTCGCTTCCCGGGAAGCATCGGGGGCTTGCGTGGAATTGCCCCGCCGAATTTGTGAGGAACTTGTTTTTTCAAATTCCGCATGGCCGAATGCACAACGACTGGCGCCGCCGTGATGGTCCCCCGTCGGCCCGGACCGTCGGCATGCCTGACGCGTCGCCGCCGCGGTTGCAACCTCAGCGTTTGGCGCCCCGCCAGCGGCGAAGCTGATCTTCCACAAGGCCGGCGAGCCCCGCCGGGTAGGAGCGCATCACCACGATCACGACGGCCGCGAAAATGACGAGGCTCCATTCGCCGAAAGCCTGCAGATAGGTCGACAGGAAATTGATCGGCGGTGCGGCCAGGACCGGCCCGATGAAGTATCCGAGCCCGCCGATGACGACGATGATGATGATCTTTGCCATTTCGCTGAAGTCGACGATCGCCGGCGTCAAGGTGAGCACGTAATGCGCGTAGAGCACGCCACCGAGCCCCGCCATTGCGCTCGACAGCGTGAAGGCGAAGAGCTTCACCTGTGTGGTATCGACGCCCAGCGACTGCGCGCGCATCTGGTCGTCCTTTACGGCGCGCATGAAGTAGCCGATCGGGGAGCGCAGGATGACGTGCGTGAGCAGCACGCAAGCCCCGGCAGCGCCGACGAACGTGTAGTAGTAGGCGGTCGGCCGCACATGGCCGTAGAGCGACGGCACGCTCAGGCCCAGGTCACCGCGGGTGAACTCGTAAGCCGCGGTGAGCACGATGCGGTAGGTCTCGGCGAACGCCCAGGTCGCGATCGAGAGATAAATGGTGCGCATGCGCAAGACCAGCCGGCCGAGCAGATACCCCCCGAGTGCGGCGGCGAGGACGCCGGCCGGAATGCTGACGATCAGCGGTGTCTTGAGGTGATAGATCAAGAGGCCCGACCCGTACGCCCCGACCGCTGCGAACGCGTGTTGCGCGAGCGAGAACTGGCCGGTGAAGCCGGCAAGCAGATTCCAGCTCACCGCGAGGATCACCGAGTAGGCGCCGATGGTGAGTACGTGCACGACGAATTCGTCGGTGACCATCGGGACGGCCGCAAGCGGCAGACCGGCCGCGACCGCGACGAGCGCGACCCGCCGCCAGTCGACGAAGGCGCCCCATTCCTTGGTCAGCCCAGCAGACATTCCTGAATCAGTGCCCGCACCCGCGCGTTGTCGAATTCCCGGCCGGGGCCTTCGGCCTTCACCCGGCCGAGATTGAGGAGATAGAGATGATCGGCGAGCGGAAGCGCCTGTTCGACGTTCTGCTCGACCAGAAGGATGGCGACCCCGCTCGCTTGGCGTGCCGCGAGCAGGATGTCGTAGACCTGCTCGACCAGGTTGGGCGCCAACCCCGCGGTCGGCTCGTCGACCAGCAGCAGGGTCGGCTCGGTCATCAACTCGCGCGCGACCGAGAGCATGCGGCCCTGGCCGCCGGAGAGCTCGCCGGCGCGGGCGCGACGTTTATCCGCGAGCGCCGGAAACGTCGCATAGACGCGCTCGAGCTGGCGGCGCAGGCGCTCGCGGTCGCGGCGGAAGACCCACGCGCCCATGTGCAGGTTTTCCTCCACCGTGAGCCCGGGAAAACTGTTGATGTCCTGCGTCACGTAGCTGATGCCGGCGGCCTTCAGATCGCTCGGGCGAAGCCCCGCGGTTGCGCGCTCACGGAACGTTATGGCGCCCTGGTTGGGGGTGAGGAACGCGAATACCGTGCGCAGGAGGGTCGACTTGCCGGCACCGTTCGGCCCGATCACCAGCGTGATCTCGTTCGGACGCGCCGCGATGCTGATGCCGCGCAGGACGTCGACGCCCGGCAGGTAGCCGGCGTGAACGTCGGCAACGCTGAGCAGCGGGGCGGTCATTGGAACGATCGCCCGAGATAGGCCGTGATGACGTCCTCGCGCCGCGCGATCTCGTCGAGCGGTCCTTCCGCCGCCGCCCGCCCGGCGATCATCACGGTCACCCGCGGACAAATGCGCCTGATGATCTCCATCTCGTGGCTGACGATCAGGAACGCCGCGCCGTAGGTGCGGTTTTCGCGCAGGATCAGGTCGATCAGCGTGTCCTTGACCACCGGGTTGATGCCGGCGAATGGCTCGTCGAGGACATGCACCCGGACGTCCGGGATCATGAAGCCGGCGCAAGCTTGCAGCAGCATGCGCTGGCCGCCGGAAAGCGACTTGGCGAGGTCGTGCGCCAGCGGCTCAAGCGTCGAAAGCGTCAGCAGCTCGTCCGCGCGCTTGAGCGCATCGGCCGTCCCGTGCGTGCGGGCGCTGGCGAAATACGGCACCATCAGGTTCTCGTGTACCGTGAGGTTGCCGAACACGCGCGCGACCTGGAACGAGCGCACCAGGCCACGCCCCGCGATCTCGTGGGCGCCGAGGCCGGTGATCGGGGTGCCGCCCAGCGTCACTTCGCCGGCGTCCGGGCGCTCGATGCCGGTGACGACATTGACGAAAGTGGTTTTGCCGGCGCCGTTCGGGCCAATGAGCCCGCGGATTTCGCCGGCCGCCAGCGCGATCGCGACGCCGTCGTTGGCGGTGAGGCCGCCGTAGCGCTTGGTCAAGTTCTCGGTGACCAGCAGATCGGCCATCAGGCCTCCCGTTCGCGTTCCCCGAACAGGCCGTAGGGGCGAACCAGCAGCACCACCAGCACCAGGAGGAAACCGTAGGCGTTCTGGTAGGGGGAGGAGATGAAGGCCGCGCCCAGGCTCTCGACGACGCCGAGGAGGAGCCCGCCGATGAGCGCCCCCGGGATCGAGCCGAGGCCGCCGATCACGATGATCTCGAAGCCTTTCACCGTCGTGACCACCCCGTTGGTCGGGTAGACCAGGAACAGCGGCGCGAGCAGGGCGCCCGCGAGCCCCGCCAGCGCGACGCCGATCGCGAACGCCATCGCGTCGAGCCGGAAGACGTCGACGCCCGACGTCTGCACCGCCACCCGGTTCTGCGCGGCCGCCCGCAGCGCGAGCCCGACCCAGGTCTTGGAGATGACGAGGTAGAACAGCGCGAGCGCGAGGAGCGCGCAGACGGACGCCGCGACCCGCGCGCCCTCCATCGGCAAAGGCCCGACCCACATGATCGGCAGGTTGGTCTCGGGGCGAAACTGGTAGGGGCCGCCGATCGCGACCGCGAGGCTTCGCAGCATCAGCAAGAGCGCGATCGTCACGACGGTCGCATAATCGTCGCGCCGTTCCATCGGGCGCGCGTGCATCGGCTTGATCAGGATCGGCTCGAGCAGGTAGCCGATGAGGAAGGTGCCGGCGGTCGAGATGATGACGGCGAGCCACCACAGGTCGCGCCCGAGCGCGTAGGCGACGACCACATACTGGATATAGCTTCCCAGCATGTAGAACTCGCCCATCGCCCAATTGATCATTCGGACGATGCTGTAGATGAACGTGATGCCGAGCGCCATCAGCGCATAGAGCACCCCGATCATCAGCCCGGCGATGAGCGTTTGGACGAAGAGTTCGGTGCTGAACATCGCCGAGCCGGAAACTCCGGACCTTCATCGCCCACGTGCGCAGGCGTCCTTAAGACCAGGAGGTGCGCGGGCGCGGGTCCAGCGCCTGTTCGCGTTTCCTTCAAAGTCCGGCACTAGACCAGAGCGGCCACGATGCTCACGGTGTGACGCCGGCAGCGTTCTATTCCCCGAGCGTGTACGCCACCTCGGCGTCAGCCTGGGTCTGATTGACCTTGGTGTATTTCAGGATCATCAGCGGCGGCGACCAGTTATGCCACAGCGCGTCCTCGGCCTGAGGGAATGTCACCGGCACCGACGACCAGCCCTTGAACGAGCCGGTCTCGAGCGCCTTGATCAGCGCCTTCGGCTCGGTGGTCTTCGCCATCTCGATCGCCTGCGCGAACACGATCGCATTGGCGAAGCCGTTCAGCGCTGAATAGATCGGCGGCTCGTTGTACTTCTCCTGGTATTTCTTCACGAACCACCCGCCGAGGTCGCTGAGCTTCGATTGCGCCGCATAGAATGCGATGAAATGGATGCCGACCCCCTGCTCTTTGTGCAGTTGCCAGTGTTGCGGACGGCCGGGGACATCGTATGAGGTGACCATCGGGATCGTTGGCAAAAGGCCAACGGTGGTCGCCTGGCTGATCATGAGGTCGAGCGGCTGACCGACGCCGACATTGACGATGGCATCGGGCTTGAACGCCTTGACCTGGAGGAGCTGCGGCAGCAGGTCGGTCGTCGCCCGGTCGAACATGATCGACTGGATTTCAAGACCGAGGTTCATGCTCTTGTTCTGGGCTTCGGTCGCCTTCACCAGGCCGATGCCGTAGTCGGTCGTCTCCGCCAGGATCGAGAGGCGCTTGAAGCCGTTCTTCTTGGCCCAGCCGAGCCAGGTGGCGGAGCGCGGCCCGTCGACCGCGTGGGTGCGGAACGCGATGTCGTAACGCTTGGCCGTCACGTCGCCCGCGCCGGTCTGGGTGCCCATGGTCGGGACGCCCATCTCCTTGGCGACCTCGTTGACCGCGATGTTGACGCCGCTATGGATGAAGCCGAAGACCGCAACCGCTTTCTCATTCGAGACCAGCCGGCGATAGGCTGCAACGCCGGCCTCGTTCTTGCCGGCGGAGTCGTGAATCGACAGCACGACCTTGCGGCCCAGCACGCCACCTTTCTCGTTGAGGTATTCGACGGCGATTTCACTGCCGCGCTTGACCTGTTGGCCAAGATTGGTATCGCCGGGCGGAGAGAGCGGCGTGATCACGCCGAACACGATCGGCTCTTGGGCCAGAGCTGCCGGTGCAGGCACCGTCAGCGCGGCCGCGATCGCCACAAGCAGTACGCGTCTGTTCATCCTGATCTCCCCAATTCCTCAGGCGCGCGGCCACTTGTGCCGGCCGCGCGGCCCGCGCCTCATGGGGCCATCCTCACGGTTTGCGGGACCGCTGTCGAGAGCGGCTGCGCCGATCCGGCGCTTCTCGCCGTCAAGGCGAGCCGCGTTCGAGCCGCGACCGCAGGTCGTTCATGTCGCGGTAGACATCGGCGATGTCCCGCACATGGAAGCCGCCGGCGAGGTCGGGGCTAAGCGCGGCGAGGCGTTCCCGCAAGGCCCCGGTATAGGTCGCGCGCCCGTCCGGGCCGACCACGAGCCCGCTGTCCTGTTCGTAGCGCAGGTTCCACGCAATCGCCTCGCCGCGCGTGAGCGAGGCGGGGAGATCGAGGTCGATTTCGACCTGCCTTGAGCCCGACCGGATAGCCGCCGGGCAGGCCATGCGGCCCCGGCACGTGCCCGGTCCAGTCGCGCCCCTGCGCCATGGCGAGCATCAGCGGCACGCCGCTCGCGCCGGAGATCTCGATCGCCGGTTCGCGAGTGAGCTGGACATCCGCAAAGCGCGCATACACGTCCGCGATCTCCTGATCGTCGATCCATACGCGGGCGGACCGCCCAGTCCGCGTTTCTGCCGGCCGCCGCCAGGGCGCGAGGTTTTGATAGTGCGCGAGCACCTTGAGCCGTCCGGGGCCGAGTGCGAGCGCGCCGGAAAAGGCGTTGGCGAGGATTGCGACGTTTCCGACCCCGCACGAGATCGGAAGATCGAGGGCGGCGATCAGGGAATTGACGACGTCGGCAAAGCAGCAATTGATGAAATGCGCCCGCGGCCGCACCGCCTTGACGGCGCGCGCGACCTCGATGGAGAGCGGAGCTTGCAGCACCGCGGTGGCGCTCAAGCCCCCCTCGGCGACGAGCCGCGTCCACGCGTTGCCCTGATTGCTGATGACGGAGCCGGCCTGCAACGAGGCTGCCTGGACGACCACCTTCGGCTCGACTGACGCGATCGCATCGACGGCCGCGTTCGCGACCGACAAGTCAACCTCATGAGACATGAAGCGCGCCGGGCGATCGAACATTGCGGCGCGCGCATTGCCCGCGGTCACGAGCCACTTGAGGCGCTCCCGGTTGCGGCCCGCGATCACGACCGTCACCGGTTCGGATGCCGTCGCGGCGAGATCGAGCGCGATCCGCCCGGCGAAGTTGCCGGTTCCGAAGATCAGGATGTCGGCGCGAATGTCGATCACGGCGCCCCGCCGGTGCGCTCCAATGTACGTTTCACGGACGCAATGGTAGACAGCGCCATGCGCACGATCCACAGCGACGTTGCGATCATCGGCGGCGGCCTGGTCGGGATTTGGGCGGCATATTTCCTCCGCAAGCGCGGCCATTCGGTCGCGGTGATCGAGAAGGGCGCGGTCGGCAGCCAGGCGAGCGGCGTCAATTTCGGCAACGTCCGCCTGCAGGGGCGCCATCCGGCCGAATTCCCGCTCGCGCTGCGCGCGCATGCGCAGTGGGAACAGATCGAGCGGCTGATCGGGGAGACCTGCGAGTTTTCCGCGTGCGGCCACGCCTACATCGCGCTCGATCCGAACCAACTGTCCCGGCTGGAGCGCTACCAGGCGGAGGGCAACGCAGCCGGCCTTGATATCGAGCTCATCGGCGCGAACGAGTTGCGCCGCCGATTTCCTTGGCTCGGCCCGGATGTTTGCGGCGCGACCTGGTCGCGGCGCGACGGCACCGCCAATCCCCGCCTTGCAACACCTGCGGTCGCGCGCGCGGCTCACGCACTCGGTGCCGATATCGTTCAGGGAACCCGCGTTGTCGCGCTCGAATCGGCCGGCGAACGCTTTCGCGTCGCCACCGATCGTGACCTCGTCTTCGAGGCGCCGTTCGTCGTCAACGCGGCCGGCGCGTGGGGCAACGAGATCGCGGAAAAATTCGGCGAGACCACGCCGATGTTCCCGGCGGCGCCGCCGCACTTCGTGACCGAGCCGCTGCCGTATTTCGTCAAATCGGCGCTCCAGGCGGTCGACGGTTCGGTCATCTTCCGACAGGTCGAGCGCGGCAACGTGATCGTTGGCTTCTACCCGCGCGGTCCGGCCGACCGGGTGCAAAACCGCGCCCCGGTGCCGCCGGCCAAGGCCCTGCTTGGCCTCTCGCACATGGCGCGCGTGGTGCCGATGCTCAACTGCGCGCATGTCATCCGCGTGTGGTCGGGGATCGAAGGCTATCTGCCCGATATGCTCCCCGTGATGGGTTGGAGCCGCACGGCGAAGAATCTTCTGCACGCCTTCGGATTCTGCGGCCACGGCTTTCAGCTCAGTCCCGGCGTCGGCTACACGCTCGCCGAGATGATCGATGAGGGCGCGGCAAGAATTCCAATCGACGCTTTTGCGATCGACCGCTTCGCCGGGAAGCTTCAACCCGACCAGGAACGTCTCACCGGCGAGTTCGATGCGGCGCTGGCCTCGGCCGCGATGGGCTCGCCCGAAACGCAGGCCGCGCGGCCATGACCAAGCGTCCGGCATCGACCAAGAGCCGCACCCGCAAGCGGACCTACTACGGGGTGCCGATCGGCATCCTGATGCTCGACACCACATTCGAGCGTTTCAACGGCGACATCGGCAACGCGCAAACCTGGCCGTTTCCGGTGCAATACAAGATCGTGCACGGCGCGGTGCCGAGCAAAGTCGTCGATACGCTCAACAATCGCGACCTGTTTCGGCGTTTTGCCGACGCCGCCGACGCGCTGATCGCCGAAGGCGTCGATGGCATCACGACGACGTGCGGCTTCCTCGCGCTCTACCAGCAGGAGCTCGCGGCGCATTGCAGCGTGCCGGTCGCGACCAGCGCGCTCCTGCAGGTGCCGATGGTCGCCCGCATGCTGCCCAAGGGACAACGGGTCGGCATCCTGACGTTTTCCGCCGAGCAGCTCACGGTCCACCATCTCAAAAGTGTCGGCATCGACCCGGACACGCCCATCGTCGGGATGCCGCCCACGTCGGAGTTTCAGCGCTCGATCCGGGAGGGCGACGCCGGCGTGCGCTTTGAAGTCCTCAAGGACGAGGTTCTCGACGTCGCCCAGCGCATGGTCGAGGCCGACCCTTCGATCGGCGCGATCGTCTGCGAGTGCACGAACATCTCGCCCTATTCGTACGATATCAACCGGCGCCTCGGCGTGCCCGTGTTCGACATGGTCACGCTGGTGCACTGGTTCCACCGGGCGCTGCGACCGCAGCATTTTCCGCAGAGTTTGGCCGAAAATTCACCCTCATCCTGAGGAGCGTCGCGTAGCGACGCGTCTCGAAGAGCCTGTCCTCGGACTTGATCCGAGGAATGTTCCAGAAGTCTCCAACGGCGCCGCGGCGTGCTTCGAGGCTTTCCCCGACTTCGTCGGGGAAAGCACCTCAGCATGAGGGGGTTGGAGCGCACTGAAGCGATTGGCTTCTTTTCGGCCAGACAGGATTGAGCTCGGCCGCGCGAACGGCGAGCGGAATCGGCTTGATCGGAGCCTGCGCCCGCAAGCGGCCCACCCTTCGAGCGGCAACCCAAGCGTCTGCGCCGTCAACTCCGCGGCAGCGAGGCCGCAGAAGCGGCCCTGGCACCGGCCCATGCCGCAGCGAGTGATGGCTTTGAGCCGATTGACCTCGGTCGGGCCGAAGCCTTCGCGCAGCGACTGGCGCAACTCGCCGGCGGTGATGCCCTCGCATCGGCAGACCGTCACGGTGTCGCCGAGCGCGTGGATGGCGGCCACCGGCCATGCGAACGCGCGGGCAAGGCCGCGCTGAAACCGCCGCAGGCGTGCCGCGCGCTGCCGCAATCGGCCGCGATCGATGTCCGCGACCGTCATGCCGGCGTCTTCGAGCACCGCGCAGGCAGCAAGCTGGCCGGTGATTGCGGCGGCTTCGGCCCCGCCGACCGTCGCGCCATCTCCCGCCACGTAGAGGTTGCCGCCGCAGCGGCCGTCCGGGTCGGCACGTGGCAGCCATTGCCGGAAGGTGTCGTCGTAGACAAGCGCGGCGCCGGCGAGCTCGGCGAGCTGGGTTTCGGGCTTGAGCCCAAACCCGACCGCCACGCCATCGCAGGCGATGGTGCGTTCTCGGCCATCGCGGTCACGAAAGCGCACCGCTTCGACGCCGCTTACGCCCTCGAAGGCGCATAGCGTGACGCCGTGGTGAATCGGCACGCTCTCGCGCCGCAGCGCCCGCATGTAGCCGAGGCCGCGTGCAAGCGTGCCCGGCGCCGCCATGAGGTCTGCTGCGGCTGCCGCCTTTGCGGCGAAGGGCGTGGTGTCGAGCACCGCGGCGACCTCGGCCCCGATGGCACGATACTGCTTGGCGGCGAGATAGAGGAGCGGGGAGCTGCCGCAGAAGACGATCCGTCGACCGATCAGGCAGCCATGCTCCTTGAGCAGCACCTGTGCGCCGCCGAGCGTGAAGACGCCGGGCAGCGTCCAGCCGGCGACCGGCAGCATGCGGTCGGCGGCGCCGGTCGCAAGGATCAGCACATCGAACGCGACGGTGGCGGCGGCGCTGTCCTGGATCGTATGGAGCTTCCGATCTTCTACG
Source organism: uncultured Alphaproteobacteria bacterium (assembly GCA_963738705.1). Classification (GTDB taxonomy): domain Bacteria; phylum Pseudomonadota; class Alphaproteobacteria; order Rhizobiales; family Xanthobacteraceae; genus CAVTXS01. The sequence goes on from CAVTXS010000041.1 coordinate 142,715, forward strand.
CCCCACGCAAGCGTCAGCGGCCGGTAGTCGATGCGATCTCCAAGGCGCTCGAAAGCGGCATGCATGCGCCGGTAATTTTTCGCCTCGGCTCCGAGCAAGGCCTCGATGTCGAGCGCCAGTCCGGGCCGTGGCTGCCGATAGATTTGTCCGCCCGGCCGGCGTGCTTCGTCGATCACGACCGGAGAAACGCCATGCGCGGCGAGCACGCCGGCGGCCGCGATGCCGGCCGGGCCGGCGCCCACGATTGCGGCCCTAATCATGGCGTGGAAAGTCGGGTGGCGCGCCGGTTGAGACGTGCATGCCCTCCCAGACAGCCGTCGTGCACGCCCGGATGCGCCGCCCGTCCGCAAGCCAGACCCAGCAATCCTGGCACGCACCCATCAGGCAAAAGCCGGCGCGCGCCTCGCCGCTGAATTCGTGCCGGCGCAACGCATTCCGGCCTGCGAGAACGGCGACCAGCACACTTTCGCCGGCGTAAGCCGTCACCTCCGCGCCATCGACGCGAATGCGCACGGACGGACCGTCCGGCACAATCGCGCGCACCAGCCTGCCGTTCATGATTCCTTCGTAACCTGTTTCGGGACCGCGACGCGCATGCTTGCCGAGCATGCGGCGTCGTTCAATCCCGTATTTGACAGCGGCAAAGTCGGCCCTGCTATATGTCGATTAAAAGCGGCGCCAGGAGCATCCCCATGAGCCATGCGGTCATCATGACCGAAGTCACCGGCGGCATCGGCACCGTAACGCTCAACAAGCCGTGGAAGCTCAACGCCTGGGACACGCCGATGCGCGCCGAGATCAGCGCCGTGCTCAACGACTGGAATCGCGACCCGGCGGTCAAGGCCGTCATCATGACGGGGGCAGGGGAGCGGGCGTTCTGCGCGGGTCAGGATCTGGAGGAGACCGAGAAATTCCAGTCCGGCAACGAGGGGGCCAACTGGTTCGAGTCGTGGCGCGACTTCTACAATGCGATCCGCGGCCTCGATAAGCCGTGCCTGGCCGGGCTCAATGGCGTCGCAGCCGGCTCGGCTTTTCAGGCGATCATGCTCACCGATGCCCGCGTCGGACATCCGGGCGTGCGCATGGGGCAGCCGGAGATCAACGCCGGCATCCCGAGCGTCACCGGCCCGATGCTGATGCTGCCGCGGATCGGTCTTGCCCGCACGATGGAGCTCACGCTTACGGGGCGCATGATGGAGGCCGCGGAAGCCGCCGCCATCGGCCTCATCAATTATCTCGTCCCGCGGCCCGAGGACGTCATGCCGAAGACGCGGGAGATCGCCGAGCTGATGGCGTCGAAGCCCGTAACGGCCTTTCGGCTCAACAAGCAGCGCTTCCGCCAGGTGACGCAGGAGGCGTTCGACGAGGCCTTCCGCAATGGTGGAAAAATTCAGGCCGAGGCTTATGCGTCGGGCGAGCCGCAGGAGACCATGCGGCGTTTCTTTGCCGAACGTGCGGCGCGGCGCAAGGCGCGCGGCAAGGCGTAAGGCCCGCGCGCGCCTCATGCCGGCATGATCGATACCGACGACGGATTCGTGCCGCTGCTCGCTCGCCGCGCGCAGGCGAACCCATCCGGCCTGTTCGCACGATACCAAGGCGCCCCGGTCAGTTTCGGCGACCTCGACCGGATGACGAGCTCCTTGGCATTGTGGATGCGCCGTATCGGGCTTGCGCCCGGCGACGCGGTCGCACTGATGCTGCGCAACAGCCCGCTCGCGCTGGCGCTGCTGTTTGCAATCGCCAGGGCGCGCGCCGTCTGGGTTCCGATCAACGTTCAAAGCCGCGGCGAAAATCTCGGCTACATCTTCAACCATTCCGCACCGAAACTGATCATCGCCGAGGCGGCGCTCACCGCCACGATCGAGGCGAGCGGCGCAAATCTTGCCGGGGTGCAGGTGTTCACCACCGAAATGATCCAGCCCGTTGTGGCGGGCGGTCATGGCCAGGCCCCGTCGTGGAACGAGGCGACACCCGCGGCCGACGAGACGTTCGCCGTCATGTACACGTCCGGGACGACTGGGCGCCCAAAGGGTGTTCTCGTCTCGCACCGGATGCTGCGATTGTCGGGGGAGGCGGTCGCGCTGGTCTCGGCCGCGCGTGCCGGCGACGTCATGTTCATGTGGGAGCCGCTCTACCACATCGGCGGCGCGCAGATGATTGTGCTGCCGCTGATCCGCGACGTGACCTTGGCGTTGGTCGAGCATTTCTCCGCCAGCCGATTCTGGGAGCAGGTGAGCGCCTATGGCGCGAGCCACATCCACTTCCTCGGCGGAATCCTGCAAATCCTGCTGAAGCAGCCGGCATCGGCGCTCGATCGGACGCATGGCGCCCGCATCGCCTGGGGCGGGGGCTGTCCGCGCGAAATATGGGTTCCGTTCGAGCAGCGGTTCGGCGTGCAGATCCGGGAGTGCTACGGCATGACCGAATGTTCCAGCATCACGACCTACAATGACACCGGCACGGTCGGCTCCGTCGGCCATCCCGCACCGTGGTTCGATGTCGAGCTGATCGCACCGTCCGGCCGGCCGGTCGCCACCGGCGAGCGCGGCGAGATCGTCGTGCGGACCACGCTGCCGGGCGCGATCACGCGCGGATATCTCGTCGGACCCGGAGGCGAGCGCGCGCGCCTTGCGGGGCGGAGCATTCCACACCGGCGACCTCGGCTCCTTCGACGCCGCAGGCAACATGTATTTTCATGGCCGCATGACCGACAACGTGCGGGTGCGCGGCGAGAACGTCTCCGCTCTCGAGGTCGAGCAAGTCGTGTCGAAGCATCCGGCGGTCGAGGATTGCGCCATGATCGGCCTTGCGGCGGAGATCGGCGAGCAGGACATCAAGCTGTTTGTCAAGCTCAGGGCCGGGGCGGCGCTCGAACCGCAGGAGTTGTCGGACTGGCTCGCCGAGCGGCTCGCGCCTTATCAGAACCCGCGCTACATCGTCATGGTGGATGAATTCGAACGCACGGCGAGCCAGCGCATCATGAAGCACAAGCTCGCGGCGGTAACCGCGCCGGCGTGGGACCGGATGGCTGCGCGGCCGCTTTAGGGTAATTGGAAGGCCCGGGCTGGAAAGCGGACGCAGAAGCACTCAGCGCCACAGCGCCCGCATCCGCGCACCGATATCGACCCGCACGCGACCACGGTCCTGCGCGGGCCGCGAGGTTCGCTCCGGCATGGTCGGCCAGCTTCGCGGTTCGAACAAAGAAAGAATTGAATCCGGCACGAAGCGCGTGCGGGAGGCGTACAGGTGTCGATCGCCGCGCGATGACTGCCGGTGCACATAGAACCGGTGCGGAATGATCAGCTCGAGCTGGTCTTTGGCTCGGGTCATGGCGACGTAGAGCAGGCGCCGCTCCTCCTCGATCTCGTCGGCGGTGCCGGTAGCAAGATCGGATGGAATGCAGCCGTCCACCGCGTTCAACACGAACACGGCGGTCCACTCCTGCCCCTTGGCGGAGTGGATGGTCGAGAGGATCAGATAATCCTCATCGAGCAGCGGTACGCCGGCCTCGTCGCCGGTGGCATCCGGCGGATCAAGCGTGAGTTCCGTCAGGAACCGCTCCCGCGAGGCATAGCCCGCCCCGATCTGCGCGAGCTGCACGAGATCGGCCGTCCGGACAATCGCGTCGTCATGCACCCGTTCGAGATGAGGGAGGTACCAATCGCGGACGGCGTCCAGCTCGGCCGGCCAGCCACACGCCTGGCGCGCGAGCCGGCCCATGAGCTCGACCAAAGCCTCCCAGTCGGCGCCCGCGCGCGCGGGCCGCGCCATGTCCGCCAAAGCGGAGATGCGACCGTCAATCCGATCGAGCACGTTCCCGGCCCCGGCGGGCCCCATGCCAGGCAGCAGCTGCAGCACCCGAAAGCCGGCGACGCGATCGCGCGGGTTTTCGGCCCAGCGCAGAACCGCGAGAACGTCCTTGACATGCGCGGTATCGAGAAACTTCAGCCCGCCGAACTTGACGAATGGAATGTTGCGGACGGTAAGCTCGACTTCCAGCGCCGCACCATGATGCGAGGCGCGAAACAGAACGGCCTGCGCCTTGAGAAGCGTGCCGGCCTCGCGATTTTCCAGCACGCGCTGGACGACGTAGCGCGCCTGGTCAAGCTCTTCGGCAACCGTGACCAGCTGCGGCCGCGCTCCTAAAGGGCGCTCGGACCAAAGATTTTTGGTGAAGCGCTCCTCGGCCAGTCCGATCACGGCGTTGGATGCCGCCAGGATGTCCGGTGTCGAGCGATAGTTCTGCTCCAGCCTCAATATTCGAGCTGGTGGGCTGAACTGCGCTGGAAAGTCCAGGATGTTGCGAACGGTCGCGGCGCGGAACGAATAGATCGACTGCGCGTCGTCGCCCACGACCGTGAGCCCCCAACCGGTCGGTTTGAGCGCGAGCAGGATCGAAGCCTGCAGGCGATTTGTGTCCTGATATTCGTCGACGAGCACATGATCGAACTTGCCTGAAACGTCAGCCGCGATGTCAGGCTCGCTCATCATCTGTGCCCAGTAGAGCAGGAGGTCGTCATAGTCGAGGACGTGCTGGCGCTGCTTCGCCTCGACGTACGCGCCAAACAGAGCTCGCAGCTCGGCCTCCCAGCTACAGCACCATGGAAATGTCCTCGCCAGGACTGCCTCCAGCTGCTCTTCGGCGTTGACGACCCGAGAGTAGATGGCGAGGCATGTGCCCTTGGTTGGAAAGCGGCTCTCCGTCTTCGACAGTCCAAGCTCATGCCGCACCAGATTCATCAGGTCGGCCGAATCCTCGCGGTCATGGATCGTGAAGGATGGATCGAGGCCGATCTGCTGCGCGTGCTGGCGCAACAGTCGGGCCCCAATGCCGTGGAACGTGCCTGCCCAGGTCAAGGCGGCCGACGCCAATACGCCCGATCTGAGGGCGGCCTTGACGATGCGCTCCACCCGCCGCGCCATCTCGGTTGCCGCGCGCCGCGAGAACGTCAGCAGAAGGATGCGGCGCGGATCGGCGCCGTTGACCACGATATGAGCGACGCGGTGAGCGAGCGTGTCCGTCTTGCCTGAACCGGCACCCGCTATGATCAGGAGCGCATCGTTCGTAGCCGTGCCGATGCCGTGCTCGACCGCACGGCGCTGGTCCGGGTTGAGCTTGTCGAGGTAGGACGCGGTCATGCGGGCGAATCGGTGACGGGCCCTCACACCATCATGTTGGCCTTTCGTTCGCAATCATCTTGGGTGTCCCGGCTCTGCGGCGTGTGCAGCTGCAGAGCTCGTCGTTACCGCGGATCGCGCCCGCGCAGCCGATCGCCCGGCCGGAAGCGCTCGTAAGTGTCGTGCATCGGCAGGATATCGAGGCGACCGACTACCGCATCGATGCGACCCGGAAGGTGTTTGGGCGGCTGGAGAACGTGACGAACACACGCTATCAGGAGGGGCCCAATTTCGGCACGACAGGACCCGCTGCCCACGCGGGACTCAATGCCACATGGTGATGCGTGAAGAGTCCGACTAGAGCTCGTGCAACGCTCATCGCGTTGAGCGGCCTCACCGCTCTCCTCTTTCTGCTCTCGCTCGGCATCGGCTCGGTGCGACTGTCGCCCATGACTGTCGCCCATGCCCTCATCGGCTGGGGCAACGAAGAGCAACGCATTATTGTGCAGGAAATCCGCTTCCCCCGGGCGATTCTCGGGCTGGCCATCGGCTCGGTTCTCGGGTTGTCCGGTGCGGCGCTGCAAGGCTTGCTGCGCAATCCGCTTGCAGCACCATCGCTGTTCGGCGCGCCGCAGTCCGCGGCCTTCGGTGCCGTTGTGGTCATTGCGCTTGGACTGGCGGACGTCCGGTCCTTCATGTTGCCGCTTGCTGCCATCGTGGCGGCGTTCACTTCGGTATTCCTGCTGCTGGTCGTCGCCGGTCGCAACGCCAACCTTCTGCTGCTCATTCTCGCCGGCCTGGCCATCTCGAGTCTCGCCGGGGCCGCGACCGCGCTGACGATGAATCTGGCGCCGAATCCGTTTGCCGCGCTCGAAATTGCATTCTGGCTGCTCGGCTCGCTCGAGGATCGCAGCTTTCGCCACGTGATTCTTGCGCTCCCGTTCATAGCAGTCGGCGCCGTACTGCTGATGGCAAAGCGGCACGCCTTTCGGGCACTCAGTCTCGGCGAAGAAGCCGCACAGAGCCTGGGCGTCGACGTCGCCCGTCTTCGTCTGCTCGTCATCGGCGGTGTTGCGCTCGGCGTCGGCGCCGCGGTTGCGGTCGCGGGCACGATCGGCTTCATCGGCCTCGTGGCGCCGCATCTGATGCGGCCGCTGGTCGGCCACGATCCGGGCCGGCTGCTCGTGCCGAGCGCATTCGCAGGTGCCGCGCTGCTGCTGGCGGCCGATATCGCGGTGCGCATCATCCCCTCGACGACCGACATCAAGGTTGGAGTTCTCACAGCCATCATTGGCGTGCCGTTCTTCCTCTATCTGATCATGCGGGAGCGGCGCTCGCTCGGCGGAGGGCTCGCATGACGGAAGCGGCCTACCTCGCGACAGAACGCCTGCGTGTGAGACTCGGTGGGCGCGTCGTCGTCGACGACATCACCCTGTCTCTTCCGCACCGAGGGTTTGCCGCTGTCGTCGGCCCCAACGGCGCGGGCAAGACGACGTTGCTGCGCGCACTGGCGGGACTCATCCCCGCCGAAGGCCTGGTGCGGATCGGCGATGACATTGTGGCATCGCTTTCCATTCGCGAGCGCGCCCGCCGCTTTGCCTACCTGCCGCAAGGCCCCGTGGTGCATTGGCCGCTACCCGTCCGCGACATCGTCGCGCTCGGGCGCTACCCTCACGGCGCTACCGACCCGTCGCGGCTCTCGCCGCGCGATGCCGATGCGGTCGCGCGGGCAATGCATGGGACGGACATCACCGAGCTTGCGGACCGGCCCGTTACCGAGCTCTCGGGCGGCGAGCGCAGCCGCGCCATGCTGGCGCGCGTGCTTGCGGTCGAGGCGCCGGTGATCCTGGCGGACGAACCGACCGCCTCGCTCGACCCGCACTACCAGATCGAGGTGATGAGTTTGTTGAGCCAGGCGGCACAAGCCGGCACCTTGGTGATCGTCGTCACCCACGACCTTGGATTCGCGGCGCGGTTCGCCGAGACCGTGTTCGTTCTTGATCATGGCCGTGTCGTCGCCACCGGCCTGCCGGCGAAGGCGCTTTCCGCTGCCGTGCTCGCCGATGTTTTCCGCATTGATGCATTTCGCAGCGAGCGCGACGGCATGCCCGTCATCGTACCTTGGGCGGTGTCGTGATGGGGGAACCGCCGTGATGCCGCATCGCTTCGGAAAGGTCGCCGCCGTCGCTTGATGCCGTCTTGATGCCAGCGCGTGCGGCCAAGCGCGTGGTCCTGCATGTCCCGACGCTTGCCGCGGTTGCGATGGCGGGTCTCTGGGCCTGCGGCACGTCCGCTCTTGCCGCAGACAAGCCGCGGATCGCGTCGATCAACGTGTGCACCGACCAGCTGCTGCTGGCGCTCGCCGACCCGGAGCAGATCGCCGGACTGAGCCCGTACTCGCGCGATGCCGCTCGTTCCTGGGCTGCGGCTGACGCGAGCCGCTATCCGCGCCTGTCCGGCGACGCCGAGGACGTGCTGGTCTTGAAACCGGATTTCGTCGTCGCCGGTCAGTTCACCAAACGCTCGACGCGCGAACTTCTGAAAGACAAAGGTGTACGGGTCGTCGAATTCGATGTCGCGCGCTCGCTGCAAGATGCACGCGAGCAGATTCGCCGCATGGGTGAGCTGATCGGACATCCCGAACGCGCGGCCGCTCAGATCGCAGGCATCGACGCCGCCGTGGAACGGGCGCACGCCGCCGCCTCGCGTCGGAACTATCGCGTGCTGCCGCTGTCACGCCGCGGCTGGGTCTCGGGCAGGGATAGCCTCGTGAGCTCGCTTCTTGCCGCGGCGGGTTTGTCCAACGCCGCCGGCGAGATCGGCTTCAAGGGCGGCGGGTTTACGTCGCTCGAAACGATCGTCAGCATGCGACCCGACTTCATTCTGGTGGCCGACGATAGCCTGTTCGCCGAGGACCAGGGCCATGCGTTCCTGCTGCATCCGGCGCTGGAGCGGCTTTATCCGCCGGAACGGCGCCTCGTCATCGCCGAGCGGCTCACCGTGTGCGGTGGGGCCATGCTGGCGGAAACGCTCGAGCGGCTCACGGCAGAGATCGAGCGGGTGAGCCGCTGACGTGGTCGTCGCGGGAGACCCGCTGAGGATGCTTCTGCGACGATTCTCCTTCCGGACTGTTGCCGTTTGCGCTTCCAGACCGTGGACGCTAGCCTGCCGGGGACAGAGAACGCGACCGCATGGCACAGCTCGCTGCCGGATCCTCGGCATCTCCCTATCTGGAACGTGAAGGGATGGAGACCCCGGCGGCTGTGATAGCGCCCCGCCGGCGAGCCGGGTCCACCCTGGCGATCGCAAGCGTCTCGAAACGCTATGGTGCGGAGCACCCGGCGGTCGACAACGTCTCGCTTGAGATCACCACGGGCGAGTTTGTGACCCTCCTCGGCGCGTCCGGCTCGGGAAAGACCACAACCCTAATGGTCGTCGCCGGCTTCACCGCCCCCGACGACGGCGACGTCGTCTTGGACGGCCGCAGCGTCGTGCACCTCCCGCCTGAAAAGCGTGGGATAGGCGTCGTGTTCCAGAACTATGCGCTCTTTCCCCATATGACGGCTTTGCGCAACGTGGCCTTTCCGTTGCGCATGCGGGGCGTTCCCCAGCCGGAAGCAAAACGGCGGGCCGAAACCGCGCTCGAGCGAGTCGGGCTGGTGGGCTTCGGCGCGCGTCTGCCGTCACAGTTGTCCGGAGGTCAGCAGCAGCGGGTGGCACTGGCGCGAGCCCTGGTATTCGAGCCCGGTCTGCTGCTCATGGATGAGCCGCTCGGCGCCCTCGATCGCGCACTGCGGGAGCAGTTGAAGGGCGAGATTCGCCGCCTGCACCAGGACCTCGGGATTACGATCCTTTACGTCACCCATGATCAGGAGGAAGCGCTCACGCTTTCCGATCGCATCGCGCTGATGAGCCGCGGCCGAATCGTGCAAGTCGGTACGCCTGCCGACCTGTACGAGCGGCCGCGCAGCCGGTTCGCGGCAGGCTTTATCGGCGAGGGCTCGCTGATCGAGGGCACCGTGGTGAGCGAAGGCGGCGGGCTTCTCGCGCTGGCACCCAAGGGCGGCGCGCCATTGCTGCGCGGGGTTTCGCAGAACGTCGCGGAGGGAAGCCGAGGGGTCATCCTCCTGCGCCCCGAGAAATTGCGGATCCGTTCGCCGGACCAGGATGGACTGCCCGCCGAGGTGGCGGAGACCGTCTATGTGGGCGATGTCACGCGCGTGACGCTTCGCATGGCCAGCAGAGCCACGATCGTCGCCAAGCAAACCAACCGCGCCGGCGACGCGCGCTTGCGAACCGGCGATGCCGTACGGATCGACTGGGCTCGCGAGGATGCGGTGATCCTCGCAGCCGACGACGACGCCTGGTTTCAACCCGATCTCACAGGGAGGGTCGACAATGACCGCAACACATAAGTTCTCGCGCCGCTCGGTCCTGCTCGGTGCGGCGGGCGCCTTGCTCACTGCAACCGGCCCGTTCTTTCATGCCCGCCCGGCCCGCGCCGACAAGGGCGAGATCACAATTGTTTCCTGGGGCGGTTCGCGGACCACCGCGATGCGCGAAGTGATGTTTCAGCCCTTTGAGCGGCTGACGGGCATCCGCGTGCGCGATGATGGCCCGCCGGAGGCCGCCAAGGTGAAGGCGATGGTCGAAAGCGGTACCGTCACCTGGGATATCCTCGATACCGACATTCCCGCCATTCTGACCATGGCGAACAACAATCTGCTGGAGAAGCTCGACTACGGGCGCCTCGACAAGGCGCGCCTCGACAAGATCCCGCAGGTGCTGCATCACCCCTACGGCATCGGTCACCTTATCTATTCCTTCAATATCGTCTACAACACCAAGACGTTTCCGACCGGCAGCCATCCACAGTCATGGGCCGACGTCTGGGACGGTCAGAAGTTCAAGGGCGCGCGCTCTTTTCCCTTCCGCGGCGGGATCTCGCCCCAGCTCGAGCTCGCAGTCGTTGCCGATGGAGTTCCGGCCGATAAGGTGTACCCGCTCGACGTCGAGCGGGCGTGGAAGGCTATGGATCGCCTGCGTCCGCTGGTGACCAAATGGTACGCAAATCACGCGGAAGCCATCCAGCTTTTGACCTCGGGCGAGGTCGACATCTGCTGCACCATCGGTCCGCGCGGCCTGGTTGCGAAAAAAGAGGGCGCCACGATTGACGTCGAATACAGTGGCGGCAAGCTCGCGCCGGATAATTGGGCGATCGTGAAGGGGACCCGCAACATCGATGCGGTGTACCAGTTCCTGACCTTTGCCCTCGACGGCAAGGTGCAGGCGGAGCTTGCGAAGCGCATCCCCTACGGCCCGTCCTCGCAGGAGGCATTCGCCCACTTGAGCGAGGCCGAAGCAAAGATCCTCAATACCAGTCCGGACAATCTGAAGCGCCAGTTCTGGAATGATATCGGTTGGTGGGGAGCTGTCGGGCCGGACGGCAAGACCAACCAGGAAACGCAGACCGAGCGCTATGCTCGCTGGATGGTGCGGCGCGGCTGACCGAGCCGTGGTATCGAGCCCGTTGACCGCGACACGGCGAGCCTGGAGAGCGCGGCCGGAGGTCCTCGCGCTCGGCGCTCTGCTGTTTTGTATCGCGGTCTACCTTGTCCCGATCCTGCTGCTCGGTGCGTGGGCGTTTCGCGACCGGACGGGCTCTTTCACTCTGGCGCATTTATTACGCCTCGTCGGCGACGAGGCGTATCACCATGCCTTCTTCACTACGTTCCGTACCGCAACGGTCACCACGGTTGTCTGTGTGCTCCTGGGATACCCGCTCGCCTATCTGATGGCGACTTCGGGTCCGCGAGCCCGAGCACTGCTTTTCACGGCGGTCATGATCCCGTTTTGGACGAGCGTTTTGGCGCGCAGCCTCGCTTGGGTCATTCTGCTCGGACGGCGCGGTGTCGTGAACGAATGGCTGGTCGCCGCAGGCTTGGTCCATCAACCCTTGCCGCTGCTATTCAACAGTTTCGGTGTCCAGATCGGCATGGTCCACGTGCTCCTGCCGTTCATGATCCTGCCGATTTGGGCGGTGCTTGCGCGCCTCGATCCTGCGCTCCCGCTCGCCGCGCGCTCCCTGGGCGCCAGCCCCGGTCGGGCCTTCCTGTATGTCGTGCTACCGCAATCGCTGCCTGGACTGGCCGCCGGCATGACACTGGTTTTCATGCTGGCGGTCGGATTCTACATCACACCCGCGCTGCTCGGCGGCCCGAACGATCTGACGATCGTCTCGCTGATCGAAATGGTCGTGCGCGATCTGCTGGATTGGCCCTTCGGCGCGGTGCTCAGCCTGACCCTGCTGGCTTTCGTCGGGATCATCTTCGCGGTAGGCGCACTCGTCGCCGGCACCGAACGCCTCACCGGCGCGGAGGCCCGCGCGTGAAAAATCGGCGCCGGATCGGTGCGGGATGGCGCGGCGGCCTGCTGTGGACGTTCGCAGGACTGGTCGTGGTCTTTCTGTTGGCGCCGATCGTCGTCATCCTGATCGTATCCTTCAACGATACGACGCTATTCAGCTTTCCCCCCAGTTCCTGGTCATTGCGCTGGTACTACGCGCTGTGGAACAGCCGGAGCTGGCGGGAAGCGGCGCTGCTGTCCCTGTGGATCGCGCTGGCAGTCACGGTCGCGTCTCTCGTCGTCGGAGTGCCGGCCGCCTACGCGCTCGCTCGCTCCACCTCCCGCAGCAAGCGGTTGGTCGAGTTCTTCCTGGTCTCACCCATGGTCGTGCCCGTCGTGGTGCTCGCGATCGGCCTCTACGTCCTGTTCGCGCCCTTCAGGCTGGTGGGAACTCCGGTTGCCATTTTTCTCGGACACACATTGCTCGCGCTGCCGGTGGTCCTGGTCATCGCCGGCGCGGCCGTTCGCAAAGTCCACCCTAGCATCGAGTTGGCGGCGCGCTCTTGCGGTGCGTCGTTTCTGGGCGCGTTCTGGCATGTCGTGCTTCCCGCGATTCGCCCTGCCATCCTGTCGAGCGGAGCGTTCGCCTTTTTGACCTCATTCGATGAGGTCGTGCTGGTGCTCTTTCTCGGCGGACCGCGCACCAACACGTTGCCAAAACGCATTTGGGAAGCCGTGAGGTTCGAATTGGATCCGTCACTGACCGCCGTTTCGACCTTGCTTTGCATCGTCACAGTGCTCGCCCTCGGGATTGCTGAACTCTCGCGGCGCGCCAGCCAAATGGAAGCCAGACGAGAGCCGAAGCCATGATTCCAGACATTCCGCACGTGCCGGCCAATACCGCCGCGCCGGCCCCCGAATTCCCATGGCCGAACGGCGCACGCTGCGCGGTGATCCCGTCATTTGACGTCGACGCCGAAACCGCCTGGACGGCAATGGATGCTCGGCACGTCGACCGTCTCGTCACGTTGTCCTTCGGCGGCTATGACGTGCGCGTCGGCGTGCCGAAAATCCTCGATTATCTGCGCTCGATCGAGTTGCGGGCCACGTTCTTCATACCCGGGTGGGTCGTCGACACGCATACCAGGATGTGCGAGGCGATCGTCCACGCCGGCCACGAGATCGGCCATCACGGTTACTCGCACAAGCGCCCGGAACCCCAGGACCTGGTCCAGGACAGCGAGGAAATCGACCGCGCTCTTGAGGCCTTGCAGAGGGTGCTCGGCGTCAAGCCGATCGGCTACCGCGCGCCCTCCGGAGAGAACTACGACGGGTTGCTGAAACACCTGCGGGACAGGGGGATTCTCTACTCGTCCTCGTGGCGCGACGACATTCGGCCGTACCGTCATCGCCTCCGCGATGGTTCGCCCGGTCCGGTCGAGCTTCCCATCAACATGTCGTTCGACGATTGGCTCTTCGGCATGAGCAACCGGTTCAGCCCACGCCCGATGTTCGCCAAGGAGCATGTGCTGTCGATCTGGAATGATGAGTTCGATCAGACGCGCGAGTGGGGCGGCCTGGTCACCACGGTCCTGCATCCACAGGTGACCGGACGCCCGATGAGGCTGGGCATTTTTCGCGATTTCATTGCTCGCGTCCGGAGCTTCGGCGACGCGTGGATCGCGACCGGAGAGGAGGTCGCTCGGCACTTCATCGCCAATGAGAAAGCAGGCCAGGGTTCGCCGCAATAAGGCCGCGGGCGGCGCAGAATCCTTGACGCGAACTCTTCCGTTCGGATCGAGCGGTTGCCGCAGGCGCCGAGGGGAGGGAAAGCCGAATTTCCCGTTGCGGGACGTTCGCGCGCCCGTGTTACGCTTCGCGCTTGCAAGGCGCACGGCCGGTGACGAGCGGTGCGCGACATGCGAGCAACCCCGCGCCATGGCGACCGTTAGCATCAGGCGCCTCTCCAAGGCTTTCGGCACGCAGGTCGTCGTGCACGGCATCGACCTCGAAATCGCCGACAAGGAGTTCCTGGTCCTCGTCGGCCCATCGGGCTGCGGCAAGAGCACCATCCTGCGCATGATCGCAGGTCTCGAAGAGGCGACGGGCGGCGAAATCCGCATCGACGGCAGGGTCGTCAACGAGCGCGATCCGAAAGACCGCGACATTGCGATGGTGTTCCAGGACTATGCGCTCTATCCGCATATGACCGTCGCCGAGAACATGGCTTTCTCGCTGCTCTACCGCGGCGTGGCGAGGCAGCAAATCCGCGCCCGCGTTGCGGAGGCTGCCCGCGTTCTCGATATCGGCGCGCTGCTCGAGCGCTATCCGCGAGCGCTCTCGGGCGGGCAGCGCCAACGGGTCGCAATGGGGCGCGCCATCGTGCGCGATCCGAAGGTATTTTTGTTCGACGAGCCGCTGTCCAATCTCGACGCCAAGCTCCGGGTGCAGATGCGCACCGAAGTCAAGCGCCTGGGCGCGCGCCTCGAGACCACCACCGTTTACGTCACGCACGACCAAGTGGAGGCGATGACGCTGGCGGATCGGATCGCGGTGCTCGACGACGGCCGTATCGAGCAGGTCGGTACGCCCGAGGACGTCTATGAGCGGCCGGCCACGACCTTCGTGGCGGGCTTCATCGGCGCGCCGGCGATGAACCTGCTGCCCGGCCGCATCGTACATAAGGGCAACGCAAGGGCGGTAGAACTCCCGGGCGGCGTCGAGCTGGCGCTTCCGGCTACGATCGACGCAGCGTCCGAAGGGATGGCGGTGACGGTGGGCATCCGGCCCGAGCATCTCGAATGGGCGGCGCCGGAACAGCCGGCCGCAATCGAGGCAACCGCACTGGTCGTCGAACCGCTCGGTTCGGACACCCTGGCTGCGATCGCGCTCGACGGCCATGACGTTCAGGTGCGTCTGCAGCCCAAGAGAGTCCGGCGCGCCGGCGACCCGGTGCGGCTCAACGTGGCGCCCGAAGACGTGCACCTGTTCGATGCGCAAGGTCGCCGGATCGCCCACTGACCCTTGAACCCGCGCCAGCCCGGGAGGCCCGCAAGCATGCCGCAGCCCATGACTTTTGCCGTTGCCGGCTACGGCGCTTGGGGGCGTTTCCATGCCCGCTCGATCGCCGGTGCGGCCGACGGACGTCTGGTCGCCATCGCGGCCCGCAGCGACGCCAATGCCCGAGCCGCGCAGGCGGATTTCCCCGACGCGGCCGTCCATCGCGAATGGGAGGCGCTGATCCGCGACCCGGCAATCGAGGCCATCGCCATCGCGGCGCCGAACCATCTGCATGCGCCGATCGCGGTGGCGGCGCTCGAAGCCGGCAAGCACGTGCTCGTCGAAAAGCCGATGGCCAACACGCTCGCGGATTGCGACCGCATCGTTGCGGCAGTCAAGCGCTCCAAAGCGCAGCTCAGCGTCGGACTGCAGTGCCGGCTATCGCCGCAATGGGGACGCATCCGCGCGCTCATCGAAGACGGAACGGTCGGGCGACCGCAGCACGTCCATATCGCCCTGTTCCGCCATCCGTATCGGCAGGGCTCGGACGGCTGGCGCTATGACAAGGCGCGCGTGGGATCATGGATACTCGAGGAGCCGGTCCACTTTTTCGACCTCGCGCTCTGGTATCTGGCGCGCTCGGGAAGGCCGGTCGCGGTGCGGGCGCTCGGCGCCGGCGAGCCCGGCCTGCAGCCGGTGCTCTCAGTGCTGATGCGCTTTCCCGACGGCGCGAGCGCTGCGGTCAACCAGGTGCTGGCGGGCTTCGAGCACCACCAGACCGTCGAGCTGGTCGGAACCGCGGGCGCCGTGCGCGCAACCTGGTCGGCGGGCACCGCTCGGAGCCTCGAACCGGCAACAACGCTGCGGCTCAAGCGTGCCGGTCAGGAGACGTTCGAGGACCTGCCGATTGCACAATCCGGCGAGGTCTTCGAGCTGGCGAAGCAGGCGCAAGCATCGATCGCCGCCTTCCGCTCCGGCAAACCGCTAGTCTCGGCCGAGGAAGGCCGCGCCGCGGTTGCGGTTTGCCTCGCGGCGGAGGAATCGGCCGAGCGCGGCGGAGAGTTGATTGCGGTGGATTAGCGGTTGCCAGCTGCTATCCTGGCGGCCGCCAACAACCCAGACAAGATTGGCCGATCAACGGTCGCGCGGGCTCTCGCCTTGGAGGAACGCCATGATTTCTCGTCGTACGCTGTTGAAGTCCGGTGCGGGCACGATCGCCGCCGCGGCGCTGGGAGCACCGGCCATTGCGCAAGCGCCCAAGAAGATCAGCTTCCTCACTTGGAACATCATCGACCAGGAACCGATGATCCGCGGCTGGATCGCGCGCTTCGTCAAGGATCGACCGGGGGTCGAGGTCGAATGGCTCGACAAGAAAGGCCCGGAGATTCCGGTCTTCTACCAGACGCAGCTCGTCGCCGGCACACCGCCCGACGTCATCAATACGCAAGGCGCGCTGGGTCTCGAATATGCCGCGCAGGGCGCGTTGCTCGATCTCACGCCGCGGCTCAAGGCGGATGCCGACGTGCGCACCCGCTTCAACGCCGACTACCTGTCGAACTGGGCTTACGAGGGCAACAATTACATGCTGCCCTTCTACATCACCAAGACGCTCTTGTTTTACAACAAGCCGATGTTCCAGAAGGCCGGCCTCGCCGGCCCGCCGCAGAGCTTCGATCAGATCCTCGAATCGGCGCAGAAGCTCGCCGCGAGTGACGCCTCGGGCTTCCTCACCCTCAACTTCGACTGGCTCTATTGGCCGCTATACGCCATGAACGGCGTCGAGCTGTTGTCGAAAGACCTGACGAAGCCGACATTCAATACGCCGAAGGCGCTCGAAGTGACCGAACGGCTGGCCAAGGCGACCGAAACCGGCGCCATCAACAAGATCTCCTGGAGCGGCCGCTGGGTCGAGCCGAACGGCGCCTTTGCGGCCGGCAACGTCGGCATGCTGCACGCCCACTCGCCCGCCTACTTCTTCGTCAAGGGTCAGGGCAAGTGGGTGACGCCGGAGACACTTGGCGTCGCGCATGCGCCGGGCGGCTTCGCTACCCCCAACTCGCACGGTCTCGGCATCTCGAAGGCCTCGAAAAATCCCGACCTTGCCTGGGACTTCCTCAAATTCGTGACCAACGAGGGCGCGCACGAGCTCGGCGTCAACCGCAAGCTCGTGACCGGCAACGTCGCGGTCGATACCAAGAACCTTGCCGAGCTCGAAAAGAGCGACCCGCTCGTGCATGCGATCCTGAAAACGCAGCTCGAGCACACCGACAAGATGGTCGGCAACTGGCGCCTCGGCAACGACAGCAGGATCAAGGAAGCCTTCTGGCCGGAGCTGCAGAATGTGCTGCTCGGCCGCAAGGATGCCAAGGCCGCGCTCGCCGAGGCCGAGCGCAAGGTCGCCCGCGAATTGAAGCGGGGATGATGCCGGCAGTCGGCGAAGCCGGGGTGCGGCGCGATGATTGGTGGCGGCGCAAGCGCACGCGCGAGCTGGCGCTGATTGCGTGCTTCCTGCTGCCCTCGGTGACGGTGTTCTTCCTTTACCGGGTGCTGCCGCTCGGCTGGAATGTGCTGCTCTCGATGCAGTATTGGTCGCCGCTCAAGCCCGCCCGGTGGGCCGGTTTCGACCACTACGAGGAGATGCTGCTGCACGACGACGTGTTCTGGCAGGCACTCCAGAACACGTTGATCTTCATCGGCGCCTCGCCGCTTGCGATCCTGCTCGCGCTCGGCATCGCGCTCCTGGTCAACAGCGATCTCAAAGGGGCCGCGGTCTACCGCTCGATCGTATTCCTGTCCTACCCGCTGATGACGGTGGCGGTCGGCATCATCTGGCGGTGGATGTACGACGAGCGCGGCGGCATCATCAATTTTGCCCTGCGGGAGAGCGGGCTGACGGCCAAGCCGATCCCGTTCCTGCAGAGTTTCGAGTGGGCGCTGCCTTCGGTGATCGTCGCCGAAGTCTGGCAGGTTCTCGGCTTTTACATGATCATCATTCTCACGGGATTGCAGAGCATCCCGCCGCATCTCTACGAGGCGGCATCCATCGACGGTGCGCCGCGCTGGGCACAGTTCTGGCGCATAACGATGCCGATGTTGAAGCCCTCGCTGTTCCTGTGCGCGGTGGTCGGCATCCTCAACTCGTTTACCAGCTTCGATCTCGTTTACATCATGACCAATGGCGGTCCGGGCCACGCAACCGAGCTCTTGATCACGCTCATCTACAAGTCGGGTTTCGGTCAGACCAAGTTCGACTACGCGGCGGCCCTGACCGTTGTGCAGTTCGCCCTCCTGCTTGCGCTGACCTACCTCGCCAACCGGGCCGCCGGCGGCAATGCCGGCGCGTTGCAGCGGTAAGCAGCATGCGCCCGCGCAACACATGGCTGCGCCACGTCGCGCTCACCGCGATCTCAGGTGTCATGCTCATTCCGTTCTATTGGGTCATCAAGACCGCGATCACCGACGAGAACATCTACGCCTATCCGCCGCGGCTGCTGCCGGAAAGCCCGCATCTCTTCAACTTCGTCGACGTCTGGTACCTGATCCCGTTCCCGCGCTATCTCCTCAACAGCCTGATCGTTTCGGCGCTGGTCGTCGCCTGCCAACGTCGTATTCAACGCCATGGCCGGCTACGCGCTGACCAAGAGATTTCCCGGCAAGCAGGCGATCCTGCTGCTCTTCCTATCGTGCATGCTGATCCCGTTCCAGGCAACCATCATCCCGGCCTATCTCATCACCGCCAAGCTCGGCTTGCTCAACTCTTACTTCGGGCTGGCATTTCCTCTGCTTTCCACCATCGTGAGCATCTTCGTGTTCAAGGCGGCATTCGAGGCGGTTCCGGCCTCTCTGATCGACGCCGCCCGGATCGACGGCCTGGGCGAGGGACGTATCATCTTTCGCGTGCTGATGCCGTTGTCGAAGGCCGCGGTCGCGACCAACGTGGTGCTCTCCTTCATCTGGTCGTGGAATGCGTTTCTGTGGCCGCTGATCATCACGCGCGAGCCGACCATGCAGACGCTGCCGCTCGGTCTCGCCCGCTTCCTGTCGTATCTCGAGGATACGACCGGCGCGCTCTATGCCTTTGCGGTCATGGTTTTGGCGCCGTCGATCTTCGTCTTCCTGATGGCGCAGAAGGAATTCATCCGCGGGCTCACGTCGGGAGCGACCAAGGGATGACGGTGCCGCAAGCGTTGAGAAACCGCTGGGTGGTCGCGCCGCTGGCGATGGCGGCGATGCTGCTCGTATGGAACGGCTATGTCGCGCTCAACGACGGTGGCGTGGTCGAGGGACGCGTCGTCGACGCCACCGGTCGGCCCGTTCCGGGTGCCACCGTCATCCTGCTCGAGCGCAATTTCGTCATGCACAATGAGCGTCAACGCACCAGGACCGACGCCGGCGGCAGCTTTCACTTCACCGGCAATGACAACCACTCGCTCCAGCTCGAGGCGGAGACCGCTGGGCTCGGTCGCTCGGAGCGGCGCGTGGTGCGCCTCTGGTTCCGCGCCCAGAACATGGTGCTGGCTGAGCCGTTGCGCTTCACCGGACGGCTGCCGTAGGCCGGCACTACCGCCGGGCGCGACAACTTCGCCACTCAATGCTTGCGCTGCTCTGACCCCGGGAAGGCTGCAAACACGGGCGAAATTGAACGCGGCACTCAGCCGATCAAGAGTCTGCACTTCGCTATCAGTTGGACCGCCGTGAGAATTCGATGGACATCATTTCCATGGTAGCTCTGGGGGTGATAGCGGACTCGACAACGGCGACGCCTTGTCGCCACTAAGCAAAACTTCGAACGGCGTCGTTGCCTCTCTTCTTTGGGTAAATTGTGGTCACTGCGCAAATCCTCCACGCCAAAAATTTTGAATCCCCGCGGCGAGAGAAAGCTCCGGCTCGTAACCGAGCTCTGCACGCGCACGGGCAAGAGAGAGCTTACCGATACGATAGTTCGGGAGGTCGACGTTTTCGTCAAAATCCACGTCTAATCCTCCGACCTGCTGGCGAACTTCCTTTGCGACCTCTTCAAGCGTGTGGATCTCGCCGGCTGTTATATTGAACACGCGCGAGCGCGGTGCCTCTACCGCAATGGCGAGGTCGATCGCCTGGCAGACGTCTTCGATATAGACGTACTGACGCAGCGACCCCCTCGCCTGCGGGACATGACATTGCCGCTGCTCGCGGATGGCCTTGAGCATGTCACTGACGAAGCATTGAGTGGTGCGGCCCGCCCCGTAGACGTGACCAAGTCTCAGCGCGACAGCATCGATGCCATATTGCCCCCGAAAGGCATGCATCAATGCTTCCGCGGCAACCTTCGATGCTCCGTAGACCGAGATGGGTTCGGGGCATTCGGTCTCGACACGCAAGGCACCCGGCTCGCTATCCGGCCCGTAGGCCATGATCGAGGAGCAAATCAGCGTTCTTCGTGGCTTGCTTCTGCGGGCAAGCTCGAAGATCGCCATGGTGCCGTCGATGTTGATGGCTCCGATGCGGGCCGGATTGTCGGTCTCGACCATCAAGCCGGAAACCCCGCCGGCGTGAAGGATCAGGTCCGGCGACGGCAGCGCGCAGAGCGCTGCGAAAGCATCGGGCGCCCCGAGGTCAATCGCGCAGTAGTCGTCGCAACAACCGGTCGCATCGCTCGGCTGCACGTCGACCCCGACGATCCGCCATTTGCGCGCGCGCACACGTTTCGCGAAGCTCTTGCCGATGAACCCATTGCAGCCGGTGATCAGAATCGTCCTCATTGACCCTCGATCCGCCGCGGCCTCATCGGATCCCCGTGAGGCGCTCGGCCTCGCTCTTTGCGCGATCCAGCGCCGCGATCTCGGCGTCCGTGAACGTGTGCGTGCCGTCCACGTAGTGGACCGAAATCCAGCCTTGCAGGTGCCCCGACTTGTTGAACAGCGGCGCGAGCATCTGCGCCTTCGCCGCATACGCGCTCATTAGCGCGGGCGGCGGCGCGGGATCCGGATTGTTGATGAGGTCGGGCTGGACCAGATTTTTGCGATGGGTCTCCATCCACTTCACAGTCGCGGCTGCACGTTGATTGATCGACCCGTCCCCACGCAGTGACTTCACGCCGGGCTTGAGCCCCTCGGCACAGATGAAGTCGACCCCCCAGCCTCGCGCCGGATCGTCGATGCGCAGTGTCGTTCGGCTGCCATTGGCCGCCTCGACGAGCGTCGTCAGGACACTGTCAAGCTCGGACTCGAGCTTGGCAACGGCTTCATCTCTCATCTTCTGTACCTTCCCCCGGGGGGTCGCTTGCTGAAATCAAGGTCACGGCAGCACCCAGCCGCCATCGACCACGAGTGTCTGGCCAGTCACATACGAGCTGGCGTCGCTTGCGAGGAACGCGATCGCGCGTGCGATGTCCTCAGGCTGTCCGAAGCGGCCAAGCGGAATTCGCTTGATCGCCTCCGCGTATTGCTCTGGCTCGCTGAGCAGATGCCGATTGATGGCCGTCAGCGTCCGTCCGGGCGCGACGCAGTTCACTCGAATCCCTTGCGGCCCCCATTCGAGTGCTGCGGTTTTTACAAACTGCGAGATGCCGGCCTTGGCGGCCGCGTAGACCGCCCGAAACTCCGCGCCGTTGAAAGTAAGTTGGGAGCCGGTGTGGACAATCACACCCTTTCGGCGCGCGACCATCGCGGCGCCGACCAGCCGCGTGAGGCCTATCGCGCCGACCAGATCGGTCGCGACGACGCGTTCGAGATCGTCCCACTTCAAATCGATCAGCGGCTCATAAAGAAGAATGCCCGCGTTGTTGACCAGGATATCGACGGCGCCGACGGTCGACGCGAGATGCTCGACCAACTCCCGATTCGCCTGATCGTAGGTGACCGGCCAGAATGCGCCGGGTCGCGTGGCGGCCAGCGTATCGAGGCCCTTCTCGTCACGATCAGCGGCATGAACGACCGCGCCGAGATCGGCGAGCAGGACCGCCGTTGCACGGCCGATGCCGCTCGCGGCGCCGGTGACGCAGGCGGTCTTCCCCGCAAGATCGAAGCAACGAAGCAACAAATCGTTCATCGGAATGCGGTCAATACCCGAGCAGCCGCGGCAAGAACGTTATCACAGCCGGAAAGAACATCAGGACGAACATGACACAGTATTGCAGGACGATGAATGGCATGAGATCGGCCATCATCTCACCCATGCTCACCCGCCAGATCGACGAAGCCACGAACAATTGCGCTCCGACCGGAGGCGTGATGCCGCCCAGCGTGATGTTGAACACGAACAGAAGGCCGAAATAGATCGGATCTATTCCATACGACGTCGCGATCGGGGCGAGGATCGGAACGAGCATGATGAACGACGCGTTCGCTTCGATCGGGATGCCGACGAGCACCAAGAGAACCATCACGAGGAACACGAACATCATCGGGCTCGTGGTGAGGCTCTGAATCCATTCAGCAATGGCGACGCCGACCATCTCGGCGGTGAACAGGTACGTGACTTGCGAGGCAAAGCCGATCAGGGCGCCGACGATGGCCGTCGTGATCGCAGATTTGAGCAGCGCGGGCGCGATATCGGAGAGCTTGAGCTCCCGGGTGGCGAAACCGAGCACCAGCGCGTAGGCGACCGCGATGGCGGCGCCTTCCGTCGCCGTGAACGCGCCGCCAACGATGCCGCCGATGACAATGAACGGCATCAGCACCACGGCCCAGCCTCTGCCCAGCGCCCGCAACAGATTGCGGAAGTTGAAGGGGTTCTCGCTGATCGGGAATCGGCGCCGGTGGGCCTGGTAGAGCACCAGCAGGATGGTCGCCAGTCCAAGAATGACGCCGGGGATGACGCCTGATACAAACAAAGCGCCCACTGAGACGTCTTCCGCGAGGTAGGCGTAGAGGATCATTCCGGCGCTTGGCGGAATGATCGGCCCCAGGTTCGACGCCGAGGCGACGAGCGAAGCGCCGTACGAGCGACCGTAGGCCTTGGTGAGAGCGGGACCAAGCGATCCGCCGAGGGCGGCGGCGTCCGAAACGGCCGTGCCGGAAATGCCGGAAATGCCCATGGCGGCCACGACCGTCGCGACGCCGAGGCCGCCGCGGATCCGGCCGACAATCGCATTGGCGATGTCGATGACGCGCTGCATGACTCCGCCACGCGACATCAGCTCTCCCGCGAGGATGAAGAGCGGGATCGCCATCAATGGAAAGTTATCGATGGAATGAACGATCTTCCCGGAGAGCTGCACCATCGGGAATCCGCCGACGAGTATTCCAGCCATGCCGGCCAGACCGAGTGCGAACGCGATCGGCACCCCGGTCAGCGAAAAGAAAATGAAAACCAGAACGATTGTGGTGATCATGCCTCGAGCGCTTCCTCGTGCTCAGGCAGCATGCCGGTGATCAGAATCCGGCAGACATGCAGGCAACAATGAGCCTGTCCGACTGCGAGAGACAGATAGAACATGCCGACCGATACGTTCAGGCCCGGCATCATCTGATCCCAGGTCTTCCCGGCGAGTTGCAGGGCCCAGTAGGCAACGACCCCGAACAGGGCGAGCATGAACACTGCATTGAATCGGTGTAGCGCGGCCTTGCTGATGAACTTCAGCTTCGTCAGGTCGAAGTCCATTCCGACGTGAGCGTTGAAACGGAATGCCAGCGGGATCGACAGCACGACGATCATGATGAAGGCCAGTCGGGGAACGTCGTTGCCCCACTCCAGCGAGTCATTCATCACGTAGCGAAAGAAGACCTGGAGGATGAGCACGAAGGCGAGAACCGCCATCGCGACCGTCACCACGTAGCCCATCACGGTGTCGATTCCGAGCAGGAGCCTGTCATAGACCTGCAACCAGGCGGGCGGAGACGCCGGCTCCGGCGATGGATTTGGTGGCTGCATCGAACTCGGTTCTGGGATGGGCGGCAGGCGGATTGCGCCTGCCACCGCCGATTACTGACAGTCCTTGATGGCGGTCTCGGCGAGATCCATCACCTTGTCTCCGAGCCGCTTGCGCATTTCCACATAGACCGAACGCGTGGCATCGCGGAATTTCGCGATTTCGGCCGGCGGCAGCGCGTCGTAATGCATTCCGCCCTTGACCAGGCCCTGCAGCGCGGTCTTGTTCTCGCGCTCGGAGATCGCCCGTTGCACCGCGATCGTCGTGAACATGGCGTCGCGAACGGCCTTCTGCTGCTCAGGCCTGAGCTTGTCGAACGCCGGCTTGTTCACCAGAAAGCCGGACCAGTCGTGGAAATGCCCGGTGTTCGAGAGATACTTTTGCACCTGGTAGAACTTGCGCACCAGCATGTTGTCGTACGGATTCTCCTGTCCGTCGACGACGCCCTGCTGCAAAGCGGGATAAAGTTCCGCGATGTCGATCGGCGTCGGGTTCGCCCCGACGGCGCGGAACGTCAGCGTCCAGGCATCACCCGACGGCGTTCGGATCTTGAGCCCTTGGAGGTCTTCGACCTTCTTGATCGGGCGCTTGTTGTTGGTGACGTGGCGCGCGCCGATCTGGCCCCAGCCGACAATGAGCACTCCCTTTTCGGCCATCTTCTCTTCGATGTAGCGACCGAGCTCACCTTCGACCTGGCAGGCTGCCTGGTTCGCCGACGTCGCCGCGAACGGAAGATTGACCGCACCGAGCTCCGGCAGAAGCTTGTCGTAGAAGCTGAAGCCGCCCCACGCCATCTCGATCTGCCCCGTGCGCACCTGATCGACCTGCTCGAAGCCGCCGCCGAGCGTGTTGCCGGGAAACAAATCGACCTGGATCGTATTCTTGGACAGGCGCGCGACTTCGGATTTGAAAGTCTCCATTGCGATGCCGGTGGAGTGACTGGCGGGGAACGAACCGCTCGCGCGCCAACGCACCTGTTGAGCCGACGCGCTACCCGCCGTCACCATCACGACGCCGGCGACGACCCATGCGCTGATACACTCAAGGCTCCGTCTCATCGGGTAACTCCTTCGTTCATGGCGAGGACATAGCTGGGGGCTCTGGTGCAAGCTGAGCGGCGTCGATTTCGGCGCACGGCACGTCCGGGCAGGCCCAAGATCAACTGTTGACGGGACCGCTCGATCAACGCCGGATCGAGGCCATCCTCGACGACAGCTTTCATCTGATCCGGGATGAACCACCTCACCTCATCCCGTACTTATTGAACAGCTTCAGCAGCGGCGCGCCGACCTCGCCTGCGAAAAGGCCGCGTGAGATATCCAGCGATGAATCCTCGCCGCCATACGATCCGAGCCATCCCGCAAACGTCGATGCCAAACGAGCACAGGATTTTCTTGGACATTGCCGACCCACCCCGTCAATGCATACAATATCGTGCGCATGATACGGCGCAAGGGAACCCTTGCCTATTTTGGAGGGCAAACCCAGATCGAACGCGCGCCAAATAAAGCATGCATCAAGGTTGTATTTCGTCTGACGAGCGGAGTGATGTTGAGGATCGAGCATCACCAGTTCGGGCACCTCTAGGCAAATGACCGAGTTGGCCTTCCTGTCGGTCAGTGAGGCGAGTGCATTGGTCGCGAACGGCGAGATTTCTCCGGTTGAGCTGACCGAGCACCATCTCGCACGCATCGAAGCCCTCGACGGACGGCTTCACTCCTTCCTTCACGTCGCGGCAGAGCGTGCGCGCGAACAGGCACGGCACGCCGAACGTGAAATGCGGGCCGGGCGCCGCCGCGGGCCCTTGCATGGAATCCCGTTCGAGACTCAAGGACAACTATGACACCGCCGGAATTCCCACGACGGCGAATTCGGCGGCATTCCGGCATCGGCGCCCGGACCGTGACGCGACGGTCGTGCGGCTCATCAACGAGGCCGGCGCAATTCTCCTCGGCAAGCACGCGATGCATGAGCTTGCCTATGGGGGTGTATCGACCGAACTGCCCTGGCCCGCGCCGCGCAATCCGTGGAATACCGAACACGACACCGGGGGCTCCAGCAGCGGTTCGGGCGCGGCGGTCGCGGCGGACCTTTCAATGTTCGCGATGGGTACCGACACGGGCGGTTCGGTGAGAAATCCCGCGGCGCATTGCGGCCTGGTTGGCCTCAAGCCGAGCTTCGGCCTGATCAGCCGCGCCGGCGTGATGCTCAACTCGTATACGCTCGACCATTGTGGCCCGCTGACGCGCTTCGTGCGCGACTGCGCGCTGGTGATGAATGCAGTTGTAGCGCATGATCCGGATGATGCCGCGAGCATCGCAAAGCCGGAGGACATTGATTACACCGCCGGTTTGGACGACGGGATCGAAGGATGGAAGATCGGGCACATCTCACACCTGTACGAGCGCGATCTGCCGGCAAATGACGAAGTGCGCACGGGGATGCGCACCGCGGTTGCGACGCTCGCAGCGCTGGGCGCGAAGATCGAAGAGGTCTCAATTGCGCCGCTGGAAGAGTATGCCACCTGCAAGTCGACGATCCAGCATCCGGAAATCCGCGAGGAGTACGATCGCGTCTTGCGGCATACTCCGGGCGCGTTCGGCGACAAGCTGCGGGCGCGCCTATCCATTGGACGCGACATCAGCGCCGATGACTATCTTAGGGCACAGCACGAACGGCGTCGCCTCACGCGGGCGATGAACGCGCTGTTCCGGCGCTTCGATATTCTGGTGACGGCCGGCCCTTATGCTCCCGCACCGCTGATCAGCGAGGTTGCGGCGAGCTGGACCTTCGACGGGCCGGAGATCACTGTCCCGTTCAGCCTGACGTCGGTTCCGGCTTTGTCGCTCTGTATCGGGTTCACGCGAAGCGGGCTGCCGCTCGCCATGCAGATGATCGGGCCGTATCTGGGCGATGACCGGGTGCTCCGCTCTGCGCAGAGCTATCAGGCGGCAACGCCGTGGCACAACCATCATCCGCCAATATCGTGAAGCGATGTTGCAACGAGAGGCTATCGCGAGGAGAGGCTGCGTGGAATTCAATGAACGCGTTCAATACTCGTCCATCGTAAGTCGGCCGCGTCTCGCATCTGCCGGCGCGATGCGGATGATCGTGTGGCCGATCGTGGTGCTGGAAACGTGGGACATCGCGCGTGCGATGCCGCGCCAGGTCGTGCCTCCTCCGGCCGCCCGGCCGGTGCCAGACTATTTCAACTGGAGCTGGCACGAATATGAGATGAGGGTCGCGTTCTGGCGCCTCAAGGCGATGTTCGATCGCCACGGGATCAAGCCGAGCGTATCGATCAATTCGGCGGTCTGCACCGTGTACCGCGAGGTTGCGGAAGCCTGCCGCGAAGCGGATTGGGAATTCATCGCCCATGCCGTGACGCAACGCCCGATCAGCGAGATCGCCGACGAGGCCGCGATGATCAAACAGTGCGTCGACGAGATCGAAAAGTTCACCGGCAAGCGGCCGAGAGGCTGGGCAAGCCCCGGTGTCTCGCAATCGCGCGACACCGTCGACAACCTGACCGCTGCCGGCCTGGAGTACGCGTGCGACTGGGTGCTCGACGATCAGCCGTTCGAGATCGCGACGAAGCACGGACCGCTGATCGGCCTGCCCTACACGGTCAACCTCAACGACGTGCCCCAGATGGTGATCGGGCGCCAGCCTATTCAAACATTCAAGCAATCGATCTGCGATGCATTCGATTGCCTCTATCAGGAATCCGCGGCGTCGCTCCGGATCATGACGATCGTGCTTCATCCCTATGTCTGCGCGACGCCTCACGCCGTGCGCTACATCGACGAAGCGTTTGACCATATGGTGCGGCCCGGCGTCGCGTTCTGGTCCGGGGACAAGATCCTCGACTGGTACCGGTCGGCACGCTAGCCGTGCCGCCGGATCGGCATTGCGGGAGGCCATGATGCTGCTGAACGACAAAGTGGCGCTGATCACGGGCGCTTCGCGCGGCATCGGCGCGGAGATCGCCAAGCAACTCAGCGCAGAAGGCGCCCGCATCTTCCTTGCGGCGAATGATAGCGAGGAAGTCCTGAACGGCGTTGCGCAGCAGTGCCGGCAGCAGTCCTCCGCGGCCGACGTGACATACGCCAAATTCGACTTCCTGGAGGAAGGCTCATCGGTCGGCGTTGTTCGCGCCGCAATGGCGGCCTTCGGTCGTATCGACATCCTGGTGAACAACGCCGCCATCCGGGTGCGGCGGCCGTTTGGCGAATTCTCGGCGCAAGAGTTCGATCAGGTCGTCGCCGTAAATCTCAAGGCTCCGTTCCTGGTCAGCCAGGAGGTGATCCCGATCATGAAGGCGAACGGTGCCGGCCGTATCATCAATATCGCAAGCCAGATGGGCAGCATCGCTGAGCAAAATCTCGCGCTCTACGGGCTTACAAAAGCGGCCTTGATTCACTTGACGATGTCGATGGCCTACGAGCTCGCACCTGCGAACATCATGGTGAACGCGGTCAGCCCAGGTCCGACGATGACGGAATACAACGTCGAGCGGACGCGCCAGCATCCGGATTATCTGGCGCACAAGTTGCGGTACCTTCCAAGCGGGCGCTACTGCCGACCGGACGAGATTGCCGAGGTCGTACGGTTTCTCGCGACCACAAGCGCGAGCAATATTCAGGGGCACAATCTGGTGGTCGACGGCGGCTACGTCATTCACTGACTTGTCCCGCGAAGCCAATCAGCCGCATGGGATCGGGCATGGGAGAAGCCGGGACGATCCTCATCACTGGCGCCGCTGGCTTTCTTGGTTCGGCGCTTGGCCAACGACTCATGGACACGGGGGAGCGCGTCATTGGACTGGACGTCGCCGCAGCCGGCAACCTCCCCTTTCCATGCATCACGAGTGACGTACGCGATGCCGACGCCATCTACGACCTGTGCGGTTCGTTTGGTGTCGACCGGATCGTCCATGCCGGCGGCATATCGGGCCGATCTGTTCAACGAGAGAACAAAACTGCGCCTATCGCCGTCAATGTCATGGGCACTGCGGTGATCTTTGAGGTGGCGCGCAGACTGTCAGTGCGCCGCATTGTGCTCTGCTCGTCCGGTTCCGTGTATGGTCTGAGCAATCATGATCCTGTCACCGAAGATGTCGTTGTCGTTCCGGTGAACAGCTACGGAGCGAGCAAGGTCGCTTCGGAGGCCATTCTTCATGCTTACGCAGAGGAGTCGGATGTCGACGGGATCGCGCTTCGCATATTTCAGGCGTACGGCCCGTTCCGGCGCACAAGATGCACCATCCGGACGATGGTCGAAGCCGCTACTGTCGGAGCGACCGCCAAAGTTCCTTATCGCCCGGATGCGCGATGCCAGTTCGTCTACATTGACGACGTCGTGGCGGCGCTGAGGGCCGCACTGTTCGTGGGGACAAGGTCTCGACGCGTCTACAACATATCCGGCGGCACGTCCCTGACGCTGGCCGAGGTTGCGCATATCGCAAGCGGGGTTCTGCCAGGTCTCTCGGTCGAATTCGGCGACGATCCGCTGAGCCGCGAATATTGCTTACGGCAGATCGACATATCAGCCGCCGAGCGAGACCTAGATTATGTGCCGAAGGTAAGTCTTGCCCAAGGCATTGCGGCCTACGCCGAGCGTCTTCGGACACAGTGACAGCGCTCTATTGAGCCTTCGAGAGTACCCACCGTTCACTGCGCAGCGATGTTCGTCCGGGCGCTCCTATCCCAAATATCCATCACATCCTCGGACGAGAGCATGTCGAAGCGCGATCCCATGACCTTGATCGACGCGTCGTGCAGGTCCTTGTTGTAGGTCGCGACGCAGTCGTTCGCGATCACAACGTAATAGTCGTGGAACATGGCGTCGCGCGCCGTCAACTCGACGCAGCCCTGCGTGATCATACCGGTGAGAACGACGCTTCGGATGTTATTGCAACGGAGAAGCATATCAAGATTGGTCGAACGAAACGCGCTTGGGCGCCATTTCTGCACGACGAGGTCATCCGGCCTGATCCCCGTTTCGGGGAGAATTTCCGCGCCCCATGTGCCGGAAATTGTGCAGCCGTCCTTCGGGTCCATTCCCTGCTTGTAGATCATGAAGCGCAGGAATGAGGCCGAGACGATCCGGTTCTTCGGGAGCCACTGATTCTGTATGAAAATCGGCAACACACCCACGCTTCGCGCCTTCGCGATCAGCTTTGAGACCCGCTCGACGGCAGGCGCCATCATCTGCAAGTTCTTGCCGATGCGATCGAATAGACCTTTTGGTGAGCAAAAGTCGTTCTGGATGTCGATCATCAATAGAGCCGTATGACTTGGATCGACGATCTCTTCGACGGTTGAGAAGACATCCTTGCCAAGTACCGAGATCATTGCGGGCTCCCTCGCCGGACGGCGGCGGCCACCGAAGGCGTTCAGATTGATAAATGCGATAGCAAGCCTGATCAAATGTGAGACTACGGATCGCGACAATCCTGTCAATCAACGTGCATTGCGGTGGTTGGTCGGCCGTCATCCGCTCCGCTGGCTTCGGCAACGCGACCAGGCTCTCCCTATGAGCGAGGGCAGGTTGGCGAGCAGGTCAGTCGCCCTGACGCGGGTCCGCGTGGCCTGCCTTGAGGAACAATGCCGTCGGGTTGGTCGCGGTCATGCGTCGAATAGCATCGTCGTCAAAGCCCGCGGATTGAATCATGACGATCAGCTCGCGAAATGCCTCGACCGGAGGCGGCAGCACATAAGAGCCGGCATCGCTGGACAGCACGCAACTCCCCGGCCCCACCGCCTTTATCTTTTCGATGACGCTCGCAAGCGTGACGGGCGGAAATCGATGCCGCTCGGCATCGATCATCGTCTGGCCGACCGACGTCGCGTGGCTGAGCACGAAGAACGAGAATTCGAGAAAGCGCCGGATGCCGCCGCGGCTTGCGCCTCATCGAGCGAAAAATACGACGCCGGACAGAGAATCTTCGCGACCCCGCGCGACCGCGCCTCCTGCGACCAGGCGCACCGCTTCGGCGCCGGTGACATGACCGGTGTTGAAAACCGCACCGGCGCCAGCCACGAGGTCGATGATCTCCTTGAGCGCGTCCGGGATCGTCGCGCCCGGCGCCAGATGGAAACAAGCGGCAACGTAGTCGGGTGGCCGCTGTTCCGACAGCGCCACGAAGCGCGTGTGATGGCAGGGCAACGAGACAAATCGCGCGCCGGTGCCCGGCCCATAGCCCATGTTCAGGGCATTGCGCACGACGCGCGGGTCGATACCGCCGACATACGGTTCGAGAATGATCCCGCCGAATACATCCACGCCGAGGTGGCCGAGCTCCCGCGTGGCAAGCGCCGCAAGGCCCGAGGTATTTGCGAACACGTCCATGATGCCGAGCCCCGCAAGGCCCGCCGCAGCGGCGTCCCGCACGGCGTCAAAGACCGTGACGGTGCGCGCGTTGATGTGCGGCGCGCAATGGACATGGCAGTCGACTGCACCGCGCAACAAATGCGCGAAGTGGAAGCTGGCGCACTCGTTCGCGCACGTCATCGTCACCTGGGCACTTTGGCGACCGGCACCGATTCAGTGTGGAAGTGGATCTCGAGCTGCCGCTGAAATATGCCCCACGCCGTCGTCATCATCAAATAGAAAACGGCGGCGCAGCAGAACACCTCGAGCACGTCGAACTTCTCCTGCATCAGCATCTGGCTGCGGCGCATCAGCTCTTCCATCGAGATGACCGATGTGATCGAGGTTGCCTTGAGCAGTCCGTTCACCGAATTACCGAGCGGCGGGATCATCAGCCGAAAGGCCTGCGGCAAGGTCATCTTCCAGATGACGAGCCCAGGATGGCAGGCCGAGCGAGACCGCGGCCTCGCGCTGGCCGGGCGGCACACCCATGAAACCGCTGCGGATGATTTCGGACAGATACGCGGTTTCATTCAGCGTCAATGTCAGCAGCGCGGAAGTGACGACCCCGAGCCGGATGCCGAACTGCGGCAGGCCGGCGTAGACGATCACCAATTGAATCAGCAGCGGCGTGCCGCGGAATATCCAGATGTAGAAGCGCGCGAAGCTCACCAAACCACGCTTGCCGGACATGCGCATCAGCGCAACCAACGTGCCGAGAACAAGTCCGCCGGCGATCGGAAAGGCGGTCAACCACAGTGTGATGACGACACCCTCCCACAGGAACCCATTGCCGAAATAGCTCAGGAAACCCTTGAAAATCGAAACCCTTCATCCGATGTCTCCTGCAGACAGGTTTCGAGATCAAATCAGCGGCGCCTTGCAGCTTATCTTTTCCATGCGCCGGAAAAGGGTGCCCGTTCCCGCGGGCGAGCGTCGGACGAACGTCCGTGTTGGACGTGACCCCAGATCGTCGATCGCAGCCGAAAAACAACGGGATCGAAGCCGCCGCTCGAGCCGACCTCAAGCGGCATCGTAAAGCGCCGTGTTACAATCTTCAGGAGCGCGCCGCCAGCCCAGGGCGTCAGCTCGGCCCAGGTCCGCGGATCGCGAATTGCGGTTCCGGAAGATTCGGAACGCCGACCTCGTCCAGCAGCTTGGCATAGATACCGTCCGCCTTCATGTCGTTCAGGGCCTTCGCGACCGCCTCCGCGACCGACCGCTTGCGGAACGCCATGGTAATGGGAGTGGCGCCCATCGCCTTGATCGCGACGACGGCTTGCCCGCGCTTGGCAATTTCGTTCGTGGTGTATGTCGGCAGCGCGGCCGCTTCGACCTGACCGGCGCGAAGCGTGCAATCACCTCGGTCGGCGTGATGAATGCGCGGATTTCCATGGGTTTGCGCCTTTCTCGGATTCTCCTTGTCGAAATTGCGCAGCCAGCGCTCCTGATAGGAATCGGCGTCGACGGCGATCAGATGACCGGAAGTTCGGCAGGCTCCGGTCGGCTTGAACTTGGAGTCCGTAGTGACGATGCACGCCGATCGCCGACTGACCGTAGGGAACGGTGAACATCCGCTTCGACCGTTCTTCGGTCCAGAACATGCCGGTGTTGATGCCATCGAAACGGCCGCTGTCCAAGCCCGGGATCATCGCCGGGAAATCCATCCGCATGAATTCGATCTGCAGGCAAACCCGCTTGGCGATCTCCTTGCCGAGTTCGACGTTCAGGCCCTGAAGCTCTCCCCTGGTATCGACGGACTGCAGCGGCGGCAGGGTGGGGTTGATGGACAATTGCAGCTTCCCTGGCAGCGACCAGGTCCGCCGCCGGAATCGTGGGCGTGCAGGTTTGCGCGCTGGCTGGTAGCGCTAGCGCGGACAACATCAAGACTGCGGCGACACGTATTAGGGGCAAAGTCATGGTTCCCTCCCTGCCATCGGCTCGGCGCGGCAGGAAAGCCTACCAAGGCTTGATCCCAGGGCCAAGAACACGCTGGACCTAACAGGCTTCGAGTCTCACAACATGCAGGTACAAGCGCCGCTCACGACATCCCCACCGCGAGCGCAGGCTTGCTGGCGGCAGATTTGCATGACGCTTGCATCCGTCAGCGCGCGCTCGAGCCGTTCAAATTCCTCGCGCGGCAGCTCGCCGACCGGTGCGCGACAGGTCGCCCGCTCCAAGCGCCCGAGCAACGCGAGACAGGCCTTGAGTCGCGCCGTCGCCAGGCTCCCCGGCGCGGTCCCGTAGATCGCCTTGGCCAACGGATAGATCGCGCTCGTGCAGCGCGCGTGCGCCCGCAAGGTCTTCGTTCGTCACCGCATGGTCGAGCGCGACGATCAGTTCCGGCACGACAGCCGCGAGACTGACGAGGCTGCCCTCGCTGCCGAGCACGAAGCAGGTGAAACAGATGCTCGTCACCGGATGCCATCACGGCGACGTCCGGGCGGAGGGACTTGCGTGAGACGCCGCACCGCCTCATAGGCCGAGGTTTCCCAGCTTCCTTCCTTGATGCCGACAACGCGCGACAGGCGGAGCAGCGCGCGCAGGACGTCGGGCGCGAAAGCGGTTTGCCCGGCGCGCACCGAGCCCTGGAACAGGAACATGGGCAGCGATGTCGCCTGGTGCACGATCTCGTGGTGTCTGACGATCACCCGGGGGTCGGCTCCAAGCGCCCATGAGAAGGGCGCGAATACCATGACCGCGTCGGCGCCGGCTTCGGCCGCGTCGCGCGCCAGCGAGGCCGCGGCTTCGCTGCTCTCGGAGTTGATGCCGGCAACGATGAGACGACCTTCGCCCGCGCGCCGTGCAATCTCGATCACGCGTCGATGCTCGGCGCGGGACAGACACGGCGTTTTCGCCCGCATGTCCATTGACGAGAAGACCGCGCATGCCGGTTCCGTTCAAGACCGCGCTCAGGTGGCGCTCGAGACGCTGCCTCGTCGATTGCGCCGCCGGCGTCCATGCGGACAGACGGTCGAGGCGTAGATGCCGTGGAAATCGCCTGTCGCCATCGTGTTTGCGCTCACCATTGCTTGCGAAATCTCCCATCACCTGATCAGGACATGATCAGGCCGCCGCCCTGACTTGCCGCCGCAAGACCCGACGTGTCAACGACGCGCTCAACCTGAGCGACGATGTCCGGTAGAACCGGCATCAGCGGCGGACGCGGGGTCGCATTTGTGATCAGCCCCGAGCTTTTTCAGGCCGACCTTGATGCGAGTGTGCATGTCGATGAGCGGCGGTGCACCGTAGATCGTGCGCACGATCGGATAGAGCCGATCGCTCGCAGTCCGCATCGCATCGAGGTCGCGCGCTTCCGCGGCGCGCCACAGATCGATCAGCCAATGCGGCGTGAGGCTCGCAAGACCGGACAGGATGCCGTCGCCGCCGACCGCGAGCTGCGCCAGGAACCAGTGGAAGTTCGACGGCAGGATCACGAGCTCGGGACGAACCGCCTTTATCTTCCGCCAGTTATCCTCGTAGGCCAGCATCGTATCGCTGCCTTCCTTGATCGCGATGACTTTCGGCACGCGTGCCATCTCGACCAGCGTCTCGGTCGTGAAGCCGAGACCCGAAGCCAGCGGGTACTGGAAGATCGACACCGGGATCGCGATCGCTTCGGTCACCGCCTTGACGTAAGGCGAGCGGCGCGCGCGGGGTGGCGGTAGCGCCCGCGCCAAGTCCCGGCAGCGGGAACAGGACCGCGCAATCGGCGCCGGCCGCCTGCGCCTCGCGGGCCTGCGCGATGGCCTCGGCGGTGGAATAGGCGATCACCCCGGCGAGCAACGTCTTCGATCCAATGTGCGCGCGCGTGCGCGCAATGACTTCCGTACGCTCGGTTGGGCTGAGCGTAGCCCCCTCGCCAGCATGCCCATTCACGAATACGGCGGTGATGCCCGCAGGGCAGGCGCAGTAGTCCAGCACGCGCGCGTAGCCTGCCCAGTCGATGGCGCCATCCTTGGTGAAGGGAAGAACGGTCGCTACGACGACGCCGCGGAGCTTGCAGCGCCCATCATGTTGCATTCGGGGATCGGGCATGACTGTCTTCTTTCGGGCGGGGAAATTTCAAAGTCGCGCTCGCCTTGAGAACCTCACGGCCCTGCTCGTTGCGGGCGCTTGCTTCCCAAATGAGCGTGCGGCTCTCGGGCAATCGCTCGGCAATCCAGACATCGATTGTGATCGTGTCGCCATAGAAGACCGGTCCGGTGAACCAGAAACGGTCTTCGATTGAAACACCGAGTATTCCGACCAGCTCGCTGGTCAGCACGCTGGTACACAGCCCGGCAACCATGATGCCCGGAGCGAGCCGACGGCCGAAACGGGTCGTGGCGGCGTAACCCTCGTCGACGTGCACCGGACCAAAATCGCCGGTCGCTGCGATATAGAGCGCGCCGTCGGCCTCGGTGATGGTCTTCGACACGCTCACCCGGTCGCCGACATGCAGGCTATCGAACGGTTTTGCTTCGTACATTCCTTAATCCTTGTCGGCCAATGACGCGAGCACGGCCTCACCCTCGACGACGACCCCACCCTGGTCGAGCGTGCAGGTTAGCCGACAGCGAACGCGGCCATTCTCGATCGCGACGACCTCAGCGGTCGCCTCGACGGTGCCGCCGACCGGAACCGGTGCGGGAAATTTCAAATCGAGCGCGCTGATGCGCCGAGCCGGACCCGCGAGGCGGGACAGGCAGGTGGTGGCGAGACTGGCGACCGCAAGCTCGAAGGCGAGCATCCCCGGCGCGCCGGCCGCGCGGGCTTTGACGGTGTCGACGTAAAGTGCTCCGAGATTGCCGCTGATGCCGGTGAACATCGCCTGCTCGGCGACCGTCATGGTCTTGCGGAAAGCGACACTCGCGTGCCGGGTTGCGGGGTCGGGACGATCGCGGCAGTTGCCATCTTGCAGTTCCCGTCCTGCAGATCGAGGCCGTTCTTGAGCACGCTGCGCGCAATCAGCATGCGGTGGATTTCGGATGTGCCGTCGTAGATGCGCGTGACCCGCGCATCGCGTGCGATGCGCTCGAGCGGCATGATCTTTCGAATAGCCCATGCCGCCGAACATCTGGATGCCGCGGTCGGCCACGCGGCCGAGCATCTCGGAAGCATAGAGCTTGACCATCGACACCTTGTCCTGCGGATTTCGATCCCCTGGTCGATCTCCGCCGCGGTCGCCAGCACCATCATGCGGGTCGCGAAGATTTCCGTCGCGGAATCCGCGATCATCTGCTGGATCATCTGGAACTCGCCGATCGGCTTGCCGAACTGGCGTGCGCTCCTTGGCATGGTGGCGCATCAGTTCGAGCACACGGCGCGCCATGCCGACGCAGCGCGCGCCGATATGAGCGAGCCGGACCGCCGAAACACTGTGCATGATCAGCTTGAAACCGTCGCCGACTTCGCCGAGCACGTTGTCGGCCGGTATACGACAGTTCTCGAACACAAGCTCCGCATGCCCGTAGCCGCGATGGCCCATCATCGGCTGATGGCGCGCCGACCGATGAAGCCCGGGGTGCCCTTGTCGACCAAGCAGCAGCGTGATGCCGCCGCGCGCGCGTTTCTCCTTGTCGGTCAGCGCCATGACGATGACGTAGTCGGCGATGTCGCCGTCGCTGATGAAGTGCTTGGTGCCGTTGATCACCCATTCATTGCCGTCCATGCGCGCGGTCGTGCTGATCGACGCCGCGTCCGAGCCCGCGCCGGGCTCGGTGATCGCCATGGCGCAGATCAGATCGCCCTTGACCGTCGGGATCAGATAGCGCTCGCGCTGCTCGCCGCGGCAGGCCATCAGCATCGGGTAGACCTGGCCGAAGATGCGACGGATCAAGGCGTCAGAGGTCTTGCCGAGCTCCTCCTCAACCAGGCAGATGTCGACCATGCTCAGACCGCCGCCGCCGACCTCTGCCGGCATGTTCATGGCGAAGAGACCGAGCGCTTGCGCCTTTGCTCGCAGCACGCGCAGTTTGTCTTCGGGAATGTGACCGAGCTCCTCGACTTCGCGCTTCGAGCGGCTGCACTTCGGTTGCGACGAACTTGCGAACCGTCTCGACGAGAAGCCGTCTGTCCTCGGTCATCGTGAAGTCGAGCATGCGGTCTGTTCCAATCGTTCGGCGGTAGCCGCCGGCTTATGACAAAGCGCAGCGTCCCTATACCCCGTCCCTTTGTGGTGGCGCGCCGACGACGCCATCTTCGACCAGTCGACGACGCGCCTCGACGTCGTAGCCGAGCTCGGCCAAGACCTCGAGGCTGTCCGCGCCCGGCTCGAGCGGGACGCCGTCGAAAGGCGGGCACTTCGCCGTCGTAGCGCAAAGGATGATTGATCAGAGTCGCCGTTTTTCCGCGCACATCCACTTCGCGGAAGACGTTGTTGTGGACGGCCTGCGGATCGACACGCAGATCTTCGTAGTCCTGCACGCGCTCGTACCAAATGCCATGCGCGTCGAAGACTGCGCGAGACATCCGCAAAACTGTCGCGTCGCGCAGCACCTCGGCCACAGCCCGCGCATAGCGGTCGCGTTCGGCATAGCGGTCGATGTCCTGCAAGTTCGCGCAGCGTATCGCTGTCGAGCGCTTCCGCGAGCTTTGCCGGATCGTTCATCGACAGGACGATGCGGCAATCGGCGAGCTCGTAGAGGCCATAGGGCGCGTCGTGATACCAGCTTCCGACATGACGATCGCGCCGCGACAGCTCGTGCCGATTCGGCGCGGCGAAATACATCGTCAGCGCTTCGCATTGCAGGTCGATGCCGGCCGAAAACAGATTGGCCTCGACGCGCGCCCCGGCACCGGTCTGGAGCTTTCGGACATACGCCCCGAGAATGCCCATCGCGAGCAGCGCGCCGCCATGCTGATCGACGACGCGGCGCCCACGACCACTGGTCCGTGCTCGCCGCCGCCGGTTGCGGCGATCAGTCCGGAGCGCGCCTGCATCAGCAGGTCCTGGCCCGGCCGTGAGGCGGCGGGCCCACTGGCCCCCAGGCCGCTCGCGGACGCATAGATGATGTCCGGCTTGCGCGCGCGAACAGCCTCGTAGCCGAAGCCCAGGCGATCGAGCACGCCGGGTCGGAAATTCTCGACGACGACATCGGCGCCGTCGATGAGGCGCAGGACGATTTCACGGCCTTCCGGATGCTTCAGATCGACGGCAAGGCTACGCTTGTTGCGGTTTGCCGCCAGGACGAAGGCGCTGACGCCGTCGACGTACGACTTTCGCGCCGGACCAATGCCGCTCGAATGCGCCGTTGAGCGGCTCGATCTTGACGACATCGGCGCCCATGTCGGCGAGATACTGCGTGCAGGCCGGACCTTGCAGGTAATGGCAAAAACTGACGACACGCATCGCGATGTGCATGAATTCGTGCTCCGGCGATCAAGCAGCCTTGCCGGGTGCGCAGTGCACCACGCCACGTGCCGCCAGGTCATCGATCTCGGCCGGCCCATAGCCGAGCTCGGTCATGATCGCGCGCGTCTGTGCGCCGAGGGGTTGCGGCACCAGGCGGACGTGGGGTGCTTCGCCGTCGTAGCGCGCCGGATGGGCGAGGAGCGTGATCGGTATGCCCTCGGCGCTTTCCGCGGCCACAAGTGCGCCGAGATGGCGTACCTGCGGATCAGCGGGCAGGTCTTCATAATCCTGGACGACTGCGTGCCACACCTTGTGCCGCTCAAGCGCGGCAAGCCACGCCTGCGTCGGTCGCTCGGCAAGCCGCCGGGCGACCAGTCGCGTGATGTCTTCCCGCATCCTGAAACTGTCGGCGTCTGAGAATCGCTCCAGTTCCGGACAGTCGAGAGCGTCTGCTAGAGAGCGCGGCGAAGCCATGGATATGGCGAGATATCCGTCGGAGGTCGCGTGAATGCCGTAGGGGCCGGGGCTGAACCAGGACGCGATGCCAGCTGGCCCGCGCGATCCGCCGCTGCGCGCACCATTGAGCCAGGCGGTTAGCGATTCTCCCTGCAAGTCGAGCGCGGCTTGCATGAGATTGATTTCGACCAGCCGGCCGGCGCCGGTCCGCTCGCGCGAGAACAACGCAGCCAGAATGCTCATCGCATAGAGTGCGGCGGCGTGATGATCGACGACCACCGAACCGACCGCGGTTGGCGGTCCGTCGGCCCGTCCCGTCCGGGAGGCGAGCCCCGACATTGCCTGCAGCAGCAAATCCTGTCCCGGCCGATCGCGATAAGGCCCGTCAGGGCCGAATCCGGTTGCTACCGCATAGATCAAGCGTGGGTTCGTTGCCTTGAGCTGGTCATAGCCAAGCCCCAAGCGGGTCATCGCGCCGGGGCGAAAATTCTCCATGACGACGTCGGCGTCCTTCAGCAGCCGACCTACCAGCAGACGGCCCTCGTCGCTTTTCAAATTGACGGCAAGGCTGCGCTTGTTGCGTGCGGTGGCGATCAGATTGACACTCTGGCTGCCGACGAAATGATTGGCGACGGCCCAGTTGCGTTGAAACGCCCCCTCGGTAGGTTCAACCGCAATGACGTCAGCGCCGAGGTCGCCCAGAATCTGCGCCGCGGTCGGTCCGGCAAGAAAATGGTTGAAGCTGACGACGCGCAAACCCGCGAGCAATTCCATGAATTTGCCGATGCGTTCCGAATGCCAGGAAGGATATCGTATCCGCAGTCGACGCCCAAGACTAAAGGCCATTCGCCGGTGAAGGTGACACCGGCCACCTCGCAACAGTTGCGCCAAAGAAGACCTTCGTCCGCTGGTTCGGCGCAAACGGCTGCGCGCGAGATCGGAACCCGAATCGCCCGCGCACTATGTCGCAGCTCGAATTCGGTTCGGACGACGGGCCGAGGCGGAAGCGGCAATTGACGCGCACCGGATTCCCACGATGATACCTCGCCGCGTTTGACAAGGGATGCTGCCGTCCGGCAGCACGGACATGCAGGCCCCATCATATATCTGGCACTTCGGCGTGATCTGGGACTACCGCGCAGTTTTCGTGCGCGGCGCCACGGTCACCGCTCAGCTGACATTCTGGTCGTTGGTGATCGGCCTCGCGCTCGGGCTTTTTCTCGGGACGCTCCGCTCGTCCGCCCGTTGGTTCCTGCGTGCGCCAGCCGCCCTCTACATCGAGTTCTTCCGTTCCACGCCGGTGCTCGTGCAGCTCGTGTGGATCTACTACTCGTTGCCGATCCTGACCGGATTGCAGATGGGGAACGTGGCTTCGGTCTCGGTTGGCCTCGGATTGCACGCCGCCGCCTATTTCGCCGAGATATTCCGCGCCGGAATCGCCTCGATCGACCGCGGCCAGACCGACGCCGCGAAATCGATCGGCATGAGCTATCTGCAGATGATGCGCCGCATCGTCATGCCGCAGGCCGTGCGCCGCATGATCCCGCCGTTCATCAACGAGCTCGCCACCTTGATCAAACTGACCACGCTCGGATCG
This sequence comes from uncultured Alphaproteobacteria bacterium, assembly GCA_963738705.1. Taxonomy (GTDB): domain Bacteria; phylum Pseudomonadota; class Alphaproteobacteria; order Rhizobiales; family Xanthobacteraceae; genus CAVTXS01. The sequence continues at coordinate 182,792 of CAVTXS010000041.1, forward strand.
GTGCTCGCCGTCTACGAGCTGCTGCACGAGTCGAACAACTTGATCAACAACACCTATCGGCCGCTGGAGATCTATACGGCGCTCGCAGTGGCGTTTGCCGTCATCATCTACCCCTTCATCTGGCTATCGCAGCGTCTGGAGGGATACTGGAAGGTGCGCTCATGAATCCGGTCCTGCGCATCCGCAACCTGCATAAACGCTTCGGCGACCTTGAAGTGCTGCGCGGGATCGATCTCGAAATCGCAGAGGGCGAGGTGCTCGTCGTCATCGGCCCGAGCGGATCGGGCAAGAGCACGCTGCTGCGCTGCATGAACTTCCTCGAAGAGTACGAACACGGGGAGATTTTCTTTTTCGATCAGCTGGTCGGATATCGTAAAAGGGCCAACGGCACGCTCGTGCGCGACAATCCACGCCACCTCAACAAGGTGCGGGCCCAGATGGGCATGGTGTTCCAGAGCTTCAACCTGTTCCCGCACATGTCGGTGCTCGAAAATGTCATCGAGGGGCCGGTCATCGTTCTGAAGGAAAACAAGCAGCAAGCGATCGGCCGTGCCACCAAGCTGATCGAGCGCGTCGGACTGATCGACAAGCTCAATATCTATCCGAGCAAGCTGTCTGGCGGCCAGCAGCAGCGCGCGGCGATCGCCCGTGCGCTGGCGATGCGCCCGAAAGCCATGCTGTTCGACGAGCCGACCTCAGCGCTCGACCCCGAACTCGTCGGCGAAGTGCTGGAGGTGATGAAATCGCTCGCGGCCGACGGCATGACCATGGTCATCGTCACCCACGAGATGGGCTTCGCGCGCGAGGTCGCCGATCGCGTCGTCATGATCGACGAGGGCAGGATCGTCGAAATCGGCCCCCCGGACAAAATCTTCAACGCACCGACACATCCGCGCACGATCGATTTCCTGCGCAGGGTGCTGCATTGACCCGTCCATCAGCAAAAGGGAGATCACGATGGTGAGCCTATCTCAAATTGACGTTTCGCAGCCTGTTCGCGCTGCTGCTCGCCCTGCCGATCTTCGCGGCGGCGACCGACGGCGCTGCCGCGCAGGTGATGGACAGGATACTCAGGGAAAAGAAGATCAAGATTGGCTACATCCCGTCGCCCCCCGGTACGATCAAGGACCCGAGCTCGGGCGACGTAACCGGCTACTACGTCGAAGGCCTGCGCTACATCTTCAAGACCATCAACGTCGAGCCGGAGTTCATCGAAACCACCTGGGCGAATTTCGCCGCCGGTTTGCAATCCGGCCAGTTCGACCTCTCGATGGCGGGTACGTTCGCCACCATTCAACGCGCGGCGGCGGTCGAGTTCACCCGCCCCATCCACTATCTCGGCTACAGCGCGGTGGTGAGGAAGGGCGACACGCGCTTCAAGGAGCTCTCCGACTTCAACCGCGAGGGCGTCAAGATCGCCGTTCTGCAAGGCGGCGCGGGCCTGGAATTTGCCCGCGAGAACTGGCCGAAAGCCACCCTCGTGTCGCTCGCAACCGGCAACCTGACCGCACCTTTCATCGAGGTGGCATCCGGCCGCGCCGACATGGGCACGGAGGATGCCTTCCAGGCGCGCCGCTTCGCCGCGCAACAGCCCGGCGTCGATGTCCTGTTCTCGGAGCAGCCCTACAACGTGCTGCCGATCTGCTGGTCGGTCAGACGCGGCAACGGCGATCTGCTCAATTTCATGAACGTCTCGATCGAGTTCATGCTCGGCACCGGCCGCTGGGAGCGGATCGCCGAGAAATATGGCTCGACCGGCCGCTTCATGGCCGTGCCGACCCTCAAGCTGTTCGGCCCGAGCGCCGCGGCGGAAGAGAAGAAGCAGTAGCGCGCGACAGTCATTTCGAGGCCGCCGCGCCGGCGGCGGCCTCGAAGTGCGCCTGTCGGCTCGAATGTCGGGCTGAACGGCGGCGGTCGTCGTGCGCGACTTAAACGCGCGACAGATAGTCGTACGCGGAAAGCACGTGGCACTTCACCACGTGGAAGAACTCGTCGACGGGAACGTACTCGTTGGTGCTGCCCATGCCGTTCGGCGTCGGTCCATAGACGATGGCGGGAATGTTCTTGTAGCGCCACAGCCGTGCGTCGGTGCCGCCGAGGCTGATCACCGGCGCCGGATCGACCTTGCCGATCGCCTTGGCGTTGTCGCGCACGTATCCGATCATCTCGGCGTCGGGCGCCGTCCACGCGGGCGGATTGTAGATGATCTGCCGATACGAAACCTCCGGGTAGCGCGCCAAGATCTTGTCAACCTCGGCAAGCAGCGCCGGAGCCTCCAGGCCGTTGGGCAATCTGAAATCCACCTCGAACCGGCATTCGGATGCGATCATGTTGACCTTGACCCCGCCGCGCATCAGGCCGGGATTCACGGTCACCTTCTGGATAATCTCCGAAGCGCCGGCCCCGAACGCCTTGTTGATCGCATCGGCCGCCGCGTCCAGCAGGCCGGAGAGATTGCTGATCCGGGGCACAGGCAGGCTGGTGAGCTTCTGCAACTCGGTGATGACCTCAATGCCGATGGCATTGGCGCTCTTGCTGGCGTGTGTGTAAGCGCCGTGGGCGCCCTTGGTCTTGACGGTGAAATCGAGCCACAGCGGACCTTTTTCGCCGAAGCGCACGGTGTGCGGGCTGCTCGGCTCGCCATTCAGGCAACAGTCGCCATGCACTTCCGGATGGTGCTCAAAGAGATATCGGGCGCCGTAGGGACCGAACGTCTCCTCGTCGGAGACGGCGGTCAGCGTCAGCCTGCCTTTGAGCTGGTCGCGGATGCGATGAAGGTAAAGGTATGTGAAGATCGAGGCGGTTGTGCCGCACTTCATGTCCGATGAGCCGCGACCGTACACGCGACCGTCGACGAGGTCGCCGCCCCATGGGTCATTCGACCAGCCCTCATCGCTCTCGACCGGAAACACGTCCATGTGACCGTTGAGCACGAGATGTCGGCCGGGTTGCCCGCACTCGAATGTGGCCACGATGTTCGGCATGATCTCGTTCGGCGCGATCACCCGGTAATCGATCCCGTTGTCGTCGAGTATCCTTCTCACGTGCGCCGCGGCCTCCAGCGTGTCGCCCGGCGGATTGGGACTCTTGCAGCGCACGAACTGGCGGAAGAATTCGACCAGGCGTTCGCGGTCGCCGTCGATCCATGCAAGCAAAGTTTGCTTCGCACTACCGTTTGTTGCGTTCATCGTCGCCCCGGCAATTGAGAACCGGCGTGATACTGCCGGTATTGATTCGCGACGGCAAGATCGGGGCTCATAAGGGTGCCATGTCCGCTTCAGTTCGGTGAGCAAACGTACGCGCCGCTGGCCCGCTGTTTGCGCGAGCACGCTAACCTAAGGGCCGGTGTCCTTGGATGGCCTGAAAGTCTTTGAGGAAGCGGCTCAGGGCGCCACTGGCGGGCGAGCGCCGGGTCGCCAGGTAGAACGGCGAGTCGTAGGAGAGGAGCTTCGGCAGGATCGGGCGCAGGTCGCGTGCCTTCACCCAGATGTCGGCGTGATGAACCGGTAGGTATCCGATATGCGTGCCGCTCAGGATCAGCCTGGTCGTCGCCTCCATATGCACGGTCGTGGCGGTCGCGTTGAACTGAACCCCGAGCGGCGCTTGCCAGTGCGCCAGGTACCCTCTGCGCGCGAACGCGACCGTGGCGAGCTCGGATAGCGTGATGCGCTCGGGCGCACGGCTGAAGAGCGGGTGGTTGCGGCCGCAGTAGAGCGCCTGCTCCTCGACCAGAACCGGGGCGTAGGTCAGCTCCGGCCTGCGCCTTTGCAGCGGCCCGATGACCACATGCAGGCGATTCTCGACCAGACCCAATTCCAGCTCGAGCGCCGACCCGACGTGGAGATGCAAGTGGACGTCGGGGGCCTTGTCGCGGAAGCGCGCGATGGCCTCGTTGAGCTTCAGGCTCGTGTTCGTCACCGTCGCGTCTGCCACGCCGATGTGCAGATCGCCGACCAGTCGTCCCCGCACGGTGCCGATCTCGGCGCGAAAGCTCTCGAGCGATTGAAACAGGTTCAGTGACGCTTCATAGACGCGTTGTCCCTCTGTGGTCAGCCGGAAGCCGCCACGCCCACGCTCGCACAGCCGCATCCCGAGCCGTGCCTCGAGTTCCGACATTTTTGTGCTGATGGTCGGCTGACTGACATTGAGTTCGGTGCGGGCCGCGGAAAAGCCGCCGCTGCGCACCACCGTCAGGAAAACCTTGAGGAGACCCAGGTCCGGATTGGCCAGTTTTGGGAGCGCAATCGACACGACACTTACATCGCCATTCTCATATCTAAAGTTCGTCACATTGCTATTTGCGAATGAAAACATCAACCCCAGAATTCGACGTCGGGAGCCTTGGGGGCGGCGTTGGACGACAAGACCGGCGCGCACGGGTACGAAAGCGGGCGGCTGAACCTGCCCTTCGTGGGTCACTGCACCTTCGGCAAGCAGCCACCGTGCCTCGACTGGAACCATATCGACGCCGATGTCGCCGTGGTCGGCATTCCCTTCGACATGGGAACGCAATACCGCGCCGGCGCGCGTTTCGGACCGCGCGCAATTCGTGAAGCGTCGACGCTTTTTTCATTCGGGCATAATGGCGCCTACGATCACGAAGACGACATCGTCTATCTGCCGCGCGACAAAGTGCGGATCGTCGATATCGGGGACGCCGATATCGTGCATACCGACACGACAAGGAGCCTGAGCAACGCCGAGGCGGCGGTCCGCGCGATCCTGACAGCAAAAGCCCTGCCGGTCGCGCTCGGCGGGGACCACTCGGTTCATGCCGCCTGCATCAAGGCCTTCGACGGCGAGCCGCCGGTCCATATCGTTCATTTCGACGCACACCTCGATTTCGTCGATCAGCGGCATGGCGTGCGCTATGGCCACGGCAGCCCGCTGCGGCGCGCGTCCGAAATGGCGCACGTGCGCGGCATCACTCACCTCGGCATCCGCGGCGTGTCATCCTCCAACAGGAGCGACTACGACGCGGCGCGCGCGTTCGGTTCAAAGATCCTCTCCGTACGCCAGATCCGCAAACTCGGCCCCGACTTGACACTGGCGGAAGTACCGGTGGCACAGCGCTACTACGTGACCATCGATATCGACGGTTTCGACCCCTCGATCGCACCGGGAACCGGGACGCCAAGTCACGGCGGCTTCCACTATTACGAGGTGATCGATCTGCTCAAAGGCCTCTCCAAGCGCGGCGACGTGGTCGGCGTCGACCTTGTCGAGGTCGCCCCCGACTACGACCACACCGGAACGACGGCGTTTCTGGCGGCGCGCGTGCTGTTGGATTTCCTCGGTTTCATTTTCCACGAACGGATCAAACGAGACGCCCGCTAATGCGCTCTACCGGCAGGCAACCTGCGCGCTCAGCCTCGAAGGCGGAACCCTTCCGCGTTCACATCGAGAATGAGGTCAAGCTGATGCCGGTTTTCACGGTCTACCCCAAACAGTACGAGGCGGCGCTCAAGCGCCACCCCGACGTCGCCGGGGTGATCGAGACGACGTGGGGCATCGATGGCGACCTGTTCGACCAGGCCATCAGGAATGCCGATGCGATGGTCGGCTACCGGTTCCCGCGCCAGCGGCTCGCCGAAAAGGCGCCGCGCCTGAAGCTGGTCCAGGTGCTCGGCGCCGGTGTCGACTACATGCTGCCGTTCGACTGGGTGCCCAAGGGCCTCGTGCTGACGACCAATTGCGGGGCGCATGTGCCGAAGGCAGCGCAGTCGGCGTTGATGGCCATCCTCATGGCCAACGCGCAGATCCCGAAGCTGACCACCGCGCAGCGGCGCAAGGAGTGGAACCGGATCTTCACGCCGACGGTCGCAGGCAAGACGCTCCTGATCGTCGGCGTCGGCCACATCGGCGGCGGCGCGGCCGAGCAGGCCAAGCAGCTCGGCATGCGCGTGATCGGCATCCGCCGCAGCAAGAAGCCCTCATCCTGCGGTCGACGAAATGCACGGCGCCGGCGCGCTGCACAGGCTGCTGCCGAAGGCCGACATCGTGCTGCTCAACACCGCGCTGACCTCGACCACGCGCTTCCTGATGGGGCGCGAGGAGTTCCTGCGGATGAAGCGCGGCGCGGCCTTCATCAACATGTCGCGCGGCGGGCTCGTCGATCCCAAGGCGCTGGAAGAGGCGCTTCGCACCGATCACATCGGCTGCGCGATCATCGACGTGACCTTTCCCGGAGCCGCTGCCGGCGGATTCGAGCCTGTGGGACGCGCCCAATCTGATCATCACGCCGCATGTGCTGTCGGACGATCTGCACCAGTATGTCCCGCGCACGCTCGATATCTTCTTCGACAATGTCCGGCGACACTTGGCCGGGAAGCCGCTCACCAACGTCGTCGACCTCAAGCGAGAGTACTGAAAACGGGGTGAAATACTGCAAAGCCGCGCTTTCAATGCGCGAGTCGTTGACTACCACAGAGGGGAGCCACTCCGATGAGACCAATCTTGAAAGCATCGCTGTTGGCGCTGGCGATTTCCGCAGCGTCGTCGCTGCCGGCCGCCGCGCAGAAGACCATCGTCGTCCAGACCTGGGGAGGAGCCTTCACGGACGCCTTGAACGACGTGAAGCCCGATATCGAAAGATCGACCGGCACCAAGATCGAATTCGTCACGCAGGCAAGCTCGGTCGCGGGCCTGCAACGCCTGGAGGCCCAGAAGCGCCAATCCGCAGGTCGATCTGTGGATGACGGCGGACGCCACCGCCGCGACGGCGCTCGCGAGCGGCATCATCGAGCCGATGCCCGCCGACCTCGTGCCCAATCTCAAGGACATTCCGCCGAGCGCTCGTCTTCCCGGCGGGCCCGACCATCTGGTCATCGCCGCGCGGCATTTTCTACCGCGTCGACAAGACGCCGTTCGAGATCAAGTCGTGGGAAGATCTCTGGGACCCACGGCTCAAAGGCCTGGTCACGACCTCGATCGATCAGGACAAGGGCATGTTCATCATGATCGCCGCGCTTCTGGCCGGCGGCAACGAGAAGAACATCGATCCTGGCTTCGAGAAGCTCAAGGCGCTCAAGCCCAATCTCGGCGTCGTCTACAAGGCCGACGCGGAGTCGCTGAAGTTCATCCAAGCCGGCGAGGTCGCCGTCGCGGGCTACGGCGTGCTCGGCGTCGTCTACAAGCTGCTGGGCCCGGGCTCGAACTACAAGTTCGTCATGCCGACGAAGCCGCAATTCATGTCGGTCAACCTTATCACCATGGTGAAGGGTCGGCCGAACAAGCCGGAAGCCGCCAAGGTGCTGAACGCCATTCTCGATCCCGGCATCCAGGAGCGGATCGTCGAGCAGCTGGGCTCGATACCGTCCAACAAGAACGCCAAGGCGCCCGCGCGCATTCGTGACGTGATCCCGCCGCTCGGCGACCTCTACGTGCCGGATTGGGACTATGTGAACGCCAACTACGGTGCCTGGGTGGACCGCTGGAACCGCGAAATCCTGCACGCGGTGACCGGCCCGCTGGGCTTCGCCGCGCCAGGAGGTTGAGCGGCACACTACCGATGACTGAGCGGGGCAGGCGCACGATGCGAGACGCCGTTCCGAGGGAACGGAATGGAATGGCGCTGCTCCTGCTGCTTCCCGGCGCGCTCGTGATCGTCATCTTTCTCGGCGCGCTGGCGATCACGGCTGCGATCAGCCTGTTCGACGCGCAAGGCAACTTGGAGCCTGCGGCAATACGAGCGATTTCTATCGGACACCTTCTATCTCAACTTTCTCGTGGCGCTCGTTCCGCATCGCCGCCTATTGCACGCCCATCACGTTGTTGCTCGGCTATCCGTTCGCCTACGTGATGGCGCGCTCATCGCCGCCGGTCCGGCTGGCGCTGACGCTCGATTCTGGTGGTGCAGTTCTTCACCAGCTATATCGTGCGGACTTACGCGCTGATCCTGGTGCTCGGCAACAACGGAATCATCAACCGGCCGCTGCTCGGCCTTGGCATCATCGAGCGGCCCATCCCATTGCTGTTCAACGAGGCGGGCGTCGCCATCGCGCTCATTCTCGTGCCGCTGCCGTTCATGATCTTCCCGATCTACAGCGTACTCAAGAATATCGAGCCGAATCTCGAGATCGCCGCGGCCTCGCTGGGCGCGAACCGCTTCAAGACCTTTCTTTACGTGACGCTGCCGCTGAGCTTGCCGGGCGTTCTCGCCGGGGTCGTGCTTGTGTTCCTGTTCGACCTGACCGCCTACATCATGCCCGGCATGCTGGGCGGCGGCTATTTCAACATGATCGCGAATCTCATCCAGGAGCAGGCCATGGCCGTGCTCGACAAGCGCTTCGCATGCAGCGATCTCGATCATCCTTCTGGTCATTACGCTACTGACGCTTTTTGCGATCCATGTGCTCGGATCGCGCATGCGGGGAGCGAGCGCATGAGGTCGGCCGGCTGGTTCGCACGGGGCATGACGGCGTTGGTCGTGGTCTGCATGCTGGTGCCCCTGCTCGTCGTCATTGCGGCATCGTTCAACGAAAGCAGCGAGGTCGTCTTTCCACCCAAGGGCTTCTCCCTGAAATGGTACGCGAACGTCTTCGAGCGCGAACGGTTCCTGAAAAGCTTTCAGTTCAGCCTGGTGCTGGCCATCGTCGCGACCGCTGCTTTCGCTGGTGATCGGCTTGCTGTGCGCGATTGCACTTGTGCGCTATCGCTTCACCGGGCGGGACGCGGTCGCGACGTTTCTCAACTCACCGCTGATGGTGCCGCAGGTCGTGCTCGGGATGGCGCTGCTGATCCTGTTCTCGCAGATCGGACTCGTCAGCTCGCTGCTCGGCCTCGGTGCCCTGCATGTCATCCTCACCCTGCCCTACACGGTTCGCGTGCTGAGCGCCTCGCTGGTGCGCTTTCCGGTTTCGTTGGAGGAAGCCGCGGTGATCCATGGCGCGAACCGCTTCGACCGCGTTCATGCTCGTCACGATTCCGTGCATCAAGCCGGGCCTGGTGGCGGCGGCGATCTTCGCCTTCGTGACCTCGTTCGACAATTTCACCGCCAGTCAGTTCCTCGTTTGGGACCGGACAACCCTGCCGGTCGAGATTTACGCCTACGCGGTGACCGAGACCGATCCGACCGTCTGCGCCATCTCGACGATGCTGATCCTGGCGACCATCGCGGTCGTGGTGTTCGCCGAGTGGTGGGTCGGACTGGAAACGGTGACCGAATGAGCGCGCAGGACTCACGTTCGCAGGCCGTTCGGCTTGACCGCGTGACGGTCCGCTATCGCGAGATCGTGGCGGTCGAAGATGTGAGTCTCGACGCTTCCGGCCGGCGAAATCCTCGCGTTGCTCGGGCCCTCGGGCTGCGGCAAGACGCACCTTGCTGCGAAGCATTGCCGGCTTTGTGCCGCATTCCGGCGAAATCCATATCGGCGCGCGCCCGATGACGCGGGTCGCCGTCGCACCGGCGCAATATCGGTATGGTGTTCCAGGACTACGCGCTGTTTCCGCACATGACGGTGGCCCAGAACGTCGGCTTCGGTCTGCGGATGCGCGGGCTGGACCGAGCGGCAATCGCCTCGCAGGTCTCCGAGATTCTCGCCCTTGTCGGCCTGGAGGGCTTTCAGGACCGCATGGCCCGGCAACTGTCCGGCGGCCAGCAGCAACGGGTCGCGCTTGCGCGCGCCCTCGTGATCAAGCCGGCGGTGCTGCTGCTGGACGAGCCGCTCAGCGCGCTCGACAAGAAGCTGCGCGAGGAGATGCGCGGCGAGCTCAAGCGCATCCAGCGCTTGACCGGCGTCACCACCATCTTCGTCACCCACGACCAGGACGAAGCGTTGGCGCTCGCCGACCGGTTGGCGCTGATGCACCGGGGCTCGCTGTTGCAGTCCGGCGGACCCGAAGAGGTCTACCGCCGTCCCGCCAGCCATTTCGTTGCGGAGTTCCTCGGCGCCGCGAACCGCGCGAGCGCGGCGTGCCGCGACGTCGACGCCGGATCCACGCTGTTGGAGGTGCCCGGCGCCGGGTTCATGCGGACGGCCGTGCGGCTCGAGAGAGTTTTCCATTGGGCAGAGCGTGACCCTGTACATCCGGCCTGAGCAGATTCGGGTGACTTCCGAGGGCTCCCGGGATCAGGTCGAGGGCCTGCCGGCCACGCTCGTCGGCCGAACGTATCTCGGCCGGCATTGCGAACTCACCCTGCAGCTCCACAACGGCGCGCACTGGACGGCGCATGTCGCCGACGACGATACGCTTTCGAAGTTGGCGATCGGCGCCCGAGTCGTTCTGCGGATCGATCCGGGCAACGTCATGGTTTTCAGCGGTGGCGGACAACAAGGCCACACGCGTCAGCCCCGCGGCGGTCACGCCTCGGTAGCATTCAACGCCGTTCGACCGAGGATTTATCCGTCCGAAAGAGGGTCAGTCATGAGTTCGTTGCCGTTCCACATCCATTTCAATTCGCGGCGCGGCGCCCACCCGGTATTTCACATGACGGAAGCGCTGTGCAAGGCGGCCCTGGCGCGCCGGCCCGACCTGGCCGGCAAGGTGCGTCTGACCGTCAACTGGGACCTGCAAGGCTTTCGCGCGAGCGATGAGAACCGCCAGCATGTTCGTCACCAGCATGCAGCTGCCGCGCGAGAACTTGCGCCAGGTCGCGCCCCACCTGAAAGCGGTGCATTTCATCGGCGCAGGCATCGAGTATCTCCGCCCGTTCGATTGGGTGCCCGAGGGCATCGAGATCATCAACAATCGCGGGATCCATCGGCAGAAAGCCGGGGAGTACATCCTGATGTGTCTGCTCATGCTCAACAGCCGCATCCCCGACCTTGATGAACGCGCAGACGCGGCGCGAGTGGCTCCCTCTCTTCACCGATCACATGAAAGGCAAGACCGTGCTGATCGTCGGCGTCGGCCATCTCGGCGGCGCCGGCGCGCAGCAAGCGAAACGGTGCGGACTTCATGTCATCGGCGTCCGCCGCAGCGGGCGCCCGCACCGCGCGTGCCACCAAGTGGTGGGCCAGGATGCGCTGCACACCGTCCTGCCCGACGCGGATTTCGTCGTGGTGACCGTGCCGTCGACATCGGCCACCGACGGCATGATCGGCGAGCGCGAGTTTCGCGTGATGAAGAAAACCGCGGGTTTGCTCAACTTTTCGCGCGCGCAGACCGTCGACTACGACGCGCTCGTTCGGAAGCTCCGACGCAACGAGCTGAGCGGCGCCATCCTCGACGTCTTCGATCCGGAGCCGCTGCCATCCGAGTCCGATCTGTGGGAGGCGCCAAATCTCCTGATCACGCCGCATTGCTCGTCGGACGACCTGCTGCCGGTACATTCCGATGACACTCGATCTTGCTCTCGACAATGCTGCGCGGGCGATCGAAGGCCGCAGGCTGCGCAACCGCGTCGATATTCGTCGCGAGTATTGACGGTACCCGCGGCAGGTCCGCAAGCTCGAATTCCGTCGCGACCTCTCCGTTCGTGACCCAGCGGACCGGGACAACGTTTGGAACTCGCGCCGGATCGGAGTGCTGCTAAGGGCCGGCCTGGCCCCATGGGGGCCTCAGGTTGGATCACGCCAGATCAATGATGAAATAGGCGCGATGGAGACAAGCGCCGCCATCGAGCGCACGTCCGGTAATGGCAGAGCTCGCCGAGTACGAACTTTGCGGGTGGCGCGCCACACTACGCTCAAATCCGGTATCGCTTTGGTGGCGGTGAAAGCCGGCGGACGCAGGAGAAGAATTGATCGAGCAAACGAACATTGCCGCGCGGGCGCTTGCCGCCTTTCCGGCGGGTATCTCCAACGGCGAGTTCGGCTTGCCGACCGACGCACTGGTCGCGATAGAGCGCGGCGAGGGCGCGCGGCTGTGGGACACCGATGGGAAGGAATACATCGATTTTTCGATCGGGTGGGGCTCGGCCTTGGTCGGTCATGCCTGTCCCGAGGTGGTGGAGGCCGTGGTCCGGCAAGCGCCCAGGGGATCGAACTTCGCGTACTTGAACGAGAACGCGCTCAAGCTGGCGGAAGAGATCAAGAGGGTCAGTCCGGCGGCCGAGCATCTGCGGTTTTGCGCCTCTGGCACCGAGGCAACGATGTATTGCGCTCGGCTGGCCCGGGCATTTTCCGGCAGGCCAAAACTGCTCAAGTTCGAGGGGGCCTATCACGGCGCGAACGAGGCCGGCGTCACCAGCCTTTTTCCCAAGCGCCGTCTTGACTTCCCGCAACCCGAGCACACGAGCGCGGGCACGCCGTCGGTGGGACGCCGAGCTGCTGGTCGCGCCCTACAACGATCTGGAATGCACGGCGGCCATCATGCGCGGCCACCGGCAGACGTTGGCCGGCGTAATCATGGAGCCGCTGCAGCGCTGCACGCCACCCGAGCCCGGCTTCCTCGAAGGGGTGCGGCGGCTGTGTGATGAACTGCGGCGTGCTGCTCATCTTCGACGAGGTCGTGACCGGCTTTCGTCTCGCCTATGGCGGCGCGCAGGAATACTACGGCGTCGTTCCGGACCTCGTCGCCTACGGCAAGGCACTGGGCGGCGGCTATCCGATCGGCGCGTTCGGCGGCCGGCGCGACGTCATGGATCTTGTCAACGAGCATCGCATCGGCAGCGACGCGCTATGTCTGGATGGCCTCGACCCTGGGCGGCAATCCGATCTCGACCGCGGCGGCGAACGCGGCGCTGTCGGCGTGCTTCGCCAGCCGGGCACGTACGAGCACCTGCACGGTCTCGGCAACAAATTCCGCGAGATGCTACGCAAGCTTCTGCGCGACCGCGCAGGTCACCGCGCAGGTGATCGGCGACGGGCCGCTGGCGCAGATCGTGTTCAGCGACTGCAAGGTGAACGACTATCGCTCGACCGCGCGCGGCGACAAGGGCGCGCGCGCGAGATGATGCTCGGCCTGTTCGCGCGCGGCGTGTTCATCAACCCGATGGGGACCAAGCTTTATCTGTCGCTCGCGCACGACGAGGCGGTCTGCGACGCCTTCTGCCGGCGCCTCGACGAGACGCTGGAGGAAATCCGCTAGCAGAAGCTGTGACTGTCGATCCCCGGCACGCCGCCCGATGATGCGCTGGTGATCGGGTCGGCGATGAAGGCGGCCGACCAACCGAGGCGTGATACGTTTCCGCTGATGGGCACCGTGTCTCACGTCGATACGTTTAGTTGCGCTGGAAGTGATGGACGCGCATGATTCCGAAGGCGCGCTGACTTGAAGCGGAGTACCGAACTTCAGACATGGCGGGGGTGGAGAATGTTGGACCCTCAGTTCCTCTCTCTCCGCCAAAAACCGGCCAAACCACTATCCGGCCAAATTACTTTGCCATCTCATGAATTCCGAATATCCTTGAACCTCGGTCACGCATGGATGCCCGCGCAGAGGGGTAGGGAGCCGAGCGGACGATCTTTATGGGCTTTTTCAAGCGTGCCCACGACCCACGAGAAGCGACCTGATGATACGTTGGATCCCCGTCTGGGTGTTCGTCGGCGCCTATCTGGTTCTATGCGTGATCGGCTCGGTGGCGCTGCTGTGGCGGATAGAGCCGCTTGCCGGTGCGTTCGAGTATTATTTCAACAAAATTCCGATCATGACCGAGGAAGAAAGGAGCACAATGCTCGTTCTTCTTTTCGGTGGTCCTTGGGCATTTGCCGCGGGCTACTGGGTCGTCATGCGCATTGGCGGCAGCCTCGAGTTCTCCGTCGATTTCCGGAACACTGATGTCGGCCGATCCGCTGTATTCGCCAATCTGGTTTTTTACGCGTTGTTGGCTTGGGGCGTGTGGAGCCTGTATGCGGGAGGAGCGTTTTCTCGGCTCCATACATGGACTGAGCTCTCCGATTGGGCGCATTCCCGCTGGGCGTTGTTTTCCTCGCTGAATTTTTTCCAATTCGTCAACATGTATATGTTCCTCCCGACCGCGGCAGCACTCGTCGTACTCGCAGTGAAACCTCGCAATGCGCTCGAGCATGCGATCCGTTGGCTGCCGACCCTGCTGACGCTCGGCGTGGATGTTCTGCTTTATCAAAAGAAGCCCGCGCTGTTGACCTTGCTGTCATCCGGGGAGTGCTTCTGGCTGTCAAAGTTGCTGCTGCGGCCGGATCGGCTGGTCTGGCACGCGGTCGTGGCGGCGTCCTGCACCGCTTTGGTTGCGGGATACTTCGCCCTGGTCCTGCCGCAGGCATTGACGTACTGGGCCAATCCGGAGCGCAGCGTGGGACCCGTGGTGACCCATGCTGCAGTGGCATTCATTACGCGGATACCGGAGCCGGCGTTGCACTATCCCATCGTGTTCCCCAAGCAGCACAACACGACGACGAATGAGTTAGCCGGCCACAA
>CAVTXS010000042.1:0-57593 GCA_963738705.1 uncultured Alphaproteobacteria bacterium
ATCTCGCAGGGTCTGTCAGCGACTCGGCTGTCGGATGGAGGCGGCGGACCCTTGTAACAGTGGCCCACCTTGCCAGCCCTCTTGGCAGCAGCAGCGGATCAGCCGCTCGGCTCTCTTCGCTCTGGCCCATCGCTCAGCCCAATGTGCGATTGCTGGCCTAAGGACTGAAAAAGGGCGACGTCGATGTCGCTCGGAACGGTCTGGACAGGCGAGAAGCCGCGGACCCGGCATCAGCATCCCGGGTCAAGGACCTGCCAAGGCCAGCGCGGAGCGCCCGCTCGGCTCGGGCTCTGACGTGACCTCCATGACCGCGAATAGAGCGCCCGGCCTTGGACAGCTTCGCCGATCCGACGGGCGTAGAAGACGAGGCGGTCGCCGAGAACGACTGTCGGCCGCTTGGAGAACATCGACGCGTCTCCGAAGCGGTCTCGCCAGTCCTTGCCGCCGGCGTACCAATCCGACGGGGAGAGGATCCTCAGCCGGTGCGAGCGCTCTTCACCCAGTAACTCATATCTAGGAGGTCGGCGCGCGGGGCCGGAACTTGCACCATCTCGGCGCGCGAGTCCGTCACGGGCGCGGCCGAGCAGCCATGGCTTCCTCGCGAGTGCCAAACAGCGAGATTCGTTGTCGGCCAGCCAGCGAGTATCCTCTCATCGAGGCGAGTGATTGTGAATACCCTTCTCGCAGCCTCCTTGCTCTGGACACAGCAGCGAAACGTAAGCGCCGAGCGGATTGCGCGACGCGGATGAGCTCAATCAGGCCGCGAGAGCCCTCTTCGTCCAGCGGCAACCCGAACTCGAAGGTCGAGCAAGATGTGGGTCTTGCCGGACTCGACCAGCTGGCGCACAGTCCTCGCGCAGCGACCGGGTAGCGAGGTTGAGAAGCTTGAGTCGACGTCGAGCAACTCGGTTGTAGCGTTGATCTCTTCGTGCTCGATGCCGTTGTCCTCTTTCGATCGCGCTGCCCGAACGACGAGGCGGTCGCCCAGCGACTTTCCCCGCGATTCTCGGTCACGGTGGGCGATCGGCCGCTGCCCCGAACTGTCGTCCGAGCGCCGTAGAGCGTCGCAGTGGATTTCGGGGTACGTCGCGGCTAGAGTGCCGCCGCATGAAGGCACTCGTCACCGGCGGCACCAGCTTCATCGGCTCGAATCTTGTGGACGCTCTCGTCGAGCGGGGCGACGAGGTCACCGTTCTCGACGACATCTCGACCGGTAAGCGCGAGAACCTCGACCAGGCGAAGGGCAACGGCGCCAAGCTGGCTGAGGTCGACATCCGCGACGCGGCTGCCGTCGACGAGGTGATCGGCCGCGCCAAGCCCGACGCCATCTTCCACCTCGCCGCCCAGATCGACGTTCGCAAGTCGGTGTCCGATCCGGCGCTCGACGCCGCCATCAACGTCGGCGGCACGGTCAATGTCCTCAGGGCCGCGCACGCGCACGGACGTGGAGCGGATCGTCAACACGTCCACCGGCGGCGCGATCTACGGCGAGGGTCAGGTGCTGCCCGCGCCCGAGGACCACCCGGTCGCCCCCGAGGCCCCCTACGGCCTGAGCAAGTTCTGCGCCGAGCAGTACTGCGAGCTGTTCAAAAGGCTCCACGGCCTCAACACGGTCTCACTCCGCTACGGCAACGTCTTCGGCCCCCGCCAGGACCCGCTTGGCGAGGCCGGCGTGATCGCCATCTTCTGTGGCGCGCTTCTCGAAAACAGGACGCCGAAGATCTTCGGCGACGGCGAGCAGACTCGCGACTACGTGTTCGTCGGCGACGTCGTTGACGCGAACCTCAGGGCCGCCGACGCGCCCGCCAACGGCCCCATCAACATCGGCCGCGGCGTTCAGACAAGCGTGGTCGACATCGTCGACGCCCTCGCCCGTCACTCCGAAAACGGCTTCCGCGCCGACCACGCCCCGGAGCGACCCGGCGAGGTGCAGCACATCTACCTCGACACCTCTCGCGCGCGCGAGGAGCTCGGCTGGGAGGCCAAGGTCGATCTCGACGAGGGCCTCGACCTCACGCTGAACTCGCTCAAGCGATGACCACCGGGCCTCACCTGCTCGGCCCGGGCGAGGGCGAGGACATCGGCGGTCGCATCCGCATCAAGTGCGTGAGCGACGGCCTGGTCCTGACCGAGACCCAGGGGGCGGGCTCCACCGAACCGCACATCCATCACCACCACGCCGACGGCTTCCGAGTCCTGGAGGGCGAGCTCACCGTCCTGCTCGGCGACGAGGAGCACCTGCTCGCCCCCGGCGACTTCGCGCTCGCTCCGCCCGAGCTCGTCCACCGCTACCGCACCGACGGCGCTCGCTGGCTCAACATCCACGCACCCGGCTGCGGCTTCGAGGAGTGGCTGCGCCGAAGCGACCCGGAGTTCGATCAGCACGACCCGCCGGCAGACGGCGGCCTACCCGCCACCGAAGGCCTCCTTCCGCGCGGCGGCGAGGGCCATCCCGTGACTCCCGGCCCGGGCGCGAACGGATTGATCCTCGCGGGAGCGGACGACGGGCTCGGCTCCGTGTCACTGGCGGTGTTCGAGCTCGACCCCGGCGCCGCCCGGGCCACCGCCCCACCTGCACGAGAAGCTCACCGACTCCTTCTACGTGCTCGACGGCACCCTCACCGTGCTCCTGGGCGACGACCAGCACGAGGCCGGCCCCGGCAGCTACGCCTTCGTGCCGCCGGGCAACCGGCACACGGTCTCGAAACCGGGCGACGAGCCCGTTCACTTCCTCAACCTCACCGTGCCCGGTGGCCTCGAGCTCTACCTGCGCGAGCTCGCTGCGGCCGACCCGTCGGAGTTCCCGGCGATCGCCGCTCGCAACGACGTTCTCCCCGCATAGAGCGGGCACAACATGTAGTGGTCGGGGAAGGACTCGAGCACTAGAGGTAGTAGAATTCAGCTCGTCCCGGCCATCTTCCCCGTTCTGGTCGATGCCGAACTGGCCGCGCCCAAAAGGTCGTGGCGCGCGTCTCGGGCGACTCGACTGTTGCGTTGAGCTTCGCCTTCGCGCGCGCGGTCGAGGCCGCGCTCGAGATCGAGGCGCCGCCGCGCGCCCGGCTGCTGCGCGGCGTGATGGCGGAGCTCGAGCGCATCGCCAATCATTTCGGCGATATCGGCGCGATCTGCAACGACGCCTCGTTCACGCTGATCCACGCGCATTGCGGCATCTTCCGCGAGCGCCTGCTCGCCGCGGCCGATGCTGCCTTCGCCCATCGCCTGATGATGGATTGCATCGTGCCGGGCGGCATCGCCAGGGACATCGCGCGCCGACGGTCCTGGCGCCACTCGACGCGCTCGCCGATGTGCAGCCGCGCTTTGCCGAGATCGTCCGGCTCTACGACGACACCCCCTCGCTGCAGGATCGCACCTGCACGACTGGAATTGTGGCGCCGGAGCTGGTCGCCCGCTGGGCCGCCGGCGGTCACGTCGGCCGCGCCTCGGGACGCGACTTCGACGCGCGCCGCGACCTTCCCTATCCGCCCTACCAGAAGGTCGCGTTCGACGTTCCGGTCTACCGGGAGGGCGACGTGAATGCGCGCGTGTGGGTACGCATTCGCGAGGTCGAAGCGAGCATCCGGCTCGTGAGGGACTGGCTTTCCGCGCTCGCCGAAGGGCCGGCACAGGTCCAGATTCCGGACCAAGGCGGCGCGCGAAGGCATGGCGATGGTGGAAGCGTTCCGCGGCGACATCCTGGTATGGCTGCGCATCGCGCCCGGCGGCCGGATCGCACGCTGCCACGTGCGCGATGCCTCCTGGTTTCCAGTGGCCGCTCCTGGAGGCGGCGATCGAAGGCAACATCGTTGCCGACTTCCCGCTGTGCAACAAATCCTTCAACTGCTCGTATTCGGGACACGACTTGTAGCCCATGCGCACGCTGCTCCTGCGTTCCCTGTTCGCCTCGCCGGTGACCATCGCGGCGCCGACGCCGGGGCAGCCGACGGTGGAGGAGCTCGGCTTCACGCTCGCCGCGCGCGGCGCGCCGGCTGTTCGGACGTTCGCTCACGCATCCGCGAAGTCGATGCCGGGTCGTGCAACGGCTGCGAGCTGGAAATCCACGCCTTCAACAATGCGGTCTACGACGTCGAGCGCTTCGGCATCAAATTCGTCGCCTCGCCGCGCCATGCCGACGTGTTGCTCGTCACCGGGCCCGGTGACCCACAACATGAAGGTCGCGCTGGAGCGCACCTACGCGGCGACGCCCGATCCGAAATGGGTGGTGGCGGTCGGCGATTGCGCCGCCGGTTGCGGCGTGTTCGAGGGCAGCTACGCGGTGGTCGGGGCGGTCGACAAGGTGATCCCGGTCGACCTGCACATCCGCGGCTGCCCGCCGCGGCCGATCGACCTGCTGCAGGGCCTGATCGCGCTGCTCGACCAGGCGACCCGCCGCGCAGCCGCCGGGTGACTTCTAGGGCCTGGCGGGGTAAGTCCCTGGCTGGTCCTTTAGGCGGCCCGTATATCGCCGAGGAACCGGCCGATCTCCGCCCGCAGCGCGTCCGCCTGTTGGTTCAGTTCGACGGCGGCGCTGACCACCTGGGATGCCGCCGCGCCGGTCGCCTGCATGCTCTGGCTCACGGCTTCGGTGTTGGCCGTGACTTCGGACGTGCCGGCCGCCACCTGCTGCGTATTGCTGGCGATCTCGCGGGTCGCGGAGCCCTGGTCCTCCATCGTCCCTGCAACGAAGGTCGAGATCTCGCGCATTTCATCGATCGTTTTCCGGATCCCCTTGATGGCCTCCACGACCTGGCTGGTACCGTCCTGAATCGCACTGATGCGGCCGCCGATCTCGCTCGTTGCCTTCGCGGTCTGGCCGGCAAGGCTCTTGACCTCGCTCGCCACCACCGCAAAGCCGCGGCCGGCCTCGCCCGCACGCGCCGCCTCGATGGTGGCGTTGAGTGCGAGCAAATTCGTCTGGTTGGCGATCTCCTCGATCATGCGAATGACCTGGCCGATCTCCGAAGCCGTCCCATTGAGATGCTGTACCACGGTATCGGCGCGCATCGCTTCGTCCGCAGCCTTGTTCGCGATTTGTGCCGAATAGGTTGCACGCTCGTTGATGTCGCTGACCGAGGAGGACAGCTCTTCGGTGGCCGCAGCCACGGTTTGGACATTGGTCGCGGCTTCCTCCGCCGCTGCCGCGACGGTCGTTGCCTGGTGGCTCGTCTCGACGACGAGGGCAGACATTGTTTCCGACGTGGCCTTCATGTCGGACGCCGAGCGATTGAGCACGTCGAGCATGCCGGTCACCGATGTCTCGTGATCGACGCACAGCTGTGCGACGCGCCGGGCCTGCTGCTCCTTGGCCGCCTGTTCCCCCTCGCGCTCCTTGACGAGCCGGTCCGAATTCGATCGCGTTCTCCTTGAAGACTTGCAGTGCCCCCGCCATGTCGCCGATCTCGTCGCTTCGGCCGTGGTCGGGCACGACCACACTCAGGGTGCCGTGCGCGAGCTCGGTCATGGCGCTGGTCAGCCGCCGGATCGGTCCAACGATGCGGTTCGCAAAAGTGGCGCCGAACACGACGCCGATCAACAGGCCCGCGCCGATGACGCAGCCGATGATGATCAGAGCCCGCGCGACGCCTTGCACCGAATTCGTCTTGGCCTGTTCGTTGAGGCCTTGAACCGTCCGCTCGACTTCGGCCAGCAGCCCGACATAGGCGCTTTCCACGGTGCCAAGAGTCTGGCTCAACGCGGCGAGTTGCGCCCGCGCCTCCAGATTGCTGCGATGAGCCGCAAAGGTGCCCTCGTCCGCCACCAGCGCCGCTTCGAGCTTGGTGACACCCTGCGTGATCTTTGCGACCTGGGCCCGGCCGTCCGGCGTGCGCAGGCGCCCGCCAAATCTGCGAACCAGACCGGCGGCGGTCTTCAGGGTCGCTTTGGTATTCTGTTCGATCGGCCGGCAGGGCTGCCGCATCGGCCTGATTGACGTAGGATTTCGCCAGTTCCTCAATCCTCACGGTGTCCCGCATCAGCTTGTAGACGCCCTGGAGCAGGGGAAACGTCTCGTTGAGAGTCTGGGAGAACAGGTCGCCCAGCCAGTCCACCGTTGCGGCGCCGCCCTGGACCTGGGTTTTTGCCTTCTCCTCGCTCTCGGTGATGGTGGTCTCGGCCTGCGTTGCGACGCTCGCAAGCAGCGCGTCGAATTCGCGCCGTTCCGCCTCGAATTTCACAACTCGGTCCTGGGTGATCGCGTCCGCTGCCCGGCCGCGAAAATGCGCCGCAAGCATGTCCCGCAGGATTTGCGCGAACTGGCGTTGCTGCTGATCGAGCTCGTCCAACCGAATCGTCAAGCCGGCTTGCGTGGACAACGCCCGCAGGTTCGCGAGACGCTTGCGCGCGCGCATCTGCCAGCGCCGAAATATTGCGTGAAATTTCCGCCTCGCCTTGCCCGCTGTTCAATCCATCGAGAAACGCAGCACGTGTGCGTTGCGCGTTGTCGACCAGACTCATGCTCTGGGCCAGAAGGGGCGAGGTCACGTCCGAGAAGAAGGCGACCGTCGCGCCAATGCGCTGAACGAAGAACAGGCCGGCCGCTCCGGAAATCCCGATCAGCAGCGACAGTCCAAGAAACGCGAGCATCAATTTCGCTTTAAGCCGCATATTGGCAAAGACGCCCAGGCCGAGACGACGCATGGAAGACTCCGGGAGATCAGGCGAAAAAATCAATGAGGAATGCGGCACAGAAGCAAACGCTCCTGTGCCGCATTGGCAGATCGTTACTTCACGACGCCCATAGGCTTGAACACCTGAATGCGGTTGTTGGCGGTATCGGCGACGTAGACGAGGCCGGTCGCCCTTGTCGACGATGATGCCGTGGAGGTTGCCGAACTCGCCGACGCCGGAGCCCTTCTTGCCCCACATGGCGATGAACTTGCCGTCCTTGTCGAAGACCTGGACGCGGTCGTTGCCGATCTCGGTCACGTAGACGTTGTCGTCCTTGTCGATGCGCAATGCCGGCCGGCGACTTGAACTCGCCCGGTCCGACGCCGGTCTTGCCCCAGCGTCTTGAGGAACTTGCCCTTCGCGTCGAACACCTGCATGCGGTCGTTCTTGAGGTCGGCGACGTAGAGCTTGCCCTCGCTGTCGAACTTGGCGGATTCCGGAACGTTGAACTGGCCGGTCTCGGTGCCGAGGCCGCCGAAGTCGAACAGGAACTTGCCGTCGAGGTCGAACACGTTGACGCGATGGTTGCCGGCTTCCGGCATGTAGAGCTTGCCGTCGCGGATATCCATGAACTCCGACTTGATGTTCTGGCCCTTCTCGGAGCCGTACTCGCTGAAGGTCAGGAGCCACTTGTAGGAGGCGTCGTATTTCTTGACGAAGCCGGTGTTGTAGTCGGCGATGAAGATGTTGCCGTTCGGATCGACCGCGATCCCTTCGGGCTTGTCGAGGTGCTTGTCGTCGTCGCCCTTGCCGCCGAAGCGGGTGACGAACTTGCCGGTGGTCTTGTCGAACGCCTGGACCCAGGCATGGGTCGCGTCGGTGGCGAGCAGGTGCCCGTCCTTGCTGAAGGCGAAGTCCTCGACATACTTGAACTGACCCTCGCCGGTTCCTTCCGAACCGATGGTCATCACGTGCTCGAACTTGACGTCCGCCAGTGCCACAGTCGGCACGGCGACGGCGAGCGCGGCGCAAAAGATCGTCCCGCTCGAAACTAAGCCGATTCGCATCATTCACTCTCCCTGGGAAATGGCCCCGCGTTTCGGAACCTGGAGGCGACGAAAGCAACGAAACATGAAATTCGAATTAAATTACATAAGTACGTACGTATTCGGCCAAAGCACCTGATATCAATTCAGTCGTCTCCTTCTATTATGTATATGTACTCATGACTATACCAAAGACGTAAGGACTTTTACACGCCTCTGAGGAATAAGAACCCCGGGCAAGCATAGCCCCGTAGGTAACTGCCCTGACGCGACGGCACCACCACGACAACGCTTGATTTACGAGACCGGGATTTTGTCGCTCGCTTTCCGTGCAAGGCCTGGCCGGGGTAACATCGCGGCTAGTGCCGCCGATTTGAAGTTCCTACACCACTTGCGGCAAGCTCGTTTAGGAACTTCAAATCGAAAAGCGGCACTAGAATTATAAGGTTGCTAGTGCCCCTTTGCTTCCGAAGTTCGTGTCAGAAAGTGCCGCGATGTATCACGAACTTCGGAAGCGGGGCACTAGATCGGGAGGAACAGGATGCCGGTTTTCGCGCTTGCGATTGCTGCAGCGTTGCTTGGCGCCGATGCCCTCTCGGCGTCCTCCCGGGCCGCCGACTGGCCGACGCGGCCGGTGCGGATCGTCGCGCCCGCGACGCCGGGCGGCGCCGCCGACACGTTCGCCCGCATCCTGGCGGACAATCTCCCCGACATCCTGGGCGGGCGGTTCTTCGTCGAGAACCGCGCCGGCGCCGGCGGCCTGATCGGCGCGCAGGTCACCGCCGATGCGGAGCCGGACGGCCACACGTTCATGACCTCGAGCGTCGCCTACCATGCGATCGCGCCGGCGGTGAGCGCCAATCCGGGCTTCCATCCGATGCGCGATTTCACCCACATCGCCTATATCGGCGGACCGCCCAACGTGTTCGTGGTCAATCCCGGCCTCGGCGTGCGATCGCTCAAGGAGCTGATCGAGCTTGCGCGGCACGGTCCGCCGATCGGCTATGTGTCGCCCGGCGTCGGCACGCTCGGGCACCTGACGGCGGAGCGCTTCGCCCAGCTCGCCGACATCAAGCTCCAGCACATCCCGCACCAAGGGGGGCTCGCAGGCGATGATCGACCTGATCGCCGGGACCGTGAGCCTCGGCACGATGACCTGGACCTCGGCGCTCGGCCAGATCCGCGCCGGCAAGGTGATCCCGATCGCGGTCACGTCGAGCGCGCGGCTGTCGGAGATACCCGGACCTGCCGACGTTCAAGGAACTGGGATATGACGATCTCGTCGCCACGCACCTGGTTCGGTCTGTCGGGACCGGCCGGCGTCCCGAACGAGATCGTGCAGAAGCTCAATCGTGCGGTCGTCAAGGTCCTGGAGCTTCCCGACGTGCGCAAGCGCCTGGAGCGCGACGCGATCGAGACCCGCGCGATGACGTCGGAAGAGTTCACCCGCTTCATGGCGAGCGAGATCGAGAGATGGGGACCGCTCGCCAGCAGGTCGGGCAGACGAACTGACGAATGTTGCGATCGAGCGAGTGCACGAGCAGCGCCGCGGCTCCCACCCTCCCCTGAGGCGCTACGCGCCAGAGGGGGAGGGTCGGTCGGCTGAGCGAAGCGAAGACGACCGGGGTGGGGTGAGCGATCGGCGATTTAGCATCACCCCACCCCGCCCGCCTTCGCCTCGCTTCGCTCGGCTCGGCGTGCGACCCTCCCCCTCTGGCGCGTAGCGCCTCAGGGGAGGGTGGGTGCAGGCGGCACAATATTGGAAGAGTCCCGTCCTCAGAAGACGGACGCGTGTCAGGGAGATCGTTCGTGTCTTGTAGGTTACTTTCCGCACTGGCTCTGCCTGCCACTCCTCGCGGGCCAAGCCGTCGCGCAATCGGACTACCCGTCGCGGCGCGGTGCGCATCGTCGTCCCGTCCTCGCCGGGAGGCGGGACCGACATCCTGGCGCGCGTGCTGGCGGACCATCTGGCGCGGTCCATGGCGGGGCAGTTCTTCGTCGAGAACCGGCCCGGCGCCGGACAAATGATCGGCATCGAGTTCGGTCGCGCGCGCCGCCCCCGACGGATACACGCTGCTGATGGCGGCGAGCACGCTCGCGATCAATCCGGCGATGTACAAGAAGGTGTCGTACGACGCGGTGCGCGACTTCGCGCCGATCACCCAGGTCGCGTCGCTGCCGAACGTGCTGGTGGTGCATCCCTCGCTGCCGGTTTCCTCGCTCGGCGAACTGATCGCGCTCGCCAAGCAGAAGCCGGGGCAGCTCACCTACGCGTCCGCCGGCATCGGCACCTCGCCGCACATGGGTGTGGAGCTCCTGAAGAGCATGGCCGGCATCGACCTGGTGCATGTGCCGTTTCGCGGCACCGGACCGGCGATCACCGAGGTGCTGAGCGGCCGCGTTCCCATCGGGTTGCCGAACACGCTCTCGGCCAAGCCGCTGATCGATGGCGGGCAGTTCCGCGCGCTCGCGGTCACCGGGTCGAAGCGCGCCGAGGGGCTGCCGAACATCCCGACCGTCGCGGAGGCCGGCGTGCCCAACTACGAGGCGCTGCAGTGGTACGGCCTCCTGGCGCCCGCGGGTACGCCTGCCGAGATCGTCGCCCGGCTGCACCGGGAGGTCGCCCAGGCGCTCGGCCGGCCCGAGATTCAGGAACGCCTCGCCACCGACGGGGCCGAGTCCGTGGGCAGCACGCCGGCGGAGTTCGCCAAGCAGATCAAGGACGAGCTCGAGAAATGGGCGAAGGTCGCGCGCGACGCCAATATCCAGCCGCAGTAACCCTGCGCATCACCTGAAGCCCGGCGACTGCGGGAGATCAGCCGTTGCCTTGGATCGATGCGAACGGGATCAGCATCCACTACGACCTCGCCGGCAACGGACCGTCGGTGGTGCTGCTGCACGAGATGGGCGGCACGCTCGACAGCTGGGACGGCATTGCCCCGGCATTGCGCAAGCGGTTCCGCGTGCTGCGCTACGACCAGCGCGGCGCCGGCCTGTCGGAGAAGGTGCGCAAGCCCTACAGCAACGAGACGCTGGCCGACGATCTCGAGGCCGTGCTTCGAGGCACAGGCCTTGCGGCCGCCGTATCATTTCGTCACCGTCGCGGCCGCGACCGCGCAGGCGCTGGTGTTCATGCAGCGCCACCCGTCGCGGGTCGGCGAGCTTCGTGTTCTGCAATCCGCTGGCCGGCATCGATCCGGCCGCGCGCGAGCGCGCTCGACGAACGCGCCGACTTGACCGAGCGCGAGGGCATGCGCGCGGCGCTGTCAGTCACGCTCGACAAGTCCTATCCGGCCGGCATCGGCGACCGCGCCGCCTACGAGACCTATCGCGGACGCTACCTCGCGAGCGATCCGGTTTCGTTCGGCCTGGTGAACCGCATGCTCGGGCGCACCGATGTCCGGCATCTGGTCAAGGACATCCGCTGTCCGACGATGATCGTCGCCGGACGCCTCGACCAGGTGCGGCCGGCGGCCGCGAGCGAAGAGTTCGCGCGCCAGATTCCCGGCGCCCGTTTCGAGCTGATCGACGCCTGCCATATGATGCCGGCGCAGGCGCCGAGCCTGCTGCTCGCGCTGATCGCGGATTTCCTGGCGACGGCGGCGCAGCCTGCCGCACGGAAGGAAACGAGGGAGATGGCAACGCCGATGCAGATCAAGGCCAATGGGGTGACGTTCAACTATCAGATCGACGGGCGCGAAGGCGCGCCCTGGCTCATCTTGAGCAATTCGCTCGCCACCAACCTGTCGATGTGGGACGGACAGGCGGCCGCTTTGAGCGACTCGTTCCGCATCCTACGCTACGACCAGCGCGGCCACGGGCGGACCGAGGCGCCGACGGGCCGCTACACGTTCGACCTGCTGATGGCCGACGCGATCGCCCTGATGGATGCGCTGTCGATTCGGCGCGCGCACTTCGCCGGCCTCTCGATGGGCGGCGTCACGGCGCTCGGCCTCGCCCAGCGCCATCCGGACCGGTTCGACCGCATCATCGTCTGCGACTCGCCCTGCGCATCGACGCCGGCGACCGCCCAGCAGTGGGAGGAGCGCATCGCGATGGCGTCCGACAATGGCATGGCGGCCATGGTCGAGCCGACGGTCGGCCGCTGGTTTCCGCCCGAGACGGTCGCCGCCAACCCGCCCCACCTCGACCAGGTGCGGCTGATGATCCGCTCAACACCGGTCAACGGCTTCATCGGCTGCGCGGCCGCGCTCGCGAACCACGATTTCCGCTCCAAGGTCGGCACGGTCAAGCATCCGGTCCTGTTCATCGTCGGCGAGAAGGACGGCACCACGCCGGCCGCCATGCGCCAGATGCACGAGACGCTCGCCGGTTCGACGTTCGTCGAGCTTCCCGGCGCCGGCCACATCTCGAACCTCGACCAGCCGGAGGCATTCAATCGGGCGGTGCGGGAGTTCCTCGCCGGAGGCTGAGGTGCCGCGTAGCCGCGTAGGGGCGCCCCTTGTGGGCGCCCAAGGGCGTGTTCGCATGTGGCGCGAAAAAGGGCGACCACAAGTGTCTAGCCCCTACATCGAAACCGCATGGGTCCCGGCTTTCGCCGGGACGACGGAAGGCGCGGCGTTGCAAACCGCAAGGGTCAGACTATACGTCAGCGCGAGGGTCCGGCGATGGATCACGCGCCGTCGCTGGGGCATACTGAGGCACCCCTTTTCCAAGGTACCAGGGCGGAACGCCCTTCGAGGATCGACAGGAGAGAACCACATGGTCGCCGCAACAGCCGAAGCACCCGCCCGCCCGGGATTGCCCAACAAGGCGCGCGAGATGATGGAAGCGATCAATACCGACGCCGCCAAGCACCATGTCTGGGTGCGCACCCAGGCGAACTCGCCGGCGCAGCGCCCGTGGTTCAGCGACACGGCCGGCGACGTCGCCCAGCTCGCCACCGGCCGCGTCGCCGCCAACCAGATGAAGACGCTGCCGCATCAGTGGCGCTGGAAGGACTACAGCCAGTACCTCAACCGGATCTCCGAGGTCGCCCGCAAGGCCGACGTGTCGCCGATCGAGTTCGCCGACCGCCAGAGCATCCTGCTGCTCAATCCCGGGCTCAACGGCCGCCTGCAGGTCACCAGCACGATCCGCTGCGCGATCTCGATCTACAATCCGGGCGATATCGCGCCGGTGCACATCCACAGCCCGAACGCCAGCCGCACCATCCTGTCGGACAAGGGCGGCTACACCAACGTCGAGGGCGAGCGCTGCGAGGCGTCGCGCGGCGACCTGATCCTCACCCCCAACGGCACCTGGCACGATCACGGCAACGACGACGACCGAGCCGGTGATCTGGATCGACATGCTCGACTGGCCGCTGATGGAGTTCCTCGACTGCGCCTGGGTCGACCACGACATACGAGGGCGAGAACGAGGGCCAGAATGCGAGGGTTCAGCCGACCGTCCACGCAGAGCGGCTATTCGGAGCGGCTCTATGGACGCGGCGGGATGGTGCCGACCTTCGTGTCGCACCAGCGCGGCACCGGCCAGAAGCCGTGCCCGCTGATCCATTACCGCGGCGCCGACGTGCGCGAGACGCTCGACGGCCTGCGCAACGAAGCGGGCGATCCCTACGAGGGCATCAACTGCGCTTCGTCAATCCGGTGAACGGCGACGCCGATCTTCACCACCTTGCACTACTCGGCGCAGCTGTTGCGCCCGGGCGAGGAGACCGCGTTCAAGCGCGAGACCTCCAGCACGTTCTATGTCGTGATCGAAGGCGCAGGGCGCGACCGAGATCGCCGGCAAGCGCTTCGAGTGGGGCAAGAACGACATCTTCGTGGTGCCGAACTTCGTGTGGCGGCGCCACCTCAACACCGGCAAGAAGGACGCCATCCTCTACTCGGTGTCGGACGCGGCGCTGCTCAAGAACATCGGCCACTACCGGGCGCAGGGCCGCACCAACGGCAAGGTGGTCGAGCTGGTGCCGTAGCAGCTGGAGCAGCCTGCTCGCCGCCCTCCCCTGAGAGGCGAGGATTTGCGGCCGTCCGCGCTACCGTGCCCGACGTCCGCTCGTATCGTGCGGGTCGGATCGGAACAGGCGAATTGAAGGGCACAGCCTCTGCGACGGGCAGACGGCCTCATCCGGCACGTATGCGGTCTTCCGAGCGTTCCCCGTCGGAGGCACGGCCCGCCGCTCAGCGGTGAAGGCGGACGGTGCGGCACGCCGCTTCGACGCTTCACCTCCACCCGACGGCCGGGGCGCCTCAACCGCAGATGAGGTGGCCGCAAGCGCAGCTCACCCCCGCTCGTCCACTCACGCGCGTGCGCAACATACCGATGCCGGAGATTTCCACCTCCAGCACGTCGCCGGCCTTCATCCACAGCGGCGGCGTGCGGCGATGGCCGACGCCCTCGGGCGTGCCGGTGGCGATGATGTCGCCGGGCGCGAGCGCGGTGAAATCGGAGCAGAACGCGATGATCGCCGGCACCGAGTGGATCAGCATGTCGGTGCCCGAACGCTGCACCTCATTGCCGTTGAGGCGCGTCGTCAGCGTGAGCCGCGCCGGATCGGGAATCTCGTCGGTGGTGACGATCCACGGTCCGAGCGGTCCGGTGGCGGGAAAGTTCTTGCCCGAGGTGACGGAGATCTTCTGATAGTCGCGCACGCTGCCGTCGACGAAGCAGGTGTAGCCGGCGACGTGGTCGAGCGCGCTGCTCCGGCTTGATGTGGCGTCCGGCGCGGCCGATCACGATCGCGAGCTCGCCCTCGAAATCGAAGCATTCCGAGACGGTCGGGCGGATCATCTCGCCATCGTGGCCGACCAATGTATCGGTGAACCGTATGAACATGCTCGGCAGACTTGGGAATGTCGCGGCCGGTCTCGGCCGCGTGCGAGCGATAATTGATGCCGGCGCAGAGGATCTTGTGCGGGTCGGTCATCGCCGGCAGGAAGCGGATGTCGGTGAGCTTGAGGTCCGGACGCGCTTTCTCCGCGCGGCGCGGCGGAGCTCGTCGAGCGCGCCCGCGGCGAGCGCCTCGCGCAAGGTGCGCATAGCGCGTGCGCACGTTCATGGTGACGACACCGTCATCCCGCACCACACCGAACGCCGGTTGATTGTCGGCAATGTAGCTTGCGAGTTTCATGATCTTACCTAATGCTTGTGCTCATGCTTGCCGTCGGGCTGGGTGAGCAGGTGGCTGCAGCCGGCCTTGTTGGCCCAGTATTCCCATGCGCGCCAGGTCTCCGACGAATAGGGGCTGTAGCCGCCCGCGCGGGCGGCGATCTCGCCCTGGCTCAGCGGCTTGATCTCGCCGCCGAGCTGCATCGCGCGCAGCATCGCGCGCGCATTGCGCGGCAGGTAGACCGAGATCCGCACCACCTCGATCAGCGAGCGCGCCGGCCGAGGCAAAGCCGTGTCCGCGCATCAGCGCGACAGTGTTGCCGCCGAGCGCAGCGCGCGAGGTCGCGCCCGTGGTCCATGTTGCGGACCAGGAGGTCGGTGTCGCCGAACTCGTCGGCGATGTCCCATACCGGCACGTGCGCGCCGATGAAGCTGCCCGAGTGGATGACCGGCCGGAGCGGCGTCGCCTGGGCAATGCCGAAGGGCAGGATGTCCTCGGCGTGCGCATGGACCACCGCATGCACGTCGGGGCGCGCCTCGTAGATCGCCGCATGGATGAAGCGCTCGAGGTAGAGCGGACGCGTCTCGTCGCGCACCGGCTGGCCGTCGAGCCCGAGCTCGACCATGTCGCCCTTCTCGACCAGCTCCGGCGCGAGCGAGCGCGCGAGGAAGAAATGCCGGGGGTTGTCGGGGTGGCGGACGCTGACATGGCCGTAGGCATCGACCACGTCTTCCTTGGCCAGGATGCGGTTGGCGATGACGAGATCCTGCAGAACGGTGTCGAGGGTGCTCATGGACGGGATCCAGTGTGAGGGGCGAATAGCGAATAGCGAGTAGCGAGTAGCGAAGAGTAGCAGGCGACGGCTCGCTATTCGCCACTCGCTACTCGCTACTCGCCTAACCGTACGTCGGCACGAACAGATCGTCCACCGGAACCGGTGCGTCGATCAGCGACTGGTCGGCGAGATATTGCACCAGGGCTTCGAGCGTCGGGCGGTTCGGCTCGACGCCGTAGGGCCACGGGATCGCCGTCGAAGATACTCGTAGATCTCGTCGATGTCGCGCATCAGCCACGGCACCATGGAGCGCAGGCGCGCAGGTTGAACATCTTCTCCAGCGCGATGTCCTTGGACTTGCAGAACGCGTCGAACAGGCTGCGTCGCGACGAACGGATAGCTTCTCGTAGACGTCCTTGCGGATGGCGACGAGGTGCATGATCGGGAAGATGCGGGTGCGCCGGTAGTACTCCTTCTCCAGCGCCTCGTAGTCCGGGAACAGGCGCTGGATGTCCGGATTGCGGCGGATCGACTCCGGCAGGCTGGTGCCGAGCGTGGCATCGACCACGCGCTCCTCGATCAGGTCGCTCATCGACTTGCCGGATCGGTTGCGCTCGATCGAGATCGGCTGAGCAGCGGCAGCACGGTCGGGCTGCCATGGGCGTTGGGCGTGTTCATCGCGCCCTGCGACCCAATGGATCTTCGACAGGTCGACCCCGTATTCGTGCTGCAGCAGGCCGCGGATGAAGATCGCGGCGGTCATCGTGTAGAGCGGCACGCCGACCCGCTTGCCTTCGAGATCCTTCGGCGTCTTGATGCCGGCCTTGCGATGCACCGCGATGAAGCCGTGCCGGAAGGCGCGCGAGGGAAACACCGGGATGGCGACGAACGGGCACTGCTTGTTGGCGAAGCGCTGCACGAACTCCGAGCTCGAATATTCGGCGACGTCGAACTCCTGCCCGCCCGACATGCGGTCGAAGATCGGGCGCGGCTGGTCGATGGCGATGAAGTTGAGATCGATGCCCTCGGGCTGGACCTCGCCGGTGTAGAGCGGCTGCATGCGGTCGTAGAGCGCGCACGCAAAGGTCAGCGGCAGTTTGCCATCGGCAATCCTCGTCGTCATCGCCGGCTGACGGGCGATCCGTATCCTGAGTTGACACGTCAACGCCGTAGCCCGGGTACGAGGCCGTCGCGGGCTGACCTACGACTCATCGATCACCGTGTTCCGCAGCACGCCGATCTCCGGCACCTCGATCTCCAGCACGTCGCCGGGCTTGAGCCACACCGGCGGATCGGCGTGCGAGCGCCGACGCCGGTCGGCGTTCCGGTGAGGATGAGGTCGCCCGGCTTGAGCGTGGTGAACATCGAGATGTAGCGGATCAGCTCGGCAAAATCCCAGATCAGCCGCTCGGTCGTGTCGTCCTGGCGCATCTCGCCGTTGACGCGGGTCATCAGATGCAGCGGCTTGCCGGGATCGGCCTCGTCCGCCGTCGTCACCCACGGGCCCATGCTGCCGGACGGTCGAAGTTCTTGCCCTGGGTGACGTTGAGCGTGCCGTGGCGCACCCAGTCGCGGATCGTGCCCTCGTTGGCGAGCGTGAGGCCGGCGACGTGATCGAGCGCGCGCTCGCGCGGCATGTTGCGCCCTTCGCGCCCGATCACCAGCACGATCTCGCCCTCGTAGTCGAGCTTCTCGGACACCTTGGGCCGCACCAGCGGCTCGATCGTGGCCGACGAACGAGCCGGGAAAGCGGACGAACAGGTTGGGGTATTTCGCCTGCTGGCGGTTGTCGGAATATTCGGCGTTGCGGTCCGCGTAGTTGATGCCGACGCAGATGATCTTTTCCGCGCCCGGCACCGGCGGCAGCAACGTCACGTCCTTGAGCGCATGGTCGGCGGCGCCTGGTGGCCGCGGCGCGCGCTTCGCCGATCGCATCGGCGCGGATCAGGTCGAGCAGGGTCGGGTACTTCGTCCAGCTTGCGGCCGAGATCGACGATGCCGCTGCCGGTCACGGCGCCATAGCTGATGCGGCCGTTCGCGCGAAAGGTTGCGAGGTGCATGAGCGTCACTCGTGAGTTCGCGGTTCGGATGGGAGGGGGGACCGAGGTTATCCTTTTGCCGTCCTCTATGCTTGAGTAAATTGCGCTTGGAAAGTGGGAAGAATGGCGGTCATTCGCGGGTGGCTTAGCCCGCAGATACGATGAGCGCATCGAGCGCGGTCGCGCCCTCGCCCCTGGCATGCACCATCAACGGATTGATCTCGATTTCGCCGATCTCCGGGACGGTTCGGATCAGCCGTGCGATCGACGTCGCAACCTTGGCCACGGCTTCAATGTCCGCCGGCGGCGCGCCGCGGACGCCGGCCAGGAGCTTGGCGGCGCGCAGCCGCCCGAGCGCCTCGATGACCTGCCCCTCGTCGGCCGTGGCAGGCAGGACCTGCACGTCGCCCAGCGCCTCCACCCAGATGCCGCCGAGCCCGACCAGCAGCACGGCGCCCCAGCCGGGATCGCGCTTGGCCCCGACCATCAGCTCGAGGCCCTTCGGCGACATCCGTTCCACCAGGACGCCGTCGAGCGTCACGCCGGGTGCGGCGCGCTTGACGTTATCCATCATCGTGGTGAAGCCGGCGCGCAGCGCACGCTCGTCGGCGAGATTCGAGCATCACGCCGCCGGCTTCCGTCTTGTGCGACAGCGTCGCGGCTTGCGCCTTGAGCGCGACCGGATAGCCGACGCGCCGCGCCACCACGGCCGCCTCGTCCGCGCTGCGCGCCAGCTCTCCGTCCGGCACGCGCACGCCCGCCGCCTTGATGACCTGCTTGGCCAGCCATTCCGGCTGCGTCCCGCGGCCGATGGCGGGCAAGCCCGTGACCGGCGCGGGCGCAGTGGCGACGCGCGGACGCGCGAGCAGGCGGCCGTAGCGGGTGTAGAGCGTGATCGCGCGCAGCATGCGATCGGACGAACGGGAGAACACCGCCGGGCTTTCCGCCACCGCCTGCATGACGTCGGGGTCGAGCGGCCACGTGTCGCCGAGCGCCACCATCACCTTGGGCTTGGGGGAATCGGCCATGCCCTTGTTGAACGCCTTCACCATGGCGGCGAACCGGATGGGAAACGAGATGAACAGCATGCCGACATTGGGGTCGTCGATCAGCGCCTTGACCACGGCCGGGAGCGACTCCAGCGAGAAGCCGGCCGTGGCGTCGAGCGGGTTGCCGTAGTTGCCGTACGGCCGGCAGCACCGCGCGGACCTTCTCCAGCGTCGCCGGCGTGAGCTCCGGAACATCGAGCCCGACCTCCTCGGCGAAATCGTTGGTGAGCCCCACATAGGCGCCCGAGGCGGTGAGAATACCTGGCCCCTTGGCGGGCGGATCGGGGAACCGGACGAGGATCTCCACCAGGTCCATCATCTCGTCCATGGTCGTGACGACGATGGCGCCAGCGTCCTCGGCTTGCGTCTTCATCGTCGCAAAGTCGCCGATGAGCGCGCCGGTGTGCGATTGCGCGGACTTGCGCGCCTTGGCGCTGCGGCCGGCCTGCATCAGCACGACGGGCTTGCCGGCGGCACGGGCGCGGCGGCAGGCGGCAAGAAAATCGGCCGGCCGGCGGATCTGCTCGGTGTAGAGGGCGATCACGCGCGTGGCCGGATCCTCGACCAGGAATTCGAGGAAATCGGTCGTCTCCAGGCCCGCCTCGTTGCCGGTCGAGATCACGTAGGTGAGCGGGAGGCCGCGCCCGTCAGTGGCGCGTTCGAAATGGCCCAACAATCCTCCGCTCTGGCCCACGAACGCGACGCCGTCCGTGACGCCGCGCTGCGCCTCGCGAGCGAACAGCATGTGCAGCATCAGGCCGTCAACGTTGTTCGTGACGCTGAGACAGTTGGGGCCGACCAGGGCGAGCCCCGCCGCCCGCGCCGTCCGCGTGACGGCATCTTGCGTGGCGTGGTCGCCGACCTCGGCGAAGCCGGCCGCGAACACCAGCGCCGAGCCGACCTTGCGGCGGGCGCAGGCCTCGATCGCCTCGCGCACGCCGGCGGCGGGCAGCGTGAACACGCGCAAGGTCGACGCCCTCCGGCAGTTCGTCCGCGCTCTGGAGGACGAGCCGCCCGTCGATCGGCTCGCTGGTGCGCCCGACCAGGTGGATGTCGCCCTTGAAATTGTTGAGCTTGAGCGACTGCAGGATCACCTGGCCGGCGCTGCCCGGCGCGTGTCGAGATGCCGACGATGGCAACCGAGCGCGGGCGCAGGAAGCGCCTGACCGCCTGCGGGCCGCGGGCCATTTCTGGGCCCGTCATACGGCGTCCCTGTCGGGCTGGAACAGGAACAGGTGCGTGCCGTCGTCGAGCGGGTGCCAGTAGGGCTTCACCTTCATCCCGACCTTGAGGTCCTCGGCGCTGCAGTTGACGATGTTGGCAATGAAATTCACGCCCACATCAAGCGTGACGCTTACGACCGCGTAGGGCTCGGAGCCGCGGAACGCGGGCGTGCCGCGATGGGTGATCGTGTAGGAATACACCACGCCCTTGCCGGACACCTCGCGCCACTCGATGTCGCGCCGCCGCCCGGTGAAGATGCTCACGGGGCGCGGGAAATGCTGGTACTTGCCGGTCGCCTTGCAAAACTGGATGACGAGCTTCTGCTGACGCGTCCCCTCCCAATAGGGCTCGGAAAAATCGAAGTGCTTGATGCTGCGCTTGACGCCAAGCGTGTCGTTCAGGGGAGTCGCCATGGTCGCCTCGCTCATTCCGGGACCAGCACCAGGGCCGCGCTCGAGCCCCAGTTGCGTCCGTAATTGATCCAGCCGATTCCGGTCACCAGCGCATTGCTTGTGTCCTTGACCTGGCGTGCGCCGCCTTCGCGTTGCAGCTGGCGCACCGCCTCGACCAGGTTGTGCGACGAGCAGGCCGCCTGGCCGGCGGAAATCTGGCCGCCGCCGGTGTTGAGCGGCAGGTCGCCGTTGTACGAGAAGTCGTGCTCGCGAAT
Source organism: uncultured Alphaproteobacteria bacterium (assembly GCA_963738705.1). Lineage (GTDB taxonomy): Bacteria > Pseudomonadota > Alphaproteobacteria > Rhizobiales > Xanthobacteraceae > CAVTXS01. The sequence goes on from CAVTXS010000042.1 coordinate 20,479, forward strand.
GAAATCCACGCCTTGCCCCGCCTTGCAGAATCCGAAGGCCTCGAATTGCAGCATGATGGCGATGATGAAGTCGTCATACGGATGGAAGGAGGCGATGTCCTTGATGCCGAGGCCGGCGGCAGCGAGCGCCTTGCGGCCGGCGATCTCGTGGCCGCTCTTGGTCACGTCGACCAGGTTCTCGCCGCCCTTGAAGTTGGTCAATTCCGCGTAGCCGATCGGGATGACGCAGTTCGTGAGCCCTTTCTGCTTCGCGCGCTTGTGGCTCATCATGAGCACGCCGGCCGCGCCGTCCGCCCGCATGACGCAATCGAGCAGCCGGATCGGATCGGCGATCATGCGCGAGTTCAGTAATCGTCGATGGTGATCGGCACGCGCAGCTTCTCGCAGGCGTTCTCGTTGAGCAGCGCGTGATTGCGCTGCGTCACGGCGAGCTTACCCAGCATCCGGTAGTCGAGGCCGTACTGCGCCTCGTAGCGGCGGCTCAGCAGTCCGAAGGCTCCGGGCGGGCCCATCACGCCGTAAGGCTCGGTCCACTCGCGGCGATAGGTATGGCTGTGGTCGGTCCGGTCCTCCAGGACGTGGGTGTCGGCGAACAGCAGGAACGCCACCTCGCACATCCCGTAGTCGATGGCGGCCGCCGCCCGTGCGACGCACCCGGCCGCGGAGCAGCCGCCGGTATGCACCTGCTCGCAGAAGGCGACCTCGAGGCCGAGCACGTCGGCGGTCGTCTGCGCCCAGAACGGATTGGCGGCGCCGGTGCCGGTGAGGCCCGCCATGACGAGGCCGTCGATCTCCGTTTCTCGATCCCGGTCTTGTCGAGCAGCGACTCGAGGATTTCTCCCGCGAGCACCCACACGTCGCGGTCGCTCTTCTCCATCACCTTGGTTTCGGCATAGGCCACAATGGCGCTGTCCCGCAGGCTCATCGTTTGCTCCCATGACTCCTGAGCGTGATGATTTTCTTCGAATCGTCATCCCGCTCGAACCTATGCTCGGAGCATGATCTTTTCCGAAAACCGGTTCCCACTTTTCGGGATCATGCTCAAATGCGCTCGTTTCGCGAAGCTCCGGCCTCACTCCGGCCGCACGCGCGGCGCGGTCTTGTCGAGGAACTGGTGCAGCCGCGCGATCGACTCCGGGCTGCGGGTGTACTCCGCCACCATGCGCTCGAAGTAGAGGCCGTCGTCGTAGGACATGTCCTGCAGCCGCGGCAGGCTGTTGGTGATGGCGAAGTTCGAGAGCGGCGCGTTCCTGCAGATCTTGGCCGCGAGTTCCTTCGCTTTGGCCATCGCCTGCCCTTTCGGCACGACGTACTGCACGATGCCGTAGCGCTCGGCGTCGTCGGCCGTGAGCACGCGGCCGGTGAGCATCATGTCCTGCATGCGGGCAAAGCCGATGAGCCGCGCCACGCGCACCGAGCCGCCACCGCCGATGAAGATGCCGCGCGTCCCCTCCGGCAGGGCGAAATACGTCGTCTCGTCAGCGACGCGGATATGCGCGGCCGCCGCCGTTTCGAGCCCGCCGCCGAGGGTGGCGCCGTGCAGCGCGGCGATGAACGGGATGCTGCCGCGCGCCATCACTTCGAAGAAGCTGTTGCGGTTGAACTGGAAGGGCAGCCGCTGGGAGCGACCGTTCTTCCAGTTCTCCGCCGCCCAGCGCAGGTCGAGCCCGGCGCAGAAATTGTCGCCGTGGCCGAAAATGATCCCGCACTTGGCCTCTTCGCCGGCGCGCTCGATCGCCTCGCGCAATTGCTTCATCACCGTGGGATTGAAGCAATTGCGCTTGTCCGGGCGATTGAGGCCGACGAGGGCAATCTCGCCTTCGAGTTCGTAGGTGACCGTTTGTTCCTCGCTCATGAACTGCTCCTGGTTCAACGGGCAAATCCCGCCGGGCGATGACGTTGCGTTGGATCTCGTGCGTGCCGCCGCCGATCATGCGCATGATGGCATGCGCGTCCCGCCAGCGTCAGGCCGTCAGCTCCGCGATGGCGGCATAGCGGCGCCGCTGCGCCGCAGCGTTTCCGAACAGCGACGACAACAGCATCGCCCGCTTGAGGTAGAGCCCGATGTCGTGCTCATCGGTGAAGCCGATCGCGCCGTGGAGCTGGATGCAAGCCTTGGTGACCGCGAGCGCTTCCTCCGAGGCCTTGGCCTTGGCGGCGACCGCCATGGCGGGATCGATGCGGAAGGGTTCGTTGTTGGCCGCGATCTGGAAAACGAGCGAGCGCGTCGCCTCGATGCGGATGTACATGTTGGCGGCCTGGTGCTGCAGCGCCTGGAAGCTGCCGATCGGCTTCCCGAACTGCTTGCGGATGCGCATGTAGTCGAGCGTGATCTCCTGCGCCTTGTCCATGATGCCCAGAAGTTCCGCCGCCAGCGCGACCAGCGCGAGATGATGGAGCGCCTCCACCGCGTTCCCCGACGACGGATGCGCCAGGATGAGATCGGCGGGCGTGCTGTCGAGATCGAGCGTCGCAAGGGAGCGGCCGTCCACCGTCGGCATGCTCGTGAGCGTGCAGCCTGCCGCCTGCCGCGCGACGTAGCCCAGCACGGGTCCGTCGCGGCCTGTTGCGGTAACCAGGAAGCCGTCGGCGCCGTCGGCCACCACGAACTGCTTGCGGCCGGTCAGGCGCAGTCCGCCGCGCGCCTCCTCTGCAACCGTCCGGGGCGCAAGCGGATCGTCGCCATAGGCGCTCTCCTGAAGCGCCGGGACGACCAGCGCCGCGCCGCTGATCGCCTTCTCCAGCATCGGATGCGGTGCGGGCCCCTGTCCGAGGGCCGCGGCCGAGATCGCCGCAAGCCCGACCGGCTCGCACACAAGGCCCCGGCCGCCTGTTCCAACACCAGTGCAAGCTCGGTCAGCCCGAGGCCGAGACCGCCCGCGGAATCCGGCACCAGGATGCCGAGCCAGCCGAGCTCGCCGGTCTGCCGCAACCGTTCGGGAGAAAAGCTCGGCTTGCGGTCGCGAAAGCCGCGCGCCACCGTCGGCCCTGCGGCCGCGACGAACTTGGCGGCGCTGTCGCGCAGGAGCGTCTGCTCCGATGTGAGTATGAGTTTCATGACGTCCGGCGTGCCGTCCTCAATTGGGCAGGTTCAGCACACGGCGGGCGAGGATGTTGCGCTGGATTTCGGAGGAGCCGCCGTAGATCGTCACGCGCCGCGAGTGCAGGAACGGGGTCGCCACGTCCACCGCGCCGTGGTTCGTCTCGATGGGGACGGCCACCGATGCGTGTCCGCCCGCGGCCACGAGCAGCAGTTCGTCGAGTTCCTGAAGCAGCTCGGTGCCGACGATCTTGATCACCGACATTTCCGGCCCGGGACTTTCGCCGTGGTTGCTGAGCTCGACGGCGTGGCTGAACAGCGCCGAGAGCGCCGCGACGTTGATGCTCGCCGCCGCGAGGCGATCCTGGAACGCTGGATCGGCGATGATCCCGGTCGCGCGCGCCATGGTCTTGATGCGCTCGAGCGCGGTCAGGGCGAATTGGGGATTCGAGGTGCCAAGCCGCTCGTGTCCCAGCAGCGCGTTGGCGATGCGCCAGCCGTCGTTGAGCTTGCCCACCAGGTTCTCGGCTGGCACCACGACGTCGTCGAAGAACACCTCGCTGAACTCGTCGTCGCCCGCGATCGTCTTGATCGGCCGGACCCGGACGCCCGGGCTGTGCAGGTCGATCAGAAGGAAGCTGATCCCGGCGTGGCGCGGCTGGGCTTGCGGATCGGTGCGCACCAGGGCGTAGATCCAGTCGGAATGATGGGCCCAGGTGGTCCAGACCTTCTGGCCGCGCACCACGAAATGGTCGCCGTCGAGCGTCGCGCGGGTGGAAAGGCTCGCAAGATCCGAGCCCGCGCCCGGCTCGGAATAGCCCTGCGCCCAGATCACTGTGCCCGCGATGATGGGCGGCAGATGCTTCCTCTTCTGCTCTTCGGTCCCGAACTCCATGAGGATCGGGCCGATGTGGTTGAGCCCTTGCACCGGAAGGTGCGGCGCGCCGCTGCGCGCCAGCTCTTCCGTCATGATGATCTGTTCGTCGAGGCTTGCGCCCATCCCGCCGTATTGCTTGGGCCAATGCGGGGCGATCCAGCCCTTGCGCGACATCGTCCGGTACCAGGGCATCAATTCGTCGGGCGGCGGGCGCGTGCTGCGGCCGCGCAGTGCGGCCGGCAGATTGGCCTCCAGCCATGTCCGCACTTCGTGGCGGAATGCGGCTTCGGCGGGCGTATCGTGGCGGAACATGGCGGATGAACTTTCGATATTTATTCCGAGGAAGCTTTCCGCGCGTCACGCTCGCCCCAGTCATTCCACCTTGATGTTGGCGGCCGCCACAACGCCTGTCCACAGCGCACGCTCCTCGTCGAGGAACTTGCCGAACTCGGCCGGGGTGCTGACGTGGATTTCGGCGCCGAGATTGTCGAGCCGTGCGCGCGCGTCGGGCTGCGCGAGGCTGTCCTTGAACGCAGCGTTGAGCTTGTCGATGATCTCGCTCGGCGTTCCGGCGGGCGCCACGACGCCGAGCCAGAACGTGTTCTGCATTTTCGGGAACCCGGCCTCCGCGACGGTGGGCACGTTCGGCAGTTTCGCGACCCGCGCCTTCGACGTGACCGCCAGCGGCCGCAGCTTTTCGGCCAGGACATGCGGCAGCGAGGTGGTCATCGGATCGAGCAGCACCTGCACCTCGCCGGCCACGCCGGCGGCGAGCAGCGGTGCCGTCCCGCGGTAGGGCACGTGCAGGATGTTGACCTGGTTGTCGAGCTTGAACAGCTCGCCGAGCAAGTGCGGCGCGGTGCCGAAGCCCTGCGAGCCCCAGGTGAGCTTGTCCGGGTTGGCCTTGGCGTGGGCAACGAGCTCGGCGATGGTCTTCACCGGCATGCTCGGGTGCACGGCCATGATGAGCGGCGAGGTCATCAGGAGTCCGACCGGGGTGAACGCCTTGGCCGGGTCGTAGCCGATGTTCTTGTGCACGGCCGGGCCGGTCGTCAGCGATCCGCCGGGCGTGATGAGGATCGTGTAACCGTCGGGATCGGCGGTCGCGACCGCCTTGGCGCCGATGCTGCCGCCGGCGCCGCCGCCGCGGTTCTCGACCACGACGCTCTGGCCGAGAACGGCGCCGAGCCTGTCGGAGACGATGCGCGCCATGGTGTCGGTCGGCCCGCCGGCCGGGAACGGCACGATCATCCGGATCGGCCGGTTGGGATAGGCCTGGGCCTGGGCATGCGCGGAGTCGAGCCCAAGCATTGCCGTGCCGGCGCACAGCAGCGCCGCAAACAGCGTCCTCACTGGCATGTGTTCTCCTCCCCGCAAACCGGACTATTGTGCACGCCCGACCATCTATGAAAAGAGCAGGAGACAGGAGATCTGCGTGGACTTCAGCCTCACCGACGAACAGACCCTGCTGCGCGACAGCGTGCGCAAGCTGATGGACCGCGTCGCGACGCAGGACTACGTGCGGCGCCTGGACCGCGAGCAGGCCTATCCGTACGAGCTCTACGACGCGTGGGTGAAGGCCGGGCTCCTGCGCCTGCCCTATCCCGGAGCAGTACGAAGGCCTGGGCGGCAGCGTCATCGACATGGTGATCATCGCCGAGGAGCTGTCGCGCAAGAGCGCCGACTTCTACATGGCGTTCGCCGGCTCGACGTTCTGCGGGCTCAACATCCTGCGCAAGGCCTCCGAGGCGCAGAAGGCCCACTGGCTGCCGCAGGCTGATGGCCGGCGACGTGCGCATGTGCATCTCGATGTCCGAGCCGGATGCCGGCTCCGACGTCGGCGCGATGCGCACCACCGCGCGCGCGCGACGGCGACCACTGGGTGATCAACGGGCAGAAGCTGTGGAGCAGCGGCGCCGGCGCGAAGGACAACGGTGATCAACGTCTACGTCAAGACCGACACCAAGGTGCACTACCGCCAGGGGATGTCGCTGTTCCTGGTCGACAACGACACGCCCGGCGTCGAGCTGCGCAAGCTCGACATGCTGGGCCGCCGCTGCGTCGGCACCTACGAGATCTTCTTCAACGACGTGCGGGTGCCGGCCGACCGGCTGATCGGCGGCGAGAACAAGGGCTGGGACTGCCTCTGTCGGGCCTGCAGGTCGAGCGCGTCGTGCTCGGCGGCGGGCAATTGCGGCGCCGCGCAGGCGGTGGTCGACCTGGCGCTCGCCTATGCCAAGGAGCGCAAGCAGTTCGGCCGCCCGATCGGCACGTTCCAGGCGATCGCCCACATGCTGGCCGACATGCAGACCGAGGTCGAGGCCGCCCGCACGCTGATGTGGCGCGCCGCCTGGATGGTCGCGAGCGGCCAGGACGCGCTGCGGGAGATCTCGATGGCGAAGCTCCTGTCCTCGGAGACCTACGCCAAGGTCGCCGAACCTGGGCATGCAGATCCTCGGCGGCTACGGCTACACGATGGAATTCGACATGCAGCGCCATTTCCGCGATTCCCGCGCCGCCACCATCGCGGCCGGCACCTCGCAGATCCAGCGCAACCTGATCGCCGGCCTGATGGGGCTGAAGGTGCAGTAGGGGCGGCCCTTGTGGCCGCCCGGCAGCGCAACAGGGGCGACCAGGGCGGATGAACGTAGGGGCGGCCCTTGTGGGCGCCCGCGGCCACGGCGCCGGACGAATCGTGGGCGACCACAAGGGTCGCCCCTACGGGCCTTAAACGATCGGTAAGCGGGAGGCGTGGTAGAGATCGGGCGAACGAGCCAAGGCTGGGGGTCAGGAACCTTCCACCCCAAATCAGCCTTTATCTTGCGTCTGTATTTCTACCAGGCGCGCCCAACGGGCGCCCGCCTGAAAGGCCTGTAGGGTTCCCCGCCTCGAATGAGCCCCATCCTCATCAAGATCTTCGCCACGGCGCTGGCGCTCGGCCAGGTCACGACCGGGCCGGACGCGGTCAAGACCGGAGTTCGATCCGGTCCAGGACCAGGCCGAGGTGGTGCAGCTGCTCGCGACGGCTGCGCGCAGATGCGCAAGTCGTTCGATATCGAGGACATCAATCTCGACGAGCTGATCGAGACCGCGATGAAGGATCCGCAGGCGCTGACCGGCGAGATCAAGGCCTTCAAGGGCTTGAACTTCTCCGACCTGCATCGCCGCCTACCGGCAGTTCTGCAAGAACGAGACGGTCGACGAGCTCGGCGGTCGACATCGGCGAGGTGATCACCTTCTACAACAAGGCGATGGCCGACCTGCCCGACCATGACCGGCTCAAGGGCTAGCAGCTGCCCGGCGCGAGCATCGTGCTCGACGGCAAGGGCGAGCGCTTCGCCGAGGTGTTCGAGCCCAACCACCGGCGCGTCTGGGTGCCGCTGAGCGACATCCCCGAGGTCGTGCAGAAGGCCTTCATCGCGGCCGAGGACAAGCGCTTCTTCCAGCACGCCGGGGTCGACGAGCGCGGCGGTGATCCGCGCCTTCGTCACCAGCCTGGCGCAGCCCGGGCGCCCGCAGGGCGGCTCGACCATCACCCAGCAGGTGGTGAAGACGCTGCTGGTCGGCGACGACGTGACCTATGAGCGCAAGATCCGCGAGATCGTGATCGCGTCGCGGGTCGGAGCGCACGCTGAGCAAGGGGGAGATTCTCGAGCTTTATCTCAACTCGATCTACCTCGGGCGCGGCTCGTGGGGCATCGAGATGGCGGCGCGCAGCTATTTCGGCAAGCCGGCGAAGCGAGCTGACCCTCGACGAGGGCGCGCTGCTGGCCGGCCTCACCAAGGGGCCGAACTACTACAGTCCCGACCGGCAGCCCGGCCGCGCGCAGGAGCGGCTCGCCTATGTGCTCAGCCGCATGCAGGAGGACGGCGTCGATCATCGCCGAGCGAGATCAAGCCGGCGCAGCGCGCTGCCGGTGCTCGTCGCCATGAGCGCGAGCGCCGCGATACCGGCTTCCACTACGTCGACCATCTCGCGCGCGAGGCCAAGACGGTCGCCGGCATCACCAGCCTGACCACGACCTCCTATACGGTGCGCTCGACCATCAATCCGGCGCTGCAACGGGCGGCCGAGACCGCGCTGCAGGACGGCCTCGCCCGCTACGAGCTGAGCACCGGCGCGCGCCGCTTCAGCGGGGCGGAGACGAACCTGGGCGACGCGATCAAGCGCATCGAGCGCGGAGCCGGAGGCACCGCAGCGCGGTGAAGCCGGCCTGGCGGCAGGCGCTCGAGCGCGCGCGGCTGCCGCTCTACGACGTGCATTGGACGTCCGGCGTCGTGGTCGAGAAGGCGCGCGACCGAAGGGCGGCGAGGTCTTGCGGGTCGGCCTGCGCGACGGCCGCATCGCTGCCGCTGCCAGACGTCGACGCCGGCGTCCGGCGCAAGCTCAATCTCTATGACGTGGTCTATGTCCGCGTGGTCGAGGACAAGGGCAAGACGCAGTGCGCGCGCCGAGCTGCGCGTGCGGCCCGACCGTGCAGGGGGCGGCGCTGGTGCTGGAGAACAAGACCGGGCGCATCCTGGCGATGGCCGGCGGCTTCTCCTATCCGCTGAGCCAGCTCAACCGCGTGACGCAGGCCGCGCGCCAGCCGGGCTCGTCCTTCAAGCCGCTCATCTACCTCGCGGCGCTGCGGCCACGGCCTGCAGCCCAACACGCTCGGTGCTACGACGCGCCGATCACGCTGCCGCCGATCGGCGGCAGCGCGCTATGCGCGCCCGGAGGACTACTGGACGCCCGAAGAACTACGACGGCGACAGCTCGCGGCGTGATGACGCTGCGCCGCGCGCTCGAGAATTCGAAGCAACCTCGTGACCGCGCGTCTGCTCGACGGCGGCATCGAGAAGCAGCCCGAAGACAGCCTCAAGCAGGTCTGCACGCTCGCGCAGGAAGCGCAGCATCTACAAGGATTGCATTCCGCTACTACCCGTTCGTGCTCGGCGCGCAGCCGGTGCGGCGTGATCGATCTCGCGACCTTCTACGCCGCCATCGCCAACGAAGGCATGCGGCCGGAGCCGCATGCGGTCGAGTCGATCGAGCACGACGGCGCAGGTGATCTATCGCCACCCGACAACGCCGCTGGTCCGCGATCGGCTCGGCCGACAAGGTCGCGTTCTATCCAGCTCAAGAGCATCCTGCAGGGCGTGCTGGCGCGCGGCACCGCGCGTCGCATCGGCACCTGGCGCCGTTCGTCGGCGGCAAGACCGGCACCAGCGACGACGAGAACGACGCCTGGTTCGTGGGCTTCACCAACGACGTCACCGTGGCGGTCTGGGTCGGCTACGACAACCGCGGCAAGCGCCGCACGCTCGGCGGCGGCGGGACCGGCTGCAAGGTGCGCGATCCCGATCTTCGAGCCGATCATGAAGGCGAGCTGGGAGCATGTCGCGCCCCAGGCGGCGCTCGCCCCGCCGTCACCCGAGGCGAAACGCCAGATCGTCTCCGTGCCGATCGAACCTTGCGACCGGCGATCGCGTCGCCGGCGAGGCCAAGGCGCCTACATGGAATAGTTCCGCCGCGACCGTTACGGCCGCCTGCTGGACACGCAATACCAGCTGGTCCCGCCGGACCAGGCCTATACGTATCGGCATTATCCGCCGGGGGTCGATGGGGAAGCCGCCGGCGCCTGGTGGGGCGAGTTCGGCAACCGGCCGTTCCAGGGAGGGCAAGCGGGATATCCCTACTGGCGCGAGCAGCCGCAGGCGCAGATGCCAAGCCTGTTGCGCGGCCTGTTCGGCGAGCCACGATGGGACGAGCAATGGCGCCAGCGGCCGCGCCGCGTCGATCCGGACTACCTCTGGGGCAATCGCCCCTACAATTGAAAGAACCCGTAAAATGCGGGCGCTTTGCGCGGCAGCGCTGGTCGTTGGACGTTCGCGCCTCGTCCACCACTCTCCGTCGCACAGGACTTCGCCAGCGTCGACGTGCCGTCGGTCACGGCGCTTCCGCTCGATCAGCTCAAAGTCCGACACGATCGCCGTCAACGATCACCGCAACGACCCGCTGGCCGATCCCGGCAACGGCCTGATCCGCTTCGAGGACTGGGCGCGCGCGCGGCCGCTGCAGAAGCAGATGCTGAGCCTTTACCCGGCCTACCAGGAGCCGGTGCTGAAGGCGACCGTGAGCGGCGTCACCAAGCTGCTCACCGAAAAGCTTCACATGTACGTGGTCGAGGCGCGCTTCATGGCGGCGCGCGCCGCCGGCCGCGCTGAACCTCCCACGCTTTGCCACGCTGCCGTTCCTGCGAACGGCTCGACCCGGCGATCAAGCACCGGCTGATCGCGCCGGGCGACGCGATGCCGCTCAAGAACCCGGACATTCCGTATCAGCGCCATCCGGCGCGCGAGTGGTGCAACGCCACGGTCAACGCGATCTGCATCCAGTCGCGCTACCGGTTCGAAGGACGCCTGCCCGCGGCAATCGGCTGGCCAACAAGCTGCGCGAGGGCCACCGGCCGGTCGCCGATCACATCGAGTTCCAGAGCGAGCTCCGGCTGGTGCCGGGACCGGACAGCGACACGGCCAGTCTCACGAAGCTGACCGGCATCAACACGCCGGTCGCCGCGGTGCTGGAGCAGAACATTTTCTGGGTGAACCAGATCATGCAGTTCGGCAAGTTCCTCGCCGTGTTCCAGCCGCATCCGACCGACCCGGGCAAGACGATCGCCACCACCTTCATGGCGCTCGCCGTCAAGTCGGACGTGCTGGCGACCAAGAAGGAATACGAGACCGTCCCGGTGCTGCGCAACCTGGTGCCGGCGCAAGTGCTCGTGGGGAACAGTTCGTTCAATACCGGAAACTCGCTCAGCGCCGGGCTGCCGGTGTATGTGCGGAACCGGATCAAGACGATCGCGGCGGTGCTGGAGAGGGAGTGAAGGGGGCGGTGGCCGCAGACCTGTGACTAGGCCGTGACTGACGAGCGGGAGGGCCACCGCAAGAGTGCGGCTCGCCGCACGTCTTGACCAAGGAGCAAATCGGTGCCGCATGCCAATCTCCCGGGGAGCTCCGAAGCTATGCAGCGTGCGCTTCGCAATGGCAGGCGGCATTCTTCCGGCGTGCAAGGGCGGACGGCTTCAGCTTCCTCTCCGGCGCAAGTGAAAACGTGAGACGAGTGGCTAAGACGAGGCATCTTTCTCCTCGACACCTCACGTGTCTTCATGATTGAATGCTACTGCGAGATGAGCGAAGGCGAGCGCCGATCATGGTGGCCGTTGAACAGATTTCTATGGCTGTCACGACCATCCTGGCACCGTTTGCGCCCTATCTTGTCGAAGGGGGCAAGAAATTCGCCGGAAAAGCTGGCGAGGCCGCGTGGATACAGGCCCAGAAGATATGGACCTTCATCAGTTCCCGGGATCGAGACGGTGCCAAACTCACGCCAGCCGCAAGGCTGCTGTCGATTGATGGCAATTCCGCCGCATACCGATCGGCATTCGCAGAGGCGCTGCGATCCAAATTGCATAGCGATCCGACGCTCGCGCGCGAGCTATGTGAAATCTTGGGCGGCGATCATGGCATCCAGGAGCTCATAGCGACCGAAGGCGGCAGCATCGAAAACGCGACACAGCAGATGGAGAAGGCCGGTCGCCAAAGCCAGAAAGCGACAAAGGGCTCGATCAAGAATTCTCGTCAGAAGATGTGACATTGCTGCGAGAAAAGCCTATGGCTGCCCGTGGAAGAGTGCCCAACGCTGGTGATGACAAGAAGAACGTGCAAAGCATTTCAGCCTCGCGCGGAGGCTCTGTCAGCAACGTAACCCAAATTGGCAGTTTGTTCTTGTCCGCGGCCCAATGGCCCGCGAAGATTTCAAACACTATCAGCCTCGATGCCCTTATTTCCCGGTTCGGCTCTACCGCGATCCGATCGCGGCAGCCGCGGTCCCCAAGATCGTCAAGGAAATGCGCCGCCAATGGATCGATGGGAAATTGCGATCAAGCCTTCCAGGCGGGCAAGCCGCAAGTGTTGCATTCACATATCTGCACGCCGGGCCAACCAGGATTTCTACCCTCCCGAACGCACATCGCCGACTATCGGTTCGCTCCGAGAAATTGCGGAAGCGAGCAGTAACTCGCTGCTCCTGCTGGGCGCCGCGGGAGCAGGCAAGACGACGAGCCTGCTGATTCTCGTTCGCGAACTGCTCGATGCCGGCGCTCAGGGCACGGCAAAACTCCCAGTCTTTGTTCCGCTTCGAGACTGGCGCAAGAAAGACAGGGATGCAGGTTTCGAAGGATGGTTGGAGCGGCAGATTTTCGAGCAATATCGGATCGGGCGGACGCCGTACGGGCCTTGGTGGCCGAGCAGCGACTTGTTCTGGTTCTCGACGCTCTCGACGAAGCCGAAGACATGGCGTCCTGTGCGGAAGCCATTGCCGGTTTCTTGAGAAGGCGGGACACGGACTGCATCGTCAGCTGCAGATCTCAAGCATTTAGCGAAAGGAATTTACGTCTACCGCTTCGTTGTTCGATCGAACTCAGACCGCTCGATGATGAAGCCATTCTTGCATATGTGTCCGATTTGGGGCCCGCGCACGAGCGCCTTCGGGCCGCCATCGTCGGCAGCAAGAGCTTGAAGGAACTCTGTCGCTCTCCCCTGATCTTGCATCTCACAGTTTCCACATTTGCACGGGCCGTCAGCGGCGAAGGCCTTCCGACCCATTCCATTGACGAGGATACCGTCATCGGGCTGTATTTTTCCAAGGGACTGAAGCTTCCCAAGAGCAACGCGCCGGCAGATGTGTTGACGTTTCTTGCGAACATCACCGTGCTGGGTGGCCAGGGGGACAATAATCCTGCAGAATTTGTATCGATCAAATCGGCCCTCATGCGATCGGCGAGCGTTGGCCGGATGCCGCCTCGGACAAGTTGCGCGGAGGAACCGATGAAGAACGGGAACGAGATCGGCTTCGGCGCATGAAAAGGTGGCATTGGCTCACCAAGCTTTGGGTTTGGATGGTTGGGTATGTGCCGGAGGATCGAATTCGCTGACCATTCGAATGACACTTCGCTTCAGCGAAGTCTTGGCGAGGTCGTCCGCAATGATTGCGGTGGCCGTCTTGGGCTTGCTGCTATTTTCCGCGATCGACCGCAGGTGGAATACCAAAGTCGCCATTCAGATTTCGAGCAATTCAAGTTCGTCGATATCGTGCTTCTCCTGTCGTCATGGTCAGCGCTTTTCTCCCGCGCCGGACGAGGTTGGGCGATCGGACACGGTTCAGCCTTTTACGGGGGCATCACTTTCGCCATTGCGACGTTTGTAGGATTGGTGTTCGGCCTTTTGAACTGGGTTGTTTGGAATGGTACATGGCTCATACCCTTCTTGATTGGAGGCGCTGGTATTGCTGGCTTCTGGGGTGTGGTGAGAAAAAAACCAGAGAATAGCCCGCATGCGTGCACTTTACTCGAGCCATGGATGGGGCGAAGTCGAGGAGCATCCGACGCACTTCGTTTTTGGCGATCCGCGTAGGTCTTCTGAGTTGACCCATGGACGGGACGAAGGCGAGGAACTCCAGCCGCACGCCGAAGAACGAACGTTGAAGAACTTTACAAACCGAGCCTCAGAGATTTGAGGCTGTGGGTCAGGCGATAGTGACGATGTGCCTTGCGTTGGTGCCGTTCGGAGTCGTGCGTGTTCTTGGCAAAGATGTAGGGTTTATGGGATCGATGGCTGGACTCGGCGCTGCAGCCCTTTGGATATGGGCGAATTCTTCTTGCCGCCTTCCTTGCGGTCTCGGTGGTGTACTTTTTTGCTACCAGGTTAGCTGGAGTACTCCCGTGGTGCCCATCCTTGTTGAGATTTATGCTGAATGAGGGCGTCCTTGATCGAGACGGAAAGAACTTTAGAGCTATGCACGCCCGGATTTATGAATATCTTAGGCGCAAGGCACGCTATGAGTGAAGAACTGTGTCGAACTAAGCGCCACCTGCATGGCGCATGAGCCCCACTTTTGCAAGTCGGTTTGGCTCAAACGCGGTCTTTCGTCGGGTGATTTCGAAGAAATGGTGTCAGGGTGCAATTGTTTGACCGAAGTTCGTGACGGTCAGACGCGGATAGTGAATTAGCCGCAAGAAATCGCTGACTAGCTGATCTATCGAATGCCATCAGCGAAGATTATCGAGTTAATTTTGATCTGCGGATTGAACCCTGGCAATCCACTCTAGATATGAGCTGACCCGGGTGTACACACCGTATTTCATCCTTCGTGCGCATCCATCGCCAAATGATACTACCCCAACCAAAACATTCCCCGCTTCCGTGTTCCAGACTAATGGTCCACCACTATCGCCTTGGCAGGAATTTGTGCCCCCATCACTATGGCCGGCGCAGAGCATGCCCACCAACACACGTCCGTTGTAGGAAACGGCCTCGTTGCAGATGGTATTGGCTACATAGGGAACTACGCCTTTCAATAGCCTCTTTGAAATCTGTCCGCCTTCCGTAGTAGTCCCCCAACCAGTAACTTCTAACGGCTGGCGAAGAGGTATCGCCAGAGAAGTTGGAATGAGCGGAATGACACGTCCCGATGTTGCCCTCTTAACCTTCAACATCGCGATATCGTGCTCATAGGTTGCCGAGTTGTATCGTTCATGCATCACCACTCTCTCAACATCAGACCAGATCCCTTCATCGACGTAGTTCGTAGCTCCCGCCTTTATCCTGACAGCAGCGGGTTGGTCTGACGAGCGAAAACAATGCGCGGCCGAGAGGATCCATGTTTGTGCAACAGTTCCGCCACAAAGATATATACCATCCGTTCGCCTAATATTAATTGCTATCTGCCAGGGGTGGCTCTGAATATCCGTCTGCTCTCCGCCGACGATTCTACGTCCACCAAGCCTTATCTCTTCTTGAGCAACAATTTGTCCACTTGCACCGAAGCTACACGCCACTGCCACCAAGCTCACCGCCAAGCTCTCGTAACACCAATTCATATTTCCTCCCTGCTCTCGATGTTATTGCAGTTGTAGAAGTACTCCTTTGACGGGCAGATATCCCATCTTCTGCCCGTCACGAGCGACGATCGCCCAGTCGCCGACAAACTCAACGACGCGCACAGTCGATCCTGGTGCAAGTTCTCGCCCTCCCGGAGCGTCGGCCTCTGGGCGCTGGCGCACACGTTCTCGCCGAAGCACAACGTGAGTTGGTACAGATGAAATAGTCGTCGCGCCATCGCCTGCAATCAGTGCGGCCCGAGTTACTCCCAGAGGGAAGTTTCCCTCGATCTTGTTGTGTGGCCGCTGGCGCACTCCAAACAAGTTGAGACTTATCTCCGGAACCTCGCGGTCCACGTGCGCCGCGAGTTGATACAAATCTACTTCTTGTCGTTGTCCGCCCTCCTTTTCCATGAAGGCGTCAAGGATTGCGTACGTCAGTACGCCGTGGCCCTTATAACCCTCGTAGGCAGCCTGTCGCGCTGCAGTAATGACGCTGCGGCCAGTCGCATGGCGTAGTCTGTCGATAGCGGTCTCACGTTCCCTTCCGCCTCGAGTCAGACCCGCCGCAGCGGCACTCTCGCATGTGTCAAAAATTAGAATGCTCTTTTGCGCAGCGATCTGTTTCGCGAAGACTGCCAAGTCTCCTGACCAATTCCATCTTCCACGGAGTGGCCCTGCTCAAACGTTAAGTCCCTTGGCATAAAGTAGTAGGTGCCTGTTGCCTCGACTGTCCGGCCATGGCCGGCCACGAATAGTATGAACACATCCGTTGCGCGCACGACATGCTTCATTTCCCCGAAAGCAGTAGCGATTCCTTCGCGAGTAGCCTGGTCTTCGGAGACGATTCGTATCGTAACATCCTCATAGAGCCCGCTGGCCGCTATCCTAATACCTTGCGCGAATGCTTTGGCGTCTTTCGCGGCGTACTGAAGCTTCCAATCAGGCTTGATATAGTCACTTACACCCACGGCGAGCACAGACATCCGCGGGCGAGCCGCAAGGGAAGCACCAAAAGCATCGACGATAACACGGAAGGGTTCACTCGCAAGAAGGTCTACGCCGTTATAAGCGGTCACCTCAATGACATTTCTCCGGCTGGGATCAACTCTCAACGTTTCAGTGACAATGTGGTAACCTCTGCCCGTTAGAGCAGGCGGCTCGCTTTCTCCAATACCGCCTGTTACGCCATTGACGCGCCATACCAGCTTCTGTCCTATACCACCTCCTGTGTCATTGATCCGAACCGTCACTCGAACCGTGTCACCCGCTCGTTCAATCTCCCTGTTTGCTAACAACTCGATCTGAGGAGCTGAGCCGGAACCCAAAATTTTGGCGAGATCGAGTTTATGTGCGGCGTCACGGTAGCGGCGCTCACGATCGCCCTTGAGGAGTTGCTCCACCAAGTCAGGGCGGTACAGGTGGTCTCCGAACTGAGCAACGGAAAAGACTTCGAGACCGCGCACGACATTAATGAGATCCTCACTACCACGAGAGCCAGCAAAAAAACCGCGTTCCGTAATGATCATCCAGCGGCCAGCTTGCGCGGGCGTAAACGTCGCGACCCATTTTCCGCTTGCCCGGTCCCAGTATCTAATTGAACCGTCGTAGCTAGCGGAAATGATCCACCGATCGTCAGGCGAAAACGTAACGGCGCGGACACCACCTTCATGCCCCCGGAGCGTAAAGCGGAGCTTCCCCGTCGCCGCATCCCAAATCATGATCCCGCCGCTTTCGCTCCCAACATCTCCGGTCGAAACCCTGCGCTGCTCTAGTCCGGCGACCACCAACTTGCCGTCGCGCGACATAGCTACAGTTGAGGCGTGGCGGTAACCCGCGCGGCCCTCTTCCATTTCGAACGTGCGGATGAGCCGCCCTGTCGACCAGTTCCACATGTAAACTTCTTCATTAAACAAACTGCTTCCAATCAAAAACCGACCATCACTCGTGAAGGAGAGTGACTGCACATAGCTGCCTTCCTCCTTTGCTTTGGCCGGCAGCCGTCTCATCCGCCGAACTGGTTCCGTACTCCAAATTTCAGCTGTTCCATTTCTGCGACCGACGGCGACTCTATGACCGACTGGTGAAAAGGCTACTGATGTAACTGTGTCATCGCCGCCTCCTTTCAAGGATAACTTCACATTTCCGTCTTTTGCATCGACTAAAACCGCAACTGTCTTTTCATCCTCTTCATCCTTATTCGATGCATCATCGCCCAACACCATTATCATTTTTCCATTTGGCGAAAGGCTAGCGGCCGATACGTTTTTTATGCCCCGCAAGGAATGTCGTCGATGTTCTCGACCTGTCTCGATCGAGAAGAGAATGATTTCACCTTTATCGTTGCCGCCTACGGCAATCGTGCCATCATTCTTAAAGTCAAGAATAGTAGTATCGCCACTAGCAAATAGGCGTACGGTTTTGGGTCTTACCTCATCAACTCGCCACAGTGTTATTTCTTTCTGAGTTGCTTCGGCACCCGATGATTTGTAGGAAACGAAGACTTGCCGCCCGTCAGTGGATGCGACAGCGTTCTCGGCACGATATCTATGACTTGTTAGCTCTCGTATGAGTACACCAGTTTCGAGATCCCGGATGCGCACGCTGTTGCCCTGAGAGGTAGCTACCCACTTGGAACCCGGGAAGAGTGCGATTGCGTCAGCGCTACCCTCATCTCGCCATTTGATCGTTCGCTCGATATGGCGGCTTTGCAAGTCCCATACCCGAAGGTCCGGCATCCCATTTCGTGCAATAATTATTCTCTTGTCAGTTGGAATTGGAAATATTCTCGGCTCTCCAAAAGAAAATCCTCGCAGCGACAGCAATTTTGCCGGTCGTTCTGGTTCATCTGGCTGATTGCACGTAGTTGGCTGGTCGACACTTATGAAATTGGTACTGTCTTTGAGGCTCAAGAACATGAGCTCGTCAATCTGACAGTTGGACGCTGAATGCCGGACAATGAACTCATCATCAGCAACGACGCTGTCGCTCGAAAAACGCAAATTCTCCTTAAGTTCTAGCGATTGGACTGTCTTCCTCGTACGCAAATCGAATATTCCCACGAGGTGCTCGCTCAGAGCAATCAATTGGGTCCGATCCGTAGATAGCCGGGCGGCAACGATGTAAGAATAGCCATGAGATGATTCCGTCAGCGTGAAGCGATGGGCTCGTTTGCGCTGTCCGATATTCCAAACGGTCACCACACCAGCCTGATCTCCAGAAACCAGAAATTCGCCCTTGTCGTCGATCCACAAAGAACGGACAAACTCTTCCGACGCTTGGAACACAATATTGCTTTCGCCGGTCGCAACATCCCAGATTTTGATGCTTCCATCCTTGTGAGCCGATGCGATCGATGTCCCGTCTGGAAAGAATACAGCAGCCATAAAGACTGCTGAATCCCGCAGTATTCGCAGAGGCCGTCCTGAACCAATATCCCAGAGTTTGATGTTGCCGTAGTCCATGGTGGCCGCAAGCTGGCCATTTGGAGAGATGATTACGTCGTCAGTATCTGTGAGATCACCGATATTCGGTACCACAGTTATCGGAGGCTCACCTGTGGGGATCGCGCTGTCGGACGTGGCTGCAGGATGTCGATTCGATGCTCTGGACGGGAAGGGCTCAAAGCTCTGAATAACGCGATCAAGAAGTTGGGCATACTCTTCCTTCCGTGTCTCGCTGATGACTACGGAAAGACCTCTCACTCTGCCGCCTTCCTGTTGGGCAATAACATGGAAGTGGCGCCTATCAGTGTAGCGTCCTTCGAGGATGAAGGACGTAATCGTAAACTTCGAGCGAACAACGGTTCGGCCTTTTACCTTGCTAAGGCGGTCGTGTACCGCCGCAAGCGAGTCTCCGGATGGAAACGCTAGAGTGTCGAGAGTGATGCTTCTGTCGCGAGATGACCAATGTCGACCCCACTTAGTTTTCTTTTCCTCCGTCAGGATGTTGAGCGGCAAGTCGATCGTTATGCCGGTGCCACTATCCTCGATTGTGCGGAACTCATCCGCGCCATATATCGGCGGTGGCAGGGCTGTTAGCCAAAGAAAAATGATCGCAACTGCAAACACGACCCTTCGGTCGAGCATGACGTGCCTCCCCAGCTTGTACGGGCACCTCGCGTCTTATGTTACCAAAGGTAGGGTCATCTTCAAAGAGAAATAGTATTCAAATTGCGAATTCCGGTTCGGAGGCGCGCCCTTATCCCAAATTGTTGTACTGAAGTTCGTCGCCGGTCAGACTGACAGTGAACCAGATACGAGAAACCAGCCTTGAGACCGGTTTTACTGCTCACCCAAAAATGAGTCGCTCATCATGACGGCCGAGACGTGTACACTCCCTGCAGGAGAATGGTCTGTTCCGGATCGCCGTCGATGGTCACCACTGTGCCGCCCTCGCCGCGCGCAATGTCGGCCCCGGTCGTGGAACTCGGCCGGCGCGATTGGAACGCGGTCCACCGTCCAGCACGTTGTCGCCCAATCCGCCGACCAGGATGTTGTCGCCGGCGCCGCCCGCCAGTGCGTCGCCGCCGCTCCCGCCATGGATCTCATCGTGTTCCACGGAACCCGTCACCGCGTGCTATTGTTTGACGAGGTTCGTGACCGGTCAGAAACGGACAGTGAATCAGGCGCAAGAAATCAACTGGACCCCGATTTTCAATTTTGCTGCGGAAATAAATACGATAGGGAGGAGAATCATGAAGTCGTGCCTCATCACGGCCGCCGCGAGTGTGGTACTTTTCTCCACCATGGCAAACGCCGCCGAAATCCGTGTGCTCAGCTCCAACGCCATCAAGGAGGCGTATCTCGAACTGGTACCGAGGTTCGAGAAGGCGACCGAGCACAAGGTCGCCACCACCTGGGCGCCGACGGTCGACATCATGAGACGCATGGCGGCCGGCGAGACGTTCGATCTCGTGATCATGTCGGCCGAGGGGATCGACCGGCTGACCAAGGACGGCAAGCTCGTCTCCGGCAGCCGGGTCGACCTGGTGAAATCCGGCATCGGCATCGCGGTGCGCCAGGGCGCCACGAAGCCCGATGTGAGCTCGAGCGAAGCCGTGAAGAAGGCCCTGCTGGCTGCCAAATCGATCGGCTATTCCACCGGACCGAGCGGCGTCTACCTTGGGAAACTGTTCGAGCGCTTAGGCGTCGCCGACGAGATCAAGCAGAAGGTCAAGGTGGTGACGCCGGGCGTCCCGGTCGGCACCATGGTGGCGAGCGGCGAAGCGGAGATCGGCTTCCAGCAGATCAGCGAGCTGCTGCCGGTCGCGGGGATCGCGTATCTCGGCCCGCTGCCGACGGACATTCAGCACACGACGGTGTTCGCCGGCGCTCTGCACACCGGCGCGACGCACACCGAAGCCGCCAAGGCGCTGGTGAAGTTCCTGACCGCGCCCGCGGCCGTGCCGGTCATCAAGGCAAAGGGACTGGAGCCGGGCTGATCTGCCGGGTCTTCACCTTGGCAACCCCTCGTCGCAGGCCTACTGTTCGACCACCGAAGTCCGGGCCAGAGCGCTCGGAACGGCAGGGAGGATGCCATGCTGACACGACGAGGCTTTGCGGGCTTTGCGTCCTGCGCGCTGTGCGCGGTCACGGGTTTTATCGCCACCGAGGCATCGGCGCAGGGCGCGCCGGCGGCCGCGGGTGGCGTCACACGAAAGCTCCTGTCGAAGACCGACGGTCCGGCGGCCGGATACGAGACGCTGCTCATGGAGGCGGAGATCGAGGCGGGCGTGGCGGTCGGGCGCCACACGCATCCGGGAATCGAGTCCGCCTATGTGATCGAAGGCGGCTTCGAGCTCCCGATCGAAGGCCAGCCGACCCGCATGCTGAAGGCGGGCGATGCGTTCCAGATCCCGCCCGCAACGCCCCATGCGGGCGGCAAGGCCGGCACCGCGAAGACGAAGGTCCTGATCACGTACGTGGTGGAGAAGGGCAAGCCGCTCGCATCTCCGGCGTGATTCATCCTGGCCAGCCGTAGGTTGGGTCGAGCGCTTGCGAGACCCAACGGCTGCGAGGTCGCGATTGTTGGGTCTCGTGAAGAACTCGACCCAACCTACTCCTCCCCAGAATGAGAGCAAGCCGTAGGTTGGGTCGAGCGCTTGCGAGACCCAACACGTCCGAGTCGCGATTGTTGGGTCTCGTGAAGAACTCGACCCAACCTACAGGATGAAGTCGCTCATCGTGATGGCCGAGGCGTCGATGCCGCGCAGCAGAATGGTCTGGTGCGGATCGTGATCGATGGTCACCACGGTGCCGTCCGGGCCGCGCGCGATGTCGACCCGATCGTCGAATTGGGCCGGCGCGATATGGAACGCGGTCAGGTCCAGATAGTCCTGGCTTGCCGTGACGCCGGCGGCGAAGCCGACGATCGTGTCGGCGCCGAACCCGGGCGCGAAGGCGAAGCGGTCGGCACCGGTGCCGCCGTCCAGCACGTCGTGGCCGAGCCCGCCGACCAGGATGTCGTCGCCGGCACCGGCCGCGAGCGTGTCGTCGCCGCACCCGCCATCGATCTCTTCGCTTTCCACCGAGCCGGTCACGGCGTCGTTGCCCTCGGCGGCGTCGATGTATGAGAGGTTGGTGAACCGCGTGGCGGAGAAATCGAGCGCGTCGTCCGCCTGGGAGCCGACGATCATCCAACCCGAGCTGTCCCCGCCGATCTCCTCGATCCCGCTCGCCGGTCCGAAGCTGTTCAGCTCGAGGCGCGCGTCGAGGACCGTAACGACGTCCCGGCCGGTCAAGCCGCTGTCGTGGAAGATGTCGAAGCCATCGCCGATCCGATACTCGTAGGTGTCCGATCCCTCGCCGCCGTCGAGCGCGTCGTCGCCGGTCCCACCGACGATCACGTCCTCGCCGGAGCCGCCCACGATGGTGTCACGATCACCGCCGCCGTCGATCCGGTCGTTGCCGCCCCGGCCGGCGAGCACGTTCGCGACAGCATCGCCGACGATGTGGTCGGCGGCGTCCCCGCCGATCACGTTCTCGATCGAGTAGAGGTCATAGATGGCGTTGGCCGCGGTCGCCTGGTGGGTGGCGAGGCGCACAACCGCGGACGCCGCGATCTGCGAAAGATCGAGGGTGTCGGAGCCGGCGTCGCCGAAATAGTCGTCGCGGCCCTCGCCGGTCGCCGCCGCCACGAAGATGTCGTCGCCATTGCCGCCGACCGCGACGTCGTTGTACTCCCCGCCGACGAGCGTGTCGTTGCCGTCGCCGCCCCTGAGCAGGTCACGGCCTGGCCCGCCGGTCAGCGTGTCCTCACCGGAGCCGCCGTCGAGCGTGTCGTTGCCGCCGAGGCCCGCCAGATCGTCGTCGCCATCGAGGCCGCTCAGCAGGTTGGCGACATCGTTGCCCTCGATCCGGTCGTCATGGCGCGAGCCGGCGACGTTCTCGACATCGATATAGGTATCGGTCTCGCCCTCGCCGTCGTCGCCCTTGCCGCGCCGGAGACTGACGCCGACCCCGCCGGCCGCGTCGCGGTAGTCGACGGTGTCGGTCCCGGTCCCGCCGTCGAAGCGGTCGTCGCCGCGGCTGTGGAACAACACGTCGTTCCCGTCGAGGCCGAGATAGTCATCGTCCGCCGCGGTGCCGGTGATGGCGTCCCCGGACTTCGTTCCCTTGATCGTCGGCATTGGCCCTGCCCCTTGGCTGCGGCCGCCCGCCCCGGCGGCGCGTGCACCGGTTTCCCATCAGGAGACATCCGGCGCTGTTCCCTGGGTGACAGTGCGCCCGCGCTGTGCCGACAAACGTGATATTGGTCACACTCGGGCTGTCCAATAGCCGTAGGTTGGGTCGAGCGCTTGCGAGACCCAACACGTCCGAGGTCGCGATTGTTGGGTCTCGTGAAGAACTCGACCCAACCTACGCGCTGACCCCAACGCAGGGCGCAATTCTTGCGCGCTCCGGTGAACTCGCGTAAACCGCGCGGACACTTGGACGTCGCGCCTGGCAATCACGAACCTGCCTTCGCGGATCGGCAGCAACGCGGGGAGACTGACATTCGCACGCTGGCAACCCTGGGCGCGGCGCTGGTGGTCGGCACCCTCGCGGTCACCGCGGGCGCGAACGCGCAGGACTGGCCGACGCGGCCGGTGACGATGGTGGTGCCGTTCGCGGCCGGCGGCCCGATCGACACGATCGCCCGCATCGTGCAGCGACGTCTCGGCGAAGTTCTGGGCCAGCAGGTGATCGTCGAAAACGTCGGCGGGGCCGGCGGCATGACCGGCTCGCTGCGCGTCGCGCAGGCTGCGCCCGACGGCTACGTCATGGTGCTCGGCAGCTCCGGCACCCACGCCATCAACCAGTCGCTCTACAAGAAGCCGCTCTACAACGCCGCGAGCGATTTCACGCCCGTCATCCTGGTCGCCGAAGCGCCGCTCGTCCTGATCACGCGCAAGGATCTGCCGGTGAATAACCTGCAGGAGTTCATCGCCTATGCGAAGGCGAACCAGGACAAGATGCAGTGGGGATCGGCCGGAGTCGGCACGACCACGCATATCGGCGGAGTCCTGTTCAATCAGGCGATCGGCGTGAACATCCTTCACATTCCCTATCGGGGCGGAGGCCCGGCGTTGTCCGAGCTCACTGCCGGCCGGATCGACTACATCTGCAACATCGCGTCGACCGCGGTTCCCGCGATCGAAGGCAAGACGGTCAAGGCGATCGCGATGCTGGCGCGCGAACGCTCGCCGGTGCTGCCCGATCTTGCCACCGCGCACGAGCAGAGCCTCACCGATTTCGAAGCTTTCACGTGGAATGCCTTGTTCCTGCCGCCGGGCGCCCCGGCGTCGATCGTCAAGAAGCTCAACGAAGCCATGATCGAGGTGTTGGAAACGCCGGCCGCGCGCGAACGGCTGAACAGCGTCGGGCTCTCCGTGCCGGCTCCGGAGCGCCGCAGCCCGGACTATCTCGGCCGGTTCGTCAAGAGCGAGATCGAGAAATGGGCGGTGCCGATCAAGGCGAGCGGCGTGAGCGCGGACTAAGCGCTGGGGCAAAAGCCGGCCTGCACGAGTCCCATCTGCCGCAGTTGCGCGCGGCCGGCCAGCCCATAGGGGCTCGCCAGCGTCTCCAGCAGCTCGAAATGGTTGTAGCCCTCGCCGACGAGGAGCTGCGCCGGCTTGCCTGCCGCCTGCAGCGCCGCGAAGAAGTCGCGCGTCTGGCGCTGGAACTCGGGCGTCTCGCCGGTGCCGTAGGCGAGGACGAGCGGCGTGTCGAGCGTGTCGAGATGGCGCTGCGCGCTCAGAGCTCTCGACCATTTCGTCGGTGAACGCGACGTAGAGCGAGCGCTTCGACCGCCGCACCGGCTCGAGGTCGTACATGCCGCTCAGCAGCACGCGCGCCCTTGATGATGTCGGCGGGCAGGTCCTCCTTGCTCCAATCGGTCGTCAGCGCGCAGCGCGCCGAGATGCGAGCCCGAGGAATGGCCGCTGAGATAGAGGCGATCGGGGTCGCCGCCGAAGCTGGCGGCGTTGCGATAGACCCAGGCGATGGCGCGACGCACCTGCTCGGCCATCGGAAACAGGCTGCCGCCCGCTTCGTCCACGTTGATGAAATCGAGAATGACGCTGTGGGCGCCGGCGCGGACCAGCAGCTCGGCCTGCACCGCATAGTCGGCCGCCCGGTTGCGACGCCAGGCGCCGCCATGGATGAAGATGTTGACCGGCGCGTTCGGCCGCGCGGTGCGGAAGATGTCGAGCGTCTCGATCTCGCTCGGACCGTAGGCGACGCGTTGCGGGGCGCCGATGATCGCTCGCGTGCGCTCGCTGTTCGCGATCCGGCGCGCGACGATCTGCGCCCGGTTGGGCGCGTATTTTTCCTGGTCGTAGGCGTCGTCGAGCTGCTTGCTGGTCCATGTCCAGCCAGACCGGTCGGGCCCTTGGCGCGCGGCGCGGCTGCCGATTGCTGGCCTGGCGATGCCATCGTTGACTCCTTCCGATTACCGCGCCAGATGCTGCTTGAAGAAATCGACGGTCAGCGCCAGCGCCCGATCCGCCTCGGGCTTGCTGTAGGTCTTGCCGCCGTGGCGTGCGAAGGCGTGGTCGCGCATCGGGATATTTGTGAATGGTGACCAGCGGATTGGGTGAGAGCCGCCGCTCCAGCAGGTCGTTGACCTCCGCCTGCACCCAGCGGTCCCGCATCGCCATGTGCAGCACGAACGGCCGATGCAGGTTCTTCGCCTCGCGGATGTGATGCTCGATGTAGGTCCCGTAATAGGCGACTGCGCAGTCGATATCGGTGCGGCAGCACATCAGATAGCACAGCTTGCCGCCGAGACAGTAGCCGACCGCGCCGACCTTGCCGTTGCACTCCTTCAGCCCGAGCAAGAAACTGCCGCGTATCCTCCATGTCGCGCACCGCGAGGTCGTAGTCGAAATCGTAATAGAGGTCGAACGCCTTCTGCACGTGCGTCGGGATTGTGGTCGCTCAGCTCCACGCCCGGCTCCTGGCGCCAGAACAGGTCGGGCACGAGGCAGACGAATCCCGCTTCGGCAAACTCGTGCGCGTGGCGGCGCATGGTGTCGTTGACGCCCCAGATCTCCATGATGGCGATGATCGCGCCGGCCGGCGTGCGATCGGGAAACGCCATGTAGGCGCCCATCTCGCCGTCGCGCAGCTTCACCCTGAGGTTCTGCGTTTTCATTCGTTGATCCTTCTACAGCCTGAGCAGTGCGCGGGCGTTGCCGGCAAGAATGCGCTCGCGTTCGGCGGCGGAGATGTCGAGCGCCTCGACCGCACGGATCGTATTGGCGATCAGTCCGCGTCCCTGCTCGGCATCGAACGGCGCGTCGGTGGCAAACAGGCACGACGCGGTCCCGAAGAAGGCATGCCCGCAACGCGTCGGCGCCTCCTCGCCGAGCGCGGTATCGGCATAGAGCATCTTGAAATACTCGATCGGCGGCTTCTTCAGGCCGCACTCCTCGGCGAGCGGGTTCACCTCCGGCGTGCCGAAGAAAATCTGGCGAAAGCCGAGCTTAATCTTGCCGGCAAAATAGGGGATCATGCCGCCCATGTGATGGGTGATGATCTTCAGCGTCGGGCAACTCGTCGAAAATGCCGGAGAAGATCAGGCGCGTCATGCAGGCCGTCGTTTCGTACGGCCATCCGAAGCTGAACCAGATCTCGTTTTCCGAGGCTTGTCTCGCTCGCATAGTCGGCAAACTGCGGACCGCGCATGGGATGCACCCAGACCGGCAGGTCGTGCTGCGACCATCCGGCGAAAAATCGGGACGGAACTCGGGCGCGCTCAGCGGCTTGCCCGCCACGTTGGTGAAGACCTGGATGCCGCGGGCGCCGAGCTGACCGATCGCCCGATCGATTTCGCCGAGCGACGCCTCGACGTTGTTCATGGGCAGCGACGCGATGAAGGCCGGGAAACGATCCGGGTGACCGCGGCACACCTCGGCCAGCCCATCATTCGCGAGGCGCGCGAGGTCGGGCGTCTGGTCGGGCGGGGCGATCAGCTCGAGCGGCGGATTGGCGAGGCAGATCACCTGGCGCAGGTCATCGAACTGATCGAGCAGGCGAAGCCGCGCGTCGACATCGACCAGCGTGCGCAATCGCGGAAAAGCCGTCACCGCGACATGATCCGGGCACGAGATCGGCCAGGCGGGCAAGATAGGCCTTCGGCATGAAGTGATTGAAAATATCGATGATCATGTGCGCGAGGCCTCATCAGTAGCCGTAGGTTGGGTCGAGCCCTTGCGAGACCCAACGCGTCCGAGGTCGCCATTGTTGGGTCTCGTGAAGAACTCGACCCAACCTACGGTCTTTCGGCATATATCGATGATCATGTGCGTTCCGGGCTCACCGAGATCACGCCCCGAACAACCGCCGCGAGGCGATGCGGGCGCCCTCCGTCATCGCGGCGAGCTTCGCCCACACCACGTCTTCCGACACCCGGCCCATTCCGGCCGAGGTATCGAAGCCGCAGTCGGTCCCGGCCAGCACCCGGCGCGGATCGCCGATCGCGCCCGCAACGCGCTCGATGCGGTCGGCCACGACCTCGGGATGCTCGACGAAATTGGTGAGCGTATCGATCACGCCGGCAACGATGATCTGGTCGTCGGCCGGCGGCATCGTCTCGAGCACGCGATATTCATGGGCGTGGCGCGGATTGGCGAACGGCAGGACGAACCCGCCGACCGCAGCCTTCAGGATGATCGGAAGGATCTCCCGCAACGGCACGTCGCGGTCGTGCGGGGCCTCGTAATTGCCCCAGCACACGTGCAGGCGCACCTGCTCGCGCGGGATGTCCGCGATCGCCCTGTTGATGGTCGCGACCACGCGCTCGACGAAGTCGAGAAAGTCGCCGAGCGGCCGGTCGCGAAACCAGGTGTGACGCTCCAGCGCGAGGTCGGGACAGTCGAGCTGGAGCAGGAAGCCGCCCCGCACGATGGCGTCGTATTCCACCTTCAGGGCGGCGCCGAGCGCGGCGAGATAGTTGTCGAACGTATCGTAGTGCTCGTTCTGGACGATGGTCGCCAGAATGCCGGGCGAGGGTGCGGTGAGGAACGGCTCGACGAAGCGGCCGGCGAGCGGATCGATGGCGGCGCGGAACTCGGCGCAGTCGCGCTGCACGATCGACGGATCGGCATAGGTGACCGCGCCGACCGCCTTCGGCAGGCGGTCGCGGTTGGACACCGCCTCCTGCGCGCCGGCTCGCGCCGCAAGGTCGCGTTTGAACGCGGGATAGGCATCGATATCCGCCGACAGCGGCCGGATGCTCGTTCCGCCCAGCCCGGTGAGGCGATGTCGCAGATAGAGCACGAACGATTCGCGCGTCTGCTCGCCGTCGTTGATGACGTCGATGCCGGCTTCGATCTGTTTCGCCACCACCGCACGCACGGCCGCGCGCCCGCCCGCCTCGATCGCCTGCGCGTCGACCGGCTCGCCGCGCAGGCGCCGGACATAGAGCTGCGTCAGCGCGGCCGGCCGCGGCAGGCTGCCGGTGTGGGTGGTCAGGATGCGATCTTCGCTGCGCTGCATGGCAAACCCATCCGTTGTCATCGCCCGGCTTGACCGGGCGAACCAGTAGCCACCAGGCTTTCAATATCAGACAAGATCGGTACTCGTGGCTCAACATCCTTGCCAAACACCCAGATCGCCAGTCCGTGATGACGGGCGGTCATCTTCGGCGGTGGTGCCCCACGGCGGACGATCCGGGATTACGGGGCGCTCGGTACCGGCACGCGCTCTATGCCAAGCTCCTACGATACGTTCGGCGACTTAACGCCGGTATGCGTTCGGGCAGCAGCCGCTCGTCGTCGTGACCTCGCCGCCAAGGGTACAAGACCCTGGGCGACCTGATCGCTGCCGGCAAGGCGAAGCCCGGCTCGCTCAACTACACGACCGCCGGGATCGGCTCGGCCTCGCATTTCGGCGCCGAGCGTGCGCGCAAGCGGCGGCTTCGAGGCGCAGCACATCCCGTTCAGAGGCGCCGCGGAGGCGGTGACCGAAGTGGTCGCCGGGCGCGCCGACTTCAGCGTGCAGCTGTCCACCACGACGCTGCCGCTCCTGCGAGACGGCAAGCTGGTGGCGCTCGCGGTCAGCGCCGCACAAGCGGCGCGCGGATGATGCCGTGAGCATGCCGACCATGCTCGAAGCCGGCCTGCCGTCCGACGCCGTGCACCCGTTCTATAGCGGGTTCTTCGTGTGCGCGCCCGTGTCAATCACCGCGTGCAGGACAAGCCGTGCGGAGAGATGATAGCGTTCGCGTCGAGACATAAGCGAAAATCAATTCTGCCGACGTCAGGGAGGAAGACATGCATGCCAGGTCAGCGGCCTGCTCATTGGCCCTTGCGCTCCTGCTCGCGGGGCTCTCGCAGGCATGGGACGGCGAATGCCAATCCGGAATTCAAGCTGCGGTTCGGCAGCTACGCGCCCGAAGGCGACGTGATCGACCGCGCCGCCCACCACTTCAAGGAGGGCGTTGCGCGCCTCACCAATGGCCGCGTCGAGATCACGGTGTTCCGCAGCAACTCGCTCGGCTCGAACCGCGAAATGATCGAGATGACCAAGGTCGGCAGCCTGGATTTCACGGTGTCGGGCTCGACCCATATCAGCCGCTTCGCGCCCATCCTGGTCGTGGCCTCGCTGCCCTCGCTGTGGAAGGACCGCGACACGATGCTGCGAATCTTCGACGGCGAGGTCGGCGCACGGCTCAATACCCTGGTCGCGCGTCAGGGGCTGACCGTGCTCGGCTGGTGGGAGACCGGCTTCCGGCACGTCTCGAACAACAAGCGGCCGATCATGAAGCCCGACGACATCAAGGGCCTCAAGCTGCGCACGCTCCCCTCCGCCGTGCACGTCGCGTATTTCCGCGCGCTCGGGGCCATCCCCACGCCGATGGACTGGGCGGAGGTCATGCCGGCGCTGCAGCAGGGCGTCATCGACGGGCAGGAGAATCCGCCGTCGGTCGTCTATCCCTACCGCGTGTTCGAGTTCCAGAAATACTATTCGCTGACGAGCCACGTGAACGAGCCCAACCTCCTGCTGATGAGCGCGACGACCTTCGCAAAGCTGCCCAAGGACGTGCAGGAGGCAATTGCGACGGCCGGCCGCGAGGCGACCGCGTTCCAGCGCAAGGCGTCCGCCGAATACAACACCAACATCATGGGCGAGCTCGCGAAGGTGATGACGGTCAACGAGGTCCCCGCCGACACCATGGCGCATTTCCGCACCGTCGGCGCAGAGCGTCTACGAGAAGGCCTACGGCGACATCGGCGCGGACGGACGCGCCATCATCGACGAAATCGTGAAAGCGTCGAAGTGATCCGCGGCGCAGCGCTAACCCTATCGCTGTCATGGCCCGCGAAAGCGGGCGATGCGACCCGTAGGAGGCGAGGGCATCCAGTCGTCCGCAGTGACACGAAATTCTGCCCTCGCCCAGCACCGAGACTACTGGATCACCCGCTTTCGCGGGTGATGACAGGCCGAGAGGTGTCGTGGCGATCCTGATCCGCGCGATCGAGCTTCTCGTGATCGTGCTCATGGGGACGATCATGGTGCTCGTCATCGCGGAGGTCGCGCTGCGCGGGCTTGCCGGCACGTCGCTGATCGTCACCGACGAGCTCAGCCGCTACCTCATGATCTGGACGGCCATGCTGGCGGCGACCGTGCTGGTCTACGAGAACGGCCACCTGCGCACCACCATCCTGCCCGACGCGCTGCCCCCGCGCGCGGCGCGCGCCCTCTACGTCGTTGCCGACCTGGTCGTGCTGTGCTTTCTCGGCGCGGTGGCCGGATCGTCGGTCGCGCTGCATCGTGTCGGTGCAGGAGCAGAGCACGATCACGCTCGGCGTCTCGATGCTGTGGTTCTACGCCGCCCTGCCGGTCTGCGCGACGCTGATGTTCGCCCTCACGGTGCGGGCGATGGTCCTGCGGTTCAGGCAGCCGGGCTGAGCGGGCGGCCGATGACCTGGGCCTTGCTGCTGTTCTTCGCCGGGATTGCGATCGCCGTCCCGATCGCCTTTGCGCTCGGCTTCGCCGCCGTCGCCTACATCGTGGTGTCGGGACAGGCCAACCTCAATGTCGTGCCGACCATCATGTTCGGCGCGATGGATTCGTTCCCGCTGCTGGCGATCCCGTTCTTCATCATGGCCGGCGACCTCATGGGCCGCTGCGGCATGCTCGACCGCCTGATCGATTTCGCCAAGGCGCTGGTCGGCCCGGTGCGGGCGAGCCTCGCGCATGTGACGATCGTGTCGAGCATGGTGTTCGGCGGCGTCTCCGGCGTCTCGCTCGCCGACGCGGCGGCCGTGGGCAATACGCTCATTCCGGCCATGGTGAAGGAGGGCTATCCGCGCCCGTTCGCGGCGGCGATCACGGCGGCGTCCTGCGTGATGGGCGCCATCATCCCGCCGAGCGTCGCCATGCTGATCATCGCCTATCTCTACGGCGGCAAGCTCTCGGTCGGCCGGCTGTTCCTGTCCGGCGTGGTGCCGGGAATCCTGATCGGCCTCACGCAGATGGCGATGGTCGCGCTGGTGGCCAAGCGCCGGGGATTGCCGAAGAGCGCAAAGTCCGTGGTCGCTCGCCGACGTGGCGGTGAAATTCCGCCGCGCGCTGCTCGCGCTCGGCATGCCGGTCATCATCATCGGCGGCATCATCACCGGGTTCTTCACGCCCACCGAGGCGGGGGCGGTGGCGGTCGCCTATGCGCTCGTGTTCGGGTCGATCAGCGGCAACGGCTACACCTGGCGCGGCATCGCGGACGCGCTGCTCGCCAGCGCCAAGCTGACCGGCATCATCTTCATCATGCTGGCGGCGTCGCAGCTGTTCTCCTGGCTCCTGATCATCAATCAGGTTCCCCAGCACATCGCTCCCTGGCTGCAGCCGATGATCGGCTCGCCGCAGGGCTTCCTGGTCACGGTGATGTGCGTCTTCATCGTCCTCGGCACCGTGCTCGAGGGCGTTCCCACCATGATCATGGTGGTGCCGATCGTCGCCCCGATGGCGCCGCTGTTCGGGGTCGAGCCGCATCACCTCGCGCTGGTCATGGTGATGGCGACCCAGTTCGCCATCCTGTCGCCGCCGGTCGCGCTCGCGCTGGTGATCGTGTGCCCGATCGCCGGCTGCACCATCGCCAAGGCGACGGTGGAGATCCTGCCCTATGCGGCGTGCATTCTCGTGGTCACGCTGGCGGTGATCTTCATTCCCGATCTGGCCAACGGCATTCCGCGCCTGGCCGGCTATCGCTAGCCTTGCCTTAAAGCCGCTCAGCCACGCCTCCTGCCGGCTGCCCGCACCGGCTCGTCTTCCTCGAGCTGCGGCGCCACGCGGCGCGCCTCGTCCACCAGCGCGGCCGTGATCGGCATCATCGGCGCGCGCGCCGGCACCACCAGCCCGATGGTCTGCACCGCCTCCGGCTCGGTGATCGGGATGGCGCGGATCGAGGTCGGTGAGGCCCAGCGTCTCGGCGATCTTGGCCGGCATGACGCTGGCCCAGCGGCCGGTGCGCACATGCGAGAACAACAGGATCATCGAATCCAACTTCGAGCGTCGGGGTGCGCAACTCGCCGCCTGCGCTCTTCAGCAGCCGGTCGATGATGCGGCGGTTCTGCATGTCGGGCGTGAGCAGGCACAGCGGAACGGCGGCGACTTCCGCCCACGTGACCGTGTCGCGGTTGCCGAGCGGCGCGTCGGCCGAGGTGAGCAGCGCGTGACGCCGGCTCGGAGAGGCGTGAGCAGAAGCTCCGGCCATCTCACCCCTATTCGCTACAAACCGATTATCTCGTCCAATGAACATTTTAGCGGATAGTTTGCCTTTTGCTTCTCATCTCGAAAGCATTCGTTTGCCACGCTCACAAGTGCATAGTCGCGATACTTTTCTTCGAAGCTTTTGGCTGTTATGCGTTTGATCACATCGAAGGTGTAATTCGAGACGAGTTGATCCAATTCAGTCGCGGTACATATCCCGACAAAACGTTGGTCAATCCGCTTGGTATTTAGGCCCTCTGAGACTGCGATCTCATGAGCTCTACTGTAGATATCTTGCTTTATGTCAGGGCCTGTGAATACCCAATCGTCCAGCGCCACCACTAATGGCACTAGGTTGTCACCTAATCGAAACCTTGAAATGGCGCCCGCATTTATCGCCTCCTCAAATTGGCAGATTTGGACGAGCCCTTTCGCAATCTCGTTGACGGCGATTGCGCGCTCCTTGGTATCCTCCACGGAGTTTTGGACAACTAACGAAAGTTTCTTTGCCTTGCATTCGAATATAGCTTGTATGACACCATCCTTGTGCAGAATCACATCGGGAGATCGCTGTGGATTTCGCTTGGTGCCGTATTCTATGTCGCCATCGATGCTTACCTCATTTACCGCCGCGTCGAGAAGCGCTCGTGTGTATCTTTCGTATTGAGATCCGATTTCGTTGGCGGCGCGACTATCGCCGATGACGTCGTAGTAGAGTCCGCTAGTGATGCGCCATATCAATAGCTGTTCAATAGGACGAATGTATCGTTTGTTTGTTCCTTCAGAGACGCGAATTATTGGTTTTGCACGCAAGGGGCTTTGCCGAAACTCAATTTCTGAACTAATGGATATGCTTGTACGGCATGCCGACTCCGCTTGTGAGAGTGACATACACGTGGCGTTGATAAACGCATCAATATCAGCATCGGAAACTTGCAGTTCTGGTTCGGCTGTTGGCTGAGAACAAAAAGGATTGGTATTAAGAATTTGACTCCATGCCATTCCCATCCGGAGAGCCTCCTAGTTCGATACCCGTTCTCTGACGGAAGATCGTTCGGAGTAGATCGCTGTGAGAGAGACCACCAGCGAACAGCGTCAGCCGCATTCCAACTGTGCATTTGCCAAGGGAGCTGCCGATGAAGTGTTCGGAATAGGACGCGTTGGATTTTTTCCGGATCAATTAGTGCCGCTTCAGCGTTGGTCGCACTCCTCAAACTGTTGACCATTTCGGAAATAGAGGACCAACTCTTGGCATTTAACTTGCGTGGTCCGCTTGCCAACTTGCATGCCAGCAATTCCGTAGAGAGTGTCTCTAGCTCCCATCCGTGCACAGCGCCTGCCTCGTGTATCTTCGCAAACAGGAATTCGTCAGGAAAATTAAACGAGTTTGGCTTTTGGAAATTTTCATCCATCCTCCCCCTATCAAGCACCCAAAACGCTTCGAGAGCTTCAATTCTTGCGGCGCGGCCCAGCAACTTCCTTAGTCGTTTTAGATGACGATCCCGGGACTGCACATAGTGAAAACGAGGATTAGCCAGATGTGGCAATGTGCCGAATCTCCGCTGAGCTTCTATCTGAATATCTCGTTCGGGCCTTGAGCTTTCGAATCATCTGAGAGGGATCCTCTCACAATATGCCTTTCCGATACTACGTGCACCCCACTGCTCATGAGGGTCGTGTCTCAGTTTGAATTTTCTTTCTTGTAGGGGCCGCGCTTGCCGGGCTTGGGCAACGTCGCATCAATCATCTCGGCAAGGTCGTCCACGGCGCGAGGGGGGCGGTTACTTGCGCCAACGCTTCTCAGCGGCCTTTTGGGCAATCTCTTTTCGCCGCTTCTTGTGAGCCCGGCCGCTCGCGCCTTGCCGCCTAGGCGGCCTAGCGCTTGGGCGGCCTTGTTCTTGCCGCTGCTCCAGTGTCGTCCGTGATCTCGCCAGTGGCGATCCGCATGACATGGACGGCGTTGCCGATCACGTCGGCGGGGCGCTTCTCACCTCGGGGGCCTCTGGGCATGCAATCTGTCCTTGCGCTGCTTGGCGGCAAGCATATACTGCTTGGCCGCCACCAACAAGGGCGGGACCGCCGTGCTGGCGAAACGCGCGAAACTGTTTTTGAGGTTCTGTAAGGAACTAACCGCCGACATGGGCGGCGTCGGGGGCCTCGTCGTCGGCATCGTTGGCCTCGTCATTTACCTCGCCATTCTGGCCATCCTACCTGCCGGCTTTGGCGCTTTCATAGGCGTGATATTGAAGACGCACTATGGCGTCACTGGAAACTGGATCGTGTATGCGAGCGCAGGTCTGAGCGCAATTGTAGTTCTTGTCCTTCTGGTCCGTGCAAGCCTTCGGGAGTAAGCTGGGGGCGCCCCCGCGGTGCGTGGGCCGCGTTTCGGCTACGAAACGCTGAGTTGCTGGCAGGGCTGCGAATATTGAAACTGAGACACTGCCCTCATGAGAGTTAGAAAAAGGTCTAGCGCCCGCGTTTCGCGGGCGTTGAGACCAGCAGCTCTCCTTCCTCCAGCTGCGGCGCCACGCGGCGCGCCTCGTCCACCAGCGCGGCCGTGATCGGCATCATCGGCGCGCGCGCCGGCACCACCAGCCCGATGGTCTGCACCGCCTCCGGCTCGGTGATCGGGATGGCGCGGATCGTGTCGGTGAGGCCCAGCGTTTCGGCGATCTTGGCCGGCATGACGCTGGCCCAGCGGCCGGTGCGCACGTGCGAGAACAACAGGATCATCGAATCCGACTTCAAGGTCGGCCTGAACTCTCGCCGCCCGCGCTCTTCAACAGCCGGTCGATGATGCGGCGGTTCTGCATGTCGGGCGTGAGCAGGCACAGCGGAACGGCGGCGACTTCCGCCCACGTGACCGTGTCGCGATTGCCGAGCGGCGCGTCGGCCGAGGTGAGCAGCCGGTAGCGCTCATGGTAGAGCGGGACCGTGTTGACGCGCCCGAGCGGCTCGTTCTCGACGTAGGTGATGCCGGCATCGATTTCGAGATTCTCCAGAAGATCCAGGATCTCGATCGAGGTGCGCGAATAGATGGTGAACTGCACGTTCGGGTGCCGCTCGCGATAGGGCGTGGTGAGCGCCGCCACCATCGCCAGCGTGGTCGGGATCGCGGCGATGCGCAGGCGCCCCGTGAAGACCGTGACGCAGGGAATTGATCTCCTGGCGCATGGCGCGGGTGTCGCCGACAATGCGGCGCGCCCAGTCGAGCACGCGCTGCCCCTCGGGGGTGAAGCCCTGAAAGCGCGAGCCGCGGTTGACCAGCAGCACGCCCATCTGCTGCTCGATCTGCTTGACGCCCGCCGAGAGCGTCGGCTGGGTGACGCCGCAGGCCTCGGCGGCGCGGCCGAAGTGCCGTTCCCGCGCCAGCGCCAGGATGAATTCGAGCTTGTCGAGCATGTTCGGGAAACTTGTTGATTGACAGATACTTGGCTTTTGCCGCCGGCCGTTGACGCAGAAATAATAGGGTGTAATGACCACCTAGTCGATAGAGATTATCTATCGACTGATGGGCCGCGGGGGCTTGTCTCTGGATTGGAAGCGTTTCAAATCTCACGGGGGAAGGAGATGGCGATGAACGTGCAGAATCCGCCGCGGTCCGCAGGCAACGGCGCCGACCCGCAACGTCGCCGTCCTCGGCGCACGCCCAGGGGGCGGCAGCTCGACCCGACCGCGCTCGCCGAGGTGCAGGCGCTGCTTAGCGGTCGCTCGCGCCAGCGCGACCTCCTGATCGAGCACCTGCACCTCATCCAGGACACGTACGGCCATCTCTCGGGCCGGGCATCTCGCCGCGCTCGCCGACGAGATGGAGCTGTCCCAGACGGAGGTCTACGAGGTCGCGACCTTCTACGCCCATTTCGACGTGGTGAAGGAAGGCGAGACGCCGCCGCCGGCCGTGACGGTGCGCGTGTGCGATTTGCTCTCGTGCGCCATGGCGGGTGCAGAAAAGTTGCTCGCCGACTTGCCGGGCAAGCTCGGCCCGAATGTGCGCGTCGTGCATGCCCCGTGCATGGGCGCGTGCGACCGCGCACCCGTCTGTGCGGTCGGCCATGTGCAGGTGTTCGGCGCGACGCCCGACAAGATGGCGGCCGCCGTGACGCAGGGCGCGCACGCGCACGCCTACCACACGCCCAAGGATTTCGCCGCCTACCACAAGGACGGCGGCTACAGCCTGCTGAAGGCGTGTCTCGACGGCACCCGCACGCGCGACGAGCTCATCAAGATCGTGAGCGATGCGGGCCTGCGTGGCTTGGGCGGCAGCGAGCTGCCCACTGGCCGCAAATGGTCGCTGGTGCGCGCCGAGCCGGGCCCCCGCTTGTTCGCGGTCAATGCCGACGAGGGCGAGCCCGGCACGTTCAAGGACCGCTATTACCTCGAGCAGGACCCGCACCGGTTCATCGAAGGCATGCTGATCGCCGCCTGGGTGGTCGAGGCGGCCGAAACCTACGTCTATGTCCGCGACGAATATCCGGAAGTCCGGCTGATGCTGGCCGACGAGATGGCGAAGGCCGAGCAGGCCGGGTTGGCCGGGCACACGAAACTGCATCTGCGCCGGCGCCGGCGCCTATATCTGCGGCGAAGAATCGGCGATGATCGAATCGATCGAAGGCAAGCGCGGGCTCCCGCGCCATCGCCCGCCCTACGTCGCGCAGGTCGGCCTGTTCGGACGCCCGACGCTCGAGCAGAACGTCGAGACGCTGTACTGGATTCGCGACATCGTCGAGAAGGGCGCGGAGTGGGCCACCTCGCAGGGCCGCCACGAGCGCAAGGGCGGCCGCAGCTGCTCGAGCCTCCGGCCGCAGGTCGAGGAAGGCCAGGCGTGGTGCTCGGCCAGCGCCTGGCCTGGCCGGCCACCGCGCGTGAGTTGGTCGAGGAATGTTGTGGCGGCATGGCCGACGGCGAAGTCTTCAAGGGTTATCTGCCGGGCGGCGCCTCGGGCGGCATCCTGCCGGCCACGATGGCCGACGAGCCGCTCGACTTCGGCACGCTCGAGAAACACGGCTGCTTCGTCGGATCGCACGCGGTCGTCATCCTGTCCGAGAAGGATGACATGAAGGCGGTGGCGCTCAATCTGC
>CAVTXS010000043.1:0-229202 GCA_963738705.1 uncultured Alphaproteobacteria bacterium
GACCTGCCGGTCGTGCAGGCGAGCAAGTTCGAGCTTGTCATCAATGCCGAAACCGCCAGGCTACTCGGCCTCGCCGTACCGCAACAATTGCTCTCCAGCGCCGACGAGGTGATCGAATGAAGCGGCGCGCGTTCATCGCGGCTCTCGGTGGCGCGGCTGCAGCGTGGCCGCTTGTGGCGCGCGCACAGCAAGCGGGGAAGGTATATCGGCTGGGGCAACTCTCGGGCGGAACCGCCGCCTCACGCATTCCCCTGCTCGCAGTCTTTATGCGAGGCATGCGTGAACTGGGTTATATCGAGGGACAAAACCTTCTCATCGAACACCGCTATGCGGACGGCAGGTTCGAGCGCTTGCCCGCGCTCGCACGTGAACTGCTTGCATGGAACCCGGATGCACTTTTCGTTTCAACAACGCCGGCAAGTCTGGCCGCTAAAGCTGCAACCTCGACCGTTCCGATCGTCATGGTGGGCGTGGCCGACCCGCAGGGGGTGGGTTTGATTGCAAATTTGTCGCGGCCCGGCGGCAATATTACTGGCGTGACCAATATCGGCGCTGAACTTGCTGGCAAACGATTAGAGATATTGAAGGAGATCGTTCCCGCGGCACCTCGAGTTGCCGTCATTATCAACCCCAACGACGAGAACGCTGCACTTCAAATGTCGAGCGCGAGACTTGCCGCCGACAAGCTTGCGGTCCAGCTTGAGCCGGTGATGCATGTTCGCAGCGGAGCCGACCTCAAGAGCGCATTCGAAGGAGCCATTCGAGGTGGCGCTAAGGCAGCTATGCGGATGATCGATCCTCTGGGCACAGACTTCCGAGCGCAGACTGTGGCACTGGCTGTCGAATTCCGGCTACCAACGATATATGCCTTTCGCGAGGATGTGCTGGCGGGTGGGCTTGTATCCTACGGCCCAAGCGCGCCCGATCAATATCGGCAGGCGGCTACCTTCGTGCACAAAATATTCACGGGCGTGAAACCCGCCGACATTCCCGTCGAACAGCCCACCAAGTTCGAACTGGCGATCAACCTCAAAACTGCAAAGGCACTCAGCCTGACCGTGCCGCCGTCGCTGCTTTCCCGCGCCGATGCGGTGATCGAATGAGACGGCGCGAATTCATCGCGGCTCTCGGCGGCGCGGCGGTCATACCGCTTGGCGCACGCGCGCAGCAACCGGCGATGCCGGTTGTAGGGTTTCTCGACAGCAGATCGTCGGACGCAATGACGAGCCGTCTTGCTGCATTTCGCCAAGGCCTAAAAGAGGTCGGATTTGTCGAGAGTGAGAATGTAAAGATCGAATACCGTTGGGCAGAGAATAAACCAGACCAACTACAGGAGATGGTAGCCGAACTGGTCCGCCTGCGGCCTGCTGTGATTGTGACCTCGGGAGGCCCTCGTGCGGCGCTCGCAGCCAAATGGGCAGGAGCGGCCTAATGCCCTGTTCGTTGGAGCCTCCGCCTTTTTGAATGTCCGGCGTGTCCAATTGGTTCAACTGGCTGCGTTTCACCGGCTGCCCGCGACGTACAGTTTCCGTGAAGCGCCGGAGATCGGTGGGTTAATGAGCTATGGACCCAGCATTTTCGATCCCTATCGTCAGGGGGGCGTCTATGCGGGACGCATTCTCAAAGGCGCTAAGCCCGCGGACGTGCCAGTGATGCAGGCGTCAAAGTTCGAGCTGGTCATCAATGTAACGACTGCGAAGCTGCTCGACCTCACCCTGCCGCCGTCGCTGTTAGCCATTACTGACGAGGTGATCGAATGAGGCGGCGTGCCTTCATCGCGGCTCTCGGCGGCGCGGCGGCGTCTTCCGTTTCGTGGCAGCTCGCCGCTCGCGCGCAGGAGCGGGTGCGACGCATTGACGTTCTCTTCAGTGGCTCGTCCAGCCCGGAAACGCAGGTGCGGCTCCGGGCATTCCTGCAAGCGCTACAGGAATTGGGCTGGACCGATGGCCGCAACGCACGGATCGACGTGCGATGGGCGGACGGCGATGCATCGAACACTCGCAAATACGTGACGCAACTGTCGACGTCCGCGCCGGACGTGATCCTGGCGCTCGGCAGCGACGCAACAGGAGTGTTGCTCGAATTAATCCGCTCCGTGCCGGTCGTATTCGCACTCGTCCCCGACCCGGTCGGGGCCGGATACGTCGAGAGCATGGCGCGCCCGGGCGGCAATGCCACTGGATTTACACCGTTCGAATACGGCATCGGCGCAAAATGGCTGGAATTGCTCAAGGAGGTCGCGCCGCATGTGACGCGCGCGGCGATCGTCCGCGATCCTGCCATATCGGCCGGGCTCGGCCAGTGGGGCGCGATCCAGGCGGCGGCCCCATCGCTCGGATTTGATGTGAGCCCGGTCAACTTGCGCAACGCCGCAGAGATTGAACGCGCGGTGGAGGCTTTCGCACGCATGGCGAATGGCGGTCTGATTGTGACGGGCAGCGCGCGGTCTCAAATTTATCGCGATCTGATCGTCGATTTGGCGATCCGGCACAAGCTGCCCGCGGTTTACTTCGAACGCAATTTCGCCACCCACGGCGGCTTGATGGCTTACAGCCCCAATTTCATCGACCAGTTCCGCCGCGCCGCCGACCTACATCGACCGCATCCTCAAGGGGGAGAAGCCGGCCAACCTGCCGGTGCAGGCCCCGACCAAGTACGAACTTGTCATTAATCTCAAGACCGCCAAGGCGCTCGGCTTCACCGTGCCGCCAACGCTACTCGCCCGCGCCGACGAGGTGATCGAATAAGTAATGAGGATCCCACGACCTACAGCCGCCGGCAATCAATCATGGCGGGCCGCCATGGCGCAGGCTGCGTTCAAGAAAGGCAGGACGTGCTGCAAGGCGACGGAGCGCGACGGCACGCCGGGCGGCGGCGTCGGGACGCAGATCATGATATGATTGGCGCGCGTCGCACACCGACGAAATAGTCACGCAACGTCTGTAGGCTGGCCAGACGAACTTTCCGGCCGCGTGTCGGAAATTTTGTCGGGGGCAGTTGCGCCATTCCCACTCGGCTTTGGGCGGTGCCAGAGGGCGGTTGGCGGCGTCAGGAGACGTGATCAGACGTCGCCATCAAGTCTCAACATTTTGGGGGGAGCGGTGTCGCGACCATTTTCGCTTTCGATTTCGAGGTGCCAAGGGCGGGACCGGGATGTTGCGGTAGACCAAATACTTCCGCGACGGCATCCGCAGTCCTATGCGCGCCGCTGCTGCGAAGCCCCCGTGCGCCCCGCAGACCTCCAGCCCGTATCGCGTCATCGCCAACATGCCGCAGGGCGTGCCGTCACGCTTCATGGCTTTGCAGCGCTTGCGGTTCGTCCGGCCTTTGTTGAACGCAGCCCCTCATGGCAGCGCGCCACGCTGGATTACCGGCTGCCGTTGGGTGCGGGTTGGGCATGTATATACACAACTCAACGCTGTTCTACGGCCACATTGGCCACATTGACACGACGCCTCCGCCGCGGCGCGCTTCCGAGGCCATCACGGGCCGGATTGCTGCGGCACTGGAGGGCAAGACTGCCACTCCTGTCGTGCGCCTTCGCCGAAGCAAATAGTGAAGGTCGCGTAAGTATAGAACGATTTGCGGAATTGCGGCGCGCAAGCAGATTTTTGAGATTGGCACGCAAACAAACGCGAATCGCACTCGGTGTTCGGCTGTCACCGGCTTGAAGCTTCCAAGCTTGCGTGGCCGCAGCGACCCTGTTACGTCTATTTGGCAATCGCTTTTGTAATAATGTCACACTCTCACCGACGCCCTGCTTCTAAGAGCTATCGATCGGCCGCGCGTCGAGTGCTGGCGCTTTTCTGTGCGTTCGCGTTTTTTTTCGTCGGTATAACTCATACGCTCAACCACTACGAAGCAAAGACCGCAATTTTTGAGTTGCAGGTCAGCGACAACCCCGACGACGCATCGGACAATTCCAAGAACATCGCCGCCGTCCATCATTGTTATGGTTGCTCCGGGGTAGCGCTACCGGCCATTGGCGTATTGGCTTTTGCTGGATCGGTCACAACCAAGCTTGCGTTCCTGCCGACAGAGCGTGTGCGGGCGCACGATCCCGCGCTCGCCACCCCCCCTCCCAAATTCTGACCTGAACTCATCAATCGAAACCCAGCAAGCTGCCGGGTCTAGTCGTGTGATTTTGTTCAGGTGGAATTCATGTCGTCTTGTCGCGTCGTTCTGTGCGCGTTTGGCATTGCTTATGTGCTGCTCGATCCGTTTCCAGCGTTTGCACAATCGCAACGGGGCCTCACCCTGTCACAGGCGCTGCAACGGGC
Source organism: uncultured Alphaproteobacteria bacterium (assembly GCA_963738705.1). Classification (GTDB taxonomy): domain Bacteria; phylum Pseudomonadota; class Alphaproteobacteria; order Rhizobiales; family Xanthobacteraceae; genus CAVTXS01. The sequence continues at coordinate 4,281 of CAVTXS010000043.1, forward strand.
ATTAGCCGCCAATCCGCGCCTGACTGCGGCAGAGCGCGAAATCGGCATCGCGACCGGCCGCCGGATACAGGCCGGCGCTATTCCCAATCCGGAAATCTCCGTCGAGGTCGAGAACGTGTTCGGCAGCGGCGTTTACCGGGGAACGAATGCAGCCGAAACAACACTGCAAATCAGCCAGGTCGTCGAGTTTCCGGGCAAACGTGACGCTCGCATCGCGTCAGCTTCGGCAGAAGTGGACAGCGCGCGTTGGCAGCGCCAGGCAGAGCGGCTTGAAGTGCTTTCCGAGACCGCCGTCGCTTTTATCAATGTTATGGGCGCCCAGCGACGGGTCCAGGCGTTCGACACGATCATTGCCTCGCTGGACCGGTTAACACCGCTGCTTAAGCGGCGAGTGGAAGCGGGCGCATCCTCACCGGCGGATATTGCCCGTGCCGAGGTCGCCGCCGATTTGATCCGCGTTGACCGTGAGCGCACCAAGACCGCGCTCGCAACTGCTCGGCGCGAGCTGGCGGCTCTTATGGGCATTATCAACCCCGATTTTGGCCAAGCCGTCGGAGACTTTGAGCGAATTGGCAGCCCCCCGGCCTTTGCCACAGTGCTGCGCGGACTGGACAGCCATCCTCAACTGATCCGTTGGACCGCCGTGCGTGCGCATCGGAAGGCCGAATTGCTATCGGCGCGTCTCAAGCCGCTTCCCGACGTGCGGCTCGGGATCGGCTACAAGCATTTCAACGAGACCCGTGACCACGCGCTGGTGCTAGGACTTTCCGTGAGCATCCCGCTGTGGGATCAAAATCAAGGTGCGATCTTCTCTGCACACGAGACTGTGGCCAAGACCGAAGCCGAACGAGCAATCAACCGGTCCACGCTCGCCGTCCTGTTGGGACGGACATACGACATGCTTCTTGGCGCGATGCAGGAGCTTACTCTCCTACAGAAGTCCGTGCTTCCGAACGCGCGTCGGGCGGTTGAGACAATCGAGGGCGGCTATGCACAAGGTCGCTTCACGCTGTTCGAATACCTGGACACGCTCGGCGCGCTGGCGCAGGCAATTCAGCGCGAGCAGGAAGCGCTGGTCGCCTTTCATGCTGCCGTCGCCACCATCGAGTGGCTGAGCGGCACGCCGATGAATTTGTCGCGCGAGAGGACGAGATGAGACAGTTTGCAGTGGACTCGCTGGCGTTTTAATTGCAGCGCTCGTAGCCGGCGCGCTCATTTTTCATTTCCTGGGAACGTCAGGCGGCAAAGCGCCGACCGCAGACGGGCACAAGAAAGACGAGCATGCCGAGGGCGCCGTTGAGTTGAGCGATGCAAAGGTTGCCGCGGCAGGAATTGAATTGGAGACCGCTGGTCCCGGCACTTTGCGTGCCAGTCTTCTTCTCAACGGAATTCTACAGCCGAACGAGGAGGCGCTGGTCCAGGTCACGCCTCGCTTCCCAGGGGTTGTCAGGGAGGTCCACAAGCGGATCGGGGATCGCGTCAACAAGGGCGATCTCCTCGCGAAGGTTGAAAGCAATCAGAGCCTTACTTCGTATGAGCTGAGAGCCCCGATTGCCGGCACCGTCATCGACCGACAGGCGACGATCGGTGAATACGCCAGCGAGCAGAAACCGGTTTTCGTTATCGTTGATCTGTCAACCGTGTGGGCCGATTTCTCGGTGCACCGACGCGATCTCACGCGCGTGCGGGTTGGCGACACGATCTTGGTCAATGCAGACGACGGGCATGCGCCCAAAGAGACCAAGATTTCCTATGTCTCGCCGGTCGGCAACAGCGATACGCAGACCGCACTCGCGCGTGCGGTCGTGAAAAACGAGGATCAGCACCTGCGCCCCGGCTTGTTCGTCAGCGGCCAGTTATTGCTTTCGGAAAAGCCGGTGGGAGTTGCGGTCAAGACGAGTGCTCTCCAGACAATCGAGAACCGCCTTGTTGTTTTCGTTCGCGTCGGTCAGAAATTCGAAGTGCGCGACATCGAGATCGGTGATCGTGATTTTACAACATGCCGAGATCACCTTCGGCTTGCTCGAAGGTGATGTCTATGCCGCGAAGAACAGCTTCGTGGTCAAAGCGGAACTGGCGAAAGGAACGGCGAGCCATGACTGGTTCCGGCATGGTGGTCGTGACGGCGCTGATCAGGCCCCATATGGAGGGGCGGGTCGTCCGGGCACTGCACGAGTTGCCCAATTTCCCCGGCTTCTGGCTCGTGGAGGTTCGCGGTCAAGGCCGCGGTCGCGGCGCCGGCGGTACCTATATCGCGACCGAGCACGGCTTGGTCTATCAGCGCCATCTGCGGCTCCAAATCGTCTGCGAGTTCGACGCGGCTCCGAATATTTGCCGCATCATCGCCAACTCCGCTTGGACCGGCCGCAAGGGCGACGGCGTCATTTTCACGACGGACGCCCACTCATTCGTTCGTATCCGCGAAGCGGGACATCGGGAGCGCCAAGAGGATATCACCGAATGATCAGCGCCATCCTCGCCTTCTCCGTACGCCAACGTTGGCTCGTCATGATCGCCGCGGTTGGAATGGCTGCATTGGGCATCTGGAATTTCACGCGACTGCCAATCGACGCCGTTCCCGACATCACGAACGTGCAGGTACAGGTCAATAGCAAGGCCACAGGCTATTCACCGCTAGAAGTCGAACAGCGCATCACGTTTCCAATCGAAACGGCGATGGGCGGACTGCCGCGCCTCGACTACACCCGATCGCTTTCGCGTTATGGACTTAGCCAAGTCACTGTCGTCTTCAAAGACGGAACGGACATTTATTTCGCCCGTCAACTCGTCAACGAACGCATCCAGCAGGTCAAGGATCAGCTGCCGGCCGGGCGTCGAAACTTCGATGGGACCAGTCTCAACGGGCTTGGGCGAAATCTACATGTTCTCGGTCGAAGCCAAGCCGGACGCTCGCAAGGCGAGCGGCGAGGCCTACACCCCAACCGACCTCAGAGTGGCTCTCGACTGGATCATCAAGCCTCAGCTGCGAACCGTGCCGGGCGTTATCGAAGTCAACAGCATCGGCGGCTTCGAGCGGCAATTCCATGTGCTGCCAGACCCTACGCGACTAATGGCTTACAAGCTCAGTTTCCGCGAAGTCATGAAGGCGCTGGCGGAGAACAACGCCAACGTCGGCGCCGGCTATATCGAACGCAACGGCGAGCAGTACTCGTCCGCACACCCGGCCAGGTCCGGACCATCGAAGAGATCAGAGATATCGTGATCGGCTCGCACGCGGGCGTCCCGGTGCGGATCGGCGACGTTGCCGCGGTGCGCCAGGGAACGGAGCTTCGGACGGGCGCAGCCACCCTCAACGGCGAGGAGACGGTTCTCGGCACCGCGATGCTTTTGATCGGCGAGAACAGCCGAACCGTGGCCCAGCGCGTCGCCGCTAAACTCGACGGCATTGCGCGTTCGCTCCCGGATGGGATCATCGCCGCACGGTCTATCGACCGCACGCATCTCGTCGAAGCCACGATCGCGACGGTCGAGAAGAACCTGTTCGAAGGCGCAATCCTTGTGATCGTGATCCTGTTTCTGTTTCTCGGCAATATCCGCGCCGCACTGATCACAGCCAGCGTCATTCCACTGTCGATGCTGTTCACCTTCACGGGGATGGTCGAATACAAGGTCAGCGCCAACCTGATGAGTTTCGGGGCCATCGACTTCGGCATCATCATCGATGGCGTGATCATCATCATCGAGAATTGCCTGCGTTTGCTTTCTGCGGAGCAGCATCGGCAGGGGCGCCTTCTCAGCCAGGCGGAGCGGTTCGAAGCCATTCTTCAAGGCACCAAAGAGGTCGCGAGCCCGGCTCTCTTCGGCATGCTGATCATTGGAATTGTCTATCTGCCAATCCTCACCCTCACGGGGGTCGAGGGCAAGATGTTCACGCCGATGGCCGTTACGGTGCTCATGTGCCTAATCGGCGCGGCGATCTTGTCCATCACGTTCGTACCAGCGGCGGTCGCAATCTTCGTCACCGGCCGTGTCTCGGAACATGAGAACGCTTTCATGCGAGCGGCGCGGCGGGGCTACATCCCGCTCCTTGATGCGTCCATCCGGCACAGGGGGGCGGTGGCAATGGTCGCGGTGATGCTCCTCATTGCAACCGGCGTACTCGCATCGCGTATGGGTCGCGAATTCATCCCCAGTCTCGATGAGGGCGATTCCGCCGTCCAGGCGCTTCGGGTGCCTGGCACCAGCCTCACCCAATCCATTGAGATGCAAGCAGCTCTGGAGAAGCGGCTGATGCAGATTCCAGAGGTCAAGGAGGTCTTCGCACGCGTAGGCACCGCTGAGATCGCAACCGACCCGATGCCGCCTTCGATTTCCGACGGCTACGTCATGCTCAAGCCGCGTAAAGAATGGCCCGATCCTTTCAAGTCAAAGGCCGCTGTAGCTCTAGCAATCGAGAGAGCGGCCGAGGATATTCCGGGCAGCAATTACGAAATCTCGCAGCCGATCCAGCTCCGCTTCAATGAATTGATCTCCGGCGTTCGGAGCGATGTCGGAGTCAAAATCTTCGGCGACGATCTTGATACACTCTTGCGCGTCGCAAGTCAGGTGCAGTCGGTGCTGCAGGGGATGCGCGGCGCCGCCGACGTGAAGACCGAGCAGGTGTCGGGCTTGCCGGTCCTGACGGTGAAGCTCGACCGCGCCGCGCTGTCCCGATACGGCATCAGCGTGGCGGATGTGCAGAACATCGTGGAAATCGCAATCGGCGGAAAGAACGCGGGTCTCGTTTTCGAGGGTGACCGCCGGTTTGAGCTCATCGTGCGGCTTCCGGAGCACCTGCGCTCCGATCTCGAAGCTATCAAGAGGCTCCCGATTCCACTCCCTGCCGCCGAAGCACAGACCACGCCAGTCCGCACAGCATGGGGATCCTCGCCGCTCACGCAAGTCCGCTACGCGCCGCTTTCGGCGCTCGCACTGCTCGAGCTTGCGCCCGGCCCGAACCAGATCAGCCGTGAGAATGGCAAACGGCGCATTGTGGTCAGCGCCAACGTGCGGGGGCGCGATCTTGGCTCCTTCGTTGCCGAAGCGCAGAGCGAGATCGCGCAAAAGGTCAAGCTGCCGGAAGGCTACTGGATCGGCTGGGGTGGTCAATTCGAGCAGCTGGCATCGGCGGCGCAGCGGCTTATCATCGTCGTCCCGATCGCGTTGCTGTTGATCTTTTTCTTGCTGTTCATGAGCCTTGGCTCCGCCGCCGACGCCGCGCTGGTCTTCAGCGGCGTGCCACTTGCGCTTACGGGCGGGATCGCAGCGTTGATGCTGCGCGACATTCCGCTCTCGATCAGCGCCGGGGTCGGATTCATCACCCTCTCCGGCGTTGCTGTGCTGAATGGCCTCATCATCGTTGCCGAGATACAGCGCCTGCGGCAGGAAGGCTATGCGCTGGTCGAATCCGTAAGGGATGGCGTGCTGACGCGGCTCCGCGCGGTGTTGATGACCTCCTTGGTCGCTCCGCTCGGCTTTGTTCCGATGGCGATTGCCACGGGGCCCGGTGCCGAAGTTCAGCGCCCGCTCGCCACCGTCGTCATCGGCGGCATCATCTCGGCCACCATCCTGACGCTCATGGTTCTACCGGCCCTCTACGTGCTGTTCCGGCGCGAAACTCCGGATGTTCAACCATCGGATGACCTCGTTACCACCCCAACCTCAGGAGAACGATCGTGAAATACGTCCTCGCATTCATCGCTGCTCTTGCGTTCACTGCACCCGCCGTTGCGCAGCACGCGCACGGGCAGAAGGGGCCGAATGGCGGCCTCATGGAAGACGTGGCCGGCGTGCATGCCGAGCTCGTAACATCCGGCAACACGCTGACCATCAATGTGTTCGACGAGAACAACAAACCGGTTACCACCACGGGCTTCTCCGCATCCGTGCTCATGGTCAGCGGCTCGGAGCGCGAGACGCTTACTCTGGCAGTTGCCGGTGCAAACGCACTGAAAGGCGAGACAAAAAAGCCGATCGCCAAGGGCGCAACCATCACGGTGACCCTTAAGACGGCTGCTGGTAAGTCCGGACAGGCGAGGTTCAAGCTGTAATGGCCATGCCCGGGGCGAAGTCGGCGGTTTTGAGTTTTGCCATCGTTGCACTCATAGCGACGGCGGCCGTCGCACAAACCGCAAAAATTGTCGGCTTGGGAGCCGCGATGTGCAGACAGTTCAACCACGATGTCGAGGGCAACTTCAGCATTCAACGGGATTATTTCGCATGGGCTCAAGGATTCATGAGCGGCGTTCTCATGCGAGCGCCCTTGAGCGTAGACGATGAACTCGATGTGAATCCAACAAGCTTCCCATTACTGAAGCAAGTCGAGTTCCTGCGAAGCTTCTGCGAACGAAATCCGGACAAGTCCTATACCGATGGCGTCGAGGCTCTCTACCGCGCGCTTCGAAAGATAGGGACCGGCCGGGAAGCTAGGACGTTAAGGGTGCACCCGGAGTGATTTCACAAGGGTTCAATGTGTTCTTATGAACAACCTCGTATCAAATCGCGCTGGTGATGGCTCTGCTCAAATACTGAAGATGCGCGTGGAGGGCATGGACTGCGGCACTTGCGCCATCAAAGTCGAAAACGCCCTGAAGCGCCTGCCTGGCGTCAGCGACATCAACATGAACTACTCGACCGAGACGCTGTCGGTTCAGCTCGACGAGAAAATCGGACTTCGCGAGCGACGGTTGAGAGCAGTATCCGGGCGCTCGGCTACACGCCGAAACCTCTTGGCGACGCGATCTCCCGAATAAGCCAGACGACGGCGGAGGACCAGGAGGTGGCCGGCAATCAGAACTGGTGGAGGACGTACAATGGACGGGTGGTCCTGGTACTGGGGGCGCTCCTTGCGGCAGCTTTCGCGATTTCGACGGTCAAGCCCGAACTCTCGCTCTGGGTTTACGGCATAGCAGCGCTCGCCGGACTTGTACCCATTGCCCGACGTGCGCTCGCCGGCGCCCGGTCCGGTACGCCATTCAGCATCGAGACGCTCATGACGGTGGCCGCCGCCGGCGCCATCGCGATCGGCGCTGCAGAGGAGGCGACCGTCGTCATATTCCTGTTTGCGGTCGGCGAGCTTCTGGAAACGGTCGCAGCTCGGCGCGCCAGAGCTGGCATCAAAGCCCTGATCAACCTAGTACCCCGTGTCGCTCAGGTCGAGGAATCCGGCCAGCTTCGACAGGTGCCCGCCGAGCGCCTACGGGTCGGAGACATCGTCGTGGTGCGTCCGGGAGATCGGGTGCCTTCCGACGGTACGGTGATCGAGGGCCAGTCCGAGGTCGACGAGGCGTCCGTTACCGGCAAGTTTGTCCCGGTCGCGAAGGGTGTCGGTGATCAAGTCTATGCCGGGAGTATCAACGCGAACGGCATGTTGCGCGTTCAGCTCACTCATACGGCTGCCGACAATACGATCGCACGAATCATTCATCTGGTTGAAGAAGCGCAGGGGTCGAAGGCACCGACCGCCCGTTTCATTGACCGCTTCTCGGCCTACTACACGCCGGCCGCCATGGTGGTGGCAGCGCTTATCATCATTGGGCCACCGCTCATCGCCGGAGCCGACTGGTACACCTGGATTTATCGTGGACTGGCGACGCTGCTGATCGCCTGCCCCTGCGCGTTGGTGATATCGACCCCAGCGGCAATCGCTTCGGGGCTCGCGTCGGGCGCTCGCCGCGGTCTTCTGATCAAGGGCGGCGCAGCTCTGGAAACCCTCGGCAAGGTCAGGACAATTGCCTTCGACAAGACTGGTACGCTCACCGTTGGCCGGCCCAAGGTGACCGACGTCGTTGCGATCGAAGGCTCAGAAGACGACGTGCTCATCAAAGCAGCGGCGGTCGAGCGCGGATCAAGCCACCCGCTTGGCCTGGCGATCATCGCAGCCGCCGAGGCGCGCAAGCTCGCCATCCTGCCCGCCTTTGGCGGCTCGACCGCAATTCCCGGCAAGGCGATAACCGCGCGCCTGCACGAGGGCTTCGTCTCGGTGGGCTCGCCCCGCTATGCAGCCGAACTCGGCACATTGCCCGGCGACACGGCTGCCCGCATCGAAGCGCTTGAGGCCGAAGGTAAGACCGTCGTTGTCGCGCTCCTTGCCAAGCGCGCCATCGGCCTCGTCGCCCTTCGGGACGAGCCGCGCGAAGACGCGGCGGACGGCATTGCCCGGCTGAAGGCGCTTGGCATCCGGACCGTGATGCTGACCGGCGACAACCGGCGCACTGGCAACGCTATCGCGGGTGCGCTCGGGCTCGAAGTGCAATCGGAGCTGTTGCCCGATGCCAAGCTTGCAGCCATCGCCGAGTTGAAGAAGGCTGGCCCTGTCGCGATGATCGGCGACGGAATCAACGACGCCCCGGCGCTCGCAACTGCGAGTGTGGGAGTGTCGATGGGTAGCGGTACGGATGTGGCCCTGGAAACTGCGGACGCCGCGCTCCTCAAGAATCGCGTGCTCGGAGTGGCGGAGTTGGTCGCGCTCTCGCGAGCGACACTCTCCAACATCTGGCAGAACATCACCATCGCGCTTGGTCTCAAGGCCGTCTTTCTCGTCACGACAGTGTTTGGTGTCACAACGCTCTGGATGGCGATCTTGGCGGATACGGGTGCGACGGTACTGGTCACCGCAAATGCGCTACGGCTTCTGCGCGTCCGATTCAGGTGACGGACCAACTGCCCAAAGGAACCACGATGTGGTGGTGGCTGCGGTTCATCCTGTGGATTGTCACCAGCATCGCGGTCTTGATGGCCGGCTCGTTGTTTCTCAGTCAATATCCCAACCTGAAACGCACCCTTAGTCCCGAAGCGGTGCTAGATGTTCCGTTCTCGTTCCTGGCCCACGACGGTCGCATACTAAAGCAAATCGATTTTCGCAATAAGCCGACGGCTTGGTTCTTTGGATTCACGCATTGTCCCGACGTCTGCCCGACCACGTTGATGCAGATGACCGCGCATCTCGGCAAACTTGGAACCGACGCAGATAAGTTGAATGTCGTCTTTATTACCGTCGATCCGGAACGCGACACGCAGCAGTTGCTCAAAGACTACCTGTCGGCATTCGATCCACGAATCGTCGGCCTCACCGGTGGACAAGACGAGATAGAAAAACTTGCAAAGGGGTACTTCGGCCTATCTCAAGAAAGTGCCGCTGAAGGAGGGGGGTTACACAATGGACCACACCGCGTTCGTGTTGCTGACCGACAAAACTGGACGGTTCATGGGGACGCTCGATTATCACGAGCCGGCCGAAACCTCCCTTGCGAAATTGCGGCGGCTGCTCGCGGCCGGGGGTAATCGATGATGTGCAAAGGCGCATGGGTTTTGATCGGCGTCGTGCGGACGCTCGATCTCGGAACCAAGTGGCTTCCTCGTGGAAGTCGATCGCAAGATTGCGGATCTTGCCGCCTTGCGCGACGAACTCGACAACATCATCAAACAATGCGGGCACGGACCGTCGCCGAATGCCGCATCATCGAGGCGCTCTCGCCGACCCGTGAGACCCGGTATTCGGCATAGCCAGGTATTCGTGTTCGATCAGAATGAAAACGACGACGCACAGCGCCATACTCCGACTGAACTCCCCGCCCCAGTAAGCAAAATGCAACCATCTTGAAATCACGGCGGCCTCAAGTTGATCACCGGCGCCTCAACTCGTCCGGTGCATCTCGCGCTAAATTCTCCCGACTGTTCTAGCGGCTCCGGCCTGAGCGCCGCGATCCGAGTCCTATCCGCTGCCCGGGGCCCGTCGAACCGTCAACCTTTGCCAACGGCCGACCATAGAGCTCAAGATGGTGCGAAAGGATACGGTAGCCAAGGCGCTCTGCCACGCGATGCTGCAAGCGCTCGATTTCCTCGTTTCGAAATTCGACGATCTCGCCCGTATCAAGATCGATCAAGTGATCATGATGCTTGGCCGGAGCTTTCTCATAACGCGTCCGGCCGTTCCGAAATGAGTGGCTTTCCAGAATGCCCCTGCTTTCAAGCAATTTGACCGTGCGATAGATCGTCCCCTCAGAAATGCGCGGATCATGCTTTGCGACGCGGCGGTGCAATTCGGGAATATCCGGGTGATCGCGGGCTTCCGATAATACCTGGACGATTAGCCGGCGCTGCCTTGTCCATGTCATGCCAGTTTCCTGGCATCGCGCCTCGAAACTCTTGCCCATGCGGCCTCCGGGTCGAAAGCCTCAACCAGCCGGGCGGTAGTACGCACGGTATCATGTTGCCAAGCGGCAGTCTTCTGCTACTGACCAAGTCTATCATCATTCTGCAATTGCAAATAATTCGCAACTAGGTAGGATGATGCCCAACTGAAGAGTACCCCAGCTCCAGGAGCACTGAAATGACGGTTCAGTTTGATTGAAGGTGAACCGGTCAAATCCGGTTGGAACCGTCCGCGCGGAAATCCGTCGCTCTCGGAGGTGTTCGGCTCGATTCGGACGCGCCCCAGCGGCTCGACCTGGCGCAAACTTACCGCCTTCCTCGGTCCCGGATATCTCGTCGCCGTCGGCTACATGGACCCCGGCAATTGGGCGACCTCGCTCGCCGGTGGCTCCAGTTCGGCTACGCGCTGCTCACGATCGCGCTCATGTCCAACATCATGGCGATCCTGCTGCAGGCGCTGTGCGCGCGTCTCGGCATCGGGGCAGGGCGTGATCTCGCGCAGGCCTGCCGCGACGCATTCCCGCGCTGGGCATCGTGGCCGCTGTGGGTGGTGAGCGAGATCGCCATCTGCGCGACCGACCTTGCGGAGGTCATCGGCACCGCGATCGGGCTCAATCTGTTGTTCGGTATTCCGCTCGAACTCGGCGTGGTGATTACCGCGCTCGACGTGTTCCTAATCCTGTGGATGCAGAATCTCGGCTTCCGCTGGATCGAAGCCTTCATCGTGACGCTGCTTGGCGTCATCGCCGTCTGCTTTGCGATACAGATAGCGATGGCCGATCCGGAATGGGGCGCGGTGATCCGCGGCTTTGCGCCGACGACCGACATCGTGCGCAATCCTGACATGCTTTATCTGGCAATCGGTATCATCGGCGCGACCGTAATGCCGCACAATCTGTTCCTGCATTCCGGCGTGGTGCAGACCCGGCAATTCGGTGAGTCGGTCGAGGACAAGCGCGAGGCGATCAAGCTCGCGACCATCAACTCGACCGTGGCGCTGATGTTCGCGCTGCTGATCAACGCCTCGATCCTGATTCTCGCGGCCGCGACCTTCAACAAGATTGGCCAGACCGACGTTTCAGAACTCGGCGAAGTGCACAAACTGATCGCGCCACTGCTCGGCTCCGGCATGGCGCCGACGCTGTTCGCGATCGCGCTCTTGTGTTGCGGCCTGAACTCGACCGTGACGGCGACGCTCGCCGGCCAGATCGTGATGGAGGGTTTCATCGATATTCGTCTGCCGCCATGGGCGCGGCGGCTGACTACGCGTGCGATCGCGATCGTGCCGGCTGCGGCGGTGACGATCTGGTTCGGCGAGGCCGGGACCGCGAAACTGTTGATTCTCAGTCAGGTGATACTCGGGCTGTCGCTGCCGTTCGCGATCGTGCCGCTGGTCATGTTCACGGCGGAGTCGCGCTAAGATGGGCGAACTGGTCGCGCCGCGCTGGTTGACCGCGGCGACGGCGCTGATCGCACGCGATCCTTATCGTGCTCAACATCAAGCTGCTATACGACTTGATACCGGGCTAAGGGGCGGATTTTAAGTGCTAACCTCGCCGCACGGCTCGCAATGACACGTCACCACTTCTTCGTCGCTCATGTCACCTCTCTGGCTCGCCTCGGCACCATTACCGCCTCGCAACCAACATCCTCATTCGATCTCCTTCTTTAAAGATCGTGCGGCGCCTACTTGATGAGGAAGTCGTCCTTGGTCAGCTTGGTGCCCTTCATCTCCTCGCGCATCCAAACCGGGGTCATGCCGCGGCCTGACCACTTTACCGACTTGTTTTTCTTGCTCTGATATTTTGGCTTCGCCTTGGCTCGCTTTCCTTTGCCAGGCGTTACGGCTTTGACAACCGCCGAAGTCCTCTTTGCGACGTAGCCTCCGAGTTGCGAAAGCTGGCCCTCGAAATAGGCGCGTTGCTCACTGACCTTCTTGGCGAGAACACCTTGCAGACTATCGATGTGGGCGCGGAGCTGAGCGATGTCCATCGTCGCGACCGACTTGCCGATGCTCTTCTTGTTCTTCGAACCAGGCGGACGACCGCGCCGCTTTGCTTTCTTGGCCATGGAAACCTCGATGAATGGAGCGGAGCTTGTAATCTCAGTACTTCGACTTGTCACGCCATAGGCTGAGATTTTCAACGGTCGTTTGACCCGGAATATCACGCGACCCATGGTCAGTACTCGGCTTGAGTATCGCGCACCGACGCGAATAATTCTGTGGAAAGCGCCCCACTCTACATGGGCCAACGCACTTTCAAGTGCATGCGATCGATTGGGATCCGATCCGCGCAGAGCATTAGGGCCAGCGGCCACACCTGCCGGATCAACAGGCCGGACACGTGACCGCACCCGGCCAATGCTGCAGAAACGTCAGAATTCGTGCAATGCGCCGCCGCTGGCGCGACAACCCCGTGTCCGATCGCGCGACAAGCGGCTCAGTGCCGGGGATTGCCCGCGTAAGTGCGTGGGATGATGTGTTCGAGTAGGCCCACTTCCTCAACATTGTGCCGGAGCCAGGCATTGCCCATCGCCTCCGTAAAGATGCGGCGGTGGATAAGCGGATTGAGGGCCGCCCTCAGCAGCGGCAAAGCAATCCCGATCGTCAGCGTGGACACATATTGTGTGCCGCCCTCGACAGCGACGAAGTCGTGGTTGAGACGCGAGACCTGCTGACCCAGCCGGTAGCCGATAAGCGTTATTCCGGCCACATCCAGTCGCGTCACCGTGTCGGTGATATCGAGGTAGAAATCCGAGTTCCTGCCGAATGCTTCGACGATGCGGAACTTCGCTCCAGCGCTTGCGCGCCCGTCCGGGCCGGGCTGAGCAAGCTCAAAAAGGATATGATCGTGGGGATGCCAAACGAGGTATTTGTTGAGGCGCGTCCCCTCCAACTCCATGTCGCCGGCGATATTGCCGAACCACCAAGCGACCATCTCGGGGGAGATTCCCTTTAGAAGGTCGTGGCGGATGTGCATCACCATTCGCCCGAATTCGTCATAGCTCAGCGAGGTCTTCGCGCTCCCTAGGGGCCTCAATGGCCAAGGCAAGCTCCGCGGCGGAGGGAGAGGTAAGCGCCGTGGCATCGGTGGCTGCTGCGCGCGCGCGGAGAGCGGCCATGCCACTGTCGCACCGCCGAGAAGCGTGATGAACTTGCGGCGTTGCATCATAAGGAATTCCCAAACCGCCGGCTGGCAAATACTTAGTTCGTTAGATTAAAAACTAGCATAAATCATCGCGGGGTCGCGCAGGGCAGAAATCTTGCTTCCTTACTTCAACTTCCTCACCCAGCCGGCAATCGCCTCCACCACCGCGGCCGGCTGCTCGGGCAAGAGCGCGTGGCTCGCGTCCGGGATCACCCGCGATGGTGACGCGTCCGAACTCGTCCTTTAATTCGTTGCGCGTCTCCTCGGCTTGAACGGGTCGATGCCGGCCTGCAGGTCGAACAGCGGCACGATGCCCGAGGAGAATTGCCACGCTACCGGTCACGCCCCCAAAAGGACCGCAGCCTGCGGCGCATGTCCGTTCCTGATGCTGTGGACCGCTCCTCCACCGGCGCGTGAGCGCCACGGAAGTGGGCGCTGTTAAGGTCCCCACGATTCGGAGGAGCCAAGCATGCAGACGATCACAATTGGTCTCGATATCGCGAGCGAAGTCAGTTTTCAGGTTCACAGCGTTGATGCTGGGCGACGGTGTTGCAGACGCGGGACACCAAGCTAGACGGGGCGCTAACGGTCGCACATGCGGTTTGGTACTTTGCCGGTGTTCCCTAGTGGGCCGCCCCAGAGAACGCGCGCTTGCCCGGTCGCTGTGCGATTAAACCTGGTTCGCGAAATGGACACAGGGTCGAGCGGGTGTGTAGCGCGCCGGCATTGGGGATTCTGGCCACGCCCTCCAATATCTTGTCGCCGCGCATCGTGCGGGTGATCGAGGACCTGACGGGTGACTGGCGCCGGCTCGATGAGCGCATCGAGGGTCTAACGAGCGAGATCGAAGGTTCACCGGTTGCCTACACGCAACACACGGCTACCAGAAAAACCACCGGTGCGACCTCAAACCACTGGAACGTTCTGCTTCTCGTTCCGGGTAATTCTGGCTCTCGAACAACTGCTTCACCTCTTCGGCGTATGCAAAAAACAATTCCTTGGTTTTACGGTCTTCATCTCGATCTGCTCGTAGTACTTCGAGTTCGGCGCGTAACATGCGCTCCACTGCGCGCAGTTGTTCCACCTCGATCCACAACAGCTTTATTTCCCGCCGCGCTGTCAATTCCGGATCTGACGCGAACGGCATGACGAGGCCACGGTGACCGAGCGACAAATGGCGCGCATCGACACCTTGGTCCATGTGATCCGCGCGCGTGAGATGACTGGCACTTACTGACGACATGCGCGAAGCGTGCCGAAGCATGGTTAACAGATAGTAAATGCCAGCGCACATTTGAACGTCGCACTTCAATGACGCCTGCCGTGGCGCGAAGTTTAGCATCGGCGTGGACGGTCTTGCCGACCGGGACTTCGCGCTCGACGGCGCATCCTCGACAACTACGCCACCCACAAGCACCCCAAGGCTGGGCGGCAATCCGCAATGGACGTTCCACTTCACGCCCACCTCGGCGAGTTAGCTCAAGCCGTGGAGCGCCGCCGAAGGCCGCGCGCGTCGGTTGCACCATGCCGGTCGAGTCAGTCGCCCTGCTTTGCAAAATGGCGGTGCCACTATTCCATTGCCATGGCGCTCGGAAGCTCCTCCTCGCCGCGTCACGGATCATCAATCATCAACAACAGCGCTGAGCTCCCCGACCATTGTAACGGCGCTCGATGTAGGCGGCGACAAATTCCCGCTCGCTCAACGGAAGCGAATTGGGGTGATTGGCGGCATGGTGGGCCAGGTACGCCCGATAATCGGGCGCGCCGAGGATACGCAACCAGCCGCCTCGTATCTGCGACGCGGTCGAAAGTGCACACTCCATGCACTCTTCCAGGCTCAAGGCCGTCGCACTGGTGCACGACAAGGCCGGTTTGAGAACGTCACGCAGTAGCACCGGCCATCCCTCCCTCGCGAACCGTCGGTGGTGTCTCGGCGGCGGTCGGCAATGCGGTGCGGAGCGCCTGCAGCGACATCTTGATGGTGAAGTAGGCCATTATGACCACCAGGACGACGAACATCACGGTAAGCGTCCCGCAAACGTAGTTGTTGAATGCCACGCGCTGCATCTCGGCGATGCTCTTCGCGGGAGCCAGGATGGTGCCGGACGCTGCCGCATCGCTGTACTTGTTCGCCAGCGCATAGAACCCGATGCGCGGATCGGACGAGAAGGCCTTCATCCAGCCGGCCGTCAGCGTGCAGACCAAGAGCCAGGCGGTCGGCGCGAGCGTGACCCAGGCATAGCGCTCCCGCTTGAGCTTGATCAGGATGGTCGTCGCCAGCAGCAATGCGATTCCGGCGAGCATCTGGTTCGAGATGCCGAACAAGGGCCAGATCGTGTTCACGCCGCCGAGCGGGTCCACAGTGCCCTGATAGACGAACCAGCCCCAGCCGGCGACGCACAGCAGGGTGGCGACGATATTGGAAAACACCGACTTGGTGCGACCGAGCGGCGCGTAGATGTGGCCCAGCAGATCCTGGATCATGAAGCGGCCCGCACGGGTGCCAGCATCCACCGCGGTGAGGATGAACAGCGCCTCGAACAGGATGGCGAAGTGATACCAGAATGCCTCGAGGGCCTTGCCACCGAACGCCTGCGCCATGATCTGCGCCATGCCCACCGCCAACGTCGGTGCGCCGCCCGCGCGGTTGAGAATCTGTGCGCTCACCCACGTCGCTGGCCGTCTGGGTGATGGTCTCGGGCGTGATCACCCAACCCCAGCTGCTGATGACCTCCGCGGCCCGTTGCGGGGTATCGCCGATAACTGCCGCCGGACTGTTCATGGCAAAGTAAATGCCCGGATCGAGCACGCACGCCGCGGACAGCGCCATGATGGCGACGAACGACTCCATCAGCATGCCGCCGTACCCGACGAAACGGGCGTGCGACTCCCGTTCGATCATCTTCGGCGTGGTGCCGGACGAGATCAGCGAATGAAAACCCGACACGGCACCGCACGCGATGGTGATGAACAGGAATGGGAATAGCGGTCCGGAGAACACCGGTCCGCTACCGTCGGCGAACCGGGTAACCGCCTGCATCTTTAGATCGGGCTGAACCAGGTAGATGCCGATCGCAAGCGCGACGACGACGCCGATCTTGAGGAACGTGCTGAGGTAGTCTCGCGGCGCGAGCAGGAGCCAAACCGGCAGCATGGACGCGATGGCGCCGTAAATGATGATGATCCACGCCAACGCCGGCGCGCTGTAGGTGAAGGCAGGACCGAGCGTGGCGCTTTCTGCAACGTATTGGCCGTACCAGATCGCGAGAAGCAACACGACGACGCCGAACGCGGACGCCTCGCCGACCTTCCCGGCCGGATACTCCGCATGTAGACGCCCATGAGCATGGCGGTCGGAATGGTGATCGCGACCGTGAAGGTTCCCCACGGGCTTTCGCCCAGCGCCTTCACGACGACCAGCCCGAGCGCCGCGAGGATGATGATCATGATTCCCAGGGTGCCGACGAGAGCGACCCCGCCCGCGACCGGGCCCATCTCCATCTTCACCATTTCGCCGAGGGAACGGCCGTCGCGCCGGAGGGAGCAGAACAGAATGACGAAGTCCTGCACGGCGCCGGCGAACACCACACCGACCAGTATCCACAGCGTCCCGGGCAGGTATCCCATCTGCGCTGCGAGGACCGGCCCGACTAACGGCCCGGCGCCTGCGATCGCCGCAAAATGATGGCCGAACACGACGTATTTGTTGGTGGGCACGTAGTCGAGGCCGTCGTTGTGGCGTTCGGCCGGCGTCAGGCGTGTATCATCCAACCGGAGAACCTTCGTGGCGATGAACTTGCTGTAGAACCGGTAAGCAATGAGATAAACGCAGATCGCCGCCGTCACCAGCCAGGCGGCGCTCACCGGTTCATTGCGATTTAATGCAATACCGGCGAACGCGAAGGCGCCAAGCGCGACAATCCCCGCCCACACGACCCAGGAGATTGCGCGAGATGACAGCGCGGAGGTTGAAAGCGCTTGGTTCGACATGGCCTTCCTCCTAACGTTCGAATGTGATGGAGGCCGCCCCTACCTGGCAGCCGCTGTTTCGTGCCTTCCATTGTCAACGGCATCCGACTTGAACGAATGATGATCTAAACTTTCGTGGGAGCCCTGTCATCGGCATTTTGAACTGACGCGTCTCCTTGCTGAAAGGGCCGAGCAGGGCGCCGAACATGATCCTGGTTACTTTCCGTCTGCCTCACAACACGCTCCAACCAGGCGTTGGTTGATCTCGAAATAATATGATCAGAAACTAAGCTCACGCCTCAGCGGTTGCGCCGGCGCCGAAGCGTGCTACGTTCTCGCTCACACGGCTCAGGGCTCAAACCAACCA
Source organism: uncultured Alphaproteobacteria bacterium (assembly GCA_963738705.1). Lineage (GTDB taxonomy): Bacteria > Pseudomonadota > Alphaproteobacteria > Rhizobiales > Xanthobacteraceae > CAVTXS01. Next base: position 21,918 of record CAVTXS010000043.1, read on the forward strand.
ATGTGCCGTCATCATCGTGGCCCGGCTGTGGATCAAGTATCAGTGCGAGAGTTGCATTGACCCAATGGTTCATCGAGCGCACTGAAGGTCAAAGCAAATGTGTTCTAAAAATCGTGATCGTCGGTTGAGGATCAGGCCCCGACCACGCGACACTTGCTAAGCATGAAGCCCCTATCGACCTTGGCGTCGCGAGGCGCTTGGCCCAGGGCCTCGACTCGAGAAAAGCCAAGCAAAAATGAAGGCACAATATTGCGACGTGCGACGGTGTTGCAGACGCAAGACACCCGTTAAACGCGGCGCTAACGGTCGCACACGCGGTTTGGTACTTTGCCGGTGTCCGCCTAGGGGGCCGCCCCAAAGAACGCGCGCTTACCCGGTCGCTGCGCGATTTAACCCGGTTCGCGAAATGGGGCGAGGGTAAGAGCGGGTGTCTAGCGCGTTTGAGCGCGTCGGGTGACGGCGCTGCACGGCCGCAGCCAGCTGAGGCAAAGTGAGCCGATGCCATCCGAACGCAGCGCCTTTCTCCTTGGCGACCCTGCGGACGAGCTCGTTAGCGGCGTCAAGGGTCGCCCCGACGACTAACACCTCCTCGGCCCTGCACTCGGCTTTCCAGCCAAGCGCGCGCCCGCCAGATTCGGCGGCGGTTCACGGTGGAGATGACGGCAATCGCGCTCATCGAAAGACCGTCAACCCTCGGTCCGAATGCAAGTAATTTATCGGCTCCGCAGTACGAATTAGCGCTTCGTGAGCGCAATCAGAACCGAATGGTCTAAACCGTCTTTCGTCTTCTTCGCCAAGCCACGCAGCTGGGACGCACCAAAATCTCGGCGCAATGGTATCGGAGCCGACGTAACGAACCTCCTGGGTTCGCCATGTCAGAACTCGCGCGCATCCGGGAATCGCCCGAGAGTCAAAATTTCAGGGATCCGGTATTAGCTCCCTCTAGGCTAGGATGATGAAGTCGTCGGTCGTGAGGACGACAGAAGTGTCGAAATGGGCGATCTCCAGAGCGGCATCTAAGCCAGAACCGTCAGCGTCCCAAGAGAGGGCATGACTGTCCGTATCATAGAGGAAAGCGCCCACAGGCTGCGTCGCTGCCGGCATCGTATCCGAAAAGAAGTTCGTTCCTACGACCAGTTGCTGACCGGCAACCAAACCACCACCGAAACCAGAGGCTGAGAAGGCGAGCGTATCATCCGTGAAGCTGAAGCCCTGGATTTCGTCGACACCCGCAAAATAGGGAGATGTGTAAAGAATCATGTCTTTGCCGTTCCCAGGCATCAAAGTGTCGGCACCCGTTCCCCCAATTAGGGTGTCGTTTCCTCCCTTGCCAACGAGCGTGTCATCGCCATCGCCCCCATTAAGGACGTTGGCTGAGTTATTGCCCACCAGCTGATCATTGAAGCGGGAACCGACTAGGTTCTCGATACTCTTATAGGTGTCGCCAACGGCCTCTCCTGAATTATTAGATGGCGTGAATAGATCCGCGGTGACGCCACTCGTAGCTTGGGCGTAACTTGCCGTGTCAATACCGTCGCCGCCTTCAAGCGCATCCGAACCAAGACCCCCTTCGAGTTGATCGTTGCCGGCTTGGCCGATCAACTTGTCGTTTCCGTCGCGGCCGAAAATCTGATCGTCGCCCTGACCACCGAAAACAGCGTCTTGGCCTTTGCCGCCGTCTAGATAATCGCCACCGCCTTCGCCGTGAAGTACATCGTCGCCTGCGGCGCCAAGGATCACGTCGGGTTGGCCGGCGCCATCTAGGTCGTCCTTTCCGCAGTGTCATGCTGCCGGTATCATTATTCGCACCGGAGAGGGCGTTCGTGCGGAGCGAGGTGTTATAGTCGCGCCTGTAAGCGGAGGCGCGTTCTATGATAATGTTGGAGGATCGGCTCGCCGGCCGTCCTCTGTCCGGTGGGCGCGAATTTTGCTTGTTCGGCCCACCTGCCACGAGGTGATGGCCCGCCGTTTGCTTCGCGCGTCGAGAGCCTCTGGACGGCGGAAACTGCCGCGATTGGGCAAAATGCAAAGGGAGGTTTGGATGATTTCGACCAAGACGATGCGGGCCTACATGCCGGTCGCTGCCGCACTGGCGTTGGGACTGGGAACAGTATCAGCACTGGCGGGGGGGACGCTGCGGATTGCAATGACTGCGTCCGACGTGCCGATTACGACCGGCGCGCCAGACAACGGCTATGAGGGCGTACGGTTTCTCGGCTACCCCGTCTTCGAGGGGCTTGTGCTATGGGACCTGAAGAGCACGGACAAGCTGGCCGACATTCGGCCCGGCCTTGCCGAGCGATGGGAGCAGGATCCGAGCGACAAGGCGAAGTGGATCTTCCACCTGCGCAAGGGCGTGAAGTTCCATGACGGCAGCGAATTCAACGCCGACGCGGCGATCTGGAATCTCGATCGCTACTACAAGAAGGAGGCCAAGCAGTTCGATCCGCCGGGCGGCGCGGTCGCACAGGCGCGCAACCCGTTCGTTGCGGGCTATCGCAAAGTCGATGACTACACGATCGAGATCACCAACCCGCGGCCGCTCAGCTACTTCCCCAACATGCTGCCTTACATGCTCTACTCGAGCCCCGCGCAGTTCGAGAAGACGGGGTCGTGGGCCGAGTTCGCCAAGTCGCCGTCGGGTACGGGGCCGTTCAAGATCACGGAATTCAAGCCGCGGGTCAGCGTGACGCTGAGCCGGAACGACGGCTACTGGGAGAAGAGCAAGGTTCCCAAGCTCGACAAGATGGTCTTGTTCCCGATGCCAGAGGTGACGACACGGCTGGCGGCGCTGCGGTCGGGGCAGGTCGATTGGATCGAAGTCCCCCCGCCGGATGCCGTGCCGAGCCTGAAGAGCGCCGGCTTCGAAATCGTCACTGGCAGCTATCCGCATATGTGGCCATGGGTGTTCAACCTCGCCAAGGATGATTCGCCCTGGAAGGACGTGCGCGTGCGCCGGGCGCTCAATTATTGCCTCAACCGCGAGGGCTTGGTGACGCTTCTGAACGGTCTGGCCGAGCCGTCGATTGGCGCCTTCAAGCCGGTCGACCCGCAATTTGGCAATCCGAAGGAGAAGTACAAGCACGATCCGGCGAAGGCCAAGGCGCTCCTGAAGGAAGCGGGCCACGGTCCGGACAAGCCGGTCAAGGCCAAGGTCATGATCTCCACCAGCGGCTCCGGCCAGATGTTGCCGCTGCCGATGAATGAATACTTGCAGCAGAACTTGAAGGAGTGCGGCTTCGATATCTCGTTCGAGGTGGTCGAGTGGGGCACCATGCTGGTCGCCTTGCGCAACTCGCCGACCGCACAGCAGGCGCTCGGTTCGGACGCCATGAACATCAGCCTGCCGCCGTCGACCGATATCTCGCAGGTCGCCCTTTACTTCCTGTCCACAAACGCGGCGCCAAAAGGCCGCAACTGGGCCAACTGGAAGAACGAGGAGTTCGACATGCTGATCGACCGGATCGAGAAGTCGAGCGACAAGGCTCAGATCCTCAAAGACACCCAGCGCGCACACGAGATCATTGTCGACGAAGCACCCTGGGCCTTCATCGTCCACGACCGCAATCCGCGAGCGATGACCAAGAAGGTCAAGGGCTTCACCAGCGCGCAGAGTTGGTTCCAGGATTTCACCAGCGTGGACATGGAGTGATCGTGATCGGCGTGTCGCTCATTCTCTGCGCCCAATCCTCCCTCAAGAACTGGGGAGGATTGGGTTCTTGGAGGTCGTCGCGCCACCCGCCGGCAACCCACCCAAGGTGAACGGGACATGTGGGCGTATACGCTTCGCCGCCTACTATACGCCGTGCCAGTTCTGCTCGGCGTCTCGATGCTGGTTTTCGCTCTGATCCACCTCGCCCCAGGCGACGTCGTCGACATCCTGGTGCCGCCGGAGGTGCCGAAGGAGATCGCGGACGACCTACGCCGGCGCTTCCGCCTCGACGAGCCGGTGCACATTCAGTATCTGGCTTGGCTCGGCCGCCTTTTGGTCGGAGATTTCGGCATTTCCTTCTTCACCAACCGGCCGGTGGCGGAGGAGTTGTTCGGCGCGTTGGGCAATACGCTCGTGCTCGCTTTGCCTGCGGCAATGCTGGGCTTCCTGCTTGGGGTGACGCTTGGGGCGCTGGCTGCATACAATCACGACACCTGGCTCGACAAGCTATTCTCCGCCACCGCGATCATCGGGGTCAGCCTGCCGCACTACTGGGTGGGGATTGTGCTGGTGGCGATCTTTGCCGTCGTCCTCAATCTGCTGCCGGCGCAGGGCATGGGCTTCGAGGGTATCCCGACCAGCTGGCAGCATGTCCAGCATCTGATCCTGCCGGTCCTCACCTTGTCGCTGATCCCAATGGGCGTGATCAGCCGGCTCGTTCGCGCCAATGTGTTGGAAATCCTCAGCCAGGAATTTGTGGGCACGCTGCACGCAAAGGGTTTGCTGAACCGGCGGGTGCTGTTTCACACGCTGAAGAATGCGGCGCCCTCCGCGCTGGCTCTGATGGGCTTGCAGTTCGGCTATCTGCTGGGCGGATCGATCCTGATTGAGACGGTGTTCAACTGGCCTGGCTCCGGCGGGCTGATGAACCTCGCCATCTTCCGGCGCGATGTCCCCGTGCTGTCCGCGACCATCCTTGTGCTCGCGACCATCTTCGTGCTCATCAACATTCTCGTCGACGTGCTGCAGGCGCTGATCGACCCGCGCATGCGACGGTAGGAGGGCGCCATGACCGATGCCGCCGCCCTGCCGGCCGATCCCGCCATGGCGCTCAAGCGTGCCCAACAAGGCAAAAGCTACTGGCAGCGTGTCTGGGAGCGGCTGCGCGACGACAAGGTGACGCTTGCGGTGATCGGCGTGCTCGTGATGCTGGTAGCGATGGTCGTGTTCGCACCGTGGTTCACGGTGCACGACCCCTATACGGGCTCGGTGCTGCGACGGCTGAAGCCCATCGGTACGCCCGGCCATTGGTTCGGCACCGACGAGGTCGGGCGTGATCTGTGGTCCCGCATGGTCTATGGCGGGCGCCTGTCGCTGCTTGCGGGGGTGGTGCCGGTGTTCATGGCGCTGCTGATCGGCGGATTTCTCGGGGTCCTTGCCGGCTACGTTGGCGGCCTTGTCAACAGCGCCATCATGCGTCTGACCGACGTGCTCTACGCCTTTCCGTCGATCCTGCTGGCGATTGCCATTACCGGCATCCTCGGCTCCGGCCTGCAGAATACCATTCTGGCGCTGACGATCAGCTTCATCCCGCCGGTCATCCGCATCTCGGAAAGCGTCACGACGCAAGTGCGGCATCTCGACTTCGTCGAGGCGGCGCGTGCGAGCGGCGCGCGACCGCTGACCATCATGCGCTATCACATCCTCAACAATGTGCTCGGCCCGATCCTGGTCTACGCCACCAGCCTGATCAGCATCTGCATCATCCTGGCGGCGGGGCTGAGCTTCCTCGGCCTCGGCGTCACTCCGCCGAGCGCCGAATGGGGGCTGATGCTCAACAATCTGCGCCAAGCGCTATGGGTGTCGCCGCTGGTCGCCGCCCTGCCGGGAGTCATGATCTTCATCACCTCGATGTGCTTCAATTTGATGAGCGACGGCCTTCGCCAAGCCATGGACGTGCGGCTGTGAGCAGGGCGAAGGGCGCGGCTGTCCTGACAGCCGATCTGCCCGGTGACGGGCGCAAGAAGGTTGGCGAAGTCCGACCGCTGCTGGCCGTCGAGAACCTGACCAAGCACTTTCCCCTCAAGGGCGGACCGTTGAATCGGACCAAGGCCGTCGTGCAGGCCGTGGACGGCGTGTCTTTTGATGTGCAGATGGGCGAGACTCTCGGCATCGTCGGCGAATCCGGCTGCGGCAAGTCGACGACGGCCCGACTGCTGATGCACCTCATCCCGCTCGACAGGGGCAGCATCGTCTTCGATGGGCTGGTGGTCGGCGCCGCGACGGGCGGCCTTAGCCACCGCGACCTGCACCGGCAGATGCAGATGGTGTTCCAGGATTCCTATGCCTCTTTGAACCCGCGGTTGCCGGTTTCGATGTCGATCGCCTTCGGTCCGTTCGTGCACGGGTTGGCGAAGCCTGCCGCGCTGAAGCGCGCGATGGAGCTGCTTGAGGCGGTCGGGCTCGATCCGATGCTGTTCGCCAATCGCTATCCGCACGAGCTGTCCGGCGGCCAGCGCCAGAGGATCAATATTGCGCGGGCGCTGGCGCTGGAGCCGCGCATCGTAATCCTGGACGAGGCCGTGTCTGCGCTCGACAAGTCGGTCGAGGCACAGGTGCTCAACCTGCTGGTCGATCTGAAGGCGCAGTTCGACCTGACCTACGTCTTCATCAGCCACGACCTCAACGTGGTGCGCTACATCAGCGACCGCGTCATGGTGATGTATCTCGGCAAGGTTGTTGAGATCGGTCCGGTGGACCGCATCTACCGCGACCCGCAGCACCCCTATACGCGGGCGCTGTTGTCGGCGATGCCGTCGATGGATCCGCGCCGGCGCACGCTGCAGGCGCCGCTGACCGGCGATCCCCCCAATCCGATCAGCCCTCCCTCGGGGTGCCGCTTTCGCACGCGCTGCCCCTTCGCGGAAGACATATGCGGGGCGGTATCGCCGGCGTTGCTGGTGCCGCCGGGCGATGATTTGCGCGCGGTTGCCTGCCACATGCGTCTGCCCGGCTCCGGCCACAGCCGTGCCGCGGCAGCGGCCTGACCGGACGAAACGAGGGTGGGCAATGAGTGGCGGAAGCGAGAAGCGGTAGGCGAATGACGCAGGCGGATGTGGCGCGGAATCCGGTTGTCTCGGTCGAGGACCTGCATGTGCGCTTCGTCATGCGGGATGCGACCGTGACGGCGGTCAACGGCGTCAGCTTCAGCCTGGAAGCGGGTCAGGTGCTGGGCATCCTGGGCGAGTCGGGCTCCGGCAAGAGCGTGACCCTTCGCGCGCTGATGCGCATGTTGCCGCCGGCGCGTACCCGCATCGAGGGGCGGGTCCGCATTGCCGGGCATGAGATCACCGCGATGGACGAGGCGGCCTTGCGCGAGGTGCGCGGCACCGAGATCGCCATGATCTTCCAGGAGCCGATGATCGCGCTCGACCCCGTGTTCACCATCGGCGTGCAGATCGCCGAGACGATCGTGCGGCACGAGGGCGCGTCTTACCGTGCCGCCAATCGGCGCGCGCTCGAGCTTTTGGAAATGGTGCAGATCCCGTCCGCGGCCCGGCGGCTGAAGGCCTATCCGCACGAGATGTCCGGCGGCATGCGACAGCGGGCGATGATCGCTCTGGCGTTGTCCTGCCGCCCCGCGGTGCTGTTGGCCGACGAGCCGACAACGGCACTCGACGTGACAGTGCAAATCCAGATCATCCTGCTGCTGCGCCAACTGCAGCAGGAACTCGGCATGGCAGTTGTCTTCGTCACGCACGATGTCGGCGTTGCCGTCGAAGTCGCCGACCGAATTGCCGTCATGTATGCCGGCCGCTTTGTCGAGGTCGGGCCGACCGAGGCGGTAATCGACAAGCCGGCGCATCCCTACACGGCCGCGCTGCTGACCTCGACGGTGCTTGGCTCGGCGTTCGGGAAGCGGCTCGACCCGATACCAGGCATGCCGCCGGATCTGCGCGCGCTCCCGGAAGGGTGCAGCTTCGCGCCGCGCTGCCGCTTTTCCGAGTGCCGTTGCCGCGCGTCCATGCCGCCGGAATTTGGCCTCACGCCGGAGCGCATGACCCGCTGCTTGCGCGTGGCCGGGCGCGAGATCGAATTAACGGGGCCGAGCCTCAGTGAGCGCAACACATCAGGCATTGAGCGCCTAGGCGATGCTTTGGGAGCGTTCACCACCGAGCCAAGCAACAATGCCGCTTTCGTGTGCGGCGGACGTCTACCAGAGCCCACGCGATCGCAGTCGCACCGATCTTGGAGAGCCGTAAATGAGCTCAATCAATACCCTCGAAGTCAATGCCGAGCGGCTGTGGTCGACGCTTGATCGGTCCGCCGAGATCGGCCGCTTCCGCGATACCGGCCTTCGCCGGCTAGCCCTGTCGCGGGAGGACCAGGAGGTGCGCGACCTGTTCGTCGGGTGGGTGCGCGAGGCCGGCTGTATTGTCGAGATCGATCCGGTCGGCAACATCTTCGCGCGCCGGGCGGGGACCGATGCGAGCCTCCCCCCGGTCTCCATCGGCAGCCACCTCGACACGCAGATTTGCGGCGGCCGGTACGACGGCGTGCTTGGCGTGATGTGCGGCCTGGAGGCGATCCGAACGCTCAACGACCGCGGCATTCAAACGCGTCGGCCGATTGAGCTGATTATGTGGACCAACGAGGAAGGCGCCCGTTTCAGCCCGCCGCTGATGGGGTCGCTGGCATTTGCCGGCAAGCTGCCGGTCGCGCAGGTGCACGACACGAAGGATGACGCTGGCCTGCGCTTCGGCGACGAGCTCGAGCGCATCGGCTATGCCGGCAAGGCGCCCCTCGGCAACCGCCCGCTCGACTGCTACTTCGAGCTGCACATCGAGCAGGCGCCGCATCTCGACCGGGAGGGCTGCGATATCGGCATCGTCGTGGGCGGCTACAGGACGCTCGCTCTGCGCGTCGACGTCCACGGCGAAACCAGCCATTGCGGCGGCACGCCGATGCTGCAGCGGCGCAATGCCCTGGTGGGCGCCGGCTACCTGATCGCCGCCGTCAACGACATCGGCCTCGCCTATGCGGTGGAGCAGGGACGCACCACGACGCCGCGCATCGAATGCTTTCCCAATCTGCCCGGCATCATTCCCGAGCACGTGCGGCTGATCGTCGACTTCCGTCATCCAGATCCGGCCGGGTTCGAGCGCATGCACGCCGACGTCAAGGCGGCGGTCGCGGCGGTCGAAGCGAAGGCGCAGGTCACCATCACGCTGACCGAGGGCTGGAGCTGGGGCACCTCGCTATTCGCGCCGGAGTGTATCAACCTGCTCAAGGAGACGGCGGCGGAGCTCGGCCTACCCTATCGCGAGATGTTGAGCCAGGCCGGCCATGACGCCTATGCGGTCGCGGATCTCACGCCGACTGTCATGATCTTCACGCCCTGCCGCGAGGGTATCAGTCACAACACCAACGAGGCCATCGACGTCGCCCGCACCTTGCCCGGTGCCAATCTGCTGCTGAACGCGGCGCTCCGGCGCGCCAACCGCTAGACGAAACCAACCGGAGCTGTTCGATCGGCCCCTCACGCTCGGCAACTGCAGTATCTTTGCCTCACAGCACGCCCTGCGGCCAATGCAAGCGGCACCGTTGAGGACAATCATCCAAAGCAATCGTGCGAGATGCGCGAATTCCGCGGCAGCTTGCGCAACACCGGAGGTCCACCGCATGACGATCCTGACCAGAGCACTGATCGCACTGGTCGCGCTGAGCCACGTCGGTTTCATGATCCTGGAGATGGTCTTCTGGGATCATCCGGTCGGCCGGCGGATATTCAACATGACGCCGGAGGTCTCGGCCTCCTCCGCGGTGCTGGCCGCCAACCAGGGGCTCTACAACGGCTTCCTGGCGGCGGGGCTCGCCTGGGCGCTGTGGTCGCGACCGCCGCGATCTGAAACTGTTCTTCCTCGCCTGCGTCGTCGTCGCCGGCATTTTCGGCGGATTGACCGCCAAGACCACCATCCTGTTCACGCAAGGCCTGCCGGCGTTGATCGCGTTGGCCCTGGTCCTCGCGACGGACCGGCCCGCCGCGGCGCGCGTGTCCGGCTGAGCCGCCACATCGCTCAAGGAGAACGCCCGTGATCGTCATCACCGGAAGCATCCTGGCGCGGCCGGAGAGCTTCGAGAGCTTGCGCGAGCAAAGCCTCGCGCACGTGCGCCGCTCGCGCACCGAGGACGGCTGCGAGCATCATTCGGTCAACATCGATGCGGAGAACGGCCTGCGGCTCGTGTTCGTCGAGCGCTGGCGCGACCGCGCGGCCGTCGTCCGGCACTTCGCCGATCCCGACGCGCAAACGTTCGCCGCGAGCGCGCGGCGGCTCGCGGCCGAGCCGCCGCAGATCGCGATCTACGAGGCGCGCGCGCTTGCGATGGGCGATCTGCGCGATACCTAGGGGCCATGTGCGGACGCATCATCAAGAGCTCGAAGCCGCTGCGGCGCGCGATCGCCTAGCCTCGCACAGGCGCCTCTCTTGGCGCGACGCTTTCCCATACAAGCTTCAGCCTTCGGACCCGCGTAGGGCTCGCGCCGTCGCCGCGCGAGCCCCAAGGATGCTCAACGTCAGAGAAAATCGCCGAGCGGGGGGCGGCCGCCTCAGTCACGCTGCCTTCAAGAGACCAAGCTGCGTGAGGGCCGTGACGCCGTCGTCAAGGCCGACTTCCTCGACGATCTTGCCGTTCTCAAGACGCAATACGGTCGTGCCGGTGAAGTGCATCTTGCGCCCCGTTGCGGCCGGGAGTGAGCCGACGAGGAAGTCGTCGAAAGCAGGGCCCGTATGGGTGCCGCCGCCTTCCCAGCGGCCGACCACATGGTCGCCCTCGGCGATGAGGTCCGCCGCACCCCAGAAATTGAGATCGGGGAACGCCTTGCGGAAATCGGTCATGAACGCCTTGATGTCCTCGCGGCCGCGCCGCGGAGCATGCAGCGAGTACTGCAGCAGCATGTTTGGCGCCGCGAGTTCATCGACGATGCCGAGGTTGCAGGTCTTGCCCCAGAAGTCGGTAAACCATCGACCGACGATGGCCTTATTGTCTTTCTCTTTGCTCATTGCGATCGCTCTCCTTTGTACCGTTTGCATCACCGATCCTCGTCGATGACTTGCACACAGGTAGCCAGAGATACGGTTACGCAAACTCCGTTTCTTGCCGCGGTATTGAAGATCCAATGCGTGCCTTGCGCGCTCGCACGGCGCGGACCCGCTGATTGAATGCGAAGGCAACAACCGATGCTCCTGTGTTGCGCGCGGCGCGTGCCAATGCGCGACGACGCAAGCCGAGAGGCAACTTCTCGATCTACACGCCATCGCGCCCGCCGCGGCGTCGGATTGCGCGCCCCGAAATTCTGGCCACGCTCAACCGCCTTGCAGCGACGAAGACCGCAAATCGCGATCTACAAGGCGCGCGAGCTTGCGATGCAGGAACGGCGCGCCGCCTGAGGGTATCGTGCCGATCGAAGCGGCGGTTCTTGTTATTTCTGAAGAGTTCGCACGATCTTTTCCGAGAAGTCTGCAAGCTTTCGGGGTCGTGCTTCATGTGCGGACGCATCATTCAGAGCTCGGAGCCGCTGCGGCTCGCCATCGTCGACGGCCTCGACGTGCGCGACAGCCGGCTGACCAACGTGCCGCGCCGCTACAACGGCGCGCCGAGCCAGGACCTCCTGGTCATCCGCCGCAATCACGCGACCGGCGAGCGCTCGCTCGACCTCATCCGGTGGGGCCTGATCCCGTCCTGGTGCGACGATCCCAAGGGCGGCCGCAAGCCGATCAACGCCAGGGCCGAGTCGATCGCCGCGACGCCGACGTTCCGCGACGCCTATCGGGAGCGGCGCTGCATCGTGCCGGTCGACGGCTTCTTCGAATGGCGGGCGGCCAAGGGCGGCCGGCAGCCGTACGCGATCGCGATGAAGGACGGCTCGCCGTTCGGCATCGCCGGCGTCTGGGAGAACTGGAAGTCCCCGGCCGGGGAATGGATCCGCACGTTCGCGGTGATCACCGTGCCGGCGAACACCTTGGTCGCGACGATCCACGACCGCATGCCGGCGATCCTGCGGCCGGCCGACTACGAACGCTGGCTGGGATCCGAGCCCGAGGCGCGCGAGCTTTTGCTCACCTTTCCGGCCGAGCCGATGCGGATGTGGCCGATCTCGCCGCGGGTCAATTCCTGGCAGAACGACGACGCCGAGCTGCTGACGCCCGTGCCGGAGGCCTGAGCGAATGGCGAATGGCGAGTGGCGAATAGCGAATAGCGAATAGGAAGCGCAGCGCGCGCGAAGCCTCGCTGCCACCACTCGCAATTCGCAATTCGCTATTCGCCGCTACTTCGGCTGGATGCTCCTGATCGCCGCCCGGGCTGCCCGGCGGCGGGATCACCGGCATGGTGGATCCGGCGTTTGGGTCCTTCGGCGCAACGTGCATGCCGGGATCGACGCCGCGCGGGCGGCCTGATCACCCCGTCGGTGCGGTCGAGCCGTTCGCTCAGCGTCTCGCCGGTCGAGGGCAACGAGGGCGTCTGCTTGGGCGCGTCCACCTCAGGCTTCAGCAACGTCGAGGCCGGCGCGCGCTCCTGTCCCGGCGCGACACGCACCGTCGCCACCACCACCCCGACCACCAGGGCGAGCGAGGCGATGACGGCGCCCCAATCGGCCAAGCCGTTGATCAGCCTCGCGGTTCGCGTCGCATTTGCATGGATCGTCATGGCTCGATGCCCCGAATGCCTGACCAGAGGCAACGCCGGCCGCCGAACAAAGTTCCTCGGGGGGCGATGGCGAATAGCGAATGGCGAATAGCAAGAGCAGGGCAAACGAGCCGTCACTATTCGCCACTCGGCCATTCGCCACTCACCACCACTCACGCCGCGCGCCGGATCTCGTCGGCGAGCGCGCGGTAGGACAGCGCCTCCGCGAGGTGCAGGCGGCCGACTTTCTCGGCGCCGTCGAGATCGGCGAGCGTGCGCGCGACCTTGAGCACCCGGTGGTAGCCGCGTGCCGACAGCCGCATGGCATCGGCGGCATCGCGCAGCAGCGCCAGGCCCGGCGCCGTCGGGTCGCGCCGACCTCTTCGAGCATCGGGCCGCTCGCCTGCGCATTGGTGCGCACGTGCGGCAGGCCGAGCGCCGCATACCGCTCGGCCTGGATCGCGCGCGCCTTGGCGACGCGCGCCGCGACTTCGCGGCTGCCCTCGGTCGGCGGCGGCAGGATCAGGTCGGCGGCGGTCACCGCCGGCACCTCGATGTGCAGGTCGATGCGGTCGAGCAGCGGACCGGACAGGCGGCCCTGGTAGTCCGCCGCGCAGCGCGCGTTGGGCGCGCGCCGGCACGTGAAGCCGGCATCGTTGGCGCGGCCGCAGCGGCACGGGTTCATCGCCGCCACCAGCATGAAGCGGGCCGGATAGGTGACGCGATAGTTGGCGCGCACGACCGCGATCTCGCCGATCTCCAGCGGCTGGCGCAGCGAATCGAGCACCTGCGGCTGGAACTCCGGCAGCTCGTCGAGGAACAGCACGCCGTGATGGGCGAGCGAGGCTTCGCCCGGCCGCGCCCGCAAGCCCGCCGCCGACCAGCGCCGGCATGCTGGCGGAATGGTGCGGCGCACGGAACGGCCGCCGGCTGGTCAGCGCGCCCTCGGCGAGCTCGCCGGCGACGGAGGCGATCATCGAGACCTCGAGCAGCTCGGGCGGCGACAGCGGCGGCAGGATCGAGGGCAGCCGCGCCGCCAGCATCGACTTGCCGGCGCCGGGCGGCCCGACCATCAGCAGGTTGTGACCGCCGGCGGCGGCGATCTCGAGCGCGCGCTTGGCGCTCTCCTGGCCCTTGATGTCGGCAAGATCGGTTGAGGCGTCCGTCGAAGTCCCGCACCCTCGGCGTCGGCCGCGACAGCACCTGCGTGCCCTTGAAGTGGTTGGCGAGCTGGATCAGCGAGCCGGCGCGCGACGATCTCCATCTCGGGGCTCGCCCAGGCGGCTTCCGGTCCGCAGACGGCCGGGCAGATCAGGCCTTCGCCGCGCGCATTGGCGCCGATGGCGGCCGGCAGCACGCCGGCGACGGCCGCAACCGAGCCGTCGAGGCCAAGCTCGCCGAGCACCGTGTAGCCGTTGAGCGCGTCGTGCGGGATGGCGCCGATCGCCGCCATCAGGCCGAGCGCGATCGGCAGGTCGTAGTGGCTGCCCTCCTTGGGCAGGTCGGCCGGCGCCAGGTTGACGGTGATGCGCCGCGCCGGCAGCGCCAGCCCGGACGCGATCAGGGCCGAGCGGACGCGCTCGCGCGCCTCGCTCACCGCCTTGTCGGCAAGGCCCACGACATTGAACGCCACGATGCCGGGCGCGACCTGGACCTGGACGTCGACGGCCCGCGCCTCGATGCCCTCGAACGCCACCGTGGTGACCCGCTGGACCATCCGGCTCCCCTCAGTTCCGCCGGATCGAGTATAGCTTCAGGTTGCGCGGGCCTGCAAGAACATTTAGGGAACGGATCGGCCCTTCCCGCCGGGCAGCCGTCAGCGCCGCCGCGATAGCGGCGGGGAAGCGGGCCAGAACCGGACGTCAGCCCATGCCGAAATACGAACCCGAACCAAGCCGGTAAAGGACATGCCTTCGGAGTGGATGACTTTCCGGCAGCGCAGGATGGTCGAAATCCTCAGCAGGATCGCGGCGCATCCCAAGCCGTTCCATGACTGCTCGCGAGCGGTGGTTCGTCGCAGATGTGAACGACACGACTTCTGAGAGCGCGAGCGTCCCAAACGCGTAGCCAAGCGCTAATCGGGCCGCCTCGGTTGCATAACCGTGCCCCCAATGCTCGAAGGCCAGACGCCAGCCGACTTCCACACAGGGCATGAAACGGGCGCTGAATCCTGGGACTGCCAATCCGGCGAAACCGATAAAAGGCGCTACATCCGGGACCTCTATGGCCCATAAGCCAAAGTCGCGTTCGCTGAAATGCTCCTGGATGCGGTCGACCATGGCGTCGCTCTCAACGCGACTGAGGCGACGCGCGAAGAATTCCATGACTCGCGCATCGGAATTCATTGCGGCAAACGCTTCCCGATCCTCGTCACGCCATCGACGCAGGCAGATGCGGCCGCTGGATAATGTCACAAAGGCGCTCATCGCCGCGCGATCCTATGTCAGCGCCGCCGCGCCTCGATCTTGTCCCAGATCATCGCCGCGATGTCCGGGCCGCCGACCTTCGCGACCGCGCGGATGCCGGTCGGCGAGGTGACGTTGATCTCGGTCAGGTAGCCGTCGATCACGTCGATGCCGACGAACAGGAGCCCGCGCTCGCGCAACGCGGGCGCGAGCGTCGCGCAGATCTCGCGCTCGCGCGGCGTGAGCTCGGTCGCTTCCGCCGCGCCGCCGCGCACCATGTTGGAGCGCAGGTCGTCCGCCGCCGGCACGCGGTTGACGGCGCCGGCGAACTCGCCGTCGACCAGGATGATGCGCTTGTCGCCATGCTTCACCGCCGGGAAGGAACGTCTGCACCACCCAAGGCTCGCGGAACGTGACCGCGAACAGGTCGTAGAGCGAGCCGAAATTGAGGTCCTCGCGCGTCAGCCGGAACACCGCGCCGCCGCCGTGGCCGTAAAGCGGCTTCATCACGATGTCGCCGTGCTCGGCGCGAAACGCCTTGATCTCGGCGAGGTCGCGCGTGACCAGCGTCGGCGGCATCAGCTGCGGGAACAGCAGTGACGAACACCTTTTCCGGCGCGTTGCGCACCGACGCCGGATCGTTCACCACCAGCGTCTTCGGATGGATGCGCTCGAGGAAGTGCGTCGCCGTGATGTAGGCGAGGTCGAACGGCGGGTCCTGGCGCATCAGCACCACGTCGAAGGTGGAGAGCTCGACGCGCGCCTCCTCCCCCAGGGTGGAGTGGCTGCCCTCGACGTCGTGCACGGCGAGCGGCCGCACGGTCGCGAACACGCGGCCGTCCTGCATGGCCAGCCGGTCCGGCGTGTAGTAGGCGAGCCGGTGCCCGCGTTGCTGCGCCTCCAGCAGCAGCGCGAAGGTCGAATCCCCCCGGATATTGATCCGTTCGATCGGATCCATCTGCACCGCGACGTTCAGGGCCATGCAGCGAACCTCGGGCGGGAACAACGTAAACGAGCGGTTAACGACTGCCTCGTATTTTGACGACCGCCTCGATCCCGGGCGCCGGTTTGGGGGAGCCATGACGTTCGTGCCGAAGCTTGCGATCGCCGCGAAGCTTTACGCCATCTTGGCGTTGCTGGCGACCGTCGCCGGCATGCCGGCCGTGCTGACGGCGCGCGGGACCTGGGACGGCGACTGGGCGATGGCGCTTGCGGCCGTGGGCGCGGCGTTGGCGGGCATCGGCGCCCTCGTCGTCCGGCGTGCGCTGGCGCGACCGCTGGCGACGATCAGCGCCGTCGCGGACGCGATCGCCGGCGGCGGCGGCGCCGAGGTTGCGGTCCCCTACCTTCACCGGCGCGACGAGATCGGCGCGGTGTCGCGCTCGATCGCCGGGCTCGAGCGCGCGATCCGGCGCAACGAGGAATTCAATCGCGCCGTGCTCGAAGGAGCGGACGTGCGGGTGCGCCGGGAAGAAAAGATCGGCGCAGAGATCATGCGTTTCGGCGAGGACGTCGAGACGACCCTCGCCGAGCTCGGCGCCATCGCGGCGCGGATGCTGGACGCATCCGCCAGCCTCGCCGCCGCGGCCGAGCAGGCCTCGACCCGGACCGATGCGGCGCGGTCGTCTTCCTCGCGAAGCCTCGAGCCACGTGAGCGACATCGCCTCGGCGGCCGAGGAGCTCACGGCGTCGGTCATGGAGATCGATCGCCAGGTCGCGCAGTCCACCATCATCGCCGAGAAGGCGGTCGGCGAGGCCGAGCGCACCAACGGGGCGGTCAAGGAGCTCGACGAGGCGGCGAAGCGCATCGGCGACGTCGTCAAGCTCATCACCGACATCGCCGAGCAGACCAACCTGCTGGCGCTCAACGCCACCATCGAGGCCGCCCGCGCCGGCGAAGCGGGACGCGGCTTCGCGGTGGTGGCGAGCGAAGTGAAGGCGCTGGCCGGGCAGACCGCCAGGGCGACCGAGGAGATCGCCGCCCAGATCGGCGGCATGCAGCATGCCACCACGCGCTCGGTCGACGCCATCGGCGCGATCCGGCGCACGATCCGCGAGATCGGTCAGATCAGCACCGCGATCGCCGCCGCGGTGACCGAGCAGGGCGCGGCCACGCAGGAGATCGCCCGCAGCGTCGACACCGCCTCGAAACGCACGACGGAGACCGCGGCGGAGATCGCGCGGGCCGGCGAGGCGACCGGCGATACCCGCAACAACGCCGCCTCGATCCGGCAGGTGGTCGACGAGCTCGAGGCGGTCGCCGGCCGCATGCGCGGCCAGGTCGACGGCTTTCTCGGCGCGCTGCACGCCGCGTGACGGTGTCCCCGACGAGCGAGCGCGTCGGCGCGAGCGATGATCCGGGATCCGAAGAAACGTCCGAAGCACAATGTTGTGCGACCGCTTCGCCGTCATTGCGAGGAGCGAAGCGACGAAGCAATCCGGATGCGGCGCCGCCGTTCTGGATTGCTTCGCCTTCGGCTCGCAATGACGGCGCGTTGCCGCGAAGCGCTGAACGCTGCGCGCAGCTTGTCCGGGGAACCCGGCGTCACCGGCTGGCGTCGAACGCCGCCTGGATGTGCCGGGGGATGCGGCGCGGCGCCACCAGCATGGCATCGAAACGGATATCGCACGCGATGTCGTCGGGATGGGCCGCGAGCCACGCCTGCGCGGCGCCGATAATGCGCCGACGCTGGTACGGCGTGACCGCTTCGGCCGCCTCGTCGAGCGTCGCACGGGCTTTGACCTCGACGAACACGAGCAGCCGGCGGCGGCGCGCCACGATGTCGACCTCGCCGAGCGCCGAGCGCCAGCGGCGGGCCGCGATGCGATAGCCCTTGGCGATGAGAAATGCCGCCGCGCGGCTTTCGGCCGACAGCCCGAGCCGGAATGCGATCTGCCGCGCCGGCCGCGGCACGGGTGGCGGCACCCGACCGATGCCGGGCGGGTCAATCCGGCGCGCCACCCTCAGACCTTTCCTTGGCGAGCGCGAGCGCCCGGCGATACACCTCCGCACGTGGCTGACCGGTCAGGGTCGCGACCTCCGCGACCGCGTCGCGGACCGACGCGCGGGCGAGCGCGGTGCGCAGGAGCGCATCGGTCTCATCGCGGCCCGGCCGCTCGTCCGCGGCCGGCGGCGCAACGACGATCACCATCTCGCCGCGCGGCTCCGGCTCGGCCGCATAGTCGCGCGCGAGCGCGGCAAGCTCGCCGCGGCGAACCTCTTCGTGCAGCTTGGTCAGCTCGCGGCACACCGCCGCCTCCCGCGCGCCCAACCCGGCGGCCAGATCGTTGAGCGAGGCCGCAAGCCGCGGGCCGGTCTCGAACAGGATGAGCGTTGCGGGAATGCGCGCAAGCTCCGCGATGCGGCTCTGGCGCGCGCGCGCTTTCGACGGCAGGAATCCCTCGAAGCAGAACCGGTCGCTCGGCAGACCGGCGACCGCTAGCGCCGCCAGCACCGAGGAGGCGCCGGGCGCCGTCGTGACGGTATGGCCGGCCGCGCTCGCCGCGCGGGCAAGCTTGTAGCCGGGGTCGGATACCAGCGGGGTGCCGGCGTCCGATATCAGCGCGACCGCGGCGCCCTGCTCGAGCCGCGCCAGGATCTTCGGCCGGGCGGCCGCCGCGTTATGATCGTGGTAGGCGGTGAGCCGTGTCGCGATGCCGTAGTGGTCGAGCAGCTTGCGGCTCACTCGCGTGTCCTCGCAGGCGATCAGATCGGCGGCGGCCAGGATTTCCAGCGCCCGCAACGTGACGTCGCGCAGATTGCCGATCGGCGTCGCGACCACGTAGAGGCCGGGGGCGAGCGGCGGCGCCTCCAGGGCTTGCCCCGCAAGCGTATAGCGGGAACCGCCGCGCACCCGCGTGGTTTCGGCCGGTCCGGCGGTCCAGGAATTTCGCATGGCTTTGCGGCACTCTAGCCGGGGCGCGTCCGACCGTCATGCGGCCCCGGGACGGGCCGCCCATGTTTTTCACTCGGTTAACGATTCCCCCACACTATGGCGCGGGAACCGGGTAAAATGGCGGCGGGGAACCGACGTCGGGGGGAGCTCGAGCTCGTGTCGACGATGCCGCACATGCGGAGACCGCACGCGCGCGTGACGCGCCGCGGGCTCGTTGCGGCAACCGCGGCCGCGCTGCTCGCCGCCTGCAGCGTGAGCATCCCGGGCCTGCAGAGCACGCAGCCGGCAGGCCCCCCGCAACCGGCGACCGCGCTCGGCAGCGGGCAGGTGCGGGTGGGCATGATCCTGCCGTTGTCGGCGCCCGGCAATGCGGGCCTGGCGGCGCAAGCGATGCGCAACGCGGCCGAGCTCGCGTTGACCGAATTCAATGCGCCCAACATCCAGCTCTTGGTGAAGGACGACGGCGGCAACGCGCTCGGCGCGCAGACCGCCGCCCAGGAGGCGCTCAACGAGGGCGCCGAGATCATCCTGGGCCCGCTGTTCGCGCCGACGGTCGCGCCGGCCGGCCAGGTGGCGCGCGCGCGCAACGTGCCGATGATCGCATTCTCGACCGACACCAGCGTGGCGAGCCGCGGCGTCTACCTGCTGAGCTTCCTGCCCGAATCCGACGTCGACCGGGTGGTCGATTTCGCGGCCGCGCGCGGCAAGCGCTCGTTCGCGGCGCTGATCCCCGACAACGCCTACGGCAACGTGGTCGACGCCGCTTTCCGGCAGGCCGTTGCGCGCACCGGCGGGCGCATCGTGGCGGCGGAGCGTTACCCGTCCGACCGCGCCCTGCTGGAGGATGCGGTTCGGCGGATCGCGCCGGCCCTGCCGCAGGCGGACGCACTGTTCCTGCCGGGCGATGCCGACCTGGCGTCGGCCGCCGCGCAGGCGCTCGCGACCAATGCGGTCAACTTCAGGCGCCTCCAGCTCCTGGGTACCGGCCTGTGGGACGATCAGCGCGTCTACCAGGATTCCGCGCTACAGGGCGGCTGGTTCGCGGCGCCGGACGCCGCCGGCTACCGCGGCTTCTCGGCGCGCTATCGCGCGAAGTATGGGCAGGACCCGGCGCGCACCGCAACGCTCGCCTACGACGCGGTGTCGCTGACCGCGGCGCTGGTGAAGACGCAGGGACCGCAGCGCTTCTCCGACCAGGTGCTCACCAATCCGTCGGGCTTTTCCGGTGTCGAAGGCATCTTCCGCTTCCGGCCGGAGGGGACCAACGACCGCGGCTTGAGCGTGGTGCGGGTGACGCCGTCAGGCCCGCAGGTGGTGAGCCCCGCCCCCAAGGCGTTCAGCGGGCAGGGAACCTGAGCCTCGGCCTGCTTTGCCGGAAACGAGGCTGGCATATCCATGCACGTTACGGTCTCGGCGGAAATTCGCGACAAGATCGTGCGTGCGGTCGAGGACGGTTTCGCCGAACAGGCTGCATTCACGCAGGACCTCGTTCGGTTTGCGTCGAACCGCGGGCAAGAGCAGGCGCTGCAGGACTACGTCTTCCGCGCATTGCGCGCGCGCGGCTATGCGATCGACCGCTTCGCCATGGACCGGGCCGCGATCGAGCGCCACCCCGGCGGCTCCCGGTTTTCGCCGCAGCACTCAGGCGCGCCGATCGTCGTCGGCATCCATCGGCCGCGCGACGAGAACGGGCGCTCGCTGATCCTGCAGTCGCACGTCGACATCGTGCCGGCCGGACCGCAGGACATGTGGAGCGGGCCGCCGTTCGAGCCGAGAATCGACGGCGACTGGATGTATGGCCGCGGCAGCGCCGACATGAAGGCGGGAGCCGCGGCCAACGTCTTCGCGCTCGACGCGTTGCGCCGCGCCGGCGTGCAGCCCGCCGCCACCGTGTACATCCAGTCGGTGGTCGAGGAAGAGTCGACCGGCAACGGCGCGCTGATGACGCATCTGCGCGGCTACAAGGCCGACGCCGCGCTGATCCCCGAGCCGACCGAGGAGACGATCGTGCGCGCCAATGTCGGCGTGCTGTGGTTCCAGATCGAGGTGCGCGGCCATCCGGTGCATGTGCGCGAGATGGGCTCGGGCGCGAACGCCATCGATGCCGCCTACCGCGTCGTCGGCGCGCTGCGCAAGCTGGAAGAGGCGTGGAACGCGCGCCGGGGCGAGCACGCTCACTTCGAGAATGAGCCGCACCCGATCAATCTCAACATCGGGCGCATCGAAGGCGGCGACTGGGCCTCGTCGGTGCCGGCGTGGTGCCGCATCGATTGCCGCATCTCGCTCTTCCCCGGCATCAGGGCCGAGACGATGGCGCGGGAGGTCGAAGAGACGATCGCGCGGTTCGCGCGCGAGGACCGCATGCTTGCCAACAATCCGCCGCGCCTCGCCTTCAACGGCTTCTTCGCCGAAGGCTACGTGCTGGCGCCGGGCACGGAGGCCGAAAAGGTGTTGGCGCGCGCGCACAAGGCCGCGACCGGCCGGGACCTCAAGTCATCGACCATGCCGGCGTACCTCGATGCGCGCGTCTATGCGCTCTACGACAAGATCCCGGCGCTCTGCTACGGGCCGTCCGGGCAGAACGTGCACGGCTACGACGAGCGCGTCAGCCTGGCATCGGTCAAGCGCACCACGACCGCGATCGCGCTGTTCATCGCCGAGTGGTGCGGGCTGGAGCCGGTGATGTTGTAGGGATCGGGATAGGGGGGAGTCTCGCGACCCCTCCCCTCCCACACCACCGTACATACGGGTCCGTATACGGCGGTTCGGCGGATTAAGCGATGCGTTTGGATGCGAGGGAAGACAGCTTGAGCGAGACGGAGAAGGAGGCATTGGATAGGGCGATGGTGAGCGCGGGGCTGTTACTGAGCCGCCAGGGGCCATGCGGGCTGCCGGCGGTTTGCGCCGCCAGGTCCCGGCCGACGCCGCGGCGTCGCAGCTGTGCGTAACGGGTGCGTCCGCGTCGCCATTGCTGCCAGGCGACGGCGCGCAGCCGCCGCCTGGTCCACTGGTCGAGGTGGCGCAACACCGATGGCGTCTCGCAGAAGCCGAAGTAGCCGCGCCATCCAACCAGATAGACGGACAGTTCCTTGGCGATCTGCGGCAGGCTCGCCCCGCGCGTGCGCCGCGTCAGTTCTTGAACCCGGCTCTTGAAGCGGGCGATCGCCTGCGGCGCGATGCGCCGGCGCAGCTCTCTCCTGCTTGTGAAGCTGAAGCCCAGGAACTTGCGGACGCTCGGCTTGGCGACCGCGCTCTTCGCCTTGTTGATCTTGAGCTTGAGACGCTTGGCAAGGAACGTCTCGATGCTCGCCATCACCCGTTCGCCCGCCCGTTGACTGCGTACATAGATGTTGCAGTCGTCGGCGTAGCGCACGAAGCGGTGGCCGCGCTCCTCCAGTTCCTTGTCCAACACGTCCAGCATCAGGTTCGACAATAGCGGCGAGAGCGGTCCGCCCTGCGGCGTGCCCTCCTCGGTCGGGCCGACAAGACCGCCGTCGAGCACGCCCGCGGTCAGAAACCCGCGAACGAGCTTGAGGATGCGCTTGTCGGTCACCCGCTTGGCAATGAGCCCCATCAGGATGTCGTGGTTGACCCGGTCGAAGAACTTCTCCAGGTCGACATCAACCACCACGTCGTGACCGGACGCGATGTACTGTTGCGCCCGCTCCACCGCTTGATGCGCCGAGCGCCCCGGCCGAAAGCCGAAGCTTGCCTCGGAGAACGTCCGGTCCCAGTCCGCCTGCAGCACCTGCATCATCGCCTGCTGGATGAAGCGGTCGAGCACCGTCGGGATGCCGAGCGCGCGTATGCCGCCCGACGCCTTCGGTATCTCCACCCGCCGCACCGGCTGCGGTCTGTAGGTGCCTTCAAGCAGCTGCGCCCGGAGCGTGAGCCAATGCTCCTTCAGGTAGGCCGGCAGGTCATCGACGGTCATCCCGTCGATGCCGCCGGCGCCCTTGTTGCGCTTCACCTGCGCCAGCGCCTTCTTCAGGTTCGCACGCTCCACAACTGCTTCCATCGACGGTCCCAACGCGACCGCCTGGCCTTCGATATCGGCTTTCGCCGCGCGCGCTTCGGTCTCTCGGGCGGCGCAGCTTGCGGCTTCACCGCTTGCTCCGGTGCCCAAGTTCAGCTTGACCTGATTGTTCTGCCGCATGGCGCGCACGAGATTGCCGCTCTACCGGCCATTCCACCGTTCGGGCCTTCGGCGGACGCTCCCGCCTGCACGCCCGCCGGATCTACCACCCCGGTCCTTGATGGCCGTGGACTTCGCGATTCCCAGCTCGCTCGTCCGACCGGGTAGGCCTCGTTATCCGGTTCTTGTCCATCGGGCCGCGGCTTTGCTCCACGCTTCCTTCAGACCCCGCCTCGCGACGGCGCCCTTGCGCTTCGCTAATCCTTCGCCACCATCAGGCTGGATAGAGGACTCTCACCTCCAAGCT
The DNA here is from genome assembly GCA_963738705.1 of uncultured Alphaproteobacteria bacterium. Lineage (GTDB taxonomy): Bacteria > Pseudomonadota > Alphaproteobacteria > Rhizobiales > Xanthobacteraceae > CAVTXS01. Next base: position 44,998 of record CAVTXS010000043.1, read on the forward strand.
GTCGATCATGCTCGGCACACTGGGCAAAGGCGCGCGAACGCGCGCCGTGCCCACGCGGATCGGATGACGTGGGCACGCGCCGTTCCACGGCGCTTTGCCCACCCTACACGCTACGCGCCAGCCACGTTGGCGCGCCCGAACGCCGCCTCCATCTCGCGGCGGAAGCGCACGGCCGAATCGTTCGGATCGTAGTCGACGTCCGACCATGTCAGCCGCTCACCCTCGGCGACGTCGCGCTTGAGCGCGACGTCGTGGGCAAGGCCGAGCGGGAGATACCCGCGCTCGAGCGACACGTCGGCCGGCGTCTGCTTGCCCCAGACGCAGAAGCCGCCCTCGCCGTCGAGCACCTCGGCTTTTTTCAAGGCCCGCTTGGCGGTCGCGACCACGTCGGAGCGGAAGCCGGTGGGCGCCCCGGTCGGCTCGTTGCGCAGCGCCGCCGAGGCGACCGAGATGCCGAGCTCGAGCCCGATCATGTGGGTCGGGCGGTAGAGCGCGGCGTAGCGCCCGCTCGCGTCCGGCAGCAGGTGATACTCCTTGAAGCAGCGGCGCGCGTATTCGCTCTCGCCCTCGAACACCACGTAGGTGCCCATCGCGAGGTTGTGCGGCACCTCGCGCCCGTCGCGGTAGACCGAGGACACGACCTCAGTGACGCCGGCCTTCTCGACCGTCCCGCCCTCGCTCTGCGGCTTGCACACGTCGGCAAGCTCGAAGCGGGTGGCGGGGGGAAAGGCGAGGCCGTCGCTCTGCGGCACCAGCCCGGTCGCGTTGCAGACCGCCGTCATCTCGATTCCGGACTTGGTGCCGTCGACGAACGAGTTGAACATTTTCGGATTGATCGAGCTGCGGTCCTCGATCTTGAGATACTTGTCGAGAATGTCCCACACCGTTTCCGGCGTGGAGCGATGATAGCTCGGCTCGTAGCGCGTGCCCTTGCCGGCCGCGATCACCTTGAAGCCGGCCGCGCGCGCCCAGTCGACCTGCTCGCAGATCAGTGCCGGCTGGTCGCCCCAGGCCAGGCTGTAGACGACGCCCGCCGCCTGCGCGCGCCGCGCGAGCAGCGGGCCGGCGAGCGCATCCGCCTCGACATTCACCATCACCACGTGCTTGCCGTATTGGATGGCGGCGAGCGCGTAGCGGATGCCGACGGCGGGAACGCCGGTCGCCTCGACGATCACCTCGACGTCGGGAAAGGCGATCAGCGCATCGGCGTCGGCGGTGACGTGGGTGGTGCGGGTCTTGATCGCTTCCCCGAAGCGAACCGGCCGCGTGCTCGGCCGCCTCCCAGCCGGCGGTCGCAAGCTGGCTGTTCGCGCGGGAAACGTTGAGGTCGGCAAGCCCGACGAGGTGCATGCCGCGCGTGCGGCGTACCTGGGTCAGGAACATGGTACCGAACTTGCCGGCGCCGATCAGCCCGATGCGAACCGGCCGGCCCGCTTCTTCGCGCGCGAGCAGCATGGAATGGAGATTCACGAAACATTCCTTTCTGTCGTGCCGCAACGAAACACGGACACTCGCAGCTGACAAGCAGCGCTTGCGCCCCTCACTCTCTCTCCGCTCGGGAGTCGGTGCCGTCGCGTCCGGCGATTCGGTGTACCTGGCCGGCGACCGCGCGCACTTTGCGCGGCGCCGCCAGCCAGATCGCCGCCGCCGACACCACGCTCAACGCGATGCAGATCCAGAAGGCCGGCGCATAGCTCCCGGTCGCATCGTACAAGACGCCGGTGATCCACGGCCCGGCCGCACCGCCGGCGAGCGCCGCCAGCATCACCGTGCCGAAGATGCTGCCGAAATGCTTGCCTTGGAAGATCTCGGCGACCACCGCGCCCATCACCGAGGTCAGGCCGTATCCGAGCGCACCCTGCGCCACGACCATCAGGTACAGCAGCGTCGGCGTTTGAAAATCCCTCAACAGGATCAGGGCCGCATAGCAAACCGCGAAACCAAGCGAGCCTGCCGTCCAGATCCACTCGCGGCCGATGCGATCGGAGAGGTGCCCGAGCACGATTTGGCCGGGAATGCCGGCGAGGCTGACCAGGCCCAGCGCCCAGGCCGCGACCGCCGAACCAAAGCCGATCTCGATCAGATATTTCGTCTGGTGAACCTGCACCGCGTACCACAGGAAGAGACCGCAGAAATAGCCGAGGGCGATCCACCAGAAACGCGCGGTGCGCACCGCGCGGCCGAGCGTCCAATCCACCGCCGCCCACGCGGCATCGACCACGTTCGATCTCGGCTGGCTCGCGGCGTCGGTCGGCGCCGCGTCGCCGTCCGGCCGAAGGCCGAGATCCTCCGGTCGCTTGCGCAGCAGCAGATTGATCGGCGCCAGAGTGAGCAAGATCAGGATGCCCAGCGTCCAGCAGGCGGCACGCCAGCCGGCGCGCTCGATCAACACCTGCATCCAGGGCAGCAGGATCACCGAGCCGACGCCGACGCCCGCGAATGCGATGCTCACGGCGAGGCCGCGGCGGCGCACGAACCAGTTCGGCAGGAACAGCGACTGGCCGGAGTATCCCAGGCAGATGCTGCCGCCTCCGACCAGCACGCCGAGGGTCAGGTACAGATGCCACGGCTGCGTGGCGAGCGGGGCGAGCAAGAGACCGGCCGCCATCAAGCCAACCCCGGATTCTATCACGGCGACCGGGCCTAGCCGATCCATCATGCGGCCGATCGTCGGGGTCAGTGCCGCCGAGACCAGGAACCCGAAGGAGAACGCGCCCGCGGTGACGCCGCGTTCCCAGCCGAACTCGGTGAGGATCGGCGGAAACAGCAGCGAGAACGCGGTCCGCGCGTTGACGCCGATACCCATCGTCACAAACACGATGGCAACGATCAGCCAACCGTAGAAAAACGGGAGACGCATGGCGGATCGACTCTTTACCGTCTCCCGAGTGCGCGCAGCGCAGCTCTTCAGTCCTTAGAGCCCGTCAAGCGTGGAAGCCGGCCCGTGCTTCGAGACGCGCGCTTTGCGCTCCTCAGCATGAGGGGTTTGCCTATGCCACGCACCACATCCTCATCCTGAGGAGCGGTCCGAAGGACCGCGTCTCGAAGGACGCAACGAGCGATCTGCACGCCAATTCTCACATTCTCAACCAAGCTCTTAAAACAACCACACCACCACCACGATGCCACCGATCAGGCCGATCAGGAAAGCCGTCGTCCAGAACGCCAGCCGCTTCTCGATGATCTCGCGCGCCCACTCGCCGTAGCGATGGATCAGGAAGGCGATAGCGAAGAACCGCCCGCCGCGGGTGATGATCGAAAGCAGCACGAACAGCAAAAAATTGTAGCCCGCGAAGCCGGACGTGATCGTGATCAGCTTATACGGGACCGGCGTGAGGCCTTTGAGCAGGATGATCCACGCGCCCCATTTCGCGTAAGCGGCGCGGAACTCCTCCACCTTGTCGCCGTAGCCGTAGATCTGGATCAGCCACTGGCCGACCAACTCGTACAGAAGCGCGCCGATCAGGTAGCCGACGATGCCGCCCGCAACCGAGGTGATCGTGCAGATCGTCGCGAAGTAGTAGGCACGGTCCGGCCGCGCCAGCGAGATCGGGATCAGCATTGCGTCGGGCGGGATCGGAAAGAACGAGCTTTCCGCGAACGACACTCCGCCCATGATCCAGGCTGCATGCCGCTTCCCCGCCGCGTCGATGCACCAGTCGTAGAGGCGTCGCAGCATGGCGGGCGTGCTTAGCGGGCGAGAGCCGGATTGTCTATTGCATCAGTTCCTGGGAAATTTGCCTGGCGGCCATCCTTCGAGACGCGTCGCTGACGCGACGCTCCTCAGGATGAGGTCAGCGGGCTCGGCTTGCTCCAGTCCTCATCCTGAGGAGCCGCGCGGAACGCGCGGCGTCTCGAAGGATGGCCGCAGGACCGTGAGGACCAGCCTCCGTCCGGGTGACTTCTCGCGCGCTGCCGTTACAGAAGGGTCGTCACCGCCGCCTGCGCAGGCGCCGGGGCTCGAGCGCGACCACCTTGCGCCGCGCGTCGGCCTCGAACAAATCCTTCGGTATTTTCTCGGCGATGCCGAGCAGGCGCTCGCGCCGGGCCATTTCCTTCCATACATCCTGCGGGCGGATACCGGCCGCCACCCACAGCACGACGAGGTTGTAGAGCAGGTCGGCGCTCTCGCGTACCACGGCGTCGGTGCGGTGGTGCATGCTGTCGATGACGACTTCGACCGCCTCTTCGGCGAGCTTCTTGGCGATCTTGCTGCGCCCCGATTTCAGCAGCCGTGCGGTGCGCGAAGAGGCCGGATCGGCATCCCGAGCGGCCAGCACGGCGGAATGGAGACGGTCGAGCAAATCACTCATGACCGGACAATAACTCATATCGAGTCGCAAAACGGTTAACGCCACACCAGGACTTGGGTGTCGTGGTTAAGCCGGCCCTAGCAGTTGTCGGTTCACGGCTGTTACGCGGCGATGCGCCCGCACCCGTCATCCATTCGCGCCCCGCAGGGCCCGGTCGAGATCGGCGTAGAGATCCTCCGGATCCTCCAGGCCGACGGACAGGCGCAGCAGGTCCGGCGGGCAGGGAGACCCCGGCCCCTCGACCGACGCGCGGTGCTCGACCAGGCTCTCCACTCCGCCGAGCGAGGTTGCCCGCTTCCACAGCTCGACCCGCGCCGCGGTGGCGATGGCGGCTCCCTCGCCGCCGTTGACCCGGATCGACAGCATGCCGCCGAACCCGCCGGTCATTTGGCGCGCCGCGACCGCGTGGCCCGGATGCTCGGGCAGCCCTGGATACAAGACGCGGGCGACCGCCGCGTGGCGGGACAGCCGGACGGCCAACAGGGCTGCCGATTCCGAAGCCGCCTTGACCCGGATCTCCAGCGTGCGCATGCCGCGCATCAACAGCCACGCCTCGAACGGGCCAAGGATCGCGCCGTGCTTGGCCCGCATCGCCACGACGCGCTCCCACAGCGCGTCCTTGCGCGCGGTGACCAGGGCGCCCGCGACCACGTCGGAGTGCCCATTCAGATATTTGGTCGCCGAATGCATGACGAGATCGGCGCCGAGCGCGATCGGCCGGGTGAACACCGGCGTCGCGGCGGTCGAGTCGATGCCGAGGACGGCGCCGGCCCGATGCGCGATGTCGGCGATCGCCGCGATGTCGATCACGTCCCAGGTCGGGTTCGACGGGGTCTCGATCCATACCAGCTTGGTGCGGCCGGGCCGGATCGCGGCTGCGGCCGCGGCCGGATCGGTGAGGTCGACGAGGTCGACCTGGTAGCCGTAGCGCGGCGCCTCGGTGGTGAGCCAATGGCGCAGCGCCCAGTACATCACCTGCGGCGCCACGATATGGGCCGGCGGGTCGAGCGCCAGCACCGCCGAGGTGGCGGCCGCCATGCCGGATCCGAACAGCATCGCCTCCGCGCCGCCCTCGAGCGCCGCCAGGACCGCTTCCGCCTGTCGCCCCGTGGCGTTGTCCGGCCGCCCATACCCGAAGCCGGAGCGGTACTGGTTGTCGGGATCGCGCACGAACGTGGTGGCGAGGTGCACCGGCGGCACCACCGCCTTGGTGGTGGGCTCGACGAAGCCCAAGGCCTGGGCGGCGAGCGTCCGCGGCTTCAATGGCGGGCGCGCATCATCGGACATGACGATCTCCTCGTGTCCCTTTGATCCCGAAGCTCGCATGAGACCGTGCCGCAGGAGTGCGCGAACGTCGGAAGCGGGACACTGGCCGGCGATCACACCAGACGCGCCGAATGTTGTAAAATGCGGGGCCAGGGCGGAGTTCGGCGCCATGTCGGTTACGACGCCAACCCCCCACTCGGGGCGGGGCCGGTGGAAGCTCGTCGTGTTGCTGTTGATCGTTTGCACGGTCGCGGCAGCCGGCGCGACCGTCACGTTTCCGAAGCTCGCCACGTGGTACGCCACCCTGAACAAGCCGGCTTTCGACCCGCCGGCGTGGGTATTCGCTCCGGTCTGGGCCGCGCTCTATGGGCTGATGGCGGTGGCGGCCTGGCGGGTGTGGGAGGCGCCCGGCGCGCCCTCGGAAAAGCGCGGCGCGCTTGCGCATTTTGCGATCCAGCTGATGCTCAACGCGCTTTGGCCGCTGGTGTTCTTCGGCCTGCGGCGGCCGGTGTCCGGGCTGATCGTCATGCTGGTGCTGCTGGTCGCCGTCGGCACGACCCTGCGGCGGTTCTATCTGATTGATCGGCTTGCCGGATTGCTGCTGCTTCCCTATCTGGCCTGGATCGCCTTCGCGACCGTGCTGAACGCCGCCATCGTGGGGCTCAATCCGTAAGGGACCAAAGGTGATGTCCGCAGCGATGTCGACCTACCTGGTGCCGGTTGCGATCGGAGCCGTGGCCATCGTGCTGCTGCTCGGCCTTGGGAACATGATGCGCGGCGGCTCGCCCAATACGTCACAGCGGCTGATGCGATTGCGGGTCTTGCTGCAGTTCATCGCCATCGTGATCATCATGGGCACGATCTGGGCCATGGGCCGCTAGGATAGCTGTAGAGACCGACCGGCGAATTTTGGGCCGCTCCTTCGCGCGGCAGAACCGTGCCAAATCCGCAACACTCGCCACCCGCTTGCCCCCCGCCGACAGATTTGTGTTGCGGTCCAAAACTGGATTTTGCTTAAGCTTGGGCTGCCAAGCAGGGGGGCAAGAAGCTTTCGTGAAAACCTGGCTGGCCAAGTCGATCACCTGGATGGCGCCGCTGTGCGTTGCGGCCGCGCTATGCGCCGGCGGCACCGCGCGGGCCGCCGACCTGTGGATGCCGACCGGGCCGACCCCGCTCGGCGATCCGGGGAATTTTTTCGAGGTGCGCTTCGGCGTGTTCGCGCACGGCATCGGCAGCACCGAGCAGGGAACCGTCGATCTCAACGGAAGCATCGTCACGCCGCGCATCCTCCCGGGCGTCACCGGCTTCTTCAGCTTCCTGGTTCCGCGCGTCCATTTCGGCGGTGCCCTCAATACCTCCGACCGCACCAGCTTCGGCTATACGGGTTTCGTCTGGACCATTCCGGTATGGGACCGGCTGTTCGTCGAGGCCTATGTGGGCCCGGCCGTGCACAACGGCTCGCTCACCGCCACGCCCACCCTTGCGGGGCTCGGTTGCCCGGTGCTGTTCCACTCCGGCGCCTCGGTCGGCTACCGCTTCACCGAGCGCTGGAGCGTGATGGGGACGTTCGAGCACCTGTCGAACGGCAAGACGCTGTTCGGCGTCAATTGCGGGACCAATCTGGCGGCGGTCGGCAGCAACCAGGGCCTGAACAATTACGGCGTCCGCGTCGGCTACAGCTTCTGACCGACGCAAGCCGCGTAGCGGCGTGGCCCGGATGGAGCGCAGCGAAGTCCGGGACTAGGCTAGGCCAGCCGCAGATCAATCGCGTTCCCGCATTCCGCTTCGCTCCATGCGGGCTACTGACCGCGCTCCGCGCGTCGAGCCGAGGCATCGCATGGTCGTCCTCAACCGCATCTACACCCGCACCGGCGACGACGGCTTGACCTCGCTCGGCAGCGGCGAGCGGCGCAAGAAGTACGATCTGCGCGTCGCCGCCTATGGCACGCTCGACGAGGTCAATGCGGTGATCGGGGTGACGCGGCTGCACACCGCGAGCGACGCCAGGCTCGATGTCGCGCTGGCGCGCATCCAGAACGATCTGTTCGACGTCGAAGCCGACCTCTGCCTGTCCGAAAAGGGACCGGGCGGGGCGCGGCTGACGGTGACGGACGCGCAGGTCGCGTGGCTCGAGGGCGAGATCGATCGTTTCAACGCCGATCTCGCGCCGCTGCGCTCGTTCACTCTGCCGGGCGGCAGTCCCGCCGCCGCCTATCTGCATCTCGCCCGTACGGTCTGCCGGCGCGCTGAGCGCCTGATGGTCGAGCTCGCCGACCAGCCGGGCGAAACCGTCACCGCGCCATCGCTGAAATACGTCAACCGGCTGTCGGATTTCCTGTTCGTGGCGAGCCGCCACGCCAACGACAAGGGCGCGCGCGACGTGCTCTGGCAGCCCGGGCAGAACCGGTGAGCGATGTTCATCCCGTTGTATGACATCAACCCGCTGCGGACGATCCGCCGACCGTACGTCACCTATGCGCTGCTGCTTGCGAGCGTGGTCAGCTTCGTGGTGTTCCAGTCCGGGCTGATGGTGAAAGGCGGCGACGTCGCGTCGGCCGCCAGCTTCGGCGTGATCCCGGCGGAATTTCACCGGCACGCCGGCCTGCGCGACACGTTCGCGGTCGTGCCGGAGCCGCTCACCTTCATCACCTACCTTTTCGTGCACGGCAGCTGGATGCACCTCATCGGCAATATGCTGTTCCTCTGGGTGTTCGGCGACAACGTCGAGGACGCGATGGGACACCTGCGCTTCCTGCTGTTCTACCTGCTGGCGGGGATCGGAGCCGCGCTTGCGCACGCGACCGCCTCGCCGCTGTCCGACGTTCCCCTGGTCGGCGCGTCCGGATCGATCGCCGGCATCGTCGCCGCCTACCTGATCCTGCATCCCCGCGTGAAGCTCTGGGTGCTTCTGCTCATGCGGCTGCCGATCAAGATCAGCGCCGTGTGGGCGATCGGCGGCTGGCTGGTCTTCCAGGTCGTCATGCTGCTCGCCGGCGGCGACCACTCGACCGCGTGGTGGGCCCATATCGGCGGTTTCGCCGCCGGGGCGCTTCTGATCCCGGTGATGCGCCGGCCGGGCGTGCCCCTGTTCGACCGCGGCCTGACCACGCCGGAGGTGCGAACGCTCCGTTGACTCCGCGACGGCGCGCAGCCATTACGGTGCGCCGCAGCAGCGCCCGCGGGTGCCGCTCAAGAGAGCCTTGTCCCCATGAAGATCCTCGTGCCCGTCAAGCGGGTGGTCGATTTCAACGTCAAGGTTCGCGTCAAGGCCGATGGGTCGGGCGTCGAGCTGCAGAACGTCAAGATGTCGATGAACCCGTTCGACGAGATCGCCGTCGAGGAGGCGTTGCGGCTCAAGGAAGCCGGCAAGGCGACCGAGATCGTTGCCGTGTCCATCGGACCGCAGCAGGCGCAGGAGACGATCCGCACCGCGCTCGCCATGGGGGCCGACCGCGGCATCCTGGTGAAGACCGACGGCATCGTGGAGCCGTTGGCGGTCGCCAAGATCCTCAAAGCCATCGTCGAGGAGGAGAAGCCCGGGCTGGTGATCCTCGGCAAGCAGGCGATCGACGACGACTGCAACCAGACCGGCCAGATGCTGGCGGCGCTGCTCGGCTGGCCGCAGGGGACATTCGCCTCGAAGACTGGTGATCGAGGGGTCCGACCTGGTCGTCACCCGCGAGGTCGACGGCGGCCTGCAGACGGTGAAGCTCAAGGGCCCGGCGATCGTGACCACCGATCTGCGGCTCAACGAGCCGCGCTACGCCAGCCTGCCGAACATCATGAAGGCGAAGAAGAAGCCGATCGACGAGAAGAGTCCCGCGAGCTACGGCGTCGACGTCGCGCCGCGGCTCGAAGTGCTCAAGACGGTCGAGCCCTCGAAGCGGCAGGCCGGGGTCAAGGTCGCCTCGGTCGCCGATCTCGTCGGCAAGCTCAAAAATGAGGCCGGCGTGCTCTGAGGCCGGAGCGTACGGAGACTGAGTGACATGAAGATCCTGCTGCTCGCCGAGCACGACAACGCCGGCCTCAAGGACGCGACCCACAAGGCGCTCACCGCCGCGCGCGAGCTCGGCGGCGACGTCGCATGTCTTGGTCGCCGGCAAGGGGTGCCGCAGCGCCGCCGAGGAAGCCGCCAAGCTCGAGGGCGTCGCCAAGGTGCTGCTCGCCGAGCACGAAAGCCTGGAGCACAGGCTCGCCGAGCCGACGGCCGCGCTGATCGTCTCGCTCGCCGGCTCCTACGACGCGCTCGATGGCGCCGGCGACGACCACCGGCAAGAACGTGATGCCGCGCGTCGCCGCCCTGCTCGACGTGATGCAGATCTCCGACATCACCAAGGTGATCGCGGCCGATACGTTCGAGCGGCCGATCTATGCCGGCAACGCCATGCAGACCGTTCGCTCGCAAGGAGGCCAAGAAGGTGATCACGGTGCGCACCGCGGCGTTCCAGGCGACCGGCGAGGCGGCGGCAACGCGCCGATCGAGAAGCGTGGCCGCTGGCGCCGACCCCGCGCTCTCGAGCTTCGTCGGCGAGGAGCTGTCGAAATCGGAGCGGCCGGAACTGACCTCGGCCAAGATCATCATCTCGGGCGGCCGCGCGATGCAGAGCCGCGAGAACTTCGCGAAATACATCGAGCCGGTCGCCGACAAGCTCGGCGCGGCGATGGGCGCCTCGCGCGCCGCGGTCGATGCCGGCTACGCGCCCAACGACTGGCAGGTCGGACAGACCGGCAAGGTGGTCGCGCCCGAGCTCTATATCGCGGTCGGCATTTCCGGCGCCATTCAGCATCTCGCCGGCATGAAGGATTCCAAGGTCATCGTCGCCATCAACAAGGACGAGGAGGCGCCGATCTTCCAGGTCGCCGATTACGGCCTGGTCGCCGACCTCTACCAGGCGCTCCCGGAGCTTGCCGCCGAGCTCGGCAAGCTCGGGCGGTAATCAAGCGCTGCAGGATCGGACGGACACCCATGGAGCCGACCAAATTCGCAAGGTCGGCATCATCGGCGCCGGGCAGATGGGCAACGGCATCGCGCATGTGTGCGCGCTCGCGGGCTTCGACGTGCTGCTCAACGACGTCGCGCCCGACCGCATCAAGGCCGGCCTTGCCACCATCAACGGCAACATGGCGCGCCAGGTCGCCAAGAACCACCTCACCGAGGACGCCCGCAAGGCCGCGCTCGCGCGCATCACGCCGGCCGAGATCGCTGGACGATCTCGGCGACTGCGACCTCGTGATCGAGACCGCGACCGAGAAGGAGGACGTCAAGCGCACGATCTTCGCCGACCTGTGCCCGGCGCTGAAGCCGGAGGCGATCGTCGGCACCAACACGTCGTCGATCTCGATCACGCGGCTGGCCTCGGCGACCGACCGGCCGGAGCGCTTCATCGGCATTCACTTCATGAACCCGGTGCCGGTGATGGAGCTGGTCGAGATCATCCGCGGCATCGCCACCAACGACGCGACCTTCGAGGCCACCAAGGCGTTCGTCGGCAAGCTCGGCAAGACCATCGCGGTGGCCGAGGATTTCCCCGCCTTCATCGTCAACCGCATCCTGCTGCCGATGATCAACGAGGCGATCTACACGCTCTACGAGGGCGTCGGCAACGTCGAGGCGATCGACACCGCGATGCGGCTCGGCGCGCACCATCCGATGGGGCCGCTGGAGCTCGCCGACTTCATCGGCCTCGACACCTGCCTCTCCGTGATGCAGGTGCTGCACGAGGGTCTGGCCGACTCGAAGTACCGCCCCTGCCCGCTGCTGGTGAAATACGTCGAGGCCGGCTGGCTCGGCCGCAAGACCCAGCGCGGCTTCTACGACTATCGCGGCGAGAAGCCGGTGCCGACGCGGTAGAACTGTAGGGTGGGCAAAGGCGCGCGCTGGCGCGCCGTGCCCACGCGGGCCGTACAACGTGGACGGGGCACCCTACAAGTCAGCTACGCGCCGGACATGCGCGCGCGCCACGCCTGCCCGAGCCACCGTGCCGGCCGCCCGTCGATCGCCGCGAGCCCGAACCCGATCACCAGCATGCCGGCGAGCTGGCGCGGCTCCAGCGTTTCGCCGAGCACGCCGACGCCGAGCAGGATCGCGCTCACCGGGATCAGGAAGGTGACCAGCAAGAGGTTGGTCGCGCCGGCGCGTGCGAGCACGCGGAAATAGATCAGGTAGCCGAGCGCGGTCGAGAACACCGCCAGCGCGACGATCGATCCGAGCACGGCGGGCGACGGCAGCGGCAGCGTCCACGGCCGGTCGACGATCAGCATCAGCGGCAGCAACATCAGCGCGGCCGAGATCATCTGGCCGGCCGCGACCGTGACCGGCGGCTCGCCCGCGAAGCGGCGGCCGTAGACGCCGAGATCGCATAGAACAGCGAGGCGACCAGCATCGCGAGCTGCGCCACGACGTCGGCGCCGATCTGCCGCAGCAGGTCCGGCCCGATCATGATCACGACGCCGGCGAAACCCCCCATGATCCCCACCACGCGGCCGCGCGTGAGCTTGTCGTCGGCGGTCGCCAGATGCGCGACGATGACGGTGAACAGCGGCGTCGTCGCATTGAGGATCGAGGCGAGCCCGCTCGCAATGTGCGTCTGGCTCCACACGATCAGGCTGAACGGCACCACGCTGTTGAGGAAGCCCATGCCGGCGAGCGCCGCCCAGGCCGAAGCGCCGCGCGGCAGCCGCAGGCCCATCGCCCTGGCGACGAGAATGAGCACAAGCGCACCGAGCCCCACGCGCGCGCACACGATGGTGAGTGGCGGCAGCTCGAACAGCGCCACCTTGTTGAAGAAGAACGAGCCGCCCCACAGCACGGACAGCAGCACCAGCAGCAGCCACTCGACCGCCGACATGGTGGAGATTTTGGAGGCGTGGGGATTCATAAGGACGACACGCTACCGGCCAGCGAAAGATATGCCACCGAAATCCGGCCTGGCTGTTGCGCGGCCCTACCCCGTCATCGCGAGCCGAAGGCGACGCAATCCAGAACGGCGGGGACGTCAGCGGGATTGCTTGGTCGCTCACGCTCCTCGAAATGACGGGCGGCGCCCCTCCCGGGCATGATCGAAGCGATAGTGCCTAGGACTTCGCCAGCGCCGCTTGCAGGAGCTTCACCGCGTCCTCGCTCGCCCATTCGGCCGGACCGGCAAGCGTCGCGATCTCGCAGCCCGACGGATCGATCAGCAGCGTCGTCGGCATGCCGAAGGCCTTGCCGGCGGCCTTGAGGTCCTGGAACATCTTCGCGCTCGGGTCGGCGTAGTAGCCGAGCCGCTCGATGCCGACCTCCTTGAGCCACGCCTTCGGCTTCTCGAGGTCGCGGGTGTCGATGTTGACGGCGACGACCTCGAACGCCGTCGCCGCCGAGCTTCGCCTGCAGCGCGTCGAGCGCCGGCATTTCCTTGCGGCACGGCACGCACCAGGTGGCCCAGAGGTTGAACAGCACGGTGCGGCCGCGCCAGTCGGCCAGGGTCTTGGTCGCTCCGGCGGCGTCCTGGAACGTCAGGTCCGGCAGCCGGATGCGGATCGTTCGCGACCGCGAGCGCGGCCACTTCGCCGCGCGCGAGCGGCGCGAGCCGCTTCGCGGTGTCGGCGGCCTGCCGGCATGCCGCGCCGCCGGCCGGATTGCGTGCGAAGCCTGCGATCCCGTATACCGCCGCCAGCGCCACGACGCCGGCCACGCCGCCGCCACGATCGTGGCGGTGCGACGGCCTTTGGCGGCTGGCGATGTGCAGCGGTCATGAGCGGCAAAACCTCGGTGACAAGACCATGAGCAACAAGATGTGGGGTGGCCGCTTCGCGTCCGCGCCGGACGCGATCATGGAGGAGATCAACGCCTCGATCGACTTCGACCGCCACCTCTACCGCCAGGACATCGCCGGCTCCAAGGCCCACGCCGCCATGCTGGCCCAGCAGGGCATCATCTCGGCCGACGATGCCGCCAAGATCGCTCACGGTCTAGACACGATCCTGTCAGAAATCGAGGCCGGCACGTTCGCATTCAAGCGCGCGCTCGAAGACATCCATATGAATGTCGAGGCGCGGCTGGCCGAACTGATCGGGCCGGCCGCCGGGCGGCTGCATACCGCGCGCTCGCGCAACGACCAGGTGGCGACCGACTTCCGGCTCTACGTGCGCGACGCGATCGACGCGCTCGACGCGGCAGCTCGCCGACTATCAGCATGCGCTCGCCGAGAAGGCGCTCGCGCATGCCGCGACCGTGATGCCCGGGCTTCACCCACCTGCAGACCGCGCAGCCGGTGACGTTCGGCCATCACCTGCTCGCCTATGTGGAGATGGCGGCGCGCGACCGCGGCCGCTTCGCCGACGCGCGGCGGCGGCTCAACGAGATGCCCGCTCGGCGCCGCGGCGCTCGCCGGCACCTCGTTCCCGCTCGACCGCGACATGACCGCGCAGGCGCTCGGCTTCGAGCGGCCGATGGCGAATTCGCTCGACGCCGTCTCCGACCGCGACTTCGTGCTGGAGACGCTGGCCGCCGCCGCCATCGCGGCGGTGCATCTGTCGCGCTTCGCCGAGGAGATCGTGCTGTGGACTTCGCCGCTCGTCGGCTTCCTCAGGCTCTCCGACAAGTTCACCACCGGCTCCTCGATCATGCCGCAGAAGCGCAATCCCGACGCGGCCGAGCTGGTGCGCGCCAAGACCGGGCGCATCGTCGGCGCGCTCACCGCGCTGCTGATCGTGATGAAGGGGCTGCCGCTCGCCTATCAGAAGGACATGCAGGAGGACAAGGAAGGCGCGATCGACGCGCTCGCCGCGCTTGTCGCTCGTGCATCGCCGCCATGACCGGCATGGTGCGCGACATGGCGCCGGATCCGGCGCGCATGAAGAAGGCGGCCGGCGACGGCTATTCGACCGCGACCGACCTCGCCGACTGGCTGGTGCGGCGCGCTCGGGCTGCCGTTCCGCGAGGCGCATCACATCACCGGCCGCATCGTGGCCGCGGCGGCGCGAAGGGCGCTGCCGCTGCAGCCGGTTGCCGCTCGCCGACATGCAGGCGGTCGAGCCGCGCATCACCCAGGACGTCTATTCGGTGCTCTCGGTCGAGCGCTCGGTGAAGAGCCGCACCAGCTATGGCGGCACGGCGCCCGCCAACGTCCGGCGCGAGGCGAAGAAATGGCTGAAACGGCTCGCAAAAGAGCCATCAAGTCGGGATATGACCGCGGGATAGTGGGTCGGTTTGCGACCGCGCCCTTCGAGACGATCGGCCACCGATCTCGGGGCTTGCCCCGATGTCGGTGCCGTCACTCCTCAGGCTGAGATCGCAACAATCTCGGCCTCATCCTGAGGAGCCGCGCGGAACGCGCGGCGTCTCGAAGGACGGCCGCGGACGCAAACTGACCCACTGCCGACGGCCCGGGGGTGTCGCCCCCGGCGCCCGATCTGCTATGGTGCGCCGCGCCCAGGAGTCTCATCCGTGATCCGCTTCCGCAGAACCTCGTCGTCGTGGCTGGCCTTGGCCGGCGCCCTGGCGCTGGCCTTGAGCGTCGCGGCCTGCGGACGCAAAGGGCCGCTCGAGCTGCCGACCTCGGCGGCCGAGCCGGCTCCACCACCCGGACCGCCCGGGCAGTGGGAAGAGCAACGCGCCGTAGAGGCCGGCGCGCAGGCGACGGTCCGCCCGGTCGCGCGGCCCAACGACCCGTACGTCGGGGCGCGCCCGCCGCCAAACAGCCGAGCATCCTCGACTGGCTCGTCGACTGAGCAGCCTATGCATCACTTCGCCTACCGGGACGGCGTGCTGCACGCCGAGGCGGTGAACCTGACCACGCTCGCGGACGAGGTCGGCACCCCGTTCTACTGCTATTCCACGGCGACGCTCGAGCGCCATTACCGCGTGTTCGCCGGCGCGTTCGCCGATGTGCCGTCGCTCGTCTGCTACGCCCTGAAGGCGAATTCCAACCAGGCGGTGATCAAGACGCTGGCGCGCCTCGGCGCCGGCGCCGACGTGGTGTCGGAGGGCGAGCTCAAGCGCGCGCGCTCGGCCGGCGTGCCGCCCAAGAAGATCATGTTCTCCGGCGTCGGCAAGACCGCGCGCGAGCTCGCGCTCGCGGTCGACGAGGACATCCTGTGCGTCAATGTCGAATCCGAGGCCGAGCTCGAGCTGCTTGTCCTCGATCGCGTCGTCGAAAGGGCGGCGCATCGACATTTCGATGCGCGTCAATCCCGACGTCGACGCGCGGACCCACGCCAAGATCGCGACCGGCAAGGCCGAGAACAAGTTCGGCATCCCGATCAGCCGCGCGCGCGCGGTCTACGCGCAGGCCGCCAAGCTGCCCGGGCGTCAAGGTCACCGGCGTCGACATGCATATCGGCAGCCAGATCACCGAGCTCAAGCCGTTCGACGATGCCTTCGCGCTGCTCTCCGACTTCGTGCGCACGCTGCGCGCCGACGGCCACGCGATCTCGCATGTCGACCTCGGCGGCGGCCTCGGCATCCCGTACCGCGACGGCAACGAGCCGCCGCCGCATCCGGACGAATATGCCGCGGTGGTCAAGCGCTCGACGCGCGACCTCGGCTGCACGCTGATCTTCGAGCCGGGCCGGCTGATCGTCGGCAATGCCGGCATCCTGCTCACCCGCGTCATCTACGTGAAGCGCGGCGAGGCCAAGACCTTCGTGATCGTCGATGCGGCGATGAACGACTTGGTGCGCCCGACCCTCTACGACGCCCATCACGACATCTGGCCGGTCGTCGAGCCCGACGGCGCGGCGCCGCGCGTCACCGCGGACGTCGTCGGCCCGGTCTGCGAATCCGGCGATTTCCTCGCGCTCGACCGCGACATGGTCGGCGCCGCGTCCGGGCGACCTCTCGGCGATCATGTCGGCCGGCGCCTACGGCGCCGTGCAGGCCGGCACCTACAACACCCGCGCGCTGGTGCCGGAAGTGCTGGTGCGCGACGCGGACTGGGCGCTGGTGCGGCCGCGCCTCGAGGTCGACGAGCTGATCGCGCTCGACCGGCTGCCGGCGTGGCTGTGAGACCGCCGCTCGGCGCGAAGCGGTGCATTGCATGCGGAACACGAACGGAATGCTGATTCGTCTGCGGCCGGTCTGGGAACCGGCGGAACACGGGCAGGACGGCGTGCGGCCACGCGCTTCTCCACCTCGGCGGCCAGCAGTCCCGGATTGTCCTGGCAACCACTCAAGGACCGCGCCGCACCCGTTCAGAAGTGCTTGTTCGCAATGGAGAATATGCCTCGCACCCCGCCGCCTCGATATTGGCCCATTGGCCGGGCTCAATGGCCGGGCAGCGGAACCGGCTGAACTTGCCGGTGAGCCAAGTCTTTGTGAATGGCGATCGGCTCGCTACATGGTAGATTCAGCGCCACTGGAGCAGGACGTGACAGGCAGGCCTTCGGCACTTTCGAACGACCCGCGCCGCCGCATCGATCCGCCCTTCGCCGCGGCCGTGCTGTCGCGCGCGCTGACGCGGGCCTGGTGGGCGGTGCTGTGGGAGCGCCTGTGGCCGCCGCTCGCGACGCTCGCGACCGCCGTCGGCGCCTTCCTGATCGCCTCATGGGCCGGCCTCTGGTTCGCGCTGCCGCCGCTCTGGCGCGCCGTCGGGGTGTGCCTGTTCGGGCTCGTGCTGCTGGCGAGCGCCGTGCCGTTGGCGCGCCTTGCCCTGCCGCGCCGCCGGGACGCGCTGCGCCGGCTCGATCTGCACAGCGGACTGCCGCACCGGCCCGCGACCACCATCTCCGACGACGTGGCGGCCGGAACCGAGGACAAGGGCTCGCTCGCGCTCTGGCAGGCCCATATGGTGCGTTCGCTCGCCGCCGCCGGCCACCTGAAGGCCGGCGTGCCGCAGCCGCGGCTGCTGCTGCGCGATCCGTACGCGCTCCGCGCCCTCGTCCTGATCCTTGTGATCGCCACCTGCATCGGCGCCGGCGGCGAGCGGCTCAGCCGCGTGACCGCGGCGTTCGATTGGCGGGGCGCGGTGCAAGCCGCCAATTTCCGCATCGACGCCTGGGTGACGCCGCCGACCTACACCGGCAAACCGCCGGTGATCCTGCCGGGCGTGCGCACCGGCGAGCCGATGCGCGAGGCGCGCACCATTGCGGTCCCGACCGGCAGCGTGCTGGTCATCCGTGCCACCGGCACGCGCCTCGACCTTGCGACCACCGGCCTCGCCGAGGGCGGCCAGGACCAGGGCACGAGCCGCGCACCGGCCGGTACCGAGGAGCGCCGCTTCACCGTCACCGAAGACGCGTCCGTCACGCTGCGCGGCGTCGCCAACAATCCCACCTGGACGTTCACGGCGATTCCCGACCGCGCGCCCACGATCGCGCTGGCCAAGGATCCGGAGCCGCAGGCGCGCGGCTCGCTGCAGCTCGCCTACAAGATCGAGGACGACTACGGCGTCACCTATGCGGAGGCGCAATTCGGGTCGAAGGGCGCTCCGGCGGCCGACGCCAAGGCGGCGCGGCCGCTCTATGACGCGCCGAACTTCTCGCTCGTGCTGCCGCAGGCGCGCACCCGCAACGGCGCCGGCCAGACCATCAAGGATCTCACCGAGCATCCGTGGGCCGGCGTCGACGTGACGATGACGCTGCTGGCGCGCGACGAGGCCGGCAACGAGGGCCGCAGCACCGCGCATGAATTCAAGCTTCCGCAGCGGCCGTTCTACAAGCCGGTGCCGAAGGCGCTGGTCGAGCAGCGCCGCATTCTGGCGCTCGACGCCGAGGCGCGCGCCCGCGTGCTCAAGGCGATCGACGCGCTCACGATCGCGCCGGAGCAGTTCACGCCGGAAGCGAGCGTCTATCTCGGCCTGCGCTCGATCTATTGGCTGCTCGCGAACGCCAAGAGCGACGACGATCTGCGCGAGGTCGTCAATCGCCTGTGGGCGATGGCGGTGCAGATCGAGGACGGCAACATTTCCGACGCCGAGCAGGCCTTGCGGGCCGCGCAGGAGGCGCTGCGCCAGGCGCTCGAGCGCGGCGCCAGCGAGGAGGAGATCAAGCGGCTGATGGATCAGCTGCGCGCCGCGCTCGACAAGTTCATGCAGGCGCTGGCCGAGGAGCTGCGCAAGAATCCGCAGCAGCTGGCGCGGCCGCTCGATCGCAATGCGCGCGAGCTGCGGCCGCAGGATCTGCGCAGCATGCTCGACCGGCTGGAGAACCTGGCGCGATCCGGCAACAAGGACGCCGCGCGTCAGCTGCTCGAGCAGCTGCAGCAGATGCTCGAGAACCTGCAGATGGCGCGGCCCGGGCAGCAGGGCGACGGCGACGACGACATGATGTCGGCGCTCGACGAGCTCGGCGACATGATCCGCCGCGAGCAGCAGCTGCGCGACCGCACCTTCCGGCAAGGGCAGGAGGGCCGGCGCGAGCGCCAGCAACGCGGGCAGCGCGGACAGCGCGGCCAACAGGGTCAGCAGGGCGAGCAGGGCGACCAGCAGGGCCAGCAGGGTTTCGACGAGCTCCGCCAGGGCCAGCAGGCGCTGCGCGAGCAGCTCAAGAAGCTGCTGGAGGAGCTGCGCAAGCGCGGCCAGATGGGCCAGCAGGGCGCAGCAGGGCCAGCAGCCCGGCGAGCAGGGCGAGGACGGCGCCGACGCGCTCGGCCACGCCGAGCAGGCGATGCGCGACGCCGAAGGCCAGCTCGGCGAGGGCGATTCCGACGGCGCGGTCGATTCGCAAGGGCGCGCCATCGACGCCATGCGCAAGGGCGCGCAGGGGCTCGCGCAGCAGATGGGGCAGGATGGCCCCAACGGGCCCGGGCCCGAACGGCCGGCCCGGCCGCATGGGCCAGTCGCGCGCCAACCAGGACACCGACCCGCTCGGTCGCCCCTTGCGCGGACGCGACCACGACGACGACCTCACCGTCAAGGTGCCGGGCGAGATCGACGTGCAGCGCGCGCGCCGCATCCTCGAGGAATTGCGCCGGCGCTTCGCCGATCCGCTGCGCCCGCAGCTCGAGCTCGAATACATCGAGCGGCTGCTGAAGGATTTCTGAGGCCGTTCGGCCTTCCTTGTTCCGGCATCGCACGGAGATGGCGGGATGCGAGACGTCGCTGGATTTCGCGGCGGCGGTGATCTTGAGCGCCCCGATGGTGATCCCGTGCCAGCCCGTGGGCGCGCAGGATTGCCCGACGGTCCAATCCGCACCCCAGGGCTTCGTGGTCGAGCGCGGCGATCAGACCAAGACCGATGTGTTCTACGACGCCCCCATCGTCAGAACGGTGATGCGGTTCGGCGGAAATCCATTGCTGGAAACGACCCAATATGAGGGCGTCTTTCAATTGGACCGGATCGATCGAGGCCGTCGCACGACCTTCCGGCCGACCGAAGAGATCGCGGCGCTCTTTCCGATCAAGGTCGGCCAACGCGTGACGGTTCAATTCGACGTATCGGAAGCAGCCGGGCGCGCGACAAAATCGAAGGTCGCCTTGTCGGTGATCGGGCAGGATTCCCTCTATGTCGGGCCGTGCCGATACGATGTGCTCAAGATCGACCGGCACGAGTCGCGCGGCGACAGGGTCCCTGTGTTCATCAACACGGACTACTATGCGCCCAGCCTGAAGCTCGTCATCGCCAAGGAGTACAAGGAACGCGACGGGCGGCGCAATCTGGTCAAGTTCGACCGCATCTATTCGGGCAGGCGCTGAGCGGGCAGCTCCGTTTGGCGAGCGGCGCTCCAGCAAGCGGAGACAACGATGGAGAAACGGACTTTCGGCCGCAGCGGGATGCGGCTCTCGATCCTCGGCTTCGGCTGCGGCGCGGTCGGCGGCCTCATGGTGCGCGGCGATCCGGCCGACCAGGAGCGCACCGTCGCCCGTGCGCTGGAGGCCGGCGTCAACTATTTCGACACCGCGGTGCAGTACGGAAACGGCGAATCCGAAAAGAACCTCGGCCGCATCCTGAAAAAGCTCAAGCCCGCCGACGCGATCGTCGGCACCAAGGTGCGGCTGCCGCCGTCCGATTTCGGCCGCATCGGCGAGGCCGTAGCGGAGTCGCTCAGCGCAAGCCTGCAGCGCCTCGGCCTGGAGCGGGTGGACATCTTCCACCTGCACAACGCCATCACCACGGCCGGCGGGGATGAGTCGCTCAGCGTCGGCCAAGTCCTCGACGAGGTGGTGCCGGCGTTCGAGCGCCTGCGCCGGCAGGGCAAGGTGCGGTTCCTCGGCATCACCGCGGTCGGCGACACCGCGGCTCTGCACGAGGTGATCGATGCGCGCGCGTTCGACAGCGCCCAGGTCAGCTACAACATGCTCAACCCGTCCGCCGCCATGCCGCTGCCGGCGAACTATCCGGCGCAGGATTATGGGCAATTGTTCGAGCACACGCAGAGGCGCCGGCGTCGGCGTCGTCGGCATCCGGGTGCTGGCCGGCGGCGCGCTGTCGGGCTCGGCCGACCGCCACCCGATCGCGAGCCCGCCCCCAGAGCCGATCGGGTCGGCCTTGAGCTACGACGACGACTTGTTACGCGCGCGTCGGCTGCTGCCGCTGGTGCGAGGAGGGCTTGCCGAGAACCTGGCCGAGCTCGCGATACGCTTCGCCATCTCGCACCCCGCGATCGGAACGATCCTGGTCGGAATGGCGACGCCGCAGCAGTTCGAGGACGCGCTCGCCGCCGTGCAGAAAGGCCCGCTGCCGCAGGCCGCACTGGAGCGCATCGCCGCGCTGCAGCGCGGCTTCGCCGGCGAGCCGCGGTGATTTTGCCGTCATCCTGAGGTGCCCGAGCGAAGCGAGGGCCTCGAAGGATCCAGAGGGCTATGTCCTGCGTCCTTCGAGGCTCGGCCGCGTTCCGCGGCCTCGCACCTCAGGATGACGAGGCTGATCGCTGTGGCGCGCCGGCGGCGTCGGTGAAGGCCTGCGCCTCGGCACGGGTTTCGAAGACGTGCGGCGCGAGGTTGCGCTCGCTGAGCGCTGCGCCGAGCTTGAGCCGCATGAAGGCTGAGGTGGTGTAGCGCGAGGCGGACGAATAGTAGCGCCCCTGCATGTAGGTGATCATCGAGAAGTAGGCGTCGGCGACCACGGGATCGAGCGTGAAGCCGTCGTAGTTGACGACCAGCGCGACCTTGCGGCCGATCTCGCGGCAGCGCCGCTCGACCTCGCGGCGGACCAGGTCGACGTCATCGACGGTCTTGACCTGGAAGCCCTCGAAATTGATGAACAGCGTGTTGCGCGCGGCGTCGTAGCTGATGCGCTCGGCGAGGCTCAGGCCGAGCAGCATCTGCTCGAGGCCCGATCGGCTCGGGCCGGAAGATGCGCGCGTCCATCGGCTTTACGTCGCGCATCAGCGGCTTGAAGCCCATGTGCGCGAGGATGTCGCGCTCGACGTCGATCCCGGGCGCGACCTCGGTCAGCTCCATGCCGTCGGGCCCGCGCCGGAATACGCAGCGCTCGGTGACGTAGTAGCACCGGCTGGCCGGTCTCGGCCGCGTAGCCGCCGCTGAAGGTGATCTGCTCGACCGCGTCGATGAACTTGCGCGTCTGCCTTCGCGCAGGATGCGTCAGCCTGCCGTCCTCGATCGCGATGGCAAGCCCGCCGGCCGTGAAGGTGCCGGCGAACACCAGCTTCTTGGCGTTCTGCGAGATGTTGATGAAGCCGCCGGCGCCGGCGAGCCTGCGGCCGAAGCGGCTGACGTTGACGTTGCCGTCGCGGTCGGTCTGCGCCATGCCGAGGCAGGCGAGGTCGAGGCCGCCGCCGTCGTAGAAATCGAACTGCTGGTTCTGGTGGATGACCGCTTCGGGATTGAGCGCGGCGCCGAAGTCGAGCCCGCCCTGCGGCATGCCGCCGATGACGCCGGGCTCCGCGGTCAGCGTCAGATATTTGAGCACGCGCTCTTCGGCCGCGACCGCAGCGACGCCTTCCGGCATGCCGATGCCGAGATTGACGACGCCGCCCGGCGGCAGCTCGAACGCGCAGCGGCGCGCGATGACCTTGCGCTCGTCGAGCGTCCATCGGCTCCATGCGGTCGAGCGGCACGCGCTGCCGCCCGGAGAAGGCGTGGCTGTAGGGCGTGCGCGTAGGTCTGCCGGTGGTTGTCGGCATCCGCCACCACCACGCAATCGACCAGCACGCCCGGAACCTGCACCTCGCGCGGATTGAGCGATTCCGCCGCCGCGATGCGTTCGACCTGCGCGATCACGAAGCCGCGCGAGTTCTTGGCCGCCATCGCGATCGCGAGATTGTCGAGCGTGAGCGCCTCGCGCTCCATCGTGATGTTGCCGTTCGGGTCGGCGGTGGTGCCGCGGATGAGCGCGACATGGATCGGAAAGGCCTTGTAGAGCAGCCACTCCTCGCCGTTGATCTCGATGAGCTCGACCAGGTCCTCGGTCGTCGCCCGCGTTGATCTTGCCGCCGTCGAGGCGCGGGTCGACGAAGGTGCGCAAGCCCACCTTCGACAGCGTGCCCGGTCCGATGCGCCGCGATCTCGCGGTAGAGATGCGCGATGCAGCCGAGCGGCAGGTTGTAGGCCTCGATGCGGTTGTCGAGGGCGAGCTCGGCGAGCTTCGGCACCAGCGCCCAATGCCCGCCGACCACGCGCTTCACCAGGCCCTCATGGGCGAGGCGATTGAGACCGCGGTCCTTGCCGTCGCCCGGCGCGGCGGCGAACACCAGCGTCAGCCCGGTCGGCTGCTTCGTCTTGAGGAAGCGGCGCTCGAGCGCGAGGATCAGCTCGTCCGGCGTTCCGATGCCGACGAAGCCCGAAACGCACACCGTGTCGCCGTCGCGAATGATCGCCGTCGCTTCGTCGGCCGAGACGATCTTGTTCGTCAGCGCCATGCGGGCGGGCCTGATGGAGCGATTTCGAACGGTCCGGATTCGTCATGCCCGGGCGAGCAATCGCCACAGCGATTGCGAGGGTTGACCCGGGCATCCATCATCCTTCGCAAGAGTCTTTCTTGAGGGATGGATTGCCGGGTCAAGCCCGGCAATGACAAGTGGGTCCGCGCTGCCGTATCAAGCATGCGCCCAAATCTCACTGCCGCTCCGTCAGCCACTTGGCGATGCCGGCGCCGAGCAGCGTCTGCGACTTGCCGCCGACGAACACCCCGACGTGCCCGCCGGGCAGCGCCAGCTCGGTGTAGTCCTTGGTGCCGACCTTGGCGCCGAGCGCCTGCGAGGTCGCGGGCGGGATGATGTGGTCGTCCTGGGCGAACACGTTGAGCACCGGCATCGTGATGTTGCCGAGGTCGACCTTGCGGCCGTCGAGCTCGAACTCGTTCCGGATCAGCTTGTTCTCCTGGTAGAGGTCCTTGAGCCACTGCTTGGCGGCCTCGCCCGGGTGGTGCGGCCGGTCCGCGATCCATTTCTCCATGCGCAGGAAGTTGAGGAGCTTCTTCTCGTCGTCCATCACTTCGAGCATGTCGAGGTTGTACTTCATCAGCGTGCGCATCGGCGTCATCATCGAGAACACCGAGCCCATGAACTCGCCCGGCAGGTTGCCGTGCGCGTCGATCAGCCGGTCGATGTCCTCGGGCGCGAGGCTGCGGGTCCACAGGTTGATGAAGCCGTGCCCGAGGCGGCTCTCTTGGCGGTCGGCGTGGAAGTCGATCGGCGTGATGGTGAGCACCAGGTTCTTGACCGTCTTCGGGTTGCAGCGCCGCGTAGCAGGTGGTGAACACGCCGCCCTCGCAGATGCCGAGCAGGTTGACCGCCTCGACATCGTGCCGTTCGGCGATCTCGCGCACGCATTCGCCGAGATAGCCCTCGATGTAGTCCTCCAGCGTGAGCCAGCGGTCGGCGCGCGACGGATGGCCCCAGTCGACGACGTAGAGGTCGACGCCGAGCCGGAGCAGGTTGCGCACCAGCGAGCGGTCCTCCTGCAGGTCCGCCATGGTGTAGCGGCCGATCAGCCCGTAGACGATCAGGACCGGCGTCGCGATCTTGGTCTCGGCCAGCGGACGGTAGCGATGCAGCGTGACCTTGTCCTGCCGCCACACCTCGTCCTTCGGCGTGGTTGCGATCTGCGACCTGCTCGTCGCGCAACGTGCGGAACAGCTCGGCGCCGCGGGCGATCTTCTCGCCCAGCGCCGCCGCTTCGGCGATCGCGTGCGCCCGGCTTGATCTGTACGGGGATTTGCGTGCCGCTCATTGCTTGATGCCCTCGGTCACAGTCGAAACTTTGGCCGCGTCACGCGCGCGGCCGGCGCGGCCCGACCGCTTCGCCGGGCCCGGCTGCTTGCTCTGCCGCGCGGCGCGCTGGAGCGCGCGCACCTCGCGCCGCAGCTCGGTCACGGTCTTGTAGACGTCGTCGAGCTCTGCGCGCGTCGGATAGCCGAACGTCTGGCTGTAGAACTCGGCCACCTCCTGCTGCGCCAGCCGCAATTCGGTGCTCGCCGTGAGCATGTTGCGCTGGCTCTGCAGATAGGCGTCCGTGCGCTGCGTCTCCAGCAATGCGGTGTTGGCCGTCTCCACCCACAGCGCCAACACCGCCCGCCAGGATTCCAGCACCTCGCCGCGCTTCGGCCTTCTGGTTGAGCTCCTTGGCGAACGCGGCCGCGGCCTTGAGCCAGGCGTCCAGCATCACGGTGTTGTGCTCGAGGCTGCGCCGCCGCAACGCGCTCCAGGCATTGAACACGTTCAAGACCCTGCGCTCGACCTGCCACAGATCGGCAAGCTGTGGACCCTCCGCCAGCCGCCGCAGCTCGCCGTCCATGTCGTTGGTGCCGGAGAACCAGAGCCGCGGATCGAAGATCTTGCCCAGCATGTCGGCGACCAGAGGGTCCGGCGGAGCGCCTTCCTGCACCGCGCGGCCGACCGTCTGCGACACTTCCAGGGCGGAGGTCCACAGCCGCGAATACTCGCGCTGGGCGGCCATCAGCCCTTCGGCGTCCGGCATCCCGGCCGGCAGGGCGCCGGGTGCGCCCTCTGCTGCCTTCGCCATCCGCTCGGCCATGTCGCGGAACATCGTCTGCTGCTGGGCCGCGAAGTCCCCCGCGCCGCGGCCCCACAGCGCCGCCAGCCCCTGCATGTATTCGAACGGATTGGTGGTCACGGCACGACCACCTGCCGGACCGCCTTGCCCTCGTGCAGCCGGTCGAAGCCGACGTTGATCTCTTCGAGCTTCAGGCGGCCGCTCATCAGCCGGTCGACCGGCAGCTTCCCGCGCCGGTAGAGCTCGATGTAGCGCGGCAGGTCGCGCGTCGGCACGCAGGTGCCGATGTAGCTGCCCTTGACGGTGCGCTCCTCGGCGACCAGGTTGACCTGCGGCAGCGCGAAGGTGTGGGTCGGCGGCGGCAGGCCGGCCGTGACCGTCGTGCCGCCGCGCCGCGTGATCCGGTAGGCGAGGTCCATGCGCGCGCACCGAGCCGGCCATCTCGAAGGCGAACTCGACACCGCCGCCGGTCGCCGCGCTGATCTCGTCGACGGCATTCGGCGTCGCCGGCATTGAACGTGTCGGTCGCGCCGAGCTGGCGCGCCAGCCCGAGCTTCTCGTCCGAGAGGTCGACCGCGACGACGCGCGCGCGCGCCGACCGCGACGGCGCCGAGCAGCGCGCTCAGGCCGACGCCGCCCAGGCCGATCACCGCGACGCTCGAGCCGGCCGAGACCTTCGCGGTGTTGACCACCGCGCCGACGCCGGTGAGCACCGCGCAGCCGAACAGCGCCGCCTCGTCGAGCGGCAGCTCGCGGATCGATCTTGACCAGCGAGCGGCGCGACACGGTCGCGTATTCGGCGAACGCCGAGACGCCGAGATGATGGTGGACGTCGGCGCCGTTGCGGTGCAGCCGCCGCGCGCCCGACAGCAGCGTGCCGGCGCCGTTGGCGACCGCGCCGGGCTCGCACAGCGCCGGCCGGCCTTCCGCGCAGGGCAGGCAGTGGCCGCAGCTCGGCACGAACACCATCACGACGTGGTCGCCGACCTCGAGGTCGTCGACGCCCGGGGCCGAGCTTCTCGACCACGCCCGCCGCCTCGTGGCCGAGCACCATCGGCATCGGCCGCGGCCGGTCGCCGTTGATCACCGACAGGTCGGAATGGCACAGGCCGGCGGCGCGCGATCTTGCACCAGCACCTCGCCGCGGCCGGGCGGGTCGAGCTCGACCTCCTCGATCGACAGCGGCTTCGAGCGCTGCATACGGCGTCTCGGCGCCCATCCGGTTGAGCACGGCGGCCCTGATCTTCATGCGGTCACCTCCGTCACGCCAAAATGCCGAATCGTCAGGCGACTTCCGGCACGCGGCCGCGCAGCTCGTCGACCAGGACGCGGGTGTTCTCGACGTAGTCGATCGGCACCGTGACCAGATGCACGCCGCCGTCCTCGAAGGCGTCGTCGAGCGTCGACACCAGATCGTCGGTCGTCTCGACGCGCCAGCCCATGCGCGCCGTAGGCCTCGGCGTACTTGACGAAGTCCGGGTTGCCGAAGGTCAGGCCCCAGTCGGGGAACTTGTCGACCGCCTGCTTCCAGCGGATCATGCCGTAGGCCGCGTCCTCGAGGATCAGCACGACCAGGTTCGAGCTTCGAGCCGGACCGCGGTCTCCATCTCCTGCGAGTTCATCATGAAGCCGCCGTCGCCGCACACCGCCAGCACGCGGCGCTTCGGGTAGAGCATCGCGGCCATCATCGCCGACGGCAGCCCCGCGCCCATGGTGGCGAGCGCGTTGTCGAGCAGCAGCGTGTTGGCGACGTGGGTGCGGTAGTTGCGCGCGAACCAGATCTTGTACATGCCGTTGTCGAGCGCAGACGATGCCGTCGTCCGGCATCACCTTGCGGACGTCGCGCACGATGCGCTGCGGCGTCAGCGGGAAGCGGCCTTCGTCGGCGCGGTCGCGGATGCGCGCCGAGGATCTCGGCGCGCAGTCGCCAGGAAGCGCCGGGTCGATCGTCAGCTTGCCTTCCAGCCGGTCGGCCAGCAGCGCGAGGCTCGGCCCGACGTCGCCGACGACCTCGGCATGCGGGAAGTACACCTGCTCGACGTTCGCCGGCGTGAAGCCGACATGGATCACCTGCGGGCCCTTCGGGCCCATGATGAACGGCGGCTTCTCGACCGTGTCGTGGCCGATCGCGATGATCAGGTCGGCGCGATCGATCGCCTCGTGCACGTAGTCGCGCTCGGACAGCGCGGCGGTGCCCATGTACAGATCGGAGCCGCCGGTGACCGTGCCCTTGCCCATCTGGGTGTTGAAGAACGGGATGCGGGTGCGGCGAACGAAGCTCGACAGCGGCCGACCAGCCGCGGGCGGCTGGCAGCCGGCACCGATCATGACCAGCGGCCGCTGCGCCCGCAGGATCATCGTCGGCGGCGCGGTCGAGCGCGTGCGGCGTGCGCCACCGGCAGCTCGATCGGGTGCGGCGGCACCAGCGGAACGTCCTCGGTCTCCTCGCCGGCGATGTCCTCGGGCAGCTCGAGGTGCACCGGCCCGGGCCGCTCTTCCTGCGCGACCCGGAAGGCGTCGCGCACCAGCGTCGGGATGCTGGCGGCGCTGACGATCTGGCGCGACATCTTGGTCAGCGGCTTCATCGTCGCGACGATGTCGACGATCTGGAACCGCGCCTGCGGCGGCTCATGATCGCCTTCTGGCCGGTGATCATGATCATCGGCATGGCGCCGAGATGCGCGTAGGCGGCGCCGGTGACGAGGTTGAGCGCGCCCGGCCCGAGCGTCGAGATGCACACGCCCGGCCTTGCCGGTCAGCCGGCCATGCGTCGCCGCCATGAACGCGGCCGCCTGCTCGTGCCGCGTCAAGGACCAGCTCGATGCGCGACTTGCGCAGCGACTCGACGACGTCGAGGTTCTCCTCGCCCGGCACCCCGAAGATGCGGTCGACGCCCTCGTTCTCGAGCGCCGCGACCAGCAGGTCGGAACCCTTCGCCATCACAACATCCTCTGTTCGGGCCGGCGTTCGGCCAAGGCGGACCAAGTCTTTCCGCCACCGTTGCAGCGAAACCATAAGCCGGCTGGCGCTCGTCCAGGACCTATCTCCTCGACTATCGGTACAGTATTTGGGGATCACGCACACGGCTAGACCGGCAGGGTAAAATCCAGGTTGTACCCGAGCGAAGGGGAGCGCTTGCATCAGCCGTTGCCTCTTGGGCGGCGCCGTTGGCGACTCGCCTTGCCAATGCGGGGCTCGCCCATTTGGCTCGCATAGAGCTCAAGGCGATGCCCGACAAGACGGTACCCAAGGCGCCTCGCCACCTCTTCCTGCAAGCGCTCAATGTCCGCGTGGCGGAATTCCACCACCTGGCCGGTATCGACATCGATGAGATGATCGTGATGCTGGGTCGGGACCTTCTCAAAGCGATGCCGGTGGTTACGGAAGGCGTGGCGCTCGAGGATGCCGGCGCCTTCAAGCAGCTTGAGCGTGCGATAGATGGTGCCCTCCGAGATGCGCGCGTCGTGCTTCGCCACCCGGCGATGCAGTTCCGGAACATCGGGGTGGTCGTGCGCTTCCGATAGGACTTGAACGATCAGCCGGCGCTGCCTGGTCCAGACCATGCCGGTAGCGCGGCAGCGCTGTTCGAAACTCTTCGTCATGCGGCCCGGCTCCCTGCTGATTCTGCTTGCAATTCCTCGCGGACTTGATATTGCAATTCATTCTCATCTGCAAATTGGAGCGCGCCATGCGGAGCTGGCTGCCGGAACAACTCAGTCGGCGGAGCGCTATCCTGGGCGGGATGGTCGCAGCCAGCGGCGCCGCGCTTGCGGCGCTTAAGAGCGAGCGCGGCGCTGAGGCGCAAGGCGTTCACGGCTCGCACGCGCCGCGTACCACGGCCGGCGCCCAGCTTCACGGCCACGGCGACATGATCGCAGTCGGCGAAGTCGACAACAAGAAGAACGGCTTCGACCCGACTGCGATGCTCACGGACTGGCACCTGGGCGCGGTCTCGAAGCTGCCGGACGGGCGCACGCTGCGCACCTACGAGGTGGTCGGGGAAGACAAGGAGATCGAGATCATCCCCGGCGTGTTCTTCCCGGCGTGGACCTACAATGGACGCGTGCCGGGTCCGAGCCTGCGCGCGACCGAGGGCGACCGCCTGCGCATCGTCTTCAAGAACCATGGATCGCACCCGCACTCGATGCATTTCCACGGCATCCACTCCGCCCGCATGGACGGCATCCCGGGTGCCGGCGTGGTCGATCCGGGCGGCGAGTTCGTCTACGAGTTCGACGCCCTGCCGTTCGGTTGCCATCTCTATCATTGCCATGCGCTGCCGCTGAAGCGGCACATCCACAAGGGCATGTACGGCGCCTTCATCGTCGATCCCGATCCGGCGCGGCATCCCGAGCAGGCGGCCGTCGCCCGCTCACGCCTGCTCGGCACTCCAGAGAACAAGGAGTGGCAGGAATTCGTGATGGTGATGAACGAATTCGACACCGATTTCGACAACAAGAACGAGGTCTATGCGATCAACACGGTTGGCCACCATTTTGCGAAACACCCGATCCGCGTCGATCGCCGTCGGCCGCTGCGCGTCTATCTGGTGAACATTCTGGAGTTCGACCTGCTCAACTCGTTCCATCTGCACGGCAACTTCTTCGACTACTACGACCACGGCACGACGCTGACGCCGACGCTCAAGACCATCGACACCGTCATGCAATGCCAGGCCCAGCGCGGGATCCTGGAGTTCACCTATCAGAACCACGAGCCCGGCCTGTACATGTTCCACGCCCATCAGTCCGAGTTCGCCGAGCAGGGGTGGATGGCGATGTTCGACGTCGTCGAGGCGACCGCATGAACGAGAGCGCACCGATAGCATCCACAAGCACGCAACCGGTCGGCCGCCCACGGCCGTCGGTCGGCTACGCCAAGCTGCTGTGGTTCGCCGTGCCGTTGTTGGCGCTCATCCTGGCCGCCGCGTGGCTGACGCGCAGCGACTGGCTCAAGGCGTTCGACACCGGCGCGCCGCCGGTGGAAAAACTCACCTTCGAGCGCACGATCCTCGACAGCGACGGAATCCATTTGAAGGTCCGCGCCGGGGGCTCGAAATCAATCACGATTGCGCAGGTCCAGGTCAACGAAGCCTATTGGTCGTTCACCCAGGACCCGCCCGGCCCACTCGACCGGCTGGCGAGTGCATGGCTGCATATCCCCTACCCTTGGGTGCTCGGCGACAAACAGGGGATCAAGGTTCTGAGCAGGACGGGCGTGTCGTTCAAAAAAGAAATCGAGGTCGCGGTCCCAACACCGAAGCCGCAGGCCGGCAATCTGATTCCGCAGGCGTTGCTCGGGGCATTCGTCGGCATCGTGCCGGTCGTCATCGGCATGCTGTTCTATCCCGCCATGCGCGGCATGAGCCGGACGGGAATCAACTTTGTCCTCGCCCTAACCGTCGGCCTGCTGGTGTTTCTGTTCATTGGCTCCCTGAAAGAGGCGATTGAGCTTGCCCTCAAGGCGGCAGCCGCTTTCCAAGGCGTTGCGATGGTTGTGATCGCCGCGGTGATCGTGTTTCTGGTGCTGCTGGCGACAGGCCGTCGCCGCGGCACGCCGACCGGCCTTGCGCTTGCCACCTACATCGCGCTCGGCATCGGGCTGCACAATTTGGGTGAAGGTTTGGCCATCGGAGCCGCGTTTGCGGCCGGCGTCGCCGGCCTCGGCGTCTTTCTGGTGCTCGGCTTTACCCTGCACAACGTCACCGAGGGAATCGGGATCGTCGCGCCGCTGCTCAAAGCCCGGCCTTCGCTGCCGATCTTTGCCGGGCTTGCACTGTTGGCGGGCGCGCCGGCCATCCTCGGGGTCTGGCTCGGCAGCCTGAGCTATTCACCGCAATGGTCGGCGCTCGCGCTTGCGGTCGGCGCCGGCGCCATCCTGCAAGTCATCGTCGAGGTCGGGGCTTATCTGATCAGGAATTCCGAGGTGCCGAATCTCATTCCAGATGGCTTTCGCCGAGCACGCTCGGCGGTTTCGTCATCGGCGTCGCGGTCATGTACGTCACGGGCATGCTGGTGAAGGTCTAGTTCGGAAACTGCCGGTATTTTTCCAGCGACTATCCCGCCTGCGGCCGACAGCGAGGTAAGAAACTACGCCCTCACCAGATGACAAGTCCCCTACTTCGATAGCTATGGTCTCCGATGGATCGGCAACCATGCCGGCGGTTGCTTGAGAAGACCGCCAATTCGGCCAATGCTGACGGAAGGAATGAAGTCGAAGTCGGCGCAGATCTCCATCGCTTCGTCCTCCGTGAGCGCCTTAGTCGACGTGACTTTCGTCCCGCCATCTCCCGCCATGCAGGCGCTCTCTCCCATAACACGGCGAGCCGAAGAAGAATGAAGTCGTCTGGCGGTTCACCAAGACCGGTCAGTTCGAATATGGGTGCCTCATCCGCGGTCATCGCGAAGCAGTGATGATCGGGACCATCGTCGTGAAATGACAACGGAGGAGGACAGGGCAATGCACAAGCTGCGCGCACTCGCTCTACCAACCGCAACCGCGATGCTGTGCAGACCGGCAGCGATACTCTTCCACGCGAGCTTCCAGGCAACCGGCCCGTCACCTGAGTTTGACCCGAAGGAGCCGCAATGCGTTGGCGGTGACCAGCACTGTTGCTCCAGTGTCGGCCAGGATGGCCATCCAGAGCGAGGTGACGCCGAGCAGGGTGGTTGCCAGGAACAACCCTTTGAGGCCTAGGGCCACGATGATGTTTTGCCAAATGTTGGCGAGGGTTGCACGCGACAATGCGACGAGCTCTGCCACGCCCATGACGCGGTTCTTCAGCAGCGCCGCGTCTGCCGTCTCCAGCGCCACGTCGGTGCCGCCGCCCATGGCAACACCGACCGAGGCCGCCGCCAGCGCGGGCGCGTCGTTGATGCCATCCCCGACCATCGCCACCGGACCGCTCTTTTTCAGCTCATGAATGACGGCAAGCTTGGCCTCGGGCAGAAGCTCGGCCTTCACCTCGATCCCGAGCGCGGCCGCGATGGCCTTGGCGGTGCGGCGATTGTCGCCGGTCAGCATGAGCGCGCGGACGCCAAGCTTCCCGAGGCGTGCAATACCCTGGACGGCGTCGTCGCGCGGCTCGTCGCGCAACGCGATCATGCCGATGGGCCGCTCGGCCACAAGAACGACGACGACGGTCTTGCCCTCGCTTTCAAGCTTGCGGGCCGCGTCCATCGCCTGTTCGGGCATGGGCCCGAGCGCGGCGGCATAGTAGGGCGAACCGGCCGACACGAAGCCCTCTTTGAGGCGCGCGGTGACGGCCTTGCCGGGCACGGCTACGCTGCCGCCGAAGGCTTGCGGAATGGCGAGGCCGCGCTGTTCCGCCGCCGCGACGATCGCAACCCCGAGCGGATGGCTGGAGCCGCGCTCGACGGCGGCGGCCTTCGCCAGCACCTCGTCATCCGTTCCTTCGAGGGGAATGATGTCGGTCACCTGCGGCTTGCCGAGGGTGAGGGTGCCGGTCTTGTCGAACGCCACCGTGGCGACCTTGCCGAGAGTCTCCAGCGCCGCGCCGCCTTTGATGAGCAGGCCGCGCCGCGCGCCGGCAGCGAGGCCCGAGGCGATCGCGGCGGGTGTCGAGATCACAAGGGCGCAGGGGCAGGCGATGAGAAGAGTGGCCAAGCCGCGGTAGATCCAGGTGTACCAGTCCGCGCCGAGCAAGAGCGGCGGCACAAGCACGATGAGCGCCGAAATCGCCATGGCAGCCGGGGTGTAATAGGCGCTGAAGCGGTCGATGAAGCGCGCCGTAGGCGCCTTCGAGCCTTGCGCTTCCTCGACCAGATGGATGATGCGCGCGATGGTGTTGTCGGCGGCGGTTCGGGTGATGCGCACGCGCAAGCCGCTGATGGCGTTGATGCTGCCCGCGTAGACGCTGCTGCCGGGATTCTTGAGCACCGGCACGGACTCGCCGGTGACGGAAGCCTCGTCGAGCTCGGATTCACCTTCGATCACTTCACCGTCGGATGGAACGCGGTCGCCGGGCCGGACCACGACCACCTGGCCGACCTGCAGCTGATCGGCAGGCACCTCGCGGAGTTGGCCCTGCTCTTCCAGCCGGGCGGTGCGCGGCACGAGGTCGATCAGCGCCTTGATGCCGGCCCGGGCGCGCCCCGCGGCGACGTTTTCCAACAGCTCGCCCACCGCGAACAGAAAAACCACCACCGCGGCCTCCTCCGCCGCCCCGATCGCAATCGCGCCGAGCGCGGCGACGGTCATCAGGGTCTCGATGCTGAAGGGCGAGCCGGCGCGCGCCGCCACGAACGCGCGCCAGGCGAACGGCACCACGCTGATGAGCGCCGCAACGATATATGCTGCGTTCGAAAGACCGGGAATGAACAGGGAAATCAGGAAGGCCGCGACCAGCAGAAGGCCGACGCCTGCGGTCAGCCGCGCCTTGCGGCTGGTCCACCACGCCGCTTCCTCCTGTTCGCTCTCCCGACTGGCCGCCGCGCGGTGATGGGGAATCAAGGTGGGCCGGTAGCCGAGCTTGCGGATGGTCGCCAGCGCGACGTCCAGTATCGCAGGATCGCTCGTCTGAAGGGTGAGGCGCTGCGCGCCGTAGTTGACCGACGCGGTGGACAGGCCGGGCAGGTGCGCCAGCGCTGTTTCGATCTTGGTGGCGCAGCTCGCGCAATCCATGCCCTCGACACGTACGCGGCTTTCGGTGACCGGGGGGGCCGACGCCATCAGCAACTCCTTTGCGGGAATTCAACGAACAGCTATACATCCTCTAGCGACTAGAGGATCAAGCATGCTTCAAGGCCTTCCGATCGGCGCCGCCGCGCGCAAAACCGGCGTAAAGGTGCCGACAATTCGCTACTACGAAGCGAGCGGGCTGCTTCCCTCTCCAAAGCGCACGGCCAGCCAGCGCCGCGTTTACAGCGAGGCCGACCTGCAGCGCCTGGTCTTTATCCGCCATGCGCGCGAGATGGGTTTTGAGACCGAGGCGATCCGCACGCTGTTGGCCCTTCAGGACCAGCCGCGCCAATCGTGTCGGGCCGCCGATGTGATCGCCCGCGCCCGGCTCGCCGAAGTCAAGCAGCGGATCGCCAGCCTGTCGGCTTTGCAGAAAGAATTGGAACGCATGATCCGCAGCTGCACGCGCGGCCGGGTCGCCGATTGCCGGGTGATTGAAGCGGTATCCGGCAGCCGCTGATCCCGTCGATCGTCTGTCATCGAGCCGTCGCACCCATTCGATACGACATGTCGATAAGTATCGACATATGAAATGACCGTGGCAAATCGTTCCGCTCTTTCCCGTGCTGATGCGGCACCTGCAGAGATACTCCCGGTGGTCGGTCAAGTGTCGCCGGTTCTGGCGAATGGGACCAAGATGACGCCCCCCTATGCCCTCGCCGCGCTTGCGGCCCTGGGGCAGCCGAGCCGGCTCGAGATTTTTCGCAGGCTCATTGCGCGCGAGCCAAAGGGCATTCCTGCGGGCGAAATCGCGCAAGCGGTTGGCGCTCGCCACAATACGACATCGAGCAATCTCGGAATTCTCGCTCGTGCGGGCTTGATCTACGGCACGCGAGACGGCCGCTCGATTGTCTATCGCGCCAACCTCGATGGAATTGGCGCGCTCATCCGTTTTCTGTTGACCGATTGCTGCGGCGGGCATCCCGAGGTCTGCCGGCCACTATCGGCTCTCATCGACGCGGGCCGAAGCGCAAATGGCCGCAGGCGAGCAAAGGGGCGTGCGATGAAGGATGCTGACCAACACCCGCCATTCAACGTTCTATTCTTGTGCACCGGCAACTCCGCACGATCCATCATGGCGGAGGCGATCCTGAACCGCGAGGGGACAGGAAAGTTTCGCGGCTATTCTGCCGGCAGTCATCCCAAGGGGCAAATCCATCCGTATGTCGCTGGACCTGCTGCGCAAGACCAACTTCGACGTAGCGCGCGCGCGGTCGAAGGGCTGGCACGAATTCACCGGCGCCGACGCCCCCAAGCTGGATTTCGTCTTTACGGTTTGCGATGACGCCGCAGCGGAACCCTGTCCGCTTTGGCCCGGGACAACCGATGACGGCTCACTGGGGCATTCCCGATCCCGCCACCGCGACCGGAAGCGAAGCCGAGATCAGGCTCGCCTTCGCGGACGCATTCAGGATGCTCAACAATCGCATCTCAATCTTCGTCAACCTGCCGATCCGATCGCTGGATCCGCTGTCCCTGCAAAGCCGCCTGAATGCGATCGGCAAGATCGGGCCGACGCTTCGCCCGGCCCGTCGGCGAATGAGCGATGCACCGTTCTCACTTCGCGGCGGTCCGTTGCGGAAGCGTTGGGAACCGCGCTGCTGGTCGCAACGGTCGTCGGCTCGGGGATCATGGCCGAGCGCCTGGCTGGCGGAAACCAGGCGATCGCGCTCCTCGGCAACACCATCCCGACCGGCGCAATGTTGGTGGTTCTCATCGCCATTTTTGGACCCATGTCAGGCGCCCACTTCAATCCGGCCGTCACGCTCGTTTTCGCCGCACGCGGAACGGTGCCGTGGGCGGAAGTCCCTCCCTACATTATCGCGCAGTGCGTCGGCGGCGTTGCCGGGACCGTCCTTGCCCATCTGATGTTCGATCTGGCGCCGCTTGCGATCGGAACGATGGCGCGGACGGGTCCATCGCAGTGGCTGGCAGAGGCCGTCGCCACGTTCTCGCTGGTGCTGGCGATCCTGGGCGGACTTCGGTTTGCGCCGCAATCCGTTCCGTGGCTGGTGGGACTGGTCATCACCGCGGCCTACTGGTTCACCGCATCGACTTCGTTCGCCAACCCCGCGGTCACGCTTGCCCGCGGCTTCACCACGACG
Source organism: uncultured Alphaproteobacteria bacterium (assembly GCA_963738705.1). GTDB lineage: Bacteria > Pseudomonadota > Alphaproteobacteria > Rhizobiales > Xanthobacteraceae > CAVTXS01. Next base: position 81,214 of record CAVTXS010000043.1, read on the forward strand.
TTCGCCGGCATCGCCGTGAGCCACGTCCCGGCTTTCATCTTGGCGCAACTGGTTGGCGCGGCGGCCGGCGGGCTCGCCGCATCCGCGCTGTTTCGGCCGGCCGACGGGGGATAAGCTATGTTCTGCCGACGAACGGCGAAACGCGCCCGCCAAGCAAGCTCATGAGCTCATAAGCGCCGATTGCCAGCAGCAGCACCCCCGACAGCGCATCGAGCGCGCGCGACAGTTTCGCGATCGAGGCGCCATGGCGGGCGAGGACATGCACCACCGCTTCGCGCGCGAGCACCGCGGCCAGGGCCACCGTCCCCAGTGTCACGCTGATGCCGACGAGCATCGCGACCGCGAAGGTGATGCCCGCCACCGGCACCGCGTGCGCCAGGGCATAGAGCATGACGAACAGCGTCAGCGGGCAGGGGATGAGCCCCGCGATCACCCCGACCACGAATCCCTCGTGGTGCGCGTGGTGCCGGCCGCGCAGGGCGCGGACCAGGAGCCACAGGCCGATCACGGTCAACAGTCCCCAGCTCACGAGCTCGATGGCGGGCGCGCGGCCGACCCCGCTGCCGAGCGCACGGGTGATGAGCGGCGCGGCAAGCAGCGCCAGGATCACGGCCGAGCCGACATGGGTGACGGCCAGCACGCCCGCCACGCCGAGGCTGCGGAGGACCGCGAGGCGTGAGCCGACCAGGTAGGAGGCGAGCACGCTCTTGCCATGCCCCGGCGTCAGGGCATGGATCGCGCCGAACAGCACGCCCAACGGCAACACCGAGACCAGCGCCGCCCAGTTGCGCGTGTCCGCGAACGTGACGAGATGACCGCTGAGCGTTGCGTAGATCCAGCGCTGCGCCTCGTAGAGATCCATGCGCGCAACCGCGATTCAATGATGACGCGGCACCGCGGAAGCGACGTCGCCGGCCTCAGGCGCGAGCCTGATCTTGGCGTCGGCGAGCCCGGGCAGACGCTCGAAGAGCTCCTGCCGATAGGCGTCGGCGACGCGCGCCGCCTGCGCGACCGTCATGCCGTCGTCGACGCGGATCGCCACTTCGGCATGAAGGCGGTGGCCGAGCCAGCGCGCCTGAATTTGTCCCAGCGCCCTGATGCCGCCGACGTGCTCGGCGGCGTGACGGATATCCCGGATGACGCGCGGGTCGACGCCATCGAGCATGCGGGTGAGCACGGCGCGCGCCGACTGCCAGACGATGCCGAAGATGACGAGGGTGATCAGGAGGCCGACGATCGGGTCGGCAAGCGGGAATCCGAACCAGACGCCGAGCGCGCCCGCGACGACCGCAAGACTGGTCAGCCCGTCGGTGCGCGCATGATAGCCGTCGGCGACCAGCGCGGCGCTGCTGATCTCGCGACCGACGCGGATACGGAACACCGCCACCGCCTCGTTGCCGAGGAAGCCGATCACGCCCGCCGCCGCCACCCAGCCGAGCGCGCTGATCTCCTTCGGGCGAATGAAACGGTCGATCGCCTCGTAGCCGGCGACCAGCGCGCTGAACAGGATGATGGCGACAATCGCCAGTCCGGCCAGATCTTCGACCCGGCCATAGCCGTAGGTGAAAGCTTCAGTGGGTTTGCGCCGCGCGAGCACGAAGGCGATCCACAAAGGGATGGCCGTGGTGGCGTCGGCAATGTTGTGGATGGTGTCAGCGAGCAGCGCCACGCTTCCCGATGCGATCACCGCCACGATCTGCAATGCCGCGGTGATCGCCAGGACGATGAAGGACCACTTGATCGCCCAGATGCCGCGCTCGGTCGTCGCAAGGGTCGGATCGACTACCCCGTGGGTGTGACCATGACCGTGGCCATGACCATCGCGGTGCCCGTCAGCGTCACCGTCTGCGTGCCAGTGCTGCGTTGAAAACCCGAGCCAGCCGCGCACTTCCTTCAGCATCTTGATCGTTCTTCTTGTTGTCAGAGATACTTGGTCAGGGCCTTCAATTACTTGGGGATGGCGATCACGGCTAGCCCACGGCGTGGGGCAAATTCCCGAGTGTGCCGACCCAAAGGGGTGCGCCCATCGGCGCCCCGGTAACCTACTTTTGGTGCGAGGCCCCGCTCCCGCTCGCGCGCGGCGCGGAGTTCTGCTAGCGATTCCCGGCCAAACGGCAGGATCACGTTGTCCACCAACGGAACGGGGAGCCTCAGGAATACCGAATGCCCAAGATGGTGCAGGCGTTGCGCCGGGTTCTGGATGACATCGGCTGGAACCGGCTCGGCTTCATCCTGAGCGTTGCGATCATCGCGGTCGCCCTGTTCGTCCTCTACCGCATGCTGCAGGACCTCGATGTCGAGGAGGTCGTGGATGCGCTGCGCACCACCCCGCCATCGCACATCGCGCTCGCCGCGCTGTTCGTGGCCGCCGCCTATTTCACCCTTACGTTCTACGACCTGTTTGCGCTGCGCACGATCGGCCGGTACGACGTTCCCTACCGGATCGCCGCGGTTGCCGGCTTCACCAGCTACGCGGTCGGCCACAATGTCGGGGCGAGCGTTTTCACCGGCGGCGCGGTCCGTTACCGGATCTACTCGGCGTGGGGGCTGAGCGCCGTGGATGTCGCCAAGATCTGCTTCGTGGCCGGCCTGACCTTCTGGCTCGGCAACGCCACGGTGCTCGGCCTCGGCATCGCCTTCGAGCCGCTCGCGGCGACCGCGGTCGATCAGCTGCCGCCGTGGCTGAACCGCGCCTTCGCCGTGCTCGCGCTCATCGTGCTCGGCGGCTATGTCGCCTGGGTCTGGCACAAGCCGCGCCTGATCGGCCGTGACGGATGGACCGTCACCCTGCCGGCGGGGCCGCTGACCCTGCTGCAGATCGGCATCGGCATCGTCGATCTCAGCTTTTGCGCGCTGGCGATGTGGATCCTGATACCGGAGGAGCCGCACATCGGCATCGTCACGCTCGGCGTGGTCTTCGTCTCGGCGACGCTGCTGGGGTTTGCCAGCCATGCCCCCGGCGGCATCGGCGTATTCGACGCCGCCATGCTCACGGCCCTTTGGCAGTTCGACAAGGAACAGCTGATCGCGGGCCTGCTGCTGTTCCGACTGCTCTATTACTTCATTCCGTTCGCGCTCGCGCTTTTGATCCTCGGCATCCGGGAGGTGTGGCTCAATCTTGCGCGCAAACCGCTTGCCGCCGAAGATCACGAGCAATCGGCCGCGGCGGCGGCCACGCCGCCGCCTGCCGATTCCGAATGGTCGCAATCGAAAGGACTGACGCTGGCGGAGCCGGGGACGAAAGAGCCATCGTAGGCTTGTTGCAGCCGAGGGCCGGTTCGCGCGAGCGAAACGCCGAAAGGACGGGACGCATCGGCATCGCCATGACGCTCAGCGACGAACCCGGCGAACGCGGTATCCTGGCGGAATTTTGGGCGCGCGTGACGCAGACACACCTCGTGGTCGCCACGGCGGCCATGGTTTTCTTTGTGCTCGCGCTGGCCGGCGCGATGCCGCCGCTTGCGGCGCTGGCGGGCTTTTCGGCCATCGCCGCTGTCGCCGTCCTCGGCCCGCGAATCCGAGGCGTGACCGAGCCGCTACCGGTCCCGGCCGAGGGCCTCATCAGTCCGCTGGTGCCGGCGTCGCCCAACGCGCTGATCGCCGGGCTTCCCGATCCCGTCGTCGTGCTCGACCGAAACGGGCTGGTGGTCGCGTTCAATGCCCGCGCCAGCGCCGTCGCGCCGGCCCTCCGGCGCACCGAACCGGCATCCCTCGCCTTGCGCATGCCCGCTGTCGTCGACGCGATCCGGCGAGCCGTGGCCAGCGGCGAGGCCCAGAGCGCCGAATTCTCCGAGCGCGTCCCGATCGACCGCTGGTTCGCGGCGCAAGTGATACCGGTTCCGCCGCCGGCCAAAGACTCGCTCGGCGGTCTGATGGTGCTGACGCTGCATGACCTCACCCCGCTGCGGCGGAGCGAGGAGATGCGCGTCGATTTCGTCGCCAATGCGAGTCACGAGCTGCGAACGCCGCTGGCGTCGCTGTCGGAATTCATCGATACGCTGCAGGGGCCGGCGCGCGATGATCCTTCAGCTCGCGAGCGTTTCCTCGACATCATGAAGGGGCAGGCGCGCCGGATGGCGCGGCTGATCGACGATCTGTTGTCGCTGTCGCGCGTCGAGCTCAACGAGCACATCCATCCCGAAACGCCGATCGACGTCGTCCCGATCGTGCAGCAGGTGGTCGACGGTCTCCAGATGCTGGCGCGCGAGCGCGGCGTCGAGGTCGCGGTCGCGCGGCCGCCCGAGCCGCTGATCGTCCTTGGCGATCGCGACGAGCTGGTCCGCGTATTCGAGAACCTGGTGGAGAACGGGCTGAAATACGGCGGCTCCGGCAAGCGGGTCGAGATCGCGATGGAGCGCACCGCTGCATCCGGCGCGAGTGGCGCCGAGGCCGTCATCACGGTGCGCGACTACGGGCCCGGCATCGCGCCCGAGCACCTGCCACGGCTGACCGAGCGCTTCTACCGCGTCGACGTCGGCAAGAGCCGCGTCGAGGGCGGCACCGGGCTCGGCCTCGCGCTGGTCAAGCACGTGCTCAACCGGCATCGCGGCCGGCTGACGATCGACAGCACGCTCGGCGCGGGCGCCACCTTCACGGTGCGGCTGCCCCTGATGCATCAAACTGTTGCGGAAAGGTCATAGAACACTGAAGGAGGAGGCCTGCTTGGGACATTTGAGGCCCGGCAGGAGGCCGATAGTCTCCAGAGCCTGGTCGAAAATTCACCCTCATCCTGAGGAGCGTCGCGTAGCGGCGGCGGCCGGCGGAATTGCCAAGTGTGGCGGTTGGCCCCGCGGGTCCACGCGACGCGCGGCCAACGGGCGGTCCGGTGGAGCTCAAACGGTGCCAAACAAATGTTGCAATGCTGCGGCACTGATTTATCCTCGAATCGATGCTGACTCGCCTGACCAAATCTTTTCGCGTCCGAGCGGCGATCTTTCTCGCTGCGGCTTACGCATTCTGCGTGCTCGCCCCGCACGCCGCGCTTGCTTTCGCGGATGCTGCCAGTGCCGTGCACTGCCTTGGCGATCACGGCCCGGCGCATGTGCATCAGCATGACGGCGTCAAGCCTCATCATCACGCGGATGGCGCCGAGCATCAGCATGCTTCGCACCAGCCCTCAGATAGCGGCGCAACACCTCCGCATTCCGACTCTGATGGCAAGGCGCAGGCGAATTGCTGCGGATTATTTTGCCTGACCGCACTTCCCTGCGAGCCGCTTCCGACCCTTGCCGCTCCCGCCCTGCACGCCTCGATCGGGCCTTCATCCGAGCACGGGCTTGCGAGCCGCGGACCAGACCGCATCAACCGACCTCCCATCGCCTGACGGCGCATTGAACCGGCGCCGCGGTGCGGCGATGAGCCGCCCGCGCGCCGTGTCGTTTGCCGGTCTCGGGAGGTTTTCATGTTCGCGCATATTCGGATGCGCCCTGCGGCGAGTGGCCCGCGGGGCACGGCATCAATCTTGAGGCGGCTTGGTCAGCCATGGGCGGCGTGCGTGCTGGCGCTAGCGGACGGCGGCCTGTTCGGCGCCAATCCCTGCCGCTCCCCTCGCCGGACGCAATCCCGCCGATGCCGAGGCGCAGGTCCCAGCTGCCGCCTACCGCTCGGTGACCGGGCCCTACCGGGGCGCGCGCCCGGTCGAGCCTAAGCCCTGGACCGAGCAAAACCAGCGCGTTGCGCCGGCAGAGAAGCCATGAGCGCGCCGCTGCCGCGCCGCGCCTCAAGCGTCATGATCGCGCGCCGCTGCTTGGGTCGCTGCTGCTGCTCGCGGGCTGCGCGACCTTCTCGGCCGATGGCGGCATGGATTCGGTGCGGGCAATCACCGAACCGGCGCTCGGATAAGGACGTGGTCGCGCTGCGCAGCGAAACGGATGCCGCGGCGGCCAGCGCGATACGTTGCGCGCCTTCTGAAAAAACCGCTCACCGCCGACAGCGCCGTGCAGATCGCGCTGCTCAACAATCGCGACCTGCAGGCGGCCTACAACGCGCTCGGCATCTCGGAAGCCGCGATGGTGCAGGCGAGCCTGCCGCCCAATCCGACCTTTTCGCTCGAGCGCATCGCGGGCGGCGGCGCGCTCGAGATCGAGCGCCGCATCGTCGGCAACATTCTCGCAGCTCGCGACGCTGCCGGCGCGCGCCGAAATCGCGGCCGACCGTTTCCGCCAGGCGCAGCTGCAGGCGGCGGCGGAGACCTTGCGGATCGCCGCCGAGGCGCGCCGCGCCTACTTCCGCGCGGTCGCCGCGCGCGCGCTGGTCGGCTTCTCTCGACGCAGGCGCGCGACGCCGGCGAAACCGCGGCCGCAGCTCGCCAAGCGCCTCGGCGAAACCGGCGCGATGAACAAGCTCGACCAGGCGCGCAATCAGGTGTTCTACGCCGAGATTGACCGCGCAGCTGGCGACCGCGCGCCAGCGCGCGGCACCGAGCGCGAGCGGCTGATCCGCGCGCTGGGCCTGTGGGGCGACGATCTCGATTTCAAGCTGCCGGCGCAGCTGCCGCCACTGCCCGCGCGCGCCGCGCGCGCTGGCCAACGTCGAAATCGAGGCGGTGCGCCGCCGCGTCGATCTGCAGATCGCGCGGATCGAGGTCGAGGCGCTCGCCAAGTCCTACGGCCTCACCAACGCGACGCGCTTCATCAATCTGCTGGAGGTGGCGGGCATCGCCAAGAAGCAGCGCGAGGACGGCGAGACCGTCGCGCGAGCGCGGCTTCGAGGTCGAGTTCCAGATCCCGCTGTTCGATTTCGGCGAAGTGCGGCTGCGGCAGGCCGAAGCAGACCTACCTGCAGGCGGTCAACCGGCTGACCGCGAAGGCGGTCAATGTCCGCTCCGAGGCGCGCGAGCCTATCAGGCCTATCGCGCCACCTACGACATCGCGCGGCACTACCGGCGCGAGGTGCTGCCGCTGCGCAAGATCATCTCGGACGAGACGCTGCTTCGCTACAACGCGATGCAGATCGACGTGTTCGCGCTGCTGACCGAAGCGCGCCAGCGCATCGCCGCGACCACCGCCGCGATCGAAGCGCAGCGCGATTTCTGGCTCGCCGAAACCAATCTCGGCGCCGCCGTGATCGGCGGCGCGGCGGCCGCGGCATCCGAAGCACCAGCGCCGCGACGCCGGCGGCGCGAAGCCCCGGCGGCCACTGAACGAGGAGATCGATCATGAAACTCTCGCGCACGAAATTTCGTCGGCCTCGCCGCGGCGCTGGCCGGCGCCGCCGACGATCACCGGGCGCGCGCAGGCCGCCAGCATCCCCGAAGCGCGCGACGCAGCACCACGCCCGACGATGCAGCCGCCGCTCGCGCCGCAAGCGGGCCGGACTATCAGCCGGTGGTCACGCTCAACGGCTGGACGCTGCCGTGGCGCATGAACGACGACTGGAAGGAATTCCATCTCGTCGCCGAGCCGGTGGTGCGCGAGATCGCGCCCGGCATGAAGGCGCATCTCTGGGGCTACAACGGCGCATCGCCCGGCCCGACCATCGAGGCGGTCGAAGGCGACAAGGTGCGCATCTTCGTCACCAACAAGCTGCCCGAGCACACCACCGTGCACTGGCACGGCATGCTGCTGCCGAACGGCATGGACGGCGTCGGCGGCCTGACGCAGCCGCACATCAAGCCCGGCAAGACCTTCGTCTACGAGTTCGTGCTGAAGAAGAGCGGCACCTTCATGTACCACCCGCATGCCGACGAGATGGTGCAGATGGCGATGGGCATGATGGGCTTCTTCGTCGTGCATCCGCGCGATCCCGAAGTTCATGCGCGTCGACCGCGACTTCGTCTTCCTGATGCAGAGCTACGACATCGATCCCGGCAGCTACGTGCCGAAGGTCATGACCATGATCGACTTCAATCTCTGGACCTGGAACAGCCGCGTCTTTCCCGGCATCGATCCGCTGGTGGTGCGCCAAGGCGACCGCGTGCGCGTGCGCATCGGCAATCTCACCATGACCAATCATCCGATCCACATGCACGGCTACCATTTCGAGGTGACCTGCACCGATGGCGGCTGGGTGCCGGAAAGCGCGCGCAGGCCGGAAGTCACGACCGACGTGCCGGTCGGCGCGATGCGCGCCTATCGAGTTCATCGCCGACGAGCCGGGCGACTGGGCGATCCATTGCCACAAGTCGCATCACACCATGAACGCGATGGGCCACGAGGTGAAGACCTTCATCGGCGTCAACAAGCGGGATCTCGCGCGAACGATCCGCAAGCTGGTGCCCGACTACATGCCGATGGGCTCGGCCGGCATGGCGGAGATGGGCGAGATGGAAATGCCGATGCCCGACAACACGCTGCCGATGATGACCGGCTTCGGCCAGTTCGGGCCGATGGAAATGGGCGGCATGTTCTCGGTGGTGAAGGTGCGCGAGGGCCTGGCGCGCGACGACTACACCGATCCCGGCCCGTACAAGCATCCGCGAAGGCACCGTCGCTTACGAGGTCGCGAGCGCGCGGCAGCGCCCGCGCGCGCAAGCCAGACAAGCCGTCGCCGCGCGCCCGCGGCGGAATTCAAGGTCATCAAGCCGGGCACGCAAGCGGCCCGACATCGACGCATCATCACTGAAAGGAGCAACCATGAATGAACATCGCTTTCTATCCGCATCGCCGCCTCATCGCGGCGGTCTTGGCGCTCGCCGTCGACGCGCGCTCGCCGCGACGGCTCGATGCGCACGACACGCGCAGTTCTCGGCCGGCGAGCCGGGCAATCCGAAGAAGCCGTGCGCGCACCGTCCAGGTCACCATGCGCGAGGGCGACGGCAAGATGTTCTTCGTGCCGAACCGCGTCGAGGTGAAGCGCGGCGAGCAGATCCGCTTCGTCATCGAACAACGCCGGCGAGCTGGCGCACGAATTCGTGCTGGCCAGCACCGCGGACAATCTCAAGCACGCCGAGCTGATGAAGAAATATCCGGACATGGAGCACGACGATCCGAACGGCAAGACGCTTCAGCCGAAGGCCAGGACCGAGATCCTCTGGCGCTTCACCAAGCGCGGGCGAATTCGAGTTCGCCTGCCTGATCCCGGGCCACCGCGAGGCAGGCATGACCGGCAAGGTCATCGTCAAGTGAACGCAGCGACGCAGCAAGGAGAGCAATCATGAAACTACGCACCATTGCTCGTCGCCGCCGCGCTTGCTGCTCGCACTCGCGGGCGCGTCGCCTGCCGGCGGCGCAAGCGCGACTTGATCGACGGTCAGGTCACCAAGATCGACGAGTCGGCGCGGCAAGATCACCATCAAGCACGGGCCGCTCAAGAAGTTCGACATGGACGACGGCATGACCATGGTGTTCCGCGCCGGCGATCCCGCCATGCTCAAAGCAGGTCAAGGCCGGGCGACAAGGTCAAGTTCGTGCCGGAGCGCATCAACGGCCAGTTCACCGTCACGAAGATCGAAAAGGCAAAATGAGTCACGGTACAGGCGATTCGACCGTCATTTTAGGGATCGAGATACCCTCCACCGATCCGGTCTTTATCGGAGTAATCGTGGGACTCCATATCCCACTAGGACTCGCATGCGTAGTTGCCGGCGCCATGGCAATGTTGAGCGAGAAACGCCGAGGTCGGCATTCGACGGTCGGCAAGGTTTATTACTGGTGCCTGTTGGCACTCTTTGCCTCGGCTACGTTCCTGTCCGTGATGCGTTGGGCTCAGAACTATCACCTGTTCGTTCTGGGGGCGCTGTCATTCGCATCGGCATGGTTTGGCCGCAGAGCGCTTCGGGAGCGGTGGCGCTCCTGGGCTAGGCTGCATATTGCCGGGATGGGCCTCTCATATGTTCTGATGCTGATCGCCTTTTATGTAGACAACGGAAAGCAGTTGCCGCTTTGGAAAGAGCTTCCTCACTTTATGTATTGGCTGCTGCCTTTAGCCATCGGAATCCCTCTCATTGTGCGAGCCCTGCTGTGGCACCCGCTGGTGCGGAAGCCCCGTTTGCCTTAGCTGAACTGGCCCACCGAAGTTGCCGCGGTCTTGACAGGTCGCCGCTTCTGCCCAGGAGGCAATTGGCCGTTTCCGCGTGGCCTAAGTGCTTGCCAACCAATGGATTCCTATGTTTGTGCTTGCGTGTTCGTGGTTTGTTCGCTAGACTGCGTGAATCAAGCCCGGCCGCGATTCGCGGGATTTCGATCGCGTCGCCGAAGCTGACCTCTTCCCGTCGGGGCGAGGTGAAAGGCGCCGCCTCATCACCTCTTCGCCGCGGGGAGGTCGGGTGAGGGGAACGAGGACGATGAACGCAAGCGAGGGGACCCATCACCAAAGCGCCGTTGAGACCAAATCGCTTGAACGCGGCCGCGGGACGAGCGCGCCGGGGACGGAGCACCGGCCCGCGCACACCCGGAGGCAATGCGCCGCTCCGCCCGCAACGCGCGGCGGCATGTGCCTTAGCGTTCCCATCCGCGCCGATCCGCTGGGGCGGAGTGCAGTCGCGCTGTTGGAACGTCGGCTCGCGGCGAGGAGCCGGTTCGGCGCGACGTCGCCTGCATGGTCGCCGAGGCGGTTGTCGAGCTTCGACGCATCGCCCGGGCGCGCGTCACGCTGGTCGGCAGGTTGGATGCGGCTTCAAGTATCGATGAGCTGCGCAAGCTCGACCGCTATTAGGGATTGGCCATGCGAAGAAGCGGAAGGCGTCTCGTCTCTTGTCGTGTGATCGCATACTCGGGGGTTGCCATCGAGGATGAGTGTGGCGCTGAAGCACCAATTCGAAAAACGAACTCCCGCCCGGTCCCAGGGTGTAGCGCGCGAGCACCATTTCTCAAAACGAACTTCCGCCGGTCTGGAGGCGTGTTGCACACCAGCACCATTTGGCAAACGAACTGCCACCCGTCCGGATGCATGTGGCGCCGAAACCACATCTCGCAAATCGAACTTCCGCCGTCACGGATGGGTGCGTTGAAGCACCATTTCGCAGACGAGGCGGGTGCCGGAAACGCCGGGTTGCCACGCGGGATTCCCCGGGCCAAATTTGCTTGGAATTTGTATTTTCAATTTCTGTCATGGCGGCCAGTCCTCGCCTGTGACGGCGAAACCTGGGTGGCGGGACACGCGGCGGCGGCCATGGCAGCTTGCTGCGACTTTAAAGCCACATTTGGCAAAACGAACTCGAGGCTCGCCGGCTGACGATCAACAGCGCGTTCGGCGCGGGCGCCACCTTCATGGGGTGGCTGCCTCTTGCACGGAGCGATGCGACCGCGTCGAAAAATAGTTCTCAGGCGAGAGCAGCGGCACCGCAGGCAACCGATGATCGCGCCAGGGACCGGGTGCGGCCTTCCCCGCGCCTCCGGGAAAATAGAGCCGTAAATTCAATAAGTTATTTCGTCATTAAACTGTTGTGGAAAAGTCATAGAACGCTGAAGAGCGCCGCTTACACGGGGAGCCTGGGGTGCCCCTCAATAAATGACTCAAGAGGCGTCGGGCGACCCTGTCCAGAGAAGGAGAAATCCATGAAGCTCAAGAATTATGTGGGCGCGCTGGCGCTCGCCGCAGCCGGTCTTGCGGCTGCGGGAGCGGCCGAGGCGCGCGACCAGATCCGCATCGTCGGTTCCTCGACCGTCTACCCTTTTACCACCGCCGTTGCCGAGCAACTCGGCAAGACTGGGGGAGTGAAAACTCCGGTCGTCGAGTTGACCGGCACCGGAGGCGGCATGAAGCTGTTCTGCGCCGGCGTCGGCGTCGAGCATCCGGACGCCACGAACGCGTCCCGCCGCATGAAGAAGGGCGAATTCGAACAGTGCCAGAAGGGCGGCGTTAAGGACATCGTCGAGATCACGGTCGGCTTCGACGGCATCAGCGTTGCGCAGTCGAAGGAAGGTCCGGCGATGAAACTGACGCTGGCTCAGCTTTTCCAAGCGATCGCCAAAGAGGTGCCGGGGGCGGACGGCAAGCTCATCGCCAATCCTAACAAGAGCTGGACGGATATCGACAAGTCGCTGCCAAACGTGAAAATCGAGGTGCTGGGCCCGCCGCCCACATCCGGCACGCGCGATGCGCTGCACGAGCTCCTGTTGGAGAAGGGGGCGGAACAGCTTCCGGCCGTTGCAGCTCTTAAGAAGTCGGATGCCAAGGCTTTCGAAAAGGCCTGGAAGTCGATCCGTGAGGACGGTGCCTATGTGGAGGCCGGCGAGAATGACAATTTGATCGTACAGAAGCTGGTCGCCAACAAGAACGCATTCGGAATCTTCGGGTACTCGTTCCTCGAGGAGAACACCGCGCGACTGCGCGGCGTGCCGCTGGACGGCGTCGAGCCGACCTACGACAACATCGCCGGCGGCAAGTATTCCGGTTCACGGCTGCTCTACGTCTACCTGAAGAAGCAGCACGTCGGCGTCGTGCCAGGCCTCGACAAATTCGCCGCCGAGTACGTGTCCAACAAGGCCATCGGCGAGGACGGTTATCTGGCCAAGAAAGGCTTGGTGACGCTGCCGAAGGCCAAGGCCGACGAGGTCCGCAAGACGGTCACAGGCATGGTGCCGCTGTCGGCCGAGCCGCTGACCAACTGATTGTCGCGATGAGCAGGCGGCCGCGCATGAGCGCGGCCGCTCCCCTGGTCTGCCGCGAGAATCCCACGCGGCCTTCGGTGCCCGGGAGCCCGGCGTCATGACCCTGATCTACTGCACGGGCTTCCTGATCGTAGTCGTCGTAGGTTTCCTTTTTGGGCGCTCGCGCGCTGCCTCCGCCGGGCAGACGGAGCGGCTTCATTCGCGCCCGGCCTATCACGGCGCCTTCGTCGCGCTCGGCGTGCTCGTGCCGATGATCGCCGTGTTCGTGGTCGGCACGCCGGTCGCCCATCACATCGTCGAGACCCAGGCGCTCACCGCGTTCGATCCCTCGGTGCTCAACGATAGCCTGAGGCGCGGCGCTGCGTTGCGCGACATCGTCGCCGCCGCCAACGGCCAGACCCTCTGGCGAAGCCAACCCCCGCGCTGCGACGGGCGGCCGAGACCTATGTCTCGCTGCGCGCCTGGACCAATACGCTGGTCCTGGCAACTGGGCTGGTTTTCGGACTGCTCGGCATCGCGCTTGGTTTCCGCGCACTTTCGGCCGAATTCCGCGCACGCAACCACGTCGAGCGTTTCGTCAAGATTGTCCTGTTCGGCTGCGCCTGCGTCGCGGTGCTCACCACGATCGGCATTGTCTTCTCGGTGCTGTTCGAGACCATCCGCTTCTTCGAGCGTGTCTCGCCGTTCGAGTTCCTGTTCGGCCTGCAGTGGAGCCCGCAGACCGCGATCCGCGCCGACCAGGTCGGGTCCTCAGGCGCCTTCGGCATCGTTCCGCTGGTCACCGGTACGCTGCTGATCACCGTCATCGCGATGCTGATCGCCGGCCCGATCGGCCTGTTCGCCGCGATCTACATGGCGGAATACGCGACGCCACGGTTTCGCGCCTTCGCCAAGCCGATCCTCGAAATCCTCGCCGGCATTCCGACCGTCGTGCTCGGCTTCTTCGCGGCGCTGACGGTGGCGCCGTCCATCCGCGAGGCCGGGCAGTACCTCGGGCTCAATGTCGCCTCCGAGAGCGCGCTCGCGGCCGGCATCGTCATGGGAATGATGATCATCCCGTTCGTCTCCTCGCTCTCCGACGACGTCATCAATGCGGTGCCGCAGTCGCTGCGCGACGGCTCCTACGCGATGGGCGCGACCCGATCGGAGACGGTCAAGAAGGTCGTCCTGCCGGCCGCGCTTCCCGGCATCGTCTCGGCCTTCATGCTGGCGATCAGCCGCGCCGTCGGCGAGACCATGATCGTCGTCATGGCGGCCGGGCTTGCCGGCAATCTCACCTTCAACCCGCTCGAGGCGGTGACGACCTTCACGGTGCAGATCAAGACCATTCTGGTGGGCGATCAGGAATTCGACAGCGCCAAGACGCTGTCGGCCTTCGCGCTCGGCTTCGTGCTGTTCTTCTTCACGCTGACCCTCAACGTCATCGCCCTGCAAATCGTCAAGCGCTACCGAGAGCAATATGACTGACATGGCCCTGGCCGGACGCCGGCAAATCGATCTGACGACCGATGCCGCCAAGGCGCGCGTACGCGCGCGCTATCGCGCCGAGGCGCGCTTCAAGCTCTATGGCCTGGTGGCGATCGCCCTGACCGCGATGTTCCTGGTCGTCGGTGCTGACGGACATCTTGATCAAGGGCGTGCCGGCCTTCACGCAGTATCGCGTGGTGCTCGACGTGAAGATCGACCCGGCCGAGGTCGACCCGCAGGGCACCGGAAATCCCAGCCGTCATCCGCAACCGGCGATTTCCAGGCCCTGGTCCGCAATGCATTCCGCGCGCAGTTTCCCGAGGTCACCGATCGCAGCGGCCGCCGCCTGCTCGATGGACTGATCTCGACCGGCGCCGCCGACACGGTGCGCGACCGCGTCGTCGCCGATCCGAAGCTTGTCGGCGCGACCGTCAAGATGCCGCTTCTGATGTCCGATGACGCGGACCTCTACTACAAAGGCATCGGCACGAATATCTCACGCCGTCCCGGCATGGGGACCGCGACTCCGAGCGGCACGAGCGGCGAGATCACCATCGAGAGTACGGCCAGCGCCTTTGCGCGCGGACCTCGCCACGATCAAGCAGGCGTTGTCGGGAAACGCCCGCAGCGCGCGCCGCGAGGCCGATCGCCTGCGTCAAAGCGTGCGCCGCGTCGAAGCGCGCAAGGCCGAGCTCGAGGCCGCGCTCGCCGGCGCCCGCAACAAAGCCGACGGCGCCCTGGTTGCGACGCTGGAGCCGCAAGTGAAGACGGTGGCCGAGGAAGCGGAATCCCTCGCCCAGAAGGCGAAGGAGCTCGAGGACGAAGCCGCGGCCCTGCAGAAGCGCTACGAGGATCACGCCGCCACCGAGTCGCTGAGCACCACGGTTCCGAGCGTGCTGGTGGCGATCAACAACGGTCTCGTCAAGGTCAAGGAAGTCGGGCCGCTCGAAGGTCATCGGCGACGTGATCCTGCCGCTTGCGTCGGCCGGCGCTGCCGTCGCCGCGGAGCCTGGCAGGTCGAGACCTACCTGACGCCCGGAGAGCGAACCGCCGGGTCAGCGATCGCGAGGTCGCCTGGCTCGAAGCGTTTGCGCAACCGCGGTCTGGTCGAGCAGGTCTTCAACTGGGCGTTCTTCACGTCAGGCGACAGCCGCGAGCCCGAGCTCGCCGGCATCCGCGGCGCGCTGTTCGGCTCGGCGCTGACGTTGCTGGTGACGCTCGTGATCTGCCTGCCGCTCGGCGTCGCGGCCGCGATCTATCTCGAAGAGTTCGCGCCGAAGAACCGCGTCACCGAGCTGATCGAGGTCAACATCAACAATCTCGCGGCCGTGCCGTCGATCGTGTTCGGCCTGCTCGGCCTTGCGGTGTTCCTCAACTTCATGGGACTGCCGCGCTCGGCGCCGCTGGTCGGCGGCCTCGTGCTGGCGCTGCTGGTGCTGCCGACGATCATCATCGCGTCGCGCGCCGCGCTCAAGGCAGTGCCGCCGTCGATCAAGGAAGCGGCGCTCGGCGTCGGCGCCTCGCACCAGCAGGCGATCTTCCATCACGTGCTGCCGCTCGCCATGCCGGGCATCATGACCGGCACCATCATCGGCATGGCGCATGCGCTGGGCGAGACGGCGCCGCTGCTGATGATCGGCATGGTGGCCTTCATCGTCGAGCCGCCGCGCGGCGTGACCGATGCCGCGACCGTGCTGCCGGTGCAGATCTATCTGTGGTCGGATCTGCCGGAGATCGCGTTCCAGGCGAAGACGGCGGCGGCGATCATCGTGCTCCTGGTGTTCCTGTTCGTCATGAACGGGACCGCCATCTTTCTGCGCAAGCGGTTCGAGCGTCGATGGTGAGCATGGGTTCTGAGTGATCGATAGGGAACCAAAGTCATGAATTCGATGCTGCATATCGAGACGGCCGTTGCGGGTAAGCGCCAGCCACGAGCAATCCGACCAAGGTGGTCGCGCGCGGCGTCAACGTGTTCTACGGCGAGAAGCACGCGCTGCACGATGTCGATCTCGACGTTCCCGAGCGCGCGGTGACGGCGCTGATCGGCCCGTCGGGGTGCGGCAAGTCGACGTTCCTGCGCTGCATCAACCGGATGAACGACACGATCCCGATCGCGCGCGTGACCGGCCGCATCGAGATCGACGACGAACGACATCTACGACCCCGCGCTCGACGTGGTGCAGCTGCGCGCGCGCGTCGGCATGGTGTTCCAGAAGCCGAACCCGTTCCCGAAGTCGATCTACGAGAACGTCGCCTACGGACCCACGATCCACGGCTTCGCCAAGCTCGAAGACGGACCTCGACGAGATCGTCGTCGACCAGCCTCAAGAAGGCGGGCCTGTTCGAGGAGGTGAAGGACCGTCTGACCGACTCCGGCACCAGCCTGTCCGGCGGCCAGCAGCAGCGGCTGTGCATCGCGCGCGCGATCGCGGTCAGCCCGGAGGTGATCCTGATGGACGAGCCGTGCTCGGCGCTCGACCCGATCGCGACCGCCAAGATCGAGGAACTGATGGACGAGCTGCGCGAGAACTTCACGATCATCATCGTCACGCATTCGATGCAGCAGGCGGCGCGCGTCTCGCAGCGCACCGCGTTCTTCCATCTCGGCTACCTGGTCGAGGAAGGGCCCGACCGAGACGATCTTCACCACGCCGACGGACGAGCGCACGCAGGACTACATCACCGGCCGCTTCGGCTGAGGCATCCGACGCGACACGAGGATGACGCTCATGACCGAACATACGATGAAGGCGTTCGACGCCGACCTGCAGGAGCTTACGCGCATGGTCGCCGAAATGGGCGGGCTCGCCGAGAAGCTGATCGCCGACGCGGTCGACGCGCTCGCCAAGCGCGATGCAAAGCTCGCCCAGCAAATCATCGCGGCCGATGCCGCGATCGACGCGCTGCAGCGCGAGATCGAGGAAAAGGCGATCCTGACGATCGCGCGCCGCCAGCCGATGGCGGTCGATCTGCGCGAGATCGTCGCGGCGCTGCGCGTCTCCAACGACCTCGAGCGGATCGGCGATCTCGGCCAAGAACATCGCCAAGCGGGTGGTCGCGCTCGGCAGCGACTTCCGCTGTCCAGACCGTGCTGCGCGGCGTCGAGCACATGGCCGATCTCGTGCTCGCCGCGCTCAAGCAGGTGCTCGACGCCTACGCGCGGCGCGACGTCGCGCAGGCGTTGACGGTCTGGCGCGGCGACGAGGAGATCGACGCGGTCAACAATTCGCTGTTCCGCGAATTGCTGACCTACATGATGGAAGACCCGCGCAACATCACGTTCTGCACCCATCTGTTGTTCTGCGCCAAGAACATCGAGCGCATGGGCGACCACGCGACCAACATCGCCGAGACGGTGCACTACATGGTGGAGGGCCGCGCGCTTGCGGACGAGCGGCCGAAGGGCGACACCACCAGCCTCACCGCCGTGCCGTTTCCGGGGTAGAGCATGATCCCGAAAACTGGGCACCGGTTTTCGGAAAAGATCATGCGCCAACAACAGCGAGGCCCAAATGACTCCCCGCATCCTGATCGTCGAGGACGAAGAGCCTCTGACGCTGTTGCTGCGCTACAACCTCGAAGCCGAGGGCTACGCGGTCGACGCCGCCGCCCGCGGCGACGAGGCCGAGATCAAGCTGCAAGGAGAGCGCGCCGGATCTGCTGGTGCTCGACTGGATGCTGCCGGGCCTGTCCGGCATCGAGCTGTGCCGGCGGCTGCGCGCGCGCCCCGAGACCGAGCGGCTGCCGATCATCATGCTGACCGCGCGCGGCGAGGAGTCCGAGCGCCTGCGCGGGACTGGCGACCGGCGCCGACGACTATATCGTCAAGCCGTTCTCGGTGCCGGAGTTGCTCGCGCGCATCCGCGCGCTGCTGCGCCGGGCGAAGCCCGAGCGGGTCGCCGACGTGCTCAACGCCGGCGATCTCGAGCTCGACCGCGAGCGCCGCCGCGTGTTTCGCGGCGGCCGCGAGGTCGCGCTCGGCCCGACCGAGTTCCGCCTGCTCGAATTCCTGATGCAGAGCCCCGGCCGCGTGTACTCGCGCGAGCAATTGCTCGACGGCGTGTGGGGCCGCGACGTCTATATCGACGAGCGCACCGTCGACGTGCATGTCGGGCGCCTGCGCAAGGTCCTCGAACCGCGGCCGCAGCCCCGATCCGATCCGCACCGTGCGCGGCTCCGGCTATGCGTTCGACGAGCGGTTCGGCAAGCGGGCGAGCGGCAAGAGAACGGGCAGCGGGTGACCGCCGCCCGAGTCGCGCCGCGGAGGCATGCGGCGCAGGCACTGCATGCCGACGGCATCCGGCATTGGCCGCCGCGTGACCGTGCCCGGACCGTCTCCGGCGCCGCTGACAAGCGCGGCGGCCGTGACACCGGCGGCAAGCGCCGTGCATGCTCGCCGCCTGCGCGGCGCACGTATTGCCGCAGATCGATCTCCGGCCCTCAGGCGCGCACCAGCCGCCGGTCGCGGCGGCGATCGTGCAGCGGCTGGTAGGCGATGCGGCAGTGGTAGGCGCAGTAGGGCTGGCGAGTCGACGGTCTTGCCGCCGCAGAAGAAGAACTCGGGCGAGCCCGGATCGCCGATCGGCCAGTGGCAGGTCGCCTCCGTCGAGCTGCAGGATCGAGCAGCGCTGGCCGATCGGAATGACGTTGTCGAGGAGTTCGGGTTCCGGCTCGGGCTCCGGCTCGAGATCGTAGTGCGGCGCCGCGCGATGCGCGAGCGCGGTGTTGCCGCGGGATGCAGGCCGCGGCGGCCGCATGAAGTGCGCGGGCGGCCGCGGCTTGCGCGGCCGCGGCGCCGACGACGAGGGCGCCTTGGCGCGGCCCGACAGCCCGAGCCGGTGCACCTTGCCGATCACGGCGTTGCGGGTGATGCCGCCGAATTCGGCCGCGATCTGGCTGGCCGAAAGGCCGTCCGACCACAGCTTCTTCAGCAGTTCGACCCGCTCGTCTGTCCACGTCCAGGTCATGGGCTCATTCCCTTGCCAACCCATGCGGCTCGCTTGCGCCTCGCAGAATCCCATCACGGTCCCCGACAGCCCGTTCGGCCGGCCGGGGCTAACGCCCATACCGATGGTACTCAGGAGACGGTCCGCCGCACGAGATGTCGTATCCGTCGTCATAAAACCTACAATATCGCGTGACTCCCGCGCAAGAGTCCTCGGAATCCTACGTATCTTTTCCCCAGTAATGTCGCCACAGTGCGGCGCCGCCGCCGGCCCCGGCGTCCGCACCACGGAGGCTCGTCACGCGGCGGTTCGTCGGTTGACAGCGAACCGCCGCGACATACAATGCTGTTACCGTGCCGCCCGCCGAGGCGGCACAATTCATTTCGGCTTGGCTCGAACCGACGGATGGCGCCCGTGAGCTCGCATCTCTTGCCGACCTATGCGCGTGTCGACATCGCGTTCGAACGGGGTGACGGCGCCTGGCTCGTCGCCACCAATGGCGAGCGCTACCTCGACTTCACCTCCGGCATCGCGGTCAACGTGCTCGGCCATGCGCATCCGCGCCTGGTCGAGGCGCTGACCGAGCAGGCGCAGAAGCTCTGGCACGTCTCCAATCTCTACCGCATCCCCGAGGGCGAGCGGCTGGCGGATCGGCTGTGCGCCGCGACCTTCGCCGACATGGTGTTCTTCACCAATTCCGGCGCCGAGGCGATGGAGTGCGCGATCAAGATGGCGCGCAAGTATCAGTCGGCGAGCGGCAAGCCCGAGCGTTTCCGCATCATCACCTTCGAGGGCGCGTTCCACGGCCGCACGCTGGCGACGCTCGCGGCGGGCGGGCAGAAAAAATATCTCGACGGCTTCGGGCCGGTGGTGGAAGGGCTTCGATCAGCTCGTCGCCGGCGACCTCGAAGCGGTCAAGCGCACGATCGGGCCGGAGACCGCCGCGATCCTGGTCGAGCCCATCCAGGCCGAAGGCGGCGTGCGGGTGATCTCACCGCAATTCCTCAAGGGCCTGCGCGAGCTCTGCGACCAGCATGGGCTGCTGCTGGTGTTCGACGAGGTGCAGAGCGGAATCGGGCGCACCGGCGAGCTGTTCGCCTATCAGCGCACCGGGATCACGCCCGACATCATGGCGGTCGCCAAGGGCATCGGCGGCGGCTTCCCGCTCGGCGCCTGCCTCGGCACGGCCGAGGCCGCGAAGGGCATGACGACCGGCACCCACGGCTCGACGTTCGGCGGCAACCCCTTGGGCATGGCGGTCGGCAATGCGGTGCTCGACGTCGTGCTCGCCCCGGGCTTCCTCGATCGGGTGAAACGCACCGCCCTGCTGTTCAAGCAGCGCCTCGCCGAGCTGAAGGATCGCCATCCCCAGGTGATTGCCGAGGTTCGCGGCGAGGGGCTGTTGATCGGGCTGCGCGCGGAGGTGCCGGCGGCGGAGCTGGTCGAGGCGTTGCGGGACGAGAAGCTGATCACGGCGGCGGCCGGCGACAATGTCGTGCGGCTGCTGCCGCCGCTGATCGTCGGCGAGCCGGAGATCGCGGCGGCGCTCGCCAGCATCGATCGCGCCGCCACCCGCATCGAAGCTTCGCTCGAGCCCCCGCGCAAGGCTCAGGGAGCAGCCGGGTGAGCTCCGAGGGCGTGCGGCATTTCCTCGATCTCACCGACATCCCCGCCCGGGACCTGCGCGGCATGATCGAGGCCGGCCGCAGCATGAAGGCCCGCTGGGCGAGCGACCGCGCGACCGCGGACCGGCCGCTTGCCGACAAGACGCTGGCGATGATCTTCGACAAGCCGTCGACGCGCACGCGCGTCTCGTTCGACATCGCCATGCGCCAGCTCGGCGGCGAAGCCATCATGGTCACCGGGCAGGAGATGCAGCTCGGCCGCGGCGAGACCATCGCCGATACGGCGCGCGTGCTCTCGCGCTACGTCGACGCCATCATGATCCGCATCCTCGATCATGCGGCTCTGCTGGAGCTGGCGCGCCACGCCACCGTCCCGGTGATCAACGGGCTGACGCGGCTTTCGCATCCGTGCCAGGTCATGGCCGACGTCATGACCTTCGAGGAGCATCGCGGCCCGATCCACGGCCGCACCGTCGCCTGGACCGGCGACGACAACAACGTGCTGGCCTCCTGGATGCACGCGGCGGCGCGCTTCGATTTCCGCCTGCAGGTCGCGACCCCGCCGGAATTGGCGCCGAGAAAGCCGCTGCTGGACTGGATCCGCGCGTCGGGCGCGGCGATCGTGATGGGGCACGACGCCGAGGAGGCGGTGACGGGGGCCGACTGCGTCGTCACCGACACCTGGGTGTCGATGGGCGACAAGGAGAGCGAGCGCCGGCACAACCTGCTCAAGCCGTACCAGGTCAACGCGCGGCTGATGGCAAAAGCGAAACCCGACGCCATATTCATGCATTGCCTGCCGGCGCATCGCGGCGAGGAGGTCACCGACGAGGTGATCGACGGTCCGCAGTCGGTGGTATTCGACGAGGCCGAGAACCGCCTGCATGCCCAAAAGGGCATCCTGGCCTGGTGTCTTCACGCGAGTAAGTAACCGCCCCAGCGCGTGATCCCGAAAAGTGGAAACCGCTGCGGCGCGCCGCGGGCGGGCCACGCGCGACCGCTCCAACACGATCGAACTTGGACTTGCAATGACCGATATCGCAATTCCCGAACGGGCGCCTGCCACGACATCCGCCGACGATACCGTGCTGCCGTTCCAGGTCGAGGCGCTCGACCTGCGCGGACGCCTGGTGCGGCTCGGCCCCGCCGTCGATGAGATCCTCAGCCGCCACAACTACCCGGCGCCGGTCGCCAAGCTTCTGGGCGAGGCGATCGTGCTCGGGGTGTTGTTCGGCTCGGCGCTCAAGTTCGAGGGCCGCTTCATCCTGCAGACGCAGACCGACGGGCCGGTGCGCATGCTGGTGGTCGATTTCACCACGCCGGGAAAGATCAGAGCCTGCGCCCGCTTCGACAAGGGTCGCGTCGCTGCCGCGATGGAAGCCGGCGCGGCCGCCGCCGGCGCCCTGCTCGGCCATGGCCATCTCGCCATGACCATCGACCAGGGCACCGACATGAGCCGCTATCAGGGCTTGGTGGCGCTGCAGGGCGGCGATCTGGAAGCCGCCGCGCACGAATACTTCCGGCGCTCCGAGCAGATTCCGACGCGCGTGCGCCTGGCGGTCGCGGAGGAGTTCCGCCCGGGTCCCGACGGGCTGCGCCATCGTTGGCGCGCCGGCGGCATCATGCTGCAGTTCCTGCCGAAGACGGCCGAGCGCATGCGCCAGGCCGATCTCGATCCCGGCGATGCGCCCGAAGGCACGACCCCGCACGTGGTCCCGGAGGACGATGCGTGGATCGAAGGCCGTTCGCTGGTCGAGACGGTCGAGGATGTCGAGCTGATCGACCCGGCGCTGTCGAGCGAACGCCTGGTCTACCGGCTGTTTCACGAGCGCGGCGTGCGGGTCTTTCGCTGCCGCGACGTCGCCGCCGAATGCTCGTGCTCCCGCACCAGGATCACCGACATGCTGCGCAGCTTCTCGGCCGAGGAGCGCGCCGACATGGTCGAGAACGGGGTGATCTCGGTCACCTGCGAGTTCTGCAACAGCACGTACGTGGTGCAGCCGGCCGAGGTGGAGCCGCAAGGCAGCTAGCGAATGGCGAGTGGCGAATAGCGATTGGGCCGAGACGCCGCCTTCCCATTCGCCATTCGCCATCGCTATTCGCCACTCGCCATTCGGCACTCAGTTGATCACCCGGTCGACGTCGGGCGCGTCGAGCGAGAACGCCGGGACATCGATGTCGAAGCTCTCCCCGCGGGCGCTCACCATTCCGTAGCTGCCGACCATGAAGCCGGAGGGGGTCGGCAGCGGCACGCCGCTGGTGTATTCGAACAATTCGCCCGGCTCCAGCACCGGCTCCTCTCCGACTACACCCGCGCCCTTGACCTCCTGCAGCCGTCCAAGCGCATCGGTGATCCGCCAATGCCGCGTCTTGAGCTGCACGGTCTCCCGCCCGCGATTGGCGATCTCGATCGTGTAGGCCCAGAAGTAAAGGCCTTCCTGCGGCGACGAGCGGTCCGGGATGAACCGCGGGGTCACCTTGACTTCGATATCGCGGGTCAGGGCGCGATACATGGGGTGCCGCTAACCATAGTCGGGGTCGAACTTTAGGCGTAGTGAATCGCGTCTGCCGCTCCGATGCAATGGTTTCGAGCGACGCGGAAAATTGCCGGGCCCCCAGGCACTTGGACCGTGGCGCCGGCAGCCGGCCCCACCCATATTCGGAAGGTGGCGCGGCCGATACCAGGGTTTGTCCGTATTTGACCCTTGGGCCGAAATAAGGCATTTGATGAAACTGGTACATTCGATGTTACCGGCGCTGCGACAAGATGCCGGGATCGAATGTGCCGCGCAGTGCCTGGGGAGGCGGCTCGCCGACGGTTTGATGCGGCGCAGTTGAACAGGGTCGGAACGTAAGGATACTCGATGCCGCGACGTTTTGTTTGGCCATTTGCGCTGTTCATTGCCGCCTTTTCATCCTCCGCAGGCCCGACGCAAGCCCAGACCGCGCCCGCCGCTGCGGCCCCAGCCTGCGCCGCACCGGGCGAGTTCACGCGATTAGGCCACACGCTGACCCGCATGGCCCGGCGTTTGACCTCCGCCGAACCGGTCACCATCGTGGCGATCGGCTCGTCTTCGACGTCGGGCGCGGGGGCAAGCTCCCAGGCCGCGACCTATCCGAGCCGGCTCGAGGCCGATCTCAGAGCACGCTTTCCGGGCATCCCCATCAAGGTCCTGAACCGTGGCGTGGGCGGCGAGGATGCGACCCAGATGCTGGCGCGCTTCGACAAGGACGTCGCGGCCGAGCACCCGGACCTCGTCCTGTGGCAGGTCGGTACCAACGCCGTGCTGCACGATCATGCGCTCGCCGGCGAGGCACCGCTGATCCGCGAAGGCATCCGCCGGCTGAAGGCGACCGGCGCCGACGTCGTGCTGGTCGACCCGCAATACGCCCCCATGGTGCTCGCCAAGCACGACGCCGAAGGCATGGTCCGCCTCATCGGCGCGGAGGCGAAAGTCGGCAATATCGGCCTGTTCCAGCGCTTCAGGATCATGCGGCACTGGCGCGAGACCGACGGGATCCCGTTCGAGACCCTGCTCTCGGCCGACGGCCTGCACATGAACGACTGGAGCTACGGCTGCATCGCCCGGCAGCTCGGCATCGCCATCGCGGACGCGGTCCGCAGCCAGGCGATGGCCGGCGCCCCCGCCCAGCGGCGGTAAACCCGGACTTCCAATCAAACCAGCGGTAAGTCTGCCTTGTCACGCCCGGCCTTGTGCAGCCTTGTGCCGGGCATCCACGTCTTTCTTCTCTTGAAACGGCGGCAAGCAAGACGGGATGGCCGGGACAAGCCCGGCCATGACGATCACACCGCCTTGAGCGCCGTCAAAATGTCCTCGGCGATATCGTCCGGGTGCTCGAGTCCGGCGGAGAGCCGCACCAAACCTTCCGTAATCCCGAGCTCGGCGCGTTGCGCCGGCGTCAGGCGCTGGTGCGTGCTGGTCGCCGGGTGGGTGATCAGGCTCTTGGCGTCGCCGAGATTGTTGGAGATGCGCACCAGCTTGAGCGCGTTCAGGAACCGGAACGTCGTGGCGCGGTCGCCATCGATCTCGAAAGCGACCAGAGTCGAGCCGCCCTGCATCTGCTTGGCGACGGTCGCGGCCTGCGGATGGTCCGGCCGTCCCGGATAGATCAGCCGCGTGACCTTCGGATGACGGCTGAGCGCTTCCGCCACCGCGGCGGCCGCGGCGGTCTGCGCCCGGACGCGCACCGGCAGCGTTTCGAGGCCCTTGAGCAGGACCCACGCGTTGAACGGCGACAGGCATGGGCCGGTCTGCCGCACGAACTGGTGGACGTGCGCCTGGATGAACGCCTCCGACCCCAGGATGATGCCGCCCAGGCAGCGGCCCTGCCCGTCGATATGCTTGGTGGCCGAATAGACGACGCAGTCCGCGCCGAACCGGAGCGGGCTCTGGTAGAGCGGCGTTGCGAAAACATTGTCGATCACCAGCGTCGCGCCGGCCGCGTGCGCGATTTCTGCGACCGCCGCGATGTCGATCACCTCGAGGGTCGGATTGGTCGGCGTTTCCAGGAACAACGTCCTGGTGTTCGGCCGCAGCGCGGCCCGCCACTGGTCGAGGTCGACGCCATCGACCAGCGTCGAGGCGATGCCGTAGCGCGGCAACAGATCCTCGACGATATAGCGGCAGGACCCGAACAGCGCCTTGGCGGCGACCACATGATCGCCGGCCTTGAGCTGGCCCATCAGCGAGGCGGTGACCGCCGCCATGCCGCTCGCGGTCGCGCGCGCGGCCTCGGCGCCCTCGAAGGCCGCCATGCGCGCCTCGAACATCGCGACCGTGGGATTGGAGAAGCGCGAGTACTGGAAGCCCGGATCGGCGCCGGTGAAGCGCGCCTCGCACTGTTCGGCGCTGTCGTAGACGTAGCCCTGGGTTACGAACATCGCCTCGCAGTTCTCGCCGAACTGCGATCGCAGGATGCCGGCATGGACCAGCCGGGTCTCGGGGCGGTAGGCATCGGGTTGGAACGCGGACATGACGGCCTCCTTCGGGCCAACAAAAACCCGGCCGGGCGAAATGCCGAAGCCGGGTCCACGCGTCCCCGGCCTTTTAGCGATTTGTTTTACGTGGCTGCAAGCCGGCCGGCTCAAATGACCACGGGATAAGGCCGCTCTTACCCGCCCCCCGACTTCCCGTCAAGGCAGCCATCGGCTAGAGCGGACTCCGGTGATGTCGGCGAAAACGGCGGCGTCGCCTCTTCACCTCCCCGTTGGGGAGAGAGCCTGCCCCGGACTTGACCCGGGGTCGGATTGCGCGCGTGAAGCGCGCAATCCGGGGTGAGGGGGCATTAAGGCTTAGCCACGACGCTCTAACCCCTCACCCGCCCGCGCTTCGCTCGCAGCGCGGTCGACCTCTCCCTCCCGGAGAGGTTAAGTCAATCCGAGCGGGATCCGCTCTAGAGATCGCGGCCAGCCTGAGAAACCATGGTGACGCCGGCCTTTGCCACCGCGGACACGGGCATCCTGCCCGATCGCATGATTGCGGCGCTCGCCGAATCGGGCGCGATCCGCTCGCCTGAGTTCGCGGCCGACCAGGTGCAGCCCGCGAGCCTCGACCTTCGTCTCGGCGCGACCGCGTTCCGCGTGCGCGCAAGCTTCCTGCCGGGCCCGCGCGCGACCGTCACCGAGCGCATCGATGAGCTCAAGCTGCACGAGATCGCGCTCGGCAACGGCGCCGTGCTGGAGACCGGCTGCGTCTACATCGTGCCGCTGCTCGAAAGCCTGGCGTTGCCGGCCGACATCGCCGCCGCCGCCAACCCGAAGAGCTCGACCGGGCGGATCGACGTCTTCACGCGCGTGATCACCGATCGGGCGCAGAGCTTCGACCAGATCGAGGCCGGCTACCGCGGCCCGCTCTACGCCGAGATCAGCCCGCGCACCTTTCCGGTGCTGGTGCGCGAAGGCTCACGCCTGTCGCAAGTCCGCTTCCGTCGCGGCCACGCCGAGCTCGACGACGAAGCTCTCCTCGCCCTGCACGAGCGCGAGCGGCTCGTCGACAGCCGCAACTCCTTGCCGGTGAGTGACCGGACCGGTATTGCGGCCAACTCGACCATTCCAATCGCCGCCGCGGGCGGCGTCGCGATCGGCGTCGATCTCGCCGGCGCGGGCCCGCTCGCGCTGATCGGCTACCGCGCCAAGCGCCATACCGGCGTGATCGACGTCGAGCGCCGCGGCGGCTACGCGGTCGCGGATTTCTGGGAGCCGATGCTCGGCCGCGGCGACCGGACGCTGATCCTCGATCCCGACGAGTTCTACATTCTCGCGTCCAAGGAGGCCGTGCAGGTGCCGCCCGACTATGCGGCCGAGATGGTGCCGTTCGACCCGCTGGTCGGCGAGTTCCGCGTGCACTACGCCGGCTTCTTCGATCCGGGCTTCGGCTATGCGGGGGCGGGCGGGCGCGGGGCGCGCGCCGTGCTCGAAGTGCGTTCGCGCGAGGTCCCGTTCATTATCGAGCATGGCCAGATCGTCGGCCGGCTGATCTATGAGCGGATGATCGCGCGGCCGGACCAGCTCTACGGCCAAGGAATCGGTTCCAACTACCAGGCGCAGGGCCTGAAGCTGTCGAAGCATTTCCGCGGATGACGCGGGCCGCGCCGCAGCTCTTGCCGGCCGGGGCTCGGCCTCGCTATGCTGCGGCACTCCGGCGGACCCCCGGCGCGCGAACAGACGACAACGAACAACGGCTGCCGCCGGGACGCTTGCGATGCCCAGACCGAACGGCTGAGAGTGCGGGTCGATCGCGACCGCTGCCAGGGTCACGCCCGCTGCAATGCGCTCGCCCCCGAGCTGTTCCGGCTCGACGACCTCGGCAATGCGCACGAGATCGGCGACGGCGTCGTGCCGCCCGGTCTTGAGGACAAGGCGTCGCTCGCCAAGGCCAACTGCCCCGAGCTCGCCATCGACGTCATTGAGGAATGAGAGGACACATGAGCACGCGCCCGCCGGTCAACGACTGGGCAACCGACTTCGACCATCTCGATCCGCGCTGGATCAGGAATCCATTTCCGATCTGGGACGAATTGCGCGCCAGCTGCCCGATCGCGCATACCGACCGGTACATGGGCGTGTATTTTCCGACCCGCTACGAGGACGTGCGCGCCATCTCCTACGACACCGAGCACTTCTCCTCGCGTCGCGTGGTGGTGCGCGAGACCCCGCCGCCGCGCGTACCGGCGCCGCCGATCACCTCCGATCCGCCGAAGCATGCGCCGGCCAAGCACATGCTGCTGCCGCCGTTCACGCCCGCCGCGATCAGGCGCCACGAGCCGCGCACGCGGCAAATCTGCCGCGACCTGATCGCGCGCTTCGCCGGCCGGGGCGGGTGCGATGCGGCGGTCGAGTATTCGCAGGAGATTCCGGTGCGCGTGATCGCCCACATGCTCGGCGTGCCCGAAGACGACGGCGACCTGTTCCGCAAATGGATTCACGAGATCCTCGAGCTCGGCATCACCGACGCGGAGGCGCTGATGCGCGCGGTCACCGAGATGACGGCGTATTTCGCCGCCGAGGTCGCCAAGCGTCGGGCCGCGCCCACGGATGATCTGATCACGTACCTGATGAACGCGCGGCTGGAGGGCGAGCCGCCGGACGAGGAGCACATCGTCGGCTCGCTACGGCTGCTGTTGATCGCCGGGATCGACACCACCTGGAGCGCGATCGGCGCCTGCCTGTGGCATCTCGCTACCCATGCGGACGACCGCAGGCGGCTGGCGGCGGAGCCGGAGCTGATGCCGACCGCGGTCGAGGAGTTCCTGCGCGCCTACGCGCCCGTGACCATGGCGCGCGAGGTCGTCAAGGAGACCCGGATCAACGGCTGCGCGTTCAAGCCGGGCGAGATGGTGTTGTTGTCGTTCCCGGCCGCCAACCGCGATCCGGCGGTGTTCGCGGATGCCGACCGCGTGGTGATCGACCGCGCGCAGAACCGGCACGCCGCTTTCGGCCTCGGCATTCACCGCTGCATCGGCTCGAACCTTGCCCGGATGGAGATCACGGTCGCGCTGCAGGAATGGCTCGCGCGGGTGCCGGAATTCCATCTCGACGCCGGGGCCGAGGTGACGTGGTCCGAGGGCACCGTGCGCGGCCCGCGCCGGCTGCCTGTCGTGTTCGGATAACGCCGCTGACCTCTCCCCGCTTGCGGGAAAGGCCGGTCCCAGCGAATAATCGTAGGGTCGCCCTCACGGTCGCATGGCAGAGATCAAGGCGGCGGTGGCGGCCGGCCAAGCACATCCTGGCGCAGCGCCGCGACCTCGGCGCGCAGTCCCTTGATCTCGGCGATCAGCGGCGCGGTCTCGTCGTGCACGATCGTCGCGCTCGGCCTCGCGTCTCGGCGGCCTCCTCCTTGGCGACCTCGGTCTGCATCGCGTTGACGATGATGCCGATGAACAGGTTGAGGATCGTGAACGTGGTGCCGATGATGAACGGGATGAAGAACAGCCAGGCGTAGGGGTACTTCTCCATGATCGGCTTGCACCACGCCGTCGACCCAGCCTTCCAGCGTCATGATGGTGAACAGGGTGAACAGCGAGGCCGGCAGCGTGCCGAACAGGGCGGGAAATCCTCGCCGAACAGGTTCACCGCCATCACGGCGCAGACGTAGTAGATCAGCCCGATCAGCAGCACGATCGAGCCCATCCCGGGCAGCGCGCCGATCAGCCCGCCGACCACGCGCCGCAGCGACGGCACGATCGTGATCAGCCGCAACAGGCGCAGCACGCGCAGCGCGCGCAGCACCGTGAAGGCCTCGGTCGCCGGCGCGAGCGAGATCGCCGATCACGATGAAGTCGAAGATGTTCCAGCCGTCGCGGAAGAACGCCGTGCGCTGCAGCGACGATGCGCGCCAGCAGCTCGATCACGAAGACCGCCAGGATGGCCTGGTCGAGGACGTGCAGCAGCGTGCCCCAGCTGCGCCATCATGGTCTGGCTGGTCTCCAGCCCGAGCGTGACGGCGTTGACGACGATGAGCGCCATGATGACGCGCTCGGTCCGTGGATGCTCGATGATCCTGCGTAGCCATTGCATATGAGTCCCCCCCGTGCTCGTAGCGACGTTGATTGACGTCCGTCATGGCCGGCGCATTGTCCCGGCCATCCACGTCTTTCTTGCCGCAACTCAAGAGAAGCAAGACGTGGATGCCCGGCACAAGGCCGGGCATGACGGTCTGAGTCGACGTTGACGATCCGCTCTATCAAGCGTCCGTGACGGGCAGCAAGGCCTCAGCGCGCGCCCTCCGCGGCTGGCCGCGCCAAATCCTGCCGCAGCGCCGCGACCTCCGCCTTGAGCTCCTGGATCTCGCCGCATCAGCGGCTCGGTCTCCTCCTCGACGATCTCGCGCTCGGCTTCGCAGCTCCGCCTTGCGCCGCCTTCTCGTGCTCCTCCTGCATGGCGCCGACGATGACGCCGATGAACAGGTTGAGCACCGTGAACGTGGTGCCGATGATGAACGGGATGAAGAACAGCCAGGCGTAGGGGCGCGTCTCCATGATCGGCTTGCACCACGCCGTCGACCCAGCCTTCCAGCGTCATGATGGTGAACAGCGTGAACAGCGAGCGCGCCGAGCGTGCCGAACAGCTGCGGGAACTCCGTCGCCGTAGAGGTTCACCGCCATCACGGCGCACACGTAGTAGACCAGCAGGATCAGCAGGAAGATCGAGCCCATGCCGGGCAGCGAGGCGATCAGGCCGCCGACCACGCGGCGCAGCGTCGGCACCGCGGTGATCAGCCGCAGCAGGCGCAGCACGCGCAGCGCGCGCAGCACCGAGAACGCCTCGGTCGCCGGCGCGAGCGCGATGCCGACCACGATGAAGTCGAAGATGTTCCAGCCGTCGCGGAAGAACGCGCCGCGCTGCACGATCAGAGCCGCGCCGCGAGCTCGACCACGAACACCGCGAGCACGACGCGGTCGATGGTGTCGAGGAGCCGGCCCGAAGCGCTCCATCGCGGTCTGGCTGGTCTCGATGCCGAGCGTCACCGCGTTGAGCACGATGAGCCCCATGATGAACCGGTCGGTCCGCGGATCCTCGACGATTCTGCGCAGCCAATCGAGCAAAGCTGCCTCCTCATGCCGGGACGAATTTTTGGGCCGCATGGTAGCGGGCGCGGCAGGCGCCGTCGCGGGGATGCGGCGGCGCGGCGGCGCGCCCGGATATGCTTGGTCGCAGGCGGGCGTCGGTCAGTGGCCAAAGGGATGGTGCCCGCCCGCGCGCGAGTTGGCGTCATTTGGATCGGCCAGCAATCCGATATACAGTCGGTCGTCGGGGCGTAGCGCTCCGAATAGCCGCCATAAGCAGAATAAGGGAGGAGCCGCCATGAAGTTCACGCGCCGTCACCTGACCACCGCGCTCGTGCTCCTCGGCTCAGGGCTCTTTCACCGGCCCTCGCTTGCGCAATCCGGCGACGAGGCGGGCGTCAACCGGGCCGCCGAGGAATTGAGCCAGGCGATGCTCAAAGCCGACAAGGCCAAATTGGAGGAGCTTCTTTCCGACCAGCTGAGCTATGGCCATTCGGGAGGGGTCATAGAAACCAAGGCGCAGTTCATCGACGTCGTTGCCGGCAAGAAGACGATCTACAAAGCGATTACAGTCACGGAGCCGAGCACGTCCGTCGTTGGCGACAACGCGATTGTTCGCCACAACCTGGTGGTCGAGTTCGAAACAGACGGCAAGCCCGGCACGTCCCGTATCGGCGCGCTGCAGGTGTGGCGCAAGGAAGGTGGGCGCTGGAAGCTGCTGGCCCGGCAGGCCTTCAGGCTCGCTGCCTAGCTTCGCGAAAGCCTGGACCGCTCAAAAGCCGGCGAGGGCGCCCTGTTTTTGCCGTGCAATACCAGCGGCATTGGATGATGACCCTTCCACCCGTCATGGCCGGGCTTGGCCCAGGGCTTGGCCCGGCCATCCACGTCTTTCTTGCGACAGCACCGAGAAAGAAAGACGTGGATGCCCGGCACAAGGCCGGGCATGGGTCAGAGTGTGGCGCCGTTGGTATAACTCTTTTGCGAATGCGCCAATCAACCCGGTCGCGCCAACTCCGTTGTGTGAAACGGCTCCAGCGTGTCCATGGCTTCGACTGCCTGCGTCTTCCAGTCCCATTTGAAGAACCGCAGCGTGATCTTCTCCGGCGTGAAATCGGCGAGGATGAAGCCATGTTGCTCGATGGGCTTGATCCTTTCGTCCATGTCGAGATGCGCCGGCGGCATCGCCCCGGTGCCGCGCCGTCCCGACGGCCAGCCGATCGGGCCCGGCCGTGATCCTATCGGCCCTGAAAGGGCAACGTTGATCGGATTGCCTTTCAGGTCCAACGCGCCACTGCGCAGCATGCGTCCGATCGCGATCGCGTGCAGGTCTCCGCTGATGATGAGCGGAGCGCGGTGCTTCATCGCGGACATCGCTTCCATCAAGCGATCGTGCTGCTTGAGCCAGCCCGATTGCCAATAGGGCTTGGGCAAGGCTGCCGTCAGCTTGCCGTCAGGCCCGAGCACGTCAGGGTACCATTCGCCCCATTTGCCGGCAGTCCAGCCCGGCGGGTTGGAGGGCACGTGAACGAGATGACGCACTTCGGCCGCGGCCGTGCGCGCCTTCAGCCACTTCTCGACTTCCAGGTCGAGGTAGACCGCGCTCGGGCCGGCCAATGTCTGTGTGCGGCGGACGTCATAGAGCAGGATTTCCGCCAATCGCCCGAAGCGAATCGTGCCGAAGCTCTCCGATACGCCCCACACTCGATCGCCCGAAGAGGACGACGGCAGGCCGAGCGGGCGCGTCGCGTCCGGGAGAAACTCGGGATAATAGATATTCTGCGTCGCCCGCGCCAACTGCAGCATGAAATGCGAAGGCGGGAATGTAACGGCCTCGTCGGTCGCTTCGTCATTGTCGAAATAGTCGTGATCGTCCTGCAGGAAAAACACCGGCGTCGATCGGAAGTCGGTGCCGTAGACGGGGACGATCTGCGGACCGGCAGCCCTCTTCAATACGGTTTCATTGTCGCTGCCGAGCACGACGGCGGACCGATCGAACGTGCCGGCGAGCTTCACCGCTTGGGGCGCGGCGCCGAGCAGGCGTGCGTTCACCGGCGCGAGCAGGTCCCAATACACATGATCGCCATTGGCGACCACCGCGTCGGGCCGAAACCCGAGCGCTCGCCGGAGCAGCCGGTTGCGCTGCGCGGTCGGCAGGAATGCGTGGATCTCGTGACCGCCCGCGCAGGTATAGATGAGAAGACGGAACGTTTCCGGCTGCGTGTCGGGATGCGGGAATGTCGCGAGCTCCCACGGCTCGCATAAGGCACGTCCCGCGGACCCGACCAGCGACAGGCGATGGGATCGTCCCGCTTCGAGCCCGGTGGCGTAGAAATGCCAGTGCTCACCACGCGTATCGCCCATCCGGCCGCGCACCGAGGTGCCGCCCACGTGCAGCGTAGGCGCGTCTGCCAGCGGCGCATCGAAGGACGTCTTGATAAGTATCCGGCTGTCGCTGACCGTCGGGAGGAGATGACGAAGGGAACCGGAATCCCAAGTCGCGCCGGACGGCGGCGGCGGCGTGACGGCTTGTGCGAACAGCTCGGCGGGCACGGCTGCCGAAAGCGCTGCGGCGCTTGAGGCACGCAAGAATTCGCGCCGATTGGTGGACTTCATCTTCGCTCCCGAGCCTTGTCATCCGCGCTGGGGTTACCTCAGTGCGACATTCATGCGCGTCAGCTCTATTTTGCTTCATTCAAGTGAGCTGCACAATCTTGGGGGCGGCCGGCTGTTGTGGCCGCGACGACGGGCTCCACTCCGTTCCCCGACGGTGCGGTCCGCTATCCATGCCGCTGCCGCTGGTAGCGGGGCAAAGCAGGTTGGTGAAAGCGGGGCATCCACGGTACGCTGGCCCGGCAGTTGAATGCCGACCGGCGCCGCGAGCCTCCCGCGCCGAGATGACGACGCTGACATGACAAGCAACGCTCCGACCTTCTCGCTGCCGTCAGGATTTCTCGGGCTCGAGCGCAACGACCCAGCGGCGGCGATCTGCATTGCCGGCATTCCGTTCGATATCGGGACGACGAACCGCAGCGGCGCGCGTTTCGGCCCCCAAGCCGTACGGCAGGCAAGCCGGATGCTCAGGGATGGCGCTCACCCAGGCACGTTTGCCGATCCGCTTGCCTTGTCGCTCGCCGACATCGGCAATTTCCGGATCGCGCTCGGCGACATTCCGGCCACGATGGCGCTGATCGAAAATCAGGCGCTCGAGCTTGCGCATCTGGTCGCGCTTGGCGGCGACCACGGCGTGACCTTGCCGTTGCTGCGGGCACTCGCGCGTCGAACCGGCCCCCTGGGACTGATCCATTTCGATGCCCACGTGGACACCTGGCCGGAGAATTTTGGCCAGGTGTTCGCGCATGGTTCGGTTTTCTATCATGCCATCAACGAGAGCATCGTCGACCCGCACCGCATGATACAGATCGGCATTCGTTCGCCGGTTGAACGCGAGAGTCTACGAGTGGACGCTGAAGCCAGGGGGTGACGGTCATTCCTGCCGACGAGGTTCACGAGCGCGGGCCGCAGGGAGTGGCGAACCGTGTTCGGCAAGTGGTCGGCGACGCGCCGGTTTATCTAAGCTTTGATATCGACGCGCTCGATCCGGCGTTCGCACCCGGCACCGGGACCCCTGAGATCGGAGGTCTGGCGTCCTGGCAGGCGCAATCCATTCTGCGCCGGCTTGGGGGCTTGCGCTTTGCGGGCATGGACGTGGTCGAGGTCGCGCCCGCCTACGATGTTGCGGAAATCACCGCGCTGGCCGCCGCGACCATGGTGTGGGAATACTTGGCGCTTCTTGCCGCGAAGACCGACACGCCGGCCAAATGAGCTGATCAAGGCGAAGATGTTTCCCAACTCCAACCAGCATATTCCTCACCCGCGGTGTCGGCATCCATCGGCATCAGCTGACCGCGTTCGAGTTCGCGTTGCGCGACGCCGATATCGAGCAGCAGAATCTGGTGAGTGTCTCTTCGATTTTCCCGCCGGGCTGCGAGCTCATTTCACGGGATGCCGGGGTCACTACCCTCAAACCCGGCGAGGTGACGTTTTGCGTCATGGCACGGGCAGAGACCAACGAGCCCGGCCGATTGGTTCACGCCAGCATCGGTCTTGCCCGGCCCGCCGATCCGGCAACGTATGGCTACATCTCGGAGCATCATGGCTTCGGGATGACTGCGGCGCAGAGCGGCGACTACGCCGAGGATCTTGCCGCCACCATGCTGGCCTCGACGCTCGGGATCGACTTCGATCCCGACGCGGCCTGGAACGAGCGCAAGCGCAACTACGAGTACAGCCAGTTGATCATCGACAGCATGTCGATCACCGCCGCGGCAGAGGGCGATGCCGGTGGCCTGTGGACCTGCGTGGTGGCGAGCGCGGTGCTGCGATTCTAAGCTCATTCGCTCGCGCCCGCTGCCGACGCCAGGCATGGCCTCGAAGGAAGGTTTGGTCAACCCGAACGCCAAGCTGGTCGCCATTACGGAGCGCACCATGTCGAAGGCGCGACCATCGAGTTACCTCCACGAGTAGCCGGTGACTCCGAAAACAATACCGACAATCAGCGCTACCAGGCCGATGATCCGCTTGCCGAACTGCCGACCGATAATCGAACGGCACAATTTCTCAATCTCGCTCGTGGCTTCAGCGTCGCCCCGAGGCCGAACTTCACGCGGGCGGGAGGCGCCGTCGCGGGGATGCTTGCGGCGCGGCGGGGAGCGCGGATATGCTTAGGCCAAGCGGGCGTAGTTCAGTGGTAGAACGTCAGCT
Organism: uncultured Alphaproteobacteria bacterium; assembly: GCA_963738705.1. GTDB lineage: Bacteria > Pseudomonadota > Alphaproteobacteria > Rhizobiales > Xanthobacteraceae > CAVTXS01. The sequence goes on from CAVTXS010000043.1 coordinate 116,530, forward strand.
TCCCAAGCTGAATGTCGTCGGTTCGATCCCGATCGCCCGCTCCAATCTCCCCCTCGCCGCCCGAGAGGCTGGCCGAAAGCACTGCGTGTTTCCGGCGTTCTGCAACCCCGTCATGCCTCTTCCGTCATTGCCAGGAGCGTAAAGCGACGAAGCAATCCAGACAGCCGCACCGCCGTCCTGGATTGCTTCGCCTTCGGCTCGCAATGACGGTGAGAGGTTCGGCGCGTTTCGAGGTCCCCATCGCGCTGCGCGCAACGGGTGCCCCCCCGCGCCTCGGAATGGATTCCGAACGTCAGGCTTGCGGAATGGGGCACGCCGGCATCGGCACGAATTGCGGCAAGCCCTCGATGCGCCGAAGCCACGCGCGGACCGATGGATAGCCATCAAAGCGTGGCGCCTTCGCCGCCACCGCGCGTAAGAGGCAAGCCCGATGGAATCGTCGGAATCGGCGACCACGGAATCCGCGGCGGATCCGGCCGATCCAAACGGCAGAGTTCGCAATCCGCACGGCAATGCTGAGATCCCCGGCGCGTTCATCGCCGGAGCGCGCGCAGGCGGCCGTCAGAAGCCGTCCCGGATCGGACACGACCGGAAAAATAGCTCGTCCGCCGCTGCTATTCGGGTTGCTTTCTTGCTTCGCCAGCGAGGCTTGTCGCGCCCTCTGCGGAACGCCATTACGACGTCGGCAGCCTCGTGAGGGCCAACACCGGGAGCATCGCGCATGGGGATGGACGGCCGCAGCCCATACGCTTACGAGAGCAGCGGATCGTTTCTTTGGAACGAGAAGGGTGCGGAGCGTTAGCTGAAACGTTCATGGCAGCTCGGCAAATGGCTGGCGGAACGAAGCCTCGCGTTGGCACGAAGAAAGCCGAGAAGCGGAGGGCGGCGTTCCCGGCCGGATGATCATCAAAGGAAAATCCCGGCGGTTAAGCCGGGATTGTCCTGCCTTGTCGCTGGCCGTGGGGAGGTACGCCGCGCCAGCGCCTCGGCTGCTACTGAATTGCCATTGCGCTCAGCGTGAAGCAAGCGAACAGGATTGCCGCGAGCGCCAAGCCGATCCGCCGTGTGGTTTGTACGTCTTCCATGGGGGGTTAGCCGCCGACGATCCGATAGATCACCCAACCGCCACCCACGAGCACCACGGGAATCCCAACCAAAACAGAACTGACATGGCCGTTCTCCTCAGCTACGCCCCGTCGAGCAAGCGAACGCAGCGCCCGGCCGGGAGGTTCCGGCGCGCAAAAAAAGGCGAGCCCCGGATGAGCACGATGACTACCGGGGCTCGCTGTCTCCCTCTGAAGCGGTCCCTGAGTTGCGGCTGGAAGGACCGACATACAGACATTCAGAACAACACCCGCCGCCTCCGCGTAGTTCCTGAGGTCGGCCGAGCTTGCCGTATAACTTTCGGTATAGTTTCCGTTCGGAAGGGTGTGGCTCCGCTGATCTCCGCGCTACCTGCCGCATTGTCCACGAAGCGATACCGCGCCCTTTCCGACGGGCACCCGGCTCAATTCTTTTCGCCGCGCATTGCCCAATCCGCAATAGAATTTGGCAGAACGAACTTGGATTGTGGACCCTCGGCATGCTGCAGCGGCGGCGGGCGCGCAAGGAATGAGCGGCGGTGCCGGCGCGGTCAGCAGGGCTAAAATAGTCCCGCGTATGGCTGCGCCGGGAAGAGCGCGTCACATCAACGGCTGCAGCTCGTCGACATGAACCCCCAGAAGGATCACTTCCCCCCCATTGGTGTTGAGCGTGAGCGTCACGCCGCCGGGGTTGTCGTCGATGTCGATGACCTCGACCCCGTCCTCGAACACGAGGTGATCCATACCGACCTTGAAGTCGGTGACGATATTGGTCCCTGTTGCCGAGTTATCAAAGTGGAAGTCGTCTCCGCCGTTGCCGCCGGTAAGTCGGTTGTTGCCGGAGCCTCCGTTCAGCGAATCGTTACCGTTGCCGCCGTCGAGGTCGTCGTTTCCGGTTCCTCCGAACAGGTTGTCGTTGCCGTTTTGGCCCTTGAGCTTGTCATTTCCGCCGAGACCCCTGATCGTGTCCGCGCCGTTGCCGCCGCTCAGCTCATCGTCGCCCGCGTCTCCGACCAGGTTGTCGTCTTTGTTGGTGCCCGTGTTGATAATACCGGGCGGCGGCGTATCGTCATAGGTAAGGCGATAGGCGAGATCGCCCTGAACGTTGAACCAACCCACGAATCCCGAAAATGCAAAGTCCGACTCTATGCTGCCGGTGTTCGCATTCAGGAAGACAGCATTTCCTTCCGGTTCGTTGTCCACAGTTTCGTCAACGCCAATTCCGGCAACGTTGGCGGCGCCGCGCGCAGCGTTGCCGCCGAAGTTGGCATTGAGCAGGAACACGTAAGTCCGCCCCGCGACCAGGTCCAACCCCGATACGTCGACGCTTACGGGCTGCCAGTTTAAATCGACGCTATCTACGTTGAAGGTCCGCGGAGCGCTTTCGAACAGCAGCTCATCGGGGCGCACAAAGTTGCCGGCGCTGTCCAAGATTACCGACGCCACCAAGACCGTATAGTCCGTTGGCCCATCGCCCCAGCCCAAAATGGGATCAAGCTCGAACTCGATTCGCGTTAGGTTCGATGCATCCGCCACAAAGGTCTGCCCCATGTAGCCAGTCGGGCCGTCACCAAATGCGGGAAATGAATTCGTCTGCAGGGTGCTCAAGAAAGTCATCAATCGCCATAACTGGTCCTTCGCTCTGTTGTGTTGCCGGCATCCTACAGCCTGCATTCGACCACCGCAATGATCGGCCGATTATGGCATCGAGGAGGCGCGCTCACAGATGCGTGACTAGTTCGGGCGTGCGTTTCGCCCGCCTGGGTCGGCGGGACGATGGGATGCGCGAGCAAATGGTCGCGGTCGCTATTCGATCGGCAACGGCCCCCGCTTCTTGTCGCCGTCGAAAGTGTCGACGGCCGCGAACAGGCGTGTCCGCTTCGAGCCTGTCCTCGGACGGCGCGAAGCGCCGATCCGAGGGCTCATCCGGCTACGTTCTGGCGCCGACTGCAGCCGTGATTTAACGTGGCAAGCGCTATCGCTCCACGGCCACTCACTCATTCTCTGCTTCGCGTGTCGTCCATGCGCCCCTCGAAATTGATCGTCCACCACATCCCGGTCTGCCCGTTCTCGCAACGTCTTGAAATCCTGCTCACGCTGAAGGGGCTGCAGAAGGCAGTCGAGTTCCGTGTCGTCGACATCACACGCCCTCGCGATCCGGAGCTCTTGCGACTCTGCCGTGGCTCCACAGCCCTCCCGGTGCTGGAGACCGATCAAGGCGTGTTGAAGGAGAGCCTCGTCATCCTGCGTTATCTCGACGAGCTGTTTCCCGCACCCGGGGTCGCGCAGGCCGATCCGTATCGGCGGGCGGTCGAAAACATGCTGATCGGCCGCGAAGGCGATTTCACCGCCGCGGGCTATCGCTATGTCATGAACCGCGACCAGGCCCGCGCGAGTGACCTGCGCGAGGCGATGCTCGCCCAGTACGCATGGCTGGATGACTTCCTCAACTGGCAGAATCCCGGGGGCGTTTTCCTGTTCGCCGAATTCGGGTTGGCGGAAGCGGTCTTCACGCCCATGTTCGTGCGCTTCTGGTTCCTCGACTACTATGAAAATTTCGAGCTTCCGGCGAACGACTTCGCACGCGCGCGGCGTTGGCGCGAAGCCTGCCTTGCCCATCCCGCCGCACAACAGGTGAGCCGTGAAGAGGTCGTGAAATCCTATTACGACTACGCACTGGGGGTTGGGAACGGCGCTTTGCCGCCCGGCCGGCGCATCTCGAGCTTCGCCTTCGAACCCCACTGGTCGAAACGACCCTGGCCGCCGCGGGACAAGTCTTCGCCAGCGACCGACGCCGCACTCGGTCTCGTCGCTGCCTGACGCTTGCCAGCCAATATGGCGGTTATGCCATCGCGGGAGCGTGAGCGACAAAGCAATCCAGACGGCCACGCAACGCTACATCCCGAGATACGCCCGGCGCACGCGCGCGTCCGCCATCAGCGCGCCGTGCGAGCCCTGCAGCACCACCCGGCCGGTCTCCAGCACGTAGCCGCAATCGCAGGATTCGAGCGCCTCGGCGACGCGCTGCTCGACCAGGAGCACGGTCAGCGCGTGCTCGCGGTGAATGGTGCGGATGCGCTCGAAGATCGTATCGACCACGGCCGGCGCGAGGCCCATCGACGGCTCGTCGAGCATCAACAGGTCCGGCGCCGAGGCGAGCCCGCGGCCGATCGCCAGCATCTGCTGCTCGCCGCCCGAGAGCGTGCCGGCGAGCTGGGCGCGGCGCTCGGCCAGCACCGGGAAGAGCTCGAGGATGCCCGGCAAAAGCTCGGCCGCGCGGGCGCGGCCGCTCCGCGTATAGGCGCCCATTTCGAGGTTCTCCATCACCGTCATGGAGGCGAAGACCTGGCGGCCTTCCGGCACGTGCGCGATGCCGAGCTGCGCACGCTCGGCCGGCGGCAGGGCGAGCAGGTCGCGTCCGTTGTAGCTGATCGCGCCCGCCACGGGACGCACGGTACCGGAGATCGCCTTGAACAACGTGGTCTTGCCGGCCCCGTTCGGGCCGACGACCGTCACGAACTGCCCGCGCTCGACGTCGAGCGACACGTCGCTCAGCGCATGCAGGCCGCCATAGGCGACGCTAAGCGACCGGATCCGGAGCACGGTCCATCCATTTCTTGCCGAGATAGGCTTCGATCACGTCGGGATTCTTCACCACCTCGTCCGGCGTGCCGCAGGCGATCAGCCGGCCGTGGTCGAGCACCGCTGAAGTGGTCGACGAGCTGCACCATCGCGTGCATCGTATGCTCGATGATGGCGATGGTGATGCCCTCGCGGTTCAACTGCCGGACGATCGCCAGCACGCCCTCGAGCTCGTCGCGGCCGAGCCCCGCCAGCGTCTCGTCGAGCAGCAGCAGCCGCGGGCGCGGCACCAGCGCGCGCGCCAGCTCCATCAGGCGCAGCTGCTTGGTGGTCAGGCCGTCGGCGATGGCATGCGGCCTGCGTCGCCGCAAGGCCGACCCGGTCGAGCGCCGCCAATGCCAGCCGCTCGGCCTCGTCGTCGTCGGCGGCGCCGACATAACGCGCCGACGATGACGTTCTCCAGGATCGTCATGCGCCGGAAGGCGCGCACGACCTGGAAGGTGCGGCCGACGCCGCGGCGGCAGACCTGGTTCGGCTGCAAGCCGGTGATCAGCTCTCGCCGGCAAAACGGATGCTGCCGGCGCCGGCGGCGAGGAAGCCGTTGACGACGTTGAACAGCGTGGTCTTGCCGGCGCCGTTCGGGCCGATGATGCCGTGGAGCTCGCCTTCCGGCACCGTCAGGCCGACGTCGTCGACCGCCCTGAGGCCGCCGAAGGGCGCGAGACGCCTTCGAGCAGCAGCAAAGGCTGGCCGACCGCGCGACGGGACGGCGGGCGCCGCGCGGCGGCGTGCTGACGGCGCTCTCAGCCGGTGCCGGCGCGCCAGTCGATGCGGCCAGTCTGTTCTCGTCGCCGCGTGCCGCTCGCGCGCGCGCCGCGATCCAATCGCGCACGCGCCAATAGACCCCCTCCGGCGCCAGCAGGATGATGACGATGATCGCGACGCCGTAGACGACGCCCTGAATACCGGGCAGCATGTGGCCGAGCTCGGCGTTGCAGCCTCTCGGCGAGCGGCACCAGCACCGGCGGCGCCGATCACCGGCCCCCAGAGACTGCCGACGCCGCCGAACAGCGCGACGATCAGCGCCTGCGCGGAAACCAGCATCCCGAACACGGTCGCCGGCGTGACGACCAGCAGCACGACGCCGTAGATGCCGCCGGCCGCCGCCGCGATGGCGGCGCCGACAGCATCAGCGCCAGCATCTTCCAGCGCCAGGTGTCGATGCCGGCGGCCTCGGCCGCCGGCTCGTTCTGCTTGATCGCGAGCAGCGACATGCCGAAGCGCGAGCTCTCGACCTTCAGCGATGATCAACAGCACCGCACCAGCAGGACCAGCGCAGATCGCCAGTAGACGCGCGGTGTCCTCGAACTGCGTGTAGAGCGCCGGCTGCTCGCGCTTCATCGGCAGCGACACTTCCTGGTAGCCGAGCCACTCGAAGACGTAGAGCATGGCCAGCGGGTAGGCGAGCATCGACAGCGCGAAATAGTGGCCGCGCAGGCGGAAGGTCGGAAAGCCGATGATCACGCCGGCCAGCACGCCGACGACGACCCCGAGCGGGATGCCGAGATCCACGGCGTGATGTCGAACTTCACGAACGCGATCGTCATGGTGTAGCCGCCGAGGCCGAAGAAGGCGGCGTGGCCGAACGAGATCAAGCCGCTGTAGCCGCTCAGCATGTTCCAGGCGAGGCCCATGGTCGCCCACAGCAGCACCAGCGTCATGATCAGCTGGTAGTAGGAATTCTCGCACCAGAAGGCCGAGCACCAGATACGCCGCGGCGAACAGCGCGACGGCGACGTAGTGCGGGCGGCGGCATCGCGCGCGCGGCCGCCCCTCAGGTCCGCTCCCAGACGCGGCCGAACATGCCCTGCGGCCGGAGGAAGATGATCAGCAGAAAGACGACGAAGATCGCGGTGTTCTGCAGCTGATAGGGCAGGACCAGCGTCGACATCTGCTGCACCAGGCCGATGGTCAGCCCGCCCCAGAACGCGCCGAAAATGCTGCCCATGCCGCCGAGCACGACGCCCGCATACATGACGATGACGAAGTCGAAGCCGATATAGGGCTGGAAGGATCTGCGAGCTGGCGATCAGGCCGCCGGCGATCGCGGTGATGCCGACGCCGATGCCAAAGGCAATGCGGTGCGCGCGGTCGACGTCGATGCCCACGTAGATCGCCGCCTTCGGGTTGTCGGCGGCGGCGCGCAGCGCCTTGCCGAGGCTGGTGCGGGTGAGGAACAGGTAGAGTCCGGCGGCGCACAGCACGGCCATCAGGAAGCCGATCGTGCGCGCCTGATTGAAAAAGACGTCGACCGATCTCCCACGATTCGCGCGACAGCGGCGTCTGCACCGAGATCGGCTGCGAGCCGAACAGGATCAGGCCGCCGTTCGCCAGCACCAGCGCGATGCCGAGGGTGAGGATGATCTGCGCGTAATGCCCCTCCGCCTCGGCCGCGACCACGCGGGCGCCGGTCACATGCGCGATCAAGTAGCGGTGCAGCAGCCAGCCGATCGCGAACACGATCGGTCCGGCGAGCGCGGCGCCCACGATCGGCGCGACGTAGGGGCCGAAAAACGCCAGCACGCCGAAGCCGGTCACCAGGTAGTAGGCGACGTACATGCCGAGCATCATGAAATCGCCGTGGGCGAAGTTCACGACCCGCATGACGCCGAAGATGAGGCCGAGGCCGACGCACATCAGCCCGTAGATGCCGCCGATCAGCAGGCCCGCAGCCAGGGCCTGAAAGACGTCGACGAGGATCCACTTCAATTCTTCCACCGGCTCACCTCTCCGTAGTGGGTCAGTTTGAATCCGCGGCCATCCTTCGAGACGCCGCGCGTTCCGCGCGGCTCCTCAGGATGAGGACTGGCGCCCGCTCCGACCTCATCCTGAGGAGCGTCGCGCGAGCGACGCGTCTCGAAGGATGGCCGCCTTCGGCGGACTCGAAGAACCGCCTTCGGCGTATCGGTGGCCGAGCGTCTCGAAGAGCCTGCCCCGGACTTGATCGGGCGAGGTCGCAAACTGACCCACTACCCACCCCTTCCCGCGGCTCGCAGCGCGCCGTCATAATGTGCGACGATGAAGCACGAACGGCCGGGGACGGGCGCGAACGCCGCGCGTCATTCGTCCTTCCTCGCCGCTGGAGGACCGGTGCATGAAAGATTATCCGGGAGCCGGCTGGTTCGCGCGCTACCGCGAACGGGTGAATTGCGATCCGGAGCTCGAAGTCATCGGGGACTGGTTCAGCACGACCTTCGGGCTGACGTTCGGCGAGCGCCGCTATGCGGTCCGGGTCGAGAAGGGCCGCATCGTCGAGGTCGTCGACAAGCCCAGCCTCGACGTGCGCACGCCCTTCGGCTTTCGCGCGCCGGTCGAAGTGTGGGGGAAATTCCTCAATCCCGACCCGCCACCGCTGTTCCACGATTTCTTCGCGATGCTGATGCGGGTGCCTGAGTTCGTGCTCGAAGGCGACAGCCTCGTCGCCATGCAGAATGCGCGCGCGCTGCATCGGATGATGAACATCATGCGCGAGACCGGAGCCCCCGATGTCTGAATTCGAGCCGATCATCGGACGCTATCTTTCGATCAATCTCGACGGTGCGGCGCATCGGCTGTTCGTCGAGGAAGCCGGCCGGGGTCGGCCATTACTCTGCCTCCACACCGCCGGCGCCGACAGCCGGCAGTATCGTCACGTCATGAACGACGCCGTGGTGACCGACCGCTTTCGGGTCATCGCTTTCGACCTGCCGTATCACGGCCGCTCCACGCCGCCGGACGGCTGGTGGCTCAAGAAATACCGGCTCACGACGCAGTCCTACCTCGGCATCATCCGCGCGGTCTGGCAGGCCCTCGGGCTGCAGCGCCCGGTGATCATGGGCTGCTCGATGGGCGGCGCGATCCTCCTCAAGGTCGCGGCCGAATATCAGGAGGAGCTGACCGGCATCATCGCGCTCGAGAGCACCGCCTATGCGCCCGGGCGCTACAACGACCTCCTGCACCATCCGGCGATCCACGGCGGCGAGCTGTGCGCAAGCTATACCTACGGGCTCAATTCGCCGGCGAGCCCGGAGGCGTGCCGGCGCGAAAACTGGTGGTACTACAGCCAGTCGGGGCCGGGCGTGTACCAGGGCGACGTCTATTTCTACAGCCTCGACTGGGACGCGCGCGAGGATCTGCGGCGCATCGACACCAACCGCTGCAAGGTCGCGCTGCTCACGGGCGAGTACGACTATTCCTGCACTCCGGCGATGAGCGAGGAGGTGGCAGCGGCGGTTCCCGGCTCGCGCCTTTCGATCATGCGGGGAATCGGGCACTTCCCGATGATCGAGAACTACCCGGTGTTCCGGCCCCACCTGCTGCAAGCGCTCGATCACGTCGCGGCGTAAGCGTCCCGCCCTCCGCTGCGAGACGGGAGGGCGCGCACCGCCTGCGCGGTCGATCACTGCTTCGGCCAGATCGGCTGCGCCAGCGCGGAGCCTGCCGGATAGACCGTGGTCGGCACGCCGTTTTGCCATTGCACGATGGCCAGATCGGCGTCCACGCGCCGACCCATCTCGTCGAACTTCACGCGGCCCCCAGGGAAGAACTTGGCCGGGCCCTCGCGCGTGTCCATGGCGCGGATGGCGTCCGCCACCTTGCGCCGGTCGGCAGCCCCGGCCTTCTCCAGCGCCTCCTTGAAGATCAGCATGTCGCCGTAGCTCGACAGCGAGTCCTGCGTGATCCAGGGCTCGTTGGTCTTGGCGACGAATTCTTTCATGATCCCTTCCTGGCCCTGGCCGCTCCAGTTGCCGACCACGGTCATGACGCCTTCGAGCAGATCCTTGCCGAGGTTCTTGAGCATGTCGGGCGCCGCTATGTGCGCGCCATTGGAGATGACCGGCACGCGCCCGCGGCCGAGACCGAACTCGTGCAGCTTTTCCAGGCACAGTTTGTCGTCGGAAATCGCGGTCGGCAGCAGCAGCAGGATTTCGGGCCGCGCCGAGCGCACCTTCTGAATTAGCGGGGTGCAGTCCGACAACGGCGGCGTGAAGGTCTCGTCGACCACGAGGCGCAGGCCGAGCTTCGCCAGTCCGCCTTCGCGCATCGGCTTGGCGAAGGCCACCGCCGCGGCGGTGTTGTCCTGGATGATGGCGACCGTCTGCGGCTTCTTGCCGGTCGCGCTCTCGGCGAGCTTCACCAGGGCCGGCATGGCATTGTTGGCCTGCAGGCCGCCGGTCAGCGAAGTCTGGAAGACGTATTTGAACCCGCGGGCGGTGATCTGGTCCGAGTAGGAAAGCGTGAGGATCGGCAGCTCCGCCCGCTCCGTCACCTCGGTCACGCCGAGCGTGAAGCTCGATAGCCAAGCGCCGGTGGCGCCGATCAGGTCGGGCTCTTGCGCGACCATGCGTTGGGCGGCGTTCTTCGCCTTCTCGACGCTGTCGCCGGCGTCAAACACCAGAAGCTTGAGTTTCGCGCCGCCGAGCGCCTTGATCCCGCCTCCCCGGTTGATGTCGTCGATCGCCAGATTGGCGCCCTTGAGCATCAGGTCGCCCTGACGGGCCCACGGCCCGGACATCGGCGCAATCAGGCCGACCTTGACTTCGGCCTGGGCGAATGCCGGCGCTGCCGCATAGGGCAGCGCAATCGCCAGCGGGAACGCCGACGATAAGGCAAGAACCATTTTTCGGATCGTCACGGCAACCTCCCCTTCTCGCTTCGCGTGTTGTTGAGCCGTCGACGCGTCGGGCCACGCGTTTGGATCGGCAATGCGGCGAGCTCAAGTAAAGCTATTGCGGTCTTATCATGTCCTCCCGCGCGCCGCCTGTCATGTGCTAACCGTCTCCCTGCGCGGCCCACGCGCGGGAGCCGCGCAGGCGTTGGGCTACAGGGAGTGGGCAAACGTGACAGCCACGTCGATCGAGATCGAGCGCCGCGGGCGCGTCGAGATCATAACGATGCGACGCCCCGACAACGGCAATCGCGTCAGCCAAAAAATGGCGGAGGAGATGATCGCGGCGCTCGAAAGCGCGCGGCAATCGCCTGTCGGAGCGTGCGTTCTCACGGGTCACGGCGACGTGTTCTGTCTCGGAGGGGATTACCAGGGCGCGGGTCCGACCACTGCCGGTCGTCTCGAATTCGGCCGCGCTTTCATGGATCTGGCGCAGACCATCGCGCGGCTCGGCAAGCCGGTCATCGCGGCCGTCAATGGCAATGCGCACGCGGGCGGCTTCAGTCTCGTGGTCGCGTGCGATATGGCGGTGGTGGCCGAGGACGCAACGCTTGGACTGCCGGAGGCGGCGAAAGGCCTGTTTCCGTTTCTCGCGCTCGCGGTCGTCAAGGACGCTCTGCCAAAGAAAGTGCTGTTCGACATCGTCTACCGGGCCCGGCTGATGGATGCCGCCGAAGCCAAGGGGCTGCAACCTCGTCAATGAGGTGGTCGCGCGCCGGGCCGTGCGTTCGAGCGCGCGGTCGCGATCGCCGAGCAGGCGAGCACATACAATCCGGAAGTCCTGCGCCTCGGGCGCGACCTCTACTACAACATGCGCAACCTCACTCCCGCGCAGGCGCTCGAAGAGTCGCGCTTCGCGCTCGTCGCCGCACTGGCAGCAGCGGATGAAGGTCGTAGCCCGGATTGAGCAGGATTTCGCTGGCGCTCAATCCGGGCTACCCACGCGACCCGCGCTACACGCGCTTCGCCATCCTAGCAATTATGTCACAGGGCAGTCGAACGAGCCGCGTTGTAGCGTGCAAGCGCCAATCGTGGAGGGATGCGCATGAAATGGATCGTTGAGTACATCAAGCCGATCATGCTTGTGAGTGGTGCGCTGACCTGCACCATGATCTACGCCGCCGTCGCGCCGCAGGCGGCGCTCAGCGCAACATTCGGCGAAACGTTGGACGGACCGCTCGCGAGCTTGCTGGTGCGCAACTGGGCCGTTCTCATCACGCTGATGGGCGTTCTGTTGATCTATGGAGCATACCGGCCCGAGAGCCGCGTGATCGCGATACTCGTCGCGGGCGGCAGCAAGCTCGCCTTCATCCTGCTCGTGCTGGCACACGGCACGAAATATCTGAATATTGCCGTGGCGATCGACGCCATTTGGGTCGTCCTATTCGGCTGCTACTTGGTGGCCGTACGCTCGGGGTTGGTCGCGGCGCGTGCATAGTCCCGCCTCGCCCCGCAGCGGCGGGCTCGCGCCCCCCGCGCGCTCAAGCGCGTCGTCGAGAAGGTACTGATTGTCGGGATTATCTTTCCACTCACGAAGCAGATCAATCAAGCCGGCGACGGTGTCCAGGTCAACGTCGCGCAATAACGACTTGAGCGTGCGGCAATCGGCGAGCAGCTCCCTAAACTCGTCCGGCGTTGGGGTATCGCGCTTTTTATTAGTCGACCGACCCGCTTACGGATTTCAGTGGCCAGCGTCAGAGCGAGTTCTTTGTTGGACACTGCCATGAGCGAAGACTTAGATCTCCCGCTGCACGCTGATGCCCAGCGTTCGTTCTCAGGGATCTCGTATTCCCTCACTCGTTTTGCTACGGCAAGAAAAATATTGCGGCGTGCGACAGAGACTTCGGACACGAAAGCGGCGCAGTTTCGGTTTTGTGCGTGGACACGGCGTAGCAGCAAGGCGCATACCAATGCCAACCGCGTCACGACCTTCAAAGAGTCGTGAGTTGGGCCTACGGTTGAGAGCCCTGCCGGGATCGCAAAGGCGGCGCGCGACGGACCCGATGAGCTCGACCGCGCCGGCGGAAGCGTCCCGGCGACTTTGGCACCGGATCGATTGTGTGTACGGGAGCCGAGAACGCGAATCCGAGCGCCCGGAGAACAGCTTGCCTGCGAGGTTCAGGGGCGCGCCCGCGCGCTCGCACAAAGAGGCTCCGAGATGAATCGGCGATCCGCCGCCGCCGTCGCAGTCGATCGGCCAGCCGGAGGCTGGCGAGATCTTGGCGCGCGCACCCGCGGCGGTTGTCTCACGCGGGCAGTCGGACAATCCACAATGGAATTTCGCAGAACGAACGTGGCGGCGCCGCCTCGGATTTCGCTGACGCTCCATCCGGGCGCGCGACGCGCGACGCGCGCTGCAGCCATCGCGATGACTGTGGCGCCAAAGTTACATTTCGAAAAACGAACTGGCGGTGCTCCGGGCCGTCATTGCGAGCCGAAGCCGAAGCAATCCCGGCGACCGGACCCGAACCCGAATTTGTTTCGAATTTGTATTTTCAGTTTCGGTGGCCGCCCAGCGTGCCCTCCGCACCGAGGTTCATCCAGGGCGGCGGGTCGGCTCCGCCGGTGTGAACTCGCATTGACGGGTGCGGCGGGGCGCCACGCGCCGCATGAGCCACGCGCCGCATTGCCGTGTCGGCGCCGCTGTCGGATACTGCGCGGAAGCCAACGGGAGGAGATGATGAAGAAGCCGCCGCTCAGCCTGCATTTCGCCACCGCCATCGTTGTTTTGGCGCTGGTCGCCGGAACCGCGCAGCCGCTCCACGCGGCCGACAAGGTCATCAAGATCGGGGCGCTGCTGCCGATGTCCGGCCCCGGGTCCTATTTCGGCGCCCAGGACAAGCAGGGCATCGAGCTTGCGCTCGAGCAGCTCAACAAGACCGGCGTCAGCGGCGTCAAATTCGAGGTGCAATACGAAGATTCCGCCTGCAGCCCGCTGCCGGCGACGCAAGCCGCCAAGCGGCTGCTCGACCAGTACAAGCCCGACGTCGCCATCGGCGAGGAGTGCTCGGATGCGACGCTCGCCATCATGCCGCTGATGGAGCAGGCGAAGGTTCCGTTCCTCAACGCCGGCTCGTCCTCGATCAGGATCACGGAGCCCGGCAACCCCTGGACCTTCCGGATCATGCCGAACGAGGTGATGCAGGGCATCGACATCGCCACCAATGCCTACAAGCAGCTCGGCGCGCGCACCGCCGTGCTGCTGTACGAGAACACCAATGCCGGCATCGGCAACGCCAAGGTGTTCAACGAGACCTTCACCAAGCTCGGCGGCAAGATTCTCGCCGACATCGGGTTCGGCCGCGACATCAACGATTTCACCTCGATCGCGACCCGCATTGCCGGGCTCGGCAAAGTGGACGTGATCCCCACCTACACGTTGGAAGGCCAGGGGCTCAAGATCACGCAGGCGCTCGCGCAGGCAGGGGTCACGAAGGGCGGCGGCGGCCCGTCGATCCAGCTCGGCACCATCTGGCTTCCGTTCGGCTTCGAGCAGAAGGCCGGCAAGGCTTCGATCGGCTATGTTCGCATCGTGCAGTTCGACCCGACCGACAAGCGCGAGATCGTGCGCGGCTTCATCGATGCCTTCAAGGCGAAGTACAACCAGGATCCGACGCACCTCAACGCCCACGCCTACGATCAGATCCTCTTGATCGCCGACGTGGTGCGCCGCGGCGCCAAGGACGCGCAGTCGATCCGCGACGCCTTTGCGGCGACGAAGAGCTTCTCCGGCGTGACCGGCAGCGTCGAGTTCGACAAGACCAACCAGAACATCAAGATGGATACCATCCACTACATGGAGACCCTGCCGGACCTGTCGTGGAAGGCGCTGGGCTGGAACTGACCGTCGGCCATGCTGACGGTCGTCCTGCAGCAGGGGATCAACGGCATCGTCGTGGGAAGCCTCTACGTGCTGGTCGCGTTGGGGCTTACCCTCATCTACGGCGTGCTGGTGCAGATCAACTTCGCGCACGCGGACATCGTGACCTTGGGCGCGTTCGCCGCCTATTTCTTCGTGCACCTGTTCGGCGGCAACTACCTCGTCAGCATTGTGGTCGCGCTGGCGGTCGGCGGGGCGCTCGGCTGGCTGATGAACGCCGCCATCTTTGCCCCGCTGCGCGAGCGCGGCAGCGAGCTGCTCCCGCTGATCGCGACCATCGGCGTTTCGATCATGCTCGAGAACGCGATGCTCGCCTGGTTCGGGCCGATCCCGTACGCGTTCGAGACGCCGTACAGCAACCAGGTCGTCCGCGTCGGCGGGATATTTTTCACGACGCAGAGCGTGCTGATCATCGTGGTCTCGGCGGCGACCATCGGCCTGCTCTATGCGTTCATGAGATTCACGTTTCTCGGCAAGGCGCTGCGGGCGGTGTCGCAGGATCGCGAGACCGCCGGCCTGATGGGCATCAATCCCAACAAGCTGATCATGCTCACTTTCGTGATCGCCTCCGCGCTCGCCGGCATGGCGGGAGCGATGCTGGGCCCGGTGCTGGTGCTCACGCCCTTCGCCGGCACGTCGGTGATCGTCAAGGCGTTCGCCATCGTCATTATCGGCGGTTTCGGCAACGTCGAGGGCACCATCATGGCCGGGCTGCTCGTCGGCCTGATCGAGAGCTACACGACGCAGTTTCTCGAGCCCGGGCTGATCGACATTGTGGTGTTCGCGCTTCTGCTGCTCACGCTGGCCGTGCGACCGACGGGACTCGTTGCCGAGAAGCGCGAGGAAAATGTCTGACGCCGACGTCCCGCGCCGTTTGCCCGCGACCGCCGGCGGCACGGCATCGCTGTCGCGCCGCTGGTGGTATCTCGCCGCGGCGATCGCGATCGCGCTCCTGCCGATGGTCTTCACCGATTCCTATTGGCGCACCAACCTGATCGTCTGCGCCATCAACGTCATGTTGGCGATCGGCCTGGACTTCATCCTCGGCTATGCCGGACAGCTCAATCTCGGCCAATCGGCCTTCTATGGGATCGGCGCCTACGTCTCGACGCTGCTGATCATGCGGCTTGGCGTGCCGTTCTGGGCGGCGTTCGTCTGCGGCGTGCTGCTCTCAGGGATCGCCGGCATGCTGCTGTCGCTGTTCGCGGTGCGCCTGCGCGGGCACTACCTGGCGATCGCCTCGCTCGGGTTCGCGGTCATCACCTATCAGATCCTGTTGAACTGGATCAGCATCACTCAAGGGCCGCTCGGCATCTACGCGATCGCGCCGCCGCCGCCGGTGCACATTCCCGGGCTGCCGGCGATCGAGTTCAGCAACCTCGCCAACCTGTTCTACCTGACCGCGGGCTTCGCGCTGCTGGCCTATCTCCTCCTCGACCAGCTGGTGCGCTCGCCGATCGGCGAGACGTTGACCGCGATCCGTGAGGACGAAGTGTCCGCCGCCTCGCTCGGAATCAACTGCCAGGCGTGGAAAGTGTTTGCGTTCGGCGTCGGCTCGGCGATCGCCGGTGCGGCCGGTTGTTTCTATGCGAGCTTTGTCGGAACGCTGGTGCCGGATGCGTTCTTCATCGTCGAATCCTTCACCATCCTGGCGATGGTGATCGTCGGTGGAATGGGCACGCTCATCGGCCCGGTGTGGGGCGCCATCCTGCTGACGGTTCTTCCGGAGCTGTTGCGGGGCATCGGCGACCTGCGGCTGATCGTCTACGGCGTGGCCGTGATGCTGGTCGTGCTGTTCATGCCCGGAGGGATCGTGGAGGCGGCACGGCTGACGGCCGCCCGGCTCCGGGGCCGCACGCCCGCCGCCCCGGCCGGAGCCGGCCCATGAGCGCGGCCGCTCCATCGGACAACTGGTCGGGCCCGCCCCTTGGCGCCCCGGCCTTTTTCCGCGGCGAGGCGCTGTTCAAGCGGTTCGGCGGGGTCCAGGCGGTGCGCGACGTCTCCCTGGCCGTTCCGGCCAGCACGGTGTTTGCGATCATCGGACCGAACGGCGCCGGCAAGTCGACCCTGCTCAACCTGATGAGCGGGATCTATCAGCCGGACGCGGGCAGGCTCGTTTTCGATGGGGTCGACCTGGTCGGCGAGCCGGCGCACCGGCGGGTGCGGCGCGGGATGGCCAGGACATTCCAGAAGATCCGCCTGTTCAAGCACCTCTCGGTGCTCGACAACGTGATCGCCGGGTTCCATCTCCATCACGATGTCCCCGCCTGGCAGTACATCGTGCACGGCGCCGCTTTCCGCCGCGACCGCGCCCGCTGCCGCGACGAGGCCGTGTCCCTGTTGTCGTTCGTGGGCCTGCAGCGGCGCGCGCACGTGCTGGCGGGCTCGCTTCCCTACGGCGAGCAGCGCGCGCTCGAGATCGCGCGGGCATTGGCGACGTCGCCCCGCCTGCTGATGGTGGACGAGCCGGCGGCCGGTCTCAACGCCGCCGAGGTCGAGATGCTGCTCGATCGCATCGGCTCGCTGCGTGCCCGCGGCGTCACGGTGGTGGTCGTCGAGCACAACATGGATCTGGTCATGAAAGTGGCCGACCGCGTGCTGGTGATGGACTATGGGCAATATCTGTTCGAGGGCACGCCGGCCGAGGTCCAGGCCAACCCCGCGGTCATCGCGGCGTATCTCGGGGCGGACTTCCAGTGAGCGCGTTGCTTGCCGCCGAGGGGCTCGAGCTCGCCTACGGCGAGCTCCCCGCCTGCCGCGACGTCACCTTCCATGTCGATGAGGGCGAAATCGTCGCGTTGATCGGCGCCAACGGCGCCGGCAAGTCGACGACGCTGCGCGCGATCGCCGGCGCGCTCATCCCGCGCGCGGGCCGGATCACCTTCCGCGGGCGCGAGATCACGCGGCTTGCCTCCTACGAGCGGACACAACTGGGCATCGCCCTCGTTCCGGAAGGCCGGCGCGTATTCCCTTTTCTCACCGTGCGCGAAAATCTCGAAATGGGCGGCTTCAAGTATCGCCACGCCAAGACCAAGGTCCACGCCCTCATGGAGCGGACGTTCGCCATGTTCCCGCGGCTTCGCGAACGCGCGTCGCAGAACGCCGGCACGCTGAGCGGCGGCGAGCAGCAGATGCTCGTTCTCGGCCGCGCAATGATGTCGGAACCGCACCTGCTTTGTCTGGACGAGCCGTCGCTCGGCCTCGCCCCCATGGTGGTGCAGGACATTTTCCGCACCATCCGGGCGATCAACGCCGCCGGCACCAGCGTGCTGCTGGTGGAGCAGAACGCCCGCTATGCGCTCGAAACGGCGACGCGCGGTTACGTGCTGCAGACCGGCTCCATCATCGCCGCCGGCCCGTGCGCCAAGCTGAAAGAGGATGAACGCGTGCGGCAGGCCTACCTCGGACGCAGCGCCGCACAGCCGACCGTCCCGTAATCCGAAAGGTCCCTCATGCCTCCCATCTCGCTCGACGGCAAGGCCGCGATCGTGACCGGCGCCGGGAGCGGCATCGGCCGCGCCATCGCCACGACATTTGCGGCGAACGGAGCTGCCGTCGCGTGCCTCGACCTCGACGGCGCCTCGGCGGAGGCGACCGCGCAAGCGATCGCCGCGGACGGCGGCCGCGCGCTCGCGGTCCGCTGCGACGTCAGCGTGGACGCCGACGCGCAGGACGCCGTGCGCGCCGCACACGGCGCTTTCGGTCCGCTCCACGTGCTCGTCAACGCGGCCGCGGCCGACGACCCGAGCGGCACGGTGCTGGAGCTCGACCCCGCCGCCTGGGAGCGCGTGTTCGCCGTCAACGTCACCGGCGCCTACCTGATGAGCCGCGCGGTGCTGCCGGTGATGATCGCGGCCGGAGGCGGCAGCATCATCCACATCGCCTCCCAGCTCGGGCGCGTCGGTGCGCCCGCGCGCCCCGCCTACTGCGCGTCGAAAGGCGCGCTCATCCAGCTTGCGAAGGCGATGGCCGTCGACCATGCCGGACAGAACATCCGGGTCAACGCCCTCTCTCCCGGCGCGGTCGAAACGCGGCGCATGGTGCTGCGCTACGGCGACATGGCGGAAGCGCGGCGTATCGCCGGCCCGAAGCATCTGCTCATGCGGCTCGGTCAGCCCGACGAGATCGCGCAGGCGGCGTTGTTTCTCGCCAGCGACGCCGCGAGCTTCGTGACCGGCGCCGACATGCTGGTCGACGGCGGCTACACTGCCACCTGACCGCGCAGGGTCGTGCCTCGACACAGCGCGCCCGGAGGATCCATGAGGTCAGCGGCCCTTGCGGTCTTGGAGCCGATAGCGGTGGGGGCCCTCACCCTGCCTAATCGGATCGTGATGGGTTCGATGCACACCGGTTTCGAAGGGCATCCCGAGCGATTCGACGAGCTGGCGCGGTTCTACGCAGAACGGGCGCGAGGAGGCACCGGGCTGATTGTGACCGGCGGCTTCTCTCCGAACTTCGCGGGTCGCCTGAAAGACGAGCCAGGCACATTCGACCGGCGGGATCAGATACCCGCGCACAAGAGGATAACCGCTGCGGTGCGCAGCTCCGGCGGCCGGATCGTGCTGCAGCTCCTGCACGCGGGCCGATATGGATATCACTCTGCGATTGTTGCTCCATCGGCGGTCAAGTCGCCGATCAATCGCGACGTTCCGAGAGCGCTAACGGATGAAGAAATCCTCAGGACCATAGAGGACTACGCGACTTCGGCTTTGCTCGCCAAGGAAGCCGGGTATCACGGCGTGGAGCTGATGGGCTCGGAGGGCTACCTGATCAGCGAGTTTCTCGCGACACACACCAACCTCCGGCAGGATCGCTGGGGCGGGTCACTGGAGAATTGTGCGCGCTTTCCGATATCGGTCGTCAAGGCCGTCCGTAAAGCTGTCGGCCCCAACTTCCTTATCGTCTATCGGATTTCTTCGCTCGACCTGATTCCAACGGGATTGGCTCCAGACGAGGTGGTCTGGCTAGCGCAACGGATTGCCGCAGCCGGCGCGGATTGTCTCAGCAGCGGTATCGGTTGGCATGAAGCGCAAGTCCCGACTATTGCGGGAGTTGTTCCTCATGCTGCCTTCCTTGAAGCTACGGTGCGCATGAAGGCGGCTGTTCCGATCCCCGTCACCGCTAGCAACCGGATCAACCTGCCAGAGGTCGCAGAGCGCATTGTCGCCTCGGGGGCAGCGGATCTTGTTTCAATGGCGCGACCGTTGTTGGCGGATGCCGACTTCGTGCGCAAGCTCGAGGCGGGCCGTCCGGACCTGATCAACATTTGCATTGCCTGCAATCAGGCGTGCCTCGACCACTACTTCACGCATCAGAAGATCACATGCGTGGTCAATCCCCGCGCGGCGCGAGAGGGTTCTTTCACCGATGCCAGGGCGCCTCGGCAGAAGAACGTCGCTGTCGTCGGCGCAGGCGTTGCGGGCATATCGTGCGCTATTGAAGCCGCCCGTCGTGGGCACGTCGTAACTCTGTTTGACAGCGCAACGGAGATCGGCGGACAGCTGCAGCTTGCCGCCAAAGTGCCCGGAAAGGCGGATTACGGTCGCGCCATAACGGGCTTCCTAAACCAGCTGACCGAGCTCGGCGTCGAACTGCGGCTTGGGCGCCCGATCACGAAAGAGGCGCTGGTGAAGCAGAACTTCGACGAGATTGTAATCGCTGTTGGAGTCAACCCGCGCAGGCTCGACCTACCTGGTGACGAGGATCCACGTGTCGTTGGCTACACCGAAATACTGCAAGGCAAGCGTAAGGCAGGAGCAAACGTCGCCATCATCGGCGGCGGCGGCATCGGCCATGACGTGGCGATTTTCCTCGCGCATGGTGACGACCACGATGAAACGTCTGTTCAACGTTTCGAAGATCGTTGGGGTATCAAAGGCGCACCCTCGCCCCGTCGTGCGGCGAGAAACATTACCATGCTCAAGCGATCACCTGGGCCCTTTGGTCGAACCTTGGGGAAAAGCACAGGCTGGATTGTCCGTCAGGAGCTGCGTGACTTTGGCGTGAAGTACATGGCCGGCGTCACCTATGAGGCAATCAACGATGCCGGTCTCCTCGTCAGAGTAGACGGAGAGCGGCGACTCATCGAAGCCGATACCATTGTGGTTTGCGCCGGACAGGACTCCAGCAGGACATTGGCCGACGAACTGACCGCATCAGGCCGGAAGGTTCTCATGGTCGGGGGCGCGCGTCTCACCGATGAGCTCGACGCGAAACGCGCGATCGATGAAGGCGCTCGTGTTGGCAATCAGATCTAGAGTTGGCGCATGAGCGCTCGCGATTCACGCTGTCCGACGGGAGCTTCGAATCATGCATGGGTGCCCGGACCGGCTCAGGCCTTGCGCTCACCCATTCCGAGGATGGAGGTCGCCATGGCGCGCGGGTCGCGCCTCGGCCACGCGCCGACGTCGACCGCGTGAAAGAAATCGGCGAGGTGCGCATTGAAGGCGGCCGGCTCCTCGAGATTGATTCCGTGCCCGGCGTTCGGCATCACCACGAGCGCCGCCGTCGGGATGGTGCGCTTCATCAGGATGCCCGGTTCGAGGCACGGCCAATCCTCGTCGCCGGTCATGATCAATGTCGGCGCGGTGATCGTCTTCATCTTGTCGATCAGGTCGTAGAGCGAAGGGCGGCGTTTCTGCACGCCGCGGATCGTCAGCGCCGATCCTTCGGTCGAGTGGCCGGCGAGCTGCGCGTTGAATTCCACCCAGCCGCGCGGGTCCTTGTTCTGATACTGCACCCGCGTCGGCCCGAGCGCATAGGCTTCGCCCGCCTTGGCCATGCCGAGGGTTTCGAATCGCCGTGCCGAGGCTTCGGTCTCCTCGACGAATTGCTGGCGCTGGTCCGGCGAGGCGCCATAGCCGCAGCCCGCAACCACCAGCGAGCGAGCGCGGTCCGGATAGGTGAAGCCGAAGTGGAGCGTCGCGAACCCGCCCATCGACAGGCCGACGATGTGGGCCTTGTCGATCTCAAGCGCATCGAGGACCGCGCGGATGTCGTCGCGGGCCCGGTCCTGGGAATATTTCTCGCCGTCCGCGGCACGTCGGAGGGCGGAAATCCGCGCGCATTGTAGGCGATGCAGCGGTACCGCCGGCAGAAGTAGCGGATCTGCGGCTCGTACGAGCGAGTGTCGCCTGCGAATTCGTGGACGAAGACGATCGGAGTTCCGGTCCCGGTCTCCTCGTAAAAGAGCTTGATCCCGTCATCGGTGGTCAGATGCGGCATGGCTTCTCGCTTCGCTCAGGTTCAGAAGGCTTGGGCGCGGGCGGAAAGGCCCGCATCGATGATGACGACCGAGCCGCTGGTGTACCCGGAGTGCTCGGACGCCAGGAACGCAATCGCCGCTCCGATCTCTTCCGGGGTGGACGCGCGTCCGAACGGCAGCGGCTTGAGGAGATCGCGCCAGTTGTCGGCGCTGCCGGTGCGGTCCTGCGCCTTCTTGCGCATCAGCCCGATCAGGCGATCGGTCGCCACCGGACCCGGATTGACGGCCACCACCCGGATGCCATCGCGGTGACTGACGCTGCCGAGCGATTGCGTGAATGCGGTGAGTGCGGCGTTGCCGGCAACGCCGCAGATATATTCCGGGTCGTGCGTCTGCGCCGCGTTGCCGACGACGTTGATGATGGTGCCCGCCTTGCGCTGCCGCATCAGGGCGTAAAAGGCGCGGCACATGTTCACGTAACCGAACACCTTGAGGTCCCACGCGGTGCGCCATTTCGCCTCGTCGACATCGAGCAGGGTACCGCCCGGGATGGCGCCGGCATTGTTCACGAGGATGTCGATATCCGGATAGTCCTGCGCCAGGCGGCTCACGTTGGCGCTGTCGGACAGGTCGGCCGCGACCGTGTCCACGCGAACGTTGGCCTTGCGGACAATGGCCGATTTGGCGGCGTCGAGGTCGGCTGCGGTGCGGGCGACCAGGATCACGTTGCAGCCTTCCCCGGCGAGGATTTCTGCGGTGGCACGGCCAATTCCCTTGGAGGAACCCGTGATCAGCGCAGTCCTTCCTGCAAGCTTCAAATCCATGAGGGGAAATCTCCAAGAAACACGAGCGTGTAGCGGGTGTGCGTGCGGCAGGAAACGTACGGCCACCGCTGCAAGACGACAACAGCACCAAAGTTGTGATCAACGCAGAGCCGTCGTGCGCGCGGCGATCATCCGGCGGATGCCTTCGCGGTGATCCACTTTGGGCGCGAACCCAAAATCCCGGACGGCCGGTCCGATATCCAACGGACCGCGAGCTGCCGGCGGCTGAGTCTGGTCGATGACGAGCCGGACGGGCCGCCCGGCGTCGGCCGCCGCCGCCGCGAGATCGGACAGGGCAACCTGCTCCGGATAGGCGATGAAGTAGGCGAGCTGACGGCGACGGTCGGAGAAGCAGGCCGCCACCAGGGCATCCGCCGCGTCGTCGATGAAGATGTAGGGGCAGTCGGTGGTGGCGGGAACGCTGATGTCGCGACCCGCGAGAGCAGCCGCGACGATCTCGTCGAGCACCGAACTGGTCCGCCGGCCGGGTCCATAGATCGTGGTGAAGCGCAGCGAGCAGAGGTCGAGCCGCACCCGACCCCAGAGACCGCGCAAAATCATGTCCATCGCCGCCTTGGAAGCGCCGTATGGGTGGACCGGCTGCATCGGATGATCGTCCCGGATCGGTTGCTCCTCGTAGTACTCGCCGATGGCCGATACCGAAGAGCAATAGACGAATGCCTTTACGCCGGTCCCCAGGGCGGCGTGCAGCAAGTTGAGACTCCCCGCAACGTTGATCGCCATGACCTCTGCGGGCTGGTCCATCAGGAGCATGGGACCGGAGACGCCGCCGGCATGAATGACGTGCGTGATCCGGTGAGCGGTGAGCAGGTCCGTGAGCTGTCCCGTATCGGACAGGTCTCCGGCCACATGGTGATAGCCGGCAACGTTGGCCGGCGCCGGATCCAGTCCGACGACCTCATGCCCTCCTTTCAGGAGCCGAGGAACGAGAGCACCGCCAAGAAAGCCGCTCGATCCGGTGACCAATACGGACGCCATTTTCGTATCCGCTTCAAGTTCGCCCCCGACTGTGCGTCAGAAAACCCGAACATGCGGGCGTTGGCTACGGCTCGGGGCCCGCGACCCGTTCAGCCTGTGCAGAACTCGCGGCCACTTATGGCCGTTTTCGCTGCGCCGTTTACCATCCGCCGCTTGTCCCAGAACGAGACGCCGAGCTGGCCCTGCGGTTGCACCTCTGCCCACGTGTGACCCACGTCGTGGAGAAACAACAATGCCAACGAACCTGTCTGCAGCCGGGCGGCCGGATGCGCGCGCCGTGCTGCGAATCGGCTTGAGCGCCGCCGCGGTCGCGGTGGCGATGCTCGCAGCGCCGGCGCCGGCGCAAGCCGCCGATCGCTGGAGCGAGAATTGCGTCCGATCGCGCGGCCTGTTCTCGTGCGTCGAACAGTGGGGTGCGCCCGGCGGCATCGCGAAGGTGATGCAGGTGCCGGGTCCGCGCGACGACCAGGAGGCGGCCGCATTGGCCGAGCGCGACCGCCGATGGGCCGCCCGTTGCCGACCCGTGAGCCAGGTCGACCATTACGGCGTCCGGCGCTTCCGCTATGCTGCGCCCGGCTGCGAGTTCGGCAGGCACGAGGATTAGGCGCACGCCGCCCTCTTGCGAAACGGCAGGACCCGGCCAGGTGGCGGACTTTTGCGGACCGCCGCATTAAGGTGAATCAGGGCGGCAAGGTGTCCGCCGCCCATCACCTTGAGCCGAACGAGGTCCTCGATGCCGGTTTCCGTGCAAGCGCTGTTCTTCGACGTTTTCGGAACGCTGGTCGATTGGCGCACCAGCATCGCGCGTGAGGCCGAGGCGATCCTCAAGCCGCAGGGCTACGCGCTCGACTGGCTGAAATTCGCCGACGCCTGGCGCGGCCAATACCAGCCGGCCATGGAGGAGGTGCGCGCCGGCCGCATTCCGTTCTGCAAGCTCGACGTGCTGCACCGGCGCAACCTCGAGCAGATCCTGCCGCAGCTCGGCGTCAAACGGCTCGACGAATCCGTGATGGCAAATCTCAATCTGGCCTGGCACCGGCTCGATGCCTGGCCGGACGTTACGGCCGGCCTCGCGCGGCTGCGGCGGCGGTTCCTGATCGCGCCAGTCTCCAACGGCAATATCCTGCTGATGGCCAACCTGGCGCGCCACAACGGCTATTGCTGGGATGCCGTCCTGGGCTCCGAGACCGCCGGGGATTTCAAGCCGAAACCGCGGGTTTACTTGGCGGCGGCGGAGGCGTTCAGCCTTGCGCCGGCCGCTTGTATGATGGTGGCCGCGCACAGCGGCGATCTCGCAGCCGCGGCGGCGCTCGGGCTGCGCACCGCGCACATCGCGCGCCCGAGCGAGTACGGCCCGAATACCGGCGAGGCGGCACCCACGGTGCCGGTCGACATCGCCGCCGCGGACCTCAACGACCTCGCCGCCAAGCTCGGCGCGTAGCGCATCCGGCGCTGCCGCTTCACCTCTCCCCAGCGGGGAGAGGTCGGATTGCGCGCGCTTGCGCGCGCAATCCGGGTGAGGGGGCACCATGCCTTCCGGCGACGTCGTAACCCCGCCCGCGCTTCGCTTCGCTCGGGCCGCCGCTGGTCGACCTCTCCCTCCGGGAGAGGTGAATCAACGCGAGCGGAATTCGCCTACCCGAAATAGCGGTCGAGGACGCGCCGGTAGATCGCGGTGAGCGCCGTGAGATCGGCGAGGCGCACGTGCTCGTCGACCTGATGCATGGTCTGGCCGGCGAGCCCGAACTCGACGACCGGGCAATGGTCCTTGATGAAGCGGGCGTCCGAGGTGCCGCCCGAGGTCGACAGTTGCGGGCGCCGGCCGACGACGTCCTCGACGGCCTGCGCGACCGTGTCGACGAACGGACCCGGCTTGGTCAGGAACGCGTCGGAATTGCCGCGCTCGTACGTGATCTCGCAGGCGACGTCATTGGCCGCCGCCTGCACGCAGCGCGCCTCGAGCCAGCTCCGCAGCGAGCCTTGCGTATGGCGGTCGTTGAAGCGGATGTTGAAGCGCGCCCGCGCCTGCCCGGGAATGACGTTGACGGCGCGGTTGCCGACGTCAACCGAGGTGAACTCCAGGTTGGAGGCATCGAAGTGCTCGGTGCCGTGGTCGAGCGACTCGCTCATCAGCGCGGTCATGATCCGCACCAGGTAGCGGATCGGGTTGTCGGCGAGCTGCGGGTAGGCGACGTGGCCCTGCTTGCCGGTGACGGTCAGCGTCCCGGAGAGCGAGCCGCGCCGCCCGATCTTGATCGCGTCGCCGAGCTCGACCGGATTTGTCGGCTCCCCGAGGATGCAGTGGTCGAACTTTTCGCCGCGCGCCGCCGCCCACTGCAAGAGCTTCGCGGTGCCGTTGACGCTCGGTCCCTCTTCGTCGCCGGTGATCAGGAACGAGATCGAGCCCCTCGGCCGCCCCCCGCGCCCGGCCAGATGCTCGCACACGGCCGCTACCATGCAGGCGATCGCCCCCTTCATGTCGGCGGCGCCGCGGCCATAGAGCAGCCCGCCGGCCACTTCGGCGGCGAACGGCGGATGCCGCCACGCGCTCTCCTCGCCCGGCGGCACCACGTCGGTGTGGCCGGCGAAACACAGGTGCGGCGGTCCCCTACCGACGCGCGCGAAAAGGTTCTCGACGTCGGGCGTGCCTTGCTCGGAGAAGGTGAGGCGATGCACCGTGAAGCCCGCCGGCTCCAGCACGCTCTGCAGGTAGGCGAGCGCGCCGCCCTCCTGCGGCGTCACCGAGCGGCAGCGGATCAATTCGCGCGCAATGGCGATAGGATCATTGGACGTCATCAGAATGCCTTCGGAAGACCGGCCTTTTTCAACACATCATTGGCCGTGTGCCGGGATTTCGTCGAGCGCGGCACACCGACATGTTTGCCGTTCACGGGCTGAACCAGATTTCGTGACTACCTTTGCCAGCGCGCACGAGACGGCAATTATTCGATTGCAAAATTTCAACGATCCTTCGGTAAAGTTCAGCCATCAAGTCGTCGCGAGATCAAGGTGCTCTTCCGCCTTGAAGGTGAGTGAAATCTTGTCGCTCTCCTGTCCTTCCAATGCGAGAAGTTCGGGAAGTATGAGACGAACTTCCTCGATCATGCTCGGCCAGTTTTCGGCCTCGACCACAAGTCCGTGCACGTCTTCGCTGGTGGCTAACCAGACGGCCGCCTCTGCATCCCAACGAGCATTAATGGTGATTTCTCGGCTCATATCGAAATGATCGAATGCTTCTTGATGCAGGTCAATCCCGCAGCAGCTCGTTGATCGAAGTCTTGGCGCGGGTCCTCTCGTCGACGCGCTTGACGATGACGGCGCAGTAGAGCCCCGGCCCCGGCGCGCCGTTCTGCATCGGCTTGCCCGGCAGCGTGCCGGAGACGAGCACCGAATAGGCCGGCACCTCGCCCTGGAAGATCTCGCCCGTTGCGCGATCGACGATCTTGGTCGAGGCCCCGATATAGACGCCCATGCCGAGCACCGCGCCCTCGCGCACGATCACGCCCTCGACCACCTCGGAACGCGCACCGACGAAGCAGTTGTCCTCGATGATCACCGGTCCGGCCTGCAGCGGCTCGAGCACGCCGCCGATGCCGACGCCGCCCGACAGGTGGCAGTTCTTCCCGATCTGCGCGCACGAGCCGACCGTCGCCCAGGTGTCGACCATGGTGCCGGAGCCCACATGGGCGCCGAGGTTCACGAACGACGGCATCAAGACCACGTTGGGCGCGATGTAGGCGGAGCGGCGCACCACGCAGCCCGGCACCGCGCGGAAGCCGGCGTCGCGGAAGCGGTTCGCGCCCCATCCGTCGAACTTCGACGGCACCTTGTCCCACCAGGCGGCCTTGCCGGGCGCGCCAGCGATCACCTCCATGTCGTTGAGCCGGAACGACAGCAGCACCGCCTTCTTGAGCCATTGGTTGACGTGCCAGGCGCCGTCCGCCGCTCTCTCGGCGACGCGCGCCTCGCCGCGGTCGAGCAGGTCGAGCGCGGCGTCGACCGCCTCGCGCACCGGCCCCTTGGTTCCCGGGCCGATCTCGTTGCGGGCCTCGAAGGCATCGTCGATCGTGCGCGCGAGTTCGGAGTGCGACATCAAAGGCCCCTCGTTGCAGGGGTCGTTGTGTCGCGGAGGCGACCGGCGCTGTCAACCGGCCCGATTCCCCAGCCCACAGCCGCTACCGATCCTGTCATGCCCGCGAAAGGCGGGCATCCAGTAACCACCTTGCCCGTCGGTGTTTACCGGGTCCCCGCTGGAGCCTGCACTAGGGCCGGCCGAAGGCCGGACCCGGTACGGGACGACATCAGAGTTGAAGATGCTCTAAGCTCGTCGCCGCACGCGGGGCTGTCCGGATCAGGAGGTTAAGATGCGCTCGAGACATTTTGTCTGTGCAGCGACCGCAGCGGCGCTTCTGCTCGCGCTCGCGGCCGATCCGGCGAGCGCCCATCACGTCATGGGCAAGCGGCCGGAGACGTTCGGCCAGGGCGTGCTGTCCGGGCTCGGGCACCCGATCATCGGGCTCGATCATCTCGCCGCCGTCGTCGCGGTCGGCTGCCTGGCGGCGCTCTATCGCGCCGGCGCCGCGCTCGCGATCGGCTTCGTGCTGGCTGTGATCGCCGGCGCCGCCTTGCAGGTGTGGGGCGCGCCCGTGCCGGGCGCCGAGATTTTGGTCGCACTCTCGGTGGTCGTACTCGGCGCGTGCCTGATCTGGCGCCGGGTCCTACCCCCTGCCGCCACACTCGGCCTGTTCGCCCTCGCCGGCCTGCTGCACGGCTACGCGCTCGGCGAATCGATCGTCGGCGCAGAACCCGCGCCGCTCTATGCCTATTTCGCTGGGCTCGCGGTGATGCAGGCGACAATCGCGGTCGGCACCATGACGCTCGTGCGCGTGTTCGCGCATCCGACCTGGGGTGACGCCGCGCCGGTACGCCTTCTCGGCGCCGGCATCGCCGGCATCGGCATCGCGCTGTTCGTCGCGCAGCTCACGCCCGGCGCATGACGGGCCTTCACCCCTCCGCCGGCGCCACGGTGGCATCTGCCTGCCCGCTGCGCTTGAGCGCGCCGGCGACGAAGCCCGAGGCCTTCATCTCCTCGACGAAGCCGCGCAAGTAGGCGGCGGCCGCGTCGCGGCCGCGCGGTGTGCCCATGGCCTGGCGGATCTCCATGAAACGGCCGTCGATCACGCGCACGTCCGGATTGGTCTTCGCGTACGCCATGATCGGCTGCTTTACGCCGGCCGCCGCTTCGAGCTTGTCCTTGACGAAGCGCGCGACACCGTCCTCGCCACGCACGAGGTGCGCGTGCTTGAGCGTGCGCGTGAGGAAAAGGTCGTAGGCCGAGTTGGGGTTGACGCCGATGCGCACGCCCGCGCGGTCGACATCGGCGACCGTCTTCAGCGGCGAATCCTTCGGCACCAGATAGACGCCCTCGATGATCACGTACGGCGCCGTGAACGCGATCTCGGCGGCGCGCACCGGCTCGATCGCCAGGAACGCGACGTCCCAGGCACCGGCCTTGAGCGCCTCGAACACCTTGCCGGCGGCGTCGAACGGCACGAGCGCAAGCGGCACGCCGGCGCGCCGCGCAAGCTCGCGCGCGAGATCGACCGTCACCCCGCGCGGCGCGTCCGGCGTGCCCTGCGCCAGCACCGGGTTGCCGAGGTTGATCGCCGCCCGCAGCGTGCCGGTCGGCGCCAGCTCCTTCACGACGTCAGGCGGAACGGTGCTCATTGGGCGGCCTTTCTGCGAAATGGGGTGAAACTCTCCGACATATTGCCAGTGATCGCTATGCGCGCTGTGGCACGAGCGCGGCGAGGAAGCCGGCGAGGTCGTCGGTCACGTGGTCGACGTGGAGCGCGTCGCGGCCCTCCAGTTCCCAGTCCTGACGGAACACCTCGCGCGTGCCTTCCGGCACCACCAGCACCGTGGTCATGCCGAGCGCGTGCGGCACCGCCAGATTGCGCGCCAGATCCTCGAACATCGCCGCCTGCGCGGGCACGACGCCGTGCCGGGCGAGGAACCGATCGTAGGTCTGCGGCGAGGGTTTTGGCTCGAGCTCGGCCGCGACGATGTCGAAGACGTCCTCGAAATGCTGATCGATCGCGAGCCGCCGCATCACGGCGTCGGCATGCTTGCGGGTGCCGTTGGTGAGCACCAGCTTGCGGCCCGGCAGCTGCTCGATCGCGGCGCCGAGCACCGGGTTCGGTTCCAACGGCGAGTGGTCGATCTGGTGGACGTATTCCAGGAAGTCGTCGGGATCGAGCCCATGCTCGGTCATCAGCCCGCGCATGGTGGTGCCGTAGCGCTTGTAATAGTCCTTCTGCAGCCGGAACGCCTCCTCGCGCCCCACTTTCAGGAATTCGGCGACGTATTCGCGAATGCGCGCGTCCACCTGCTGCCACAGGTTCAGGTGATACGGGTAGAGCGTGTTGTCGAGATCGAAGACCCAGGTCTCGACATGGCCGAACGCGCGCGGCGTGGGACGAACGGGTGCGGGGTTATTCATTGGCGCGGTTCTAGCGGCCTCAACGGCCGCCGGCCAGACCGAAATGCCACCGGTAAAGGTCAGTTTCAATCCGCGGCCATCCTTCGAGACGCCGCGCGTTCCGCGCGGCTCCTCAGGATGAGGGCTGAGCAAGCCGCAACCCTCATCCTGACGAGCGCCGCGCAGCGGCGCGTCTCGAAGAATGCTCCAGAAGTCACCTCCGGCGCCGCAGTGCGTGCTTCGAGGCGTCCCTCATTCCCGGAACCGCACGGTCGCGCCAGCCCGCCCGCCGAGCTCGACGACCGCGAAGCCTGCGGCCGAGAGGCCGCGGTCGGCACAGTCCTTGTGATCCTCGATCTCGAATTTCAGGGTGCGGGTGCACAGCTGCGTCGTGCCGCCCCAGGCGAGCGCCCCCTCGCCGCGCTTGAGCACCCGACCCTCGCCGTCGATCGCCTCGGCGAAGCTGTACAGGCGGCGCGGTTTGCCGGCGACCTCGGGCTTGAAGCAACGCCCGGGCGCCACGCGATACCAGCCCTTGGTCACCACCGCGCCCTTCTCCTCGACGCCGAGCGCGGCCATCACGACGTGCGGCGTATCGTTGCACCAGGTCAACCCGCCACTTTCGATCTGCCGCGCCGCTTCCAGCAACGCATCGAAAATCGTTGCGGCGCCGGCCGCCTCCGACGCCAGCTTGCGATCGCGCAGAAACTGCGCGAGGGCCGTCTCGGTCTTCTTGCCGTCGATGCCGTCGATCGGGCTGGCGTCGTAGCCGGCCGCCATCAGCAGCCGCTGGATGCCTGCCCGGCGCGCCTGCTCGCCGTCATAGTCGGCATCCTCGGCGACGTTCGCCGTGAGCCCGTCGCCGGCTTCGGACGGTTTCACGGCGCTGAACCGCGCCAGATACTGGCCGGCCGACGGACACTTGCGCGCGCCCGCAATCACGAAGTTGCCGTCCGCGACGCACAGCTCGGCCTGCGCCCCCTGCGGCAGCGGCGAGCCGCCGTAGACCGGCAGCGCACGTGCATGGACGTAGATCTGCTCCGCCTCGAGCGCGCCTTGCAGCACGGTCCGGCACTGGCCGGGGTCGACGCGGAACCAGCCGCGGGTCGCCGCGGCGCCTTGGCTTTCCAGCCCGAGCGCGAGGTTGAGCACATAGCTGGTGCGATTGCAGATCTGCAGATCGGCTCGCGCCGACCCGGCGCCGACGACGATCGCGGCGGCCGCCGCGACGGCTGTCGTTTTTCCGACACGCCTGCACGCTTTCTGCGTCATCGCCTCGAGCCCTCGAGCGCGATCCTCCGAATCGGCAGCCGCAACGGTTGCGCGGATTGGGCGGACGGAGCAAGAGGTATCGCGATAGGCTAACGGCCGCTCATGGCGCGCGAACCGACACAGGAGGAACGGATGAAGGTTCGCAGCATAGAGACGCTGCACTGCGACGCCGGCTGGCGGAACTACCACTTCGTCAAGCTCGCGACCGACGACGGCATCGTCGGCTGGAGCGAGTTCGACGAGGGTTTTGGCTCGCCCGGCGTCGGCACCGTGATCCACAAGCTGGCGGGCCGCATCGTGGGGAAGCCGGTCGGCGATCACGAGCGCATCTATGCGGAGCTCTATTGCGCGACACGGCCGGCCGCCGGTGGCGTCGTGGCGCAAGCCATGGGTGCGATCGAGAATGCGCTGCTCGACGCCAAGGCCAAGGCGCTGGGCGTGCCGTGTTACGCCCTGCTCGGCGGCAAGGTGCGCGACCGCATCCGCCTCTACTGGTCGCATTGCGCCACCTGGCGGATCAATCATCCGGGCCACTACAAGCCGGCGATCACCGACCTCGACGGCGTCAAGGCGATCGGCCGCGAGGTGCGGGAGAAGGGTTTCGGCGCGCTCAAGACCAACATCTTCATCTACCACGACGGCAAGCCGCAGGGCTGGCGGCCGGGCTTCGGGTCGCCGTTCTACCCCGAGCTCAACGTCGACAAGACGGTTTTGCGGAGCCTACGCCTGCACCTTGACGCGCTGCGCGACGGCGCCGGTCCGGACGTCGACCTGCTGCTCGATCTCAACTTCAATGCCAAGACGGAAGGCTATTTGAGGATCCTGCGCGCGATCGCCGACTTGGACATGTTCTGGGTCGAGATCGACTCCTACAGCCCGGAGGCGCTTGGATTGATCCGCCGACAAAGCCCGCACCCGATCTCGTCCTGCGAGACGCTTTTGGGCTTGCGCGAGTTCCTGCCGTATTTCCGCGAGCAGGCCATGGACGTCGCGATCGTCGACACGCCGTGGAACGGCGTGTGGCAATCGATGAAGATCGCCGCCGCCGCCGAGGCGTACGAGGTCAACGTCGCGCCGCACAATTTCTACGGCCACCTCTCGACCATGATGAACGCGCATTTCGCTGCCGCGGTACCCAACTTGCGGATCATGGAGACCGACATCGACCGCATCGCCTGGGACCACGAGCTGTTCACCCACGTGCCGGCGATCGAGGAGGGGCATCTGGTGATGCCGGACCGGCCGGGCTGGGGAACCGAACCGAACGAGGACGGCCTGCGCGCGCACCCGGCCAAGGACCACGCCGGGCTCAGCTACGCCCGCGCGCCGTAAGCTTGGCTGGAAGGTGCGGCCGCCTGGCTCCCTCGCCCGCTCTCCCGGCGGTCATCCCGCTCCCTCAGCCGCCATCATCCGCGAAAGCGGATGACCCAGCAACCGCAGGCCTCCGTTGTGTGCACGGCGGTGCCACGCCGTTGTCCAGTGATCACTGGGTCCCCCGCTTTCGCGTCGCTTTCGCGGGGGATGACGCCGCGTACGAAGCGGTGGCCTGTCGTTTACCGATGAATCAGGGTGCCGGCGCCGTGATCGGTGAACAATTCCAGCAGCACCGCGTGCGGCACCTTGCCGTCCATGATGACCACGCCCTCCACGCCCTGCTCGAGCGCGTAGATGCAGGTCTCGACCTTCGGGATCATGCCGCCGGAGATCGTGCCGTCGGCGATCAGCCGCCGCGCATCGTCGACCGACAGCTGCGGGATCAGCGTCTTCGATTTGTCGAGCACGCCGGGGACGTCGGTGAGCAGCAGTAGCCGCTTGGCCTTTAGCGCGCCCGCGATCGCGCCCGCGAAGGTGTCGGCGTTGACGTTGTAGGTCGCGCCGTTCGCCGAGGTCGCGAGCGGCGCGAGCACCGGGATCAGCTCGCGGCCGAGCATCTGGTCGAGCACCATGGTGTCGACCTTCTCGGGCTCACCGACGAAGCCGAGATCGACCACTTTCTCGATATTGGATCCCGGATCGATTACGGTGCGGCTGATCTTGCGGGCAAAGACCATGTTGCCGTCCTTGCCGCACAGGCCGACGGCTTTGCCGCCCGCCGCATTGATGAAGCCGACGATCTGCTTGTTGATCGAACCGGCGAGCACCATCTCGACGACCTCGATCGCCGCCGCATCGGTCACGCGCAAGCCGGCCGCGAATTCGGACTTGATGCCGAGCCGGTTGAGCATGTCGCCGATCTGCGGGCCGCCGCCGTGCACCACCACGGGATTGATGGCGGTTTGCTCCAGCAGCACGATGTCGCGCGCGAAGTCGCGCGCCGCCTGCTCCTCGCCCATGGCGTGGCCGCCGTATTTCACCACCACGATCTCCTCGTCGTAGCGCTGCATGTGCGGCAGCGCTTCGGACAGGATGCGCGCTTGGTCGAACGGGCTGACGGTCATAGAGGCCTCGAAAAAGGGCGGTATGCGGCGCGGCCGTTCTAGCGGCTTCCGGGCAAGGGCTCAATCGTCGACGCGAACGGCGCTATCTGAGAACCGCTGAGACCGTTATGCCCGGCCTTGTGCCGGGCATCCACGTCTTGCTTCTTCCCAAGAGATGCAAGAAAGACATGGATGGCCGGGACAAGCCCGGCCATGACGGGATACAGATTGGCGACTTCTCGGTTTCTCGAGCTTGCATGCAGCCCAACATCCTCTTCATCATGGCCGACCAGCTGCGCTGGGACTACCTCGGCTGCACCGGGCATCCGCACATCAAGACGCCGGTGATCGATGCGCTCGCGGCGCGCGGCGTGAATTTCACCCGCGCCTTCGTGCAGGCGCCGGTGTGCGGCGGCTCGCGCATGTCGTTCTACACCGGCCGCTACAACGTCGACCCACGGCGCGACCTACAACAATTTTCCGCTGCGCATCGACGAGAAGACGATCGGCGACTATCTGCGCCCGCTCGGCTACCGCGTCGCGCTCGTCGGCAAGACCCACATGGCGGCGGATCGCGAGGCGATGGCGCGGCTCGGCATCGATCCGGGCTCGAGCGCCGGCGTGCTCGCGGCGCAGTGCGGCTTCGAGCCCTACGAGCGCGACGACGGCCTGCATCCCGGACCAGTCGGCCGATCCGAACCTTGCCTACAATACGTGGCTGCGCCAGCTCGGCTACCGCAGCGACAATCCCTGGCACGATTTCGCCAATTCGGTCGAGGGCGACAACGGCGAGGTGCTGTCCGGCTGGTCGATGCGCAACGCGCGCCGGCCGGCGCGCGTGAAGGAGGAGCACTCCGAAACCGCCTACATGACCGACCGCGCGCTCGCCTTCATCGACGAAGCGGGAGCGGGGCCGTGGTGCCTGCACCTTTCCTACATCAAGCCGCACTGGCCCTACGTCGCGCCGGCGCCCTATCACGCCATGTACGGGCCGCGAGCAGGTGATCGCGGCCAACCGCAGCGAGGCGCGAGCGCGCCGATCCGCACCCGGTGGTCGCCGCCTTCATGGCGCACGAGGAGAGCGTCAACTTCTCGCGCGACGAGGTGCGCGAGACCGTGATCCCGACCTACATGGGCCTGATCAGCCAGTTCGACCATCATGTCGGCCGCGTGATCGCGCATCTCGAGAAGCGCGGGCTCGCCGACAACACGATCATCGTCGTGACCAGCGATCACGGCGACTATCTCGGCGACCATTGGCTGGGCGAGAAGGACCTGTTCCACGAGGAGATCGTGCGCATTCCGCTGATCATCGTCGACCCGCGCGCGCGCGGCCGACGCGACGCGCGGCGCACGGCGTCGCGCAGCTCGTCGAAGTCGATCGATCTTGCGCCGACCTTTCTCGACTGGGCCGGCGGCGAGCCGGCAGCCGCATCGGCTCGAAGGGCGCTCGCTGCGACCGCTGATCGAGGGCGCGACGCCGCCCGATTGGCGCGACGCCGTCTTCTGCGACAGCGACTTTGCGCTGCGCCACGCGCGCCGCACGCTCGGTCTGCCGCCCGACCGGGCGCGCGGCTACATGGTGCGCACCGCGCGCTGGAAGTACGTGTTGTTCGAGGATTTCCCGCCGCAGCTGTTCGATCTCGAATCCGATCCGCACGAGCTGAACGATCTCGGCCGCGCGCCGGGTTACGACGACCGTCCGCGCCGAAATGGAGCAGCGGCTGTTCGCCTGGTTCCGGGGCTCGACGCACCCGCGTGACCATCTCGCGATGACGAGATCGAGCGCCGCACCGGCAAGGCCAAGGAGCGCGGCTATCTTTTCGGGGAGTGGTAGAAACCGACCAGGGGAGAGCACCATGCGATCATGGATGGGATGCATTGCCGCCCTGGTCGGCGCAACACTCGCGCCGCTATCGGCTCGGCGCAAACGGCGCTGCCGTTCGAGGGGTCGATCCGCATCATCTGCCCGTTTCCTGCCGGCGGCTCGTCCGACGCCATGGCCCGGCTGATCGCCGACAAGATGCAGGCGACCTTCGGCCGCTCGGTGATCGTCGAGAACAAGACCGGCGCCGGCGGGCGCATCGGGGCCGAGCATATGAAGACGGTGCCGGCCGACGGCTCGCAGATCATCCTCGCCACCGTCTCGATCATGGTGCTCAACCCGCGTGCAGGAGAAGGTCGGCTACGACCCCGTCAAGGATTTCGCTCCGATCGCGCGCGCGGGCGACTTCCAGCTGCCGCTCGCCACCGGGCCCATGACCGGTGCGAAGGACCTCGCCGCGCTGGTCGCCTGGCTCAAGGCCAATCCGGACAAGGCGAACTACGGCGTGCCGGCGGCCGGAAGCTTGCCGCACCTCTACGGCATCCAGCTTTCGAAAGTGGCGAATGTGCCGATGGTGATGGCGCCCTTCCGTGGCGGCGCGCCGATCGCAACCGCAGTGATCGGTGGCCAGATCGCGGCCGGAATCGCCGCGACGGCCGACTTCGCCGAGCAGCATCGCGCCGGCACGCTCCGCATCGTCGCGCTGTCCGGCACGGAGCGCATGCCGACGCTCCCGGACGTGCCGACGTACGCAGAGCTCGGATTCAAAGGATTCGAGGAGAACGGCTGGAACGCTTTCTTCGCGCCTGACCGGCACGTCCCCGGCGGTCATTGCGGCTTACAACAAGGCGATCAACGACGCGCTCAAGAGCCCAGACGTCGCCGCAAAATTGGAGAATCTCGGGTATCTGGTCAGGACCTCGACGCCGGAGGAGCTCGGCCGGCGGCTGGTCGTCGAGCGGGACAAATGGCGTCCGCTCATGATCGAGGCCGGCGTGGTCAAGTAAGCGATCAACGCGGGCGGCCATGCGATGGTGGCTGCTCCGACGGACCTGCAGCCTACGGCGCGCTCGCGCACGAGCCGCGCGATCGCGGCGCGCAGATCGGGAATTCCCGCCGCCGGTGCGGGCCGAGGTGGCGATGACGTCCGGGAACGCCGCCGGACGTTTGGCGAGCGCGGTCGCGATGGCCGCCGTTGCCTCGGCAAGCTCGGCCGGCTTCACCTGGTCGGCCTTGGTGAGCACGATCGCGTAGCTGACCGCCGTCTCATCCAGCATGTCGAGCACCGGCTCGTCGGCCGCCTTCAGCCCGTGGCGCGCGTCGATCAGCACGTACGACGCGGGCGAGGTTGGCGCGGCCACGCAAATAGCGCGTGGATCAGAGCGGTCCACGCCTTGATCTTGCCCTTCGGCGCCCGGGCAAAGCCGTAGCCCGGCATGTCGACGAGGGTGAGCGCGCCGTCGCGGCCGAAATAGATCAGCTCCTGCGTGCGCCCGGGCGTGTGCGACGTGCGGGCGAGCGCCTTGCGGCCGGTGAGCGCGTTGATCAGGCTCGACTTGCCGACGTTCGAGCGCCCCGCGAACGGCGATCTCGATCCCTTGGGCGCGCGGCAGCGACGCGATCGAGCTTGCCGCCGACACGAAATCCCAGTCGCCGGCGAACAGCCGCCGGCCGGTTTCGATTTCATCCGCGGTGAAATCGGTCGTCATGCGGCAGTGGCCATCAGCGTCGCTGTCCGGCACAGCGCCAGTGCTCGGCCTCGCCCAATCGCCACGTCGGCGATATCAACCACTCGCCTTCTTGCCCTTCGGCGAACAGCCCTTCAGATT
The DNA here is from genome assembly GCA_963738705.1 of uncultured Alphaproteobacteria bacterium. Lineage (GTDB taxonomy): Bacteria > Pseudomonadota > Alphaproteobacteria > Rhizobiales > Xanthobacteraceae > CAVTXS01. The sequence goes on from CAVTXS010000043.1 coordinate 153,632, forward strand.
GTCGAACAGCTCGATCTTGGCGCCGTGCTTGCGCATGATGAAACCCTGCTGCAGCACCGAGAGGGTGTTGTTCCAGGCCCAGTAGATCACCAGCCCGGCCGCGAAGCTCGCCAGCATGAAGGTGAAGATCAGCGGCATCCAGTCGAAGATCATCTTCTGCGTCGGGTCGGGCGGCTGCGGGTTCATCTTCATCTGCACCCACATCGTGATGCCCATGATGATCGGCCACACCCCGAGGTGCAGGAACGGCCCGATCACCGGCAGCACCGTCGGGTCGAACGGGATGAGGCCGAACAGGTTGAACAGGTTGGTCGGATCGGGCGCCGAGAGGTCCTTGATCCAACCGAAGAACGGCGCGTGCCGCATCTCGATGGTGACGAACAGCACCTTGTAGAGCGCGAAGAATACCGGCACCTGGATCACGATCGGCAGGCAGCCGGCGAGCGGATTGATCTTCTCCTTCTTGTAGAGCTCCATCATCGCCTGCTGCTGCTTCACCTTGTCGTCGGCGTAGCGGTCGCGGATCGCCATCATCTCCGGCTGCACCGCCTTCATCTTGGCCATCGAGGCGTAGGACTTGTTGGCGAGCGGGAAGAACACGATCTTGATGATCACGGTGACGATCAGGATCGCGACGCCGAAATTACCCACCAGCCGGAAGAAATAGTCGATCAACAGGAACATCGGCTTGGTGATGAAGTGGAACCAGCCCCAGTCGATCAGCAGCTCGAACTTGTTCAAGCCGAGCTGCTTCTCGTAAGCGTCGACCACCGCCACTTCCTTGGCGCCGGCGAACAGCCGCGCGTTGGCCCCGCCGGTCGCGCCCGGCGCGATGGTCTGCGGATCGAGCAGATAGTCGGTCTGGTAGGTCTTGGTCGCGCCCAGCGTTCCGGACGTGAAGCGCGCCTTCAACTGCGCCGCGGTGTCCGGCAGCAGTGTCGCGGCCCAGTACTTGTCGGTGATGCCAAGCCAAGCGTTCTTGGTGTCGTAACTGATCGCCTTCTTCTTCTCGATGTCGCTGTAACTGACCTCCTCGAGCTTGTCGTTCAGGACGCCGATGAGGCCCTCATGCAGGATATAGAAGCCTTCCGTCTTCGGCGTGCCGTGGCGCGAAAGCAGCGCGTAAGGATGCAGGGCAACGGGCGCGGCGCTGCGGTTCGCCACCTCGTCCCGGACCGTGAACAGATACTTGTCATCGACCGCGATCGTCCGGCGGAACGTAACGCCTTCCTCGTTGTCCCACACGAGCGTGATCGGACGGCCGATGCCGAGCGTGCCCGCGCCCTCCTGCCGCCAGACCGTATCGGTTCCGGGGACCTTCACGGGGTCGCCGGCGCCAGCAACCCAGCCGAATTCCGCATAGAAGGGGGCCGCGCTGCCGGACGGGGCGAGCAGCACGATCGCCGGCGACTTCGGATCCACGGTCTCGCGATATTTGACCAGCGACAGATCGTCGATGCGTCCGCCCTTGAGCGCGATCGAACCCCTCACCTGCGGCGTATCGACCGTGACCCGCGGCGAGGCTCGCAGCGCCCCTTCGCGCGTGAGCGGCTGCCCCGGCGCGGCGGCGGGCTGCTGGCCCGGGGCTTGCGGCGCCGTGCTCGGCGTCTGCGGCCGGCCATCGGGCGACGGCACCGGTTGAGCCTGCTGTTGCGGGGCCTGCTGCGCCTGCCGCTGCTTCTCCATCTGCGGCAAGCCGAAAAAGTACTGCCACACGATCAGCACCAGCGCCGACAGGGCGATGGCGATCAGGGTGTTCTTCTGATCGGTCATCGCAAAACCTCATCGGCGCCGCCGCCGGCCGCGGCCGGTCGTTTCCCGCCGTCCTGCCTCGCGCCCACGCGGCGCAGCGCGCCGTCGAGATCCTCGACCATTTGCGCGAACGGTCGGGTGAGCGCCGCCCGGCGGGCGACCAGCACATAGTCGTGCCCCGGCTTGACGCGTTCCATGGTTGTCAATCTCACCATTTCCTTGAGCCGTCGGCGAGCACGATTGCGCTCGACCGCGGTACCAACCTTGCGCGACACCGTGAATCCGAACCGTGCCGGACCATCGTCATCGCGACGACGCGCCTGCAGCACGAAAGCCGCGGCCGGAACCCTGGGCCCCGCGGCGGCAGCAAGGAAATCCGCCCGTTGCCGCAACCTTTCCATGCGACCGGGGCCGGCCCCGACAGGAGGAATCAGGCGCTGAGCCGCTTGCGCCCTTGCGCCCGGCGGGCAGCGACCACCCGGCGGCCGCCTTTGGTCGCCATGCGGGCACGAAAGCCGTGGCGCCGCTTGCGCACGAGCTTGCTCGGTTGGTAGGTCCGCTTCACGATCGTTCTCCGCCTGCCGCGGGTGTTGCCAAGTCAATGAGCCACGCCGCTATTCGCCGAAGCGAAAAGCCACGCTTCATCGGAGCCGCCGACGCTACGTAAGTTGCCGGGCTTATAAGGGGGCCGGGCGCGCGAAGTCAATGCGACCAGGTGGTCGCAGGCGGTGCCGGCCTTGACGATCACGTAACCGCGAACAACGGCGGCCCAGTCGGTCAAACGCAGGTGAATGGCACGTCAACGGCCAAGTCGTATATAGCTTGTGAGTGCCGGCGATTGCGCCGTAGCGCACGGACAAAAGCTCGACCATGGCCCAGCACGAGGTGACGACGACGGGACGCGACCCGGCTACCGCCGGGCGTTTGTCCATGGCCAAGCTCGTCCCCCTCGCGGCCATCGTCCTCCTGGCCACCTCGATCATTGCCATGGGCTGGCATCGGGAGCTTTCCCTCGAGGCCCTGGTAAGGCACCGCGCCGCCTTGGACGCCTTCATTGAGAGCCACCTCCTCGCCGCGCTCGCAGCATTCCTCGCGCTCTACGTCGCCGCGGTTGCCCTGTCGATTCCCGGCGCGGTGTTCCTCACCGTCACTGCCGGCATCCTGTTCGGGTGGCTTGCGGGCGGGCTTGTGGCTGCGGCCGGCGCGACCATCGGCGCCACCATCATCTTCCTGATCGCGCGCAGCGCACTTTACGACTATGTGCAGCGCAAGGCCGGACCGCGCCTGGCCAAGCTCTCCGATGGTTTCAAGGCCGACGCGTTCAGCTATCTCTTGTTCCTGCGCCTGGTGCCGGTATTCCCCTTCTGGCTGGTCAATCTGGCACCCGCGCTACTCGGCGTCAGGCTTGGCACCTTTGTCCTGGCGACTGCGCTCGGCATCATTCCGGCGACGTTCGCCTTTGCGTTCGTCGGCTCCGGCCTGGACAGTCTCCTTGCGGCGCAGGAATCCGCCTACCGCGCCTGCCTTGCCGCCGGGCATTCCGATTGCCGGCTCGATTTCGATCTCAAGGCGGCCGTGACACCGCAGCTCGTGATCGCCCTGACCGCGCTCGGAATCCTGGCGCTTGTCCCGACGCTCGTCCGACGCTGGCGTTCGCGCAGCGTGGCCCCGGCTTCATCGAGCCGGTAGCGCCGGGCCAAGCGGACTCCTCAACACCCAGATGGTCGAGCAGCTCACCCCCGACATCTGCGTGATCGGCGCGGGCTCAGGCGGCTTGTCGGTTGCGGCCGCGGCGGCAGCCTTCGGCGTCCCCGTCGTGCTCATCGAACGCGGCAAGATGGGTGGCGACTGCCTCAACTACGGGTGCGTCCCATCGAAGGCGCTGCTTGCGGCGGGGAAGCGCGCACACGCCTTGGAGACCACTCCGCGCTTCGGCGTGAACGTGCCGCCCGCCGCTGTCGATTTCGCCGCCGTGCATGCGCACGTCCACGACGTCATCGCCGCGATCGCGCCCAACGACTCGAAGGAGCGGTTCACCGGACTTGGCGTGCAGGTGATCGAGGGCGACGCGCGCTTCAAGGATCAGCGCACGGTGGTCGTCGGCGAGCGCTTCGAGATCAGGGCGCGGCGCTTCGTGATCGCGACCGGGTCGACGGCCGCCGTTCCGCCGATCCCGGGGCTTGATCAGGTCCCGTACCTGACCAACGAGACGATCTTCGATCTCACCGAAGGCCCTCGCCGCCTGATCATCATCGGCGCCGGGCCGATCGGCCTGGAAATGGCGCAGGCGCATCGCCGCCTCGGTTCCGCCGTCACGGTGCTGGAGGCGGCGACCCCGCTCGCCAAGGACGACCCCGAATGCGCCGCAATCGTGCTCGATCAGCTCGCGCGGGAAGGCGTCGTGATCCGGTCGGGCGTCAAGATCGCGCGGGTGGAGGGCACGCCCGGCAAGGTCCGCGTCATGCTCGGCGGCAGCGGCGGCGGCGACGAGGTGCTCGAAGGCTCCCATCTCCTGGTCGCGACGGGACGGCGCGCCAACGTCGCCGATCTCGGCCTCGAGGCGGCCGGGATTGTGTATGCGAGGTCCGGAATCAAGGTCGACAAGCGGCTGCGCACCACCAACGGGCGGGTGTATGCCATCGGCGACGTCGTGGACGGCGGGCCGCAGTTCACCCACGTCGCCAATTATCACGCCGGCCTCGTGATCCGGAACGCGCTGTTCCGCCTGCCTGTGGACGCCACCAAGGGCGTGATCCCGTGGGCCACGTTCACGGACCCCGAGCTCGCCCATGTCGGACTGCGCGAGCAGGACGCCCGGCAACGGCATGGCACGATCCGGGTTCTGCGCTGGCCCTATCAGGAGAACGACCGCGCCCAGGCCGAGCGGGAGACGCGCGGACACATCAAGGTGGTTACGGACCGGCGCGGCCGCATTCTGGGTGCGACCATTGTGGGCGCCCAGGCCGGCGAACTGATCACGACCTGGACGCTGGCCATTGCCCGCGGCCTGAAGGTGGGGGCCCTAGTGGGTGTCGTGATCCCGTATCCGACCCTTGCCGAGGTTGGGAAACGCGCCGCAATCAGCTATTACACCCCCGGCTTGGCCAACCCCTGGCTACGGCGCCTCCTCTTTTGGTTGCGTCGCTTGGGTTGAACGCGGGCACAGTGTGGAAACCGGCATTCTGAGATGACCGCTGAAGCGCCACTCCAACAGGGCTCGGATCCGCCGCGGCGGCCACGGTTCGGGCTGTCCGGCAAGCTCCTGGTGCTGACCATCCTGTTCGTCATGATCACCGAAGTGCTGGTCTATGTGCCGTCGATCGCCAATTTCCGGCTGAACTGGCTCAACGACCGGCTGGCGGCCGCGCGCACGGCCGCGCTGGTGCTGGATGCCGCCCCGTCCGGCATGGTGCCCGAGAGCCTGACGCGACAGCTTCTCTCCAGCATCGGCGCCAAGGCTGTGGCGATGAAAATGGGCGACCAGCGCCGGCTGCTGGCAATCTCCGACACGCTGCCGCCCGTTCAGCACGACATCGATATGCGCAACATGCCCTGGTATACGGCCGTCATCGATGCCTTCGAAGCGCTGCTGTGCAACGACGACGATATCATGCGCGTCGTCGGCGCGGCGCCCAGGGGCGGCGAGTTCGTGGAGATCGTCCTGAACGAAGCGCCGCTGCGTGACGCGATGCTGCGTTTTTCGGCGCAACGTTCTACTTCTGTCGCTGTTCATCTCCGCCGTGACCGCCGCGCTCGTCTACCTCTCCCTGCACTATCTGTTCGTGCGGCCGATGCGGCGGATCACGGCCGAGATGGTGGCGTTCCGGCAGGAGCCGGAGAACCCGAGCCGCATCACGGTGGCTTCGGCACGCGGCGATGAGCTCGGCATTGCCCAGCGCGAGCTCGCCGCCATGCAGACCGATATCGCCTCGATGCTGCATCAGAAAAGCCGGCTCGCCGCGTTGGGTCTTGCGGTATCGAAGATCAATCACGACCTTCGCAACCTGCTGGCGTCCGCGCAGCTGTTCTCCGACCGCCTCGCGAGTCTGCCGGACCCGCAAGTGCAGCGGTTCGCGCCGAAGCTGATGCATGCGCTCGAGCGCGCGATCCACTTCTGCCAATCGACCTTGTCCTACGGCCGCGCGCAGGAGCGTCCGCCGGAGCGCAGGACGGTTGCGTTCGAGCCGCTGGTCGAGGAGGTCAGGGAGACGCTCGGCCTCGGGCCCGACTCCTCGATCCTCTGGATCAGCGCGGTCGAGCGCGGCCTGCGCGTCGATGCCGATCAGGACCATCTGTTCCGCGTGCTGGTGAATCTCGGCCGCAATGCGGTGCAGGTGCTCGAGAGCCGGGCGCCAAACGATACCGCCCGCGATCAGGTACGCGTCACCGGCCGACGCGAAGGCGCGGTTGTCGTCATCGAGGTCTCGGACACTGGGCCGGGCATCTCGGACAAGGCGCGCGCGCACCTGTTCGAGGCCTTCCATGCATCCACGCGCGCGGGCGGCACCGGCCTCGGCCTGGCGATCGCCGCCGAACTGGTGCGCGGGCACAGCGGCGACATCCGGCTGGTCGAAGGAACCATCGGGGCGACGTTCCGGATCACGATCCCGGACCGCGCCGTCGAGCTGGGCGCGCGCCGCGGCGAACGCGCGCGCGCCTGAGCACGGCGCCGGTCTCGGCCCGTGCTTGCCTGTCCTTGGCTTCACTTCCGCCGGTCGCGGCCATCCTTCGAGACGCCGCCTTCGGCGGCTCCTCAGAGTCTGACCGGAAACTAATCCCTCATCCTGAGGAGCGGTCCGAAGGACCGCGTCTCGAAGGATGCTCCAGAAGTCGTCAACGGCGCCGCGGTGCGTGCTTCGAGGCTTTCCCGGGCTTCGGCCGGGAAAGCACCTCAGCATGAGGGCGTTCGGAGGGCACTGACTCCATTGGATTCCATTTCGGCCAGACTTTCAGGATGAGGGCTGCAGCAAGCCGCGCTCTCGAACCTCATCCTGAAGGAGCGTCGCGTGAGCGCCGCGTCTCGAAAAATGGTCGCGATACCAGCTATCACGTCCAGAATTCGCGCCCGAGATTCCATATTGCGGCCGCACAATCTCCTTCAGGTATCCCAGGTCGTCTCCGTTCATGCTGGCCGGTCCAAGTCGACCAGCACGAGGGGAGTTCAGTGATGCTTGTTCTGACGATCTATCGCATGCTCGTGAAGATGTTGACGGGGCGCTATCGCCCGGAGCGGCACTACATGCGCGGCCCCGGTCCAAAGTGCCTGGAGAGGCATTCATCCAATCGCGCGAGGCGTCGGCGCGGCTGACAGTATCGCTTCGGATGGAACGGGCCGTGCTAGCTAACTGTTGAAGGTCGCATGATCTCGTCCGAAAAGTCTGCAACTTTTCGGGATCAAGCTTTCAAGCCGAGCGCGCGAGCGCGCCGTCGATCATGTCGATGGTGTTCTGCACGCCGTAGACCGCGACGAAGGACCCGAAGCGCGGGCCTTTCTCCTGGCCCAGCAGCACCTGATAGAGCATGTTGAACCAGTCGAGCGACACGCCCGGCTTGCCGTCCTTGGTCTTGATCTTGCCGGTCTTGTCGAGGAACGGGTCGCGCCGTCAGATGCCGCTATCTTTGCCATGCCTTTTCGTTGCTGCCGCGCTGACCCTTGCCTCGGCGGTCTCCGCCAACGCCCAAACTGGTCACGCGGATGTCACGGTCGTTTCCGTCCTCGCGACGGCGAAGGAAGAGGCCGAGAGGGCGACGACCGAGGAGGCACGCATCGTCCTGCGGCGACAGGTCGCGCGCTTCATCCGCAGCACGGGCCAAGACGCTGCCTTCGGCCGCTACGCCGCCGATGCGTTTAGCGCATGGGAGAGTCTCGATCGTGCGCGCTTCCCGAACGTCGACAAACGGGACGCGGAGGCACGCAATACTCGGCGCATGGCCGAGGCCCAACGCGCCTTTCTCGACGGCGACACGCCAAGAGCAAGAGAGATTCTTCAGGGCTGCGAATTTGTGCCCCATGGCTATTACTGCCTAAGCAATGAGCCCTTTCTCCAATCCCTGTTTCTACATTGGGATTTGGAAGCAACCGACTTTTCGGCGGCCTTGCGTCGATACGCGACGACCGATTGGAAAAGCGGTGAATGGCAGATTGCGATGGCCGCAAAGATAGCCCAGGCACAAGCCGCGGCCGAACAGCGATCTGCAGGTCTCGCCATTCTGCGCGACCTGGAGGCTATTCCGAGTGCATCAAGGTTTCTCCTGGCTCGCGAATTGTTGAAGCTTGGAGCCGCCGATGACGGAAAGAGACTTCTGCGCGACGCCTCGATCATCGCAATGGAGGCAGCCGATTTGGATCCCCGACAACCACTTCCCGTCGACGTCGCGCGCGTTCAATTGGCTAGCGGCAACCGGGACGATGCCGTCGAAACCCTACGACGACTCCAGCGTTTCGCAGTGCCGTTGGAATACGAGCTTCCGCCGCCGCGCCCACCTGAAATACCTTCGGCACGGTGGGACCCTCGGGCGAACCTCACGGCGGCAGCCGCACGCTGGATTGTGCCTCGATCCAAATTGGTTGAGACGCTGGCCTGGGCTGGGCTCGATAGCGAGGCGTTCGCGTTCTTGGACGAGCAGCCGATCGATGATGCCCTCGTACTGAGAAGCATCGTGAGCGGGCAGGCCAGGCGCGGTGATTTCGTCTCGGCGTTCAAGACGCTGGAGCGCATTCGAGGCTCTGCAGTTCGCGTTCTGCAAACGTGGTTTCGACCGTTGCCGGACCGGCTCGAATCTACCGGCGCGAATTCATACCGGCTGCGGGACTTGTCAACCTATCCGGTGAGTGGGAACGCCAAAGAGTGGTCGTTCTATCTCGCGGCTAATTCGGTCGCGAAATATGCCGCCCATTTCGGCAACGAGAACTTGGTCCGACACGCCTGCACGCTCAACCGGGAGGTCAATCCTCACCCTTCAATACGCACCTGCACGATCAATCTTAGATATCTCGCCAAAGCGGGTCGCGTCGACGCCGCGATGGAGCTTGTCTCATCCTGGCGTGAACCGGCGGCACGGGTACATGGATTAGGACGCATCGCTGAAGGTATGGCCGGCGTGCCCGACCCGTTGGACGACGATCCGCTGTGACTGTGGCGGTGACCGCCGTCCTCAAGCCGAGCGAGCGAGCGCGCCGTCGATCATGTCGATGGTGTTCTGCACGCCGTAGACCGCGACGAAGGAGCCGAAGCGCGGGCCTTTCTCCTGGCCCAGCAGCACCTGATAGAGCATGTTGAACCAGTCGAGCGACACGCCCGGCTTGCCGTCCTTGGTCTTGATCTTGCCGGTCTTGTCGAGGAACGGGTCGCGCCGTCCGATTTCGTAGATCACGTCCTGGATGGTCTCCGCGGGGGCATCGGCAGGAAGCTGCGAAAGCGCGTCGCGTAGGTCCATCAAGGCTGCCCGCTCGGTGTCGCTCGGCTCGCGGAACTTTTTCGTCGGCAGCACGAAGTCGCGGAAATAGTGGATCGCGTAGGTTACGAGCGCGTCGAGGTTCGGATGCGTCGCCCGCGTTACGCCCGGCCAGTAGCGTCCGATGAAGCCCCACAGCGTCTCGGCGTTCTCGGCATTCGATGCCGAGACCAGATTGAGCAGCATCGAGAATGAGATCGGCACACTCGCTTCCGGCGGATCGCCCGCATGGATGTGCCAGACCGGATTGCTGAGACGCTGCTTGGCGTCCTGGCGCCGAAACCCGTCGAGCAATTGCTGGTACTCGTCGACGTGGCGCGGGATGACGTCGAAATAGAGTCGCTTGGCGGCCCTCGGCTCGCGGTACATGAACAGCGAAAGCGATTCCGGGCTGGCGTAACGCAGCCACTCGTCGATGGTGAGGCCGTTGCCCTTGGACTTGGAGATTTTCTGTCCGCCCTCGTCGAGAAAGAGCTCGTAGGTGAAGCCCTCCGGCGGAGCTCCGCCAAGTATCCGGCAGATCTCGCCGGAAAGCCTGACGGAATCGATCAAGTCCTTGCCGGCCATCTCATAGTCGACGCCGAGCGCGACCCATCGCATCGCCCAGTCGGCCTTCCATTGCGATTTGACGCGACCGCCGGTCACCGCCGTCTCCACCTCCTCGCCGGTGTCGGGATCGACGTAGACCACCGTTCCCTTTGCGGCGTTGCGCGCGATCATCGGCACCTGCAGCACGATGCCGGTGCGCGGACTGATCGGCAGGAACGGCGAGTAGGTCGCCCGCCGCTCCGGACCGAGCGTCGGCAGGATGACCTCCATCACCCGGTCGTAGCCCTCCAGCATGCTCAGCAGCGTCGCGTCGAAGCGGCCGGAGGCGTAGTAGTCCGTCGAGCTCACGAACTCGTAGTCGAAGCCGAACTGGTCGAGGAAGCGACGCAGCCGCGCGTTGTTGGCAGCCCCAAAGGACGGGTACTCGTTGGAGAATGGATCGGGCACCCGCGTCAGCGGCTTGCCGAGATGCGCCGCCAGCATGTCCTTGTTCGGGACGTTGTCCGGAACCTTGCGAAGCCCATCCATGTCGTCCGAGAACGCAATCAGCCGCGTCTTGACCTTGTCGTCGGTCAGCACCCGGAACGCGTGGCGGACCATCGTGGTGCGCGCGACCTCGCCGAACGTCCCGATGTGCGGCAGGCCCGAGGGGCCGTAGCCGGTCTCGAAGATCACCTCGTCCTTCGGCTTTTTCTTGAGCCGCGCGACGATCTTGCGCGCCTCCTCGAATGGCCAGGCGGAGGACTGCTCGGCAATCCCGCGCAGCGTCGCGGCAGCTGGAACGTCCGGGGTCGCCATGGAATTCTCCCGGCCCGCACCCTAGAAATCGTTGCCCGGCCGGTCAAATTGACGCGTGCTCGATGCCCGCAACGCTCAAAACGGGCTCACCGGAAAATACCGCAGCCACAGATCGGTGAACTGGCCGGTTTCCCAGAGACGGAACAGCGCCCAGTTCAAGGCCTGCCGCAATGTCTCATTGCCCCGCCGCACCGCAATACCGATGCCTTCGCCGAAATAGCGGCTTTCGATGAAGGGCCCGCCGCGGAAGGCGCAACAGCCGCCGGAATCGCTGCCGTTGAGCCAAAAGGCCAGCTGGACCCCGTCTCCGAACAAAAGGTCGACTTCGCCCGCGCGCAACGCCTGGCGCGTGGCCTCCGGGCTTGGGTAAGGCCGCACGTCCGCCTCGGTAAAGAAGGTCCGCAGATACGCCTCGTGGGCGGTACCCGCGGCCACGCCGACCTTTTTGGCGTCGAGTTGTTCCGGCAGGACCTCCTGGATATCGCTGTCCCGCCGCGCCACGAAGCGGGCCGCCGCGCGGTAGTACGGATCGGTGAAATCCGCGCGCCGCCGCGCCTCCGGCGTGGCGGCGATCGAGGCGATCACCGCATCGCCGCGGTTCTCCGCGAGCGCCGCGAGCAAAGTATCGAACCGCCGCGCCTGCACCGTGCATGCGACCTTGAGCTCTTCGCAGATCATGCGGGCGAGATCGATGTTGAGACCCGCCGGACCGCCGTCCGAACCGGCGTAATTGAACGGGGGGTAATCGGTCTCGGTGAGAAACCGGATGACGACGGTCGGCAGCAGGGCCGGGCGGTCCAGCCGGCGCTTCGGGTCCCAGAAACCCGGCACCGTCACCGCAGGCGCGTTTTGAGTCGCGGAAGGCGGGGCCGGCTGCGCCGCAAGGGTCGAGACGGCGGCCGCCAGCAATGCGGCGACCATCGCGGTAGGCAAGATCACCCGTTGTGCAGGAGAGGGCAAAACCGATCTCGCATTCGTGCGAATTCCGGGAGTCGCTCGGTTGGGTCCGGATTGCAGGTCAACCATCCAATAATCGGCTTATAGCGAAAACGACGGCGCAAAAGTGACGCCCACCGCGTCAGGTGCGGCAGCGGAGCAAACGGCAAGACGAGCGGCTGGTGCGAGCGGAGGACCTGGTTCCTCCCGGTGGGACGCTAGTCGAGGCGCGCAATTCGCTCGACCAGATCCAGAACGGACTTCTGAACCGCCGGATCGGAGATGCGGGCAAACGCCCGCATCAGCCTGACCGCGTGCGGAGACTCCAGGAACGGCATGACCGCCTCTCGCTGCGAACCCCGCTCAGGCACGCTGAAAAAGAAAGAGATCGGGACCTCCAAGGCGTCGGCGATGCGTTGAAGCCGGGCCGCTCCGACGCGGTTGACACCCTTCTCGTATTTTTGCACCTGCTGGAAGGTCACGCCGAGTTGCACGGCAAGCTCCGTTTGCGACATCTGGCGCTCGAGCCTGCGAATGCGGATGCGGCGCCCGACCTCGATGTCGTGGGGCTCGATCCGTCGTGCTCCGACTGGCGATCCTTTTTTCATGGAGATACCCCTTATTGCCATTGCCGCAGGCGCAGCTTCCCGCGCGGTGAAAACCGCGCCGTCATTGAACAGCTTGGCAAACTCTGGTCGGCGCCACAACTGCGGTCGGCACGCGAACCTTACCGTCTGGTTCGACGCACTCCGCTACGCATGGTTGCCGCGTAGCGGCGACCGCCATGCCGCGCGCCACACTCGCCATCGCGGCGATCACGTCGTTCGGATGGATGACGTGATCCTTCAAGCAAGGCACATACGCTCGGATTGACGATGCGCTTTTGCGTCACTCGACCAGCACCACAACCATGTGCTTGTCGGATCGCTTGAGCTCGGGGTGACAGGTAAGCCACAGATCGAGGTGAGACTTCACGCGCAGGTCGCACGCGACGAACGGTCGCGCCCAACGCGATCGAAACATTTTTTGCGAGAACGCCGACACCGGTGCCCCTTGCGACCGCGTACCGCATCGCGGTGCTCGAATGGGTGCGGACTCCAACGATGCCGGTCACCAATCGAACCTGAGCGCATGACGGCGCCTTGCGTCCCACCTGTTGGACCGGCGGGCGTCCCCGGAACAACCTGTCAGAGATGGCGGCGCAGGTTCGCGGCGGCCTCCGCAGGTCCCTGCTTGAGATTGAACGGCGCGACGAACCGTCCCTGCTTATCCATCAGATAGACCAAGGCGGTGTGATCCATCGTGTAGCCGCCGCCCTCGGTCGGTACTTTCTTGGAGTAAACCCGATAGGCCTTGAGCACGCGCTCGACCGCGTCGGGCGCGCCGGTCAACCCGATCAAATGCGGGTCGAAGCTCGAAAGGTAATCCTTGAGCTTTTCCGGCGTGTCGCGCTCCGGGTCCACGGTGACGAACAGCGCGCGCGCCCCGTCGGCGTCCGGACCGAGTTGGCGCAACACCTCGGAGACTTCGAACAGCGTGGTCGGGCATATATCCGGGCAATGGGTGAAACCGAAGAAAACCAGGAACGGCCGACCTCTCAGGTCTTCGTCGGTCACCGTTTTCCCGCTCTGATCGACGAGCCGGAATGGGCCGCCGACCGCGGAGACGGCCGTGGCCACCGGCGCCCGCATGCTGCCCGCGACCACGAGGACAATGGCCAGCACGCTGGCAATCCCGACCGCGAAGGCCGCCGCCACGACAAGCAACTGGGTCGCCCGCGCCGTCATCGATCGACCCTCAGTCCCGAAGCCTCAAAAGCAAAACGCGATGCTTGCAGCGATCATCTCGTAGAAGACCGCACCGCCATAGCGCGCCCATAGGACCAGCGTGGCCGCGAGCACGACGCCCGCCGCCGCCGCGATCGGCACCAGCAGGCGCGGTCCAGGGACTCGGGCCGGCGTGAGGCCGGCCGGAATGTCGTGTCCAGGCATGCCCCTCACATAAGGCCGATCCGCCTTGCCGGCAACGGTACGCCGCCCCCGGCAGCCCCCGGGCGGGTTCAGTAGTCCACGCCGACGAGGTAGAGGCCCTCCGCTGGCGCGACCTGGCCGCAGGCCGCGCGATCGCGGGCGGCGAGCGCGGCACCGAGATCATCGGCGCTCCACTTGCCCTCGCCGACCCATGCCAGCGAGCCGACCATCGAGCGGACCTGATGGTGAAGGAACGAGCGCGCCGAAGCCCGGATCTCGACCAAGTCGCCCCGGCGTTCGACGTCGAGGCGATCGAGCGTCTTGACCGGCGTCTTGGCTTGGCACTCAGCGGCCCGAAAGGTGGTGAAATCGTGCCGGCCGACGAGCCGTTGCGCCGCCGCGTGCATCGCGTCGGCATCGAGCGTGCGCGCGATGCGCCAGGCGCGCCCGCGCTCGACGGTCAGATCCGCGCGCCGGTTGACGATGCGGTAGAGGTAGTGCCGCCGTTTGGCCGAAAATCGCGCATCGAAGTCGTCGGCAACCAGTTCCGCGCGCACAATCGCGATCGGATGCGGCCGTAGGTGGGCGTTCAAGGCATCGCGGACCGTGTCGGCATCCGGAATGCCGGCAAGATCGAAATGCGCCACCTGGCCGAGCGCATGCACGCCGGCATCGGTTCGCCCGGCGCCCTGCAGCGTGACCTGCTCGCCGCAGAACGCGGCAATCGCGCCAGTGACGACGCCCTGCACCGACAGGCCGCCGGCCTGCACCTGCCAGCCGACGAACGGCGTGCCGTCATACTCGATCGTGATCCGGTAGCGCGGCATGGCCAGCTCACGGCAGCCGCGTGCCGGCGGAGACCTTGGTCCCGCGCAAAAACTCTTGCGCGCTCATCGGCCGCCGTCCCGCGCGCTGCACGTCAATGAGCCGCACCGCGCCGGCCCCGCACGCGATCGTGCCCGTATCATCGAGCACCGTTCCCGGGGCACCCTCGCCTTCGCCACGCGCGGATCGCAGCACTTTCACGCGGACCGCCTCGCCGTCCTCGCCGGCGAGCGCGAACCAGGCGCCGGGGACCGGCGAAAGCCCACGGCAGTGATCGTGCACGGCTTTCCACGGCCGCGTCCAATCGATGCGCGTTTCGGCCTTGTCGATCTTGGGCGCATAGGTGGCGCCGGCCGCCGGCTGCGGCGTGAAGCGAAGCGCGCCGCGTTCCAGTCCCCCGAGCGCGCGGCCCATCAGATCCGCGCCGAGCCGCGCCAGCACGTCGTGCAACTCGCCCGCCGTCATGTCGGGCGCGATTGGGACTCGCTCGGCCATCGCCACCGGGCCCGTATCGAGCCCCTCCTCCATCTTCATCACCGCAACGCCCGTCTCGGCGTCGCCCGCCATGACGGCGCGGTTGATCGGCGCCGCGCCGCGCCAGCGCGGCAACAGCGACGCGTGCAGGTTCAAGCAGCCGAGCGGCGGCGCATCCAGCACCGGCTTGGGCAGGATCAGGCCATAGGCCACGACCACCGCGGCATCGGCCGCGCGCGCGGCAAAAACCGCTTGCGCATCCCCGTCCCGCAGCGTCTTGGGTGTAAGCATCTCGAGGCCGAGGCGTCGCGCCTCGCGCTCCACCGGCGAGGGTTTTAGCTCCATGCCGCGCCCGCCCGGCCGCGGCGGCTGCGTATACACGGCCGCGACCTCGTGGCCCTGCCCGATGATCTCGATCAGCGTCGGGACCGCGAAATCGGGCGTGCCCATGAAGATGAGGCGAAGAGCCATCTGGTCCACCGCCACCCGGTCTCGCGCCGGGACGGGAAATGCAAACCAATTAGTGCGTGATCGTCCGACGGAATCGTCATGCCCGGGCTTGACCCGGGCATCCATCATCTTGGCAAAAGTCTTCTCAAGGGGATGGATTGCCGGGTCAAGCCCGGCAATGACGAGTTGTGTTTCCGATCACGCTCTAGCCGGCCGCGGCGCGTTTCGCCGCCTTGGTGAACTTCTTGACGATGCGGTCGCGCTTGAGCTTCGACACATGGTCGATGAACAGCACGCCGTTGAGGTGGTCGATCTCGTGCTGCAGGCAGGTCGCGAGCAAGCCTTCGGCCTCGACCTCATGCGGCTTGCCGTCGCGGTCGAGATAGCGCACGCGCACCTGCGCCGGGCGTTCGACGTCCTCATGGATCTCGGGGATTGAAAGGCAGCCTTCCTCGTAGGTCGAAAGCTCCTCCGAGCGGCTCACGACCTCGGGATTGATGAAGACCTGGGGGCTGCGCGGCTCGTCCTTCTTGGCGAGGTCGGCCGTGACCACCCGTTTCGGGACCCCCACCTGGATCGCCGCGAGGCCGACGCCGGGCGCGTCGTACATGGTCTCGAACATGTCGTCGACGAGCTTCTGGACCTCGCCGTCGATGCTCTTCACCGGCTCGGAGACGAGGCGCAGTCGGGGGTCGGGAAGGATGAGGATCGGACGGATGGCCATGCGCGCGATTTAGGGGCTTGGCCGAAACGGGTCAAATCGGGCCTCGTTCCCTTTTCGTTCGTACCGATCGCACGAATCAGGCTAAACGTGGCGCATGGACCAGCCTCTGTTCGTGGTCGGCGAGTTCGCCCCGACGCTTGGGGCGCTGCTTGCGGCACTGATCGGCCTCATCCTCGCCGCGATGATCGCGGTAGCTGTCCTGCTCGTCCGGTCGATGCGCGCGCGCGCGGTCGAGGCGGCCGGGCGCGAGGCGGCGGCGCAGGAGATCGAGGAGCGGATCGGCGAGCTCGCGCGCATCCAGGCCGAGACGGGCGGACGCGTGCTCACGATGGGCGAGGTCCTGTCGGGGCGCCAGGCCGAGCTCGCGCGCGCGGTCAGCGAACGGCTCGACGCCGTGACCCATCGGGTCGGCCAGTCGATCGAGGCGACCACACGCCACACCGTCGAGAGCCTGCGGCACCTGCACGAGCGCCTGGCGGTGATCGACGGTGCGCAGAAAAACCTCACCGAGCTCACCTCGCAGGTGACCTCGCTGCGCGAAGTGCTCGCCAACAAGCAGGCGCGCGGCGCCTTCGGCCAGGGTCGCATGGAGGCGATCGTCCGCGACGGCCTGCCGAAGGCGAGCTACGAGTTCCAGTTCACGCTGTCGAATCGCACGCGTCCCGACTGCGCGATCTTCCTGCCGGGCGACGGGCGCCCGCTCGTCATCGACGCCAAGTTCCCGCTCGAGGCGCTGACCGCGCTGCGCGACGCCAAGAGCGACGACCTGCGCGGCAAGCGCCGCCCAGCGGCTGCGCCATGACGTGCTCAAGCACGTCAACGACATCGCCGACCGCTACCTGATTCCCGGCGAGACGCAGGATCTGGCGCTGATGTTCGTGCCCTCGGAATCGGTCTATGCCGAGTTGCACGATAGTTTCGACGACGTGATCCAGAAGGCCTACCGGGCGCAAGTGGTGTTGGTCTCGCCGTCGCTGCTGATGCTCGCCATCCAGGTGATGCAGCAGATCCTGCAAGGACGCGCGCATGCGCGACGCGGCCGACCAGATCCAGCACCGAGGTCGGCCATCTGATCGACGACCTCGGACGGTTGCGCGAGCGCGTGCTCAAGCTGCAGAGCCATTTCGGGCAAGCCATCGACGACGTCGAGCAGATTCTGATCTCCGCCGACAAGATCGACCAAGCGCGGCGCGCGCATCGAGGCACTCGAATTCGACGAGGCGCCGCCGCCGCAAACCGGCGTCGTCATCCAGGCCCCGATGCGCAAGCTGCAGGCGGGCGAGTAGGTCGCTGCGGCGCCGGCGCGAGCTGACCGACTATCCGTCATCGTGCGAGCGCAAGTGGCGAAGCGATCCCGGAACGGCGCTGCGTCGTGCCTCGGATTGGCTTCGTCGCGATGCGCTCCTCGCATAGTGACGAGAGCTGCCGTTCGCGCGCGACTCGGGCGCATGTCTGCTAGGCCCCTGCCGATGACCGCGACCCGTGAGAGCGCGCCCGCGCGCGTCAGCCTGAGCGAAACGTTCGCGGTCTATCTGCAGCCGCGCGTGCTGATCGTGATGTTCCTCGGCTTTTCGTCCGGGCTGCCGCTGGCGCTGTCCGGCTCGACGCTGACGTTTTGGATGCGCGAGGTCGGCGTCAATCTCGAGACGATCGGCCTGTTCACTCTGGTCGGCACGCCCTACACGCTGAAATTCCTGTGGGCGCCGCTTGTCGATGCGCTCGACGTGCCGGTGCTGTCGCGCGCTGCTCGGCCGGCGGCGCGCTTGGCTCATCTTTTCGCAGCTCCTGCTCATGGGCGCGATCGTCTTCCTCGCTTTCTGCAATCCGGCTGTTTCGCCATGGTTGGTCGCGTTCGGGGCCCTGCTGGTGGCGACTGCGTCGGCGACGCAGGACATCGTCATCGACGCTTTCCGCGTCGAAAGCCTCGACGAGCGCGAACAGGCCGCCGGCATGGCGTCGTACGTCGCCGCCTATCGCATCGGCATGCTCGTCTCGGGCGCCGGTGCGCTCTACCTGGTGAGCGGCTTTGAGTGGCTCGACTTTGCCAAGAGCTCCGCCTGGACCGCCGGCTATCTCGTCATGGCGGCGTTCGTCGTGGTCGGCATGCTGACGACGCTCGCGGCAACCGAGCCGGAGAAATCCGCGCTGGCGGCCGCGGCGCACGCCGGCGACAATCCGCTGCGGCGCGTGATCAAGGCCGCGATCGAGCGCGTTCTCTGAGTTCCTCAAGCGCGATGCCGCCGTCGTCGTTCTGGCCTTCGTCGTTCTTTACAAATTCTGCGATGCATTCGCCGGCGCAATGACCACGCCCTTCGTCGTCGATCTCGGCTTCTCGCGCGCCGACTACGCCAACATCGTGAAGGGGGTCGGGCTCGCCGCTACCTTGATCGGCGGTTTTGCCGGCGGCTTCGTTGCGCGCGCGCTGCCTCTGGGCACAAGCCTCTGGATCGGCGCCATCCTGCAGATGGCGTCAAATCTCGTGTTCACCTGGCAGGCGCTGGTCGGCGTCAACCACGTGCGCGCTCACCGTCACGATCATCGTCGAGAACTTCACCGGCGCGATCGGCACGGTGATCTTCGTCGCCTACCTCTCGGCGCTGTGCAAAAGCCCGCTGCATACCGCGACGCAGTTCGCGCTGCTGACCGCGCTGGCGGCGGTCGGACGCACCTACCTGTCCGCCGGCGCCGGCTACGTCGCGGCGGCGACCGGCTGGCCGACCTTCTTCGCGATCAGCGCCGTGGTCGCGCGTGCCGAGCCTCGTGCTGCTGGCCTGGCTGCAGGCGCGCGGGCACTTCGACCAGCTGGGGCCGGCCAGGGTCGCGGCGGCTGACGATTGACCATTCGTCGTTGCCGAACGAGCGATAGCCACGACAATTGCGAGGGTTGATCCGGCAATTCGTGTCCCCTGCTCATGGCCGGGCTTGTCCCGGCCATCCACGTCTTTCCTGCAGCCTGCAAAGCAAGACGTGGATGCCCGCGACAAGCGCGGGCATGACGGGCAGAGCAAGCCCAGGCATAGCGACTCAAAACGGGGTGCGCTGGCGGATCGCGGCCGCGAGCGTGCCCTCGTCGAGGTAGTCGAGCTCGCCGCCGACCGGCACCCCGTGGGCGAGGCGCGTCACCTTCACGCCGGCGCCGTGCAAGAGGTCGGTGATGTAGTGCGCGGTGGTCTGGCCGTCGACGGTGGCGTTGAGCGCCAGGATGATCTCCTTGACCTGCGCGCTCGTGCGCGCGCGTGATCAGCGCGTCGATCGTGAGATCCTGCGGGCCGATGCCGTCGAGCGGCGAGAGCGTGCCGCCGAGCACGTGGTAGCGGGCATCGAGCGCGCCGGCGCGCTCCAGCGCCCACAGGTCGGCGACGTCGGCGACGACCACGATCAGGGAAGGATCGCGCCGCGGATCGGTGCAGACCGTACAGGGATTCTGGCTGTCGATGTTGCCGCAGGTGCGGCATACCGTGATCGTGTCGAGCGCGCCTTGCAGCGCCGCCACCAGGGGCGCCATCAGCGGCTCGCGCTTCTTGATCAGGAACAAGGCCGCGCGGCGCGCCGAGCGCGGCCCCAAGCCCGGCAGGCGGGCGAGCAACTGGATCAGCCGCTCGATCTCCGCGCCGGCGACCGCCTTCGGCATCAGAATTCGGCCTCGTAGCCGCCGGCCGGATCGACCAGCGACTGCAGCCGCAACGCCGCCGCGCGCCCGAAGCGCAGCAGCATGCTGCGCCGCGTCGCGCCCGCGAGCCGATGCTCCGGCGCCTCGCACACGATCGACGCGCCGAACGCGTCGGCGACGATGAGCCCGGTGTCCGGCGGGAAAGATCTCGCAGGGCACCTCGACCGACGGTGGCGAAGAACAGCCGGTCGCAATGCAGCCGATAGTCCATCCATTTATGGTCGGCCCGGAAGTCGGCGATCGAGGATTTGATCTCGACGATCCAGATCTCGCCGTCGCCGCCCAGCGCCACCAGATCGGCGCGCCGGCCGGACGCCAGCGCAGCTCGCTGACGCAGGAAAACCCGAGCGAGCGCAAAAGCCGCATCGTGCCGCGCGCGATCGCCAGCGCGGTCGGCGACTGCCGGCCGTCGACCACCGCGATTTCGGTGCGCACCGACTCGAAACGTCATGCCTGGATCATAGCATGGGCGGCGGCGCGCTCCGGGAACGCGGCCTCGAGCCCCTCGCGGGTCGCCTTGAGCACGCCCTGCTCGGTGATCAGCCCGGTGACGAGGCGCGCCGGCGTCACGTCGAAGCCGTAGTTTGCGACCGGCGATCCGGAGCGGCACGATCTCCACCGTTTCAATGCGGCCGTCGGCCGCGCGTCCCGTCACGCGGGCGACCTCCTCGCCGTCGCGCTGCTCGATCGGGATTTCGGCGATGCCGTCGCTCACGGTGAAATCGATGGTCGGCGACGGCAGCGCGACATAGAACGGCACGCCGTTGTCGCGCGCGGCGAGCGCCTTGAGGTAGGTTCCGATCTTGTTGCAGACGTCGCCGCAAGCCGTGACCCGGTCGGTGCCGACGATCACCATGTCGACCTGGCCGTGCTGCATCAAATGCCCGCCGGTATTGTCCGGGATCACCGTGTGCGCCACGCCGTGGTGGCCGAGCTCCCACGCGGTCAGCGCGGCCCCCTGATTGCGCGGACGCGTCTCGTCGACCCACACATGGACGGCTAAGCCCTTGTCGTGCGCCATGTAGATCGGCGCCGTCGCGGTGCCCCAGTCGACGGTCGCGAGCCAACCGGCATTGCAGTGAGTGAGCACATTGACTGGGTCGCCGGGCGCTTTGCGTGCCGCGGCCTCCTCGATCAGAGCCAAACCGTGACGGCCGATCGCCGCATTGATGGCGACGTCCTGGTCGCAGATCTCGGCCGCGCGCCGATAGGCCGCCGCGGCCCGTTGGTCGCGCGGACGATTGCGCACGGCCGCCAGCATCTCGTCGAGCGCCCATTTGAGATTGATCGCGGTCGGCCGCGTGGCCAAGAGCTGTGCGCACGCGAGCTCCAGCGCGGCATCGGAGGCATCCTCGCGCAACGCGAGGCAGACGCCGTAGGCCGCAGCCGCCCCGATCAGCGGCGCGCCGCGCACCTGCATGCTGCGGATCGCGTGGACGGCGTCGCGCAGGCTCGCAAGCCGGAGCGTCTCGAACCAGTGCGGCAGCCTGGTCTGATCGATGGTCCCGACGGTGCAGCCGTCCGGCTCGACCCAGATGGTGCGCGTGTGCTTGCCGTCGACTTTCATCGCTCTTCAGTCATCATTCTTCGCCGCCACACATAGGCGGCTTTGAGTTCCCCGCAAAGGCCCGTCGCCGTCATTACGAGCCGTGACGGCCTTGCCTCCCTTCGATCGATTCCGCAATGTCCATCGCCAGGAGGAACCTCATGGCTGCGATCGACTACGAGGCCGAATACAACAACCGCGCGCGGGTGCCGGAACATCCGGAAATATTCGCGCGCTGGACCCGTGACGCCGCGGCCTACCGCGAAGCGGCGCGGCGCGGCCGGCGCGCGGATCTCGGCCTCTCCTACGGGACCACCGGACGGCAGGCCATCGATCTGTTCCGGCCGAGTGGCGAAACGACAGCGATCGCGCTCTTCATCCACGGAGGCTACTGGCGCTCGCTCGACCCCGCATTGTTCAGCCACATGGCGGGCGGCTTGAATGCGCGCGGGGTCACTGTCGCGGTCGCCGGCTACGACCTCTGTCCGCAGGTCTCGGTCGCGGAGATCAT
The DNA here is from genome assembly GCA_963738705.1 of uncultured Alphaproteobacteria bacterium. GTDB lineage: Bacteria > Pseudomonadota > Alphaproteobacteria > Rhizobiales > Xanthobacteraceae > CAVTXS01. Next base: position 175,292 of record CAVTXS010000043.1, read on the forward strand.
CGGGCAGATCAGGACCGCCTGCCAGTTTCTCTGGTCGCGCTTCGGGCGCCGGGTGCTGGTCTACGGCCACTCGGCCGGCGGCCACCTCGCCGCCTGCATGGCCGCCACTGACTGGACCGGTATCGACAGCACCCTGCCGGCCGATCTGACGCCGATCGCGATGGCAATCTCCGGCCTGTTCGATCTCGAGCCGCTGGTCGGCGTTTCGATGAATGCGGACCTCCGCCTGGATGCCGAAGAGGCGCGCCGCGCCTCTCCGCTGTTCTGGCCGATCGGGGCGGACCGCACACTCGACGCGGTCGTCGGCGGCCTGGAGAGCAACGAGTTCCTGCGCCAGAGCCGCGCGATCGCCGACACCTGGGGCGAGAAAGGCGCCGACACGCTCTACCAGGAGGTCCCCGGCGCCAACCATTTTACGGTCATCGATCCGCTGGCCGACCCGAACAGCGAAATGGTGGACCGGCTTGCGACCTTAGCCACGCGGCTGGGCTAGCGCGGTCGGCGGCGAGGCGCGCGAGGTCGAAGCGGTCGACCTCCCGAAGCAGTTCGACGAACGCGCGCGCCCCGTGATCGAGCGCGGCCTCACCCTTGGCGGCCGTCGCGGCTGAGGCATCGCCGACCGCGCCGGCCGGATTGAGGTCCTGCGTCATCCAGCCGAAGCCGGCAGGCTCGTCCAGCCGCAGCTGCCGGAACTCGCGCTCCATGCCGGCCGCCGCCGACGCGAAGCTCCCGGCGTGCTCGCCCCGCACGGTGTCGGGGCGCCCGGCCAGCATCAGCGACGTCTCGATGTCGCCGCCATGGATTCCGTGGACGATGCTCGTCCCGGGTGAACAGGCCGTCGGGGTAGCCCAGGCGGTGCCACGAGGCCGTGACCACGAGCATGCCCATCCGCACGCGCAGATCGCGCGCGACCAGCCCCATGACCTCGGTATTGCCGCCGTGGCTGTTGACGATGACGAGCTTGCGCACGCCGGCCCGGTGAACGCTCGTGCCGATTTCGCGCAGCGTACGAAGCCAAGTCTCGATCGACAGCGTCAACGTGCCCGGGAACGCGCGATGTTCCTCCGATGTGCCGATCTTCTGCAGCGGAAGGAACGTCGCCGGAAGCTCGGAAGGCATCCCTTCCCGCACGCGCGCGAGATAGGTTTCGGCCACTAAGGCGTCGGTGCCGAGCGACAGATGCGGTCCGTGCTGCTCCACCGCAGCGATCGGCAGCACGGCGATCCAGCGCGACGGATTCCCTTGCGAGAAATCCTCCGAGGTCATTTCGAGCCAGTCCCGCTTGGGAAGCATTCCGGCAACCGAGGGATTGTGCATGCGGCCATCCTTCGAGACGCGGTCCTTCGGACCGCTCCTCAGGATGAGGTCAGAGGGTGCGGCGTGCCGCAACCCTCATCCTGAGTTGCCAACCGGCGTTGGGTCGACCCGCTGCGGATGAAACGATCAATACATTGCGGGTACTCGCCAGTATTCGCTCTATATGTCGATCGTTTCTTATTAGGAGCCGCGCGGAACGCGCGGCGTCTCGAAGGATGGTCGCGCTCTCAATCCTCATCCAGAGGAGCTGCCGAAGGCGGCGGCTCGAAGGATGCGGCTGGGGGCGGCTCAAATCCACCCAACGAGATACAGGACTACGCCCGCCGCCGAGCATGCCGCAAGGGTCGGCAGCATGCCGGTCTTGAAGCGGAAGATCGCAACGAACGCCGCCACGCTGAGCGCCATTGCCCATGCGTTGACGCTCGCAAGCACCGGGGCGTCGAACGCAAGACCGTAGCCGCGCACCGGCCACACCTCGCGGAAGACGGTGTGGATCGCAAACCAGATCGCGAGATTGAGGATGACGCCGACCACGGCGGCGGTGATCGCGGACAGCGCCGCGCTCAGGGCTTTGTTGCCGCGCAGCTGCTCGATGAACGGCGCGCCGAGAAAAATCCACAGGAAGCATGGCGTGAATGTCACCCAGGTTGCGAGCAATCCGCCGAGCGTGCCGGCCAGCATCGGCGGCAGCGTGCCGGGATCGCGGAAGGCGGCCATGAAGCCCACGAACTGCAGCACCATGATCAGCGGGCCGGGCGTCGTCTCCGCCATGCCGAGGCCGTCGAGCATCTCGCCCGGCTGCAGCCATCGATATTGCTCGACCGCCTCCTGGGCCACATAGGCCAGCACCGCGTAGGCACCGCCGAACGTCACCATCGCCATCTTGCTGAAGAACACGGCGATCTGGCTGAAGACATTCGCCGGGCCGAGGGTAAGCAGCAGCGCGAATACCGGCACCAGCCACAGCGCCAGCCATATCGCCGAGACCCGCAGCGATCGCGCGACCGTGGGCGCGGACATGGTCGGGCAATTCGTCTCCGAGCAGACCGTCTACCAGGTTGGTTTCCTGGACCTTTCCGCTGCCGTGACCGCTCTGCACCAGGAAGGCTTGCACGCCCAGCCAGCCGCCCACGAACCCGATCAGCGCGGCGCCGAACACGATGATCGGGAACGCGACCCCGAAGAAGAAGATCGCCACGAAGGCGAACGCCGCCAGCGCGACCATGACGCCGTTCTTCAATGCCCGCCTGCCGACGCGCACGACCGCTTCCAGCACGATCGCGAGCACCGCCGCCTTCAGCCCGAAGAACAGCGCCGCAACGAAGCCGACCTTGCCGTACGCCGCATAGACGTAGCTCAGGCCCATGATGGCGATGACGCCGGGCAGGATGAACAGCACGCCGGCCAGCAGGCCGCCGAGCGTGCGGTGCATCAGCCAGCCGACATAGGTCGCGAGCTGCTGCGCCTCCGGCCCCGGCAGCAGCATGCAGTAGTTGAGCGCATGCAGGAACCGGCTCTCGGAGATCCATCGCTTCTCTTCGACCAGGATGCGATGCATCACGGCGATCTGCCCGGCCGGGCCGCCGAAGCTCAACAGCGCGACCCGCAGCCAGACGCGCAACGCCTCCGCGAGCGTCACGCCGTGCGACTGGCGTGCGCCCTCGGGCGCCTCCGGCGGCCCGGTTTTGGGCACGGCCTGCGCAGCCGTTTCGATCGTCATGGCGCGCCGTCCTTTGCGCCGCCTTGGCCGGCCAGTTGTGGCGCTCCTCCGCGGCGAGCCGCAGCCAGGCGTAGAGCCCATCGTAGACGATGAAGCGGCGGCAGACGTCGACCAGCGGCGGCGCCTGCGCGCTGCCGATCAAAGCCCCAAAGCATCATGCGGCGAAACAAAAAAGCTCGGAGCAAGCATAGGTCTCCTCCTTCGGAGGAGACGGTGCTTGGGCTCGCGAGCCTTGGGTAAGCGGGGCGACCGTCGCAGACCCCACGCGACCAATCTGGTATCGATCGCCGCCAGACGCAAGTGCGTTATCACCTGATGGGAGAGAACGGCGCCGCCAGGTAGATGTCGTTCTGCATGGTCACGAGCCGGTCGGGCCCGCCCGGCGGCGGCCATATTCCGCTCTCGACCGCCTGGGCGCGGATGCGGTGACGCTCGTCCAAACTCTTGTAGGGCCAGATGTGCATGAAGCGCGGCATCAGGCCGGTCACCGAGTACATCGCCGCCAGCACCGGCGACAGCGCGAGCCTCGCCGGCAGCGCGTTGCGCCACGCCTCGATGGTTCCGGCGAGACCGTTGGGCTTCATCAGGTAGGTGCGGACCTCGAAGAACGGACCGTGCGAGCCCGGCTGCATCGGATCGATGAACGGGAACGACACGTAGGAATCGCTCGCGCTCGACACGATGAACTCGGCGATCCCGAACGGGTTGGCATTGCGTGCCTGCGCGTCGCGCTGCTCGGCCGTTTCGCGCTCGGAGGCGTATTCGCGCACGATGAAGATCTGGTTGAGCGCCCCGATGTCCGACGACCAGCAGGCCAGCAGCTTGCCGGGAGATTGCGGCAGCGAGCTCTGCAACCCTGCGAGCGCCCGCGGCGTGCTTCCGGGCCGCAACGTCAAAATAGTCACGTCATACGGCATGGCCGCTTCCTTTCATTTGCGCGCGCTTCGTCATTGCGAGGAGCGCAAACGACGAAGCCATCCGGACATCGCACGCCCGCCCTGGATTGCTTCGCCTTCGGCTCGCAATGACGGCGAGGCCGACGGGATCGCGATTGACAGCACGCGAGAGCGCTCCCTAACCTCTCGGAACAACTGACGAGAAAGGCTAGCGGACGGGGTCGGGCGACGCAAACGACGATGCCTGCGCCGATCCGCTTTCGCGCCCGAGGGAGGAGCGTCATGTCGAAGTCATCGCTGCTCGCGACGATGTTGACCGCCGGCATCATCGCCGGCGCCGGCTTGTGCGTACCCGACGTTGCGCACGCGCAGACCAAGGTCGTGCGCGTGTGGCATACCGAAACCGAGCCGCAGACCATCAAGGCCTTCAACGATATCGCGCGGCGGTTCGAGGCCCAGCAACCCGGGCGTCAAGATCGAGGCGGAGGGGCTCGCCTGGGGCGATCTCGAAGGCAAGATCATGGCCGGGCTCGCGGCCGGCAATCCGCCCGAACTGTCGCACGGCCAGCCGATCACCTGCACGGCGCTGCAGTCGAAGGGACTGCTGCTGCCGCTCGACGACGTGGTCAAGGCGATCGGCGAGAGCAACATCTGGGAGCAGGTCAGGCGCGTCTGCAATGTCGGCGGCAAGCAGTACGGCCTCGTTCACGCTGCCGGGACGTCGCTCCTGATCTATCGCAAGGACATGGCCGAGAAGGCCGGCCTGAAGCCGCCGAAGACCTGGGCCGACCTGCTCGCCAACGCCAAGGCGCTGACGCAAGCCACCAAGGGCGACGGCAAGATCGACATCTACGGCATCACGCGTTCCGGGCGACAACCTGTTCATCAACATCATGCTCGGCGAGCTGATCAAGGCGAACGGCGGCGTGCTGTTCGACAAGAGCAACAAGCCGCAGCTGACCGACAGGAAGATGATCGAGGTCGCTCGAATTCTGGCGCGAGCTGGTCGAAGTACGCGCCGCCCGGCTGGGAGGGCCACGGCTACCTGCAGACCTTCCAGAACCTCTACGGCCAGAAGGCCGCGATGATGTTCCAGGGCTACGGCCGCGGCGCCGGCATGATCGAGAAATTCGCCCCCAAGGAGATGGCGAACGACAAGACCTTCGACGTCTGGGTGAAGCCGCATGGCCCGAGCGGCTCAGAGCCGGCCGCGCAGGTCGACGAAGAGCCCTGGATGCTGTTCAAGGACGCCAAGAACACCAAGGAGGCGGTCGAGTTCCTGAAGTTCTTCTATCAGGACGACAACTACCTCGAATACGTCGCGACCGTTCCGATCCACTTGTTCCCGATCACCAAGTCGCTGCGCAAGTCGCCGAAGCTACCAGAGACCTGGAGATGATCCAGCGCTGGAAGGGCTGGATCGACGTGCAGCAGAGTTATCTCGACAAGGACCAGGGCAAGCCGACGCTGGTGGTCGACTGGGCCGACATGACCGAGAAGTCCTATCTGATGGAGGTGCTCGGCTCCGGCATCCTGCGCGACATGGTGTATGGACGTGGTGCTCGAGAAGATGGAGCCGGCGAAGGCGGCCGAGAAGGCGCAGAAGCGGCTCGAAGACCTCATGCGCAGCAAGGGGTACTGGAAGGGGTGACCATCGCGGCTTGGCCAAGACAATCAACGTCCAGCCTCGCGCGGAAGGCCGTCGCATTGTGGCCGCGCCCGCAAGCCGCCGGGTGCCGGAGCCGGTGCTCGGCGTGCTGCTGCTTCGCTGCCCGAGCAGGTCACCGGATGGCTGCTGATGCTGCCGGCGCGGTCTGCTGATGCTCCTCTACCCGGTGCTGTACGGCGTCTGGCTCGGCTTCTACAACAAGCACTCGTTCTTCCCGGAGCAGAGTTGGGTCGGGTTCGGCAACTATGCCTACGATCCTGCAGGACGAGGAATTCTGGGAAGAGCGTGTGGCGCGGCACGGTCTATGCGCTGAGCACGATCGTGCTGCAGATCGCGCTCGGCCTCGGCGCCGCACTCCTGCTCAACGAGATGTTCCCCGGGCGGAGCATCCTGCGCGCGATCGTCATCTTCCCCTACGTGATCCCCACCGCGGTCGCGGTCATCCTGTGGAAGTGGCTGCTCAACAGCCAGTTCGGGCTCATCAACTACCTGATCGAGCGGGCCGGCCTCACCGACCAGCCGATCAGTTGGATGGGCAAGGACTGGATCATGATCTCGCTGATCCTGGTCAGCGTCTGGCAATTCTTCCCGTTCGTCGTCATCGGCGTGCTCGCGCGTCTGCAGACGATCCCGACCGAGCTCTACGACGCGGCGACGGTCGACGGCGCCAATGCGCTGCAGCGCTTCTTCTACGTCACGCTGCCGCAGCTCACGAGCGTGCTGTTCGTGATCGTGCTGCTGCGCTCGATCTGGATGTTCACGAAATTCGATACGCCGTGGCTGATGATCCAGGGCGGCGGCGCCGAGACCTACATCCGCACGCTGCCGGTCTACACCTATATGCGCACCTTCGCGTATTACGAGGCCGGCAAGGGCGCCGCCATGGCGGTGCTGATGTTCCTGATGCTGGCCGCGGCATCGGCCCTGTACTTCCGCATCTGGCAACGGGAGCAGGAGCTGTGAACCGCACCGGCCTTTTCTCGCCTGCGCGCGCCATTGGTCTGTGCTTGCCGCGCTCGCGCTGTTCCTCTTCACGGCGTTTCCGTTGCTCTGGATGGCGTCCGACGGCCTTCAAGGTTTCCAACGAGATTTTCGCGACGCCGCCGTCGCTCTGGCCGCGCACCTTCACGCTCGCGCAATGTCGAGCGGCTGTTCGCCGAGACGCGCTTCCTGACCTATCTTCTGCAACAGCCTGACGGTTTCGCTTTCGACCGTCGGCCTGACGCTGATCGTCTCGACGCCCGCCGCCTACAGCCTGACGCGCTTTCGCTTCGCCGGCCGCGAGAAGCTCGCCGCGCTGATCCTGTTCACCTACATGTTCGCGCCGATCATGATCATCATCCCGTTCTACGTCATGATGCGCTTCCTCGGCCTCAACAACACGCATCTCGGGCTGGTGCTGGCCTACACGGCGTTCTGCCTGCCGTTCAATCTCTGGCTCCTGCGCACGTTCTTTCAGAGCATCCCGGTCGAGATCGAGCAGGCGGCGCTGATCGACGGCGCCAACCGGTTCCAGGCGGTCGTGTACGTGGTCGTGCCGCTGGCGCTGCCGGGCGTGGTCGCGACCGGCATCTTCACCTTCATCCTCGCGTGGAACGATTACATTTTCGCCCGCGTGCTGATCGGCGCCGACGAATTGAAGACGCTGCCGGTCGGCATTGCCGATCTTTACAACGCCAGCGTGGTCGACTGGGGCATGATCATGGCGGCCGGCCTCCTGGTGATCCGCCGGTGCTCGGTGGTGTTCGTGTTCATTCAGAAGTACATGGTGGCCGGCTGGGGCGCCGGCGGCGTCAAAGGGTGACGTCAGGCCGCGCTCCATGCCCAGTTCGTTTTGCGAAATGCAACCGCGGATAACAGCGCCGTGCACATTGCTGCAACCTTTGCGGGCACAAAGCCGGCGGGCGGGCGCCTGGCGATGGATGCCGCTTCCTGACCGAAATTGAAAATACAAATTCCTCACAAATTCGGCAGGAGAATCCGGGTGGCAGCACGGCGTTTCCGGCAACCCGGTCGGGTCGACCGTCAAACTCCGCCGCCGGCGTCACCGCATTTCGCCAGGGGATAACATAAAGAACGAAACGAGAACGCGCAAGAGCAAGTGAAGAAAAAGTCGGTTCCTTGTCCTTACGGCCACACCCGGCCTCCCGTCGCCGTCCCTCGTCATCTCGGGTCGCGCTCGCTAGGTTGCGATCCGAGATGAACCGGAGGAACGGATGGCCAACAGGATCGATTTGGCGGGCCGCGTCGCGGTCGTGACCGGCGGCGCGCAAGGCATCGGCCGCGCCGTGGTCGAGCGATTTCTCGACTCCGGCGCGACCGTCGCGGTCTGGGACCGCGACGACAAGCTCGCCGCCGCGGCCGCCACCGAGCTCAACAACCGCGGTTCCGTGCGCGCGTTCACGGTTGACGTGACCAAGCTCGCCGAGGTCGAGCGCGCGCGCGACGATACCGTTGCGGCGTTCAAGCGCATCGACATCCTGGTCAACAATGCCGGCATCGCCGGCCCGAACGTGAAGACCTGGGAGTACGCGCCGGAGGCCTGGGCGCAGGTCATGGCGGTCAACCTCGACAGCCAGTTCTACTGCTGCCGGGCGATCGTGCCCGGCATGATCGCGCAGAACTACGGCCGCATCGTCAACGTGGCGTCGATCGCCGGCAAGGAGGGCAATCCCAATGCGCCCGCCTACTCGGCCTCGAAAGCCGGGCGTCATCGCGCTCACCAAGTCGCTCGGCAAGGAGCTCGCGAGCTACGACATCGCGGTCAACTGCGTGACGCCGGCGGCGGCCAAGACCGCGATCTTCGCGCAGATGACGCAGGAGCACATCGATTTCATGCTCTCGAAGATTCCGCGCGGCCGCTTCGTCAATGTCGACGAGATCGCCTCGCTGATCGCGTTCTGCGCCTCGGCCGACTGCTCGTTCACCACCGGCGCGGTGTTCGACATTTCCGGCGGCCGCGCGACGTATTAGGTCGTGACTCGTAGATCAGCCTCGACCTAGGCGGCCATGCCGAATGTCGGTTTACTCCTGGACCGAGGTGTGACAGCAGGCATACACGCAGGACCGCTGAGCGCCCACAGAGGAAGGTCAGACGTACCGGTAGAGCGCTCGCAGGTCAGCGCAAGCAGCGCCTGATCCCAGCCTCCGTATCTTCGCGATTCGCCTCGTGCGCATAGGTCTTGGCCAGCCCCATCAGAAGCTTCGAGGCAACGAATGGGTGCGACTTGGAGCGCCTGGCCCACTTGCGGTACTTCTCGGCCAGCTCGCGCTCCTGGTCGCCGCCTTCGCCGCGCCGAGTGAACTCCGCGCGAATTACGGACGCCGGTAAGCGCGCCTCTCATTATGGACATGCACTGAACGTCCTCCATGACATCGCGTACCGGCTCGCACGGCCACACGCCGTCCTTACCGACCGGCGCGCACGACAGCACCCTGCCGATGGAGACGTCGGCATGTCGGCGCGACCAGCTCAGCGCACGATTGGCGAACGGTCGCGATCCATTTCGCAAGGCGATCCGCTTCCAGTTCGCCAAGGTCGTTGTGGCCGGGGATGCGCTCGATGGCTTCCAACAGCTTGTAGCCGCGCTCGGCCATAGTCTCGATGCGCTCCGGAGAGACCTGGAACTCGGCGGGGTCGGTCGCGCCGTCCTTGCGCTTGTAGGTCCAGGCGATCGCCTGAACGAAAAACTCGGGATGCGCTTCGACGTACCGTTCGAGGTTCGGGATACCGTAGTGGTCCCGTCTATCCCAAGGACGCGCCAGCACCTCGATGTAGGCGAACTCCAGACCGGCCTTCTGGTCGAGCGTCAGCGCGAGGCTGCTGTTCAAGTGCTTGAACGCCTCTTCGACGTTGTAGTGCTCGAGCATGTACTGGCCGGGCTGATCGTTGCCGCCTTGCGCCATCGCCGAGAGCAGGCGGAAAAGAACCTGCGCATCGAGCTTGCCCGGCTCAAACCGGATGCACGAGAACGCCGCACGGGGCCGTTCGGCCTTCAACAACCGTTCGACACCTTCATTGTTTTCGGCATCCGAATCGTGAATCCAGTCCGGCGTCACCTCGCTCCAGTATTTGGCCTGGGCCGCTTCGCCGAGGACGTCGACCAGCTTCCAGGTGCTCTTGCCGAACGGCGCGAGGACAAACAGCCGCACCATGTCCTCTTCGGACAGGCCCGCTGCGACGTCCTTGAGAACCCCTTCGCGCTTGTCGTCATCGACAAGCGCGCGCACCGCGCCGCCGATGAGGTTCTTGTGCGAGTGAACCTCTTCCTTGCCGGCAAGTATCGGCGCGAGCGCGAGCCGCAGCAACTCCTGGAGTTCTTGTTCGGACAGTACGGCGCTGGCCGCCAGCACCCCGATCACCCAAGACACTTTCCCACGTTCGGAAAGCTCAAAATCCCGGCGAGACCGCGCTGCGCCAGGATCTCGCGCAACGCCTCGGTCCTCAGATTCTCGATGCGCTCCTCCGCGCTTGCGGAAGTCGATTTTTTCGATGTCCTCGATCTCGTCCGCGGACTCTTCGACCCACCCGTCGCGGAATAACCAGGCGTGCTTGTTCAGAAGGTCGCTCGGTTCGAGCGCGGCGTAGACAGCCTTGCCCGCCGTCGCCAAGCCTGCGGCCTTTGCGTTCTTCTTCTCGCGCATGGCCGCGCGCCGCGACAGTGTCGAGACACGGATTTTCTCGCGCATTGCAGCCTTGTCGGCATCGCTAGCTTTGGTCTTCGCCCAGGCTTCGACCAGCGCCCACACGCGAGCTTGGTCCGCGTCGGTCAGATCGTGCAAGGCGCTCAACCAGATCGCACAGCATCCCGAGCGAATGGTCCTTCCAGGTCAGAGCCATCTCGACCATCTCGCGCATGAACTCGATGATCGGTTCCCACGTCGGAAAAGGTTCGCCGAAACCGTAACCGTCAGGACGCCAGCGCGGCTTGTGGCTGTAGTGGCCGACTTGATGATGCGTGCCGAACTGCGCGACGCAGATCTTCCAGGCAACGTCCGGAAACTTCTCGGCCAGTTTCTTCATCAGGTCCACCCGCTGCTGGTGGTTCGCCGCTGTCTGCGGCATCCAAGCGCGGAAGATGGACTCCAGCGAGTTCGTCGGCTTGTTGACCCAGTTGTCGTTGATCTCGACCTGCGCGAGCCGGGCGAGGATGTAGGCTGCGCGCGGCAACGTCGCCGGATTCCACGAAAGGCCCTCCAAAGCCCACAGCAGTCCGGTGCGGCTCGGGCTGCCCGAACACACCCGTGTCCGCCGGGCGCAGAAGGCCGAGAACCACGGGATCCTCGGACTTGAGGTCGCGTTCGAGGATCGAAAGGAATTCATCGGGAGCCGCTTCCGCGTAAGTTGGAAGGTCGCGGTCGTTGGCCTCGAAAATCCGTGTGGTCAACGGCGTGGGAAGCAGATCACGCACGACGCGCACCGCTTCAATCTCGGTATCGACGCCGAGACGGTTCTTGAACAGGTGCCCGCCGTGAACCGCGAGCAAGACGAGCGTCTCCGAAATGCCTTCGCGGAAGGCGCCGGAAAACTCGCGCGTCTTGCCGTGAATCGACGCTGCCCAGCGCTCGTCCTGGTCCAGATCGAGCGCGGGATCGTCTTCGCCGAGCACCATACGCGCCATCGAGAAATAGCGGTTCAAGTCGTCAGGCGTCACCGCGCGTGCGATCGCATACAGCAGATCAATCTTCGAAATCACACCCCTGTAGCTGCCGACCGACCAGATCGGCGCGTCGTTCAGCTGGGCGAGGCTCTGGCACTCCTTCTCAAGCTCTTCATAAGGACGGCCTCCAGCCAGGAGCGAAAGGCCAAGCTTGTCGGTCTCGTTCTGGCTGTTCCATGCGCCCACAAACAAGAACGGCACGAGGCTTGCCGACGTCTGGCCGTCTGCCGCCCATTCCGGCGTCCGCACGGCAGGGACCGTCGAAAGCTGACGGCGCAACACGGTCAGCGAACGGCCCGAAGCGTTCGCCAGCCGCGAGATTTCGTCGCGGTCCTTGCCCATCTCTTCGAGCGCTTTGTTGAAGGTGTCGTAGTTCGCCGGTTCGAGAACGATGTCCGGCTCGGTGCTCGCGGCGTTGCGCGGGTAGACGACGATGGAGTGCATCGACTTTGCATAGGGCGCGAGTTCCCGCTCGACTTCCCGCGTGAACACAACAGGGATGAAGGTCTGCGCGCCCGTCGCCAAGCGCGGCAAGACGCCGGGCTTGTCGAACACCAGAACGCGGTCGCGATATGACGGCCAGCTCTTCGCCGCCACGCTCCCCGAGCAGTTGGGCAAGGAAGGCGAGCGCCTCTTCGGTCGAGTCCGCCGCGATCAGGATCGGCCTCTCGGAGGGTTTGGACAGGCGCGACAGCATGGTGCGCTTGGTGGCCTCGATGGCAGAGCCGAACAGAGCGCCGGTCAATGGCGGCGTCGAGACGTTGGCCCAGTCCGCCCAGCACCTGTCGAGCGAGCGAACGTGCTGCGCGGGGATGTGCCGTTTCGTTGGCGAACCAAGCCTGCGCGGGCAGCGACTGCTCGAGCCATTGCTCAAGATCGCTCGCGTCGTATGCGCGAACGTCCTTCCAAAGTCTTTTCGCCTTCTTAGCCTCAGCCCAGGCGGCCTTTCCGGCCCAGCGGCGCGGCGTCACGAACACAAACGTCGTTTCCGCGCGCTCCTTTTTGTCGAGCGCCTTCACGCTCTTATCGAAGTCGCCTTCGGCCTTCGCCTTAGGGTCCTCGTTGGTGCCGAACTCCCAACCGGAGCGCCCGGCAGGTATCCAGGGCGTTCCTCCGCTTGCCTCTACGAACCCGTCCCAGCCAGGGCGCTCGGCATCGTCGTTGCCGGGGAAGTCCACTTTCGTAAGCCCGCTGCCGGTCGAGTGCATCAACGTGCGCAAGAAAACGGCCAAGCGGCTGCGCGCCGGGATGTTGTGCGAGACCCACTCTTCAATGTCGTTGGCCCTGATTGCCAAGAACGGCGGCACATATGCCTTCGTGTCAGCTGGCGCGTCTCTCAGCTTGGCTTGCGCCGCGTCGTACTGGGCCTGCATCTTCATCAGGTCTTTAAGCGGGCACTTGAACGCTCTCTCCAGGCGCGCCGCCATGTCGGCGGACAGGGCGGCGTTCCCGTTAAGCAGGTTCGAAAGGGCCGGACGGCCGACCCCCATGAGTTGGGCGGCTCTAGTGACGGACATCCCGGGGGGAATGACCTCGGCCCTAATACGAGCTCCCGGATGCGGGACATCGGCAGGTGCAGACATAGAGTGATCTCCAAAAATGTCTACCGCAAATGACTGTCTTGACTGGTGTTTTTTCTACTGTAGCGCATAACGCTACACAGTACACGTAGGGAGTGAACCGCCGGTTTCAAGATGGAATACAGTCGAATTTTGCCTCATCCGCGGAAAGCGTGCGCATCCCCAGCCGGCTTCGGGCTTGCCCGAACCCGGAATTCATAATTCGAGAGTTCGCGGCTATGGATTTCTGACCGCCGCTGCCTGGCGTTCGGAAAGAAAGTAGACGGCCCCGCGCATGAATCCCAAATCTGCGCCCAAGCCCGAAGCCGACGCCGTCCGGGAACGGCGGCAGCGGCTCAAGGGCATCGCGCTGATGACCGGCGCGGTGGCGGGATTCTCCTGCATCGACGCCTCCGCCAAGTTCCTGATCAACCACATGGACATCGTCCAGGTCGTCTGGGCGCGCTACGCGTTCGCCTTCGCGTTCTCGCTGTTCATCTCCAACCCGATCGCACATCCGGCGCTGATGCGCACCGGCCGGCCCTGGCTGCAGATCGGACGCTCCGCCTCCTGGTCGTCTCGACTCTGCTCAACGTCGTCGCGCTGCGCTATCTGCAGCTCGACCAGACGGTCTCGATCATGTTCTCGACGCCGTTCCTGGTGGCGATCCTCGCCGGCCCGCTGCTCGGCGAGTGGATCGGCCCGCGGCGCTGGGCCGCGATCTCGATCGGCTTTCTCGGCGTCATCCTGGTGATGCGGCCCGGCCTCGGCGGCATTCACCCGGCGGCAGCCCTCACCGTCGTCGGCACGGTCCTATATGCGATCTACCTGATCACGACGCGCGTGCTCTCGCGCACCGACTCGACGCAAACCACGCTGTTCTATTCCAACGTGGTCGGGCTCATCGGCATGAGCCTGGCGCTGCCGTTCGTGTGGACGACGCCGAAGGATCCGATCGTCGCCATCCTGATGGTGGCGATCGGCGGCTTCGGGGCGCTCGGCCACTACCTGCTGATCGCCGCGCACCGGCTCGCGCCGGCGCCGATCCTCGCCCCCTTCATCTACAGCCAGCTGGTGTGGATGGTGGCGCTCGGCTACCTGGTGTTCGGCGACCTGCCGAACCGCTGGACGCTGATCGGCGCCTCGATCGTGATCGCGTCCGGCCTCTATCTGCTGTTTCGCGAACGGCAGCTGAAAAGCCGCGGCGCGTGAGTTACTCCGGCGGCATTAGATTCCGACTCGTCATGCCCGGCCTTGTGCTGCCTTGTGCCGGACATCCACGTCTTTCTTGCTGCCGGTGCCGCACGCAAGACGTGGATGGCCGGGAGTCGCAATCATGACGGGCTGGGTGGAGGTCAACACTTGGCGCCGTTGGTATATGTTATTCTGGCGGCTGCCGTTGCGGGGGGAAATCATGAACCAGAAATTCTGGATTTCGGCCGCCGTCATGTTCGTGACGTCGTTCGGGCTCGGCTTCCTGATCCATGGCGGCCTGCTGAGCGGCGACTACGCGCGTTTCCCGAACCTGATGCGGCCGATGGCCGAGGCGCAGGGCAAGCTGCCCTTCATGTTGCTCTCGCACGTCTCGTTCGCGCTCGCCTTCACGTGGATCTATCTCAAGGGCCGCGAGGACAAGCCTTGGCTGGCGCAGGGCGCGCGCTATGGCATCGCGGTGGCGCTGCTGGTGACGATCCCGATCTATCTCATCTATCACGCCGTCATGCCGTTCCCGTTCGATCTCGTCCTCAAGCAGATGATCCTCGATACCATCCGGGTCGTCCTGATGGGCATCGTGCTGGCGTGGCTCAACCGGTAACGACGCCGGTATTCTCACGGTGCCCGGAACGCGGCTCTCCTCAAGCCAACCAGTTCTCGACCGTGAGGTCGGGAATGCGCGAGAATTCCCGATCATTGTCGGTCACGAGCGTGCAATTCAGCGCCATCGCATGCGACGCGATAAGAAGATCGTTAGCTCCGATCACTCGGCCGCTGCTCTCGAGATCGGTACGCAACTTTCCGTAAAAAACGTCCGTGGGTGTTTCGACCGGAAGAGCGGTAAGTCGGCTAAGCTAAAGATTTAATCTCATGAACTAGACGGGGTGATGCTTTCTTGGCGGCGCCATATCGTAGTTCAGCCGCCACGATGATGCTGGTGCAGATGCGGGCGTCACCGACGAGCGCAATCCGAGTCCCGGCCGCGCCGCGGAGATTGCGTATCAGGTGCGAGATTATGTTGGTGCCGAGAAGGAATCGCGCCATCAAACGTTGACCGGCTCGGGCGGCGAATCCGTGATCGCGGGCAACTCCTCATCCAGCGGCTCGAGAGTTGCCAAATATTCCACGAGAGACCGCGCCCGCACCGGCTCGATGATCAGCCGCTCGCCCTCCCTGCGCATGACGGCTTCGCGCCCCGGAAGCTCAAACTCCCGCGGAATGCGAACGGCCTGGTTTCGACCGTTCCTGAAAAGCTTGACGCGGCGCTGTGCTGACATGACGGTTACTTCTTGGCCTATGCCACGACAAATGCCTTCTTGCGGAAGGTGTCAACGCGCGGATAGTGCCTCCTTTTGGACAGGGCATTACCAACGCGACTGTCTTTTCCCGGTTGACTATCCGAATTTACCTCACGCGTTGAGCCGCTTGCCGGCCGCCTCGTCGAACAGGTGCACGAGCCGCGGATCGGGCCGCAGCCGGATCTTGTCGCCCGGCCGGAATTGATGGCGCTCGCGGAATACCGCGATGATGTCGGCGCCGCCCATCTTGGCGACCACCTGCGTTTCGGAGCCGGTCGGCTCGATCACCTGCACTTCGGCGTCGGCGCCGTCGTCGGCAAGCGTGAAGTGCTCGGGGCGCACGCCGTAGACCGCCGCCCTGCCGTTCCAGGCATCGGGCGCGGCCGGCAAGGGCAGCCGCACGCCGCCCGGCCCCTCGAACGCCGCCGAACCGTTGGCGCGGATCGTCCCCTTCATGAAATTCATCGCCGGCGAACCGATGAAGCCGGCGACGAACAGGTTCTCGGGCCGATCGTAGAGCTCGAGCGGCGCGCCGATCTGCTCGACCAGGCCGTCGTGCATCACCACGATCTTGTCGGCCATGGTCATGGCCTCGATCTGGTCGTGGGTGACGTAGACCGTCGTCGTCTTCAGCCGCTGGTGCAGCTCCTTGATCTCGGTGCGCATGGCGACGCGCAGCTTGGCGTCGAGGTTCGACAGCGGCTCGTCGAACAGGAACACCTGCGGATCGCGCACGATCGCCCGGCCCATGGCGACGCGCTGGCGCTGGCCGCCGGAGAGCTGCCGCGGATAGCGGTCGAGGTACGGCGTGAGGCCCAGGATCGACGCCGCGCGCTTTACCCGCGCATCGGTCTCGGCTTTCGGGGCGCCGCGCAGCTTGAGCGAGAAGCCCATATTGGCGGCCACCGTCATGTGCGGATAGAGCGCGTAGTTCTGGAACACCATCGCGATGTCGCGCTCTTTCGGCGGCACATTGTTGACGACGCGCTCGCCGATGCGGATCTCGCCGGCCGTGATGTTCTCCAGGCCTGCGATCATCCGCAGCAAGGTGGACTTGCCGCAGCCGGACGGGCCGACCAGCACGACGAACTCGCCGTCACCGATCGCGACGTTGACGCCGTGGATCACGTAAGTGGAGCCGAACGCCTTGCGGACGTCGTTGATCGCGACCGACGCCATGCACGTTCCCTCCATCCGGCGCGCTGTTGTTGCGAGCCACCTGGGCCCGTGCAGCCCCCGATGGAGCCGCTTTTTTTCGCCGACATCATTGTTGCCGGGGCTTGAAGGAAATCAAGGCCTAATTGTATGACGTATGACCACTGAGCGCGACGGCTTCTCAAGGTCTTTGCAAGACCGCCCGGCACGCAAAAACATGGTATGAGCGCGCGTCGCCGCCTTACGCGACCAACCCAGTGAGGAGAAAGACCGAAATGGCTGCCGACAAGGCCGACGTGCTTTTCATCGGACCGCCGAGGACGCACCTTCTCGGCGAGCTTTCGAAGACGTTTGCGGTTCACCAGGCGGCCGACCAAGGGGATGTCGGCGACGACCTGGTGGCGCGCCTCGCTCCTCGGCTGAAGTACGTGGCGGTGGGCGGCCATCCGGGCAGCATCGACGGCGGCCTGATGCAGAAGCTTGCCCAGCTGGAGATCGTCTCCAGCTTCGGGGTCGGCTACGACAATGTCGACACCAAGTATGCGGGGGCGCACGGGATCACGGTGACCAACACGCCGGACGTCCTGAACGAGGAGGTCGCCGACACCGCGCTCGGCCTGCTGCTTTGCACCGCCCGGCACTTTCCGCAGATCGATCGCTACGTGCGCTCGGGCGAATGGGCCGCCAAGGGCGACTATCCGCTGACGCAGTCGCTGCGCGACCGCACGGTCGGAATGGTCGGGCTCGGCCGCATCGGCAAGGCGATCGCGCGGCGGCTCGACGCCATGCGGGTTCCGGTCGTCTACCACACCCGGCGGCCGCAGCCCGACGTGCCCTACCGGCACTATCCGAGCCTTATCGACATGGCCAGAGACGCCGACGTGCTGCTGGCGATCACGCCGGGGGGTGCGGCGACCCGCAACCTGATCAACGCGGAGGTGCTGGCGGCGCTCGGACCGAACGGGATCCTGATCAACATGTCGCGCGGTTCCGTCGTCGACGAGCCGGCGCTGATCAAGGCGTTGCAGCAGCGCACGATTCTCACCGCCGGGCTCGACGTCTTCGCCAACGAGCCGCAGGTGCCGGCGGAGCTGATCGCGATGGACCACGTCGTGCTGTTCCCGCATGTCGGCTCGGCGTCGATCCACACCCGCCGCGCGATGGAGCAGCTGGTCGTCGACAACCTCGCCGCATGGAACGCCGGCAAGCCGCCGCTGACCCCGGTCCCGGAAACACCTTTGCCGGCGAAGCGGCCATGAGGCGGCGAGGACCGACGAGCGTTGCGACGGCCGCGAACGCGGGTCGGATCGCGATTGCTCTGGTCGCCGGCTGCCTCCTGCTGGCGCCGCAGAGCGTGTCGGCGCAAACCCCAGCCGCGGGCGAGGCCGCCAAGGCCGCGGTCGGCCAATGGGAGTTCTCGAACGCGGACCGCGACCGCAGCTGCGCGCTGACGCTGCGCGGCACGGCGGCGCCGGGCGGGCTTGCGCTCGACTGGGAGCGCAAGTGTGCCGAACTGTTTCCGTTCACGCGCGAGGTCACCGCCTGGACGGTCGGCGCGCGCGAGGCGATCCAGCTGCTCGACCGCTCCGGCAAAACACTGCTCGAGCTGACCGAGGTCGAAGGCGGGCTCTACGAGGGCGAGCGGCCGGGCGAGGGCCTGTTGTTCCTGCAAAGCGTCGCGGCCGGGAGCGCCGAGCGCACGCCCGAGCAGATGGCGGGCGACTGGGCGTTCGTGCGTGGAACCGGCAAGCCGATCTGCGCGGTGACGCTTGCCAACACGGCGGCCGGGCCCGAGCACCTGGCGCTGCGCCTGAAGCCCGGATGCGACGCGCTGGTTTCGCGTTTCGGCCCGGTGTCGTGGCGCATGGACCGCGGCCAGCTCGTGCTGATGCCGAAGGCCGGCGAGCCGTGGCGGTTCGAGGAGAGCAATTCCATGACCTGGCGCCGCATTCCCGAAGGCCGCCAGCCGCTGCAGCTGGTGCGGCAGTAGTCATCCGGCTGAAGCTCCGGCCGGAAGCCGACGCGGCCGTCGGGTTTCAGCGGCCTGAGGCGCTCCCAGGCTGCCGACGCCAACAGGATTACGTCGAAACCCGACGCGAGCCTGAACGGCGATCAACAGCTCAAGCGGTCGCTCGCGATGGGCCTTCAGCGCGCGGCGGCTACGGGCGTTCACTCCGCGCACTCAACATCAACGCGCAGTAGTTGCCGCTCTGCCAGAGAGGTTGCGTCGGCACTCAGGCCATGACGCACTTGTCAACGCAAGCGAAGCGGCTCTAGGATGACCATCAAAATCCAATTTCGCGAAAATGGAATGCGCGCCGCAGCGCAGTAGAATCCATTTCGCCGAGTTGGCTCAACCAGGCGAGGTGGCGTGACGGTCGCAGGCGAATGATGCTTCGAGGTCAATCTTTTCGAAGCGGCTCAAAGAAAACCAGCTCACGGGGAGGCGATGTCATGCGGAGGAGTATCGGTGGACTTCTGATTCTGGCCGGCTTGTTCACCATTCTGTCCGTCACGTCCGCGGCGTCGGAAGTCCGCCTTCGTGCGGCGACGATTCACAGTCCGTCGCAACCCTTCACGCTGTCGCTCAAGCGGTGGGCCGCGGCGATGGATAAGGAGACGAACGGCGAGATCAAGGTCTCGGTCTTCGATTCCGGCTCGGTCGTCAGCAATCAGCAGGATGCCTACAGCCAGGTCAAAACCGGCACCGTCGACCTGACGCTGTCGATCGTGGTCAAGGACGACGTTCCCGGGTTGCAGATCGCGACCTTTCCTTACGCCTTTCGGGGCTATGAGGATTGGCGCATGTTCATGAACGGTCCGGCCATCGAGAAAATGAAGGATGAGTTTCGCGCCAAGACCGGAATCCGGCTCTTCGACATTCAGTATCTCGGATCGCGCCATCTCACCGCCAACAAGCCCATCAAGATCCCCGAGGATCTCCAAGGCGTGAAGCTGCGTGCCGTGGAGGTTCCGATTTTCCTGGAGACACTGCGGGCGATGGGCGCGCTGGCAACCCCGATCGCCTTCCAGGAGGTGCTGAGCTCGCTCAAGACCGGGGTCATCGAAGGCCAGGAGAATCCCATCCCCACGATCCACCAGATGAAATTCTACGAAGCCCAGAAATACATCATGCTCACCGGTCACATGATGGGGGGCGACTTCTGGATGATGAACGAACGCAAGTTCCAGTCGCTGACGCCGGCGCAGCAGCAGATCGTGCTGCGGACCGTCAAGGAGGCGATCGCGTGGGGCGAGGAATTGATCGTTCGGCAGGAAAAAGAGCTTCTGTCGGAGTTGCAAGCCAAGGGCATGACGGTGATCGGGCCTGAGCAGGGGCTGAACGTCCAGGCGTTCGTCGATCGGGTGCGGGCCAATGCCTGGCCGAAGCTGCGGGCAGACGTCGGCGGCGCAGTGCTCGACGCGATCGTCGCATCGGAAAAGACCCCGTCAAAGTGAATGACGGGACGAGGCCAAGGGAGACTCGCATGGCAACGAGCGCCGCTTCAAAACGCATCAGCCCGTCCGCGGCCGGGGAGATTACCGACGAGCTTCGCGCTCTGGTCAGGCGCGAGCTCCCCGAAGTGGACCTGATCAAGAACCGGGAGCTGCGGGCAAAAGTGATCGAGGCCTGGGCGCTCGCGCTCGCGCGCAGCAGCTACAATTCGATCCGGGAGATCCCGCCCGAGGGAAGTCCGGGTTCGATGGTGCTCAGGCGGGGGGATCAGACCGATCACCTCCGCGGCGTGACGCGCCTGGCCATACAGATGGCCGACGAAATGCAGGAACACTATCCGGAGCTCAAGATCGACCGCGACATCGTGATCGCGGGCGGCCTCTGTCACGATGTCGGCAAGTGCTGGGAATTCGACCCCGAGAACCGCAAGAAATGGGAAGGCTCGCCGCGCACCGCGGGTCTGCCGTCACTGCGGCATCCGGCCTACGGCGCGCATATCTGCCTCACCGTCGGGCTTCCGGAAGAGGTTGCGCATATCGCGAGCGCGCATTCTGGCGAGGGCGAATTGCTCGTGCGCAGTCTGGAGAACACCATTATCAACTATGCGGATCATGCCTTCTGGTACATTCTCGCCGCGGGCGACATGGTGATCCCTGAGTCCATTCCGAAGAAGCGGTGAATCCGTCACGAAAGGGGCGCGGGACGGCTAGTTCCGAGGGGGCTGCGCATGGGGCGGATTCGCACGGTCTTGAGCGTCCGGGCGAAACCTACACCCTCATCCTGAGGAGCCGCGTGGAACGCGCGGCGTCTCGAAGAGCCTGTCCTCGGACTTGATCCGAGGAGTGATCCAGAGGTCGCCAGCGACACTACTATGCGTGCTTCGAGGCTTTCCCGGACTTCGTCCTATAGGCGCTAACACAACTCGCAAGCATGCTCTCAACTGTCATCCCGGCCAAGCGAGCGAAGCGAGCGCGAGCCGGGACCCACGTTCCCCTGCTTACGATTTCTGCTCGAAAGGCCGGGATACATGGGTCCCGGCTCTCGCTTCGCTCGGCCGGGATGACACGGATGGGCTAAGTTAGCGCCTATAGGATCAAGTCCGGGGCAGGCTCTCAGCATGAGGAGGTTTGAAAGGCTGAAACCATGGCGCTCCTTTTCGGTCGGGCTCTCAGCGTCATCGACCGGGCACGAGATGCGATCTGCGTATCTCTGCTCGCCGGCATCGTGATCCTGGTCGGCATCCAGGTCGTCTACCGCTACGTCCTCAATGACCCGTTGTCGTGGCCGGAGGAAGTCGCGCGCAATGCCTTCGTCTGGCTGATCGCGCTCGGAACCGTGAAGTTGTTCCGCGAACGCAAGAACTACGTCATCGACTTTTTCCTCATTTCAGCGCCGCAGGTCGTGCAGCGAGCGGCCGCATGGGTCTTCGACATCGCTGCGTTGCTATTTTTCGTAGCCTTGCTGATCGGCGATTGGCCGGTGCTCCGCGCCAACGCCAATATCAGGACCGCAATCGATCTTCCGATGAACGTGTTGTACGCCTCTTTTGCCGTTGCCGCGCTGCTCGCGATGCCGGCAATCCTCCTGTCCATGTACGAACGCCTTCGCGGCGTCTAGCGCACCCTCCCATCCGCTATCAGCCAGCGGGGACCCGTCGTGACATTCGTACTGATTACGTTCGCCGTCCTGCTCCTCGGCGGCGCTCCGATCGCGCTCGCCATGTGCGTCCCCGCGGTCATCTACCTGGTGCAGAGCGACTTGCCCTTCGCGGTACTGGGGCAACGCCTCCCGCAATCGCTCAACTCATTTCCGCTGCTCGCAATCCCGCTCTTCGTTCTCGCCGGTCGGATTCTGAACGAGGGCGGCATCACCGAGCGGATCTTCAAGTTCGCGGACAATTTGGTGGGCGCCGTTCCCGGCGGCCTCGGTCATGTCAACGTGCTCGGCAGCATGATCTTCGCCGGCATGTCGGGAACGGCCATCGCCGATCTCGGTGGAATCGGTCAGGTCGAAGTCAAGGCGATGAAGGACGCCGGCTACCCGATGCGCTTCATCGCGGGGATCACGGCGACGTCGGCCATCGTCGGCCCCGTCATTCCGCCGAGCGTTCCGCTCATTCTGTTTGCGGTCGCAAGCGATTCCTCGATTCTGGCACTGTTCGCGGCAGGGTTCCTGCCCGGCGTCATTATTGGAATCTGTCTGATGATCGCCGTGTACATCTACTCACGCTACGCCGACTTGCCGAGGTCGCCATGGCGGGGCGGCCGGGCCTTGTTCTTCAGCTTTCTTGCGGCGACTCCGCCGTTGTTCGCCCCGGTCCTGCTGATCGGCGGAATGATGAGCGGAATCTTCAGCCCGACCGAAGCCGCCGCGGTGACGGTCTTCTACGCGCTTTTCCTTGCCGTCGTCGTCTATCGCGATCTGCGCCCTTCGCAGATTCCCGCCTTGCTGCTCGAGATGCTGCCGATGATCGCGAATCTCGGCTTCATCATCGCATCATCGCTGCTGTTTGCCTGGGTCCTCGTGATCGAGCAGGTTCCCCAAACGATCGTCGAGTATCTGACGCAACTGTCGAGCGACAAGTGGGTGCTGCTGACGATCGTCGTGTTCGCCTTTCTGGTCATCGGCTGCTTCGTTGAAGCGACAATCGTCTTTCTGGTGGTCGCGCCGATGCTGCTGCCGACCTTGAAGGCCGTTGGCATCAGCGAGATCCATTTCGGTATCGTGACGGTGGTGGCGATGGGCATCGGTCTCTACACGCCGCCGGTCGGGCTTGCACTCTACATGCTGCGCGACATGTGCCAGATCAGTTTCGAGGAGGCGGTCAAGGCCGTCACGCCATTCCTCCTCGCGCTGGTGGCGGCATTGGCCATCATCACCTATTTCCCCGAAATCGTTTTGGTCCTTCCTCGCTGGCTCGGTTTGCTCCGGTAGCGGAGCAGCGAAATGAGAGCGTGCGCACGCCCACTGGCTTAGCTAGTAGGCCGTGTACTCATAAATCGTGTGCATGTCGGCGCCAAATCCCCATGAGCGGCGGAAAGGCGGACTTCGCGGGGTCCGCTAAGTGCCTGCCAGAAGCGGACGTGCGATGCCCGTCGTAATGCTCAGATGATTCAATTCCGCAATTTGGTCCCGACGTAGTCCGTAAGGACCACGAGCAGCACAATCACGATCAGAACCATCGCCGTGGTCTGGTAGTCGAACAGACGAATACTCGAGATCAAGTGAAAGCCGATGCCACCGGCGCCGACAAGGCCAAGCACGGTCGCCGAGCGGATACTGACCTCGAAGCGATACAAGTTATAGGTGACGAAGTGCGGGGTCACTTGCGGGACGATCGCGTAGACGACGGTTTGCAGCCAACCAGCGCCGCTCGCCTGCAGTGCCTCCACGGGGCCCGGGTCGATCGCCTCGATCGCCTCGGCGTAGAACTTTCCCAGCATCCCGGCGTTGTGCAGAGCCAATGCCAGAATGCCGGGGAAAGGGCCAAGTCCAACCGCCGAGACGAAGATCAGCGCGAACACGAGCTCGGACACCCCGCGCAGCGCATTGAGAATGAAGCGCGCCGTCCCGTACACGACGAGATGCGGCGTGATGTTGCGCGCAGCCAGTAGTCCGAGCGGAATGGCAAGCACGATGCCTAGCACTGTTCCCCAAATAGCGATTTGAATGGTCTCGATCGTGGGCCCGATGATCGCTGGCGTGTAGGACCAGTCGGGCGGAAACATCCGGCTGACGTACTCGGCGATGGCCGGGATGCCGCGCACGAATTCCGGCAAACTGACATTCGTCTCGACCGCGCTCCAATAGAGGACGCCAATCACCGCAAGCGCGATCAGCACCTGAATTGCCATCTTGCGATGACGCTCCCAGGGCGGCACCGCAGTATCGAGGAGCGTTTCCAGTTGCCCCCGCGCCCCGGATCCACGTGGCGGCGCGCCGGGCGAGGCGTGCGAGCTCGCGACCTCACTCGTCATGGGTATCCTCTGGTTGGCCACCGTAGATGTCGTTCAGCACGCGATCGGTCAGCCCGGAGACGTCCCCGTCGAAGGCGATCACACCACCAGACAGGCCGACGACGCGCTGGCCGAACTCGCGTGCGTAATTCACTTGATGGATGTTCAAGAGCACGGTGATTCCCAGCTCGTCATTGATCGTCTTGAGATATCGGAGAACAGTACGCGCGATGGTCGGGTCGAGGCTCGCCACCGGCTCGTCGGCGAGCAGTAGGATAGGCTTCTGGTGGAGCGCACGGGCGATGGCGACGCGCTGCTGCTCGCCCCCCGATAGCGTGTCGGCGCGTTGGAAGGCCTTATGCGTCATGTTCACGCGATCGAGGCATTCCAGGGCCAGCAGCTTCTCATCGCGCGAGAAGGAATGCAGCAACGACGGTAGCAGCGGCTTGCGGCCGAGCCCGCCCGTCATCACGTTCTGCAGAACCGACAGCCTTTTCACCAGGTTGAACTGCTGGAAGATCATCCCGATGGCGCAGCGGAAACGCCGCAGCTGCTTCCTTTTTTTGGGCAACATCTCACCGTTGAAGCGAATTGCACCGGCCGTTGGCTGCACAAGCCGGTTGACGCATCGCATCAAAGTCGATTTGCCAGCCCCGCTGCGGCCGAGGATGACGATAAATTCACCCCTCTCCACGTCGAGATTGACGTCCTGCAATGCGACGGTCGACCCATACGCCTTGCGCAGGCCGGAAATTTTCAGGATCGGCTGTCGCTCGGATGAAGGCGCCACATTCCCTGCCGTCATGAAAAGACGCTGCGATAATGTCACGCCCGCCGCGCCGGGCGGCGGGCGGCGTTGCCATCAAGAACGGATGCGCCCGCAATATGGACGTCAGCTCCCCCTCTTGAGCTTGTCCTTGAAGCCTTCGAGCTCGCGGATGACGTTGTAATCGCTGTCGGTCGCAGCATCCATGGATTTGACAACGCCCAGCTTGCCGAAGCCGACGTCCTTGAGCGCCATGAATCCTGCCCGCAATCTTTCCTGCAGATCTTTCGGCAGATTGGTCCGCACGACGAAAGGCGAACCGGGAATGGGCTCGGACTCGAATATGACCTTCAGATCCGTCGGCTTGATCTGGCCTTTGGAGATCGCGAGATTGTAGACCTCGTCGGCAATCGCCGCCGCATCCACCTTGCCTTCCTTGACCGCAATCAGCGACGCCTGGTGTGTCCCGGAATAGTAGACCGACTTGAAATCCTTCTCGGGCGTGATGCCGTGATTGGCAAAGACGTAGCGCGGGACCAGATTGCCGGAAGTCGAAGCCGGGTCGACCAGGGCGAAGGTCTTGCCCTTAAGGTCTGCAATGTTGCTGATCGGTTTGTTAGGGTGCGTGATGATCAGGGCCTTGTAGGCAGAGGTGCCTGTCAGTGCCATTACGCCGCGCGCGACCGGCTCGACTTGCGCCTTCACCTTATCCTTGGCGAGCACGTAGGCGTTCGGACCGAGGAAGGCGATTTCGAGCTTGTCCGACTTGAGCGCCTCGATCACCGCACTGTAATCGATGGCGACGAAGGGTTTCACCTTCATGCCGATATTCTTCTCAAGGGCGGAGATGAACGGCTGCGAGTCCGCGATCAGTTTATCGGCGTCTTCGGACGGAATCAGACCAAATCGTATGACTTGCTCCTGCGCCACAGCCGCACCCAGAGCTCCGGCCGCGGCCAGCCACGTCGCAGTCAAAAACGAAGCATGTCCCCACCAAGGCATTTCATTTCTCCCCAGTGCTTTGGTTGCGGGTCCGAAGTCCGTCGGAACTCTCTTTGCCGCGTCCCGAACTCCGAACCGCATTGAGAACGAAAAAGGAAGAGGGGTCAATTGCGCAGCAGGGCTACGTCGGGACCCGGAGTCATTGTAGATGTGTGCGCCTAGGTTGTCGCCAGAAGCATCTACATCATGAAGGTAAGTTATAATGCGGTCGGCGGTCGTGTTGTTTGAGGGCGACGTACTACGCCCGTCATTGTTTGCTACGATCTGACGGTGGGCAATTTAGGCCTGCCCGCCCCTCGCCTAAAATTCCCAGCCGAACCCGCGAGCCTGTAGTCACCTCCTTAAACGCAGAACGGTGGATTCGCTGATCGTCAGCCATTTTGCCGGAGCAGAGCGGACGAGGGCGCAGCTCTGAATTTAACTTACCGTGGGCGGCCATCCCTCGAGACGCGTCGCCGACGCGACGCTCCTCAGGATGAGGCCAGAGGATTGCGCGGGCCTCCAACGCAACTCAATATGCGGCGAAACAGGCCCTCCCTGGCGCGAGCCTGGTCAAGCCGCCCACCTCGGCAGGAAAAAACATGACAGCCGCCCTATCGATGCATTCGCAGCCGAACGCACGGCTTGCCTCGCTTGCCGCCCGCGCGGCGTCGTCGGACCGCGCCTCAAAGCTCGCGCCGAGCTGCCACGGGCTCAATTTCTACGACATCGATCACAGCCTTCGCAGCCTCCTGCCGCTCTACATGGACGCGCCCCTGCTGGCGCACCTGCAACCGCATCTCGGCGAGCTGGGAAAGCTGGCGGGTGGACGGCTTGGCGAGCTCGCCGACACCGCTGAACGGCATCCGCCCGAGTTGCGCGTGCGCGACCGCTATGGCCGCGACGAGGAGCATGTCGAGTACCATCCCGCCTACCGCGAGATGGAGCACATCGGCTTCGGGCAGTTCGGCATCCATGCGATGACGCATCGTGCCGGCATTCTCGGTTGGCCGCAGCGGATGCCGCCGCTCGCCAAATACGTCTTTCACTACCTGTTTGCGCAAGCTGAATTCGGCCTGCTCTGCCCCATCAATCTCACCGACAGCTCGTCCGAGCTCGTGCGCCGCTATGGCAGCGACGAGATCAAGGCGCGCTACCTCGATGCCATGTGGAGCCAGGATCTCAACAAGCTGCAACGCTGCGCCCAGTTCATGACCGAGAAGGCCGGCGGGTCGGATGTCGGCGCCAATGAGCTGATCGCGTCCAGGGACGGCGAGCATTGGCGTCTATGGGGCGAGAAATGGTTCTGCTCCAATGCCGATGCCGAGCTGGCCGTTCTGCTGGCCCGGCCGGAGGGTGCAGTGGCCGGTAGCCGCGGCCTTGGTCTTTTCCTGATGCCGAAGACACTGGAGGACGGGACGCGCAACGCCTACCGGATCGTGCGCCTCAAAGACAAGCTCGGCAGCCGCTCGATGGCGAGCGGAGAGATCGTCTTCGAGGGGGCGCTCGCCTATCAGCTCGGCGATCTCGGCAAGGGCCTCAAGCAGATGCTGGAGATGGTGAACGCGAGCCGCATCTCGCACCTGACGCGCGCTGCCGGAATGATGCGGCGTTGCCTCAACGAAGCGCTGCAAGCGGCGCGCCATCGCAAGGCTTTCGGCCGTGCCGTCATCGAGCATGCCCTGATGCGGCGGCAGCTCCTGAAAATGCTGGTGCCGACGGAGCAGGCCCTGTCGGTGCTCATGTATGCGGCAGCGGTCGTGGGTAGCGGGCAGAGCAATGCGGCCTTAAAGATTGCGCGCATCCTGACCCCGATCGCGAAATACCGTGCCTGCCGCGACAACGTAACGGTGGCAACGGCCTCGATGGAGGCGCGTGGCGGCAACGGCTACATCGAGGACTGGCCCAACGCCCGGCTGGTGCGCGATGCGCACCTGGGCGTGCTGTGGGAAGGCACCAGCAACATCAACGCACTCGATGCGGTTGGGCGCGCCGTTGGAAAGGAACGTGCGCACCTGGCGCTGCATGAAGACCTCGCGCAACGCTTGCGCACGACACCGGGGCTTCCCGGCCAGTTCAGGACGCGTTTGGAGAACGGGTTGGCAGGCGCATGCCGCTTTGCCGAAGAGGTCGCCGCATCGAGCGAGAACGAACGCTTCAGCCGCATCGCCGCCGGCGGGCTCTATCACGCGACCACCGCGGTGCTGTTTGCGACCGAAGGTCTGCGCTCGGCTGCCGCTGGCGGTGACGCCCGGCGCCTGCTGCTTGCGCGCTTCGTTCTCGAGCACAGGATGCACGAAAGCAGGCCAACGAGCATCGACGCGATGCGCTGGGAGGACGAGGCAACGTCGCTGCTGCTCGATGATGAACCCGGTTCCGCTCGAAGCCGCGGCTGCACTCTTGGTGGCCTGAGTTTTGGCGCGGCAATGGCCGCGTGATCTCTTCCGAAGACCGGTTCCCACTTTTCGGGATCACGCGCTATTCTTACTGCGTCATGAATTTTCCTACCGCCGCGGCCGCCGGATCGGGGCGGCGCAACATGGACATCGCGGCAGGGTCCTGACGAGCGCGGTGATCAGTCGGCGGCGCATGGTCGCGATCGAGTTCGGGACATGGCGTTCGGGACGCGGCGGCGGAGCCTTTGGGTCGGCAACCCTTGGATAGGGCAGATTGCGGGAGCTGCGCGGTGGAACGAGTTCCTGAGGGGGGAATCGTCTCCCTCTCGGAGATCAGGAATCCGTAGGCTGCGATGCACAGCGTTGCGTGGTGATGGAAGCCGCGCCATCCGCGGCCTTCGAAATGCCCGAGCCCGACCTCCTGCTTGAGTTCTTGATAATCGCGCTCGATGCGCCAGCGCAGCTTGGCGAAGTAGACCAGTCGATGCAGAGTGATGCCCTCGGGAAGGGTTGAGAGCCAATACTTGGTCGGCTCCTTCTCGCCTTCGGGCCACTCGATCAACAGCCACTCTTCCGGTCGGCTCTCGCTGCGCTTGAAGTCACGTCGCGCAATGCGAACCCGCACACGGGCAAAGCGCGAGGACAGGCGCTCGGCCGTGCCTTCTCGCCATTCGATCGTGCGCCAGGCGCGCTTGGGCAAGCCGAGCGCCAGTTCCTTGACCGAGACCGGTCGATGCCGGGTGTCGCGCCGCAAGAGCTTTGGCGGTCGTCCACGGCCAGACCATGTCTTCGGTGGCAGCGGCCCGGTGCCGGGCGCCCATACCGTGGTGTTCGACAGAATGCCGGCTACGTAGCTCAACTCCAGCGCCGTGATGTCCGCGCGCAATTCGCTGTTATTGCCATAGCCGGCGTCCGTCACCACCACGCCGCGCGGCAGCCCGGCCGCGCACGCCCACTGGAGCTGCTCGAGCGCGATCTCATGCTTGGTCTTGAAGCCAATGTCCGCCGGAACGCCCGCCTTGCGCAGCCGGTCGCCATCCTGCGCCCACTCCTGTGGCAGGTACAGCCGATAGGCCACCGGCAGGCTGGCATCGCCAGTGGCAATCGACAGCGATACAGCCACTTGGCAGTTATCTTCCTTGCCGAGCTGGCCGCAGTATTGTCGCGCAACACCGACCGAGTGTCGCCCCTGCTTCGGGAAACTGGTGTCGTCGATGATCCACGCCTCGATCGGCCCGTGCCGCTGCATCTGCGGCAGCACCATCTGGCGCACCTGGGCCAACACCTTCTCGTCCGACCAGCGCCCCTCACCGACAAAATGCAGCAACGACTGGTGCTGCGCCGCTACCCGCGCTGGCGCCGTGACCGCCGCCATCGGCTCCACACTCTTGCGCTCACACGGCATCATCAGCCCGGTGCAGTAGTCGCGCAGCGGTCCGGCTCGGTCCTTGTGGCCGATCACCCTCACAAGTCCCTCGACATAGGCCGCAAACCGCAATTCACTGTCACCTGAGCTTCCGAGACCCATCTCAGCCTCCTCATGCTGATAAGTGGATCTCGCCAATATTTGATTCTAACAACCGTCGCACCGCGACCTTCTAACTCAGTAAGACTATGTCGCCGCGAACTGGCTTGAGCCGCGATGAAGGC
Organism: uncultured Alphaproteobacteria bacterium; assembly: GCA_963738705.1. Lineage (GTDB taxonomy): Bacteria > Pseudomonadota > Alphaproteobacteria > Rhizobiales > Xanthobacteraceae > CAVTXS01. Next base: position 204,987 of record CAVTXS010000043.1, read on the forward strand.
ACGTATTGATCCTCGAGGCGATTTGCGTGGCGATGCACCAACCGCCATTCGCCTTCCTCGAGACGGAAGATGTGGGTCACCCGGTTCGCCCATCGTGTCGGCTGGTCCATCCCGTCCACGCGAACCTCGAAGGTCTCGATGTCCGTCGTGTAGGCCAGTTCCGCCGTCACGACGGTCGTCACATTCCGGTAGCTCACCGTGCCGCCCCTGAACTGTCGACCGGCCCAGTCCCATCGCCTCGAGACGGCGTCCCAGCCCTTTTCGTAGCCGCCCCAGCCGTAGAAGCTCGTCGCATCGTCGCTGCGCGAGTAAAGCGCCGTGATTCCCGCGATGTCGCCGTTCGCCACCTTGGCCATCGCCGCATGCAGGCGGGCAATGGCGGTGGCGAACGGCGTTGGTGGCGATTGCGGTCTCATCAACGATCCTTGCATCCACGCTCCGTCACGCTCGTGGTCACCTCGCAATGGAAAATCGACGTCAAAGCACGGCGAACCTGTCGGGCCGCTTCTGCTTTCTCGGGCGCTCCCAGACGACGCCCGGGAAGCCCTTGAGCGGGACGAACGGCTCGCCCACGGTGCGCAGCCGCACGCAGGCCGGCGGCATGGTTCATCGCTGCGGCGCAGCCGGCCCGATAGCCCTCGGCGGGACAGCAGCTCCCGGCGCAGCAGCCGCGCTGTTGAGCAACGATTGCCCGAACAAGGCCGAAACCATGCCACCCACGCCCTCACCGCCGCTTGTCCCCACCGAAACGGTGGGAACGAATTTCGCAGCGTTGGTCAGCGCCGCCTCGATCACCCGCGGATTCTGTCCGGCAAATTCCGCCAGTGTCTTGAGGGTGAGCTCGAACTTGCGCAGCGCAACGGTATCGTCCTTGCCGAGCACTTCGAGCTGAGCCTTCTGCCCGTCGGCGATGAGTGTGAGCTTGTTCCTCTCGCCTTCGCCTTCATTCTTGGCGGCGATCGCGAGCTGAACCGAGCGCTGCACGGCGATCTCGGCCCGCACCAGCTCATCCTGCTGGTTGGCCGTCGATTTCGCCTTCTCGGACGTAATCCGCTGATCCTGCGCCTGCTTTTCCTGGATGTAGGCCTTTGCGAGTTGGGTCGCGAGCTGTTCGCGACGCACGGCGACCAGAAGCTCCGGCGGGATCGCCGGCTCGCCAAGGCGCACTTCGCGTATGGTGACACAGGATTTTTGCGCTTCCGGCCGAATCCGCCGTTCGATTTCACCTTCGATCAGCGGACGCTGATTGATGAGGTCGAGCGCTTTCGTCGGCCGGTTGACCTTCTGGATGATCGGTTTGCCTTGGTCGTCGAGAACGGGCTTGTTGGTCTCGTCGACCTTCGGCTCGATCACCTCGTAAGTACCGCCTGCCACGTCGCGCGTGATGGCGCGGATGGATGGCGTGAGCACCCGATCCTCGACTTGCTTGAGCGTTCCCACGCCGGCTACGACGCACGAGGCTTCCTCTGGAGAGACTTGCGCGAGAGCCCGCAGCTCGAGCGGGATGTCCCAACCCTCCATCTTCACAAAGACTGCGCGGTCGGCGTTGTCCTTGTCGACCGGAACCGATCGGCATTCGCGCTTTTGAGTGATCTCCCCCTTGGAGTCGACTTCGAGGGAGATCGTGCAGCGCTCGTATCCGCCGGAATACGTCCAGACCTGGACCCTGGTGTCGATCTCGGTGATCGTGAACGCATCCGGATTGAAGTAGTATTTTCCGGGTTGAAGGGATTCCTTCCAAACGCCGACGCATCCGACGCGTACAATCGGCGCTTCCAGACGGCCCTCGCTCTTGTCCTTCGCAGAGAGAACTTCGCAGCTCGCAGGCTTGTCGGCCCGCAAGGTGCCGAAGTCGACGTCGGCCCAAATGTTGGACTTGACGACGCCTACGAAGCCGGTGGCGACGTCCTTGGCGTCCTTGATTTCCATTTTCCACAGGTAGTCGTTCAAGGGGTATTTGCCGGGCGTGAGCACGCTCAATTGCGGACCGCGCTGACCGCCGTTCCTCAGGAACGTCTCGGCGTCGAGCATGGCATACCCAAGGTTCTTGGAGAACGGATCGGCGAATGCCTGGCCGGGCCTCAGCGCGGCACCATCCTTGGCGGTGAGTACGCCGACTTTGCCATCGGGTATCTCGGTCTCCCTCTTGCTCACGTCCACGTTGTAGAGGACATTGAGCAGGAGCGAGACTTGAAATCCGGGTCGGAGAATGCGGGCCTGCGGGCCGTTCTCGCCATCGACCGCGACGATCTTGCCGCCACTGAGCGATCCCCCTCCGTAAACGCGGAAGAGCTGGGCGAACCTGCCGTCCCCGACGTGTGTGTATGAGGTCGAAAAGATGCCGAACGCGATAATGAGGGCCCCAAGTCCGCGAACCGCATAGTCGACCTGCAATCCGCGGTACTGTTGCGGGATGAATGAGGGCGCGACAAAGGCTATGATCGCACCAAGCACCACCCAAGAAAAAAGCCCCAACATTGCTCCCCTCCACTTGTCAGGCGCCGAGATATCTCGGCCCGGATGAAGACGCCGCGCGGAACCGAAGGCGAACGGCAACCAGGAATTTCACCGGCGCGCCGTGCGCAGCAGGGCGCGCCGCAGGGCTCACGGCGATCCGTTTCTCCCAGGGATCGGTCCCAGCCGCGCCTTGCGGGGTTGATGTGCGGTCGGAGGCATTGCAGGCGCGAATATCGTTAGCAGCCAAAAAGACGCGACCACTGTTGTCGGCGCACTTCGCGTGGGTGAGGCACATCTTCCCGAGCAAAGGAGTGATTCGCCGGAAGCCACAATAGCATTTTCGAGCGCGCCCGATTTGGATCATTCACCGTCACGCTACGTCCAGGCCGGCCGGGGCCGGTCGACGTTCGCGCGCGCGACGACGCGGAGGCGCTCGGCGGGGTCAGTGCACCGCGAGCGGCAGCTTGCGGGTAGGCAGAGGAAAGGATCGATCCAATTCGGCAAGGTCAGCCGCCGACAAGCGAGCGTCGACCCAAGGCAAGAAAGACGTGGATGCCCGCGACAAGCGCGGGCATGACGAGTCAGAATCTGTCGCCGCTGGTATATGACACCCTCCGCCGACCTCTTGCTCTGCAGTGTCGTCAAAACGGAGCGAACCCGTCGGGTCGCTTCTTCTTTCTGGAGCGCTCCCACACGACCCCCGGGAAGCCCTTGAGCGGGACGAGCGGCTCGCCCGCATAGGTCCAGTCCTGCAACTCTTCAATGCCCACGTGATAGAGCGGCTGGCGGCCGGTGCGGCTCAGGAAAAGCGCGCGCGGTATGTTGACCATGTGTGGCGAGCGGGCACGCTCGTAGATGAGCGGAGTTCCGCAGCGTCGGCAGAAACTGCGGACCGCGCCCGCCGGCTTGTCCTCGTAGCGCGCAATGTCACGCTCTCCCGTTGTTATCCGAAAGCGCTTACGCCAGCTGCCGACGTAGGTGGAGTAGGCGGCGCCGTGCGCCAGCCGGCTGGCATGGCTGTGATCATGCCAGGCCCAGCGCGCCGGATAATCGATTTCAAAACGCACGGCCCCGCACAGGCATCGGCCCGCGGCGCTCGCAGCATTGGAAAGCTCTCGTCGTTTCATCGGACGCAAACCCTTGCCTCGCGCCGAGCCCGGTTGACCCCTATGGACGCGTATAGCTCACGCCCCCGATCAAATCAGCTTCAGCCCCTTCGGGCTCGCGTGCCCGTCCTTGCGCGCGATGATGTGGTCATGCACCGCGATGCCGATGCGCGCGCCGAAAAAAGCCTAGCCGAACACCAAGGCCACGCCGTGGGCGCGGTCGGCCCCCACGGCGCAGGAGCCGTCGGCGAGCTGCACCGGCGCGTAGCCCCCGCGGCGCAGCGCCGCGGCGGCGCGCGCGCGGTCCAAAACCCTGATGAAAAGCGCCGCGACCAGCGGTGCCGGCCGCGGCGGCAGCGCCGCCCCGCGCAGCCTGTCGGCCAAGCGCTTGCGCCCGCCTACGGTTACCGGGGCGCTGCCGGTATCGACGCGCAGGCCATCGTCGGTCGGCTGCACGCGCTCGCCAAGTAACTGAGCGTAGCCCTGCGCGGCGGCCGCGGGTTCCTCGGCCACCACCGCAATGCCGGCGAGGCCCGTCGCGCCTATCGCGTGCGCCTGGAACTCGGGCCGCCACACGACTTCGGGCGTGAAATGCTGGCACACGAACATGCGGCAGCCCGGCGTGTGCCGCGCAGGCAGTTGCACGATGCGAAAGCGCGCGTCGCGCGATTCGGCGCCTGCCGCACCGGGCGGGAGAAATCGAGCGGCGCGTCGGCCGCGATGCCGGCCGCGGCGAGCTCGCGCTGCGCCGCCGCGGCGTCGTCGCGTGGCGATCGCGATCGCGCCCAGGCCTTCGCCGCGCGCCAGGAAGTCGGTGAAATACTGCATCGCCGGATGCGGCCTGGGAACCGCCAGCAGCTCGATGTAGTCGTGCGCCGAACATGATGCAGTGGTTCTGCGACCCGAGCGTGTGATGGCCGCGCGGCGTCAGCGTGAAGCCCATGCGCGCGTAAGCGCGCTGCGCCGGGTCGAGGTCGCGCACGAGGACCACGACGTGGTCGATGCCGCGAGGTGGCTGTCATGCAGCAGGTGCGCGGATTATAGGCGTGCGGGTTACTCGCGCAGCCTTTCGGGCTCGGCGCCGCGCCGCAGCGCCGGCAGCGCCAGCGTCGCCAGCACGAACAGCCCGGTCGCGAGCTTGAGGTCCGCCGGCTTCAGTCCGAGCGACAGGCCGAGGGACACCAGCTGGTAGTAGACGAGCGAGCCGAGCACCGGCGCGGCGAGCTGCCGCGCACGCGTTGCGCGGCCGATCAGGGTCTCGCCGATGATCACCGCCGCGAGGCCGTTGATCAGCACGCCGAATCCCATGTGCACGTCGGCGAAGCCCTGCAGCTGCACCACGACCGCGCCGGCGAGCGCCGACAGGCCGTTGGCGAGCGCGAGCCCGGCGAGGATGTAGGTCCACGGATTGATCGCGAGCGCGGGCGCGAGCGACGGCGTTCGCGCCGACCGCGCGCAGCGACAAGCCGACCTCGGTGCGCAGGCAACCAGCGCAAGCGCGCGAGCACCGCCAGCAGCGAGCACGGCGAACAGCGCGATCTGCAGCTTCACGTCGGTGACGACCGCGCGGGGCGATCCAGGAAAGCACCGATTCGGTGTCGAGCAGGGCGACGTTGGCCTTGCCGAGCACGCGCAGGTTCACGCTGTAGAGGATGGTCATCACCAGGATGCCGGCGAGCAGCGTGTTGATGCGAAAGCGCAGGTGGATGAACGCGGTCGCGAGCCCGCGAGCATGCCGGCGGCCAGCGACCGCGGCAGCGTGCGCGGCGAACGGATTCACGCCGGCGACGATCAGCGCGGCGCACAGGCAGCCGCCGAGCGGAAAGCTGCCTTCGCTGGTCAGGTCCGGGAAAGGCGAGCAGGCGGAACGGAATCATCACGCCGAGCGCGACGAAGCGCGTACAGCAGGCCCTGCACCAGCGTCACCGGCACCAGGTTCCAGAAGCTGGCGAGCGATCTCGCATCAGGCGAGCAGCATCCTGTCGTCGGCGAGGTGGAAGCGCGCGACCAGCGTCTCGACGCGTGAAGCGCGCGCTTCTCCTCGCCGGCGACATCGAGCCGCACGCGCCCGCGTCCATCATCAGCAGACGATCGCCGTAAGCGGATCGGCGTGCTGCATGTTGTGCGTCACCATCAGGGTGGTGAGCTTGCCGTCGGTCGACGGCGCGCAGCGTGGCCTCCATCACCAGCTCCGCGGTCTTCGGATCGAGCGCGGCAGCATGCTCGTCGAGCAGCAGCACGTGCGGCGCGGTAGATCACCGCCATCGCCAGCGCCAGCACCTGGCGCTGGCCGCCGGAGAGCAGGCCGGCGCGCGCGCGCGAGCCGCGTCTCCAGCCCCAGGCCATAGCGCGGCGAGCAGCGCCGGCGTAGCGCGCGCGCCGCGCCGCGGTGAGCGCCGAGCCAAGCCCGCGGCCGCGGCGCGCAGCTCGGCCAGCGCGAGGTTCTCCTCGACGGTGAGCGCGGGCAGCGTGCCCAGCATCGGATCCTGCAGCACGCGCGCGACCAGCCGCGCGCGCCGGTGCTCCGGCCATGCGCGTGACGTCCTGCCGCCGATCTCGATGCTGCCGGCGTCGAGCGTCGATCGACGCCGGCGACGGCGTTGAGCAGCGTCGATCTTGCCCGCGCCGTTCGAGCCGATCACGACGGCGAAGCTGCCGGCGCGCGAGCTCGAGCGTCACGCCGTCGAGCGCGGCGCGCTCGTCGGCGCGTACCGCGATGAAACGGCTTGCGCGCGCCCGCGAGGCGGACCATCGCGTCTCTAGTCGATCACGCGCCTTCGCGAGCGCCAGGCGGGCACGTCGATCTTCCACTGCGCGAGCTGCTTGCGGCTGATGACGAGCGAGAAGTCCTCGGGCGCCGGGCGGTGCGGCGCGATCGCGGCGGGCTTCTCGCCCTTCAGGATGCGCGCCGCGATGCGTCCGGCGTTGGCGCCCATGCGCTCGTAGGACAGCGCATGCGCGGCGAGGAACTGGTGCTGGCGCACGGGCGTGTCGAGCGTGTTGATGGCCGGCACGCCGATGCGCTGCGTGGTCGCGGCGATCACCGGCAGGCTGGTTTGCAGGATGTTCGACTGGATGACGAATACCGCGTCCACCTTGCCCTGCAGCGACTGCAGCCGCTGCGGGATGTCGTTCGGCGCTGTCGATGCCGACCTCGACCAGCTCGAAGCCGTGCTTGCGGCGCCGCGGCCCGGATTTCGTTCATGTTGGTGATGTCGTTGTCCTCGCCCGGGATTGAACGGCACGCCGAGGCGCTTCGCGTTCGGCAGCAGCTGGCGCACGAAGGCGAGCGAGGCGTTGAAATCCGGGTACAGGGTCGCGCCGGTGTGCGTGTCCGAGCCGGCCTGCCAGGACGGCACGATCTTGCGCGACCACCGGGTCGACCACCGACATGAATACGATCGGGATCGACTTGTCGGTGACGACGCGGATCGAGGACTGCGCCACCGGCGTGGTGACCGCGACGATCAGCGCCGGCTTCTTCGCCTGCGGCGTTGGTGAGCAGCTGCGGAATCAGCGTGCGGTCGAAGTTGATGTGCTGGTCGTCGAACGCGACGTCCCTGCCCTCGACGAACCCCTGGCGCACGACCTCGGCCTTGAAACCGTTGACCGCGGCGCGCAGCGCCGGGTGCTCGCCGAAGTTGGCGATGGCGATCAGTTTGGGCTGCTGGGCGCTCGCCGGCGAGGCAAGCAAAGCAAGCAGGACACCTACAGCACGTAGCAGCATGATCCCCCCTTTCGAGAACTATGTTAGGCGGTTCGTTCTCGCATCACAATGCGGGCTGTAGGCGCTGCGGCTGGCGCTCGGCAGGTCGACGGCGGCGAAGACGTTGAAATCGCCGAATTCCTGCGACAGGTGATGGATGACCTAATCTTTCGTCGGCGACCAGCCATAAGCCTTGGCGCAGGCGCCGCCCATCAGCATGGCCCGCTCAGTGTCGCTCAGGCGGGCAGTGTCAAGGAAGGGCTCGACGGCCTGCTCGTAGTTGACGACCGCGAACGCGCGTGTCCAATCCGTGCCCCACATGCAGCGATCGAAACCCCAGGCATCGAACACGCGCGCAAGCGGCTCCCAAATGTCCGGGAAGGGATACGGTTCCCGGGACAGCGTACAGGCGCCGCTGACCTTGATCACCGCGTTCGGGCGCCTGGCGAGTTCCAGCACCTTCGGGAGCTCGGCCCAGGGCTGCGGTGGGGCGGGCGGCGTGCGCGGCTGCATGATGCCCAGATGGTCGATGATGAATCGCGTATCGGGGTGGCGATCGATCAGCGTAGTGCCGACGTCCAGGTTGCCCCAGCACAGGATGTTGACCGGAAAGTCGTAGCGAGCGGCCGCGCGTGCGATCCGGCCGAGGCCCGGGTCGTTCGGCTCGCGCTTCGTCCCCTCCGGCATCATGATGCGGATTCCGACCGCGCCCGGCGTTTGCTTCCAGTCGGCGACGACATCGGCCACCGCCGGATCGTCCGGGTCGACCGGCTTGACGATGGCGAAACGGCCGGGATTGGCCTGCTGCACTTCGACCGCATAGCTGGCGTCGTAGCGGTACATGGAAAAGGCGGAGATGAAGATCGCGCCATCGACGCCGACTTTGTCCATCGCCGCCACCATCTCGTCACCCGTGACGTGATCGGGCCAGTTCGGCACGCTGTGCCAAGGCCGCTTCGGAGTGTTCGCCTCATAGGCATGGACCTGGGAATCGATGATCGTCATCGTGGAAGCTCCTCTGTGCCCGGCGAGTTTGACTATCGCAGCGGGCTCATGTCCAGAGAGCCCAGGCGCCGTCACGTTGCTGAGGCGTCGCGACCTTCACACCCGCCAAGGCTCACCTCGCGCGGCGCAGAAAATGTCCGATCGCCTGATTCACCAACTCGGCATGCGAGCGCATCGGGTAATGGCCGGCGTCCGCGATCCGACGCACGGTGAGGTCACCCGCGTAGGCTTCAAGACCGTCGAGCTGCCCGGGCAGCATTGCAGGATCGCGCATTCCCCAGATGACCAACGTCGGCACGCCTACGCGTAGCGATGTGCTGTCGGGCGGCTTGGCAACGCCGGTGAAGAAGTGGGCGGTGAGATCCGGCACGGGCATGGCCGCACTGTCCGCAACCGAGGGCGGCACCTTGATCGGGTCTGCACGATAGTAGTTATACCAGCGTGGATAAGGCGCCGCAGCCGTGTGGAAATCGCGCTCGTACTGCGATGCGCGGTTCTGCGCCGGGTTGGCACGCACCTCGCGCAGATGGATGGCAGGATGCGGCGCGTTGAGAATGATCAAACGTTCGACCCGCGTCGGATAGGCCGACGCAAACACCCAGGCAACGTAGCCGCCCCAATCGTTGCCCACCAGAATGCAGCGCTCGCGTCCGAAATGGTCGAGCAGGCCGTGCACGTCGCCGAGCAAGCGGGGCATGCGGTAGGCATCGACCGCGTCCGGAGCGTCGGACGGCGGAAAGCCGCGCAGATTTGGCGCCACCGCCAGATGATCGCCGCGGAATTCACGAACCTGCGCATCGTAGAGCGCCGAACTATCCGGCGCGCCGTGCAGGAACAGCATCAGCGGCCCTTGACCGGCCCGCACGAAGAACAGCCGCACGCCGTCACCTTGTGCGTAGCCGTGCTCGAAACCGCGTAGCGATTGGTCTGTCTGAGCCGATGCGCGACCAGCCGCCCGCGCGGCGAGCGCAACTCCGAGCGGCATGCCTGAAAGTAAGAACTGCCGTCGATTCATTAAGTCCGCGCCCGGTTTGTTGCGCTCTGCCGCGCGATGGGCCTGCACTCCGCTGATTACGGCCGTCGATACCTCGGTCGACGCGGGCGGCTACGCCGGGGGCGACGGTCAGAAGACGCAGCAGCCAGCCGTCGGTCGGTGCAAACGTATGGGCCCCCTACACCTAAGGATAATAGCGCGCCGGAGACCCCGGCGTCATGATCGACCTTGGCTACCAGCTTGTGGTGCAGGGCATGGCACACTGGCAAGATGCTGATCGGGTTCTCGCGCGCAACGCGCGGCCGGCCGTCGCTATCGCGACGGACGAACAGATTGCACAAATTCACAAATCGTTCGACGCGATTTGGCCGCTTCACCGCGAGATCACCAAAACGTTCTACCAGCGATTCTTTGAGCTGGTTCCGGACGCCAGGCGCATGTTTCCCGACGAAATGGACGGCCAGCGACGCAAGCTGATGGGCGCGATCGCGGCTCTGGTTGGCACGCTCGACCATCCGGAGATGTTTCGGCCGGTTGGCAGCGCCGTCGATCGTTGGCACGCACTGCTGGGAGTGACGTCATCCCACCTTGCGCCGTTCGCTGACGCGCTGCTTTGGACCTTGGAGCGCCATTTCGTCGCCTCGTTCAGTCCTGCGCTGAGGCAGGCGTGGGCTGCACTTTGTGAGGCGCTGCGGAGCGATATCGATATCCCATCCGGCCGGCATCGAATCTCCTCAACACCATGACATTAGCCATCGGCCGTTTCTTGGAGAACCCGGTGCGTTGGGAAGGAACTCCGACGCCAGAGGAGCGGCGCATCATCCTCGATAGGGTCAAGCAGACTGTTTCGAAGGAGCTTAGGGGCTTCTGCGTGCGACAAGTGCGTGAACGCCCGCAGCCAGGGTGGCAACAGACATATGCTTTCCGCGGAAAGGGCACCACGATCGATCGCGCGCTAAAAATTGAAGCGCTCCACGAACGATGGGTGAACTCGTAGTAACCGGCAAATCATGGTCGTCGTTACGCAACCAGTAGCAAGTAAGCCTGGATGCCAAACTATACGTTGCATGATCGCTGCCGGACCCCTCAGGACGCGCGCCAGCAACTGACTTCGTGCGCCGCCTCCAGCCGGCGCAGCTCGGGGCCGGGGGTGACGCGACATTGGTCCACGGCGATGGGGCAGCGCGGATTGAACGCGCATCCGGCCGGCGGATCGAACGGGCTCGGGATTTCGCCCCGCACTTTGTCTGCCGACACCCCCGCCGGCGCAAACACATCCGGGATCGCCGCGATGAGGCCGCGCGTATAGGGGTGGCCGGGACGCTCGAATATCGCTCGCCAGTCTCCGGTCTCCACGATCTTGCCGAGATACATCACCGCGACGCGGTCGCTCATGTGCTCGACCACGCCGAGATCGTGGCTGATCATGATGTAGGAAAGGCCAAGACCTTCTTTCAGCTCGAGCAACAGATTGATGATCTGCGCGCGTATAGAAACATCGAGCGCCGACACCGGCTCATCGCAGATCACGAGCTTCGGGCGCAGGATTAGCGCGCGCGCAATGCCGATACGCTGGCGCTGCCCGCCCGAGAACTCGTGCGGATAGCGGCCGGCGTGATCGGCGGTCAGTCCGACGCGCCGCAGCATGTCCGCCATTCGATCCTCGAGCTCGCCGGCGTTGGTCAGGCCGTGCAGGCGCAACGGATCGACGAGCGTACGGCGCACGGTCTGGCGCGGATTGAGCGAGGCGTACGGGTCCTGGAACACCATCTGCACGGTGCGCGCGAGGCGGCGACGGTCGAGCGACCGGTGGGAGCCGATGTCCGTGCCGTCGATCGCGATCGCGCCGCGCGTCGCCGGCACGAGGCCGACAATCGAAAGCGCGACCGTCGTCTTGCCACATCCGGATTCGCCGACGAGGCCCAGGCACTCGCCCGGGCGCAGTGCGAGATTGACCCCGTTGACCGCATGAAGGACGCGCGTGCCGCCACCGATGCCAAGGAACGGGCCGGCGATCTGGAACTCGACCACAAGGTCCTTGACCTCGAGCAGCGCCGCCTCGTCAGCCATGATGATGGCAACGGACTAGCCCGTTTCCTAGCAAGCGCGGTGACGCCAGGCGCGACCGTCCGGCAAACGTCGGTCAGACGGTCGCACCGCGGATGGAAGCGGCAACCGGGCGGGAAGTCAGCGATCGAGGGAACGACGCCGGAGATTTCCTGCAGGCGCCGCTGGCCGACCGCCGCGCGCGAGCCAAGGCGCGGCAAAGACGCAACGAGCCCGCGCGTGTAGGGATGGGCCGGGCTCTTGAACACGTCTGCGGACGAGCGCACCTCGACCAGCCTGCCCGCGTACATCACGCCCACTGACCGGCAGATGCTGCCGACCAGACCCAGGTCGTGGCTGATCATCAGGATGGCAGTGCCATTGGCGACGCAGAGATCGCGCATCAGGTCGACCATCTCCGACTGCACCGTGACGTCGAGCGCCGTGGTCGGCTCATCGGCGATCAGAAGGTCCGGCGAGCAGGCAAGCGCAATGGCAATCATTACGCGCTGGCGCATGCCGCCGGAAAGCTGATGCGGGTAGGCACGCGCGCGCCGCTCCGGCGCCGGAACGCGCACCCGCGCCAGCATCTCGATGGCGCGCCGCTCTGCGTCGCGCCAGCCCGCGCCCTCATGCAGGATGAACATCTCGGCGATCTGCCGCCCGACGGGCAGCAGCGGGTTGAGCGCCGTCATTGGTTCCTGAAAGATCATCGCCAGCCGCTTGCCGCGCAGGCGGCGCATTTCGTCCGCGTCGAGGCTCTCGATCGCACGCCCGTCGAACCCGATCCTGCCGCCCCCGATCGAGAGCGGTTGCCGCAACAGGCCCATGATGGCGAGCGCCGTGATCGTCTTGCCGCAACCGGACTCGCCGACGAGTCCGAATGTTTCGCCGCGGGCGATCTCAAAGCTGACGCTGTCGACCGCCACGTGGGAGCTGCCGCCGGCGGTGAGGTCGATACGCAGGTCCTCCACCGCGAGCAGCGTCATAGGCGACGGCTCCGCGATTGCGGATCGAGAATGTCGCGCAGGCCGTCGCCGAGCAGATTGAGCCCGAGCACGGTGAGAAAGATCGCGAGGCCCGGGAATATCGAGAGCCACGGCGCCGTGGTGATCTGGTCGCGGGCCTCTGAGAGCATGCTGCCCCAGCTGGGATACGGCGGGCGGATACCGAGACCGAGGAACGAGAGCGCCGCTTCCGCGAGGATGGTGCCCCCCATGCCCAGCGTTGCGATGACGATCAGCGGCCCGAGGATGTTCGGCAGAACCTGGGTGAGCATGATGCGCAAGTCGCTGTAGCCGAGCACTTTCGCGGCCTGCACGTAGCCCTGTGATTTGACCGAAAGCGCCGAAGCGCGCGCCAGGCGGCAGGTGAAAGACCAGTTGGTCAGCCCGAGCGCGATCAAGAGCGACGTCAAGCCGGGCCCGAGGATCGCCATGATGGCGAGCGCGAAGATCAGCGACGGGATCGCGAGCAGCAGGTTGGTCAGGCCGGTGACGAAATCGTCCCACCAGCCGCCCCAGTAGCCGGCGCTCAAGCCCAGAGCGGTCCCGATAATCGTGTTGATGAGCTGCGCGAAAATGCCGACCGTGAGCGAGATGCGCGCGCCATGCAACACGCGCGAATAGATGTCGCGCCCTTGCGCGTCGGTGCCGAACCAGAACTCGCGGCTGGGCGGCTCCTCGGCGACCATCAGGTTCGCGTCCATGACCGGATCGGTGTGCGCGATCCACGGCGCGAACACGCCCGCCAGCACCGCGATCAGAAACAGCGTGCCGCCGATCGTCAGGTTGGCGCCGAGCTTCATGTGTACTTGATGCGCGGATCGATCGCCGCGCAGGCAATGTCGACAAGCGTGTTGACGACCAGGAAGAACAGCACGATGAGCAGGATGCAGCCCTGCACGGCGGGGATGTCGCGCTGGAAGACGCTCTCGACCAGCAGCGAGCCGATGCCCGGCCACGAGAACAGCTTCTCGACCACGACCGCCTGGCCCATCAGCGAGCCGAACTGAAGGCCGAGCGTCGTGAGCACGATCACCGCGACATTGCGCACGACATGCCAGCGCACCACGCGCGCCTCGCTCATGCCCTTGGAGCGTGCGGTACGCACGAAATCCGTGTTGACGACCTCAAGCGCGGCAGCGCGTGTCGTGCGCGCGAGAAGCGCGAGCGGCGAGACGCCGAGCGTCACCGCCGGCAACACCAGATACCACCAGCCGCCGTAGCCGAAGGTCGGGAACCATCCGAGCTTCAGGGCGAACAGGTACATCAGCAACAGGCCAAACCAGAATTTCGCGATCGAGAAGTCCCGAAACCGCGATGACCATCGATGTCGCGTCGATCACGCCTCCGGGCCGCATCGCCGCGACGAAACCGAGCGGCACGCCGATGATGATGGCAAAGCCCATGGAGGCGAGCACCAGTTGCATCGTCGGCCACATGCGCTTTGCGAGCAGCTGCGACACCGGTTCGCGAGAGCGGAACGAAACGCCGAGGTCGAGCACCGCGAGGTTCGCGGCGTACTTCGCGAAACGCACGTAAACCGGGTCGTCTAACCCCAGCTCCTTGCGCATCCGCTCCACGACCTCGGCATCCATCGCGCCGCGGCCATCGTCGCTCATGCTGGTGACGATCGATCCGGGGATCACGCTGAACAGGACGAACACCACCAGCGCGACCGCCGCGACGGTCGGGAACGACTGCAGAGTGCGGCGGAACGCGAAGGCAAGCATCGGCGCGTCACTTCGCCGGCGAGCTCTCCTCGACCCAGATGTATTCCGGATACTGATGGGTCAGCTCGGTCGCGTTGGCCTGCAGCCCCTTGATCCAGGGCTGATACGCCATCACAGCCTTGTTGTAGTTGAAGAACCACACCGGGGCTTCGTCGTAGAGGATGCCGTCGGCCTTGCGCAGCAGCGCGTTGCGCTCGTCGGCCTTATCGGTCTGGCCGGCCGCATCCACCAACTTGTCGAACTCCGCGTTCTTGAAGCGGTAGTAGTTGCAGGCGGTCATCGGCGTCGCCGAATGGAAGCACTTGAGGGCGCCGAGCGCGTCGGGCCCGGATTGCGCCGACAGGATGAAGGCCTGGAATTCTCCCTTGTTTCGCAGGTCGATCAAAACGTTCACCTCGACCTGCTTCACCTTCACCTTGATACCGACTCGGGCGAGCATCGGGATGACGGCCTCGACGATCGGCAGGCCCCAGCTCTCGTTCTGGCTGGTCGTCCATTCGAATTCGAAGCCATCCTTGTAGCCGGCCTCCGCGAGCAGCTTTTTGGCCTGCTCCGGATCGAAGGCGTAGGGCTTGCGCGACTTGTCGTAAGCGGGCGACGGCTGCGGCAGCCAGCTGGTCGCCCGGTAAGCCTTGTCCTTGACCAGACGCTTGATGATGAGATCGGTATCGATCGCATGATTGATGGCCTGGCGCACGCGCTTGTCGGAGAAGGGCTTGAACTCGAGGTTCATTCCCATGTGACGCGTGAAGACCTCCGCCACCTCAAGGATGCCGTTCTTGAGGTTCGGATCCTCGCGATAGGCCACATACTGCGCAGGTCCGAGGATCGACAGATCGATCTCCTTGTTGCGAAACGCGACGTCGCGGGCGGGCGCCTCGCCCATCACCGAAATGACGACGCGGTGCGCGTACGGCATGCCGGGCTTGTAGAATTTCTCCCAGCGGTCGGCGACGATGCGCGAGCCGGGGACGTGCTCGACGAACTTGAAGGGCCCAAGGCCGATCGGCTTCTGCAGAAATTCCGGCTTCTCGGCTTCGCCCACCGGATAGATCGCCGTGTTGCCGTTGTAGAAATAGAAGCCGGGGTCGACGCGATCGGTGAGCGTCATCTCGAGCGTGAAGTCGTCGATCTTCTTCAGGCCTTCGATGGCGGTCGCCTGACCCTTCTCGACTTCGACCGCGCCCTTGATGATGCGCACCCAGCGCGCCGCCGGGAAGGCGCGCTTGCCATCCATGATGCGCGTAAAGGAGTAGATGACATCGTCCGCCGTCATTTTCTTGCCGTTGTGGAAGAAGGTGTCGTCGCGCAGCTTGAAGGTATGGGTGAGGCCGTTGTTCGAGACGGCGACCGACTTGGCGAGCTCGAGAACGGGCGCGCCCTCGTCGGAGTCATAGTTGTAGAGCGTTCGATGGACCACCTTGCCGTAGATGTCGTCCTGCGCACGCGGCGTGGCATGCATGTCCAGGCCGGAGAAGCTGGTGCCGTAGGGCGCGGTCATGCGGATGGTGCCGCCCTTGCGCGGCGTCTGGGCATCGGCCTGACCCGCCAGCAAGAGTGCGAACGAAAAGAACAGTGCTACATGCTTCATCACGGATCCCCCGATGGCCTGACATCCGCTTGGCCCGCACTTTGTGTGCTCGAGTGCGCAACCGCGAGCCGGCGGTGTATTCAATCACCACGACGTCCCGTTGTCACCTTGCGCCGGCGTGGGGACGGCGCCCTGAGAGGCGGCTCCGCTATTTTCCGCATGTCCACATCATTCCGATCGGGGTCGAGGTCCAGCACGGACCGAAGCTACCGCCACTCCAGCGGCCGCCATAAAATCCGGGCCTGCCCCATCCATATCTGAGCTCCCCGTCGTACCAGTAGCGCCGCTCGTATGGGTCGTACGGGCCGCGATAGCGCGCGCTGCGATCTCTCCACTCGGCGAGGGGTGGCGGCTGTCGATAACCCGGCAGAAATCCGTAGCCCTGCCAGCGATGCTTGGGAGGATATTTGGGATGCACCACAATGCTTAGATGACGTTTCCCGCTGGCTTGTTTGGCAATGGCCGTTACGGGCGACAGCAATGATGCTGCAATGGCGGTGACCAGCAGTCCATTGAGAAATGGCGTCATGCGGCCCTCGCTCCAAGTCTTGAGATTCCACCCAATAGACCAAGGCTCGAGTCTGGGCGAGCTTGGCACCATGCGCAACACCTCGGACGTGGCCGCCCAGACTGCAATCACAGCTAGGTCCCGTTGTTGCGGAACGCTGCATACGGATTGAGCAAAGCTTCACGCCAGGGGCGCTTCAACAATTCTCCATTTGTGCTTAGACTTCCCTTCCTGGGCACGGCAAGGGTAGTTCTTCGAGCAATCGCGTTCAGCCGTTCCGCACTGGCATGGCCGTTGCAGCCCCGTGCGGCAGGACACACCTTGATGGAGGAACGGGCATGAGGCGCAGAGATTTTCTCACCACGACCGCCGCGGCAGCTGCCGCGATTTCAGCACCCTTTGTTGCGCGCGCGCAGGAGAGCGCGCCGGACGTCATCAACGTCGGCCATCTCGTGGGCATCTGCATGTCGCCGCTGTTCTATGCCCACGCGCAGGGCTACTTCAAAGATGAGGGGCTCAACGTTGCGCTGAAGTTCATGCCCAACCCCGGCGACGCCATCACCGCGCTCGTGAGCAACGCGATGGACGTGATCCACAATCCCTTTACCAACGGGTTCGTCGCTGCCGGTCAGGGGGCGCCGATCCGCATCATCGCGGGCAGCGGCGCCGGCGGATTGTTCCTCATCGCGCAGAAAGATTCCGGCATCCGCAGCATGACCGATCTCGCCGCCGCCAAGGGCAAGGGCCTGAAGATTGGAACGGTGCGGTTCAACACCTTCGAGATGACGCTCTATCGCAATCTGCTGAAGCACAATCTCGCCTATAGCGACTTCAACATCGTGTGGTTCAACGACACGCTGTCGCTGGCGTCGGCCTTCGAGGCGAAGGCCATCGACCTGGTCACGCATGTGGAGCCCTTTGCCACCCGCATGATCGATCAGCTTGGCGGCGCGCCGCTGGCGAGCAGTCTCGACGTATGGGGACCTCATGGCCCCGATTGCGTGACCAAGACCTCCACCCGCTTTTTGGAGAAGCATCCGACCGCGCTCCGCCGCTATATCAAGGTCCTGCTGCGCGCCGACGCGGCCATCAAGGCCGATATGCCCAAAGCGGTCGAGATCCTGGACGCCGCCAAGTACTATCGCGTGGATAAGGCGACGCTCGCCGCCGCCTTGCCGCGTCAGATGCCGCAGGTCGACATCACGCAAGGCGGCGCACAGGGCATGGAGATCGCGGTGGCCGACATGGTGAAGCTCGGTTACCTCAAGACGGCGCCGCAAATCGTCGACACGACCTTGCTCAAGCAGGCGCTAGGCTGAGGTGGCAGATCATACTCGCACGATAGAGCGGGCGGTCGCGGCAGACGCGGAGCCTCGGGCGCCGAGTGCACTCGCTTCCTGGGGCATGGCGGTGCTGCGCGCCGCCGTTCCCTGGATGATTGTCATTGCGATCTGGGAGGCGGCGGCCGCCGCCGGCTGGCGTGGCTCGGTGCTGTTCCCGCCGCCGTCTGCCTTCATTGCCTACGCGATCGAGAGCGACTTCCGCGTCGGCTTCGGAGGCGACGCAATGACGATACCGGGTGCGATCGTCGCGAGCGCGCTGCGGGTGCTTGCAGGGCTCGCGGTCGGATTCGCGGCGGCGATCCTAACGGGCATCGCGATCGCCGCTTCCAAGATGATGTCGGATGCCTTTCTGCCCATCATTCGGGGGCTAGCCCCGATCGCGCCGATCGCCTGGATTCCGCTCGGCATTGTGCTGTTTGGCATCGGCAATCCCACGGCGGTGTTCGTCGTCTTCATGGGGGTCTACTTCATCCTGACAATCTCGACCGTCGCGGCGGTGAATTCGGTAGACCAGCGCCTGATCAAGACCGCTCGCAGCTATGGCGCGACGAAGACGCAGGTGTGGACGCGCGTGATTTTCCCGGCCGTCCTGCCGCAAGTCTTCACAATGTTGCGGATCAACTTCTTCGCGGCTTGGATGGCGGTGCTGGCGGCCGAGATGGTGGGCCTGAAGAACGGGCTCGGCATGATGATCATCCTCGGGCGCGAGATGTTCAACACAAAGCTGATCCTGCTTGGCATGTGCATGGTGGGCGCGACCGGCTATTTCGTCGACGCGCTGCTCGTTCAGGTACAGCGCAAGATCCTGTGGTGGCAGTCCTCACAATGAAAACGCTCGTGTGCCAGAACGTCGGCAAGATCTGGGCCTCGCCGGGCGGGCTTTCGGTCACAGCCCTTGAGGATGTCGACCTGACGGTGCAGCACGGCGAGTTCGTGGCCATCATCGGACCGAGCGGTTGCGGCAAGAGCACGCTGCTTGAGCTGATCGCAGGCCTGGAGCCGCTTTCCTTCGGACGCATCATGTTCGACGGGAAGGCAGTGACCGGACCCGAGCGCGGAGCCGTGATGGTGTTCCAGGAGCACTCCCTGTTTCCGTGGCTTTCGGTGCGCGACAACGTCGGCTTCGGGCTTTCGGTCAAGGGCGTCGTGAAAAGCGAGAGGGAAGCGCGCGTCGAGCGCCTGCTCGATCGCGTCCGGCTGTCCCGGTTCGCCAAGCATCATCCGCACCAATTGTCCGGCGGCATGAAGCAGCGGGTGGCGATCGCTCGTGCGCTCGTGGAAAATCCCGACTTCATCATGATGGACGAGCCCTTCGCCGCGCTCGACTTCCAGACCCGGGTGCTGATGCAACGCTTCCTGCTGGAAATCTGGCTCGAGTTCCGGCCGACGATCATCTTCGTGACCCATTACATCGACGAGGCGGTGCTGCTCGCCGACCGCGTCGCGGTGATGAGCGCGGGACCCGGCCGCATCCTCGATGAAATCCGCATCGACCTGCCGCGTCCGCGCCGCATGACCGATGCCGGTTTTAATGACTATCGCGCCCGCCTGACCGAGCTGATGGAGCAGGAGGTGATGCGCGCCTATGCGCGTGAGGACGGCGAGGCAATCTCCCATGCTGCTTGAGAGTGCGCCCCCATCAGCAAGCACGGGTGGCGGACCGCTCGTGGTGGAGTTCGCCGACCTGTTCGATCATCTCGGAACCGTCGACCTGCGCTACAGCGCGGCCATGGCGGCGCTCGACGGCCGCGACGTGTCGATCGAAGGCTATCTCTCGCACCCTCACGTGCCGGGCGGCGACCTTTCGTTGGTGGATCAGCCGGGGCTCTGTCCCGATTGCTCGCCCGTGCCGGCCGCTGCGATCTGCTTGCCGGGAGCACGTGCTCCGCTGACGGCCGACGGCGGCCCTGGTCTGATCCTCGTCAGCGGCCGTCTCGAGTTCGGCCTGCGCATCGTCAATGGAACCGCTTCGATGCTGCGCATCATGGCTTCCATAGTCCGCCCGGTGGAGCGCGCGGCGTGAAGCAACTGATTGCGGGCGGCCGCATCCTGACTGCCGGACGACTTGACGGACGTCACGCCGATCTCCTGATCGAGAATGACGAGATCGTTGCGGTGCTCGCTCCCGGCGAGAGCGTCACCGACGACGCGCGCCGGGTTGACGCGCGCGACCGGCTGCTGATCCCCGGGCTGATCAACGCCCATACGCACGCCACCGTGCATCTCGCGAAGGCGCTGGCGGACCGCTGGTCGCTTGAGCTTCTCCTCAACGCGTACCCGTGGACCGCCGGAGGGCGGCGGGTCGAGGATAAATACCTTTCCGCCTTCATCGGCGCGGTGGAGATGCTCCGGAAAGGCTGCACCGCCTGCTACGATCTTGTTGCCGAGATCCCCGCTCCCTCGCTCGAGGGCATCGATGCCGTGGCGCGCGCCTACCATGACGCGGGCATGCGCGCCGTGATCGCGCCCATGATGGCGGACCGCACATTCTATCGAGCTATTCCGGGCCTGCTTGAGGCTATGCCGCCGGAGCTGCGCGCGCGTGCCGAGGCGATCCGGCTCCAGCCCTACGATGCGAGTCTCGCGACCTGTCGCGATCTGTTGGCAGGTTGGCCGTGGCAGCGCGATCAGCTTCGGCCCGCGCTCGCGCCGACCATCCCGCATCACTGCACCGATGAATTTCTGCTCGCGTGCCGCGATCTCGCCGCCGAGGAGGGCATCGGAATCCAAATGCACGTCGCGGAATCGAAAGTGCAGGCGGTCGTCGGGCCGAAGCGTTACGGGACCAGCCTGGTCGGGCATTTGCATAAGCTCGGTCTGTTGTCGCCAACCTTCACGGCCGCGCACGCGATCTGGCTCGACGACGACGACATCGGCCGGCTGGGCGAAACCGGCGCGACGGTCGCGCACAATCCGGGCAGCAATCTCAAACTCGGTTCAGGACTCGCAGCCACCCGACGCATGCGCGAGCGCGGGGTCACGTTCGGCATTGGCACCGACGGCTGCGTCTCTTCCGACAATCTGAATGTGTTTGAAGCGATGCGGCTTGCGGCGTTCGGCTCGCGCGTGCAAGGCGCGGATCCGCGCGAGTGGCTGAGCGCCGCAGAGGCATTCGAGGCGGCGACGATCGGCGGCGCGCGCGCACTCGGCATGCACAAGCGCATCGGCCGCCTGGAGGCGGGCTACAAGGCGGATGTGGTCTTTCTCGATCTCACCAGCATCAATTACGTACCGCTGAACGAAGCGCTGCTGCACGTCGTGTTTTGCGAGGACGGTACCGGAGTCGATCGCGTCATGGTCGGTGGCCGGATGGTCGTGGAGGGCGGCCGGGTGCTCGGCGTCGACATGCCGAAGCTCGCCCAGGAGGCATCCGAGTCGGTGCAGCGCCTTAACGAGGTGAATGCCGGCGCGCGGGAGTTCGTGCAGGCGCTCGAGCCGGTCGTGCTCGAATACTGCGTCGGCCTTGCGCGAGCGCCGCACCACGTCCACCGCTGGTGCGGCGCTCACAGCCACTAGCGCGGCCGTATGGCTGCCTCGTTGGTTCCACGCAACCCGCATGTCATCTAACGTGAGGTTGTTGCTGCCGCGACTTTGACAAGCTCCGGCGAGCGGCAGGCTGAGTGCTCGATCCTCCTTCCGGTTTCACGATTTCTTAGGCCGGCGCGTCGGCCGTATGAGTGCCGGCGCGAAGTACGGATGCGCACGCTGGCGCACGAAGAGCTGCCAACCGAAATTATCTCACGCTCCTTGGAACGTTCGAGAAGCCGCAGGCTTTGACCTATGGATGCGTTCGCAAATCCGACAAAAGAGGCGTGCGCCAATGGCGGAACCGCCCATGTCCACGATGTCACCCGGCCCAGGTGATCTAGCCGCCGCCCCCGATCTGCTGCGAGGAGCCAATGAAGCTTTTGGGCGTGGTCCGGCCCTTCGCGCACAGGATGGGCTTATGCGGATACGAATGTCAGCGGTGTAGGAAGATAGCGATCTTGGACTACGAGTGAGCCTGCCTGAATTGCTCCAACGCCAGGTGAGCGAGATGCGTGGGATCGCGCTCGCCATGCTTGGTCAGCTCGATGATCAGTTTGGCGAGTGCCGACCGCACAGCTGCATCGTCGCCTGCCGCCCGCTTCGCCTCGGCCTTGACGGCATCGTATGCACCATCCAGGGCTTGGCTCATAAGATCGACCATTGACTGGTCAAAGGAGCCTCCGTCCATACCGAAGGGGTCGTGCACGCCACTCCTCCCTTGTTTGCGGGGAGCGTGGGTGTCACCAGCGCTTGTCGCCCCTGCTGATCGCGCTATGTGGGTGCGGTCCGTCGAAGCGCGAGTTAAATTCCTGTAATACGTATTCTTCCGGTCCTCCGCCTCGCCGCAAGTGAAGATCCCAGGACCTCTAAACCTCATGCATGGTATGGTGCCGGCTGAGCGTCGGCTAAAGTCAACCAGGGTTGGCGCAAAAGTTTCGCGAAACGACGTGTAGGCATTCCGGATGCGCCGCGTTTTGAAGCCGATCTGGCTCCTGCTCGCGCTCGTCTTCCTGTTCGAGGCGTGGCTGTGGAGCCACCTCGCGCCGCTGGTCGCGTGGCTCGTCGACCGCCTGGCGCTGCCGAGACTGAAGGCGCGCGCCGCGGCCTGGGTCGAGCGGCTGCCGCCGTGGGCGACACTGCTCGTCTTCCTGGTCCCGGTGATTTACTGCTACCGCTCAAGTTCGTCGGCTTGTGGCTGCTGGCGCAAGGCTCGTTCGCGGGCGCCATGGCCGTGCTGGCGGCGGCCAAGGTGGTTAGCATGGGCGTCACCGCCTTCATCTTCGAGATCACGCGGCCGAAGCTGCTGCAGCTCGCCTGGTTCCACTGGCTCTATGGGTGCGTGCTGATGGGGCTTGCCTGGGCGCACCGGCAGACCGACCCGATCAAGGCGCGCATGCAGGCCTGGGCGCGCGCGACACTGACGCCGATCCGTCGCCGTCTGCGCTCGCTCGCCTGGCTGCTCGGCCCGGGCCGGCGCGGCCGCTTCATCCGGCGTGTCATCCGCATCCGCCGCCGCATGCAGCAGGCGTGACGGCAAGCCATTTTCGGCAGGCTCGCGAGCGACGACGTGGCGGCGAGGGCCGGGTCCGCCGCGCTCATTAGTTCATCTTCATCCCGGACTTTTTGACTACCTTTCTCCAGTGCTCCAGCTGCGCGCCGAAGAACTCCGCAAATTCCTCTGGACTGCCGCCGGCCGGCTCTGCACCGAGTTTCGCAATGGCTTCGTGCACTTCCGGCTTCTTAAGCGCCCTATTGATGGCTTCGTTCAGGCGGAGAACCACATCGCCCGGCGTACCGCTCTTCACGAGAAGGCCAAACCAGTCCTGGATGACGAGTCCCGGAAAGCCTTCCTCGATGACTGTCGGGACGTCTTTCAGGGCAGGCATTCGGGACGGACCGGTGACGGCGAGTGCGTGCAGCTTGCCGGCAGCGATGAGGTCGAGCACTGGCAGCGGCGTGATGAATTGGAATTGGTTCGTTCCATTGAGGAGATCGGCGATGGCTCGCGCCAGCGCGCTGTAGGGCACATGCAGGGCGCGCACGCCGGTTTGCAGCTTGAAGAAGCTCGCCGGCGAGATGAGCCGGCGTTCCGTGTCCGCCGGAAGAGAAGCTGAGCTTGTCGGGCTGACTCTTCGAGCAGGGTCACAAATTGAGGCAGCGACGTTGCCGGCACCGAGGGATGAACGACCAGAATGTGGTGCGCGGTTGCGAGCTTGATCACCGGTGTGAAGTCGGTATCCAGTCGGAAGCTCATGTTGGCGACAAGCGCCGGAGCAACCGTTGTCGGCAGCGCGGCCAGAAAGATGCTGTATCCGTCGGGCGGCTGTTTGAGAACCTCGGCAGCGGCGATCGTCTGCATTGCTCCCGGCCTGTTCTCGACGATGACCCGCCAGCCTTCCGATTGTGCCAGCTCGTTGGCAATGATGCGGCTGGTGATGTCCCCCGGGTTACCCGCCGCACCCGCGACAATGCGGATGGTGGTTGCTGGGAACTGCTGAGCACCGGCCTCAGTGATGGCTACGCAGGCAGTCAGGAGCAAAAGCGCGACGGAAAGGCCCGGAAACGGGACACGCGATTATCTTTCACTCTCCCGATGATTTAACCCGAGCGCCGAGCGCTCGCCGGGCCCGTTCGGCGCGATGATCGGTGTTTGTGGCCGGCAAGGCGACGAAAAAAATGCAGTATTCCGCCTTCCGGAACGTTGGTTTCCGTATACCGGAATGCTAGGCTGGTCAGTGCACGATTGGAGACCGGGTTTCTGGGCAAGCCGGAGACGATCAAGGGATTGGAACGCGGCCTCCGCGTCCTGCAGGCCTTGCAGGCGCGGCCGATCTCGTCGCTGGCACGACATCCATGTGGCGACCACGATCTCCAAGCCGAGCCTGCTGCGGATCCTCAACACTCTGCAACAAGGCGGCTTGGTCTCGCGGCGGTTGGCTGACGGTCACTATCGTCTCAGCGCCTTCACTCGGGTCTCGCGCAAGCGCGACCGCCACGCTCGCGTTGCCGAAGCGGCTGCCCCCGTTCTGGACCGCCTGTGTCAAAAGGTACGATGGCCGTCCGACTTGATGGTTCCTGCCGGCGACCACATGGAACGCCGGGAGACAAGCCGGGCCCATACCCCGTTCTTCCTGCCGATGCCTAGCACCCACGTCGGTCAACGGATCGGCTGGCTGCTCACGGGCGTGGGCCGGGCCT
>CAVTXS010000044.1:0-129774 GCA_963738705.1 uncultured Alphaproteobacteria bacterium
ACCCCGAAGATCCAGCCGTCCCGCCACACGATGGTGCTGCCGCTGGCTGGTCGTGACGAGGCCGACGTCTTCGCCGGGATCGCGAAGTCGACGTGGCAGCGGATCCGCCAGGCCGAACGATCGGGCGTCGCGGTGGCGCAGCCTCACTCGCCGGTCCGGCCGCACCTCGATCGCTTCTACGACCTGCTGCGCGCGACCGGCGAGCGCCGAGGCTTCACGTTCGGAGCGCGGACGCAGTTCGTCACGTGGTGGGAGCGCGCACGCCGCAGGCCACCTCGTCCACCTCGTGGCCGCGGACTCTGACGACCCCGGCGCGACGCAGCCGCTGGCCGGCCTCATCCTGTTCCGCCACGGCGACCGCCTCTCGACCGTCCACTCCGCCGACGTGGCCGACCATCGCACGACCCATCCCGGCCTGCCCCACCTGCTCCGCTGGCGAGCGGTCCAGCTCGCGATCGCCGAAGGGCGCGCGCAGATGGACCTCGGGGGCGTCGACGTCGCCGGCGCGCGTCGGATCCCAGAGGCGGGCGAGCCGATGTACGGCCTGTATGAACACAAGCGCTCATTCGGCGCGGATTGGGTGGGAGTCGGCGGGCGCGCACGAGCGGGTCATCCGACCGCGCCGGTATCGGCTGGGACGCGTCCTCGCCCGTGGGCTCCGGACCGTCCGGCGAGGCGCCCTGTGAGCGAGCGCCCGCTCTCCGGCCCGACGGCGGCTCGAGGGGAACGGCCTGCTCCGCGGCGCGCGCCGGGATGGGCGCGCGATCGGGGCCGCGGCGCTTGCGTCGATCGCAGTCCGCGGGGTGACGCAGGACAGCCGAACGGTCGCGCCCGGGGGCCTCTTCGTCGCGGTCCGCGGCGACCACGTCGACGGCCACGACTTCGTCGACGCGGCCCGAATTGCCGGGGCCGCTCTGGCGATCGTCGAGGAAAACGTTCCCGACCCCTTGCCGCAGCTCGTCGTCGAACGCTCGCGCGCGGCGCTCGCCGACGCCGCGTCCTGGTGGTACGGGGACCCGAGCCAGGAGCTGGGCGTGGTCGGGATCACGGGCACCGACGGCAAGAGCACGACGGCGGCGCTCGCGACCGCGGCGCTCGAGGCGGCCGGCCGGTCGACCGGGCTACTAGGGACCGTCGAGCGCAAGATCGGGGCGGAGCGCGCGGCGAATGCCGAGCACGTGACGACCCCGCAGGCACCCGAGCTCCAGGCGGCCCTCCGCGCGATGGCCGCCGCCGGCAACACGCTCGCGGTCGTCGAGACCACCTCCCATGGCCTCGCCCACGAGCGCGTCCGCGGCATCGCGTACGACGTCGCGATCCTCACCAACCTCAGCCACGAGCATCTCGAGCTCCATGGCACGTTCGAGGCCTACCGCGCGGCCAAGCTGTCGCTCTTCGAGCGGCTCGGCCGGGCCCGGGACGCGAGCGCGGCGAAGCCCTGGCCGCGTGCCGGCGTCGTCAACCGCGACGACGCGCAGGCGGGCATCTTCGAGGCCGTTGTGCGCGAGTCGGGCGCGCGCCTGCTCACGTATGGCACGGATCCCTCAGCCGACGTCCGGGCCGGTCACGTCGAGGAACGCGCCGACGGCCTCCGATTTAGCGCTCGGACGGCGAGCTGGGAGGGCGAGGTCCGGCTCCGGCTGATCGGTCGCTTCAACGTCCACAACGCGCTGGCGGTGCTCGCGCTCGGCGAGGCACTCGACCTCGACCCTGACGCGATCGTCGAGGGTCTCGGCGGCGTGCGCGGCGTTCGGGGCCGCATGGAGCTCATCGATGCCGGACAGCCGTTCAGCGTCGTCGTCGACTACGCCCACAGCCCGGCGGCGCTCGAGCACGTCCTCGACCTGCTCGCCCCGCTCGCGGCGGCGCGTGGCGGCGGCCTCATCGCCGTGTTCGGGTCGGCCGGAGAGCGCGATACGGCGAAGCGACCGATCATGGGGCGCGTCGCGGGGCAGCGCTGTCGCCTCGTGGTGCTGACCGACGAGGACCCCCGAGGCGAGGACCCCATGACGATCCTTGGTGAGATCGCGCGCGGCGCACGCGACGCAGGCCGGCGCGAGCCGCGCGACCTGCTGCTGATCCCCGACCGCCCGGCCGCGATCGAGGCCGCGTTCGAGCGCGCACGACCCGGCGACGTCGTGCTCCTTGCCGGAAAGGGACACGAGCAGACCATCCTCTACGCGGCGGGCGCCCGTGCATGGGACGAGGCCAGCGCCGCTCGCGAGGCGCTCGCCAGCCTCGGGTTCACGACGATCTCGCCCTAGCAGCGCATCGTGACCGTCCTGCGCGGTGTCGCCGTCGGCGTCGTCCTCCTGCTCGCGCTCGGGGTCCTCTTCGTCTGGTTCGCGCTGCCACCGATCCTTGGCGGCGTCGCCGTCGGCATCCTCCGCGACAACGGCGTGCAGGCCGCCGACATCCGGGTCGACGTCGGGGCAGACCCGCCGCTCAAGCTCATCGGTCTCGACGGGTCCGGGTCCGAGCCACGGGCGTCGAGGTCGACCGCCTTCGTGCCGACTCGATCGACGTCACGTTTCGCGAGGTCTCCCTGCGCGAGGAGCGGTTCGAGCAGATCGAGGGCCGCGTCGACGGGGCGCGGATCACGCCGGACGACGGGCCGACCTTCGAGGTTGCCTCGGTCGAGTTGTCGGGGCCGCCGGAGCAGGCGCTCATGACGATGACGATGACCGAGCCCCAGGTCGCCGCGCTCGTGCGCGACGATCGCTCGCTCGATCGGGGGCGAAGTCGACGACGTGCGGCTCGAATTGCCCGATCGGCTCGCGTTCGACATCGCCGGTCAGGCCGTCTCGGGGCGCCTGCGCGTGGATGAGGCCGGAAGCCTCACGTTCACGGACGACTCGGGGCAGCTCTTCGTGGAGCTGTTCCGCTCCAGCGGCGCGGAGCCGGTCGCACTCCGGAGCGTGCGGATCGCGGACGAGCACCTCGAGGCGACGGGAACCCTGGAACCTGCTCGCCGGGCGCTGAGGGGGGGCCCCGCGAGATCCTCCGGCCATGTCCCTCGAACCGCCTCCGCCCAAGTCCGAGCCGGCTGCGGGCGCTCCGCCGCCGGCGGCGATCCCGGCGGCGACACCCGCCGCTATCCCGGCTGCTACATCCGCCGGCCCACCGGCGGCGCCGGCTGCTCCGAGGTCGCGCGGCGGCAACGGCCACGTCCGGAACGGGGCCGCAGCGGGCTCGGGCACGGCTGTCCGCTCGTCGCAGCCCGGAGCGAGAGGTCCGCCCGAAGGCCGAGCGGTCCTCGATCGCGCGGATGCGCACGACGCTGCTCGCGTCGGTGCATCGTCATCATCCCAATGCCAGGCTCGAGCTCGTCGAGAAGGCGTTCGACATGGCGGTCGAGGCGCACGGCCAGCAGAAGCGCGTGTCGGGCGAGCCGTACATCATCCATCCGATCGACGTCGGCGCTGACGGTCGCCGACCTCAACCTCGACCGGGCCGACGATCGCGGCGGCGCTCCTCCACGACGTCCCCGAGGACACCGACTTCACGCCTCGCCGAGATCGAGAAGCGCTTCGGCAGCGACGTCGCGCGCCTGGTCGACGGCGTCACGAAGCTCGGCCAAGTTCGGCAGCCCCAGACCATGGAGGAGCAGCAGGCCGAGAACATGCGCAAGATGTTCCTGGCCATGGCCGAGGACATCCGCGTCGTCATCATCAAGCTCGCCGACCGGCTGCACAACATGCGCACGCTCGACGCACTGCCGCGCCGACAAGCAGGAGCGCATCGCCCGCGAGACGATGGAGATCTACGCGCCGCTGGCGCAATCGCCTCGGCATCTGGCAGATCAAGTGGGAGCTCGAGGACCTCGCTTCAAGTACCTCGAGCCGGAGACGTACCGCGAGCTCGCCGCGCATGCTCGAGCGCCGCCGCAAGGCAGCGCGAGCGCTACGTCAGCAGCGCGATCGGACACGCTGCGCACGGAGCTCGAGAAGGCCGGCATCGAGCGCCGAGCTCATCGGGCCGCCCGAAGCACATCTACAGCATCTGCAAGAAGATGCAGCGCAAGGGCGCCGACGTTCAACGAGATCTACGACCTGCACGCCATCCGCGTGCTCGTCGACGACGTCACGGACTGCTACGACGCCCTCGGCGTCGTCCACTCGCTGTGGCGGCCGCTGCCGGGCCAGTTCGACGACTACATCGCCATCCGCAAGAGAACATGTACCAGTCGCTGCACACCACGGTCATCGGCCCGCGAGGGCAAGCCGCTCGAGGTCCAGATCCGCACCTACGAGATGCACGCACGTCGCCGAGTACGGCGTCGCCGCCCACTGGCGCTACAAGGAAGGCGCTCGAGGCGACCGCAGCCTTCGACGCGCAAGCTCACCTGGCTGCGCCAGCTCCTGGAGTGGCAGCGCGAGTCGCCGACGCCAAGGAGTTCGTCGAGTACATCAAGACCGACATCTTCCGCGACCAGGTCTTCGTCTTCACGCCCAAGGGCGAGGTCAAGGACCTGCCCGCCGGCGCCACGCCATCGACTTCGCCTACCGCATCCACACCGACATCGGGCATCCACTGCGTCGGCGCCAAGGTCAACGGCCGTCTCGTGCCGCTGACACTACAAGCTGCAGAACGGCGACGTCGTCGAGATCGTGACCACGCCGCGCCTCCGCGGCCCGTCGCGCGACTGGCTCAACCCGATCGTCACGAGACCGGCCACGCGCGCGAGAAGATCCGCCAGTGGTTCAAGCGCCAGGAGCGCGACGAGAACGTCGCGCGTGGCAAGGAGATGCTCGACCGCGAGCTCAGGCGCCTGGGCGCGAGCACCTGGGGCGGCAGGAGCTGCTGCCGGACATGCTCAAGTGGTTCAAGGTGGAGACGGCGGACGACTTCTACGCCTCGGTCGGCTTCGGCGCGATCGGCGCCCAGCAGGTGATCATGCGCCTGGGCGTCGTCGACGACAGCGAGCGTGCCCTGCCGACAGTCGCGCCGCCGACTGTCGTCATCGTTCGTCCAGCAGGTGGCGCGCGCGCTGTACGTCGCGGCGCTCGCAACGAGATACACATTGACGGGGCGGAATTTTCGCCGCTACGTCCGAGCGTATCAGAATGACCGCGGCATGGAATTCTGGCACGATGTGCACGATTGGCTCGGAGGGTATCCGTATGAATCGATCTCTCCGACGAGGCTGGACGAGATCATGACGGCGTTGGGCTTGCAGCCTGAATGCGCCTATTTGCACCACGGCGGGTATGGCGGGTTCGGCGGCAGCTGCAACGAATACGTCTATCGCCGCATGTCGCGGGCCGTTTCGTGAGCCATTTGCCGATGCGCCGAGATGTGCGGCTACATCGACGGCCTGATCGACAGCCTATTGCGGCTGATGGCGACCCCGATGGACGTCGCCGGCCCGACCAATCTCGGCAATCCGAGAGAGCCAGCATTCGCGGAGTTCGCCGAGACGGTGATCCGGCTCACCGGATCCTCGTCGAAACTCATCTATGCGCCACTTCCGAGCGACGATCCCAAGCAGCGCAAGCCGGACATCGCGTTGGTCCGCGACCTCCGGTTCGTCGGATTGTTTTTGGTTTTCGCCTTTGTTCTGCTGCGGCGTAAGCATCTGACGGATCGCCTCTCGTCGTGACCCCCAGCCCCACCTCACAAGGCGTCACCGCCAGGCCACGGCCGTTGCAGTCGTCCTCCGTCTCTGTCAACCGGCGCATTTTTGCAGCGACCGTCATGGTTGGCACCTCGACTTTGGTCGTGAACCTCGCCGGGATGTTTAAAGAGCTGCTGGTGGCCTACCGTTTTGGTCGTGGCAACGACATCGATGCATTTCTGCTGGCTTTCTTGCTCCCGAGCTTCGCCATCCATGTCATTGCAGGCTCGCTCGGCGCCGCGTTTGTCCCCGAATACGTGCGCATGCGACAGCAGCAAGGCGGCGCGGCCGCAGAACGGCTGGCTTCGACCGTGGCGCTGTGGAGCATTGGCTTGCTGGTTGCGGGCTCTCGCCGCCCTTGCCATCGCCGCGCAACACCTGCTGCCCCTGCTCGCCGCCGGTTTCGACCACCAGAAGCTGGCGCTGACCTTCAGCCTTTTCCTGGTGTTCCTGCCGGTGCTCGCCCTCAGCGGCTTGAGCAGCCTGTGGACGGCCGTCCTGAACGCAAACGAACGGTATTTCGTTGCGGCATTGGCGCCGGCGCTGATGCCCATTTCGGCCTTGGCCTTCCTGATCGTGTTCGGGGAGACATGGGGGATCTACGCGCTGGCCACCGGCACGATCGTCGGATTCCTGCTTCAATGCCTGGTCCTGGTGGCATTACTCAAGCGGCTCGAAATCCCCATCATGCCGCAACATTTCGGCATCACGCCGGAGCTTCGGCAGGTCGTTCATCAGTACCTTCCCCTGGCGAGCGGCGCGCTGCTGATGAGCGGGACCATGGTGGTCGACCAGGCCATGGCCGCCATGCTCGACCCGGGAAGTGTCGCGGCTCTCAACTACGGCAGCAAGCTCCCCGCATTCCTTGTCGGGTTGGGCATCGTGGCGCTGGGGTCCGCGGTACTGCCGCAGTTTTCGGATCTGGTCGCCAAGCGCGAGTGGCAAGCGATCCGGCACACGCTGCGTTTTTGGGTTGCGCTGACCGGCGTCATATCGGTTGTGGCGACGCTGCTGTTGATCCTCGTTTCCGAGCCCTTGATCGGCCTCTTGTTCGAACGGGGGGCTTTTACGGCGCGCGACACTCAGGTCGTGGGAGCCATCCAGTCGCTGCTGTTGCTGCAGGTACCCTTCCACACCGTCGGCATCGTTTTCGTCCGGCTGATCTCGGCGCTGCAGGCGAACCATATCCTGCCCCGGATCGCGGCAATCAACCTTGCCCTCAATATCCTGCTCAATCTCCTGTTCATGCAGTGGATCGGCATCTACGGCATCGCCCTCTCGACATCGGTCGTATATCTGGTGTCCTGCATCCTTCTCGGCTGGATGGCGAGCCGTCGATTGCGGCACGCTTCGAGCCGGGAGCCGTCAGGTGTGATGGCCGGATGCGATTGCTCGTCACGCCGGCTGCGATTGCGATAGCGCTCCATAATTCTTTATGCTTGGCCATGGATGCGGCCGCCACGTTCTTGCCCACTCCGTCGGCGGCGATCGTGCGCGCCGCGTACATTCTCATCGCATGCCGCCGGGGTGCGCGGATGATGTCGATATCCCGGTGCATGGAAGCGCCTGCTCGCGTTTTCGTCTCTTGCCTGCCCGCCGCTACGATGCTTGACAGAGGCGATCCGCACCATCGGCAGCCGACCCGCCGGGGCCATTTCGCGCGCCAGTCGCTCGGAGCGGGGAGCGGCGAGCCAACACTCCCGCCTGCAAGGGTCGATGTCGGCGTCGGACGGTGCAGCAGATGCTGACGAGTGAGGTCGCCGCAACCCCAGCCCGCACACGCCGCAGGGCGCGAGACCTGCTCGCCCTAGCGGTGAAAGCCGCCATCACGGTCGCTTGCTTCTGGTACATTTTCCATCAGATCCAGGTTGATCGGGTGATCGGCTCCGCGCTCGCGCTGCAGCCCGGCTGGGTGATCGTGGCGACGCTTGCGGTCTGGCTCCAGATCCTGCTTGTGGCGCTTCGCTGGTCCGCCATCGTCAATGCCTTGGCGGGAAGCGGTCGCGAGATTTCGCCGGTGACGGCGACGGCGATCACGATGGCGGGCGCTTTCTTCGGCCAGGTCCTGCCCTATGCAGCCGGGGATGCGGCGCGAGCCTGGCTCCTGGTCCAGCGAGGCCGTGACTGGCGAACGAGTGTGCTCAGCGTGCTGATCGATCGTGCCGTCGGGGTCGGGATGCTGTGTGCGCTGAGTTTCGCGATTTTCCTGTTGCCCGCCGCCGCGCCAAGCCTCGGCGTGCATCGGTCGCCGGCGCTGTTGGCGGTCGGGGCAATGTTGGCCTTGGGTGTGACGGGGCTTGTCGCTCCGCCGCGGCTCGCCCCCCGTCTCGAGCTATGGCGCTTTACTCGCTGGATCGCCGCGGTCGCCCTGGCGGCGCATCACGCCGTCATCGGATCGGGCAAGACCGCCTTCATTCTCGGCATCAGCCTTGTCGTTCACGCTCTGTCGATGCTGGCGATATGGGCGCTCGCCAACGCGCAGCAGCTTTCCTTGCCGCCAATCGACATTGGAATTATCTTTATCATGATGATCGCGGTTGCGATTTTCCCATTTTCCATCGGCGGCTGGGGAGTGCGCGAAGTCGCCGTCATCAGCTTCTTGAGCACCCGCGGCGTGCCCGTCGAGACGGCTTTTTTCTTCTCCGTGTGCTTCGGCTTTGTGCTGATCTTGGCAACGTTGCCGGGAGCAGTCGTTTGGTTCTTCATTCGTCCGGTGGGCGCCAGGGACTCGGGAAGAGGGTGAGCGCTTGATCCCTTCACAGCCGGCACGCGGAAGATCCGTGGCCGCCAAGGAGCAACTCACGCCGAAGCGGGCGCGCTGGCTCCATCGGCACCGCTTGAGCTCGCGAATGGTGACGAAATGAGTTCCGAACCCGTGCATCGATCGTCGGCGAAGAGCGCGCTCATCACCGGCGTGACCGGGCAGGACGGCGCCTGTCTGGCAGAGTTTTTGCTTGCGAAAGGCTATACGGTGCACGGCCTCAAGCGACGCTCTTCCTCATTCAATACCGAGCGAGTGGATCATCTGTACCATGACCCGCACGAGCCGGGGGTACCCTTCTATCTCCGCTACGGAGACGTGACAGACGCGACCAATCTCATCCGCGTCGTGCAAGAGACGCAGCCGGATGAGATCTACAATCTCGCAGCGCAGTCGCACGTGCAGGTCTCGTTCGAGACCCCGGAATACACGGCGAACGCCGACGCGGCTGGGGACGCTGCGGTTGTTGGAGGCGATCCGGATCTCGGCCGCGAGAAGCCGCACGAAGTTCTATCAGGCATCGACGTCGGAGCTGTACGGCAATGTCGCGCGAAGTGCCGCAGACCGAAACCACGCCATTCCACCCGCGCTCACCCTACGCGGCCGCGAAGCTGTACGCCTATTGGATCACGGTGAACTACCGCGAGGCCTACGGGATGTCACGCCTCCAACGGCATCCTGTTCAACCACGAGAGCCCGATCCGCGGCGAGACGTTCGTCACCCGCAAGATCACCCGCGCGGTCGCGGCGCATCGAGCACGGGCTGCAGGACAAGCTGTTTCTCGGCAACCTGGATGCCAAGCGCGACTGGGGCCACGCCCGGGACTACGTCGAAGGCATGTGGCTTATCGTTCAGCAGGACGAGCCCGACGACTATGTGCTGGCGACCGGCGAGGCGCATTCGGTTCGGGAGTTCGTGGAACTGGCGTTTGCGCAAGTCGGACGCGCAATCGCGTGGCAGGGCAGCGGCGTCGACGAGAAGGGCTACGATGGGAAAATCCAGCAAGGTGCTGGTAGACATCGATCCACGCTACTTCAGACCGACCGAGGTTGACCTGCTGATGGGAGACGCGAGCAAGGCACGTGAGAAGCTGGGCTGGCGGCACAAGGGCAGCTTGGCCGATCTGGTCAAGGAAATGGTGGCGGCGGACCTGGTCGCAGTCGCGGCGCAGCGGCACCACCAGAGCCGCGGCTCGTGAGCGGCAGCTCCGAGCGCAGGGCGGAACGCTCGCGGATGACCGGAAAACTCTTCCCGCTCGAAGGCAAGCGCGTCTACGTCGCCGGCCACCGCGGCATGGTGGGCGGAGCGATCGTCCGACGACTCGCTGCCGTGAACTGCGAGATCGTCACCGCCGACCGTGCCGAGGTCGACCTGCTCGGTCAGCTGCAAACGCGGCAATGGCTGGCCGGACCAAGCCGGATGTGTCATCGTGGCGGCGGCCAAGGTAGGAGGCATTCACGCCAACAACGCCTACCCGGCGGATTTCATCCACGACAATCTCGGCATCGCGCTCAACCTCATCCACGCCGCGTTCGAATCGGAGGTACGCAAGCTCTTGTTCTTGGGATCCGTCGTGCATCTATCCGAAGCTGGCGCGCCAGCCGATCACCGAGGAGGAGCTGCTCGCAGGTCCGCTCGAGCCCACGAACCAATGGTATGCGGTGGCGAAGATCGCCGGCCTGATGCTGTGCCAAGCCTATCGCCGGCAACATGGGGCGGACTACATCTCGCTGATGCCGACGAACATCTACGGTCCGGGGGACAATTACCATCCGGAGAACAGCCATGTGGTCGCGGCGCTGATCCGGCGCTTGCACGAGGCAAAGCTTGCCGGCGCGCCGAGCGCCGCCGTCTGGGGTACGGGAACGCCGCGCGGGAGTTCTTGTTCGTCGACGATCTGGCCGATGCGGTTGTTTTCGCGCTGGAGAACTACTCGGCCGAATCGCATCTCAATGTCGGGACCGGCGAGGACATCGCGATCGCCGAATTTGCCCGGCTTATCGCCAACGGTGGTGGGATTCGAGGGGCGGCTGGAATTCGATACGTCCCGACCTGACGGCACGCCGCGCAAGCTTCTCGACGTCACGCAAGCTCGCAAAGCTGGGATGGACGGCGCCATACGCTCGCTGGAGGAGGGGTTGCGCAGCACGTACGCCGCATTCCTCGCCGGGGACAATCGCGTGCACTGAACTTGCTGGCGCTACTTCGCAGCACAGATTTGCCCAGAAGCGGATTTCGAGCGCGCGGCCTTCAGGCGTGAGCGAGGTCTCGCATGATCGCAGAGATTTGCCTGCGACCGCGCTTGACCATCAAGAAACAGCGGACTATGGCGGGGGAACGCGCGGCCTGCCACGTCGACGCGTAGCAGGAACAGAGGCTAATCGTCCGATAAAAGAGGCAGATGGCCAAAAGCGTCGCCGGCCAGCTGCTGGACGAGCAGATCTCCAAGCACGCCAAGATCCTGGAAGTGGGATGCGGGGCCGGCCAGATGGCCGATTTCCTGGCCATGGCTTGGAGTTGCACTGTCGTAGGCTCGGATATATTTGCTTCAATTCGCTAAGGCTGGCGACCGGATTTCGCGACCGGTTTGCAATCCACAATGCACATTTTCGTGCAGATGAATTCTGTTCGATCCGTTTTTCAACGGCCATAGCTTCGACGTCATAGAGCCAGATCAGCACCTTGCCGCCGGGGCGCAGAGCGTTTGTAGGCCGCGCAGACCATGGGCCGCGGGCCGACGATATGTGGAGCAGCACGCCGGTGGCGACCACCAGATCGAGACCTTGTCCCGCCGGCAGCTGGTCGCCGGACGTGTTCTGAATGTGAACTCGGTCGCGGCGAGCTTCGGTGTTTTGCTTCAGCTTGGCGACCACTTCCGACGGCTCCACGGCGACGACCGATGCTGCGCCGGCATCGAGCAGCATGTTCACGATGCGACCGGAACCGCTGCCGACCTCGGCGATACGCACGCCCCTCAGCTCCGCCAACGGCAGCAGCGACTCGACAATGTCGGCGAGCAGCTCGACCAAGCCATAGTGACCGATGTTGTCGGTGAAACTCAGTCACTGGCGGCCGAAGTCCGCAATGGTCCGACGATCGATCTTGTCGCTTCCGCTCGTCGAACGTGCGCACGATATCTGCGCTCCCCGCCTAGACCCGGTAGAACTCGCGGTACCAGCGCACGAACCGCTCGACGCCGACTTCGATCGGCGTGCGACGGCGCGAAATCGACGTCGCGCGCGAGGTCGTCGACGTCCGCACAGGTCGCGGGGACGTCGCCCGGCTGCATCGGCAGCAGGTCTTGATCGCCTTCTTGCCGAGACAGTCCTCGAGGACCTCGATCAAGCGCAGCAGGTTCACCGGCGCGATGGTTGCCGATGTTGTAGAGGCGGTACGGCGCCGTGCTCGGGCCGGGATCGGGCGCGTCGCCGCTCCATGCGGATTCCGGTCGGAACGCGGTCCATGACGCGGACGACCGCCTCGCACGATGTCGTCGATGTAGGTGAAGTCGCGCTCCATCGTCGCCGTGATTGAAGACCGTGGATCGGCTCGCCGGCGAGGATCGCTCGCGTGAACAGGAACAGCGCCATGTCCGGCCGGCCCCACGGTCCGTAGACCGTGAAGAACCGCAAGCCGGTGGTGGCAGCCCGAACAGATGGCTGTAGCTGTGCGCCATCAGCTCGTTCGCCTTCTTGCTGGCGCGCGTAGAGGCTGACCGGATGGTCGACGTTCTGATGAACCGAGAACGGCATCTGGGTCACTCGCGCCATAGACCGAGCTGGACGAGGCGTAGACCAGGTGCCCGACCCCGTGATGCCGGCACGCTTCGAGGATATTCACGAACCCTTCGATGTTGCTGGTCGACATAGGCCTGCGGATTGATCAGCGAGTAGCGCACGCCGGCCTGCGCGGCCAGGTTGACACGACGGTCTGGAATTGTTCGTCGGCGAACAGCTGCGCCGATGCCGGCGCCGATCGGTCAGATCCATGCGCTCGAAACGGAAGCCCTGGATCCGCTCGAGCTCGCGCGAGCCGCGCCTCCTTGAGGCGCGACGTCGTAGTAGTCGTTCAGATTGTCGAGGCCGACGACCGGCCGCCCTTGCTCCAGCAACCGTCGGGCGAGGTGAAACCCGATGAAGCCCGCCGCGCCGGTGACCAATATCGTCATGTCAGATATTTTCATCGGCCCGAGCCTGAGGCAACGACTTGTCGTCACCGGTTCACGATCGGTGTTGGCATCGTTCGCCGTCCAAGACCGTCCGCTGCCTATCGGTCAGCCCGTGAAATTGCAACGGCAGCGCTCTGCTGGCACTCCTCTCCATAGGGCCGGTGTCCAGTCACCCTCGCGTGGATCGTGCTCCAGCATACGTGGCATGCGAGCCTCGCCTTGGAACGCTCGATCCATTATGCGCGCGACCTGCTCACCCTTTTGTGCCCGACCTCGTTCGCGCTGCCGGGCCCGGCGCATGGCGGATCATGGAGCCACGGCGAGAGGCGCTGATCCGCGGAGCGCGACCGGCGAGGCGCCAAGATGGATTTGCGGAGCAACTGTAGAGAAGTGGTGGCAATTCCCGATCTGGGGTCAGGTAGAAGTTGCGATCTGGACTGGGCATGAGCGATTTTGCTGCTGTGTTGCAGTGCTTGACTGGTGGCGAAGCGGCCGCATACTGTATTGGGCCGTCCGCGCAGGGCCACCGGGCAAGGGATATGACGTTTGCGCAGGGAATATCGCGGCTGGCGACGCTGCCGGGACCGGCCCTGACCGGATCGAATCTTTACGATGCGATTGTTCTCTCGATTGGTCTCGCCGGCATACTTGCGCTTACTCCGATCGTCCTTACCTCTTACCGGGCTGAATTTCCCAGCTTCATCATTCAAACGGTCCTGATTGTCGCGTTCTACCTCTATGTCCGGACATTCCGACTCCTGGTGCACTACAAGGAGTGGACGCAGCGTCTCCTGTTGCTGATCTCCTTTACCGTCCCCTTGGAACAGACGTTTTTTCCTCACGCCCTGGCAAAACTCCTTTGGCTGATAGATCCCCACCTGGGACTGCAGCTCCTACGGGCCAGCAATGTCCTGCTGCTGACGGTCACTGTGCTCGCCCTACGAGGGTACGGCCTGTCGCGCGCGCTGCGCTCAATACCTTTCCTGATTAAAGCGTCATTCGCCATCGGTGTAGCTGGCTTCGTTCTTGCAACCGTTTTCTCTGCCTATCCGCTTCACTCGGTTGCCGGGGGCTTGCTCGAATTCTTTCCCGTTTACCTTGTTATCTTTGCGGTCGCCGCTATCGCGCCCGACGTTCGCTTCGTCGGCCACGCCTGCTCACTGTTCATGCTCGCGTGTCTTGGCGTCGCCGCTACCCAGATCATCGCACTGGCTCCAACGCTGTGTTGCGACCACGCCTTCTATCTTCGGGCAACGGTTCCCGAGTTTGTCGCTATAAGAGATCAATATGATCAAATGCGAGCGGCGGAAATAAATAGTTATGGAAATCGGCTGCACTACGCGTCACTGGTGGTATTGCTGATTCCGTTCATAGTGGGATACATCTACTCGCACTACGGGAGCAAGCGCGCGGTATTTGCCCTGCTCATCTTTTTGTATTCGTTCATGCTGCTTTACTCGCGTTCCGGCATGGTCATTATATTTGCCGGGCTGGTTTTCGCGTTCTCTTTCCTGATTTGGAAGTATAGAATACTCAGCCCGATCCTTTTGGGCATCATTACGATCATTGCCGCTGCGCACTCTTCGAGGGAGACGTTTGACTATCACGTCCGCGGGGTTTCGATGCTCGCCGAGCGCGCCGTCATTTCCATTGCGGGTAGGAAAAAGAGTCGCCAACCGCCGCAAGCCCATCATCAGCTGCAGAAGCTGTTGCGGTCCCGCAGGATGCCACAGCTCCAGGCAGCGCTCCTGCCCCCGACGATCGTGTCGCGCTTGGCGTGCTGTCCGCCCTCGAACGGGCCAAAGCCTGGCATCTCGGACTGGATATTGCGAGGAAGAATTGGCTCACGGGAGTGGGCTACGCGGTCTATCGATTGGTGGAACCGACATATACTGCTCCGCACAGCCTGCTTCTTAACCGCCGCACGACGCGCCGGCGGCAGCGCGGCGATGATCGGGTGTCCACATGGGGCGCTCCTTCGCGTATCTGGCGCCCAACAAGGAATCACATCCGATTCATCCGACTCGAGAACTTCCCAGTACCGGGGCAGGCTACATTTGGGAGCTCGACGGCATCAGCCTAGTTGGCAATGGCCACGCGGGTTGGACCCCGGGGCCGGACTGGCACATTGTTTAACGGGGCGACTCGGCGCCCGTATATTGCCGGTGCGTCGTTTGGGGAACATGACCGCGTTCCCTGAAATGCAGGCCAAGAACAGGCGGCACATGCCGGCAGAGGTGACACAATTCAGACCAGGGCAGAGCGGCAACCCGGCCGGCCGGCCCAAAGGCTCACGCAACAAGACGACGATTGCGATCGAGGTGCTCATTAACGGCGCAGCCCCCGACATTGCCAACAAGGCGATTGAGCTGGCCAGGGCGGGCGACACAAGCATGATCCGGGCTTTGCTCGATCGGGTAGCCCCGCAGCGTCGCGATCGGCATATCTCCTATTAAATAGGTGACTACAATGCTAGATTGCAGCAGGATTATTTCCGCTCCTCAAGCGATCGTGGAAAGCAAGCCGACCGACTCAGGTATTGACTTGAGTTCCACTGCTGTTGAGATCTCCGCAGGCAATTTCCTTGGGCCAGGCGTGAGATGATAGTACGGCACTCCATATTGAACGCCGCGGGTTTTGGCGTTCCCTTCGCTGCGGCGCTGATTGCAATCCCAATTCTGCTGGCGCGTATGGGCGATACTCGCTTTGGCGCTCTGACACTTATCTGGAGTATAGCCAGCTACTTTGGTCTTCTTGATCTAGGGCTCGGGCGTGCACTAACGCAGCGACTATCTGTGCTTATGGCCGAACAGAGAGAGAATGAACTTATCTCCGCGATTTGGGTTACGATTGCGCCGCTGGTAGCGGCGGGTACAATGCTATCAATTACTCTTTGGATCATTGCTGATCTCATTTCAGCTAAATTGGTCGGTGCCGAACTCTTTTACGAAACGAGTATGGCCACCCGGATTCTTGCGCTCGGCATCTTGCCTATCGTACTTACCTCTGGATTGCGCGGCGCCTTGGAAGCGCGACTCGCCTTCGGTTACGTAAACCTTCTGAGAGTGATGTTTGGCGTCTACTCTTTCTGCTGTCCGCTAATCATTGTGCTGACCTGGACGTCTGATCTTGCCGTGGTGGCGTCGTTCCTGATTGCAGGCCGCGGAGTGGTATTTTTGCTGCATGTGGTATTCGCGGTACGCCTCTATCCTGGCCTGCTCGGCTGCCCTAGAATCACCCGGGATCACATGGTGCCGCTCTTCCAAACGGGCGGATGGTTGACATGCAGTAATATCATCTCTCCGCTAATAGCCTATCTGGATCGTTTCTACGTTGGCTTCTCCCTGGGTGCTGCTGAAACAGCGCGTTATGCCACGCCGCAGGAGATGGCAGCTCGTATTGGCGTTCTTTCGGTCGCAGTATCCAGCGCTGCGTTCCCGCGGTTCGCCGCAGCCTCCGTTGGATCGGTGTTAGGCGGGCCTGACCTTCAGATCCTGTCTTATAAGCTCATCTTCGCAACGACGCTGCCGCTGTGTAGCGCACTTTGGTTGTTCTCACCTGAAATCCTGAGCCTGTGGATCAATCCGGACTTCGCTGAGGAAAGTCAGTGGATCCTGCGCCTGATGGCTTTGATGATATTCGTTGCGAGCCTTGGCCAGATCCCCGGAGTTTACTTGCAGGCGACTGGCGCAGTCAGAGTTGTTGCTTTGCTCCAGATGATAGAGTTACCGCTGTACGGTCTGGCACTCTGGATCGCTGTTTCGGTCGCCGGACTGCCGGGCGCGGCTATGGTGTCCCTATTGCGTGCTGTGATTGATGCGGCGGTGTTGCAGGCTGTAGCCGATATGCGCCAAGATAGAAGACCGCTTGAGGATTTTGTTCAGTTGCAGACGCTATTGCTGCTATTGGCCGTCATTGCGCTGTTTGTCAGCTGTCTATTCGACGCTTTGGCCCCTCGGATTATCGCCTTCTCGATTGCACTCGCGGCATCAGCGAGAATAGGTTTCGATGTGCTGCCTAGCGCATTGCGGCGCCGTTTCTTCCGTTAATGATTCCACCCAGGCTGGGGCGGTATTATTGCGCACGGGCAGGGCTGCGGATGCGGCGTTCGGGCTTAGCGGCAGGACACGGCGCTGTAGATAGAGGTGGCCCCGGTTGTCTGAACAGATTTTCCGCGTCGATAAGTGGAGCCTCTGCCGGGGTTAGGCTGCCAAGCGGAGAGGCAGCGGCGTGAAGTAGGCTTGATCGGGTGTCATGCCGTCAAGGCTCGAGTGTGGCCGCCGGCCGTTATAGAAGTCCAGGTAGCGGCCGATCGAAGCGCGGGCCTCGCTGACGCTGTCGTAGGCCCGCAGATACACCTCCTCGTACTTGACGCTGCGCCACAGGCGCTCGACGAACACGTTGTCCCGCCAAGCCCCTTTGCCGTCCATGCTGATCGCAATGTCGTTGTCGGTGAGCACACCGGTGAAGGCCGAGCCCGTGAACTGCGAACCCTGATCTGTATTGAAGATGTCCGGCTTGCCGTGACGAGCCAAGGCATCCTCCAGCGTCTCGACGCAGAATGCCGCTTCCATCGTGATCGACAGCCGCCACGAGAGCACGCGGCGACTGAACCAATCGAGCACGACAGCCAGATAGACGAAGCCATGCGCCATCGGGATGTAGGTGATGTCCATTGCCCACACCTGGTTCGGCTGCGTGACCTCCATTCCGCGCAGCAGATACGGGTAGATCTTGTGGCCCGGCTCCGGCTTCGTGGTGCGCGGACGGCGATAGAGCGCCTCTATCCCCATCCGCTTCATCAGCGTCTTGACATGACGCCGGCCGATCTTGCACCCCTCGGCAGCCAGCAGGCCTCTCAACATCCGCGAGCCGGCGA
Organism: uncultured Alphaproteobacteria bacterium; assembly: GCA_963738705.1. GTDB lineage: Bacteria > Pseudomonadota > Alphaproteobacteria > Rhizobiales > Xanthobacteraceae > CAVTXS01. The sequence continues at coordinate 17,427 of CAVTXS010000044.1, forward strand.
AGGGAAACTCCAGATGCAGCCGGTCGAGACGTCGCATGACCTCCAGGTCGGTCGCCGACACCGACCGTGGCAGGTAGTAGACGCTGCCACGGCTGATGTTCAACGCCTTCGCCTGCCGGGTGATCGGCAGATCGTGCGTGCGGTCGATCATCGCTTTGCGCTCAGCAGGCCGGCTTTGCTGAGCGCTCCTTCCAAAAAATCGTTCTCCAGCGTCAGCTCTCCGATCTTGGCATGCAGCGACTTCACATCGACGGTCGGCGTGCGACTCCGGCCGCCCGCCGCAGACCCGAACACCCCGGCAGCCCCTTCCTGAAGCTGCGACTTCCACTGCGTGATCTGGTTGGGATGAACGTCGAAGTGTTGCGCCAGTTCAGCCACCGTGCTCTCGCCCTTGATGGCCGCCAACGCCACCTTCGCCTTGAAGGCCGGTGTGTGGTTCCGGCGCGCTCGTCTGCTCATCGTCTCTCCTGATTCGCTGGGCACAGCGTGCCCGCTGTCAGGCAGAAACTCCACTTATCGTCCTGTCCAGATTTCTGAGGCCAGCTCTGTCGTTCCCTGGTGTCGCGGGCAGAAGCTCGAGGTGACGCGATCGCGTGCCTACAAGAAGAACGACCAAGCCTTCGTCGAGCAGAAGAACGGCGCGGTCGTCCGACGACTGATGGGATATGGCCGGTTCGACGGCGTCGCGACGGCGCGCGTGATGGCCCGGCTCTACGCGGCGGCCCGGCTCTACGTGAACTTCTTCCAGCCGTCGTTCAAGCTGAAGGAGAAGCGGCGCGAAGGCGCCAAGGTGATCAAGCGCTATCATTCTCCGTCAACACCCTATGAGCGAGCTCTGGCACACCCGATAGTCGCCGAGGCCGTGAAGGAGCGGTTGCGCGAGCAGTACCGGACGCTCGATCCCGTGGCGCTGCTGGCCGAGATCCGCGCAGCGCAGGAGGAACTCGGCAATCGCATCGACCGTCGTGCCGGAGGCGCCCTCCGGGAGACTGCCGGTAGAACAAGCGATGTGGCCGCGGTCGCGCACAGCTTAAGCGCGGAGCCCGCGACGTTCGCCCGAGGGCTCGGCAACGATCTTGCGCATGGTGAGCTGCGTGCCACGCATCGGCGGCCCAAGCGGCGTTACAAGAAACGGGTCCGCATGCCGTCAAAGCTCGACCCACACGTGGCGCTGATCAAGGGCTGGCTGGCAGCCGAGCCACAGCTGACCGCCATCGCCATCGTCGGTCGTCTCGCCGACCTCCATCCCGACCAGTTCGGCAAGAAGCAGCATTCGATCGTGCAGCGTCTGCTACGAGTCTTGCGCAGGAGCTCCGCTCAGAGATCGATCGCTGACACGGCTGCCGAGGGATACGAGAACCTCGCGCAGCCGCCCGGGGCTGTGGACGGCTCGGGCTATGGAGGGCCCGATCCGCCCACAGCCCCTCTCCCTGTTCCAGGCCTCAATGCTGATCCATCAGCGAACGCCTTACTGCCATCCGCTTGGTAACATTCTCCGATGCGACGTCATGATGCCGGGTGTCTGGGACGCGAGGTCGAGGTTTTCTACCCATTCCATCCGCTTTGCGGGCGAAGCGCGATGGTCATCGCCGATCAGATCCATGATGGCTGTCGCCACTTGAATCTGCAATCGGCGGATGGCGCCTCGTTTCTGGTGCCGGCCTGGATGACGCTGGCGGCGGCGGCATCCGTCAGCATCGTGGACACACCGTGTCTTTCGCTCGCCCGGCTCCTCGAGCTGCGGGCCTGTCGACTCGGTTCTAGCCTCTTGCTCGGGAGAAGCGATCCCCGAGCAAGGAGGCGTCGATGACGAGGCGTCGGATGTTCCCGCAGCCGGATTTGTTCGAGCCTCCGCCGCCGCGGATCATGCTCGCCCCGGCGGAGCGAGCGAAGTTGGTGGAGCAGCTGAGGGCGCTGCTGATGGAGGCCATGACGCCGCTGCCGCGGACAGCACACGCCGCGGATCGATCGGAGGCGGGCGATGACGAAGATCACGCCTGACCATCTCGCGCGCGGCGCCTTCGTTTACGTACGACAGTCGACGGCCATGCAGGTCACCCACAACCTCGAGAGCCAGCGGCGACAGTACGGCTTGGCGGACCGGGCCCGCCAACTGGGATGGCAGGATGTCGACGTCATCGACGATGACCTCGGCCGATCAGGCGGCGGCATCAGGCGGCCGGGATTTGAGAGGCTGCTCGCGGCGATCTGCGAAGGCCGCGTCGGCGCGGTCTTGTCCGTGGAGGCCTCTCGCCTGGCCCGCAATGGGCGCGACTGGCACACGCTGTTGGAGTTCTGCGGCTTGGTCGGCACTCTGATCGTCGACGAGGACGGTGTGTATGATCCGACCTCGCCGAATGATCGGCTCCTTCTCGGCATGAAGGGCACGATGAGCGAGATGGAGCTTTCGGTTTTCCGACAGCGCTCGATCGAGGCGATGCGGCAGAAGGCGCGTCGCGGCGAACTCTTCCTGACCGTGGCCGTGGGTTATGTGAAGGCCGGCCGCGACACCATCGAGAAGGATCCCGACCGCCGAGTTCAGGAAGCCGTCGCGCTCGTGTTTCGCAAGTTCACGGAGTTTCAGACGATCCGGCAAGTCCTGGTGTGGTTGCGTCAGGAGAAGATCCCGCTGCCCGTTCTGTCGGTTGGCGAGGCCGCCGATCGGGTCACTTGGCGGGCGCCTGTCTACCCGACCGTCCACCACATCCTGACCAACCCGGTCTACGCCGGTGCCTACGCTTTTGGCCGGAGGACGATGCGCGTGGTCATCGAGAACGGACGTAAGCGCATCATTCGCAGCATGCAGCGCGACTGGCGTAGTTGGGGCGTTTTGATCCAGGATCACCATGAGGGCTACATTCCCTGGGCCGACTTCGAGAGGAATCAGCACCTGATCGCCGACAATGCCAACGGCAAGCGGTTCATGAGCCGCGGTGCCATCCGCCGCGGCGAAGCTCTGCTGGCTGGCCTCTTCCGCTGCGCGCGGTGTGGGCGGAAGCTTCATGTCCGCTACAGCGATGGAGCGCCGCGCTATCAATGTGTCGGAGCGTTCAACCAACTCGCCGCAGCACGGTGTATCATCTTCAGCGGCATGCGCCCGGACAGAATGGTGTCCAAGGAGGTGCTCGACCGTCTCCAGCCGCTGGGCGTGGAAGCCGCCCTCGCGGGAATCGACGCGCGCAGCCAGAAGCGCTCGGAGAAGCGAGATCAGCTCGAGTTCGCCCTGCGGCAAGCTCGCTACGAGGCGGCTCGCGCGCAGCGCCAGTACGACGCCATCGATCCGGACAACCGGCTTGTGGCGGGCGAGTTGGAGCGACGGTGGAATGAGCGCCTGGTCGCGGTGCGCCAGCTCGAGGTCGAGGTCGATCAGCTCGACGCCGTGACTGAGCAGGTTCTCACCAGCGCCGATCGGGAACGTCTCATGTCGCTCGGGCGAGACGTGGCCGCCGCCTGGGATAGCCCGGGAGCCACGCCTGAGACGCGCAAGAAGATCATCCGAACCGTCATCTCGGAGATCATCGTCGATGTCGTTGGCGACACGCTGGAGTTGGTCATTCACTGGCAAGGCGGCGATCATACGCGTCTGACGGTGAAGAAGAACCGCACTGGCCGGACGCGCTGGTGCACGGAGTAGGATATCGTCGAGCTTGTGCGCGCCCTGGCGCGCCAGATGCCGGACGAGACGATCGCCGCGGTGCTCAACCGACGGGGCAAGTCGACCAGCCACGGCAACAGCTGGACGCGGGGACGTATCTGCTCCCTGCGCCGACAGTACGACATCGCCATCCATCGTCCTGGAGAAAGCGCCGAGCGGGGCGAGGTCACGCTCGGCGACGCGGCGACCGCCCTGGCGATCAGCACGAGCACCATCCGTCGCTTGATCGCCGAAGGCGCCCTGCCGGCCAGTCAGCCCTGCAAAGGAGCGCCTTGGATCATCCGCAGGGCGACCTGTCGAGCGACGACGTTCCGTCGAGCCGAGCAGCGCGGCGCTCACGACGCCCGCCGCCTGACGACCAGCAACAAAATCTTCTCGAATTATAGGGACATGATGAGATGAGCAGCATGAAGCGCCCTCGTCAGATGCGGCAATACGCGGGGTCAATTTTGCACGCCGAAGGTCCGCAGCTACAACCTCGCCGCGCTTCTCGCGCCATAAGCGGATCAAGGCGTCATCATCAGGGGCCCATGATGATGCGTGCATCAGAGCCACCGATGGAGTTGGATGCGCTCATGTCGACCACCCGAACCGCCGGGAGCTATCGTCGAACTTGGTGACGGAAGGGATCAGGCGGCAACGGCTTGAGCTTGCGATCTGACAACCTCGATTCCGTCGGTGAATTTTATGCCGAGGATGATTTTCGGCAACTGGTTGTGGCCATTGAGGCGGCGCCAGCTTTTCTCGGCAGCCTCGGCGAGCTTGAAGATCATGGCGAGCGCGGTCTTGTTCGAGAGACATCCTTTTGAGCGCACGGTGCGGTGGCGCCCGTCGCGAACGAGCTTTCGATGACGTTGGTGGTGCGCAGGTGCTTCCAGTGCTCGGCTGGGAAGTCGTAGAAGGCGAGCAGCGTGTCGTGATCCTTAATCAAGCAATCGACCGCCTTGTCGTATTTCACGCCCCAGGTCTCGACGAAGGCGTCGAAGGCCGCGAGCGCGTCCTTCTTGGTCTCCGCCATCCAGAATCTCCTGCAGCGCCCGCTTGGCTTTCGATTGCTGGCTCTTCGGCAGCTTGTTCGACGCTTGTCGCAACGAAATCGAGGAGCAGCGGGCCGTTACGAACCGCGCATCAGTGCCGCCAGGGCGACGGGCGTTTGCACTCGCGGCTGCCAGCCGAGCCCCGTCAGGGCCGAAGCATCGGCCACCAGCGCACCATCCAGCCGTTCGTACATCTCGGATCGTCCGGCCGCATGCAGGAGCGCGCGCAGCAGCCGTGCGGGCACGGTGACAAGCCCGGGACGGCGACCCAGCCCCTGGCGCAACGCGGTGATCATTTCGGGAATCGTCAACGGGTCGGGCTCCGCGACGATCAACGGCCGCCGCAACGGCTCAGGCGCCGAGAGGACCGTCACGATCGCCTCCGTGAGATTGTCGAGCGCGAGCAGCGAGCGTCGCGCCGTCAGGCCACCGAGCGGCAGCGGATAGGGTGCGCGCGCCAGGCGCGCAAGCTCGGCCATGTTGCCCTTCATTGCCGGGCCCGTAAACGGTTGCGAGCCGCAGCGCGACCCAATCGACGTCGAGCGCGGCCAAACCTTGCTCGGCGGCGAGCTTGGAGGCGCCGTAGGCTTCGTTGGGTCGCGCGGGCAGCTCCTCGGTCAACACTTCCGCGGCGGTCGGGCCGCTCTGCGCCCGGATCGACGACAGGAACACGAAACGCCGTACGCCGGCGCGCTGCGCCGCGCGGGCGAGCCCGATGGTCGCTTCGGTGTTAAGAACACGGTAGTCGTCCTCCGGCATGCCGCTCATGGCGTGCGCCAGCCCGGCGGAGTAAATCACCGCGTCGACATCGGCGAGCGCCGCCGCCATGTTCATCGGGCGCGCCAGGTCGCCGACGACGGCGCTCGCGCAATCGAGCGGCGTGACGCTCGGGCGGCGCAGCAGGACCCGCAGCCGATAACCACGCCGTGGCAGGTCGCGCAGCAGATGCTGACCGATAAAGCCGGTCGCACCGGTGAGCGCGATCAGGGGCCGTGCGTTGGGCTCGAGACGATTCACGGCACCACCACGGCGTGCCACCCCGACGCAGAGATATCGTCAAGGTGGGACTGGGGTTTCACCATGCCACGAAAGTGTCCGGCAGCCGAATTGTCGAGCCCGCGCTCCCAAGCACGCCGGTTCCGTAGAACGTGACCATGCGTCGTTCGACATTGATGGTGTTGTAGGGGTTCCGGCCGTCGTCTGGATGCCGATCGGGCCATGGATGAAGATGCTGTGGCGCACACCAACTCTGGCGCGGCCGGGCCGCCTCCAAGGCCGATCGGTGCATTGTCGAAGCGCACGTTGTTGAGCTTCATTGTGGCCTGGGCGCCGACGGCGGCCAGGTGCTGACGATCACTCACTCAATCTCTTGCAGTAGCTTTCTTGACTGGCGTAGCAGCGCCTGGATTTCTTGGCGCTCACGTATCCTGGCCCTGGTATATAGCCCATGCTTGAGCGCGTTTTGATTGCCCTTAGGAGCGCCGGATCCTGGCGCGCCGCCATGCATCCGACAGCGCTTTTTGCCCTGCACAGCCGGCGACCTACACGGCAAGCCCGAGCGCGTCTTCGCGCCGCAGCGCGGACTCGTCAACATCGCGCGGGTGTTGCGCGGGTGCGCCCCAGTCATCTTTTTACCTTGGACAGGACACGCGAAGGGCGCGCTGTTTCGCCGACAATCGTCACGGGAGCCGTCCTCGAATGCGTGAGCGCGGGCGGTGAGACAGCAGGTTTGTCAGTAGCACCTTCGCTCGGAGCCTGGGTAACATTGCCGACGATCGCTTGCCCACCTTCCTGAACCGAGACATGCTGAACGGTGACTTTTTGCTCGCCCCCGGTTCGGTAGCGCTTGAGCGCCTCCATTTGACTTGCGAATGTCCGCGCGAGCTTGTTCAGGGCGCGCTCCGCACTGTCCTGTTGCGGGATATTCTCGACGTCTGCAAGTCGCCGGGCGAATGTCATCGTAGCGGTATGGATGGCGGCCATTTGAGCTGCAAGCATCGCCTCCGTCTGATCTCTCGGCTTGATCCCCGCCACGACGGAAAGCATGAAGTTGAGAAGATCCTCGTTAATCTCTCCCTCGCGATAGCTTGCGCGAGCCAGTTGTTCGATTACACCGTTCAGGAAAGCACCATCAGTGGTTCCAATCGACTCCATTAGCAATATGGAACCCAAAGCTTGGTTCTGGATGGCCTATCGAGATCTTCTGGACGCCCCCTTCCGCTTTTGCTTTTAGCTTCGGCGTTGAGTCGGCAGATCGAGCGGCAAATTTTGTCACTGCCGACAGTTCTTGCGCGGTCGGTATGTATTCTGGTGTTGTCGTTTTTTGACTGAGGTTTTTTCTCTTTCATCTCACGATCAGCTTCAACCGATGGAGGTACGGGACCGAACACAGTCAGGTGCACGGCGTGTCATTCGAACTAAATAGGAATCTAGCAGAAAAAGCGGAAGGATAGACAGGACTTCCACCTTGTCGGCAGCTACTGTGAATGGGGTTGTTTTTCGATTGCTCTCGCACCCCTCCCCCCTCGGCTCTCGAGAGTAGGCGGTGGAGCGGTGAAGAGGCAGGGCAAGGGCGTGCGTGAGCCAGACCCAGCGCAGGACCTTACGCCGGCGCGCGACGATTGGGCTTCCTACGGCAAAGGACTTGGGGTGGCCAGGAACGCTCGCTGCTTATCGACCGACGCGCCAAATTGCAACTCCCGCCCGTTCGACCAGGCCGTTGGCGGCATCGCCATGCCGCTATTGGCCTGCCTCGGATGCACGCGCTAAGTTACCCCCGGTCGAGAGGTCATGAGGAACGGTCGCCATTGCCATCGGAAATCACCCGCGCCGTTCCGCTTCGTTACCCGCTTCTGCTCGGCGACGTGCACGCTCCTGTTCGTTCTGCGCGTGCTCGGACAGGCCGTGGTCGGCCTCGGCGACGTCGGCTTTCTCCCGCCGTTCGAGCGGTGGTATTCAGGTCTGCTGCCCTATTCGCTGCTGTTGCCGGCGCAGATCATCCTGATCGCGCTCATGCTCAAGATCGTCGGCGATTTCGCCCGCGCGCGATGGTTACTTCGTCCGTCTGCAGACCGCGCACGGGCCTCATCCTGAGGTGCTCGCCGGTATCTATGCTCTCTCCATGGTGGTGCGCTACGGCCTGACCATGGCGCTGCACCCGGAGCTGCGCTGGTTCACCGGGACCATCCCGATCTGGTTCCACTTGGTGCTCGCGACCTTCATCTTCACGCTCGGCCACTATGCACTGCGGCACAATTCGCCACCGAGGTCGGTACCGTGACCCTGCTGGAGCCCGACGTCGCATTGACCGACTTCGCTCTCGCTATCGAGTGCGCTGCGTTTGCGGCGTGGCTGCACTGGCGCGCGCCGGCCGATGGAGCCGCTGCGGACATGGTTCGTGATGCTGTTCTTCTCCGCGCTCGGCATCGCGGCGCGCTGCTTGGCGGGATCACGCACGGCCTTATCCTGCCACGATCCTCGGTTCGACCCTCGCGCTAGTGGAGCGCCACGCTGCTCGCGATCGGCTCGCGGCGCTCGCATGCTGGACAATCGGGGGATATCTGCTCTTCCGCCGAGCGTGCTGCCAGACGGCTGACGCTCGTTGCCGCATCGCTGTTCGTCGCGTATGCGGCGACCATCCTGTTCCTCAGCCGCGTCGTTTGCAGTCGCGGTCGTCACCTATGCGCTGGCGGGCGCTTTCCTGCTGGCCGCTTTCGTGGTGATCTACTGCGGCGCCGCGAGCAGCCACGTTCTGTCGGGGATTGCCGGCCTGATCTGTCGTACGGGGCGGCCGCGTCCAGCAATCCGAGACCGCGTGCCGGCGCTCAACTGAGCCACAACGCGCTCTACCATGTGATCGAGGCCGTCGCTCTTCTGCTGATTTTCCGGCCGCGCGAGCCCTGACACGGGAGGTGCATGCGCACACGACGCGACTTCCTGAAGGCGACGTTCGGGCCGGAACAGGTCTTGCCATCCTGCCCTACGTGCCGGAGGGGCCCGGCGCGCAAGCCGCCGGCGCGTGGTCAATGACGTGCACTCTCAGCTCAACGAGACCCGCGTCGTCGCCGTGGTGGCGGTCGATTCCGAGGCGGCGCTGCGGCGCGCGATCAAGGCTCGGCCCGACGCGACGGCAAGGCGGTTCGGTCGCGGGCGGCCGTCATGCCATGGGCGGCCAGCAGTTCGCCACCGGTCGGTGCTGATCGATACGCGCCCGATGCGGCGCGTGCTGAGTCTCGATCCCACGCGCGGCATCGTCGAGGCTGACGCCGGCATCCAGTGGCCGGAGCTGGTCGAGCGGCTGGTCGCCATGCAGAAGGGCCAGGCGCCGCCAATGGGGCATCGTCCAGAAGCAGACCGGCGCCGACCGGCTGTCGCTCGGCGGCGCGCTTCGGCCAATGTGCACGGACGCGGGCTCAAGCTGCGGCCGTTCATCGGCGACGTCGAGTCCTTCACCCTGATGGACGCCGAATGGGATGCTGCGGACTTGCAGCCGCCGCCAGAACCGCGAGCTTTTCCGCCTCGCCATCGGTGGCTACGGCCTGTTCGGCGTCGTCACGCGGGTGAGACTGCGGCTGATGCCGCGCACCAAGCTCGAGCGCGTGGTGGAGGTCATCGACACCGACGAGGTCATGAAGGCATTCGACCGGCGCGTGGCGGAAGGCTTTCTGTACGGCGATTGTCAGTTCTCGACCGACGTCGCGTCGGACGGATTTCTCAAGAAGGGACGTGTTCTCGTGCTACAGCCGCTGCCGCGGATGCGCCGATGCCCGCCGGAAGGCAAGGAGCTCGGCGAGGCGCATTGGCGCGAGCTCTATTACCTGTCGCACGCCGACACGCGGCGCGCCTACGAGACCTACGTTGCTTATTATCTTTCGACGTCGGGGCAGCGCTACTGGTCCGATACGCACCAGATGAGCCTCTATCTCGACAACTACCATGAGGAGCTCGATCGCCGGCTGCAGGCCAAGGTCAAGGGCACGGAGATGATCACCGAGCTCTACGTGCCGCGCCCGGCGCTCGCCGCGTTCCTTGCTGCCGTGCGCGCGGATTTCCGGCAGCACGGCGCGCAGCTCATCTACGGCACGATCCGCCTGATCGAGAAGGACGACGAGAGCTTCCTGGCTTGGGCGCGCGAGCCGTGGGTCGTGCACGGTCATGAATCTGCACGTCGATCACGACGCGGCCGGCCTGACGCAAGGCCGCCGATCATTTCCGGCGGCTGATCGATCGCGCGATCGAGTTCGGCGGCAGCTACTTCCTCACCTATCACCGATGGGCGAGCCGTCCGCAGGTGGAGGCGTGCTACCCGCAGATGGCCGAGTTCCTGCGGCTCAAGCGTCGCCACGATCCGGGCGAGGTCTTCCAGAGCGATTGGTACCGCCACTACAAGCAGATGTTCGCCGATCGGCTCTAGTACTACTGAGTCAGAAGGTCGCGGGCGATGAGGTTGAGAATCTTATAGAGGAGGACATTCACACGGGGGAGGAAGACGGAGATGGATGTCCCTGGGGCCGGCGGCAGTGAATCTCGATTTGGGAAGTACGTTGAGGGGCTTGCGAGCGTGATTGGGCACGCGGATCGGGTGCGGCCGCTGCGCGACTATTGCGTTGGGCTGATTTTGCCTTGTGAGCGCAAGAGCGTTGAGCCGATGGCGGCGGTGACGGCGCCGGGGCGAGTGGCGGCACAGCATCAATCGCTGCTGCACTTTGTCAACGAGGCGGCTTGGTCGGACGAGAAGGTTTTGGCCAAGGTACGTGAGCATGGTGATGCCGGTGCTTGAGCGCCACGGTCCGATCGAGGCGTGGATCATTGACGACACTGGCCTTCCCAAGAAGGGGCGGCACTCGGTGGGGGTTGGGCGACAATACTGCGGGCAAGTCGGCAAGCAGGAGAACTGCCAGGTGGCGGTGTCGCTGTCGATTGCCAATCACCATGCGAGCCTGCCGGTGGCGTATCGACTTTATCTGCCGCGGGACTGGGCACAGGATGGCGAACGACGCCGCAAGGCGGGGGTGCCGGAAGACATCAGGTTCAAGAGCAAGCCGCAGATCGCGCTTGATCATCTGCGCTTTGCGTGCGCGGCCGGCATTGCGCGCGGCGTGGTGCTGATGGACCCGGCCTATGGCAACGACGCCACGTTGCGCATGAGACACGACGGCGTTGGGATTGACCTATGTGGCGGGCATTCAGTCGAACGTTTTGGTGTGGGCACCGGGTAGCAAGCCGCAGGCGCCGCTGGCACGGCCCAAGCACGGACGGGATCGCAATCCGGGCCTGATCTCGGCCAAGGAGATCGCGCTCGGACTGCCGCGGGAAGCTTGGCAAACGATCCAGTGGCGGGAAGGCACGAACGACTGGCTGTCCTCACGGTTTGCGCGCCTGCGCGTTCACGTTGGGCATCGTCATCAGCGCAACGGAGAACCCACCGAAGAGTGGCTGCTGATCGAGTGGCCCAAGGGCGAGGACGGAGCCGACCAAATATTGGCTCTCGACGGTTGCGCAAGACATCTCGTTCCGCGATCTGGTCGACCTCGCCAAGCTGCGTTGGCGCATCGAGCGCGACTATCAGGAACTCAAGCAGGAAGTCGGGCTCGGGCATTATGAAGGGCGCGGATGGCGCGGCTTCCACCATCACGCCACGCTGTGCATCGCAGCCTACGGATTCCTGATCTCCGAGCGGGAGACAATTCCCCCCTCAGAGACCTGCCTCCGCCGCGTTCTTCCCGCAACTTGCCGTTCCCGACGGTTACCGACCCAGAGGCTCCGCCATTGCGGCCTGAACGCCACGTCCCAAACTCGGTCGCGACCATGCGCCGACACTTGATCGCCGCGCTGGTCGCGACTTTGTCACGATGTCCATGCTGCGCGGCTCCGTCGCACGAAACGTGCAGCAGCGACTTATGATGCAGTAGTACTAGAGCGGATTCCGATCACGTTGAAGCGTATCCTGTGTGGCGGAAGTAGTTGGCGCATTACTGCGCGCACGAGCGGGTCTCGGCCACGGCCCGCTTGCATACCTGGTCATGGGCACACGCTCATGTCGCGTCAAATCGACCGCCCGATGCGCGCCCCTCTCTCCTGCGGTTTCCGTCGCTCCAAGGCTTCCAGTGTGAAGAGCGTTTGTCCGACCTGCCGCCAAAGTGCTGCTTCATAGCGGTTGAGGCGGTCGAAGACTCCATTTTCCAGGTTCGCTACGCGCAAGAAGCAACGCGCGATCTGTTCTTGAGATCGGCTAACCGTTGCGAAATCACCGATCACATCGTCCAGTTCAGCAAGCTCCGGTTCATTCGTATCACTAACGAGTTGGAGAAGGCTGGTCTCGATCGCGGTTGCGCGTCGCAGCCGCCAGAGCAGGCTTGCCAACCGCAGCACGAGCTCGCGTTCAACGGCTGACTGGGCGTCGTAGTCGAGGATGACTGCCTCCTCGAAGCTCTTGTAATCCGACACATCCTCGATGCCGACGACGACCGTCTCCGCCGTTAGGCCGTGCCGAACAGCGTTTTGCCGAGAGTTCAGTTTGCCGTTTTCAGTCCGCGGGCCGGTGCTCTTCAGGGCGTTGCGGCGGTTGGCCTCAAGTTGCCTGAGGGACGTCATGACGCATGCCGAATTGGGTTCGTTTCGCAGGAGGCGCTACCCGGCGCTTGCCGGTTTCGTCAGATGCTCCCTCAGGCGGGGCGGCGTGCGCGCCGTCGTCCGCCGGGCTTAGGGGCGTGTGCGACTGCGTCCACAGCTTGCGGGCAGCTGCGATCGCGTCCACTCCAACTGCCTGCCACCATCGCGCCTCGTCGCTGTGCCGGTGCAGCTCGCGATGGTGAAGCCGGCAGAGCGGGACGGTGAACTCGTCGCTCACCTTCCTCCCGAGCGCCCGCTGTTGGGCGAAGCGCAGGTGGTGAGAGTCCGAAGGCGAACGGCCGCATACCAGGCATGGCTGAGTACGGACGAATTTCAGGTGCTCCTTGTCGCGGAGGCGCGGTCGCGTTGCCATTACGGCCGCGGTTTGCCGCTGTGGTTTTGCAGGGCTGCAGGAACTGGGTGCGGGGTCCGGGACGCACCGCTCAACTGGACGATCTCCATTGGCCTTTGCCGAGCCGCCTCTTTGTTTTCGATCCGCCGCCGCGCTGTCGGTTCGCGTAGTGAGCGGGGCATCATTCACCCCGTCAACTTCGTCTCGTGCCTCCGAGAACAGTTCGGCGTTGACGCCGAGGAGTTTGTTCGCGAACGCGTTCTCCAGCTCCTGAGCGTCCGCGGTCGCGAGCTGCTTCTTCATCGGCAGCGTCCGCGATGCTTCGACGCAAGGGCTTGACGAGCGCGCAAATCAGAGCTGGCCGAGCTCTAATTCGTTGGAGCGCCTTGGACCTCGCGCGAGCAGCTAACCTTGGATTAGCTACTGTCCGCCGCGCCGAACTCACCGAAGATCGAACTTCAATGACAGCCGCCAATGATTTTGCCGTGCGCCGCGCCTTGGAGGCGGCGGGGGTGGAGTTCATCGACGAGAACGGTGGGGGCCCCGGCGTGCGGCTACGTAAACGGCTCTAAAGAGGTGCCACGACCTAGTCGAGCGCTTCCAAAATTCGAATCATTTGCGGCGCCTCGAAACAGGCCCATTTCCCGATCCAAAGGCGCAACGTCCAAGCGAGCAGTTTCATGGAATCGGTCGTCTAGTTGCTCTCATAGGCGGGCGCCTTAGCCTCATCACGGCCCACGAGCCCGGCCTCGATAACGACGTAGGGGCAATCCGAGATGTCGAAGAAAATTTATGAATTTTTTTCCTTGAGGCCCTTGAAAAGATCAGCCGCTTGAACGTGGCCAGCGAACGGCAAATCGCTGCCAACCGGCGCAACGCACGCAAAAGCACTGGACCACGCTCGCATGCCGGTAAGCGGCGCGCCAGCCGCAATGCCTATCGGCATGGACTGACCTTGAGCACTTACTCGAGCGCGCCGGCGGTGGAGCAGATCGAGCAGCCGGCGCGCGAAATCGCCGGTAGTGAGAGACGAGATTCTGCTCGCGCACGCGCGCACTATTGCCCAAGCCGTATTCGATCTCGCACGGATTCGACAGACCAAGGTTTCGCTGATCGAACAGATCATGGCTATGGGCGCACTCGATCCGATGCGCTATCGCCGCGCGTTATACGGTGCACGGGAAGCCATCCGCCTCTGTCGCGCGATGTTCGCGGGGGAACCGCTGCAAGCATTTTATAAACCGAGCGTGAAGCCATTCGGCGCGCGCTCCCGGAGCTTAGGAAGCTCGCCCGTTACGAGCGGCGCGCCGCGGCGCGGCGGGATCGAGCTGTACAGGCACTGTAGGAAAATCGGTAATCCATTTGCTTGATCGCGTTCCGCAGATTTCAGTTTTGCGAAACGAAGCCAGTATTGATCATATGTTGTCCTGCACCTTCAAGGTTGTGCGTCGCGTCACCTTAGAAGTTGCATAGGCGTGTCGGTAGCACTTGGACTTGACCGGTTTTGGTAGCACATCATTTGTCCGCTTCGGTGCTGATTTTGCCTTGTGGAGCTTGTGGGCAGGCGCGTGAACGGCTGTCCACAAATCCACAAGGCTTGCTACCGCGTCGAAGCGGGTCACGCGGCGATCTTTGCGGTCTCCTTCTCGGCTTCGATCGGTTCCCCATCGGCGGTGTAGCGCGCGATCGGCGCGCGGTCCGTTGGAAGACGGCAAGGCTGCCGTCTGGATACTGGTGCACCCGCACGCGCGCTTTGGCGTAGTGCGGCCGCAGCGGGCTTGGCGGCAGCTGCAGCCTGATCCGGCCGAAGCTGACGGTGTTGTCACGCGCTACGATCCGCTCCTGCTGCAAGCACAGGATCTCGCAAAGCTGCGCGCGAGGGGCCGGCACGAAAGCGCTTTCAGGCAGCGCAGCCGGCCGGGCGAAGCGGGCGTTGTGCGCCGGCAGGTAGACCTCGCGGATGAAGCGGTTGGCGGCCTCGATATCTCTGATGCCGGCAAGTTTGAGCTCCTTGGGCAGTCGGTCCTGCAGCGTGCCGAACATGCGCTCCGAGCGCCCGCGCGCCTCCGGCGAGTAGGCCGGGATATGCTCGATCCCAAGCCGCGCCAGCGCGCGGCCGACCTGGGTGGGCCGGTCCTTGTCCACCGCCTCGCCCGCCTTCGGGGTGAAAAAGTAGTGCCCGCCGCGATCCGTATAGAGGCTGCTCGGCAACCCTCTGGCGGCGAATACCTCAAGCAGCCCCCGAAAGCTCGAGGCGGTGCCTTCCTCCTCGACCAGAAAGGCCGAGTAGACCTCGCTGGTGGCGTCATCCATCGTCACCACCAGGTCGAGATCGGCCTCCGCTTCGAGCCAGGCGAACCGGCTGGCGTCCTAGTGCAGCATCATGCCGATGCACGGCTTTCGCGGCCGTTTGCGCCGGTGGGCGCCACGGCGCCTTGCCCGCTCCACCAGGCCCGCGGCATGCAGCTGCGTCTTGGTCCACGTGTAGCCCCACTCAAAGCCATGCCGCTGCAGCTGCTCGTGGAAATGCTTCACGTTCCAGCTCGAGTCCCGCCTCAAGCGCCGACAGTTCCTTCCTCTCCCAGCGGCTCAATACATCGCGAAACTTCTGCATTCTCCGGCCCTGTAGCAACGTCGCCCGGTTCATCGATCCGCCTCCTCGCAGAGACAGAAAACCGGACAACTCGTGTGCTACCTAACCCGGACAACTCGTGTGCTTACGACACAAGAAGTTGCATAGGCGTTGCAAGTCCCAGGTTTAAGTCCTATTTTGGCAAAACGAACCCAATTTATCCGAGGCTTTATCGAGGCTTAGTACCAGGCCGCAAATTAACCCGTCGAAAATCCGCTCAGCCCGAGAGAAGCAATTTGGGCCACAGCGGTCGTGGGTTTACAGGGAGGAGAACGGCATCTCGGTTTGGGGTGGCGGTGGAAGCAGTCTGCCGCGAACCCGTCTCGCCGGCATCGCAGCCCCCGAATTCAGTGAGGCGACTCGCCGATCCAAAAGCCCTTCGAGAATCTCCCGATTCAATCCGGCCGGGATATGCTCTAGTGTCCCGATTCCGAAGTATCCAGCTCACGAGCGCACCGCCTCCCGCTTTCACCATGTCCGTTCGCGACGCTCTCGTGCATCGCGTCGTCCGGTCGCTGGCATTGCTGAGCGCCGTGCTGCCGGTCAGTGGATGCGACGCCGTGGTCGGCTATTTCATTCTGCCGCGGGACGGCGTCCGCCCGGCGCAATACGCAGTCGAGACCGAACGCGGCGCGAGCATGACCACATCCGACGGAGTGACGCTCGCCGCCGATATCCATCGTCCCAAGACCACAGGCCCCACCCCGACGATTCTGGTGCGGATTCCGTTCAGCCGCACCTTTCGGAACACTCTCGGGGCCGACGCCATTGGCCGCTTCTGGGCGGAGCGCGGATACACCGTCGTGGTGCAGGGCACGCGCGGGCGCTACGATTCCGGCGGCGCGTTCTATCCGCTGCGGCACGAACGCCAGGACGGCATCGAGACGCTGCAATGGTTGGCACGCCAGCCCTGGTTCGACGGCCGGCTCGGCATGTGGGGCGGCTCCGTATTCGGCCATACGCAATGGGCGCTCGCGGATCAGAGCGCGCCCGGCCCGAGCGCATTGCTGATCCACATTGCGAGCACGAGCTTTCGCGAGATGTTCCACGCCGGCGGCGCGTTCGCGCTTGAATCGGCGCTGTACTGGGCCGCGCGTAGCGGCGGCCGGGTCGATGTCGACCCGTCGTACGCGGCGCTGCAACGCGGTTTCGATGGGTTTCCCGTGATCGAGGCCGATGACCGCGCGGTCGGCAACGTGCCGTTCTTCGACGATTGGCTGCTCCATCCGGAGGCCGACGCCTACTGGGCGGCGATCGACGGGGAGGGTCGCGCCGGTGCGCTTGCGGCGCCGGTGTTGTTGATGGCCGGCTGGTACGACCCATTCCTGCCGACGCAGCTGCGGGATTTCGTCACGGTCCGCCGGGAGGCGGCCGCGCATGTGGCGGAACGGAGCCGCCTCATCATCGGCCCGTGGACGCACGCCGACACCGTGCGCTTCCCCGACGGATCGATGACCGATCCTTACCGGCGGGCGAGCCTTGCGCCGAGCCTGCCGTGGTTCGACCACCATCTCTTGGGATCGCCACTCGATCCTTCGCTGGCTGCGCCGGTCCGCATCTTCGTCATGGGCGAGTACGTCTGGCGCGACGAGCAGGAGTGGCCGCCGGCGCGTGCGCACTATACGCCGCTCTACCTGCGGAGCGGTGGGCGCGCCAATTCGGCGGCCGGGGACGGGCGCCTCACGTTCGATGAGCCGCGTGCGCCGGAGCCCGCCGATTCTTACGTCTTCGATCCACGCCACCCGGTTCCGTCGCGCGGCGGCGCCATGCTCGGGACGCGCGCCGGTATCGCGCTGCAGAACGACGTCGAGAGCCGCCACGATGTGCTGGTGTACACCGGCGAGCCGCTTGCAAACGACATGGAGGTCACCGGGCCGATCAGCGCCATCCTCCACGTTGCCACCGACGCCCCGAACACCGACTTCACCGTCAAGCTGGTCGACGTCCATCCCGACGGCAAGGCGTACAACGTCTCCGACGGCATCCTGCGCCGAAGGTATCCGCAGCCAGAGGCCTCCGACGCCTGGACGGAGATCGCGGTCGAGCTCTGGCCCACCAGCATGCTGTTCCGCCGCGGACACCGGCTGCGGGTCGAAGTCAGCAGCAGCAACCACCCGCGCTTCGACCGCAATCCCAATACCGGCCGCGACATCCCGACCGAACGGGCACCCGTGGTCGCGAGGCAAGCGCTCAGCCATGGCTCGGCGACGCCGTCGCGGATCATCCTGCCGGTCATTCCGCGCTAAGTGCCGCCTGGAAGATCGGCGGGATCGTTGCTATATTCGTGTTCGACAGGCGCGGTCCGCTTGTGGTCGCGATCTTTTAATCGTCGGCGCGCATACTGATTGGCCCGTCATCCTGGCGGGCCGTCGGCTTTTCCGGGATCGTCAGCGATGACCCGTTCCAACCGCACCGATCACATCCGGCTCACGTCGCATCCGGATCCGAACGTCAAGTTGCGCTTCCCAATCCATTGGGGCGCCGCGACCGCGCGCGAGCGCGGGCCCGTCATCGGCACGGTATCGCGGCCGCAGGAACGCAACGTGATTGGAACCCATGGCGGGTCGTATGCGCTGTACCGGGCTTTGGCGGTGTCGTCCGGCGTGCTCGACCCGATCCGGCGACCCGACCTGACCAACACGCATCCGGCCGCCACTTTCGGGCCGTTCCCGCAATGGACCGACCCGCGCCGCATCGTCTCCATCGACCCTTGGGGCCATCTGGTCTCCGAGACTTTCGCCGCCGAGATCGGCCAAGGGCTGGACGTTCGTCCGAGCATCGCGATCACGCGCGCGCGGCTCGACCTTGTCGAAATGCGCGATGCCTTGAGCGCCGGCCGGCTGCGCCGCGATGGCGAGGTGGTGCGCAACGGCGGCAGCCTATCCGTCGTCAAGATCGCGCTCGACCCGGTCTGGTACCTGCCGGGCATCGCCGAGCGTTTCGGGGTGAGCGAGACCACGCTGCGCCGCAGCCTGTTCGAGCAGACCGCCGGCATGTTTCCGGAGCTGGTGACGCGCTCCGACCTGCAGGTCTTCCTGCCTCCGGTCGGAGGCATCACGGTCTATCTGTTCGGCGACGTCGAAAAGCTCAGCGATCCGCGCACACGCGTGACCTGCCGGGTACACGACGAATGCAACGGTTCCGACGTTTTCGGCTCCGACATCTGCACCTGTCGGCCGTATCTGCTGCATGGCATCGAGGAATGCGTGCGTTCGGCACAGGACGGCGGGCTCGGCCTCATCGTTTACAATCGCAAGGAAGGCCGCGCGCTGGGCGAAGTCACAAAATTCCTGGTCTACAACGCGCGCAAGCGGCAGGAGGGCGGCGACGCGGCCGCCGCGTATTTCGAGCGCACGGAATGCGTTGCCGGCGTCCAGGATGCGCGTTTCCAGCAGCTGATGCCGGACGTCATCCACTGGCTCGGATTGCAAAGGATCGATCGCTTCGTGTCCATGAGCGACATGAAATACGACGCATTGACCGGCCAGGGCGT
Source organism: uncultured Alphaproteobacteria bacterium (assembly GCA_963738705.1). Lineage (GTDB taxonomy): Bacteria > Pseudomonadota > Alphaproteobacteria > Rhizobiales > Xanthobacteraceae > CAVTXS01. The sequence continues at coordinate 36,207 of CAVTXS010000044.1, forward strand.
CGAGATCGTCGAGCGCGTGCCATTGCCGGACGAACTGGTGCCCGCCGACGCCCATGTCGAGATCGCGGCCAAGAAGGCCGCGGGCTACTACGCGCCGGACGCACCGGATAAGGCGCGGGCCGCGACGCAGTCCGTCGGACGTCCGCTCAACAAGTCCTGAGGCCCTGATCCTGGCCTCATTCGTGACCCCCGAGGCGGCCGCGGCGTTGTCCTTGCTCAGCGCGGAAGCGGTGCGCGCCCGGGCGCATCGCATGCTGGCGATCGGGCTCACGGGCGGCCTTCCGCATTTCCGCGTCAAGCCTGACAAGCTCGAAATCGCCGCCGACCTGGTCATTGCCACGACGAGGGCAGCCTATCCCTCCTTCGACGTCCCGTTCCATTCGCGCTGGCGCCATTTCGTGCTCGCAGGCGAGGATCGCTGGGCCGCGCTCGAGGCAGTGACGAAATGGAGCGATCGTGGCGCCCGCGCCCGCGCCGCCTTCGATCTGGCGATCGTCAGCGTGCTGCTCGACGCCGGCGCCCCGCCCGAGTGGCGCTACCGCGACCGCCGCAGCGGCGATCGGGTCGGCCACTCGGAAGGGCTTGCGCTCGCGAGCTTCGCGATGTTCGCGCAGGGCGCGTTCTCTTCCCAACCCGCCGATCCGTTGCGCGTGGACGCAGACGCGCTCGTTCGGCTTGCCGACAGCGCGCTCGAACGCGGCTTCCAGGTCGCCGCCGAGAACCCGCTTCCCGATGTCGGCGGACGCGCCGAGTTGCTCCGGCGGCTTGGGCGCGTCATTGCGGCCGCACCGGAGGTCTTCGGGCGCGGCGACAAGCCGCGGCCGGGCGGGCTTTTCGATCGCCTGAGCGAAGGCGCGCAGGCGTCCCCGGTGGCCGCACCCGCCGTTCTGTCGAGCGTGCTGCGCCATTTCGGCCCGATCTGGCCGTCGCGGCTGATGCTCGGCGGCATCCCGCTCGGGGACTGTTGGCGTCACCCGGCACTCCAGAACGGCGACGCGGCGAGTGGTCTGGTGCCGCTTCACAAGCTGTCGCAATGGATGACCTATTCGCTGATCGAGCCGCTGCAGGCGGCCGGCATCGACGTGACCGACATCGACGGGCTGACCGGCCTGGCCGAGTATCGCAACGGCGGCCTGTTGGTGGACACCGGCGTCTTGCAACTGCGCAATCCGGCGGAGGCCGACGCGGTGCACGATGTCTCGTCGGCGCTCGTCGTGGAGTGGCGCGCGCTCACGGTCGCGCTGCTCGACCGGCTGGCCGACATCGTGCGGCAACGGATGGGCCTCGACCGCATCTCGTTTCCGCTTGCCAGGTTGCTCCAGGGCGGCACGTGGGCGGCGGGCCGCAAGATCGCGCGCGACTTGCGCCCGGACGGCTCGCCGCCGATCCGCTTCGTGGGCGACGGCACGGTGTTTTAGCCGATGCCGAGTTCGAATGAATGCGAGTTCGACTAGAGAAGGCTCCTCGGTCGCGCTCCTCCCAAGGCGGAACCGAAGGGTCACTCTCGGCGTTTTCATTCAGGGCCTTCGGAGGAGAACACCATGCGTCGACTCTTGATTCTCGGTGCCGCGGCCGCGCTCGCGACCGCAGCTTTTGCGACTGCGCCCCCTGCCTCCGCGCAGGTGGGCGTGGAGATCGGAACCCCGGGCGTCGGCGTTCGCATCGGCGAACCTGAACGCCGCTACTATCGGGATGACCGTCCGCGCACGCGGGTCTACGAGCGCGACACGGTCGGCGAGTGCCGAACCGTGACGGTGCGAAGAGAGCGTGCCGACGGAACGATCGTTACGCGCCGCGAGCGGCAGTGCGACTAAGCGCCGCCGAACGTGACCGGCAAGCCGCTCCCCCGGGAGCGGCTTTTTTGTGGATCGAGCGCTTGGCTGACGGTTGCGATCGCGCTCGCGCAAGACCTTAAGGCACCGCTTTCGTTCACGTCTCCGACGAGGTCGGGCGACGTCTCTCCTGCGATCGCGCCAGCACACACAGCGCCGCGGTGAGCCTGCGTCACATGCCCCTGCAGTCCTCGATTGATCCGTACGCGCCCCGCTGATAGCGTTCGGTGGCGGCAAAAGGTCCAATCGACAAGGGACTGCCGCGGGGATCGGCTTGTGTGCTTGACCCGAGCGTCCCGGCGCCTCGGCGAAGCCGCGCAACGACTGATCCAAACGGCAGACCGTGCAAAGCCGCCTCTGGGAGGATCGCCACCGTGAACCGCACCATCAATGTTGCTGCCACGGCGCTTGCCGCCGCCCTGCTGCTGGCGCCGTCCGCGTCGCGCGCCCAGAATCTCACCCTGCCGCCGACCCTGACGCTGACCGCCTATGACACCGGTTCGTCCGGCTTCAACATCGCGGTCGCGGTCGGCAAGGCGCTCAAGGATAAGCACGGCTCGGACGTCCGGGTCCTCCCGGCCGGCAACGATGTCGCGCGGCTCGCGCCGCTGCGCGCCGGCCGCGCCCAGGCGTCCGCCATGGGCATCGGCATCTACTTCGCGCAGGAGGGCGTATTCGAGTTCGCCGTCAAGGACTGGGGCCCGCAGCCGCTGCGGCTCATGCTCTCGGTCACCGACTGCAACGCCATCTCGCTCGGCGTCGCGCGCGACACCGGCGTCAAGGAGATCAAGGACCTGCGGGGAAAACGCGTCGGAATCGTGGTCGGCTCGCCCGCGCTCAACCAGAACGCCTTCGCGGTGCTCGCCTTCGGCGGCCTGACCAAGAACGATGTAAGACTGGTCGAGTTCTCCGGCTTCGGCGCGATGTGGAAGGGCATGCTCAACAACGACGTCGACGCGGCAATCGCGTCCACCATCACCGGCCAGGTCAAGGAGGTCGAGAGCTCGCCGCGCGGCGTCATCTATCCGCCGACGCCGGCGGCCGACAAGGAGGGCTGGGCGCGGCTCAACAAGATCGGCCCCTACTACTATCCGCACAAGACCACGTGCGGCGTCAGCATCCCGCCGGGCGGTTCGGTCGAGCTGCCGTCCTATCCGTATCCGATCTTCATCGCCTATGCGTCACAGCCGGCCGACCTCGTCTACAACATCACCAAGGCGATGCTCGCGGGCTACGACGCCTACAAAGACGCCGCGCCCGGCGCCACCGGCCTCGCCCTCGATCGGCAGAACCTCACCTGGGTGCTGCCCTACCACGAGGGCGCCGTGCAGGCGCTCAAGGAGGCGGGCGCGTGGAAAGCCGAGCACGAGGCGCACAATCAGAAACTCCTCAAGCGCCAGGATACGCTCGCGGCCGCGTGGGCCGCGTTCCTGAAGGGCACCCCGCCGGACGACAAGGACGCCTTCGCCAAAGCCTGGCTGACGGCGCGCAAGGCCGCGCTCGCCGGGGCCGGCATGGATCCGGTGTTCGAGTAAATACGTCGGCGCTGACAATGCCCTTGTCCCGCATCTGCGCCGCAGCGCGCGCGGGACACCGGTGTGAGGTTGCGAATGCGGCCTAGCACCGCCGCCGGAGACGCCAAGGTCGAATTCCCCGACCCGCACGTCGTTGCCGGTCCGGTGGAAGGCGAGGCCGTCCGCGTGCGCAAGCTTGCCGGCGCGTGGCGATGGGCGTTGGTCGCCGCTACCGCCGCGACCATCTTCCTGTGCATCAACCAGCAATTCAATCTGCGCTTCTTCGTCGGGTTCACGCAGCTCAATACCGAATACTTCTACCTGCTGATCCTCTGCATGCTGCCGTTCACCTTCGCGCTGTTCCCGGCCTCGGCGCGGGCGCCGCTCGACCGGGTGCCGTGGTACGACGGCGTGCTGTTTGTCGCGACGATTGCGGTTTCGGCGTTCCTGATGCTCAACATCCGCACGGCCGCGGAGCTCGGCTGGGAGTTCAGCGGGGCGCCGGTGCCGGTCGTGGCCGCCGGCCTCGTGATGTGGGCGGTGCTGATGGAAGCCCTGCGGCGCACGGGCGGCTGGAGCCTGCTATTGAGCGTGCTCCCGTTCACATTCTATCCGCTGTTCGCCGACCAGCGCTGGCTCGGGCCACTCAAGGGCAGCCAGTCGACGCTGGAGCAGGCGACCGCCTATCACGTGCTCTCCAACGAGAGCCTGCTCGGCATTCCGATCCAGGCCTTCGCCGATACCGTCATCGGCTTCCTGGTGTTCGGCACCGCACTGATGATGACGGGGGCCGGCAAATTCTTCATCGACCTTTCGTTCGCCCTGTGCGGCACGTTCCGCGGCGGCGCCGCCAAGGTATGCGTATTCGCCAGCGGCCTGCTCGGCACCGTTGGCGGCAGCATCGTCTCCAACGTCTTGACCGCCGGCACCATGACCATCCCGACCATGAAGCGGACAGGCTTCACGGCGTCGTACGCGGCCGCGATCGAGGCTTGCGCCTCGACCGGCGCCGTGCTGGCGCCCCCGGTCCTGGGCGCGACCGCGTTCGTCATGGCGCAGTTCATGAACGTGAGCTACGCGGAGGTCGCATTGGCCGCGACCATCCCATCGGTGCTCTACTACTTCGGGCTCTTCATGCAGGTCGACAGCTACGCGGCGCGTCATCGGCTCAAGGGCATCCCGCGCATCGAGCTTCCGCGCGTCACCGATGCCCTCAAGGAAGGCTGGTACTACCTCCTGGTCGTCGTGCTGCTGGTGATCATGCTCATGCACTTCAAGCGTGAGAGCCACGCCCCATTTTATGCGACGGCGCTTCTCGTCTTGCTGCATCAGTGGTCGGCGCGCGCGCGCTGGAGCATCGCCAATACCGCGGCCCTCGCCGGGTGCGTCGTTTTGCTGGGAGCATTGCTGTGGTTCGATGCCCCGCACGCCCTGCTGTCCGCCATGATAGTGCTCGCCGTGATCAATGAGGTCTTCTCGGCCAAGAAATGGGGCGGGCAGCGTTGGCTCGACTTCCTGGAGCTCAACGGCAAGACCTTCGTCGAGCTGATCGCGATCCTGGCGGGTTGCGGCCTGCTGATCGGGGCTTTCTCCTCGACTGGTGTCATCTCCAGCCTCGCCAACGACCTGCTACGCATCGCCGGCGATCACGTGTTTCTGTTGCTGGTGATGTGCGCGGTGACGAGCCTGATCCTCGGCCTCGGGCTCACCACCACGGCCTGCTACATCTTCCTCGCCATCCTGGTCGCGCCGGCACTGGAGAAGCTAGGCCTCAACAAGATGGCCGTGCACATGTTCATCTTCTACTGGGGCATGCTCTCCGCCATCACGCCGCCGGTCGCGATCGCCTCGTTCGCGGCCGCCGGCATCGCGGGCGCGCCGGCGATGAAGACCGCGTGGGAGAGCATGTGGGTCGGCAGCATCATCTACTTCATCCCGTTCTTCTTCGTGCTCAACCCGGCCCTCGTGCTGCAGGGCGACAATCCCTACCTGGAAGCATTTGGGCTGGCGGCGCTAGCGATGGTCGGCACGGTGTTCATCTGCGGCGGCATCCAGGGCTATCAGGCCGGCGTCGGCGATCTGCGCCGGGCCGGCGCGCTGGAATGGCCGATCCGCGTCCTGCTGGTGATCGGCGGCTTCGTGCTAGCCACGCCCGGCGGGGGCATCGTCCCGCTGTCGCAACTGCAGATGACCGGCCTCGGCGTGGCAATATTGGCGGCCGTGCTGGCGCTGGCGGTCCTCTGCATGCGTCGCCGCCCGGCAATCCCGGTCCGCTCATAGGGAAAATTCGCCGACGCTCTCCTTCACTTGCGGATTTCCGCCGCGATTGAGTTGTCGCTACAATGTCGCAACAATCGCATGCTTCCGCCGGCAACCAGGCAATCCAACGGGAGACAGCCGTGAAGGTGCAGAACGCCATCAACATCGAGGACCTGCGGCGCATGGCCAAGCGACGGCTGCCGCGCATCGCCTTCGACTTCGTCGAGGGTGGGGTCGAGGATGAGGAAGGGCTGCTCCACAACGAAGCGGCGTTCCGGCGATACCGCATGGTGCCGCGCTATCTGGTGGACGTCTCGCAACGCGATCAGTCGGTCACGCTGTTCGGACGCACCTATGCGAGCCCCTTCGGCATCGCGCCGACAGGCCTTTCCGGGCTGTTCCGCCGCAACGCCGACCTGATGTTCGCCGAGGCGGCCGCCGCCGCCAACATCCCCTACGTCATGTCGAGCGTCACCAACGGCTCGCTGGAGGCGGCGGCCCGGATCGCGCCCAACATGTGGTTCCAGATCTACGGCACCAATGACCGCGCCATCATGCACGATCTGGTGCGGCGCGCGCGCGACGCCGGCGTCGCCACGCTGGTGATCACCGTCGACGTGCCGATGATACAGAAGCGCGAGCGCAATTTGCGCAACGGCTTCACGCGTCCGCTGAAGATGCCGGCTTCGACCGTACTGGAGGCGCTCCTCCACCCCGGCTGGGTGTTCGAGTACTTCCGGCATGGCGGGCTCCCGATGATGGAGAATTGGATCGCCTATGCGCCTGCGGGCGCGAGCGCCGACGCGGTCGCCGACATCTATGGGGCGCAGACGCCGTCGGCCGATCAGACCTGGCGCGACCTCGAGGAGATCCGCCGGCTGTGGCCCGGTACGCTGCTGCTCAAGGGCGTCCTCCATCCGGACGATGCGGTCCGGTCGATCGAGCTCGGTGCCGACGGGATCTATGTGTCCAACCACGGCGCCCGACAGCTCGATCGCGCGACTTCGCCGCTCGAGATGCTGCCGAGCATCCGCGCCGCAGTGGGCGAGCGGGTGCCGTTGGTCATGGACAGCGGCATCCGGCGCGGAAGCGACGTCCTGGTCGCGCGCTGCCTGGGAGTGGAAGTGGCGTTTGTGGGGCGCGCGACCATGTACGGCGCCGCCGCCGGCGGGCTCTCCGGCGTCCAAAGGGCGATCGAGAATTCTCCGTCAGGAAGTCGATCTCACGTTGGGAGCGCTAGGCTGCCCCGCACTGTCTGCGCTCGGTCCGCACATCCTGTTCGACAGCGCCGCGGGCCGCTTTGTGCCAAGCCAAGCCGCATCGGGCGCGACGGTGCACGAGTTCCCGAAGATGACCGCCTAGCGCATGCCTCCGTCGGACGCGCTACTTCCCGATCGCTTCCGTGACGTCGAGCACCTCGAAGAGGTGATGAGCGCGCCGGCGCCGGAGCTCATCGCAGAGTTCGGGCAGCTTTCCGGCGATCTCATCATCCTTGGCGTTGGAGGCAAGATGGGCCCGACCTTGGCGCGGCTCGCCAAGCGGGCGGCACCCGGCAGGCGCGTCATCGGCGTTGCTCGCTTCAGCGAAACCGGCTTGCGCGAGAAGCTCGAGTCGCAAGGCATCGAATGCATTGCGACGGACCTGCTTGACCGGGCACAAGTCGAGGCGCTGCCGAAACCGTCCAACGTCATATTCATGGCTGGCCGCAAGTTCGGCTCCTCAGGCCAGGAGGATCTGACCTGGGCGATGAACGCGCATGTGCCGGCAATCGTCGCCGAGGCCTTCGCGGGCTCGCGCATCGTCGCCTATTCGACCGGATGCGTGTATCCGTATGTCGACGTTCGCCACGGCGGGGCAACCGAATCAACGCCGGCAACGCCGCCGCCCGGCGCCTACGCCAATTCGTGCGTCGCGCGCGAAGCCATGTTTCAATATTTCTCGCGCACGTGCGGCACGCCGGGCCGCATCATCCGCCTCAACTACGCGATCGACATGCGCTACGGCGTGCTGCACGACGTCGCCCTGCGGGTGAAGGATCGCCAAACGATCGACCTCTCGACCGGCCATGTGAACGTGATCTGGCAGGGCGATGCCAATGCCATGGCGCTGCGAGCGTTCGGGCATTGCACGGTCCCTTCGGAACCGCTCAACGTCAGCGGCCCCGAAACGGTGAGCGTGCGCTGGCTCGCCGAGGCGCTGGGACAACGCCTACGGCAGGCGCCGGTCTTCGTCGGGACCGAGCCGCCTGACGCGTGGCTTGTCAACACCGCCGAGGCGACGCGGCTCTTCGGCCATCCGCGCGTCGCTCTTGGGCGGCTGATCGAGTGGACGGCCGACTGGGTCGGCCGCGGGCTGCCTAGCCTGGGCAAGCCGACCGCCTATGGCGCTCGCGATGGCGCTTTCTGATCCCGCCTGGGTGATCGGGCCGGAACTCAACGTGGCGGAGCTGCCTGCCGCCGCAGCGCTCGTCGCGGAGGCGGGCTGGAACCAGGTTGCGGCCGACTGGCGCGTATTCCTCGATTTCGGCACCGTGCACGCGGTGCGCACCCGCGCCGGCCGGGTGATTGCGACCGCGGCGACGCTTCCCTATGGCGATCGCCTTTGCTGGATCAGCATGGTGCTGGTCGCCGGCCGCTATCGCCGCCGCGGTCTGGCGACCTGTCTGCTGCGCCGCTGCCTCGACGACATCGCCGCCGCCGGGCTCACTGCCGCCCTCGATGCGACCGCCGCGGGCCAGGCCGTGTACCGATCGCTCGGCTTCGAGGATGCGTGGAGTTTCACGCGCCTGGCCGCGCGCGAGCGGCCCGCAACCGCAGAGCTGCCGCCGTTGTCCAATGAGATCGCCATTCGTTCGATCGACGACACCGCATGGCCGGCCCTTTGCGCCTACGATGCGGCGGCGTTCGCGGCGGACCGTAGCGCGGTCCTTGAGCGGATGCGGGGGCGCATGCGGCCGGCCGAGCTTGTTGCCGAGCGGCGCGGCCGCTTGGCCGGCTTTGTTCTTGGTCGTGACGGCCGGACCGCGACGCAGCTCGGGCCGCTCATAGCCGATGACGACGGCGTGGCCGTGGCCCTGCTGGCACGCGCGCTGCGCGGCATCGAGGGCCCCGTCTGCATCGATCTTGCGGACGCCAAAACAGGGGTTCGCGCTTGGCTTGAGGCAGGCGGCTTTTCGCCGCAGCGCTCGTTCCTGCGCATGCGCCGGGACCACCGCGCGAATTTCGACCATCCGGTTCGCACCGTGGCGGTGATGGGGCCGGAATTCGGCTGAAGCAACAGCGGCGTGCGCGGCCCGCCCGTCACCTCGACGCCGCGCAAGCGCCGGTGGTAACTATGCGGCTGCACGAAGCGCAGGGATCAGGCGGCGGCTCTCGATATTTCCATGGGCTCACATTGGACCGATTGGGCGCCGGACGTCCTGGCGAATTTGCGCCGCGGTGCCGTCATACCCGCGCATCCGCTCGCGCTCGATGCGAACCGGCGGCTCGACGCGCGCCGGCAACGTGCGCTCAGCCGTTACTATCTCGATGCCGGCGCCGGCGGACTGGCGGTCGGCGTCCACACCACGCAATTCGCGATCCGCGAGGTTGGCCTCTATCGGCCGGTGCTGGAGCTTGCCATGCGCACCGCGACCGAATGGGCGCGCCAGCCGCCGATCATGATCGCGGGGCTCGCCGGCCGCACCGCGCAAGCCGTGAACGAAGCGCATGTCGCCCGTGATCTCGGCTACCACGCCGGGCTCCTGTCGCTGGCGGCGATGAAAGGAGCGACTGAGGATGACCTGATCGCGCACGCCCAGGCCATTGCGCACGAAATCCCGCTCGTCGGCTTCTACCTCCAGCCTGCGGTCGGCGGGATCGTGTTGCCGGTGTCGTTTTGGCGCCGGTTTGCGGAAATCGAGAACGTGGTTGCGATCAAGATCGCGCCGTTCAACCGCTACCGCACGCTCGACGTCATTCGCGGGGTATGCGAGGCGAACGCCGACGAGCGTATCTCGCTCTATACAGGCAATGACGACCACATCGTGCTCGATCTGCTGACGCCGTTCACGATTACGGTCGGCGGCCGTCCGACCACGGTCCGCATCAAGGGCGGGCTGCTCGGGCATTGGAGCGTGTGGGTCAAGATCGCCGTCGAGTTGCTCGCGCGCATTCACGCGGCCGTGGCGGCCGGCGCAATTCCGCCTGCCCTCATGGCCCTCGACGCGCAGGTGACCGACTGCAACGCGGCGATTTTCGACGCGGCCAACGATTTTCACGGGGTGATTGCCGGCTGCCACGAGATCCTGCGGCGACAGGGCTTGCTCAAGGGCATCTGGTGCCTGGACGAGCACGAGTCGCTCGGGCCGGGCCAGATGGAGGAGATCGACCGGGTCTGTGCGGCCTATCCGCACCTTGCGGACGACGATTTCTTGACAGCCAATCTTGACCGATGGCTGGCATGAGCAAGCGCTAGGCGTCATGTGAGAGTCAAATGGATTGGCGTGTTAAGGCGGTTACATGAATCGGAAGCAGCCACGTCCGCATCGCCCAGAACGGAATGAAACGTATTTTTTGAACGTCGACCTCGATGTCTTCGCTCGATCGCCGCTCGAGCCGCTCGCCGCCGCCTTCGGATCCAGCGTGATTCCGCTGTACGTAGGGCGACATGGAAATCAGTTCCGCGCTCATTTCGAGCTGTCCGCCTCGAGCCGCAAGGGCGCCGACGCGCTGATGGCCGGCTTCGTTCAGCTCGTGAAGAGCATGCCGCGGGCGGCCCGCCTTGCATGGAATCGCGCGTACCGCCGCGATTTCAATGTCGGCATTCAGGCCGGCTTCACGCCCGCCAGCTTCGAGATTGCCCTGAATGCCGACACGCTGAGGCTCGTGAGCAGTGTGAATGCACGTGTGGTTGTGACAGTGTATGGTGCTGAACGCGTCCCTGGATCCTGAACCACCGACAGCTATGTCGCTCACCCGCCTGTTTCCTTGTTCCTGATTCCCGCGTTGACGAATGCCACCGCGGCTCGGTACCATGCGGCGCAACCACGTTTCACTGAATGGCATATGAGCTCGCTTGAATCCGCGATCATGATTCTCGGCTGCTTTTCGCCCGAGACCCGTGAATTGGGCGTCACCGAAGTCGCCAAGCGACTGTTCATTCCCAAGAGCACCGTGTCGCGTCTCATGAAGACGATGGCCGCGCGCGCGCTGATCGAGCAGGATCGCAAGACCAGGCGCTATCGCGTCGGGCTGCTGCCGTTCCGGCTCGGCCAGCTCTACCAGGCCCACGTCGATGCGCTGGATCTCATGGAGGCTGAGGTCGTCGACCTGGTCGAGCAGACCGGTTTTACCGGCTACATCAGCGTGCTGAGCGGTTCGGACATCGTCATTCTACGCGTGCGGCAGGGCCGCTATCCGGTACGAATGGTGCTCGAAGCGGGCTATCGGGTCCCTGCCTTCGCGACGGCAGCGGGCAAAGCGCTGCTTGCACGCCATTCCGATGCGGAGCTGCGCAAGCTGTTGCCGACGACGTTGGTCTATCAGCACACGGAGATCAAGAAGCCGCTTGCGAAACTGCTCCTTGAGCTTGCCGCGGTGCGCCAGCGGCTTTGGGCCGAGGCGCGCGAAGAGACGTTTCCTGGAATCGCGGCGATCGCCGCCGCCGTGGGGAGCGGCGATCAGCAGCAGCCGGCGGCGTTGTCGCTGTCGTTTCCGGTGAATGCGGTCTCGAAAAAAGGCTATACCGACATCATCGGACGAGTGGTCGCCGCTGCGGCGCGGATCGCGGTGCGGACCGAGGATCCGGTCTGGAGCACTCATCCGGGTCGTTCCGGATCGTCCCCGGTTCGTCGTTCGGACACGCGAGCCGCGGCCGACCGATAAGTCAAGGTGGAGGGGCGTGTGATGTCCAAGCCTATGCTCAATGCAACGGCGAGCCGGCGGCGCTTTCTTGAAAGCGTGGCCGGCGGGGCTGCCGCGGCGGCAGTGGGGGGATTTCCCGGCCGCGCGATCGCGGCGGCGAGCGAGCTCAATATCCTGTTTCCCGGCGGCACCTGGAAGGACTGGTTCGAGCAGTCGATGGTCACGCCGTTCGCCGATCAGCGCGGTATCAAGATCGTCTGGAAGACCGGGCTCGGCTTCGAGCCGCTGATCATCGCTCAGCGCGCGCCGTCCGCAATGGGACCTCATTCATCAGAACCAGAACACGTCGAGCCAGCTCGGGGCGATGAACGCCGTGCTCGAGTGGAAGGAGGATCGCATCCCCAACCTGAAGAAGATCCACCCGTCGTTCCGCTATCAGTTCTTGGCCGGCAAGGTGCACACGCCCTACGGCGCTTGCGGTCAATACCAAGCGTATCAAGAAGCCGATCACCTCCTGGTTCGATCTCTGGGATCCGGAGTTCGCCGGCAAGGTCGCATTTCCCGGACTGGGTCTGGGTCGGCGAGGAGGTGTTCCACGCGATCAACGTCGTGGCGGGTGGCGATGCCGAGAACGTCGATCCCGGGATCGACAAGCTGAAGGAGCTGTTCAAGACCAACAAGGCGCAGATCATCAACAACGTCGAGCACACGAAGCAGCTGCTGGTGGCCGAGGAAGTGTGGATCTGTGCCCGTATTTCGGCGCCCGCACCGAGCAGGCCAAGGCGGCCGGCGCGCCGGTCGAGTTCGTCATCCCCAAGGAAGGCGGCCTCTCCTGGATCTGGAATACCGCGATCATCGCCGGCCGTCCGAAGGAAAGCATCGAGCTCGCCGAGGAGTTCGTCAACGACACGCTCGATGCCGAGAAGCAGATCGCGTTCTGCCGGCAGAGCGGCTATCCGCCGACCAACATGGAGGTGATGAAGAACCTGCCGCCCGACCTCAAGAAGCTCGAGATGAGCGATGCCGATCTCGAAGGCATCGGCAAGCTCGGCGCGCCGCTTCGACTACATGGCGCAGTTCGCCTATCGCGACCGCAACCGCGAGCGCTGGAACAAGGAAGTCCTCGGCGGCTGAGGGCGGGAATGGCCCACGATCCCGTCCTCAGGCTCGACCGATCGTCAAGCGCTATGGCGACGGCCACGGCGGTCGGTCCGATCGACCTCGCGGTCGAGCAGGGCGAGTTCCTCACCCTGCTCGGCCCGTCCGGCTGCGGCAAGACCACGACGCTGCACATCATCGCCGGCCTGCTGGCGCCCGACGAGCGGCCGCGTGCGTCATGGCGGGGCGCGACATCACGCGCAGTCGAGCCCGGCGCGCCGCGACATGGGCCTCGTGTTCCAGAACTACGCGCTGTTCCCGCACAAGACCGTTTTCGACAACGTGGCCTTCGGCCTGCGCATGCGCAAGGTCGCCACGCGCAGAGATCGGCGACCGCGTGCGGCGCATGCTCGACATCGTCGGCCTGCCCGGCGTCGAGGAGCGGCTGCCGGACCAGCTGTCGCGGCGGGCAGCGCCAGCGCGTCGCGCTCGCGCGCGCGCTGGTGATCGAGCCGACCGTCCTGCTGCTCGACGAGCCGCTCTCCAACCTCGACGCGGTGCTGCGCAAGCGCATGCGGCACGAGTTCCGCGACATCCAGCGGCGCCTCGGCATCACGACGATCTTCGTCACGCACGACCAGGACGAGGCGTTCGAGATGTCGGACCGCGTCGCGCTCCTCAACGAGGGGCGCGTCGAGCAGATCGGCGCGCCCGGAGGACCTCTACGACGCGCCGGCCACGCGCTTCGTCGCCGAGTTCATCGGCGAGGCCAATCTCATCGAGGGCGAGGGTGGTGCACGCGAATGGCGCGGGCACGGTCCGCGTCGCGCTTGCCGAGCGGCGTCGATCTCGCGGCGAAGGTCGACGGTCTCGGCGCTGCACGAGGGCGATGCCGCCTATCTGATGATCCGCCCGGAGCGCATCGACCTTGCGCGAGAGCGCCCGCGGGTCGCGACGCGCTTCGCGGCGCGGGTCACCCGGCAGGTGTTTTCCGGGCGAGTCCGCTGACCTTCGAGCTCGAGGCCGCAGACGGCGTCGGCCTCATGTGCACCAAGCCGAGCCTGCCGCACTTCCGTGCACTCTCGCCCGGCGACGCCGTCTGGCTGGTGCCGGATGATTGCCGCGCGCTGCCGAAGGCGCGTTGACATGGACGGCAGCCGAGCGCCGGTTCGCGTCCGCGCTGCTTGCGCCGATCGTGCTGCTCTACGCCGCATTCCTGATTGCACCGATCAGCTTCTTCCTGGCGGTCAGCGTGTTCAAGTACGACGCCTTCGCGATGTACGTGCCGGACCTGACGGCGAGCCAATTTCGGCCGCCTCGTCTTCGATTCCTACTATCGTGGGATCATCGTCCTCACGCTGAAGATTGCGCTCGCTGACCACGCTCTTCAGCCTGTTGCTCGGCTACCCGCTCGCCTTCTTCCTGTCGCGCACGCAAAGCGCCTGGCGCGGCGTGCTCTTGTTCCTGGTCATCGCGCCGCTGATGACGGGCGTTATCGTTCGCACCTACGGCTGGATCGTTCTGCTCGGCTCGGAAGGGCTGATCAACAGCTTGCTCATCGGTCTCGGCGTCGTGCGCCGGCCGCTGCAGATCCTCAACACCGAGATTCGCGGTGGTGATCGCGCTCGTGCACATCCTTCTGCCGTACATGGTGTTTCCCGCTCTTTTCGGCGCTCGCCGCGCAGGACCCGAATCTCGAGCGCGCGGCGAGCACGCTCGGTGCCGGCAGGGCCCGCATCTTTCTGGAGGTGACGCTGCCGCTCAGCCGGTCCGGCATCCTGATGGGATCGGTGCTGGTGTTCACGCTTGCGGCCGGCGCGGTCGTGACGCCGGCGCTGCTCGGCGGAAAGAACGTGCAGATGATGGGCCAGACGATCTACGACCTCGTCCTGCGCACGCTCAATTGGCCGCTCGCCGCCGCCATGGGGTCGATCCTGGTGCTGCTGCAGTTCTCGATCATTCTGGTGTACTTCCATGGAGGCCGCCGTGTCGTCGCCGAGCGCCGCTGATTCCGCGCCCAGGCTTCGCCGGACGCCGATGGTGGCGGACGAGACGGCGACGCGCCGTGCGCTCCGGCAAGCCGGGCCATCGGCGCTGCGGACCGCGGTGGCGCTGATCTACGTGTTCCTGCTGACGCCGATCCTCATCGTCGTGCTGACGTCGTTCAACCCGACGCGATCGAGCGCGTTTCCGCCAACTGGATTCTCGCTGCTCTGGTATGGCGAGTTTTTCAAGAGCACAGGCTTCGTCGACGCGTTCAAGTTCAGCATGCAGCTCGGCGCAGCGGCGGCGGTCATCGCAACCGCCATCGGCTTTGCTTCGCGCCTATGCGATCGTTCGTTTGCTCGGAAGCTGGCGCGACACCGGACAGTCGCTGGCGCTGTTGCCGGCGATGATCCCGCACATCCTGATCAGCATCGTCGCTGCTGCTGGCACTGACCGTCATTCCGCTTCCCGACTTCGGCGTTCTGCTCGCCGGCCACGTCCTGATCTGCCTGCCGTTCACCATCGCCGGCATCACCGCCAGCCTCGACGGTGTCGATCCGCAGCTCGAGGCCGCGGCTCTGACGCTGGGCGCATCGCGGTTGCAGGCGTTGTGGGAGATCGTGCTGCCGCTCGTCGCGCCGGGCGTTCTCTCGGCGCTGATCTTCGCCTTCATCGTCTCGTTCGGCGACGTCTACATCGCCCTGTTCCTGTCCGGCCCGGGCATGACGACTTTGCCGATCGAGATCTTCTCCTACATGCAGTGGGAAAGCACGCCGGTCATCGCCGCGATCACCACCCTGCAGATCGTCCTCATCCTCGTTCTCGGCCTCATCGTCGAGCGACTCGTCGGCCTGCGCCACATCATGCGGTTCTAGGAGCCTGCAATGCGAACCATCAACGGTCGGCACCGCCTCCTCCACGTCGCTCGGACGCGTCGACGGCATGCTGCAGATCGGCTGGCTGCCGGATGGTCTTCCGATGGAGATGCCGGTGACCATCGTGCGCGGCGCCGAGGACGAGCCATGTCCTATGGATGCACGGCTGCGTTCATGGCAACGAATATTGCGGCACGTTCACGATTCACAAATTCCTGCGCGATCTCGACCCGAGCCGCCTTCGCGGCGCCGTCGTGGCGCTGCCGGCGCTCAACATCACCGCGTTCCAGAAGAACCAGCGGATGAGCCCGTTCGAGGGCTTTCACGGCGGCGATCTCAATCGCTGCTTCCCCGGCAAGGCCGACGGAACGCTGACCGAGCAGATGGCATTCCATATCTACAATCCGCTGCGAGAGCACGCGACGCACTTCATCGATTTCCACACCGCGCTCACGGCGGACACGCGCTGGGCGCTGTTCGCGCCGCCAGGCAGCGAGACGGCGCAAGGCATGGCGCGCTCCTTCGGGTTCCAGCACACGCTGCCGACGCCGCTCGATATTCTCGGCGGCTCTGCAATGATCGACGGCGGCGAAGGACGGGATTCCAAGCCTTATCGTCGAGGCGGGCGGCATCGGCCCGGCGTTTTCGCCGGAAACGGTGGAGGATGCGGCCGAGCGCCTGCGCAATGTCTTGCGCCATCTGGGCATGCTGCCCGAGCCGGCCACAAACCACGGCGCGATGACGTTCTTCTCCAATTTCGCCTGGGTGAACACGACGCGCGGCGGGCTGTTCCGGCCCGCCGTCAAGTGCGGCCAAAAGATCGAGAAGGGCGACGTTGTCGGCCGCTATTACAGTCTGCACGGCGAGCTGGTTGAAGAGAGCAAAAGCCCGGCATCCGGCATCGTGCTGGCGATCAACAACGGGCCGCTGATGCCCGGCGGCGAAATCCTGGTCCATATCGGGCTTGAGCCACGCACGGTTTGAGGGGGAGACGATGGAGACGATCGAGATCGGCACGGCTGTTTCGCGCGCACCGGGGCGTCGCCAAAGGCTTCCTGGAGGTCGGCGAGCTACCCGACGGGCGACCGATGCAGGCGTCCAGTGCAGATCGTACGGGGGGAAACCGACGGGCCGACGCTGTGGCTGCACGGCTGTGTCCACGGCAACGAATATTGCGGCACCTATCATCATCCACGAAGTGCTGCATCGGCTGTCGGCGAGCGAGCTCAAGGGCACGGTGGTCGCGCTGCCGGTCCTCAACATCACCGCGTTCGAGCAGCAATCAGCGCATGAGTCCGTTCGAGCTTTATGGCGGCGGCGACCTCAACCGTTGCTTCCCGGGCAAGGCCGACGGCACGCGTGACGCAGCAGATGGCGCATGCAATCTACACGCACCTCAAGCGCCACGCCGATTATCTGATCGATTTCCACACCGCGATGACCGACCGACGTTCGCTGGGCGCTGTTCGCCAACGTGCCTGGCGAGGTCGGCAGGAAGGGAGAAGCCATCGCGCGCGCCTTCGGCTACCGCAGCACGCTGCCGGCGCCGCCCGACATCCTGGCGGGCTCCGCCATGATGACCGCCGCGAACGACGGCATTCCGGCATTCATCGTCGAGGCGGGCGGCAAGGGCTCAGCCTTCACGGACGAGATCGTGCGCGACGGCGCGGAGCGGCTGCGCAACGTGATGCGCCACCTCGGCATGCTGCCGGGCGCCGTCACCGACTACGGGAAGCAGTGGCATTTCTCGAACTTCGCCTGGGTTCACTCGACGCAGGGGCGGCCTGTTCCAGCGCAGCCGTGAAGTGCGGCGACCGGATCGAGGTCGGCAGCGTGATCGGTCACTATTTCGACCTGCACGGGCGGCCCGCCGGCGAGGCGCAGGCGCCGAATGCCGGCATCGTGCTGGCGATCCATCCCGGTCCGCTGATGGCGAGCGGCGAGACGCTGATCCACATCGGCCTCGATCCGCGCGAGGTCTGACGGCCGCGCGGGTCAAGTCGTAAGGCGGGCACGGCCTCGTGCTCCCTCCCCCCTTGCGGGGGAGGGTTGGGGAGGGGGTATTCGCGAATTCAGAATCTGGCCAGTACCCCCCTCCCTGTCCCCCCCCCGCAAGGGGGGAGGGAACGCTGGAGCCGAGGCTCAGTCCAAGCGAACAGAGTTCGAATCGCGGCTCCGCTCGATGTGTGAATGCGATAGCCGCAGCAGGGAGAGGTAAGCGGCGTCGCATTGCACCAACCTCACTGCTGCCTACTCCAAAAAAATTCTTGCGGGGACGATGGATGCCCGGGTTAACCCTCGCAATCGTCGTGGCTCGCCCGGGCATGACGATCCTATCGAGGACGATCTCGCCCTATGTCGAGGCAGCCAAACCTCGTCGCTTGCGATGCGGTCGCCAGGAGAGCGCGCGAAGCGTGTTCCGCAACGCCCGCAGTTGCGCGTATGCGCGTTCGCCCATTGCCGCCGCGGTGAAGCCGAGGGACTTGGCCGCGCCCAGGTCCACCAGCAGGTCGGTCGTCGTGCGCCGGCCGTCCCAGAGCCGGGCCATGAAGCCTCCGTCGGGCGAGCACGATTCGATCGCCTCGATATTGGTGGCGAGCAGGTGCTCCGTCAGCTTGTCCACCAGGAGCACGCCTGGAGAGTGTTTTGCGTGCTTTGCGTCAAACGCCGTCTTCCAGGTATAGGCCGTACGGCCGCAGTAGAGCAGCACCTGCGCGGCGATCGGCCGGCCATCCACGCGCAACAGCGCAACCGAGGCGTTTTGTGCGCGCGGCCAAGCTTGAGATCAGCCGCCGGGTGAACGCTGCATCCTGCTCGCGACAGAGCAGCGCGGTCCCGCGTCCGCCCTTCCAGCTCTCGGCCTCCAGAGTCGAGAAACACTTCGAACGCGCCCTCGACCTTGCCGCGTTCCCGGTCGTTCACGATCTCCACCGAGCCGAGCGCGGACAACCGATTCCAATCCTGCCGTAGTTTCTTGCGCGTCGATCCGGAGTGCTTCTGGCCGAATGCGCTCGACACGAACGGCCGCGCGCCTTCCGAAAGTTTCAGGCTTGGGCTTCCTCGCTCGGCCAGGGCCCTCACAATCGCTTGGGAGGTTTCCAATTCGCCATCGAGATACTTGAGCCGGATGACGTTCGGCAACGCCGGATCGCGTTCGATGGCATCGAAGAAGGCCCGCATCACCTCGTCGATTCGGGCCGGATCGGCCACCGGGTTCGAGACGAAGGCATAATTGTACGGCGGCGCGGCGAGATAGGCCGGCCAAAGCCGCGCAACGGCGCTTTCCTGCAGCGCCCACAGGCCGACCAATCGGTGCGGTTCGACGCTCGCGTCCCAGGCCAGCAGCGCATGGACCTTGGCGAACTTGGTGGCGTGGACCGCGTTGAGCGCGGCCGGGTGCATGAACACGTTGGCCGGCGCGCGCGCTGCAAGCGCCTCCCATTGCTCGACGATGTCCAGGCGATGCGAGCAGATGTTTACGTAAATGCCAGACATTGCACGACTCCAGCCGAAATTCGTCGATGAGCAATCTTTGGGCCGCCGCCTGTTTCATCGCGGCACAGCACCTCGCGGCCCGATGGGCAGACAAGGACGCACAGGCCACGGCCGGCAGTGGCCCGGAGATTGCAAAGTCAATCCCGCCGTTGGCTTGCGGCGCGATCGCAATGCCGGCGTACCAAAAGGAGACGCCAGATGCGGCATACGGACATTGCCATCGTCGGCGGCGGACTGGCCGGTTCGACCGCTGCCGCCATGCTGGGGCGCGCCGGTTTGTCGTGCGATCCTGATCGATCCTCACACCCTCTATCCGCCCGACTTCCGCTGCGAGAAGCTCGATGGCCCGCAAGTCCGCCTGCTGGTGAAAACCGGCCTTGCCGGTGCCGTGCTTGCGGCCACCACACCCGATCGCGATGTGTGGGTGGCGCGCTTCGGCCGCGTGATCGAGAAAAGACCGAGCGATCAATGCGGCATCCTGTACGACCGGCTGGTCAACGCGGTCCGCGCCGAAATCCCGCGGGACGTGGAGTTCATTCAAGCCAAGGTCGCGGCGATCGCGACCAGCAGCGATCGGCAACGGGTAACCTTGTCGACCGGCGAGCAAGTTTCCGCGCGTCTGGTCGTGCTGGCGAACGGGCTCAATATCGCTTTGCGCCACACGCTCGGCATGACGCGCGAGGTCGTGAGCCCTGCCATTCGGTCACGATCGGTTTCGATATCAGCCCGGTCGGCCGGCCGAGCTTCGATTTCCGCGCCCTGAGCTACTACACGGAGCGCGTCGGCGATCGGACGGCGTATCTCACGCTGTTTCCGATCGGCGCGACGATGCGCGCCAACCGTGTATCGCGATCTCAATGATCCGTGGCTGCGCGCGATGCGCGATGCGCCGCGCGAGGCGTTGCTGGCGCTGTTGCCGGGATTGCGGAAGGTGACCGGCGACTTTGCGGTCACCGGCTTCGTCAAGATTCGACCGGCCGATCTCTATGTCACGCGCGGCCACCGGCAGGCGGGCATCGTCCTGGTCGGCGATGCCTTCGCGACGTCCTGCCCGGCCGCCGGCACGGGCGTCCGCAAGGTCTTCACCGACGTCGAGCGGCTGTGCAACGTCCACGTTCCGCGCTGGCTCGCGAGCGCCGGCATGGGCGAGGACAAGATCGCCGCCTTTTACGACGACCCGGTCAAGCAGGCCTGCGACGCCTACTCGGCCGCCAAGGCGTTTTCCATGCGCTCACTGTCGATCGATCCCGGCATCGCCTGGCAGGCGCAGCGCTGGGGCCGCTTCCTCGGGCGGCTCGGTGTCGGGACGCTGCGCGCGGGGCGCGAGCGGCTCGCCGAGCATTGGCGCGGACGCGAGCGGGCGGGCGCGGACGCCGCTGTCGGGCTCGAAACCCGGTCCTAAACCGCTCGAAGCTTGCTTTCGTCCGTTGCCGTCGCAATGACAGACGGGCGTTTCCTGTCATTGCGAGTCGAAGGCGAAGCAATCCAGGACCGCGGCACGGCATGGATTGCTTCGCCGCTTACACTCCTCGCAATGACGGCAGCGCCTTCCCGCCGCGGATGCCACAGTACGATCGCTCGCGCGGTTGCCCTTGCCGCTGCGCCTACCAAGAGCAAGACTGAGAGCAGACCTAAACCGTGACCGGAGCGAAATCAGGGAGCACGTCACGGGAGACCGCCAGAGAGGTTGCGGACAATTCGCCGTGTCACGAAGAGACTTCCTCATAACCAACGAGGTTTACCGAGAAGGATCGCTCGTTCTGACCATTGAATTTGACTTTGAACAGGGCGGGTGGGTCGTTGGCCTCACGTCCCCGCCTCTTTGGGATTTGGACCAGCTCTTCACGCATGAGCAGGTGTATTCGCAAATTGTGATCCCGACCGCAGAATATGAGAATGAAGAGGCGGACAAGTACTTGGACTCTCTCCTCGAGATCCATTTCGAGCGCCTCTGCCTACCGCATGGCGCGAAGCCGATCTGGCGTGTAAAGCCTTACTGACGTGACCGGCGCACGGGAGGAGCCATTTGTCCGGCGGGACCGTCGCGAACCAACCATGTGAGCGCCACATTCATCGCGCGTGCTGGAGGGCGGTGACTTGATCCTGCCGGAATTCGGCGGTCCAAACCGCACCGGAGAGATCAATGCTCAAGATAGTCGGTATCGTCGTCGTTGTTCTGCTGGTCGCCGTCGGGGCGGTTCTGGCCTACGCCGCCACCAAGCCCGATGCTTTCCGCATCCAGCGGTCGATGGGCATCAAGGCCCCGCCGGAGAAGATCTTTGCGCTCATCAACGACTTCCGCCGCTGGGGCGCCTGGTCGCCGTGGGAGAAGCTCGACCCCGAGCTCAAGCGGACCTACAGCGGGGCGGCTACCGGGCCGGGTGCGGTCTATGCGTGGGAGGGCAATCGCAAAGTCGGCGCGGGACGCATGGAGATCATCGACGCGCCGCCGCTCTCCCGGGTCGCGATCAAGCTCGATTTCATGCGGCCGTTCGAGGCCCACAACACCGCCGACTTCACGCTCGAGCCCAAAGGCGATCTAACGAACGTCACCTGGACCATGCAGGGTCAGAACGTGTTCGTCGGCAAGGCGATGAGCGTCTTCCTCGATATGGACAAAATGGTCGGCAAGGACTTCGAAACCGGTCTCGCCAATCTAAAAGCCGCCGCCGAGCAATAGGCGGCGGATCAGGGATCCTCAACGTCAAAGGAGATTCATATGGCTCGCTACGTCGATGGCTTCGTTGTGCCGGTTCCGAAGAAGAACCTCGCTGCCTATCGCAAGATGGCGCAAAAGGCCGGCAAGGTCTGGCGCGAGCACGGCGCGCTCGAATACGTCGAGTGCGTCGGCGACGACGTGAAGCCCGGCAAGCTCACGTCGTTCCCGCAGAGCGTCAAGCTCAAGCCGGGCGAGACCGTGGTGTTCTCGTGGGTCGTCTACAAGTCGCGGGCCCAGCGCGACCGCGTCATGGCCAAGGTGATGAAGGATCCGCGACTCGCCAGCATGATGGATCCGAAGGCGATGCCGTTCGACGGCAAGCGCATGTTCTGGGGCGGCTTCAAGGTCATGATCGAGCTATAGGACCGGTTTTCTAATGCCAGCGGCATCAGATTCTGACTCGTCATGCCCGGCCTTGTGCCGGGCATCCACGTCTTGCGTGCCTTTCGCGATGCAAGGAAGACGTGGATGGCCGGGACAGGCCCGGCCATGACGAGCGGATAGATCATCATCTGATTTCGTTGGCATAAGGCACCGGCTACAACTCGCCCCTAGGAATTGCCCGCGCAAAAGCGGTACAACGAAGGCCGCACGAAGTCCGCGCCAAAGAAGGGGGCGGCATGCGGACGTTTTACTGGCTTCCGGCATGCGCGGCGTTCCTCGCTCTCGGCGCGGTGGGCGCGCCGGCGCAGACCCAGTTCCCGGCAAAGCCGATCCGTATCGTCGTGCCCTACGCGCCGGGCGGCTTCACCGACGTCGTGTCCCGCCTCTATGCCGAGCAGCTGCGCAAGCGCTTCGGTCAGGCCGTGGTGGTCGAGAACAAGCCGGGCGCTTCCGGAATCGTGGCGATCGAAGAGATGGCGCGCGCCAAGCCCGACGGCCACACGCTGATGGTCGGCAACATCTCGACCAATGGGCTCACCCCGGTCCTGCTCGCCAAGAAGATGCGGATCGACTACGCTAGGGACGTGCAGATCGTCGCGCGGCTCGCGGACGCGCCGGCCTTCTTCCTGGCGACCACCACGAGCTTCCCGCCCAAGACGTTTGCCGAGTTCCTGCACTACGCCAGGCAAAATCCCGGCAAGGTCCGCTTCGGCAGCGCCGGCACCGGCAGTTATCAGCAGGTCAACACCGCGATCCTCGCCAAGGCGGCGGGCCTCGACCTCGTCCACATCCCGTTCAAGGAAGGTGGCGCGCCGTTGCTCAAGGACCTCGCCAATGGCGACGTCCAGGTGTCGTTTTTCAACATCACCAATCCGGTCGGCATGATCAAGGCCGGCCGCGTGCGGCCGCTCGCGGTGTCGGCGCGGGCGCGGCTCGCCGACTATCCGGATGTCCCGACGTTGGCGGAGCTGGGATTTCCCGACGTGAAGGCGGCGCAGTGGGTGGCGGCGTTCGCGCCGTCCGCGACGCCCGCGCACGTGATCGAGACGTTGCACGGCGCGTTCGCGGCGGCCGTCGATGTTCCCGAGATGCAGGAGGCGTTCCAGAAAGGCGGCGTGGTGGCGCCGCCGAGAGGCTCGCTCGCCGACGCCAAAGCGTGGGTGGAGCAGGAGATGGCGATGTGGAAGCGCGTCGTCGACGAGCTTGGCATCGTGGTCGAAGAGTTTTAGGCGTCGGCGCTCGCAAGGCACACGCACCCGTATGTACAATCTCCATCTCAGCGCCGAGCAGCTGGAAATCCGCGACACGGTGCGCGACTTTGTCGCGCAGGAGATCAGGCCGGCCGCCTTGCGGCCCGAGCGGTTGGAAGCGGCCGAACGGCGGCTGCCGTGGGACTTGCTCGAGCGCGCGTCCCGGATGGGACTGCGCACGCTGGCGCTGTCGGAGGAGCAGGGCGGGTCCGGCGCCGACACGCTCACCTGTTGCCTGGTGGCCGAGGAGCTCGCCGCCGGCGACATCGACGTCGCGGCGACGCTGACCGAAACCTCGGCGCTCGCCCACCTGCTGTTCGACCGGCTGATGACGGGCGCGCAGCGCGAGCGTTTCCTGCCGCAGTTCCTGGCAGACGATCGCTATCACCTGGCTTTTGCCGGCCGCGGGCCCGATGCCGATACGGCGCTCGGTGCAAGCTACCACCGTCCGGCGGCGGACGAAGTCCCGATCGAAGCCACGGCCGCGCGCGGCGCCAATGGCGATTGGACCGTCAACGGCATCAAGAACCAAATCGCCAACGCTCCCGTCGCCAAGCTGGTCGCCGTCCAGGTGCCGGCTGCAGAGCGCGCATGCGTGCTGCTGGTCCCGCGCGAGACGCCCGGATTGAGCGTTCAAGCCGACGACGACGCCCAGGGTTGGCATCACGGGGCATGCGGGGATGTCGTATTCAAGGACTGTCGCGTCGCGGCCGACAACCTTGCGGTCATTGAGCACCCCGGGGCGGCGGGCGCCGATGCGGTATCGGCGGAGCGAGCCGTGCCGCAACGCGCGGCCCTGAATCTCGGCATCGGCCGCGCCGCCTACGAGGCGGCGCTCGATTATGCGCAGCTGCGCGTGCAGGGCGGCCGGCGCATCATCGAGCACCAGGCGATCGGCGCCAAGCTTGCCGAAATCGCGATCAGGCTGGAAGTGGCGCGCGCCGCCGTCTGGCAGGCAGCCTGGGCTGCCGACCATCCGCAAGCGATCGCGGACCGCAGCCTGCCGGACCTGCCGCTCGCGACCGTCGCGCGCGCCTTCACGGCCGAAGCGGTCTATCGCGCCGCCAAGGACGCGGCGGAAGTGTTCGGCGCCATGGGCGTGATGCGCGACATGCCGTTGCAGAAATACGTGCGCGACGCCTCGATCTTTCTGCATTCCGGCAGCGGCGCGAGCGACGCCAAGCTTCGCATCGCGGAAGCGCTTGTCGGCTACCGGCGGCTGCCCGCCGCCTCCGCTCGCGCCGCCGAGTGACGCGCATGATGCTGCCGCCCAACCTCCCTCCCTCGTCATGGCCGGGCTTGTCCCGGCCATCCACGTCTTCGTTGTCGCGCCGCTGCGAAGCAAGACGTCGATGCCCGGCACACAAGGTTCACGCCCGGGCCGGCCAGAAGGCCGGACCCGGGTGCCGGGCATGACGATGACCATCAGGACCTGAGCCATGGACTTCGCTCTGAACGACGAACAGCGCGCCTGGCAGCTGAAGGCGCGCAAGTTCGCCGAAGAGGAGATCGCGCCGGTTTCGCTCGCGCGCGATCAAGTGAGTGATGCGCGCGGCACGTTCGACTGGGAGATTATCCGCAAAGGCTCCAGGCTCGGCTTCCGGACGGCGGCGGTGCCGAAGGAGTGGGGCGGCCACGGCACCGATTTCGTCACCCAGGCGCTGGTCATGGCGGAGCTCGCCAAGGCCGACAGCGCGATCTCGAAGACCTTCAGCCAGTGCTGGAAGTGGAGCCATTTGATCGCGGCGGTGTGCACCGACGAGCAGAAGGAGCGGTTCCTCAAGCCATTCCTCGCCGACGATACCTTCCTCCTGGGGAAAGGCATCACCGAGCCGGGCGCCGGCTCCGACAATCGCATGCCGCCGGAGGACGATCCGAAGGCCGGCCTGAAGCTGCGTGCGGAGCGCCACGGCGAGGAGTGGATCCTCAACGGCGAGAAGGCCTTCATCGCCAACGGCAGCGTCGCGAAATTGTTCTTCCTGGACGCCCGCACGGACCCGAACGCGCCGCTGCGGCAAGGCACCACCATGTTCATGGTGCCGAGCGACACGCCTGGGTTCCGGGTCGGCAAGGTGTTCAACAAGAGCGGCTGGCGCTTCTATCAGAACGCCGAGCTGATCTTCGAGAATGCGCGCGTGCCGCATGCCAACGTGGTCGGCGCCGTCGGCGGCTCCGACGTGAAGAGCCACGCCGCCGGCGACCGCACCGGCGGCGACCTGTTCGGCGACCTGGAGCTTGCAGCCAACGCGCTCGGGGTGTGCGAGGCGGCCTGTGCGCAGGCGCTGCGTCACGCCCGCGCGCGCCGGCAGGGCGGCCGCTATCTGGCGGAGCAGCAGCTCGTGCTGCTCAAACTCAACCGGATGCACATGCTCACCGAGGCGCTGCGTTCGTTCGTCATGCGAGTCGCCTGGGAGCACGATCGCAAGGTTCACTCGCCCAATGCCGGCCTGGCGATGAATTTCTCGACCGACGTCATCCAGGAAGTGACCGAGCTCAACATGGAGGTGCACGGCGGCGCCGACTGCGCGATGGATCGCACCGCCGACAAGCTGGTGCGCGACGGGTTCATCTGGAGCCATCTCGCAGGCAATTCGGTGCAGCGCCTGAAGGTCGCCAAGCGCATCGTGGGTAGGGTGGGTTGAGCGAAGGGAAACCTATCCCCCGGCCCCGGCCTGCAGGAGGGAACCTGTCCCGCTTGATCCGGATCAGGCTCGAAACGCGTGGGTCCCTAGAGCCATCCCGTCGCCCAATGATGCGCGTACCGGCCGTGCGCTCGCTCGGTGTGATACCAGCGGCATCAGATGATGCCCCCCACCCGTCATGGCCGGGCTTGTCCCGGCCATCCACGTCTTGAGTGCGGCACCGCTAAGGACGAAAGACGTGGATGCCCGGCACAAGGCCGGGCATGACAAGTCAGAGTTGACGCCGCTGGTGTGAGATCCCTCACATAGGGGACCCAGAGGAGAGGTGTACGCTCGTCACCTACAAGAGGCCTCCGGGGTCGCGTCTGGCACTGGTCAAACTACAACGTCGGCGATGACTGCCGGCGGGGCAAAGTTACCCGGCTACCGGCGTTTTGGCCCCGGTCGCGCCGCACTACGTATTTCGCGGGTCGACAATTCCTGGGGGATTTCCGACCGCTGCTGGCCCTGGTATTGGGACGAGGCGGCGGACGCCATTGTCCGAAAGGCCGTCCGAGGGATGCGACAAAGGTTAGAGCGAACTCCCGCCCGGGGCAGATCAAAAGGGGCCGGGTAGGTGGCTAAGACGATGACGTGCCAAGCCGCACCAACGCGAACGCGTGGAGCGCGGGAGCTATGGTCGAACCGTCGTAAGCCGAACGTGCTGCGACGACTTATCGACCGGATATCGCTGGCCTTGCGCACCTTGAAGTATCAGGTCGTCAGTTACCTGATTTCCCATCCCCTGCCGCTGCGAATTGGGTACGGGCTGCTGCGCCGCCTCCGCCCCATTTCGGTGACGGGCCGCCTCGCCCGGCTCGCGAAAGCGAACGATGTGGTCGATGTGCTGGCGCGTTTCGACGATTTCACGATCACCGAGCACCTCGGGCCGAAGATGCCCTGGGGGCAGTTCCTGCTCAATCTCGATGGGCGAGAGCAGCACGCGCGCGAGCGGCAGATGCTGGAAAGCGTCGTATGCCGTTCACGCGACGGCGAATGGCTGAAGGCGCTCGTCGACGACGCGCTCAAACCCGCACGCGCGAGCGGCCGCCGCGAGGTCGACGTGGTGCAGGAAATGTGCGAGCCGGCCGTATGGGCGATCGCGCACCGGTATTACGGCGTACCGATGATGAGACACGACGTGGCAGAAATGATGCGCCTGATGAACGCACTCGGCAGCAACGTGATCCTGGAGCCGCCGGAAAAATCCCAACGCCGAAACGAGATGCAGGGCAGCATCGACGAGTTCACCAGGCGGCTGGATGATGCGATCTCCACGATGACGAGCGCCGCAAAGGCTGGGCCGCTAGCTGGCGACGATATTCTCAGCCGTCTTGTCCGCGAGTTGGCCGCAGGCGCCGTCGGGATCGACCATTCCTTCGTGCGTCGCTACGTGACCGGCTTGGCGACGGCAGGCACCGCCACGATCGTGCGCGCCGCGAGCCATGCGGTTGACCGGTTGCTGGCGCATCCGGCCGCGCTGAAGAACGCGCAGCAATTGGCGGCCGAACTCGCGGACGCGATCCGCGACGCGGCCGATCTAGCCAAATTGCCACTGGAGCTGCAAGCCGCCAAGAAACGCGTCGAGGCACTGCGCCTGCAACTGCTACAGGTCGCCTACGAGGCGTTGCAATTCCGGCCGATGTTGCCGTTGATGAGCCGCTACTGTCCGCGCGACGCGCTCGTCGGCAAAGGGACGAGTCATGCCCGCATGATAGGCGCCGGCACGCATGTGATCACGCCGCCGATCGCCGCCAATTTCGATCCCGAGCGCTTCGAGCGGCCCTCGAGCTTCCGCACCGGCCGGCCGCTGGACGACTATCTGCATTTCGGCGTCGGTACGCGCAAGTGCTTCGGTAAATATGTCGCCGACGTCGCCATTTTCGCGATTGTCTACGAAGTCCTGTCTCTTAAAGGCGTCAAACGTTTGCCCGGACCGCGCGGACGCATCGTTCATGACGGCCCGGTAGCGCGCTCCCTCGTTGTCACCTTCGATCCGTGACGGTCGCCGCAGTCGGAGCCATACGGTCGTGAACCCGCACTACGCCACCATCATCACCGCAATCGACCGCGCGCGGGTCGAGGACCTTCGCGCCTACCTGCGCGCCCATGTGGAACCGAGCCTCAATGAAAAGAAAGACGGCCTTGCTTGCCATGAGGATTTTCGCTTCGACCAGGTCAAGAGCCTGCATTTCTGCAGCTTCGTGATGCTGGAAGAGGACAGCGAGGAGGGATTGCCGCCCTATCTGGTATTCGAGGCGACGTTCGACGGCTCGCGGGAAGATTTTATCGACGAGATGTTGCGCGTCGCGCCGAAGGGCATGCACGCCGTGTATGAGCATTGCGTCGGATATCCGCAATCCGGCATGGTCGTGCCGCCATTCGTGAAGGAATTTCTTATCTTCCACGACGTTGGCGCCAACACGTTCTTTTCCGGCAGCCGCGGCCGCACCGCGTCGCAAATCAACCGCGAGAGCGAGTTGCGCCGCAATCTGGTCGAGTTCCTGGGCGGCGAGCGCAAAACCGGCGCCATGCCGGCGACCCTGGCCGGTCTCCAGACGCTCGTGCAGAACAAGTTCGTCCGTCAGGACCCGGCGAACCGCTGGGCCGAGGACGCGGCCGTGGTGCCATGGCCGGTCGCCTACCGGTCGATAACCCTTCGGGTCGTGGCCGTGCTGGCGCTCGCGGTGGCGTGCGTTGTGGGTTTCGTCATCTTCTGGGCGTTCGGGCTGAGCGGCCAGTCGGTTGTCGATGGTGTGCGCGCGTGGATGGAAGACCTGGGCAAGCGCCTGCCCGATTTCGTGTCGGGCAGCCCCTACGGGCCGCGCGTCTTGGGGCGGCTGGAAGGCATTGTGACGATGCCGACGCTCTATGCACTGATTGGCTTGAGCTTGACTTGGTTCGGCGTGCGATTTGTAGAGCTTTGGATTCGCCAAAAGGGAATAAATCCGCGACGGCAAACATTCTTCTGGCGGTATTCGCTGTTTTTTGCGCGCGTTGCTAGGTACGTGGTGCTGGTGTTCCTGATCGGGTTTGCGGGCCTGGCGATCGCCGAAGGCAGCGCCCACACCCAGCCGCAGCGAGCGCAACTGGCGACCGCGACGACCGCGTGGGTCGTCGTCTGCGCCGTCGTCGCCCTGCTGGCGCTTTGGTATTGGGCAACCACGCTCAAGCTGAAAGTCGAGCTGCAGGAGCTGTCGTACGCGCGCGAAGCCAGGCGGCGCTTCTGGCTCGACGTCGTCCAATTCGTGATGGTGATCGTCATACTGGTCGCCATACTGATGATCGCGCGCCATTTTTCGGATTTGCTCGTTGTCGCGAACGCGGGCGGGAGCTGGATCTTCCGGGCACTCCTGGTCGCGACCACCTGGGCGACCGCAGCATTCCTCGTCTTCTATGCATTCGTCCTGGTATTGGCCCTTCGCGTGCGCGCGCTCGAACGAGGCGATCGGAGGCGTTTTGCCAAAGCTGACGAGCTCATAAACGTACCGCTGTCCGAGACCCGCAAATACGCCCGTGAAGACGGCGGCATCAACCGTCATCAGAACCACCTCGCGAGCATCACCTATGTGAAACCGGGGCGGCTGCGGAACTGGCTGCTGCGCGCCATCCTTTTCGTCGTCAATCTGAACGCCTACTACCGGTTCAACCGGGGAAACCTGCGCGGGATACCGACCATTCTGTCAGCGCGTTGGGTCCTGATCGACGGCGACCGTCGGCTCTTGTTCCTCGACAATTTTTCCGGCGCCTGGGACAGCTATCTTAATGAGTTCATCGACATGGGCGCCGTCAAGGGTTTGAACGCGGTCTGGACGAATACTTTCGTGAAGGGCGCCGGGGGGAAGCGATACTCATTTCCCGAGACCGAGTATCACCTCTGGCGCGGCGCCCAGGCCGAGCGTCCTTTCAAAGCCTACGTCCGGAAAAGCCAGATCGAGACCCTCGCCTGGTACAGCGCCTACCACACCCTGAGCATCATCAACATCAATACGAATACAGACATTCGCCAGGCCTTGTTCAAGCCGCTGGCGTCGCATGAGCTGGATGCGATTGTCGAACGTCTCTGACGAAGGAGCGCGCCGGAATGGAAGAGATCGAATGGCGGGACATACAAGGGCTGGTTCGGCGCGGGTACGGCAAGCTGAAATGTTCCGCCTACGTGCTTTGGCGCTTTAGACCAGATCGGAGCGAGGCCGAAACGAAGCGATGGATCGCCGAACTGGCCGACCGTTTGGCGCGCGCTGATTCGGATGACGAGACGCGGGCGTCGGAGAACGGCGATGGCGCGAAAGCGATCAATCTTGCGCTCACCGCGTCCGGATTGAAGGCGCTTGGCGTCGAGGAGGATGAGCTTGCTTTCTTTTCGGTCGAGTTTCGCGCGGGCATGGCGCCCGATCGCGCGTCGCCGGACGCCATTCCGCGCCGTTGCAATCTCTTGGGCGACCTCGACAGCAACTCGCCGGCGGGCTGGACGTGGGGAGGTTGGGGAGCGCATCGTGACATCGATGGCCTCCTGCTGCTGTTCGCAGCCACCTCGGACTCGCTGACGGCCCTGATCGATGCAGAACGGGCAAGAATGCGCGCCGTCGCCGACGTGCTCCTCGTCCTTGAAGGTCGCTTCGACAAGGGTTTCAGGGAACATTTCGGCTTCAGGGACGGTCTCTCCAATCCGATGCTGGAGGGGACCACGCGATTCGACAACGCCCCCAAAGAAGAGCGCTGGACCTCGGCGGTGAAACTGGGCGAGTTCGTTCTCGGCTATCCGAACGAGCGGGACGATCGTGTTTCGTATTTCCATGCGCCGGCCGGCCGCGACCTTGGGCGCAACGGCACCTATCTGGTGTTCCGTCAGCTGGAGCAGGACGTCGCGACCTTTCGCAAGTTCCTCGAGACGATCGCCAAGGCTCACTACGGGACGGACGATGAAAAAACCAAGGAATGGATTGCGTCGCGTATGGTCGGGCGTAGCTACGACGGCGAGCCGCTGATATCGGCTCCGGCAACTTCAGCCAGTACCCGCGAAACGAACGGGCCGCGCAACGATTTTCTCTACCATTTCGAGGATCGTTTCGGGGTCGCTTGCCCGCTCGGCGCCCACATCCGCCGCGCCAATCCGCGCGACGTCGTCGGGCCCGATCCGCATACCGCGTTGCGCATCTCCCGAATGCATCGCATCCTCAGGCGCGGAAGATCCTACGGCAAGGAACTGCCGAGGGGCGCGCTGGAAAACGATGGGGCCGAGCGCGGCCTCCACTTCCTTTGCGTCAATGCCAGCATCGGCGGTCAATTCGAGTTCGTCCAGCATACTTGGTTGAACAATCCGCACTTCAGCCGGCTCTACGATGAGGTCGACGTGCTCGGCCATGTGGCGGGCGGCGCCACCATGACCTTTCAGGACCGGCCGGCGAACCTGCGTATCCAGGGCCTGCCGCAATTCGTCAGCGTCCGGGGCGGCGGCTATTTCTTCATGCCGGGGGTCAAGGCGCTGCGAGCCCTTAGCGCGCACGAAATTATGTCGGCTGCTTCTCGTGCAGCGTGAGGTCCGACGTCTCGCGCGCCCCGGCGACGGCTGCCAGCGCCGCAACGCAAGCTCTTTTCAAGGGCTTCATTCCGCAGTCCTCGGCGAGGTCGATGGCGCGCCCGAGATACCGCTCGGCTTCGGCGGGCTCCCGCTCGGCCGCTGAAATATCGCCCAAAAGCTTTAAGGCGTAGGCCTGCTGCGGCCGCTCGCCGCGTTGCTCGGCAAGTCGCATCGCCCGCTCGGCCGCGGCCCGGGCTTCGCCGTGGCGACCGACCGCCAGCAGGGCGTGGCCCTGCGCGACGAACAACTGCCCCCAACCGAACATGTTTTGGGCAAGCGGAATATCGAGTTTCTCGGGCATCGAGACGATGTCGAGCGCGGCCGGGATGTCGCCCGCCGCTAAATGGGCCTGCCCCCAGTTGGCGGCGAGGATCGGATACATCTGGATCAGTTCGAGATCGATGCTGACCTGCCAGGCATCCCGCAACAGCGATATCGCCTCTGCGGGTCGGCCTTGCGCCATCCGAATGCGGGACCGGATACGGTTGATCTGGATTCGCGAATAGGCATGGTCCGCGGCGTCGGCTCGCCGGCGACCCTCCTCGGCGACCGCATCGGCTTCTTCAAGATCGCCAAGTTCGAGCAGAGCATCGGCCAGGAAGGTCCGCAACACCACGCCGGGCAGGCTCGGCCACCCCGCGCGCTTGTCATCGAGCTCAGGCGTCTCGAGCGCGAGGCATTTCCGGTGCATCTCCACGGTTTTCGCGAACCTGCCGGTTCCGTGATGGACAACTCCGATGGCGTTGAGCGCCGCGAACATGAGGACCTGGCCGTCGACGCCTTCAGCAATGGCTTTGGCGGCTTCGGCGGCTGCCATTGCACCGTCGAAATCGCCGAGTCTCCAAAGCGCGATCGCCAGGTGGCAGTTGACGGCGGCCAGGCGCCGCGGATCATCGGAATC
Source organism: uncultured Alphaproteobacteria bacterium (assembly GCA_963738705.1). Classification (GTDB taxonomy): domain Bacteria; phylum Pseudomonadota; class Alphaproteobacteria; order Rhizobiales; family Xanthobacteraceae; genus CAVTXS01. Next base: position 68,625 of record CAVTXS010000044.1, read on the forward strand.
CGCGGCGAACCGGCGCGCCTCGAGCAAGACGTCGACAATGCGGCGGTGCCGGCCGAGAGGTTCGAGAGCAAGAATGACGGCGAGACGGAAATCGATCTCGGCTTTGGTCTTCGCTTCCGACGGAGACAAATGCGACAGGGTCTCTACCCCGCGCTCGAAGATGCTGACGGCATCATGGTTGGCGCCCCGTCTCACGGCGCGGCGACAGCTATGCAACTGATACGGAACGGCTTTCTCCCACAGTTCGGCATAGAACGCGTGGTCTGCCAGCCGGTCGATATGCTCCTCCAGTCGATTGCCGAAGTTCGCCTCGATGATGTCGACGGCCTTGGCATGCAGAATCCGCCGCATTCCCACCAGCAAGGTGCCGTAGGCAACGTCGCGGGTCAGGTCGTGCTTGAACGAATATTCCGGCCCTCCGCTGCCTCCGACGTTGTACAGCAGGTCGGCCCTTTCGAGCGTCCGCAGCTGCGGCGCGAGCTCTTCGACATCCATCTCCATCATCTTCGACAGCAGCGCCGCCGGTGCGTCCTTGCCGATGACGGCGCAGGTCTGCAGCAGGGATTTCGAGCGGGCGTCCAACAGATCGACGCGCGTCGCGAGCACTGAATGGATCGTCTCCGGCATGTCGATTCGCCGGGTAGACTGGGTCAGGCGGTAGTGACGGCGCTCGCCTTCTGTTGCGCCGCTGTCTTTGAGCGCCTGCACCAGCTCCTCTATGAACAGCGGATTGCCTTGGGCCTGCGCGAGAATGCGTCGCTTGACGGGGTTGAGGCTGATGTCGTCGCCCATCAGCCAATCGACCAACGCGTGGGAATCCTGCTCCTTGAGCGGGAAGAGGTCGATGCGCAGATGCGCGCGGTCTGCGGACCAGGCGCTCTCGGGCCGCTGCGTTGCCATCAACAGGATGCGGGTTTCGCCAAGCAGGCCCGCGATATTTTCGAGAATCAGCTTCGTTTCGGCATCGGCCCAATGCAGGTCTTCGATCAGGATCAGCAACGGCGATTTGCGCTTCACATGGAAGATCAGGGCCTTGATCGCTTCGATAACCCGAAGGCGCCGCTCCGGCGGCGCGAGATTGTCCCAGTCGCCGTCGTCGCTGCGCAGGTCCAGCATCGAAAGTATGGCCGGTATTGAGGACGCTAGGGCGCGATAGAAGCGCCCCACCCCCTCCGCGACTCGCCGCGCGACGATTTCGGGACTGTCGTCAATGCCGATGTTGAACAACGTACGGAGCAAGCGGCTGATCGGATAGTAGCTGGAATTCATGTGCTGCGACGCACATGCGGTTTCCAGAACCATCCAGCCGCCGGCCGCGGCCGTGTCGACGAATTCATGCACCAGCCGGGATTTCCCTATTCCGGGCGGGCCCACAATGGTCACGAGGCGGCCCTTGCCCGCGGCGGCGCTGTCGAAGGCGCTGCGCAAAGTGCGAAGCTCCGCTTGGCGGCCCGCAATGGAGCTCAGGCCGCGCGCCGAGCGAACCTGCCACCGTGTCCGCGCCAGGGTGCCGATCAGCTCGAACGTCTCGACCGGTTCGGATACCCCGCGAACCATCACTGTGCCTAACGGCGTTGCCTCGATGAAGTCCTTGGCAAGCTCAAACGTCGCCAACGTCAGCATGATTTTCCCGGGCGCGGCGAGCTCCTCCATGCGTGCCGCAAGGTGCACGCTCTTGCCAACCGCGTCATAATTCATGCTCAGATTGCGGCCGATCGAATGGATGACGACTTCACCCGAATGGATCCCGATCCGGATGGCAACCGCACGGTCGGGCGGGCTCTCCGCGGAGAGCGCCGCGACCCCGGCCCGCATCGCCATGGCCGCTTGGCAAGCGCGGATGGCATGATCCTCATGGGCGAGAGGGGCGCCGAACAGGGCCATGATCCCGTCGCCGCGGGTCTGATTGACGAACCCGTCGTGCTGATGGACGGCATCCATGAGCACCTTCATCACCGGACCGAGGAGCTCGAGCGCCTGTTCGGGATCGAGTTGATCGATGAGCGCCGTCGATCCGCGCACGTCGGCGAACAGCACGGTGACGCGCTTGCGCTCGCCGAGCATCGCGTTGCCGGACTGAGCGATGCGTTCGGAAAGCGCCGCCGGCATGTCGGACTGCACGAACGGGACCGTAGGGCTCCCGATCGTAGGCAGCATGTGAACCGATCGTCCGCATCCGCTACAAAAGCGCGCGGCCGCCTGATTCTCAAAACCGCAGTGTCTGCATCTGCTCTCGGACACCGTGTCACCCAGCCCGGCAAGGCCCAACGCCGGCCCGTGGCCACTCCGCATCCCGGCTACGCCAATATGGCGTCCACGGAGTCCATGGACCAGGAGCAACTTGTAAATGGCATAGCAGCAGCCGCACAAGCCGCCGATCGAGTCCCGCGCCACATGCCGGTGCGGCTGTGCCCAATCGGCCCCCGCCGCGGACCGTTGTCAAACGGCTCGCTGTAGGCGATCTAGGATGGACTTTACAGTCATAGGTCCGCATCCCAATCTCCCGGCCCCGCTCGTTTTTCCCGACAGCCGGCACCATCGCGGGCTTGGGAAAGGTTGCGGATGGCCTCGTGGCAGCGCAACGGGTTTGGGATACGCTCAACGCCCTGCAGACACTCTTGCGAATCTCGCAAGACGATCCGCCACCCAATTTTTGAATCCTCGTTGGTTGTGGAGTGCCATTGACCGAGACTTTGCCTGAAATCCTCGCCGCGCATCGCGCCGGCACGAGGACTCCAGAGGAAACCGTCGCACGCAGCTTCGCTCGCATCCGCGCGCACGACGACCCGGCGATCTTCATTACGCTGCGGGACGAGAGCGAGGCGGCGGCTGAGGCCAAGGCGCTGGCGGCGAGCCGCAATGTCGATCTGCCGCTCTACGGGGTGCCGGTGGCGGTCAAGGACAATATCGACGTTGCGCATGTGCCGACCACCGCCGCGTGCCCGGCTTTCGCTTACGTGCCGGCGCGCGATGCGACCGTCGTCGCCAAGCTCCGGCAGGCCGGCGCCATTGTGATCGGCAAGACCAACCTCGATCAGTTCGCGACCGGACTCGTCGGCGTCCGGTCGCCCTATGGTGTGCCGCGCAATCCGCTCAAGGCCGGGCTGATCCCCGGCGGATCGAGCTCCGGATCGGCGGTGGCGGTCGCGGCCGGACTGGTGCCGGCGGCGCTCGGCACCGACACGGCGGGCTCCGGCCGGGTACCGGCCATGCTCAACAACATCGTGGGCCTCAAACCGAGCCTTGGCATGATCTCGAATTGCGGCGTCGTTCCGGCTTGCCGCACGCTCGATTGCGTATCCGTGTTTGCGTTGACGGTCGACGACGCATGGGCGGTTCTGGCCGCGATATCCGGGCCCGACGCGGACGATCCCTACTCCCGCCCGATCGCGCCTGGCAGGCTTGGCCCGCTGCCGCCCGCCGTCTCGCTCGGGATCCCGCGTCCGGGGCAGCGCATCTTTTTCGGCGACGAACGATCGTCGGCGGCGTACTCGGCCGCGCTGCAGCGGCTTGCCGCATCCGGCGCAACGATGGTCGAAATCGACATCGCGCCGTTCTACCAAGCGGCGCGCCTGCTCTATGAAGGCCCGTGGCTCGCCGAACGGTACATCGCGGCCCGGGCGGTGATCGACTCGGCGCCGGCCTCGCTGCACCCGGTGACGCGCGAGATCATCCTCGGCGGCGCGCGCGCGAGCGCGGTCGACGCATTCGCGGCATTCTACCGTCTCGAGGAGCTGCGGCGTGCGGCCGATCGCGTCTTCCTCGAGGTTGACGCGCTCGTGCTGCCCACGGCGCCGACCGTCTACGCGGTCGAGGAGGTGCTCGCCAATCCGATCGAGCTCAACAGCCGGCTTGGGACGTACACCAACTTTGTCAACCTGCTTGACCTCTGCGGCATTGCGGTGCCGGCGGCCCTGGCCGAAGACGGCACGCCCTTCGGCGTCACCTTTGTGGCACCGGCGGGTCGTGACGCCATGCTCGCGTCGATCGCTCGCGCATTCCATGCCGAAACCGGACTGCCGCTTGGCGCGATCGGCGTGCCGCAACCGCTGTTGGCTCCGTGCCCCGGCACGGCGGCGAGGGGTGAAGTTCTCCTGGCGGTGGTCGGCGCACACCTTTCCGGCATGCCGCTCAATCGCGAGCTGGTAGACTATGGCGCGCGCTTCATCGAAGCGACAACGACCGCGTACGACTACCGTCTGTATGCGCTTGCGAACGCGCTCCCTGCAAAACCGGGATTGCTTCGCGTCGCCAGCGGCGAGGGTGCAGGTATTGAGATCGAGATCTGGGCCTTGCCGGCCGAAGGGTTCGGCCGGTTCGTCGCCGCGATCCCTTCTCCCCTTTCGATCGGGACGTTGGTCCTGGCCGATGGCCGAAACGTGAAGGGGTTCCTGGTCGAAGCCGAATCCGTTCAGGGCGCGCGCGACATCACCGCGTTCGGCGGATGGCGTGCGTTCGTGCGACGATCGCCGCCTCCAACGCCGTGATCCTGACGCGCGAGGGGCTCGCGCCTTAGTCGTGGCGGCTCGCGCGCGCACGCTTCGTTGCCGATCCATTTGACCGTGCTTGGGTCGCGCGATCGAGCATGAGGAGGTCGGTTACGTCGCCGGCGGCTCGTCGATCAGGCTCACGTGCGCGGCGACGACGCGCCAGCCTTCGGGAAACCGCGCCCAGGTCTGCATCTGCCGGCCGACCTTTGCGGAGGCGGTCTCGCGTCGGAACAGCGTCGAGGCGACGGCGAAGTCGGACCCGTAGGTCGTGATCACGGTGCGCGAACGTGTGCGCATCAGACTGACGGGTGGGCGGGCGGCGCGAAACGCCTTGATTTCTGCATGGCCGTAGAGGTTCTCGCGGATGCCGTAGCGAATGGTGCGAGGATCGTCACGAAACAGCGCGTCAAGCGTCTCGATATCGTTGGTAACGAGCGCCGCCTCGTAGCGCTCGAACGCCGCGGTGACTTCGGCAACGACATCCGGCCGGTCGATGTCCATTCGGCTCTCCCTCAAATTTTTGGTCGTGGGGCGACGGCGACACCCGCTTGCTCGAGCGCGTAGGCGATGCGTAAGGCCACGTCCTCGCGCCATGGCGCCGCAATGATCTGCACGCCGATCGGCAGCGGCTCGAGCGGCACCGGCACCGCCGCGACCGGCAAGCCGATGAACGAGATCGGTTGGGTGTAGATGCCGATGCTCGGCCGCAACGGGACCTCGGCTCCGTCGAGGCGGAGCGTCTGCTGGCCGATCAGCGGGGCAGCGCACGGCGTCGCCGGGGCGAGGATCGCGTCGACGTGCTCGAACAGTTTCAACACCTCGCCGCGGTACCAGCGGCGGAATTTCTGCGCTCTGCTGACGAGCGACGCCGGCACCATGGCGCCGGCGATCAGCCGGTCGCGCACCACCGGCTCGAAATCATCCGCGCGCGTGCGCAGGCGTTCGAGATGCAGGCCGGCGCCTTCCGTGGTGGTGATCACGAACGCCGCTGCGCGCGCGCGCCCGGCCTCGGGAATCTCGATCTCGCGCTCGGTTCGCAGCGCCGCCGCCGCCCGCTCGACGGCGGCGAGCGCCTCGGGAAACGCCCCTTGACGAAAATATCCACCTGCGACCGCGACGCGCAGGCCGTGCGCGCCGCGCTCGAGACTTGGGCTTGCTGGCTCGGGAGCGCGCGCGGCACACACCGGATCCTCCGGATCGTGGCCCTGCATGGCGTCGTAGGCGAGCGCGAGATCGCGGACGTTGCGCGCCAGCGGCCCGACGTGGTCGAGGCTCGCGACGAACGGAAAGGTGCGCGCACGCGTCAGCCGGCCATAGGTCGGCTTGAGGCCGAACAGGCCGCAAAACGACGCCGGGACGCGGATCGAACCGTTGGTGTCCGATCCGAGCGCCAGCGGCACGAGCCCGCCGGCGACCGCGGCGCCGGAGCCGCCCGAGGAGCCGCCGGTCATGCGGCTCAAATCATGCGGGTTGCGCGATGGGCCCTGGTGCAGGTTCTCGCCGGTGAAATCGTAGGCGTACTCGCCCATGTTGAGCGCGCCGATGAGGATCGCGCCGGCAGCTTCCAGCCGCTCGATCAGCGGCGCGTCGCGGACGGCAGGCGGCCGCTCGCGATTGATCTTGGAACCCGCGAGCGTGGGCAGGCCCACGACGTCGAACAGGTTCTTGACCGCGAACGGCACGCCTGCCAGAGACCCAAGCGCGCGGCCGGCGGCGCGGTCGGCGTCGATCGCGTCTGCCCGTTTGAGCGCGCGCCCGGCGGTGACCGCCGTGAAGGCGTTGAACGCGCCATCGTGCGCCTCGACGCGCCCGAGCGCAGCCTCCACGACCGCGCGAGCGGTTGCGTGCCCCCGCGCAACCGCAGTTGCGATGTCCGACGCCGGTGCCCAGTCGACGCCCACGGCCGTCACGCCTCGAACACCGGCGCGGGCTCGGCCTCGTCGGGGAGGTCGAACTCAGCCACGAAGGCTGCCAGCCGCAAGGTGACCGCAAGATTGGCGCACACCGTCGGCTTCCACTCCGGTCGCAGGGGAATCCCCAACGCCGACGCGGCCGCGTCCACGAACGGCTCAAGGGGATCGGGAGCTTCTGTCATGGGGTGGGGTCCTCCACTGGCGCGTCCTCCTGAAAATCTGGCCGAAAACTAATCCGTCATCCTGAGGCGCTCGGCCGCGGAACGCGGACGAGCCTCGAAGGACGATCCAGAAGTCTCCAACGGCGCCGCACTGCGTGCTTCGAGGCTTTTCCCGGACTTCGTCCGGGAAAAGCACCTCAGCATGACGGATTTGGAGGTCCCTGAAACCACTGGATTCATGCGCCCCCTCAAGCCGGCAGGCGCGGGACCGCCGCCAGCAATTCGCGCGTGTAGTCGGTCTGCGGCGCCGAGAGGACCTGCCGCGTCGGCCCCTGCTCGACAATCCTTCCCGCCCGCATGACCAGCACGCGGTCGCATAGCAGGCGCACGACGTTGAGATCGTGCGAGACGAAGAGATAGCTCATTCCCATTGCGCGCTTCAGGTCCTGCAGCAGATTGAGCACCACCGCCTGCACCGAGACGTCGAGCGCGGCGGTCGGCTCGTCGAGCACGATGAGATCGGGGTTGAGCGCGATCGCCCGCGCGATGCCGACGCGCGCCTTCTGACCGCCGGAGAGCTGGTGCGGGAAGCGGTCGAGCAGGTCGGTCGGCAAGCCGACCTGCCGCGCCAGTTCCTCGCAGCGCGCCCTCAATCCGCGACGGCCCTTGACGTCCCCGAGGCGAATGATCGGATCGGCGATCGCGCGCGCGGCGGTGAAACGCGGGTTGAGGCTGTCGGTCGGATCCTGGAAAACCATCTGGATCCGCTTGCGCAGGCCCAAGGTCGCGAATTGCTTCGCCGGGATCGCCCCGATGTCCACGCCGTCGAAGCGCACGATGCCGTCGGTCTTGTCGATCAGTCGCATGATCATCATCGACGTCGTCGACTTGCCGCAGCCCGACTCGCCCACCAGCCCGACGGTCTCTCCGCGTCCGACCGTCAAGCTGATTCCATCGACCGCGCGGAACGTTTCCGATTCCGGCGCCGGACCGGTGCGGAACAGCTTCTTGAACGCGCCGTCCTGACCGCGGCGGGGATACTCCTTCGTCAGCTTCTCGACCACCAGCAGCGGTGCGGCGCTGTCGCTGCCGTTGCGGCACGCCGCCCCGGCAGGATGCGGTGCGGCCGAGGCGGCGTCTTCCGGCATCAGCTCGCGCAGCGCGACGCCGGGCCGCGGGGTCGCGCGCATCAGTTTGCGCGTATAGGGGTGCGACGGCGCCTTGAAGATCGCTTGTGCGGCCGCGGTCTCGACCACCCGGCCCTTTTCCATCACCGTGATGCGGTCGCAGTACGTTGCCGCCAACCCGAGATCGTGGGTGATCAGAATCGTCGACATGCCGCGTTCGCGCGTGAGCTCGACGACGAGGTCCATCACCGCCTTCTGCGTGGTCACGTCGAGCCCGGTCGTTGGCTCATCGGCGATCAGGAGCTGCGGCCGGCAGGCCAGCGCCAGCGCAATGACGACGCGCTGGCACATGCCGCCCGAAAGCTCGAACGGGTAGGCATGGTAGCGCTCGCGCGGCCGCGCGATGCGGACCTGATCGAGAATACCGATGGCCTTTTCGGTCACGTCCGGGCGCGCCGCCTGCACGTGCTGCAGCAGCACGTCCTCGATCTGCCGGCCGATCTTGCGGATGGGATTGAGCGCCGCGCGCGGGTTCTGGAAGATCATCGACATTTCGCGGCCGCGCAGGTCCCGCACCTGCTCCTCGGCGGCGGCCCGTACGTCGACGCCGGAAAACGTCACGGATCCTTCGGCAATGCGCCCGGCGCGGTCGAGGATGCGCATGACCGCATAGGAGGTCACGGATTTTCCGGAGCCGGATTCGCCGACGATGCCCAGCGTTTCGCCCTTCGCAACGGTGAGCCCGACCCGCTCGACCGCCCGCACGGTGCCGCGGCGGGTCGAGAATTCGACCGTCAGATCGCGCACCTCGAGCAGCGGCATGGCGGTCATCGCTACTTCCCCGTCATCCTGAGGTGGTCGGCGCGGAACGCGCCGAGCCTCGAAGGATGCTGCTCTGCCCTGCGTCCTTCGAGGCTCGCCCGACTTCGTCGGGCTCGCACCTCAGGATGACGAGGCAGAAGATGCCGATGACGAGGTTGGACCCGGTTGAAACCATCGCATTTATTCTCAGGTTCGCCGTTGCGGATCGAAGATGTCGCGCAGGCCGTCGCCCAGCAGGTTGAACGCGAACACGGCGAGCATCAGCGCGGCGCCCGGAAAGAACGCGATCCACCATTCGCCCGAGACGATGAAGCCGGCGCCCTCGGCCACCATGATCCCCCACTCGGGCGTCGGTGGCCGCACGCCAAGCCCGATGAACGACAGCCCGGCCGCGTTGAGGATCGCATAGCCCATGGTCAGCGACATCTGCACGACCATGATCGGCATGACGTTGGGTAGGACCTGCGCCAACAGGATGCGCATCTCGCCGTTGCCCGAAAGCCGCGCGGCCTGCACGAAACCCGCTTCCCGCCGCACATTGGCCTCGGCGCGCGCGAGCCGCGCGTAGAGCGGGAAGTTGATGATGGCGGTCGCAATGATGATGTTGGTGACGGTGTTGCCGAGCGCCGCCACGATGCCCATGGCCAGCACGAACAGCGGAAACGCCATGATGGTATCGGCGATGCGCCCGACGACCCGATCGGTCCAGCCGCCGAAGAAGCCGGCGGCCACTCCCGACAGGCCGCCGAGCGCAAACACCAGTGCGACCGAGAACACCGCGATGGCCAGATCGAGGCGAGCCGCCACAATGACGCGACTCAAAATGTCGCGTCCGAGCTGATCGGTCCCGAACCAGTGCCGCGCCGAGGGTGCCTGCAAGGCCGAACCGGTATTGCTGGCGAGCGGATCGTAGGGCGCAATCAGCGGCCCGCAGAGCGCGCAGACGGCGATCAGGACGAACAGCGCAAAGGCGGCGCCGGTGACCGGATTCTCGCTGACGACATGACGCGCATGGTTGAGGATCGAGGCCGGCGCCACCTCCCTCACCGTCGCCGCGGCGCCCTGGTCGATCCGTTGCAGCATGGCCGGTATCTCTCTGCTCGTCATCCTGAGGTGCGAGCCCGACGAAGTCGGGCAAGCCTCGAAGGTGGCCGGTATCTCTCTGCTCGTCATCCTGAGGTGCGAGCCCGACGAAGTCGGGCAAGCCTCGAAGGACGCAATGCCGAGCAGCATCCTTCGAGGCTCGGCGCGTTCCGCGCCGAGCACCTCAGGATGACGACGTTGGAGTTGGCCAGCATATCATCGGGCTCGTTCATCCCTCGAGCCTCACCCTCGGATCGATGACGCCGTAGATGAGGTCGATGAGCAGATTGAGCAGGACGTAGAGCACCGCCATGGTGAGCACGAAGCCCTGGACCGGGGCGTAATCGGAGGCGATCAGCGCTTCGATGGCGTATGAGCCGATGCCCGGCCAGGCGAACACCTTCTCGACCAGCACATTGGCGCCGAGCAGAAACGAGAACACCATTCCGAGCGTGGTGACGACCGGCAGCATGGCGTTGCGAAACGCATAGGTGACCACCACGGTGCGCGGCGAGAGCCCGCTGGCGCGGGCGGTGCGCACGAAATCGGAGGACAGCACCGCCAGCATGGAGGCGCGCGTCATGCGCGCGATCGGCGCCAGCGAAAAGATCGCCAGCGTGACGGCGGGCAGCGCCAGCTGGCCGAGCGCCGCATAGAACAGCTCGACGTCGCGGGCAATCAGGCTGTCGATCAGGTAGAAACCGCTGACCGGCCTCGGCGCCGAATAGAAAATATCAAGACGCCCGAGCGGCGCCGGCGACCAGCCGAGCAGGAAGTAGAACACGTAGACCAACAGCAGACCGGTGAAGAACACCGGCAGCGACACGCCCGCGGTCGCAACCACTCGGCAGGCATGGTCGACGAGCGATCCCTGTCTCACCGCGGCGACCACGCCGAGCGGCACCGCGATCAGCACCGACACAAGCAGCCCGAGCAAGGTGAGCTCGGCCGACGCCGGCAGGCGGGTGGCGATCTCGGTGACGACCGGTTGGCCGGTGGTCAACGACGTGCCGAAGTCGCCGCGCGCGAGGTCCTCGATGTAGCGCACGAATTGCTCGGGGAGCGGCCGGTCAAGCCCGAGCTTCTTGCGGATCTCCTCGATCGCCTGCGGCGTCGCCGCAGGTCCGGCGAAGTACGCCGCAGTGTCGCCTGGCAGGACGCGCGTGAGCAGGAAAGTGACGACGATCACCCCGATCAGGCTCGGGATCGCGACCGTCAGCCGCTTGCCGATCTGCCGCAGCATCGATGGCTGTCTCCTCAGCTTGTCATTGCCGGGCTTGACCCGGCAATCCATCCCATTCAACAAAGACTCTTGCGAAGAATTTTTGATGGATGCCCGGGTCAAGCCCGGGCATGACGGCTTTGGGGCTACGCTGTCGCCTTCGGCGTCGGTTCAGCCCTTGGCGAGCGAGCGGTAGTCGAGCTGCCGGTGAAACCAGTAGCGATAGCCGGAGATGTTCTTCTGCAGCGCCACGCCGAGCGTCGGTTGGAACAGTGGAATGCGCGGCACTTCGGCGAACGACTTCTCGACGAAGCCGCGCACGCTTTTCTCATACCCTGCGGTGTCGCCCTCGGCGGCCGCCTTGCGGGCGGCGTCGATGGCCGCGTCCATGTCCTTGTCCTGATAGCTCATCGTGTTGAAGACGGCGTTCTGGCCGTGGTAGCACCAGAAGAAGAAGTATTCCGGATAGTCGAGCCAGCCGGAGAAGAAGTTGGAGATCAGCGGCATCTCCTTCTTCAACAGCTCGTTGCGCCAGTTGGCGCCCGGAATCTTGTTGATCGTCGCCTTGATTCCGATCTGGCCGAGGCTCTCCTGCACCAGGATGCAGAGCGGCTCGTTCACCACCGCAAAGCCGAGGTCGAAGGAGAGCGTGGTCTCGAACCCATTGGGGTAGCCTGCCTCGACGAGCAGCGCCTTCGCCTTGCCGAGGTCGGTATTGTAAGGATGCGGCTGCGGCCACGCGATCTCGATCGGCGCGTCGGACTTGGCGCCGAACATCGGGTTGGCGAGCCCGAACATCACCGCGTCCATGATCTTCTGGTAGGGGATGGCGTAGGCCACCGCCTGGCGGACCTTGACGTTGTTGAACGGCGGATTCTTGCAGTTCATGCCGATGTAGCCGATGCCGTTGCCGATCGGCGTCACGGCGACCGACACCTTGCCGGCCTGGCGCAACTCGGCGAAATCCTTGTTGGGAAGATCGAACGAGATGTCGGCGTCGCCGCGCTCGACCAGCGCGCGCCGGTTGCCGGCGGAAGGCACCGTGCGCCAGACGATGCGTCGGACCTTCGGCAGCGGCCCGCTCTTCCAATTCTCGTTGCGCTCGAACACGACCTCGTTGCCCGACTGCCAGCTCGCGACCTTGTAGGCGCCGCCGCCGGCGATGTTGGTCTTGGTGTAGTCGAGACCCCAGGGGTCCTTCTCGGTCGCGTTCTTCTTGATCAGCTCGGAGTGGTAGACCGCCGGCACGATGACCGCGAGGTCGGGCATCGTCAGCCGGTCCTTGCGGATGAAGTCGACGCGGAACGTGCGCTCGTCGACCGCGACGAATTGCTCCGGCTTCTCCAGCGAACCGGCCTTCATCTGAAAGGTCGGGAACCCGCCGACCGTGACCGCGCGGTCGAACGACCATTTGACGTCCTTGGCGGTGATCGGCGTGCCGTCGTGGAAGGTCGCGTCCTTGCGCAGCCGGAACGTCACCGAGGTGGCGGTCGCGTTCCAATCCTCGGCGAGCTCCGGCTCGAACTTGTCGCGGTCGTATGATTCCACCCCATCGGCGAGCGTCTTCTTGCCATGGGTCATCAGCCGGTCGTAGCAGTTCCACGACACCTCATAGCCGGGGCGGTTGGTGCCGACCCCGTGGATGTCGAAATTGTTCGGTCCGTACTCGGTGACGACCAACAACGTCTCCCGGCGCGCCTGCGCGGCGGCCGGGGACCAAATCGCCGGCATGGGCAGCAGGCTTCCCGCACCCAGCGCGGTCACCGACTTCAAGAAGTCGCGACGCTTCATCGAGCCCCCCGATCGGCTGTTGTTGCTTGATCCGACGGGCAACTCCGCAAGGGACGTGCCACGGCGCGGGCACGCGGTTTGGGAACGTAAGATCATGCCAAATCTGGCTTTTCGCTTCCGGCCGACGGCTTATCCGGTCGCCGTGCTTGCATACAATTCGTGTTCAAGTGCTCAATAAATGAGCAGCGCATCCCGCTGTACGAGGTTGAGAGAAGCATTGGTTGGACTGCCTGGAGCCCGCGAAGCAGCAGGGGGTCGTCCGCCTCGCGCTATGCGCATGGCGAAATAGCGCGCGGGTGGCTGAGCGCCAGGGAACCCCACGTCGCCGTGCCGGGGTCGCATCCGGCCGAGATCTATTGACCTCCCGCCTTCACGAACGCGACGCTCCGCCCGTCCGGGGACAGCGCGGGCTGGATGCAGTTCACGCCGTCGCACGTGCTCACATTCAGCGGCGCAGCATTGCTGCGTCGGAGGTAGACGTCGGTCCACTCGATGTTGCGTGAGAGGCCGCGCTTGCTCTCCGTTTCGGTGTAAACCCGAGTATCGCCGTATACGCGGTCCTGACCACGGATCTGCGTGAGGATGCGGTCCTCGTCCCTGGACTTCGCGTCATAGGGCAACAGCGTGACCTTGCCGCTCTTCAACGAAACGACGCCGAGCGGAGAGCCGGCAGCGCCGTCGAGCAGGACCACGACTTCGTCGGTGCTGTTGCGGTCGAACCCGACGAGCTTGATGGCCCCGGGTAAGCTCTGCAACGCCACGGCGGCGCCGCCTTCGGGAGGAATGCGAACCATGGTGTTGCCCTTGAGCGCATAGACGGCTCCCGCCGGCGAGAACACCGGTGAACGGTAGCCGCCGTCAGTCGTCAGCGCCCTTGCGGCCCGCTGGGCGAGGCTCGCGACCCAGATGTTTCCCGCCTCGCTCTCGTCGCCCTGCGTGCGCAGCTGCGTCGGCGACGCCGTGAGCCCCGAGACGCGCAGCAGTTTGTCGACGAGCGACTGAGCGGCGGCGCCGGTCGGAACTGCCACTATCGCGGCGAGCGCCAGAGGTTTCATGACGCGCCAACCCATCATCCCTTGCTCCCCTCTCGCGAAGAGTTTCGGCAGGATGCGGTCGAAGCCGAGGATTTCGGTCCGCTTCACCTCCGCGCGGGGGAGCGTCACGAGCGCGCGCCGCGCGCGGTCTCGGCTTCGAATCAGGAACGTGACGCCGTCCTTTCCCTCCCACACCAGCCATGCTTCCTCGCCGTCGGCGAGCGGCTTGTCGCCGAGCGCGGCGACGCGCGGGAGCGTCTTGTCGGCGATCAAGACCCCGTAGTTGATCGGCAGCAGCAGAATCTGCACGGCGGCGAGCAATGCGATCAGCGCCCTCGCGAACGCGGCCGGCGCGCCCGGCGGCTCGGTCCTGCGAAGCGCTACCAGGACGGCAAGCGTCACCGCGCACGCCGCGGTCAGCAGGCTGAAATAGAGCGGCATGAGCCGGTCATCGAGCAGAAGCTTGACGAGCCAAGCCGGTTCCGCCGGCAGGTTGCGAGCGAGCAGCAGGTCGCTGAACACGAAGCATTGGCGCATCACGAATTGGATGGCAATCACCGCGAAAATCACGCCAAAGACCGTGAGCCGGGTCGGCTGCGTGATCCACGCATGGACGCGCGCGCCAGTCGACTCGGGCAAGAATCGAAACGTCGCCCAGGCCGCCAACGCGACCGGGAGCGCAACCAGGACGATGTTCGGTATCGAGGAAACCAGATAGACGAAAAAACGCGCTCCGGCGAACAGGTAGCGCTCATCGAGCACCGCGAGGTCGGTGCCGATGCCGATCGCCGTCAGATGGAACCTGAGCGCGAGGTAACCGACCAAGTACAGCAGGAAGCTCCCGACAACGGTGTACTTGGCCCAGTCGCCAGCCAGCGTCTTGATGCGCTCGTTCAGATCCTGCAGCAGGTCCGCCACCGCTACCGCCCTATCGTCGTGAACGCTGCCCAGTAGAACGGATGACTGTACTTGGGATTGCTCTTGACCGTCACCAGCGCGGCGCGCGCCGCTTCCGCGAACGGTTTGGAGAGCGCCGCCTGGTAGAAGGTCTGCATCCACAGCGCGGTCGCTTCGGAGTCCACCTTCCAGCGCGACAGCACGAGAGTTCCCGCACCAGCGTATATCAGGCCGCGGACGATGCCGAGGATCTCGTTGCCGTGCGTCGCCTCGGCGCGGCCGGTCTCGCAGGCCGAAAGCACGACCAGCCGGCTCTGCTGGAGCGGGAGGCCGAACATCTCCGCGGCGGTCAACTTGCCGTCGTCGCCGGCGCCGCCGGCAAGCGAGAGGTACGAAAGCATCGGCTCGCCACTGTCGAACTTGCCGTGAACCGCGAGATGCACCACGTCGAAGTCGCGGATCCACGCTTTGACGTCGCTTTCGCGCGCGAGGCCATCCGCCACGATCTTGTTTCGTCCGGGAAACAGCTGCGCGATCGCCTGCACCTCGGGGCGCGCCGCCTGCAGGGCGGGGTCGGCGATCGCGAGCAGCCGCCCGCCTGCAGAGTCCGGGCGACTTCTGCAGGCTGAGCAGAACCGAGGCACTCGGGGCATAGGTGATCTGGAAGCGCTCGCCGAGGTAGCGTCCGTCGGCCGGATTCTGGAATACCTGGAACGGCACGTGGTGCAGGTCCCCGTGCGGAACGATGACGAGCCGCTCGCTACCGATCCGGGCCAACACGGGCTGGATGAGGAACAGGAACAGCTCCCTCGAGATTGTCTCGTCGAAGCGGGCGGCATCATCCCGCGCAAGGCTCTTCTGAAGGGCGGCGACCTTGGCGATCAGCGCGCTCCGCGGCAGGAACACCTTGCGCGCGAACACCGAGTCGGGCGCGATATGCCAGACGATGACGCCGTCCTCGAGGGCGAGATATTGCAGCATCTCGTAGCCTTCCTCACGCATCGATCGCTGCAGCGCTTCGAGGCTTGCCGGCGCCGAGGTCATCAGGTTTTGCAACCGCGGCAACTCGATCGCCATGCGCGCGGTCACCTTCTGCTGTTCGGCCTCGAGGGTGCGGATCCGCGCCTGGATGGTGTTGATGCGCGGCGCGTTGGCCGCGGCATCGGGCTGGCTCGCGAGCTCGAACAGCGTGCTCTGCGCGTCGCCGAGCTGGGTGCGCAGCACCGTCCACTCCGCATAGAGCTTCTGTTCCTCGGGCCTCCCGAGCCCAAGCTGGCGGCTGGCGATGAGATCGGCGAGCGACCTCGACCGCGAGCGCTCGAGCAGCTCGAACGCGTCGGCGTAGCGTCGGCGTTCGAGCAGCTGCGCAACCGCCGCGTAGTAGAAGTTGATGCGGTCCTCGAGGGCGGTGCCGCGGCTGCGCTCGTCGCGCAAGGCGCGGCGTTCGCGCTCGAGCGAGTCGACAGCTTTCAGGAAGAAAGCGAGCGCGGCGTCGTTGTTGCCCTGCATTTCATTCATCATGCCTTCGACGAACTGGCTGCGCGCCTCGACAATATCGGCGAAGCCCCCGAGTTGTTTCGCCCCGCTTCGCATGACGTCGGCGAGGAGCGTGATCTGGGCCGGTCCGGGGGACGCGACGAATTTCTCGTCGACCAGAACGTCGCCGGGCTTCTTCGGCGCGAACACTCCTACCGTCTGCATCGTGTGATGGGTGGCTTCCTGGGATTTGATCAGCGCACGGCGCGTCTCGAGCGTGCCGATAAACCCCTCGGTCTGCCGCGCCAACGCCAGGTAGCCGCGCTTGCGCGCGATCTCGAGGGCCTGCTGCAGATCGGCGCGCGCGCGGTCGAGCGCCTGATAACAGGGCTCGAACGCGCGCTGAAAATCGCATCGCTCGCCGGTCTTCTGGTAGACGTCCGAACGATTGAGGTAGGCGTAGTAGGCCGCCATCGGGTCCTTCGCCTGCACGGCGACGGCGACCTCGCGGTTGATGGTATCGGCCGCGCCGGCGAGGTCGCGCTGGTTGATCTGAATCGCGCCGAGCACGTCGAGCGCGCGCGCGAGCAGGTCCTTGTCGTCGGTCGTGTCCGCAAGCCGCACCGCCTGGGTCGCATCGGCGAACGCCTGGCCGAGGTTGCGGCGCGAGGAGTTGGCGAGCGCCCGCCACGCCAGCGCGTCGGCCTGTTGCACCACGTCGCGGCCGCGCTTGGCGGCGTCCTCAGCCTGCCCATAGAGCGCGACGGCATTCGGCCAGATGCCCTGCATGCGGTAGACGTGGCCCTGCTTGATCAGGCCGATCGCCAGGGCCGACCAGTCTCCCCGGGCTGCGAGCATGCGGTTGCTCGCCGCCAGCTCAGCTTCCGCCTGCGTCAGGTCGGGAAGCCGGGTGCGCATGTCGCCGGTCTTGCGGAAGTGATCGACGAAGGCGTCGATGCGCCCGATCGCGCTGCGCTGCAGCGCGACAGGGTCGCCCTGCGCGGACGCCGGTTGCCCAGGAGGAAGCACGCACAGTGTGGCGAGGATCAAAAGTGCGCCAACGCGTCGACGGCCCATGGCTTGCTCCTATCGACAGGATTTGTGGCCGGCAGGCAGCACACCCGGCAACTCGGTCGGAGCCGCGACAAGCAGCGGGAGGGCCTGCGTGATAACTCCTTCTTTAATTGCGCCGGCCCGCTCGGTCTTACTCGCGGACCGTCCGGACCGATATCGGGTGATTGCGCAGCCGCCGCCTGTATCGCAACGATGCAACAATTATAACCGAACCGCCAAAGAGTTGTGTGAGTTGGTTCACAACAGGTAACGGCCGGCCGGGGTGCAGACCCGCGTCCTTGACCATTGCGCACTCGACGCGCGGCACGGCGTGCCGGACGCAGAAGCGCCACAAGCTGCCGAGGGTGACCTACGGCAGCCCGTTACGCACGTGACGCTTGTAGGCTGGCCGCGTAGTCAATTGCTCATAGTAGCGGGCGACGGACGGATAGCTTGGCTTGTTGAAGTTCAAGCAGAACCACCGGTTCACCACCAGACCGATGGGGATATCCCCGATCGTGAAAGCCTCACCGGCGATGTATGGGCCACCCGAGGCCAAATGATCATCGAGCTGGCCGACTTCCTTGGTGATCTGGCGGCGGCCCTGATCGATGAACCAGGGATGGTTCCATGGCGGCTCATTGAGCATCCCGCCGAGGAACGCTCCGCGGAGGGAGAGGGATGTCTCGTAGTTTGCCCAGTCCATCCACTGCTCCACGCGCGCCCGTTCGATCGGATGTTTGGGATAGAGGGCATCGCCGCCATACTTGGTCGCGAGGTATCTCACGATGGTGTTTGACTCTCGAAGCACCTGACCGTCGTCGATGACGGCCGGTACAAGGCCGATGGGATTGATGCTCAGGAACTCTGCTTCGGTCGTTGGACGAAACCCTCGTCCCCAGTCCTCGCGAGTGTAGTCGATACCCAACTCGTCACAGACCCATAGGACCTTGCGCACATTGAATGAATTGGCTCTGCCAAGGATTCGCAATCTCGTCACAAGAACATCTTCCGCCCTTGCGAGGGCTTGACGTTATGCGGGAAACCATTGACCGGCTCCCCGCGACGCACTCACGGAGAAAGGAGAGTCCGCCGCCATCGTAGTGCCCCAACGGTTGCGAAGCGAGGGGATGGCCGACGGACTCACGTTTCAGCCGAAGGCGTTCATGAGGAGCAGGTCAGCTCGTTCTGATGTCGAGCTCCCGCACCAGCC
The DNA here is from genome assembly GCA_963738705.1 of uncultured Alphaproteobacteria bacterium. Classification (GTDB taxonomy): domain Bacteria; phylum Pseudomonadota; class Alphaproteobacteria; order Rhizobiales; family Xanthobacteraceae; genus CAVTXS01. Next base: position 86,907 of record CAVTXS010000044.1, read on the forward strand.
GCTCGTATTTCACCGAATCCCCCCGCGCCTGCGTGCCGAGGACCTCGGGCGCGCCGCCTACCGCCTCCATTGAGCCGCGGGTGAAGCTTTCGTTCATCGCGGTATCGGCCAGCGCCTTTGCCATTTCGGCATTCAGTCGCGTGACTATCGTGGCCGGCGTACCCTTCGGCATGAAAGCGCCGAACCACATTTCAAGCACCAGGCCCTTGAAACCCGCCTCCTCGAGCGTCGGGATGTCCGAAAGGTAGGGTGCGCGCTTGGCCGAGGCCTGCGCCAGCAGGCGCAGGTTGCCGGCCTTGTGGTGCGGCACGGTCGCGGTCGGGCCGAGCCACGCGATCTTCACGTGGCCTGCGATCAGGTCGTTGATCGCTTGGCCTGCGCCGCGATAGGGCACGTGGTTGAGCACGAGCCCGGTCTCGCGCTTGAACCATTCGCCGAGGATGTGCTGGTTCGTGCCCACGCCCGAAGTGGCGTAGCCCTGCCCCGGATTGGCCTTGGCATTGGCGATCAGTTCGGCGACCGAGCTCACGCCGAGCGAAGGATGCGCGCAGAGCACCTGCTGCTGGCGCGCCAGGAACATCACCGGCACCAGCTCCTTCGTGTAGTCGTGCGCGAGCTTTTGCACGTGCGGCGCGCTCGCGGCGCTGTCGTTGGTGATGAGCACGGTGTAGCCGTCGGGTGGGCTGCGCATCGCGGCATCCATGCCGACGGTGCCGCCGGCGCCGGTGCGGTTCTCCACTACGATCGGTTGGCCGATGCGACGCGTCACGGATTCGCCGACTGCGCGCGCGACGAAGTCGATGCCGCCGCCCGGCGCGAGCGGCACGATGAACCTCACCGGCCGGCTCGGCCAGACCTCCTGTGCGCGCGCCGCCGGAATGCCGAGCAGCCCGCCCGTGCCGAGGGCCGCTCCCGCCGCTGCCGCGCCTCTGAGAAAATTCCGTCGCCCGACCTTGGTCATTTCCCCCTCCATCTATTTCGTTTCGGGACACTCCTGATTGGGATTCACTGACTATCCCCGAATGAGCGGGGACAGAGCCACGTAGCCTGGTCGGGCGGGGTGAGCTATGGTATCGACGGATCGAAATCCATACTTTTTGGGTCATGGCAAATGGACCTGAGGCACCTCCGCTATTTCATCGCTGTCGCTGAGGAAGGGCACATTACGAGGGCCGCGGAACGGCTCGGCATGCAGCAACCGCCGCTCAGCCGACAGATCGGCGCGATCGAACGGGAACTTGATGTGCAGCTATTTCGTCGCAAGGCGCGCGGCGTTGAGCTGACCGATGCCGGCCGAGCCCTCCTCGAGGACGCCCGCTCAACGCTCGCAAATCTCGACCGCAGCTTCGAAAGGACACGCCGCACGGCGCGAGGCGAGCAAGGCCAGATCCGGGTGGGTATACCGCCCACTGCCCCTTTTCATCCGTTTGTACCGCGTGTCATCCGCAGTTTTCGGGAGGCGTTCCCGTTGGTGTCGCTGACGCTGGAGGAGTTCCTCAGCAACGAGCTCGTCGAACGCCTGCGAAACGAACGACTGGATGCCGCCTTCATCCGGACATCCCCTAGCCATCCGGAGGGACTTGTCATCACGCCCGTACTGGAGGAACCGATGGTGGTGGCATTGCCTATTGGGCATGCTCTGGCCCAGGGCGGCGGTGACGCAGCCGTTTCGCTGAGGCGCCTTGCCCGCGAAACATTCATTCTCTACGGCCCGCCGGGCACTGGTATTGACGCCACAATGGCAGCATGCCGCGCGGCGGGCTTCACTCCCCGCGTCGGCCAGCACGCGCTTCGCGTCACGTCCACCCTGAGCCTCGTCGCCGTCGGACTCGGCGTTTGCCTCGTGCCGGCTTCCTTGCAGCGAATGCCCATCGACGGTGTAGCCTATCGTCGGCTCAGAGGCGCCACGCAGCCGAAGTTCGTTCTGAACCTCGCATCGCGCCGCGGCGAACCTTCGGCGGTCGTTCGACACTTCCTGAATTTGGTCAGGCGAGCAGCGAAGGATTTTCGCGGAGATCGAAATTAGGCATCCGAATGCTCGGTGCTACGGCTGCCCGTTTCCGCGGATCGCACTCGCGGCCGATATGCTAGACAAACATGCACACCAAACATGAGGCTCGAATGAACGGCGCGGAAAGTCTGGTGCGGACCCTGGTCGACGGCGGGGTCGACGTCTGCTTCGCCAACCCCGGCACCTCGGAGATGCATTTCGTCGCGGCCCTCGACCGCGTCGAGGGCATGCGCTGCGTCTTGGCGCTGTTCGAGGGCGTGGTGACGGGCGCTGCCGACGGCTATTCGCGCATGACCGACAAGCCGGCCGCCACGCTGCTGCATCTCGGGCCCGGCATGGCCAACGGGCTCGCCAACCTGCACAACGCCAGCAAGGCCTCGAGCCCGGTCGTCAACATCGTCGGCGACCACGCGACCTACCACCGCGACTACAATTCCCCGCTCACCTCCGACATCGAGACCGCGGCCCGCCCGTTCTCGGGCTGGGTGCGCACCTCGCCGTCGGCGAGGCAGGTCGCGGCCGACGGCGCCGCGGCGATCGCCGCCGCCCGCACGCCGCCCGGCCAGGTGGCGACGCTGATCCTTCCGGCCGATACGGCGTGGAACGACGCCGACGGGCCGGCGCCCGTGCCGGAGGTTCCGGCCCGCGCGCAGGTCGCCGCCGAGGCGGTGCGCGAAGCCGCGCAGCGCGTTGCGATCCGGCGAGCCGTCATTGCTGCTGCTCGCCGGGCCCGCCCTGCGACAGGAAGGCCTGGAGCTTGCCGGACGGATTTGCGCCAAGACCGGCGCAAAAATGATGGCGCAGACCTTCAACCGGCGCATGGCGCGCGGCGCCGGCCGCATGGTGATCGACCGGATCCCCTATCCGGTCGACCAGGCGCTTGCCGCGCTCGCCGGCCTCAAGCACATCGTCCTCATCGGCAGCAAGATCCCGGTCGCCTTCTTCGCCTATCCGGACAAGCCAAGCCTGCTGGCGCCGGCCGACACGCAGTTCCATACGCTGGCGCGGCCGGAGGAAGACTTGCTGCACGCGCTCGAGTGGCTTGCGGACGAGCTTGGCGCGCGCACCCACCCGGTCGAGCCGGCGAAATTCGCGCCGCCTGCGGCGGCGACCGGCGCGATCAATTCAGTGACCATCGCGCAGTCCTTGGGCGCGCTGATCCCCGAGAACGCCATCGTGGTCGACGAGGGCGTCTCGACCGGCCGCGGCTTCTTCCCGGCGACGCGGCACGCCCATCCGCACGACTGGCTGCAGAACATGGGCGGCTCGATCGGCATGGGCATGCCGATGGCGACCGGTGCGGCGCTCGCCTGTCCGGATCGGCGCGTGTTGAACGTCCAGGCGGACGGCAGCGCCATGTACACGATCCAGTCGCTGTGGACGCAGGCGCGCGAGGGGCTCAACGTCACGACCGTGCTGCTCAACAACCGGTCGTATGCGATCCTGCGACACGAGCTCACGAACGTCGGCGCGCAGAACGTCGGCCGCAAGGCGCTCGACATGCTCGATCTCGGGCGGCCGGACCTCGACTTCGTGGCGCTTGCGCGCGGCATGGGCGTGCCGGGCACCCGGGTCGACACCATGGACGACTTCAACCGCGCGGTCGGCCACGGCCTCGCGACCGCGGGGCCGTACCTGGTCGAAGTGATGCTGGTGTGAGCTCGATTTCCCCTGCGGCCATGCCGCACGAGGCCGTCATCCCGAGGTGCCGGCCGCGTAGCGGCCGGCTGAGGAGGCTCCGAAGTCTCCAACGGCACTGCCGACGCGTGCTTCGAGGCTCTCCCGACTTCGTCGAGGCCGTCTGCGGGTTGGAGCAGCTGAATTGGAGAGCCTCAGTCGTAGCCGGTGGCGGCACGAAGGCCTGGAGCTCCCGCTCCAGGAGCCCGGCAAACGCGATGCAGGTGCGGTCGCCGTACTGCGGGCCGACGATCTGCACGCCGATCGCAGCCCTTCCTTGCTCAGCCCGATCGGCGCGATCGTCGAGGGCAGGAACGCGACGCCCGAATAGCCCGCCGGCCAGCCACCCGGGCAAGCTCTCAACGGATCAGGAGCTTGGCGCGACTGCCCTCAAGGCAACCGCCAGTACAAATTCGGCGATGCTCCCACCGCACTCAGGCCGCGCGCCATTGCGGCGCCTTTGCGGTCGACGATGGCCCGGATATCGCTCATCACGGATGCGCTGTCGACGACATAAATGTGACCGAACCCCCGCGTCGCGGATGCCGCGCTGCTTGCATCGATGGTCTCAATGCCCGGATAGACAAGGACGCCGCCTCTTGCATCGCCGACGCGCTTGAAACCATGTACGACCTTCGACGCCATGAGCGCAACGTCAGAGGACGCTGCGTAGATCGTCGTTCGCGTTCCCTGCATAGCTGCCAGTTTTGGTGCGATGATCGTGCGAAAGATGTTGGCATTGATGTCCGGCGCTGCCAGCAGGAGCTCCCGCAGTTGCTTTGTCTCCTTGCCCTTGTCGGCCCGGCTTTGTAGCGCGTGGCCGACGATGCGATTTCCCATGCTGTGGGCCACGATGTAAATGTCCGTGACTGGGAATTGCGACAAGTCCTCAATCAGCTGTTCGAAAACGCCTTCGGAGAGCCGAGCCGCCTCTTCATCTTGCCAATAGCCCACCACCTGGTTGGCCGAGGGCCAGCTGAAAAAGAAAGGTATGCCAGGGAATCGCAGGTCGTGGGCTATCTGCGCGGTCCGCAATGCCGCTTCCTCAAAGCCCGTATTGTAGCCATGGACAAAGATGAGGAGCGCCTTTGACGGGAAGCCCTGCAGTCTCTCGGTCATCTCCTTGCGCGCGGCATCGGCTGTGAGAGGTGTGACCGATCTCAGGACGAAATGCTTGTTGGGATCGGATTGACGCTCGAGCTTCCAAAGGCTCGGCATCTCGAGGTTGCCTGGGATGTGCGTGGGCGGAATGGTGACGAGCGCGCGACCGTATTGGAATTTGCTTTCCACGTCGGCGCCGTAGACCTTCGCCGGCTCGGAGCTGTCCGACCGGTTGCGATTGGTCGCGTAATAAGTCGTTACTTCGATCACCTCATTTCGCGTCGGTGCCGGTGCTCTTCTAACCTCCCTGGTGCGGCGTGAAGCCGGCTCTAAATCCGGCTCAGGTTGAACGCTGCGCGCGCACTCGATGCGAAACAGCACTTGCAGAAGCTCCTCCTGCCTCTTGCGCAAGCTTGGGTTGGCCTTCTCGCGGACCTCTTGAGCAGAGCCTGCCGCACCAGCTTTGGAGGTTATCTCAAGCTCGAGATGCTGGCGGCGCGCCTCAAGCCGCTTGAGGCTGTCAGCAGATACCGACACGCAAAGCTCGGGCCTGGCGATGGTCGAAACTGTTTGAGCCTGCGCGACCGTCGCGGCAATCGACAGCACACTGGCAAAGATCGAGATACGACCGAACATGTCCGCTCCGCAGCGCAAGCACAGGCAAAATGCGTGACGCGTATCGTGCCAGGCCTCACAAACCGTGGCTACCGCCGGGGTAGGTTATCAAAGTCCAGCTTCACGCGTACCCCGGCGCGTCAAAGCGTTGACCCGCCACGCGCTTGAGGTCTCTCCTGGGTCATTCTCGGCGGTTAGGCGATATCGACGCGTGGTCTGCCTACCCTTAACCGTGGACCCCGCCAGTGGCGGAGCCAGACTTTCCGAACGCTGGGGACGCAACATCAGCGGGCCGGCGTAGGGTTGAAATAGAGGGGCTCGCTTCCGAGCGAGCCATAGACGAAGGGGTCCTGGCGACGTTGGGTCTTGATGCGCACTGCGTCGCGAATTTTGCGGAACAGGATATTGACCTCAAGATTCGGCTCCTCGATATGCGCGAGCAAGGCTTCGGTGAAGGGACTGTGCTGTCCGGAGCCGTCTTCGGCGACCGTCCCGTGCCTGGCGGCATAGGCGACGAGCACATTGCCTTCGGGCTCAATGACGGCGAGCCCGCGGCCGAGCGACCGTGTCGCGCCGGCGCGCGCCATCCGCGCAAGAAATGGATTATTGCGGCAGGCGTCAAGGATCACGAGGCCGAACTTGCTCGCGACATCGACTTTCGCCTGGACTCGGTCGAGCGAAAGCGCTTCATCGACGACGTGCGTATCGCGCGTCAGGCGGGCATCGACCGGGATGAGATAATTGGTTCCGTTCATCTCGACCCCGTGGCCGGAGAAGAACACCACCGCCCACTCCGCCGCCGCGGCACGGTCGCCAAAGTCCCTCAGTGCCCGCGTCATGGCCGTATGGTCCAAATCGTAAAGCTCCATGACATCGACAAAGCCGAGCCGACGCAGGATGGCGGCAACGGCGCGCGCGTCGTTTCTGGGATTCACGAGTGGCCCGGCGCTGACGTAGTTGGAATTTCCGATCACCATCGCCACCCGTCGCGCCGACGAGGCCGCCTGGTTCGGCAGCATCAGCTTTTCGATGCGCGCGCGGGCAGCCTCCTGCCGCTGCTGGTCGACTGCGGTCGGCGCTGGCAGCTCGATGACTTTCTGATAGTCGGCGATAGCCCGCACGTGGTCATCTTTGCGGGCGAAGGAAAAGCCACGGTTGCTGTAGGCGTTGGGATATTCGGGATCGAGGCGGATCGCTTCGCTGTAGTCGGCGATGGCGCGATCGAGATCGCCCTTGGCGCGATAGGTGTTGCCGCGGTTGTTGTAGGCGTACGCCTGCTTGGGGTCGAGCCGAATCGACGCGTCGAAGTCGGCGAGCGCGCGGGCGTAGTCTCGTCTTTCAAGGTGAATCCGACCCCGGTTGTTGTAGGCGCGGGCCAAATTCGGGTCCAGGCGGATGGCCTCGTTGAGGTCGGCGAAGGCTGGATCGAAGTCTCGCTTCTCGATGTGGACCCAGCCGCGATTGTTGTAGGGGAAGGCAAAATTCGGGTCGAGGCGGATCGCTTCGCTGTAGTCGGCGATGGCGCGGTCGAAATCGTTCTTGCCCCGATGGGTGTTGCCGCGGTTGTTGTAGGCGTGGGCATATTTCGGGTTGAGGCGGAGGGCCTCGTTCAAATCGGCCAAGGCGAGATGGTGGTTCTGCTTTTCGTTGTGGGCCAAGCCGCGATTGTTGTAGGGGAAGGCAAAATTCGGATCGAGGCGGATCGCTTCGCTGTAGTCGGCGATGGCGCGGTCGAGATCGCCCTTGGCGCGATAGGTGTTGCCGCGGTTGTTGTAAGCGTACGCCTGCTTGGGATCGAGCCGAATCGACGCGTCGAAGTCGGCGAGCGCGCTGGCATAGTCTTGCCTTTCAAGGTGAATCCGACCCCGGTTGTTGTAGGCGCGGGCCAAATTCGGGTCCAGGCGGATGGCTTCGTTGAGGTCGGCGAGGGCGGGATCGAAGTTTCGCTTCTCGATGTGGACCCAGCCGCGATTGTTGTAGGGGAAGGCAAAATTCGGGTCGAGGCGGATCGCTTCGCTGTAGTCGGCGATGGCGCGGTCGAAATCGCTCATGCCCCGATGGGTGTTGCCGCGGTTGTTGTAGGCATGGGGATCTTTCGGGTTGAGGCGGAGGGCCTCGTTCAAATCGGCCAAGGCGCGATGATGGTTCTGCTTCTCGTTGTGGGCCCAACCGCGGCTACTGTAGGCGCGGGCATTCTTGGGGTCGAGCCGGATCGCCTCGGTCAAGTCGGCAATGGCGCGGTCGTAGTCGCGCATCTCGATGTAGGCCACGCCCCGGTTGCTGCGGGCCACCGAGATGGTCATTCCGCCCTTGTCGCCCTTGCTGATGATCTGCGTGCATCCGGCGATCCTGCGGGCGGGCTCGGGCTGCCTGCAATCGTCGACATCATCGGCGCCGGCGGGGACGACTAACGCCAGTGTGACGAACAGCGCAGCCGTCCAAAAGGAGCTGACGCGCATGAAGACCTCCCCCCAGAACGCCGCTTTCCAAGGATATCAGAATTCCATGCGCCGCAACGCTGCGTTCCGATCCCCCATCAAGGCGCAAGGTCTGGATGCTGTTGCGGTGGATGGTGAAGAGCTGCTTCGGCGCAGCCCATTCGGCTCCGTTGGGGAGCGGTAAGTGGCGCCTGCCGCGCGGGATCGGTGGCTCTCCGCTGGCGGAATTCGCTCCAGGCCTCGTAATACTTCAACTGCGTAACGCCGGTCTCACGCGTACCCCGGCGGCGGCACGAAGGCTTGGTACTCCCGCTCCAAAAGCTTGGCGAATGCGATGCAGGTGCGGTCGCCGTATTGCGGGCCGATAATCTGCACGCCGTTCGGCAGCCCTTCTTTGCTGAAGCCGGCCGGCGCGACCGTCGAGGGCAGAAAGGCAACGCCGGAATAGCCGGCCCAGAACAGCTGGTCGGTCGACGGCACCTCTCTGCCGTTGACCGTGATGGTCTGCTCCCAGCGCTCGCCTTGATGGTTGTGCGGGACCGCCGCCGAGGCCGCTGCCGGGCACAGCAGCAGGTCGAAATCCTTGAAGAACTCCGCCCACTTCAGCCGCATGCGGTGGCGCTCCTCGTTGAGGCCGAGCCACTCGCGGTGGTGCAGGGTGTTGCCGCGCGACCTGGCGGGCGAAATAGGTCTCGTCGCCAGGCGCCAGCGTGCGCGCGGCGTCGAGATTGCGGCGGAACGCCTCGTCTGATTGGCGCCCCGACGTGGCGGAACGCAACAGCGCAATGTACACGCGCTGCGCATGACCGGTGTCGATGGCCGGACGCGCGCTGTCGCTCACCCTGGTTTTCTTTTTGGCAAGGAAGTCGGCAAGCGCCTGGATGCGATTCTGTACCGCGCGGTCGACCGCGGAATTCGGATCGTCGAGCATCACCGCGACCTTGAACTGCCTGAGCGCGGTCTTGGCCGGCGCCGGCAGCGCCAGGCGATAGCCGGCGGCGTCGATCGGCGTCCGGGCCCGCCATGGCCGCCAGCGCGATGGCGAGGTCGTCGGCGCTGCGCGCCAGCGGGCCGATCACCGAAATGTCGCCCGCCGCGACGCGGCCCGGCAGCGCTTGCCCACGCGGCGGGCAGATGCCGTAGGTCGGCTTGTGGCCGAAGACACCGCAATAGTGCGCCGGGTTGCGGATCGAGGCGCCGATGTCGCTGCCGGCCTCGATCCCGGTCAGGCCGGCGGCCAGCGCCGCTGCCGAGCCGCCGGACGAGCCGCCGGGCGAGCGGGCGAGGTCCCAGGGATTGTTGGTGGTGCCGTAGACCGCATTGTAGCTCTGCCAGTCGGCGAGCATCAGCGGCACGTTGGTCTTGCCGAACAGCACGACGCCGGCCTCGAGCAGGCGGTTGACCGCCAGCGCGTTCTGCTTGGGCGTATTGCTCTTCAGTTCCGGTATGCCCCAGGTCGTGGGCATGCCCGCCACGTCATACGATTCCTTGATGGTCATCGGGACGCCGTGCAGCGGCCCCCAGCTCTCGCCCTTGGCAAGCGCCCGGTCGGCGGCCTTGGCGCGCTTGCGCGCCGCCGGAATGTCGGTCGCGATGATGGCATTGAGAGCAGGATTGTGGCGCTCGACCCGCGCGAGATAGTGGTCCAGCAGTTCGAGACATCCGATCTTGCGGCGGCGGAGGTGGCCGGCGAGCCGTTTGGCTGACCAGAAGGCGATATCCTGCATGGCTCTACCCGTGTGGAAGGTGGGGCGGCGGGGCTGACCGGGAAGGAGGTCTCGGCTTTGTGACAGGGGATAGCGGTGGGATCATTGTAACGGATGCGAGGACAGGTCTAGAATATCCTCAACGAACCACGAAAAACCACGCAGTTCGCGATCGCTCCGATCGTGGACGGTAGCGTCCACTCGCACCTTCAAGAGGGAGGATCTTCATGCAGCAACGTCACGCGTAGAAATCTGTTGAACACGCTCGGCGTCACGGTCGGCGCCGCCGCGGCCGCGACGGCGGTCCCGGGCATTACTCCGGCGATCAGCCAAGGCGCCGCCCCCAAGGGCACCATTCCGACCGCTCCGCTGAAGTTCGGTCACATGACGTTCCTCACCGGCCCGGCCGCGGTGCTCGGCGAGCCGTCGCTCAAAGGCCACATCCTGGCCGCCGAGGAGATCAACGCGGCCGGCGGCATCCTCGGCAAACGCAAGATCGAGACCATCACGGCGGACGAGCAGGCCGGCACCGACGCCAACGTCAAAGAGCTTCGCCGCATGAAGCTCTCCGAGAAGATCGACATGTTCACCGGCGTCATTTCGAGCGGCAACACGCCGGCGCTCGGGCCGGTGGCCGAAGAGCTCGGGCTGCTCACGATCTTCGTCGACGGCTGCACCGACTTCCTGTGGGACAAGGCGGTACCGAACCCGAAATACACGTTCCGCATCACCAACATCCAGTCGGCCGACGGCGTCACCTGCGCGCTTGCCGCGGCGCAGACCTGGCCGACGGCCAAGAAGATCGCCCACATCCATCCCGACTACTCATACGGGCGCAACGCGTTCGACCACTTCATGGTCGCCTACAACAAGCTCGTGCCCGGCGCCTCGGTGGTTTCGGAAGGATGGCCGAAGCTCGGCACCACCGACTTCACCGCCCACATCACCAAGACGATCTCGGCCAATCCCGACCTGATCGTGTCCTCGGTATGGGGCGGCGACTACGTGGCGCTGTACAAGCAGGCGCTACGCTACGGCATGTTCAAGGATGCCAAGTTCGCCAGCACCATCGCCTTCGGCGTCGCGCCGCACGCGATCGGCAAGGATCACCCTGAAGGGGTGATCGCGGGCGTGCACTCGAACTATTACTTCACCTACCCGCCGGGAAATCGATGGCCGGCGAACAAGACCTTCGTGGAGAAATACTTCAAGCGCTGGAACGAGTATCCGAACTTCCAATCGGACGGCGCCTATCACACGCTGTACATGTACAAGCTGGCGGTCGAGAAGGCGAACCGCCTCGTCGGCGGCTGGCCGGACGAGGAGGCGATCATCAGCCAGCTCGAAGGCATGTATTACGAGACCGCGGCCGGCTACCTCTACATCCGTCCGGACAACCACCAGGGCTACAAGGACGCGGTGACCGGGTTCTCGAAGAACGTGGCCGAGTACCCGTTCCAGATCCTCGACCCGAACCGGATGATCACCATCCCGATCCGCAACATCACCGCGCCTCCGGGCTGGCCGAAACCCGGCAGCGGCCACAACGATCCGACGGCGACCTACAACTGGATCAAGGAAACCTGGCCGCAGGTGAGCTGAACATCGTCGAGACGGGAGGCCGCGCGCTCGATTCGAGGCGCGGCCTCCGATGACGGAAATGTCGCTCATTTGGCCTCATGCGCGCGCAGGAGGCGGCCTAACAGCCGCTTCCTGCGTCGTCGTTATGGCGACGGCCTTGGCCGCGCATGCCGGCCACGAGGTGCCGTACTATCCGTCGTTCTACCCGCAGGAAATCCGCATCGAGCCGCTCGCTCCGGAACGGGCGGCGAGGGAGTTCGGCAATAAGCAGGACCCCTTGCACGTCTATATCGGGGTATCGCCGACCTTTGGAGGCGACGCGCCTGCAGAGTTGAAGTCGGTAGCCTCGCTCGGCTCGTTCATCACGGCGAGCGTCAATCCGCGCCGGTTTGCGAGCCGGGAAGCGCGCTGCCGCGCGCTCGAACGCGCGCCTGAGGCGTTGGCCAAGCATCCCGACATCGTCCTGCATCACTATCCGGTGACGCCCTATCACGCCGACTATGTCGGCCACGTCGACCGCATTCCGGGGGTGCGGTTCACACCGGTCGTCCCTGCATTGATGCCGCCCGATCCGGCCCGAGGGCCGCCGACTATTCACAGCGATCCGACCAGCGTTCCGTTGGCGGCGGATGTGCGGCTGCACCCAGTCGATTGGGATCTGCGTTTCGATGAGGTCGCGCCGGAAGATTTGATGCGCTCGGCCGGCGCCAGCGCCGCGGCGTGGCCGGCCGAGCCTTGGGTCAAGGAGGGCTGGTTCCAGGCCTACCATCTGCTGCGCGGCGCGACCGCCTTCGGCGAGTCGGGCGCGCGCGAGCACGCCAAGGCCATCTACACGCGCCTCACCCATGCGGAGTTCAAGGACCAGGCCGAGCGGGTCAATCTGGAGCGCCGGTTGATCGCGGCCCTGACCGAAAACTGCCAGCAGGGGGTCGTCGGCTACCGGCTGCGGCGCGAGTTCTACAACGACGATTTCTCCAACGGCATCGAAAACATCGCATTCGACGCGCAATCCGGATTGAATTCGCCGGTGTTCGTGCGGACCGTCAAGCTCAAGGATTTTCCCTGGAACGGCTGGTTGCGTGTCGGGATCGACAAGCCGGCAACGGCGGCCTGGAATCCCGGTCGCGGGCTTCACCGATGCGACCGGCCGCCTGGTCTGGTCGGCGGTCGGCGACAACGCGTTCCTGCCGATCCCGTACAACAGCCGCTGGGTTTTCAACCGCACCGAAATCCGCCCTGACGATGAGGCGAAGCCCGGTCAGTCCATTCGCATTCCGGCCGACGCGCTGGCGCCGCAGCCGGGGACGGGCCGCATCTCCCAGGTTGGAGCCGGCAAGGCCGCGATGGCGAAGGTGCAGTACCGGGTCTCGGCCTCCTCGTTTCACGACGGCACCGAGATGGAGCCGGCCGACCATTTCTATCCGTACGCGCTGGCGCTTCCGCTGGGGCGGCGGCCGGCCGACGGCGAGACGTCACGACCCCGAGATCGCCGCCGCGACGCGGCTGATGCGGGAGCGGTTCAAGGGCGTGCGCATCGTCCGGGTCGAAGAAACCGTGCTGCCGATCGCCGATCTCGAGTTCCACTACCGCTGGCCGATCATCGAGGTCTATCTCGACGAGGCGTCCACGGACGAGCAGGAGAACGCTCTGATCGCGCCGCCCTGGAGCTCGGTGCCGTGGCACGTGCTGGCGCTGATGGAAGAGGCGGTCGTGCGCGGGATCGCGGCGTTCTCGCAGACCGAGGCCGAGCGGCGCCGGGTGCCTTGGCTCGATCTCGTGCGCGATCCGGCGCAGCTCGCCAAGCTGCGCGCATTGGTCAAGGAATTCGCCGAAGCCGGTTACCGGCCGGCCGCGCTGCAAGACCTTGTCACCGCCGAGGCCGCGAAGGCGCGCTGGCAGGCATTGGAGAAATTCGTCGAAACGCATGGCCACCTGCTGGTGACCAATGGCCCCTACCGGTTGCGCGGGCATTCGCCCGAGGTCACGACCTTCGATGTCATCCGCGAATTCACCTATCCGATCGGCCTTGGCACGTTCGACTTCTACGCCCACCCGCCGCGGGCCGGCATCATCGGGATCGAGCACGTGGGAGACCGCATCCTCGTCGCCGCCGACGTCGAGATCGCGGTCAAGGAGATGCGCGACCGCCGTCTCGTGCGCATGCCGCTCAAGCGCGACACGCTGCGCGAGACGCTGCCGATCCGGCCGCTGGCGCGCTACGTCATCGTCGATCCCGCAGGGCAGAGGTCGCGGCCGACAGGCCATGCGCACTGGGAGCGCGACGGACGCTTCGCGGTATCGCTGTCAATGCTGCCGGCCGGCCGCTACACTGCGTTCACCGGGATCTTCCTGGACGGCAATACCATCGATCCGGCCATCGGCCGCATCGATTTCCAGAAGAACTAGAGGGGCGCGAACCGCGGTGCCGCAAATCACGTGCTGGGGGGCAGCGTGACGATCTTCCTCATCCAGGTGCTCAACTCGCTGTTCTACGCGGCGGTGCTGTTTCTCATCGCTGCCGGCTTGAGCCTGATCTACGGCGTGATGCGCATCGTCAACCTCGCGCACGGCACACTCTACGCCCTTGGCGCGTACGTGACCGCGTGGCTCGTCGGCGGTGCGGTCGGCCACGCGCTATCGGGCACGCTCGGGGTCGTCGGATTGCTGCTGCTGCTGCCGGTCGGCGCGCTCGTGATCGCGGCGGTCGGCGCACTGATCGAGCCGACGCTGCTGCGTCCGCTCTACCGGCGGCCGGAAGAGTACCATCTGCTGATCACGTTCGGCCTGTTGATGATCCTGGAAGACTTGATGAAGCTGCTGTTCGGCGGAACGCCGCTCTCGGCCGGCTCGATCATGGACATCATGGGCTCCATGCCGATCGGCAGGTTCATTTATCCGACCTACAATCTCTTTGTCATCGCGATCGGCCTGCTCTCGGCAGTCGGCCTGTGGTGGTTCATCTACCGCACCAAGTTCGGCGTGATCCTGCGCGCCACCTCGCAGGATCGACGCATGGCGGCGGCGCTCGGGCTCAATGTCGGCCGGGTCTACGTGCAAGCCTTCGCCATCGGCTGCTTCATGGCCGGGTTAGGCGGCGCCGTCGTGGTGCCGGCGCAGGCGGCCGTGCTCGGCATGGGGGTCGATGCGCTGATCCTGTCGTTCGTCGTGATCGTCATCGGGGGCCTCGGGAGTCTCGAGGGCGCGCTGGTCGGCGCGCTGATCGTCAGCTTCGTGCGCACCGCCGGCATCCAGTTCTTTCCGGAGATCGAGCTCGCCGTGCTCTACCTGATCGCGGCCGCCGTCCTCATGGTCCGCCCGACCGGATTGTTCGGGAGGGCATGACCATGGCAAGCAACCGGACCGGCACCGGACCGTCCGCCTCGCGCATCCTTGTCGTCGCGATCCTGATCCTCGTCGCGCTCGCGGGGGTGCCCTACCTCGGCGACGTCTATCAGACGCAGCTCCTGACCTATGGGCTGGCGTTCGCCATCGCCGCGCTCGGGTTCAACCTTCTGCTCGGTTACGGCGGGCTGCTCTCGTTCGGCCATTCCGCCTATTTCGGCGCCGGTGCCTATACGGTCGCGTTCATGGTGCGCGATCTGGGCACGCAGTCGATGGAGCTCTGCATCCTCGGTGGCCTCGCCGGCACACTCGCGGTCGCGGCGCTGTTCGGCTACGTCTGCGTGCGGCACACGCGCATCTTCTTCGGAATCCTGACGCTGGCGCTCTCGCAAGTGCTGTGGAGCCTCGCCTTCAAGTTCTTCTGGGTGACCGGCGGCACCGACGGCATCCGCGTCGCCTCCAACAAGCTCACGCTGCTTGGCGGCCTGATCGACTTCCAGGGCCGCGGCGCGTTCCAGCGCTTCGTATTCGCCTACTACTACTACGTGCTCGCCCTGTTCGCGCTGTCGACCATCATCATGTGGGTGATCGTGCATTCGCCGTTCGGCAAGGCGCTGCAGGCGATCCGCGACAACGAGATCCGCGCCAGCTTCATCGGCATCCCGGTGAAGCGCTATCGCTGGATCGCCTTCGTGATCTCCGGCCTGTTCACGGGCCTTGCCGGTATCCTTTGGGTGCCGCTCAACGGGCTCACCACGCCCGACATCCTCTACTGGCCGTTTTCCGGCGAAATCGTATTCATGGCGGTGCTCGGCGGCTTTCGCAGCTTCACCGGGCCGATCGTCGGTGCGGTCGCGTTCAACTATCTGAAGACCTACGCGGTGGCGAGCAGCGAGTATTGGCAACTGCTGCTCGGTCTCGTGCTGGTCTGCCTGGTGCTCGCGCTGCCGTCCGGCATCGTCGGGACGATCAGCAATCTCTACGCCCGGCTGACGCGGAGGCCATGACGTGAACCTCCTCGAAACCGTGCATCTGAAGAAATATTTTGGCGAGACCCGCGCGGTCGACGACGTCAGCCTGACGATCGTGGACGGCGAGTTCATCTCGCTGGTCGGCCCGAACGGCGCCGGCAAGACCTCGCTTTGTCACGCCGTCTCCGGCTTCCTGCGTCCCGACTCGGGCCAGATCATCTTCAAGGGACAGGATGTCACGCGCGCGACGGTGCCGGAACGGGTCCGGGCCGGAATCGCCCGCAGCTTCCAGCTCGTCAACCTGTTCGACGATCTCACCGCCTACGACAACGTGGCGCTCGCGATCTTCTCGCGCGAGGGCAAGACCCGCAACATGGCGTCGCTTGCCCATCTCGACCGCGCCGTGATCGAGGAGGCCGACACCGTGCTCGGCCAGTTCGGACTTGCCGGCAAGCGCAACGAGCTCGTGCGCGGTCTCGCTCAGGGCGAGCGCAAGCTGCTCGACGTGGCGCTCGCCTACGCGCTGCGGCCGAAGCTCCTGTTCCTCGACGAGCCGACGAGCGGGGTGAGCACCCGCGACAAGGGGCAGATCATGGACACGATCGCCTCGGTGGTGCGCGGCGAAGGCATTACCGCGGTGATCATCGAGCACGACATGGACGTCGTGTTCAAATACTCCGACCGGATCGTGGTCATGCACCAGGGCGCCATTCTGGCCGAGGGCACGCCCGACGCGATCAGGACCAACGAGGAGGTGGCGATGATCCTGATCGGTTCGTCAGGACCGGACGCGTTTGGCAGAAAGGATTGATCGTGCTCGAGGTCAACGCCATCGACACGTACCGCGGCCCCGCCCATATCCTGAACGGCGTCTCGCTGCGCGTGGACAAGCAGGAGGTGGTATGCTTGGTCGGGCGCAACGGCGCGGGCAAGACCACGACCATCGAAAGCATCATGGGCTTCCTGCCGGTGCGGGCGGGGCAGATCGTGTTCCACGGCGAGAACGTGACCGCGCTGCCGCCGCACGAGCGCGCCCGGCGCGGCATCGGCTATTCGCCCGAGGACTGCGGAGTATTTCCCGAACTGTCGGTGGCCGAGAACCTGATGATCAGCCGTTGGCTGGGCGCGGAGGTCGCCAAGCGCCGCAACGGCGGCACGCGACCCGATCCCGACGCCCAGGCCTTCGCGGTGTTCCCGGAAGTGCAGGGCCTGCTGGCGCGTCAAGGGCTGCACCTGAGCGGTGGTCAGCGCAAGATGGTCGCGGTTGCGCGCGCCATGATGCTGTCGCCGACGCTGCTGCTGCTTGACGAGGCGTTCGAGGGGCTGGCGCCGGTCGTGGTCAACCGCTTCACCGAGGCGGTCATGCGAATCAAGGCGATGGGCATCTCGATCCTCATGGCCGAATCGCAGCTCGGCGCGGCGTCGCGTATCGGCGACCGGCTCTATGCCATCGACCGCGGCGAGATCATTTTCCACGGACCCCCGCGGGAAGCGCTCGCCGACGAAAGGGTCGTCAAGGCCTTGCGCGGGTGAGCAGGATTGCGGATGCCGCCATGAAAGGGCGCGGTGTGATCCTCGTGGGCGTGGCGGCTGCGGCTGCGGCGCTGGTGACGGTCGCCCGCAGCGGCCACGAGCTGCCGGTCTACCCGTCCTATTATCCACATGAGATCCGCGTCGAAAGCGTGAGCCCGGACCGCGCGGCCGACCTGCTGCGGAGCGGAAAGATTCAGGCTCACGTAGGCCCGGGCTTGGCGTTCGCCGGCGACCCGCCGGATGGCGTCGTCGCGGTCGAGTCGCTCGGCGCGTACGTGGTCGTGCGCGTCAATCCGTCGTCACCGCTGGCGAACGATGAGCCGTCGGCCTGCGCGCTCGGCGAAGCGGCCGTGGGGGACCTTTCCGACCGGGGCGGAGCCTTCATCTTTCATCCATATCCGGTCACGCCGTTTCACGGCGACTACCTCCACCACGTCGACCTCGCCGAGGTCGCAAGGGCGCGCGTTCGAGGCGCGTCGCCTGCGCGCGACTTGAAGCTGAAGGCTTTCGATCCGCTGGCGGCGAGCCTTGTCCGCCCGGAGTGGCGAGCGCTCGGGTCCGAGTGGGATGTGGCGATTGAAACGATCGACGCCGGGGCGCTTGTGTCAGCGGCGACCTTCGCCACGAACGGCTGGCTCGGCCCCCCCTGGGTGAGAAACGGCTGGTTCCACGCCTATCGCGTCCTGGCGGACGCCGACGGCGGTTCCGACCGCAACCGACACGCCGATGCCGCGTTCGCCCGCCTGCAGACCGGCGATTTCGACGGCGCGGTGGAGAAAATCAACTTGGAACGCGATTTGGTGCGATCGCTCACCGCCGACTGTCGCCGCATGGTGGCCGGCTACGTGCTGAAGCGGGAATACCTCAATACGGAATTCTCGGCTGGAATCGAGAACGTCGCTTACGACGCGATCGAAGGCCTCAACTCGCCGATGTTCATCCGCACGGTGAAGCTGAAGGACTTTCCGTGGAACGGCTGGCTTTTCCTCGGCACCGACGCGCGGCCGGATGCGGCCTGGAACCCGGTCGCGGGCTTCACCGACCCGTTCGGCCGGCTGATGTGGTTCGCGCTCGGCGATCCGGCCGTGGTGCCTTCGCCCTATGAGTTCGGGTGGGTTCTCAACCGCGTCTCGGACGTCCAACCGAACGTGTCGCGCTGAGTGGCGAAAGGGAGTGATGGCGGGAGCCCGAACCATCCGATGGATCCTGGCGCCGGCGCTCGCCGCGACCGCGGTTATCGGAATCGTCGGGCCCCGGGCCGAAGACCTGACGTTCGAATTGACCATGGAACGGGGGCGGGTGCCGCAGACCATGCGCCTCATCCGCGTCAAGCAGGGCGATGTCGTCACCCTGCGATGGAGAAGCGACCGGCCGCTGATGCTGCATCTGCATGGGTATGACATCGAAAAGAAGGTCGACCCCGGCGCCGTCGCGGAGCTCGTCTTCACGGCGCGTGCGACGGGGAGATTTCCCATCCATGCGCACACCCCCAAGCAGGGTGGCGGTCACACGCACGAGGCTCCTCTTGTGCAGATCGAGGTCTTCCGCGCTAGCGCCAATTCGGCTCGCGCTGAATTGTCATGCCCGGGCTTGACCCGGAGCGAGCCATCCCGCTGGGGAGAGGTGGACGAGCGGCGGCGCCGGGTCACCAGCATCAGTGGAATTGACGCTGGCGCGATTTGGCGATTCCGGATGGCGCAGTCGCTTCGGATACTCGTGGCTGCGGTCGCCATCGCCTTCGCCGCCGCGCCACCCGCGATCGCCCACGGGTTCGGCCAGCGTTACGACCTGCCGATCCCGCTCTCGTTTTACCTGTTCGGAGCGGCGGCCGCGGTCGTGCTGTCGTTTGCGATCTTCGGCTTGTTCGTCCGCCGTGCGCATGGGACGCGCGCCCAGCCGCGTCGCGACCTGCTGGCCGGGCCCTTTGGCCAATCGACCGCGCTCGCGATTGCGGTCCGGTCGCTGAAGCTCGCGACCCTGGGCCTGGTCATCGTCGCGGTGCTCGCCGGGTTCATCGGAGACCAAAACCCGTACCGCAATATCGCGCCCACCCTGGTGTGGATCATCTGGTGGGTGGGGTTTGTCTACGTTTCGGCCCTCGCCGGCGACCTGTGGGCGGTGATCAATCCCTGGCGCACGGTCTTCGACGGCGCGGATTGGCTCTACCGCCGAGCGACCGGCCGGGCCGGGCTGTCCTGGCGCTGGCCTTATCCGCCGGCGCTTGGCGCCTGGCCGGCGTGCGCGCTCCTGTTCGCCTTCGCCTGGATCGAGCTCGTCTATCCGAGCCCGGCGGTCCCGGCGCATATCGCGCGCCTGGCCGTCGGCTACTCGGTCCTCACCTGGACCGGGATGCTGCTGTTCGGCCGCGACACCTGGCTGCGGCACGGCGAAGTTTTCGCCGTCTTCTTCGGCACGATCGCGCGCTTCGCCCCACTCCAGGTCGACACCGGCGGCGCCGCCCAGGTCCGACAATTGGTGCTACGCCCGCTCGGCGCGGGGCTGCTCGCCGGCGCGGCGGTTTCGACCTCGCTGATGGCGTTCGTGCTGCTGATGCTGGCGAGCGTGCTCTACGACGGACTGATCGGCACTCCCGAATGGGCCGCTTTCGAAGCGGCCGCTCGCGCGCTCCTGCCGGGTCTCGCCGAGCACGGTTCGACCGTGATCAAGACCGTCGGGCTCGCTGGATTCTGGATGGTATTCCTCGCGGCCTACGCTGCGGTCACCGCGCTGATGAGCGCGGCAGCCATGGGCCGCCATTCGCCGCTGGAGCTCGCGCGCAGATTTGCCCTGACCTTGGTGCCGATCGCCATCGGCTACCACGTGGCGCACTACCTCGTATTCCTGCTCGTTCAGGGCCAATACATCGTGCCGCTGATCTCCGATCCCTTCGGTTTCGGCTGGGACCTGTTCGGAACCGCAGGGTACCGCGTCGACATCGCGCTCGTCGGTGCGCGGTTTGCCTGGTATGCGGCGGTCGCCGCGATCGTGCTCGGCCACGTGGCGGCGGTCTATCTCGCTCACGTCAAGGCGATGGGCGTCTTCGACGACCGCCGCGCGGCGCTGCGCTCCCAGGTTCCGCTGACCGCGCTGATGGTGGTCTACACGTTTGTCGGCCTTTCGATCACCGCCGAGCCGATCGTGCAGCAAGCCGCGCCCGCCAAGCCCGCCGCGGCCGCATCATCCGCCGCCGACGTTCCGGCCGAGGCCGTGCTTCCGGTGGCCGGGAACGGCCGCCTGCAGGCCGTGGGCGAGGCGAAACGCGCGCGCCAGAAGCTGACCTATCGCGTGTTCGGCTCCGCCTTTCATGACGGCACGCGGCTCAACGCCGCGGACCTGCTCTATGCCTACATGTTTGCGTATCGTTGGGGCGCGCGCGGCGATGCGGGCGACGGGAGCGGCGGGCACTACGACCCGTACATCGACGCCGCGTCCGCAACCACCCGCCGGCACCTTGTTGCCTTGCAGGTCATAGGGTCCGACGCGAGCTCGAAGAGTTTCCGCGTCGCCGACGTCAATTTCGTGCGCGAGCTCTTCATCGTCGACGTCTACCTGTCGACCGCGTCGGACGAACCGGAACAGGATGCGGCGCTTGCGCCGCCGTGGAGCACGCTTCCCTGGCATGTGATCGCCCTGATGGAGGAAGCCGTCAGTCGCGGCTGGGCGGCGTTTTCGCAAGCCGAGGCGGCGCGGCGCGGCGTTACGTGGCTCGATCTCGTCCGCTCCGAGGAGACGAACCGGAAGCTCGCCTCGCTCGCCGATGCGTTCGCGCGCGACGGCTACCGTCCCGCCTCCCTGCGGCTGCTGGCAAGCGAGGAGGAGGCGCGCCAACGGTGGGCCGCGCTCGCGGCGTTCTACAAGGCCCATGGCCATTTCCTCGTTACCAACGGGCCCTATCGGCTCAAAGCGTGGTCGCCCGAAAGCGCGACGCTGGAGGCGTTCAGAGACCTGACCTACCCCTTGGGCGTCGGATCGTATGATTCATACGCGATCCCGCGCCGCGGATTTGTTACCGAGGTGGAACAGAGCGGCGGCCGCGTCACGCTGTCCGGCGACGTCGAAGTGGTCGAGAAGTTTCAGCGCAGCTACCGCTTGGTGCGAACGCCGTTACGGTCGATTGCTCCTGAGGTGTTGAAGCGGCTCGCGCCCGAATGCCGTTATGTGATGGTCGATGAAAATGCGCAGGCTGTGCGCGCCGGCGTGGCGCGCCCGGGCGACGACGCAAGGTTCCGGATCGACCTCGCGGGCGAGCTGCCGGCCGGCAGCTACACGCTGTCCGCGCTGATCGCCGTCGGCGGCAATGTGATGAACGCCGAGATCCGCCGCATCCCGCTCGTCATCGGGGCGAAGTAGAGCGCATCCTGAGGAATACGACCCTGCACCATTACGAGAACACCCATCTCAACGATCCGAGGGGGGCACGCCAGCGGCGATCATCGCCAGGCTACACTACGAGGCCACTAGGAGCGGCGTTTTCTACCCGCCAAAGAGTGCCGCAATCGCGGCGGTGAGATCGTCCGGCGTATAGGGCTTGGGGAGGAACGCGGAACCTTCGACCATGAGCGCCTTTGTCCCGTCCGTGATGCCTTCCCCAGTCGTGTACAGCACTTTGACCTTGGGCAGGATGTTGCGCGCTTCGGTCGCTAGTTCGATTCCGCCAGGGCCGTTCTCGACCAAATGCAGGTCGGTGAAAATCGCCTCAACCGTGATGTCGCCTTGCAACAGCGCAAGCGCTTCTGGGACTGTCGCGGCGGAGACGGTACGGTAACCGGCGTCCTGCAGGATCGCTTCCGCCAAGACGCGGACTTGCTCGTCGTCTTCAACGATCAACACACAGGGCACTTGCCGCCGCTCCCGTCGCCCCTGCCCATGATGGCCCGGAAGCGTCAATCACTCAACCACCGTCAGCTACCACAAGGCGGCGCCCGCAGCTCAGCCGCTCGGACTCGCCATCCGGCCGAGGCAAACTCAGCGGAAAGCAGGCGAGTATCATCGCAGGCGCAGACATTGGCCGGCGATACCAAGGTTTGGTCGGGGACCGACATGGATATCGTCAGAAAGCAGCCGGATGACACCTGGAAGCTGGTTCTTGATAATTCGCATGTCGCGCGCGGCACCCCGATGAAAGCGGTCGCGGACCGATCAACAATGGACGGCAAGGCCCCACGAGAATGAAGCGCCGGCCGGCCTCTTGCGCATAGCCGCGATTTGATGACACCGTTGACGCTTGCGAGCGCGGCCACTGTCCTGAAAAATGCTACTGCGCTCCGGTTTTCGTCCGCGGAGCAGCGAACATGCTGCGTCTCATCGTCCGGCGTCTGGCGCTGGGCCTTCTGGTCGCGTTCACCGTGATGACGCTCGCGTTCATGCTGACGCGGCTGTCGGGCGACCTTGCCATCTCCATCGCCGGCCCGCAGGCGACGCAAGCCGACGTCGAGATCGTGCGCAAGGCCTACGGCCTCGATCGTCCGCTCCATGTCCAGTTCTTCGCCTGGGTCGGTCGCGCCATGATCGGAGATTTCGGCCACAGCTACTTCTTCAAGGACAGCGTGGCAAACCTGATCGCGCGGCGCTTGCCCATCACCATCACGCTCGGCCTGGTGGGCTTGAGTCTCGCGCTGATCATCTCGATCCCGCTCGGCATCCTGGCGGCGGTCCGCGAGAACACCTGGATCGACCGCGGCGTCACCATGTTCACGATGGTCGGGCAGGCGGTGCCGAGCTTCTGGCTCGCACTGATCCTGATGATCGTGCTCGGCCTGCATCTCGGCATCCTTCCGATCTCGGGGACCGGCACCTGGCAGCACTTCGTGATGCCTGGCATCGTGCTCGCCTTCACGGCGATCCCCGCCCTCACGCGGCTCACCCGCTCCGGCATGATCGAGGCCATGGCGTCCGACTACATCCGCACCGCGCGTGCCAAGGGTTTGTCGCGGGCGCGCATCATTTTCCGGCACGCGTTGCGCAACGCCGCGATCCCGGTCGTGTCGATCGCCGCGGTCCAGCTCGGCTTCATGCTGGGCGGCTCGATCGTCATCGAGACCGTTTTCGCGCTGCACGGCGTCGGCTATCTCGGCTGGGAAAGCATCGCCAAGAACGACTTCCCGGTCGTCCAGGCGGTCGTGCTGGTGCTGGCCGCGATCTATATCGGCCTCACCTTGCTTGCCGACATCCTCAACGCATTGCTCGATCCGAGGCTCAGGGCCGCATGAGCGCCCCTGCTATTTCCGCCGTTCAGGCGACGCAGACGTCGCGCGTCGGCAAGGCGGGCTTCGCGTTCGGCATTGCCATCGTCGCCCTGATCGCGGCGGCTGCGCTCGTCGGCAATGCGCTCGTGCCGCAGGATCCGTTCGTGCAGGACCTCGGCAAGCGTCTGGTGCCGCCGTTCTGGATGGACGGCAGCCGGCCCGAGCATCCGCTCGGCACCGATCAACTCGGGCGCGACTATCTCGCGCGGCTGGTCTATGGCGCGCGCATCTCGCTGCTGATCGGCATCATGACGGTGCTCACGTCCGGCCTGATCGGCATCACGCTCGGCGTGCTCGGCGGTTTCTTCGGCGGGCGCGTCGACGACGTGGTGCTGTTCGCCATCACCACCCGCCTGTCGATCCCGGTGGTGCTGGTCGCGCTCGCCGTGGTCGGGCTGATGGGATCGGGCCTTGGGCTCGTCGTCGCGACGCTTGGGCTGCTGCTTGTGGGATCGCTTCGCCGTGGTGGCACGCGCGACCACCATGCAGGTCCGTACGCTCGACTATGTCAGCGCCGCCCGCTGCGCGGGCGCCTCGACGCCGCATCTGCTCATCAGGGAGATCCTGCCGAACATCGCCAGCCACCTTGCCGTGGTTGCAACGCTCGAAATGGCGCTCGCGATCCTGCTCGAGGCCGCCTTGTCGTTTCTCGGCCTCGGCGTGCCGCCGCCGCTGCCGTCATGGGGGCTCATGATCGCCGAGGGCAAGGACTACATGTTCTTCTCGCCCTGGGTGATCATGATCCCCGGCGCCGCGCTGTTCATTCTCGTGCTGGGCATCAATCTGGTCGGCGATGGGCTGCGCAACCTGCTCGGCACGGAGCGATTGCGGTGAGCGCGCTCCTGGAGATCGAAGACCTGGAGGTGACCTTCGGCGGCCGGACCGCGGCGGTGCGCGGTGCCTCGTTGCGGGTCGAGAAGGGCGAGACCCATTGTCTGGTCGGCGAATCCGGCTGCGGCAAGTCGGTGACCGCCCTTGCGGTGATGAATCTGCTCGCCCGCGGCGGCCACCGCGCCGCGCGGCGCATGACCTTTGCGGGCGTCGATCTGCTGTCGTTGCGGGACCACGATATGGCGCGCATCCGCGGCAATCGCATGTCGATGATCTTCCAGGAGCCGATGACCAGCCTCAACCCGGCCTTCACGGTCGGCTCGCAGATGGCGGAGGTGCTGACCCGGCACAAGAGCGCCTCGCGCGCCGCCGCGCTCGAGCGGGCGGTCGAGCTCATGGGCCGCGTCGGAATCACCGCGCCGGGATTGCGGCTCGGTCAGTTTCCGCATCAGCTTTCGGGCGGCCTGCGCCAGCGCGTCATGATCGCCATGGCCTTGATGTGCGGCCCCGAGCTGCTCGTCGCCGACGAGCCGACCACCGCGCTGGACGTCACCGTACAGGCGCAGATCCTGCGGCTGCTTGCCTCGCTCAAGCGCGATCTCGGCCTGGCGATCCTGCTCATCACCCACGATCTCGGCATCGTGGCGCGCGTCGCCGACCGCGTGTCCGTGATGTATGCCGGCGAGGTGGTCGAGCGCGCGCCGACGGCGGACCTGTTCGGCTCGCCGCAGCATCCCTATACGCGCGGCCTGTTGTCCTGCGTGCCGGTGCCGGGTCGGGTACGGCGCGACCGGCCGCTCGGCTCCATCCCGGGCACGGTTCCGACCATCGCCCCCGGCTTCGCGGGTTGCGCGTTCCGCTCGCGCTGCTCGCACGCGGACGAGACCTGCACGCGCGCCGTCCCGCGCCGGCAGGCGGGCGCGGCGCACGACTATCTTTGCCGGCTCGCGCCGGCTGAATTTGCCAGACCGCAACCCGCATGAGCGCCGCGATCGAGGTCGTGAACCTGCGGCGCGAGTTCCGTGTGCGCTCCGGCCTGCTGGCGCCGGAAAAACGCGTGATCGCCGTCGACGACGTGACGCTCAGCGTCCCCAGCGGCAGCGTGCTCGGCATCGTCGGCGAATCCGGGTGCGGGAAATCGACGCTCGCGCGGCTGATCCTCGGGCTCCTGCCGCCGACCGCGGGGACGGTGCTGGTCGAGGGGAAACGCCTGGCCGAGCTCGATCGCAAGGCGCGCGCCCGGCTCATCCAGCCGGTGTTCCAGGACCCGTTCGCCTCGCTCAATCCGCGCCAGCGGGTCAAGGACATCGTCGCGCTGCCGCTGGCCGCGCAGGGCACGCTATCGCGCGCCGAGATCGAGCGTCGCGTCGCAGGGATCCTCGATCGCGTCGGCCTCCTGGCCGAGATGGGCGAGCGCATGCCCGCGCAGCTCTCCGGCGGGCAACGCCAGCGCGTGGCAATCGCGCGTGCGCTCGTGCTCGAGCCGCGGATCGTGATCTGCGATGAGCCGACCAGCTCGCTCGACGTCTCGGTGCAGGCGCAGATCCTCAATCTGCTCGCCGGCCTGCGGCAGGAGCTCGGGCTGACCTATCTCTTCATCAGCCACAATCTCGCGGTTGTGGAGCATGTGGCAAGCGAGGTCGCGGTCATGTATCTCGGCCGTATCGTCGAGCGGAACGAGACAGATGCGCTGTTTCTGGCGCCGCGCCATCCCTATGCGCAGGCGCTGCTCGAAAGCGTGCTGACGCCGGAGCCCGGTCGTGGCGTACCGGACGTCGGCCTCGGCGACACGCTGCCCGATCCGGCCAATATTCCGCCGGGCTGCCGGTTCCACCCGCGCTGCCGCATCGCGGTCGATCGCTGCCGCAGCGTGCCGCCGGTCCCCATGGTCCGGGCCCAGGAAGCAATGGTAGAGTGTCATCTTGCGTGAGCGGGCGGGGCCATGCTCCACACGGATTCCGTGGGGCAAGAACGAAGGAGGGCAATATGCGTGTGCAATCCAGTTTTGGTGCGGCGATCCTGGCGGCTGTTGTGCTCGGCGCGGGCGCGGCGCCCGTGGCCGCGCAGAAATCCGCCGACACGTTGCGGATCACGATGCGCGACGCGCTGCCGAACGTCGACCCCTACTACAACAATCTGCGCACCGGCGTGGTGATGCATCACCAGGCCTGGGACGCGCTGGTCTATCGCAATCCCGACACCTTCAAGCTCGAGCCGCTGCTCGCCAGCGAATGGAAACGCCCCGATCCGACGACGATCGAGTTCACGCTTCGGCCGGGCGTGAAGTTCCACGACGGCAGCCCGTTGACCGCCGAGGACGTGGTCTACACGCTCAATCTCGTGTCCGACCCGGCGAGCAAGGTGTCGACGCCCGCCAACTACAACTGGATCGACAAGGCCGAGAAGACCGGCGAGCTCTCGGTGCGCGTCAAGCTCAAGCGGCCGACGCCCGCGGCGCTCGAATACTTCGCGCTCGTGCTCCCGATCTACCCCAAGGCCTATCGCGAGAAGGTCGGCGCGGACGGCTATGCCAAGGCGCCGATCGGCGCGGGCCCCTACAAGATCACCAAGGTCGAACCCGGCGCCTCCATCGATTTCGAGCGGTTCGAGGACTACTGGGCCGGCAGTCCCAAGGGCAAGCCGGCGATCAAGAAAATGAGCGTGCGGTTCGTGCCGGACGCCACGACTGAAATGACCGAACTGCTCGCCGGCCGCGCCGACTGGATCTGGAACATGAACCCGGACCAGTTCGAGCACGTCAACAAGATCCCGCACCTGCAAGCCGTGCGCAAAGAGTTCGATGCGGGTCGGCTATCTCGCGCTCGATGCCGCCGGCCGCACCGGCGCGGACAATCCGATCACCAAGCTCAAGGTGCGTCAGGCGATCTGGCACGCGATCGACCGCCAGGCGATCGCCGACAAGCTCGTCACCGGCGGCAGCCGTGTTCCGCCCGCCCCATGTTTCCCGCCGCAGTTCGGCTGCGACGGCGAGATGGCCGTGCACTACGACTATGATCCCGCCAAGGCGAAGCAGCTTCTTGCCGAAGCCGGCTTCCCCAACGGGTTCGACGTCGAGCTGACGAGCTATGTGCTGCCGCAGTGGGGCGCGGCGGTTCAGAACTACCTGCAGGCGGTCGGCATCCGCGCCAAGCTCAACCAGCTTCAGGTGGCGGCGCTGGTTCAGCGCGCGAAGGCCGGCGAGTTGCGCATGTACCTCGGCAGCTGGGGCAGCTATTCGATCAATGACGTGTCGGCCATCCTCCCGAACTTCTTCGACGGCGGCGCCGACGACTATGCCCGCGATCCGGACGTGCAGAAATGGCTGGTCGAGGCCGGGTCGTCGAACGACGCGGAAGCGCGCAAGAAGGCCTATTCGGCGGCGATCCAGCGGATCACCGAGCGGGCCTACTGGGCGCCGCTGCACACCTATGTGACGACATACGGCCACGCCAAGCAGCTCGATTTCACGCCGTACGCGGACGAGCTGCCGCGCTTCTTCCTGGCGAAGTGGAAATAGGTCGAATCGACGTTCAAGGTTGACCGCATATCGGCGTCCGATTTGCCCCTTGAACGACAGCAGGCTTTGGCGGTGCCGAAGAGCGCGCCAGCGCACTGGCTGGCGCCGAAGAAAGCGCATTCGAGGCCGCCCTTTGCGATCCGACGTCGCTCACGGAGGCAGGCCGGCGCTACGTGAAGCTTCTGTCATCGAAAATGATGCCAGACCTCAACGAATTTCTGGGGTCAATCGCGTCGCTGCAGGTTCACTCCTTGGCATGCCCGCATGATCCCGAAGTGCGCACTTCACGTGCGGCGACCAACTCGCCGCGTCGCCACAAGCGCTGCGCTAGCTGGTCATCTTGCACAACGGGGAGAGGTGAAGAGACGCCGCCGCCGTGCACCAATATCGGCGCAATCCGTCCAGCGACAACCGGCGCGATAATGATGGCTAGAAGAATCCTCGATCGTCGCTCGCGGGTTGCGCGCGTCGAGCGGGACGTGTTCGTGCGCCAGCGCAAATTCGTCGGAAATCAATAATCGATGATTAGCTAATGGGGCGGAATTGCCACCGCTCACGTTCGGACCGCCGTAGAATCATACCCTTTGCGGAGGCGACCTCGAATGACTGAATTTCGGTGTGAAGAATGGTTCGAGGTGAAAGGCACCGGCTGGGAGGCGGCGGTCTCGCTCGACCGCGACACCCACGATTTCGCCCACCTGTTGGGCCGGGGCGTTCACATCGACGGCACGTTTTACCACTGCATCGGCGTCAACCATTTCGCCCACCCACCGCCTTGGCGCCAGGGCGAGCGCATTGGCCTGGTCGTGAAGGAACGTCAGCTCGCACTCACCACGTAACGTGACGCCAAGCCCATCTGCCCCGCAATCCGCTAATTTAGCTTGCCATAGGCCGAAGCGGACGTTGCAGGGCGCGGACTCGCTGCTCATCGCCGCAGCGGCAAGACGTTGCCGGTCGGGCGGGCGTTGGCATTGGCGAGAGCCGCGCGAACCTTGTTTGCAAGCTCGTCGCCGACATACGGTTTCTTGATCACGCGAGCCTCGCCGATCTCCGTAAGGGCCGAGGTGTCGGCGTATCCCGTCACGAACAGGATCGGCAACCCGGGCGATTTGGCCTGCGCCTGGCGCGCCACCTCCATCCCGTTCATGCCCGGCATGGCAAAGTCGATGAGAGCGAGGTCGACGCCGGCCTTGCGGTCCAGAAGGTCGAGTGCCGCTCCCCCGCTGCCCACCTCCAGGACGACATAGCCGAGTTCGCGCAGCATCGAAGCGGTGACCTCGCGCACGGCGCTGTCGTCATCCACAAGCAGAACGACCGCGCCCTGCCGATGCGGCCGACCAAGTTCCGGCAAGCCGCCGGTCCGTTCCGTGGCCTCGGCGCCTGCGGCGCGCGGGAGATAGACTTTCACCGACGTTCCCTCGCCGGCGCGGGTATCGATCCGCACGCCGCCACCGGACTGCTTGGCGAACCCGAGAACCTGGCTCAACCCCAAGCCGGAGCCCTTGCCGACCTCCTTGGTCGTGAAGAACGGCTCGAACGCTTTTGCCAGCACCTCTTTGGTCATGCCGGATCCGTTGTCGGTCACCGAAATCATGACGTATTCGCCGGGCGCCGGCTCCTCCGGCCTTTCCTGGGCCGCGATCGTCGCATTGGCGGTCTCGACGACGAGGCTTCCCCCCACTTGCGAGGCATCGCGCGCGTTGATCGCAAGATTGAGAACCACGAGCTCGATCTGGCTCGGATCGACGAGGGCGCGCCGCACGCCCGGGCGAAGCACGGTGCTGACCTGCACGCTTGCGCCCAGCGTGCTCTGCAGCAGGTCGCGCATGCCGGCGAGCGCCTCGTTGACGTCGACCGGTTTGGGGTCCAGCCGCTGCCGCCGCGAGAACGCAAGCAGCTGTGACGTCAGCTTGGCGCCGCGTTCGGCCGCCGTGCGCATATACGACAGCCGTTGCGCAAGCTTTGCATCGACGACGATGCCGGCAAGCCCTTTTTCGACAAATCCGATGTTGCCGAGCACGACCGTGAGCAGATTATTGAAATCATGGGCAACACCCGAGGTGAGCTGACCGACCGCTTCCAGCCGCTGCATCTGACGCAGCGTTGCCTCGACCCGTTCGCGCTCTTCGATCTGGGACAGAAGCTGCCGGTTCGCCGCGGCAAGTTCGCCGGTGCGCTCCTCCACGCGCGCTTCCAATGTGTCGTTGAGGCGGCGCAGCTCCGCTTGTGCCAGGCGCGCGTCGGCCTCGCCTTGACGCAGCGCCTCCAGGTACGCACGCGCTTCGTATTGCCGGCGGCGTCCGCGCAAGGCGGTGCGCACCACGCTGATCAACGTCGTGGGGTGAAAAGGTCGCTCGAGGAAAGTGACGTTTCCCAACGCCTCCGTCAGTCGCGCGGCCGAGGGATTGCGCTCGAGGCCGCCGCCCCGCTCCGTGAGCAGCACGAACGGCGGGTCCGACCACGGCGGTTGCGAAGCGATCCACCCGGCGAGCTGCTTGAGATCGGCCGTACGGATCGCCTCTTCGGTCACGACCGCGGCGCCTGCGCCGCGTTCGAGCTCGCCGACCAGCGTCGGCAGGTCGGCGCAAACGTCGCCGGGAATTCCCGCCTCGCGCAGCGTGCCGACCGCAATGACGGCGTCGCGCCCGCGCGGAGCGAGAACGAGGACACGCTCAGGGTCCACGCGGTGTTCGGTCAAGGGCTTTTGTCCGTTGGCGGATCGCCGACGTAGCTCGGCTGGCCGCTGAGGATTCCCTGGAAATTTTCGAGCGGCGGGCCGATCGTGATCCCGCCGCGACCGATGCGGAACTCCCGGATCGTGTCCTCGTGCGGGCCGGTGCGCTTCTTGACCACCGAAATCGCGCGCCGAACCCGTCCCGAGGCTTCGAAGTAGCGAATCAGCAGGACCGTATCGGCGAGGTAAGTGACGTCCACGGGAGCCCGCATGTCGCCCACCAGCCCATGCTGCGCGACCGTCAGAAAGGTGGTGGCACCCACGCGGTTGAGATATTGCAGCAGTTCGTGCATGTGCAGGATCAGGAATTGCTCATGCGGCATCGCATTCTGATAGCCATTGAGGCTGTCGATCGCGACCGTGCGGATGGCTCCGGCATCGACGCAAGCGCGCACGCTGTGGGCAAATTCGCCGGGTGAAACCTCGGCTGCGTCCATCTGTTGGATGAAAAGCTTGCCGCTCTCGCGCATTGCCTCGAGATCGAAACCCAGGCCCTTGGCCCGCGCAAAAAGCAGCCCCAATTCCTCGTCGAAGACGAACAGTGCGGCGGATTCCCCGCGGGCGATCGCCGTGGCGATGAACTGGATCACGAGCAGCGACTTGCCGCCGCCGGCGGGTCCCATCACCAACGCGCTCGAGCCGCTTTCGAGGCCTCCGCCCAACAGCGTATCGAGCGCGGCGATCCCGCTCGTGAGCACCGGGCGCGCAAGGCTGGCCCGATGCTCGGCGGCCACCAGCCGCGGAAACACTTCGACGCCGCCGGTCCTGATGTTGAAATCGTGGTAACCGCCGCGAAACATCTGACCGCGATATTTGAGCACCCGCAACCGCCGGCGCTGCGCGCCGTAATCCGGCGCGAGCTCCTCGAGCCGGATGACCGCATGCGCGACGCTATGGACCGTCTTGTCCAGGGCTTCCGTCGTCATGTCGTCGAGCAACAGGACGGTTGCGGCCCGGCGGCTGAAATAGTGCTTGAGGGCGAGAATCTGCCGCCGGTACCGCAGTGAGCTCTGCGCCAGCAGACGGATCTCGGACAGGCTGTCCAGCACGACCCTCGCCGGCTCCGCCCGGTTCATCGCTTCGAAGATCCGCTTTGTCGTCTCCCCAAGCTCGAGGTCGGAAGAATACAGCAGGCTTTGCTGCTGGTCCTCGTCGAGCAGGCTTTCCGGCGGCGCCAGCTCGAAGATCTCGACGTCATCGCCGATCGTCCACCCATGCGATGCGGCGCCGTCGCGCAACTCCTGCTCGGTTTCCGAGAGGGTGATGTAGAGGCCTTTTTCGCCCGTCCTGGCGCCTTCCAGAAGGAACTGCAGGGCCAAGGTCGTCTTGCCGGTACCGGGTGGGCCTTCGAGCAGGAACAGCCGACCTTTCGCCAACCCGCCATGCAGGATGTCGTCGAGGCCGGCGACCCCTATCGGTGCCTTGGGAAGGAAGGAAGCCGTCATTTTGATCTCACGCGCTGAGCGTAGTACCAGCGGCGTCAGACTTTAACTCGCCATGCCCGGCCTTGTGCCGCGCATCCACGTCTTTCTTTCCCCAGTGCTGTCGCAAGAGAGACGTGGATGGCCGGGCCAAGCCCGGCCAAGCCCGGCCATGACGTGTGGAGGGTCATCATCTAATGCCGCTGGTATAAGGAACGGTATCTTGGCGAAGCGCGCAAGCGCCCGTCTGCCGGATGCAGACACTGAAATGCATTGAATGCATTGCGTTTGTGGGGCCGCACGCCTGTATTCAGGTATGGTCTTCGCAGCACGCGCAATTGGGCGCGCCCGGGTTCCATGCCGCGGTCCCGGCCCTACGAATGGGCGGCGTCGGCGGCGACGGAGCCGCTCGAAGGCGGCGGCGACGATTTCCAACCGCATCGTTCGCGGGTGTCGTGATCGGCCGCGGGTCGCGCTCTTTCGCCGAACGCCTGTTCGTTATATAGAACGATGTCAGGAAGAACCGACCGCACTGGCGTCGTGCCGTTGCGAGCGGCGGAAGGTAAGTTTGGCATTTTCCTCGCCCGAAACCGAGACGCAAGATGGACCAGATCGACCGCAAGATCCTTGATCTTTTGCAGCACGATGCGACGCTGTCGATTGCGGAAATCGGCAACCGCGTCGGCCTGTCGCAGACGCCGTGCTGGAAGCGCATCCAGAAGATGGAAGCGGAAGGCGTGATCGAGCGGCGGGTCGCCTTGCTCAATCCCGAGAAGCTCGGCCTCGGGCTCACCGTGTTCGTGTCGATCGAGACCGCCGACCACTCGCGCGAATGGCTGGCGCGCTTCGCCGAATTCGTCGCGAAGATGCCGGAAGTCCTTGAGTTCTACCGCATGGCCGGCGACGTCGACTACATGCTGCGCGTCGTCGTTGCCGACATGGCCGCCTATGACGCCTTCTATAAGAACCTGATCGCCACCATCCCGCTCAAGAACGTGACCTCGCGCTTCGCGATGGAGCGCGTCAAGTCGACGACGGTTCTGCCGATTGCGCTCGGGCGAGTGGCGAATCGCGAGTAGGCGAATGGAATGGTGCGCCCTCTATTCGCCATTCGCTACTCGCCATTCGCCATCTTCCTTCTCACGAAAAGGAGATCGTTCTCCTGCGGCCCGATTTGCGGGAACGTTGTTAGCGTGAGGCGCTGTTCTTTAAAAAGAACATTTTCGTTGACTTCGGCCCTTGCGACGCTGACATTTTCACCATGCCCGCCCCCGCGCTCCTGCCCCGCACCGCGCCGTTCGGCGACGACGAAATCGCGAGCCTGGACCGCGTTCTGGGGCCGGCGACGGCGACGCAGCGCGCATGGCTCGCGGGCTTCTTGGCGGGTCTTGATGCGAGCGCGTCGCAGCTCGCAACCGTCGCAGCCTCGCGCAGGCCGCCGAGCCGATCACGATCCTGTTCGCGAGCGAATCCGGCAACGCCGAACGGCTGGCGCAGGACGCCGCCAAGCTCGCGCGCAAGAGCGGGTTCAAGCCCACGCTCGTCGATTTCGCCGATCTCGTGGTCGCCGACCTGGCGAGCCGCGCGGCGGCTCATCGTCATTGCCTCGACCTGGGGCGAAGGCGAGCCCCCGGCGCGCGCGATCCGCGCCTACGCGGAGCTGATGGGGCCGGCAGCACCGCGGCTCGACGGCGTCACCTTCGGCGTGCTGGCGCTCGGCGATACGGCCTACGCGGAATTCTGCGCGATCGGCAAGGCGATCGATGCGCGCCTCGCCGAGCTCGGCGCCAAACGCGCGGTCGACCGCGTCGATTGCGATCTCGATTTCGACGCCCCGGCGGCGGATTGGATCAAGAACGACATTGCAGACGCTCGCACCTCCCCGCGAGCCGGCCGGCAATGTCGTGGCGGTCGATTTCAAGCCGCGCGCCGGCAGGCGAAGTCAGCCGCGAGCCCGTCACGGCCGAGATCGTCGAGCACATCAATCTGAACTCGTCGCGTTCCGACAAGGAGACGGTCCACCTCGCGCTCGACGTTCGAGGGCAGCGCGCCCGCCTACGAGCCGGGCGACTCGCTCGATCTTTATCCGCACAACGATCCGGCGCTCGTCGATGCGGTCCTTGCCGCCGCGAAGCTTGACGCGGATGCGCCCCTGCGCGCGGCGCTGACGACCGAGCGCGACATCACCACGCTCTCGACCGTCACGATCGAGAAGTTCGCCGCCGCGACTGGGCAAGCGCAGGCCCGGCGCCTGCTCGACGAAGGGCAGGCGCGCACCTGGATCGAGGGCCGCCAGCTCATCGATCTCCTGGAGGCCTTTCCGGCGTCGCTGACGGCCGACGAGCTCAACGAGCCTGACGCGTCCGCTGCCGCCGCGCGCCTATTCGATCGCCTCGTCGCGCAAGGAGGTCGGCGACGAGGCGCATCTTCTGGTCGCGGCCGTGCGCTACGAGAGCCACGGCCGCGCGCGCGCCGGCGTCGCGTCGACCTACGTGGCCGATCGCCTGCAGGCCGGCGCCTCGGTGCGGGTCCGCCTCAAGCCCAACAAGCACTTCCGCCTGCCCGATCCGTCGACCGACATCATCATGGTCGGCCCGGCACCGGCGTCGCGCCGTTCCGCGCCTTCGTGCAGGAGCGCCGCGCGATCGGCGCGAGCGGGCGCATCTGGCTGTTCTTCGGCGACCGCCGCTTTACGCACGATTTCCTCTATCAGCTCGAATGGCAGGACGCGCTCAAGGACGGCTCGCTGACGCGGCTCGACCTCGCCTTCTCGCGCGACACGCCGGAGAAGGTCTACGTCCAGCACCGGCTGTGGGAGCGCCGCCGCGACCTCGTCGACTGGCTGGAGAACGGCGCGCACCTCTATGTCTGCGGCGACGCCAAGGCGATGGCCAAGGACGTGCGCGCGACGCTGGTCGCGCGTCTATGCCGACGTGAAGTCGCTTGGCTTCCGACGCCGCCGCCGCGGCCGTCGCGACGCTCGAGCGCGAGCGGCGCTACCTGCAGGACGTCTACTGAGGCGCGAGGCTGACGATGAGCACGGAGCTCTCGCGCAACGAGCGCATCAAGGAAGCGAGCCGCTTTCTGCGCGGCACCTTGGCGGAGGGCCTCGCCGAGATCGCGACCGGCGCGATCGCCGAGGACGACGAGCAGCTCGTCAAGTTCCACGGCATGTATCTGCAGGACGACCGCGACCTGCGCGCCGAGCGCACGAAGAAGAAGCTCGAAAAGGCCTTCTCCTTCATGGTCCGCCTGCGCATGCCCGGGCGGCGTGTGCACGCCGGCCCAGTGGCTCGCGCTCGACCGCATCGCGCGCGACTATGCCAACGGCACGCTGCGGCTGACGACGCGGCAGACGTTCCAGTTCCACGGGGTCATCAAGTCGAACCTGCAAGACCGACGATGCAGGCGATCGACGCCGCGCTGCTCGACACGCTGGCCGCCTGCGGCGACGTCAATCGCAACGTGCTGGCCGACGTCCAATCCGCACCAGTCGCGGGCGCATCGCGCCGCGCTCGCGCTGGCGCACGCGATCTCCGATCATCTGCTGCCGCACACGCCGGCCTATCGCGAGATCTGGCTCGACGGCGAGAAGATCGTCGGCGGCGAGGAGAGAGTGGTCGAGCCGATCTACGGCCGCACCTACCTGCCGCGGAAGTTCAAGACCGTGGTCGCGGTGCCGCCCGCCAACGACGTCGACGTCTTCGCCCAGGACCTCGGCTTCATCGCGATCCTCGACCAAGCACGGCGAGATCGCCGGCTGGAACGTCACCGTCGGCGGCGGCATGGGCATGACCCATGGCGAGCCGGAGACCTATCCGCGCACCGCCGACGTGATGGGCTTCTGCCTGACCGAGGATGCGCGTCGCGGTCGCCGAGGCGGTCGTGACCGTGCAGCGCGATTGGGGCGACCGCGCCAACCGCAAGCATGCGCGGCTCAAATACACGATCGAGGATCGCGGGCTCGGCGCGTTCCGCGCCGAAGTCGAGCGCCGCGCTCGGCAAGGCCGCTCGCAGGAGCCGCGGCCGTTCAGCTTCACCTCGACCGGCGACCGCTACGGCTGGACCGAGGGCGAGGACGGACTCGCGCCACCTCACGCTGTTCATCGAGAACGGCCGCCTGCGCGATATTCCGGGCGGGCCCGTCGCTCCTGACCGGCCTGCGCCGCGATCGCCGAGGTCCACGACGGCGAGTTTCGCCTGACCGCGAACCAGAACGTCATCGTCGCCAATGTGCGACCGGAGAACCGCGCCGCGCATCGAGGCGCTGGTCGCCGAGCATGGGCTGACCAGCCACGCGACGCGCGCTGCGCCGCAACGCGCTCGCCTGCGTCGCGCTGCCGACCTGCGGGCTCGCGCTCGCGGAGAGCGAACGCTACCTGCCGACCTCGTGACCGCGCTCGAGGAGCGACTCGCCGCGCACGGCCTCGCCGAGGACGAGATCACGATCCGCATGACCGGCTGCCCGAACGGCTGCGCGCGGCCCTACATCGCCGAGATCGGCCTCGTCGGCAAAGGGCCCGGCCGCTACAACCTCTATCTCGGCGCCGCCTTCGACGGCTCGCGCCTGTCGAAGCTCTACGCCGAGGATCTCGAGCACGACGGCATCGTCGCCGCGCTCGATCCGCTGTTCGCCGCCTACGCGACGGAGCGCCGCACGGCGGAGCGCTTCGGCGCTTTCCTGATCCGCACCAAGCGCATCGCCAAGACCGCGCAACGGCGCGCGACTTCCACGCCAATACCGGCCCTCGACTGCGGCACCGCTCCGGAGCTCGCCGGATGACCCGTCACGTGCCGCCCACCGAGACGCGCCCGGCGCGGCTTGGCGCCGCTCGCCAAGCTGCCGATCTTCCTCGACCTGCAGGGCAAACGCGTCGTCGTCGCCGGCGGCGGCGACGCAGTTGCCTGGAAGGCCGAGCTGCTCGCCGCCGCCGGCGCGGACGTGTTCGTCTTGCGCCGAGGATGCCGAGCCCGGAGCTGTTGTCGATCTGGCAGAAGCCAACGGCGGCGCGATCACGCTCGTCCTGCGCGCCTGGCGCGACGACGATCTCGACGAGCGTGGCATCGCCGTCGCCGATGCGCACGACCGGCAGGACGCCGCGCGCTTCGCGGCGGCGGCGCGCAGCCGCGGCGTCCTCGTCAACGTCATCGACCAGCCGGCCTTCTGCGATTTCCAGTTCGGCACGATCGTCAACCGCTCGCCGGTGGTGATCGGCATCTCGACCGACGGCGGCGCGCCGATCCTCGGCCAGGCGATCCGCCGCCGCATCGAGGCCGTCCTGCCGGCCTCGCTCGGCGCATGGGGCGACGCCGCCAAGGCAGTTCCGCGAGCGGCTAAGACGCATCGCTGCCCTCGAAGGCACGGCGCCGGCGCGTTCTGGGAGAAGTTCGTCGACGTGACCTTCATCTCGCAGGCCGAGGAGGACGCGCAGCTCGCCGAGCTCGAGCGGCTCGCGCGCGAGATCGCTGGCCGAGAAGCCGCAGCCGCCGCCGGACGGCGAGGTCGTGATCGTCGGGCGCCGGGCCGGGCGATCCGGAGCTCCTGACCATGCAAGGGCGGTGCGCGAGCTGCAGGCCGCCGACGTGATCGTCTACGACCGCCTGGTCACGCCCGGCGTGCTCGAGCTCGCCCGCCGCGAGGCGCGCCGCATCCTCGTCGGCAAGGAGGGCCATGGCGCCCGCGTGCCGGCAGGAGGAGATCAGCGCGCTGCTGGTCGAGCTCGCGCGCGCAGGGCAAGCGCGTCGTCCGGCTCAAGGGCGGCGACCCGGCCGTCTTCGGCCGCGCCGGCGAGGAAGTCGCCGCCTGCCGGGCGGCCGGCATCCCGGTCCGCATCGTGCCGGGCGTGACGTCGGCGAGCGCCGCGGCCGCGTCGCTCGGCGCTGTCGCTGACGCATCGCGAGTCACGCGCAGCGCGTGCAGTTCGTCACCGGCCACGACCGGCACGGCGGGCTGCCGGCCGACCTCGACCTCGACGCGCTCGCCGATCCGCGCGCCACGACGTGCGTCTACATGGGCCGCCGCACCATTGCGGCGCTCGCCGCGCGACTGCTGGCGCGCGGCCTGCCACGCAACGACGCCCGCGCTCGTCGTCAGCAACGTGTCGCGTCCCGACGAGCACCGGATGGTCGCGACACTGGAGCATCTGTCGTTCGGCGCCCTGCGTGGCGACGATCGCGCCCCGACGCTTATCATGCTCGGCGCCGCGCTCGCGCAACGCGGCGAGCAGCACGCAAGGCCGCAGCCCGCCACGCGTGCCCACGAGGCCCTCGCGAGCCTGTAGGCATCCCTACTGCTTCTTCGCCTTCGGCTCGTAATGACGGGGAACCCTACCGGCTCAGCAGGAATTCGACCGGCCAGGTGACGATCGCCGGAAAGACCGTGATCAGCACCGTGAACCCGCACCATGATGAAGAAGAACGGCAGCACCTTCCAGGCCACGTAGGTCTGCGAGTCGCCGGTCAGGTTCTGGATCACGAACAGATTGAAGGCGACCGGCGGGCTGATCTGCGCCATCTCGATGGTGAGGATCAGGAAGATTCCGAACCAGACCTTGTCGAACCCGGCCGCCTGCACGATCGGCAGCACGATCGGCAGGGTGAGCACGATCATGGAGAAGCCTTCGAGCACCGTGCCGAGCAGGACGTAGAACACCATCAGGAACATGATCAGCAGGAACGGCGGGAGCTGCCAGGACGCGATTTCCTGCGACACGAACTGCGGCACGCGGAGATTCGCGAGCACGGTGCCGACGATGAAGGCGCCGAGCACGATCAGTCCGATCATGCAGGTGGTCTGCACAGTGCCGAGGAATGAATCGCGCAGCGTGCGCGGGTTGAGCGTGCGCTGCCAGGCGGCGACCATCAGGGCGCCGAGCACGCCGATGGCGGCGGCTTCCGACGGGCTCGCGATGCCGAGATACATGGTGCCGAGCACGGTGAAGATCAGGAAGGCGACCGGGCCGAGCTCGGCGAGGCTGCGAACACGATCGCCCCAG
This sequence comes from uncultured Alphaproteobacteria bacterium, assembly GCA_963738705.1. Taxonomy (GTDB): domain Bacteria; phylum Pseudomonadota; class Alphaproteobacteria; order Rhizobiales; family Xanthobacteraceae; genus CAVTXS01. Next base: position 125,625 of record CAVTXS010000044.1, read on the forward strand.
GTCCAGTCCGACACGCGACGGTCATGCTCGGGCACGACCCCAGGCCTGATCAAAGCGCAGACCGCGATGTAGGCCATGAAGCTGCCGGCGACGATGAAGCCCGGAATGAAACCGGCGGTGAACAGGCGCAGCAGCGACTCTTCCGCCAGCACCGCATAGATGATCATCGGAATCGAGGGCGGGATCAGGAAACCGAGCGTGCCGGCGCCGGCGAGGCTGCCGACTGCGAGACCTTTGTCGTAACCGCGCCGCAACAGCTCGGTGAGCGTGATGCGGCCGACCACCTGGGTGGTCGCCGCCGACGAGCCGGACACTGCGGCGAACAGCGTGCAGCCCAGTATCGTGGTGTGCAGCAGCCGGCCGGGCAGGAAAGCGACCCAGGGCGCGATACCGGAAAACAGCGACTGCGACAGGCGCGTACGGAACAACAGCTCGCCCATCAGGATGAACAGCGGCAGCGACACGATCTCCGAGGACGTCAGGATGTTGAACGACCACAGCGCGATCTGCCGCATGGTCGGTCGGCTGGTGAACATGTCGAGCAACACGATGCCGATGCCGATCAGCGCCGGCCCGATCCAGATCCCGGCCATCAGCGTGACCGTCATCAGCACCAGCAGCCAGGTGAGGATGGCGGTCACGACGCTTCGGCCTCGGCGTCCTGGCCGACCCGCAGCTTGACGTCCTCGCCCGGCTCGCCGCGCAGCAGGCGCAGGAGCCGGACCGCCGACTGAAGCGTGAGCAGCAGGGCGCCGACTGCCAGCGGAAGCTGGGCGACCCACAACGGCAGCTCGCTCGCCTTGTCGGAGTGGGAGTCGCGCACCCACGACAGCCAGGTCAATTGCCCCAGCGCGCACGTGAGGTAGCCGGCGACCGCAATGCAGCAGACGGTCGCCGTCACGTCGATGGCCTGCCGCAGCGCCGGCGGCACGTGATCGAGCACGACCATCACGCGGATCTGCGCGCCCGTGCGCAGCGAGTACGCGGCCCCGAGCATGAACGCCGCGCCCATCAGGAAGGCGCTGAACTCCCAGGCGACATCGATGCTCTTGTTGAGCAGGTTGCGCGTCGCGACCTCGCCGACGATCAGTGCGAGGATTCCGGCGATGCAGGCGACCGATGCCCAGGCGCCCCAGTCGGACAGGCGGTCGACCGCGTCGAGAACGCGCCCGACGCGGTCCGGAGCGCGCGACCGATGCGCGCGCGCGCGCGCCTCGTCGTCCGACATGTTCCCGCGCCCCCGCGCGAATCGCGCCGGCCCTACGGGCCGGCACGGCAACCGTCAGACCATCGGCCGGCTAGGCGCGGCCCAGGTCCTTCTTGTACTTGGCGATGATGTCGGCCGCGGCGGCGCCCGCCCGCCCGACGAAGGCCTGCTCCAGACCGGCGGTCTTCTCGCGCATCTCCTTGAGCATCGGCGCCGGCACTTCGATCAGCTCCATGCCGCCCTCGACCAGGCGTTTGCTGCTGGCGCGATCGGCCTCGATCGAAACGGTCCAGAATTCCGGCTCCAGCTTGGCGGCGAGGTCCTGGATCGCCTTCTGGTGCGCGGGCGAGATCTTCTTCCAGGTGTCGTTGTTGACGGTGACGATCTGCGAGCTCCACACGTGATTGGTGCGGTAGAAGACCTTCAGGAACTCCCAGAACTTGCCGTCGACGCCCGACACCGACGAGGTGGTGACGCCGACCACGGCGCCCGAGGCCAGCGCCGGCACGGTCTCGCCCCACGGAATCTGCACGCCCACCATGCCGAGCGCGTTGACCATGTCGCCGGCCTGGCGGTCCGGCACGCGGATCTTCAGGCCCTTGAGGCCGTCGAGCTTGTCGGTCTTGACCTTGCAGTGCAGGTACTGGGTCGGCCACGGCACCGTATAGAGGATGGTCTGGTTGTACTTCGACGCGATCTTGTCGAACTCGGGCCGCGCGTACTTCTGCAGTATCTTCAGCTCGTCCGGGGTCGAGACCAGGAACGGCACGCCCTCGACCCCGAGCAGCGGCGCCTCGCCGACCTGCTGGATGTTGAGGATGTCGGCCATCGGCACCAGGCCGTCGCGCACCGCGTTGAGGTGCTCCGGTCCCTTGTAGCCGAGCGAGCCGCCGGAATGGACCACGATCTCCACCGCGCCGCCGGTCGCCTTGCCGACCTCCTCGGCGAAGCGGCGGCAATTCTTGGTGTGGAAGTTGCCGTCGGGCCAGACCGTCGAAAGGTCCAGCTTCATCGCGGATTGCGCCCGCGCGATGCGCGGCATGGTCAGCGCTGCTGCCGCGGAGGTTCCAAGTGCAACGAACCTGCGTCTGGTCGTGAACATGACTGTCTTCTCCCTCTCATTTCCCTCAGTCGTAGCCGTAGGGCGGAATAGCGCAGCGCATTCCGCCATCCCTCGGCCGGCGCAATACGCTTCGCTATCGCGCCCTACGCGTCTCACTCTGCGGCCAGCGGCGGCTTGAAGCCATAGATTTCCGTCGCCGCCTGCGGCGAGATCATATCGTCGGCGAGATCGCTTGCCACCTGCGCCGCCTCGCGGCCCTTCGGCTCGCCGATGCCGCCGCCCCCAGGGGTGAGCGCGATCATGCGATCGCCTGGCGGAATCTCCTGAAAACCCTTGCCGCGCAGCTTGCGGCCGGATTTCAGGCCGAGATAGCCGGCCGCGCCGTCGTGCCCGCCGTCGCGCCCGCGCGCCGGGTGGTCGATGCGATCGAACGCCGCGAGGATTTCCCACGGCCGGCCGACGCCGCTCTCGATCTCGATGATTTGTCCCAAGCCTCCGCGCGTGCGCCCGGCGCCGCCGGAATCGGCGCGCAGCTCCTTGCGCCAGAAGATCAACGGCGTCTGGCTTTCGGCGATCTCGACCGGCGTGCCGCGCACGCCGCTCGGGTATGCGGTCGCCGAGAGCCCGTCCTTGTCGGCTCGCGCGCCGGTGCCGCCGTTCGAGGTGACCGCCATGGTGAAGCCGTAGTTGCCGCCGCCGCCCGACTGGGTCTCGCCGCGCACGTTCAGGTTCCACAGGCATGACGTGCCCTCGGCCGGAACGCGGTCGGGAATGATCTGGCGCAGGCAGCCGAACACGACATCCGGCAGCATCTGCCCGATGACGTGACGGATGCAGACCGGCGCCGGCTTCGGCGCATGGACGATCGCGCCGGCCGGCGCCGAGACCGTCAGCGGCGCCAGCGAACCCGCATTGTTGGGAATCTTGCTCGCCACCACGCAGCCGAGCCCGAACACCGTGTAGGCCGTCGTGTAGGCCATCGGCACGTTGATGCCGTAGCGCGACTGCGCCGAAGTGCCGGTGTAGTCGACGTGGATGCCGTCGTCCGACACCGTCAGCGCGGCCGCAAGCGTCACCGGCGCGTCGTAGCCGTCGACCGTCATCGTGTTGCGCCAGGTGCCGCGCGGCAGCCTTCCGATCTCCTCCAGCACGGCCGCGCGGGAGCGTTCGCAGATGTGGTCGGCGAGCGTATCGAGCGTGTCGATGCCGAACTCGTCCATCATCTCGACCAGGCGCTTGGCGCCGACGTCGTTGCAGGCGGCGAGCGAATAGGTGTCGCCTTCGGTGTCGATCGGCAGCCGCGTGTTCGAGCGGATCATCGCCATCAGGGTCTCGTTCACGACCCCCTGGTCGATCAGCTTGAGCATCGGAATGTAGAGACCTTCCATGAATACGTCGGTCGCGTCCGGCCCGAAGCCGATGCCGCCGATGTCCATCAGGTGGCTGGTGCAGGAGAACAGCGCCACGCATCGTCCGTCCTTGAACGCGGGCGTCGTCACGACGAAATCGTTGAGGTGGCCGGTGCCCATCCACGGGTCGTTGGTGATAAAGGCGTCGCCCGGCTTCATGGTTTCGATCGGGAAATGCCGGATGAAATGCTTCACCGACTCGGCCATCGAGTTGACGTGGCCGGGCGTGCCGGTGACGGCCTGCGCCAGCATGCGGCCCTGAAGGTCGAAGACGCCGGCGGAGAGGTCGCCGCACTCGCGCACGATCGGGCTGAAGGCGGTGCGCATCAGCACCTGCGCCTGCTCCTCCACCACCGCGATCAGGCGGTTCCACATGATCTGCAGGTCGATGAGGCCGACGTCGCTGGAAGCATTCATGATCGAGCCCTCAAAGGCTGTCATCCCGGACGCCGCCAAAGGCGGCGATCCGGG
>CAVTXS010000045.1:0-233620 GCA_963738705.1 uncultured Alphaproteobacteria bacterium
GAGGAACTCGAAATCACCGCATTTAATTCGATTGCTATGCTGCGCGGCCGCGCGGGACGTAGGTCCACAGGCGGGTGGAGCGCCCGATGGTGATCGCAAACGGTGCACATAACATCCGCACCAATGCGCATCGCATTGCTGCAATCAAAACGCCAGATCCCCGATGAACCATTTTGTTCCAAACCGTTCTTGCGACGCTATTCTATGCAGAGCAATTTCCTCATTGCGGGATCTCATGATAACCCGGTCGGGGTGCCAGAGCCTCAATTCCCGCATTAACGATGCATTGGCGAAATCGCGATCGCCGTGCCCCCCTCACTACTTGAAATAGTGCCCCAGTCAGCGACGAGGTCGTCGAACAAGGCGATGCTGTCCGAAAGGCCCGCGCCTTCACCGATCCATCCGCCGATGCCGCACATGTTCTTCCTGCTGCCCTGTCTCTTCCCTCAGCGTCCGGGCGAACGCACGAAGATGACGTCGTAGTCGTAGTACACGCCGTCGACGCCGAAGTTGTTTGCCACGTAGGCCGGCGAAAAGCCGCGCTCGCGCAGCCAGCGCACGACGTCCTCGAACAGGGGCTGTCCATCATAGAGAGCCTGCGCGGCGCACTCGACGACGAGCAGAGAGACCTTGCCGATGTGGGCGCCGAGCGATCGGAGAACGGCAAGCTCCGAGCCCTGGGTGTCCACCTTGACGAGGATCCGGTGACTCGCGTTCTCGAGATCGTCGCGAAGATGCTCGTCGAGGCGAACCAGCCGAATGGCTTCCTGCCGGCCTGCCAACCGAGCATCGGGCGCGAGCCCGTCCAGAAGATCCGTGCTCGGCAGCAGCGATGACGTGCCACCGTGGCCTTCGCCCAGGCGGATGACGCCGTCGCCTGCACGATCGGAAATGCCCACATTGACGGTGCGCCAGCCAGGATGCTGCCGGGCTCGCACCGTCATCGCCTCGTGAAAGCTGCTGACCGGTTCGAACGAGACGCACGTTCCGCGGAAGCCGAGATAACCGTAAAGCCCGCTGCCGAACTGCCCGGAATGGCCGCCGACGTCGATGCAGAAGTTGATCTCGTGCCTAGTCATCAACGGGTGCAAGGCGGTGAAGATCTCGACCTCCCTCGTCTTGCCGCCCATCGCCAGCGCCGCCATCTCGGGTCCGTTTGAGACGGCGCCGTCGAGGACACTGCGAAGCATCGCCTCGTGCCTCGCTCTGTCGCCCAACGAGATGAGTGAGCGGGCGAGCTTGGATTGGATGCGGGCCAGCATGTTCACGTTCTCTCCGACAGTCTCATTCGTGCGAAACCAGTCCTGCCTGAATGCCCGCATTGATCACGCATTGGCGGAAACGGTCCCCGCGCCCTTTCAAAAGTTGCAGCATGCCCCTGGCGAGGAACGCGGCTCCTTTCAGCCTCGACCCCGATTCCCGCGGGTTCATGATCGCCCGGTGGGCGCGCCCACTCGCCACGCCGTAACGATAGAGGGCCGGGAGGGAAAGCCTATCCGCTTCAACCGGATGATGACAGAGCGCGCGTCCGACATAGATGCCTTTGGCGCCGGCTGCCTTCGCGCGGATGAAGAATTCCGTCTCCTCACCTCGCCCAAGCTTCTTGCCGTGCATGCCGAGGCTTGGTTCAAATACACCGATACTTTCAACGAGCGCTCTGCGCACTGCAAAATTCGCCCCGAACGGCTCCGGATCGGCGGGCGTCATGGCTCGCACGTCGATACCTAGGTCGTACCATCCGAGCACGCCATCCATCAGATCCAAGCGCTCGCCCTTGAACCAGCCCGGGCGCCCTTGTTTCCAGAGCGGAACGATGCGGCCGCCGGCAAAACTCGCTTCGGGAAATGCGTCGAATGCTTCGGCGTAGGAGCGGAGCCAGTCCGGTTCCAGCAAGACGTCGTCGTCGGTGAAGATTATCCACTGGCCGCGCGAAACGGCCAACGCCCGGTTTCGCGCATTGGCAAGGCCCTGGTGCTGCTCGACGACGCGCCGGACCGGCAGCCGCGCCGCAGCCGCCGCGACAACATCCGCCGTGTCGTCGGTGCAGTTGTTGTCGACGACGATCACCTCGACATTCGCCCAATCGACCCCGATCTGCGCCGCCAGCGTATCGAGCGTCCGAGCGAGGCTCTGCGCCCGATTGTAGGTGCAGATGCAGACCGACAGCACGAATGTGCCCTACGGCTGCACCGTCGGAGCGGCAGCAGTGCTCCGGGCTTCCGCCGCGCTCGTCGCAAACGCGTCCAAGTGCCTCCAGCCGGTCTTGCGCAGCTGGCGGCAGGCGGAAGCGTCCATGAGGCCATTCGTCGCCTGGCTCGCGCGGCTGCGGCATGCGTCTCGACCAGCTGCGCAGCCGGTCGGCCACCGCGACCGGGCAGCCCCATGTCGTTCCAAGCGCGGCCTCGGCTCGTCGTCGACGGGCAAGGCACGCCCGCACCTGAGGGGCGCACGCAGGCAAGCGTCTAAGGCGTCGGCCCAGGCTCTCATCGAGCCCTCGAACAGATGGCGCCCCTTCTGCGAAACGATCGCCGCGGCCGACAACCGCGCGAGCAATCCGGGCTCACGGTGCAAGGCAATCACGTGGCGCGCCGCGGCGTCTATGTTCCCGACCTCGAACGTCAGGGCGTTGTGACCGTCTCGGAACACGCCCTCGGCGACAAGCCCGGGAAAGCGCGACAGCACCGGAACGACGCCGTGAACGAGACCCTCGCGCGGGGCGATGGTGACGCCCTCTGTCGGCGAAAAGTTCAACAGCACAATCGAGTTGCGGGAACACATCTCGATAGAGCGCTTCGTGCGTTTGCCAGCCGATGAACTGGATGCGCGAGCGGCGAGCCGGCGTATCCAGCGCGACTTGCAGGACAGCCGCCTCGGGTCCGTCTCCGACTACCGAGAGCTTGAACGGAAGATCCGCCTGCTCGAGCCGTTCGACCAGAGCGATCAGATCCAGCACGCGCTTGTCGGCCTGGGCAAGACGTCCGACGTAGCCGATGCGCAGCACTTCTCCGGGCACCCTGGGTATTGCCGGCAAGACTCAGGCGGACGCACCCCGCCCGGCAAATTGAACACGCGATCCCTGTCCATGCCCGCAATCTCGACGCAAGCCCGCTCGATGAGCCGCCCGTCCACGAAGCAGGCCATCAATGAAGTCTCGGTAAGCGAACACGTCGCGTACAGGTACTGCGCCTCCAGAGCCCGCACAGCGACACCCAAGCGCGGCGGTTCGCCCGCAACTTCGAGCCTCGCAACCGCCTCGTACACGTCTGCTATTCGTGCGGCCACGACGATGTCGGGTGCGACCTCGTCGCACCACCGACATGATAGCCTCTACTCTGGCGCGTCGCGTCGGAAACCGGGGATGGATCGGATGAGAAGGTAGCCTCTGGATACGCAACTCGGTAACGCGAGACGATATGAAACCGCTCTCCCGCGGTCGAGCCCCAGCTCCGAGCACCAGCCGAGCGACGGCAGTTCCTGCACAAAATCGTGGATGATGGTCTCTACACCACCGCGTAGGTAGGCCGAAGGCGTCACGATGGAAGGACTTTGGGCACGGCAAGGGCGCCTTCACGCCGCCGTCGAGGTGGCGTCGACCTCAGGAACCCGCAGAGCACCGCTCTCCAGATCGGCGAGGAAGCGGCGCGAGCATATCTGAAGGTAGGCCTTGGGAATACCGCCCTCGGGCGGAACGGTCTCCGGTGGAAGTTGGATCGAAATGGTTGGACCCACGCGCCCGACGCGATCGAACCAGTTGTGATAGTGGGTGATCTGACCGTCGAGGCTATAGAAGTTCCCGAGACCGTAGCGCAGGTGCTGACAGGGATTCGCCCCAGTACTTCGGCTGAAATTCGGCACGATAGACCGGCTCCGGCTCGCGGGTCGATGTGTGCACACTCATCATGCGCCAGGGATGGCCGCGCGTAGCCAGCGCTGTCGGCACGTTGTAGGTGATGTGATCGCCGGTGAAGTCGAAGGCGCGATAGGGCAATTTCATCTTGAAACGCTGCCGCCAGAAGACCTTCCGGGCGGACATCGCCCTGCGCGTGTCGAAGAACAGGAACGAGCTCTCTGGCATTCCCTTGCCCCAGGGGCGCGTATAGGGGCCGCATCCGATGTCCTCCGGAGAGACCAGCGCCACGTCGCCCGACATCTCGGACGCGCACAGGTCGAGCCAGATCGTCGTGGAGCAGGATCACGTCAGAATGAAAAATCAGCAGGGTGTAGCGGCTCTGCGACATCGCGAGGAGCGCGTTGAGCGCCTGCGCTTGATTGCACTTCCTGACGATCACCTCGGCTCCGCGTGCCCTGGCCACCTCTGCCGAGCGGTCCGTCGAGACGTTGTCGAGCAGGACCACGCGCGCCCGCCCGCGCGTGGTCCTATTGACCTGATCGATGCAATGACCGAGGAACGCCTCGCTGTTCCAGGACGTGATGCCGATAAAGCACTCCGGATGCGATCTGGAAAAATTACGGCGCTCGCCTTTTTCACTCGTTCGTTCACCATCCGACATGGCGAGGGTCGGACACCTTGACGTAGAACACGTTATGGGTCCAGACGAAATCCTTGCGGTAACCGGCCGCGACGAGCAAATCCTCGACGCGGCGGTCGACGCCTCCGGCGTTGTCCTCCAGCACGATCAGCTCTGGCGACAGCGCCGTCAGGTTGCCGCTCTCTAACACCTGTAGCTCGGCACCCTCGACGTCGATGCTCAACAGGTCGATCTTGCGGTGTCACCTACGATCTCGTCGAGCGTCAGTAGCGGAACCTCGACCTCCTCGATCGTCCCGCCCTCCCGGGCGATTCGCCGCTCGTGCTTTGGGTCGTCGCCCATATAGCTCAAAGTCCCCATGCCGGCACCGCCTCTGGCAATCTTGAAACGGGTCCGGCCACCGCCTCGGCCGCAGGCGGCCTGGACAACCCCGGCTGTGGGCGCGACTTGCGGCACGCCTCGGCCTGATCGGGCGCGGGCTCGACCAGGATCCCCTCCCACCCCAGGGCATCGAGAAAGTAGGTGTTGCTGAAGCCGACGCCGTCGTAGGCGCCGACCTCGACGTAGATACCGGTCCTTCGGCCGTCGAAGAATTTGTGGATCAGGACGTCCTCGCCGTTCTGGGACGGCATTATCGTAGGAAGCCTTAGATCGCCTCCGACGGTATTGAGCACGATCTGCTTACGCGCAGCCACGAGCTGGCGCTGTGTTTCCTCTTGCTGCCGCCGGACGTTGTCGATCTCGCTCCACAGCCAACGCTTCGCCCGAATCGTGTAGTGTGCGAGCCCCGCGAGCAGCAGCAGGTTGGCCGCGACGGCAAGTGTCCAGATGACCAGGTCCGTGCGCACGTCCGCTTAAGTCTGTTGGAATCGATCGCCTGGCCTTTCCGTTCCGAATCCGCCTACGCGCGCTGCCGCCGATCGTGCGAGCTACCGGCTCATGGCCTCGCGCATGATGCCGATGAAAGCACGACCGGTGCGCTGGGCTGCCTCGGTGGCTTGTCCAGTGACAAACGAGGTCGGTTGTTCGGGCCCCTGCTCGCCGCCAATATTGGCGACGTCGAGTATAGCATCAGCCCAGATTGCGGCATCATCCAACGGCAGCAGGCTGCTCTGTTCGCCGTCGAGCTGCTCGCGATGCACGGCGATGTCGCTGGCCACGATCGGCTTGCCTAGTGACTTGGCGTCCTCGATTATTGTCGACCAGCCCTCGAACCGAGACGGCTGGAGGACGGCAGCCGCGCCTCTCAGAAGCGCCATCTGCTCGGCACGTGGCAACAACCCAAGGACGTGAACGCGAGCCCGCAAGCCGTGCTCGTCCAAGTAGGTCGAGAGCTGCTTGAAGTAGTCAGTCGCCGCGGAAGCCGTAGGTGCTGCCGGTGCAGACGAGTGGACACGCACGAGCCACGCTCCCCTAACACACGCATCGCGGCTAGCAGTACCTCGTGGTTTTTATGGTGCGAGAACTGATTGCAGACGATGACGTAGGGCGACTGGATTCCTTTTTTTTTCGCGACATTGCAAGGATCGAGCGCCCACCAGTTTTCATCCGGCACGCTACAAAATCGCAATACTCTGGCCTTTCCGACGTCACCGGGATAGAATGCTGCGAAATCGTCATAAGCGTTTTGGCTGCTAAGCACCACCAGCTTGGCCGCGCGAACGTTCTGATCAAAATGACGCTGGTACCAATCCCTCATCTCTGGCGGAAACAGCTTTGGCAGATGGATGTACTGGAAATCGGTCAGCCAGAACACGAGGGGGATTCCAGCCGCATCGCAGGGCGCGATCGGGAACAAAGCCCCAATGCCCGCTTCTAAGAACAGGTCGCGCGCATCGGGCCAGCCTCGAAGTGTCCGCCGCACCTTGCGCTTGAGGCGCGCTGGTAGCTTTTCGGGCGGAGCTACTATACGACTGCCAGCAAGGAAGTGCCGCACCTCCGCAAACGGATCGTGATCCGGCTTCCTGCCCCAGCTCACGTCGAGCAGGGGCATTTGCTCGTCATCCGGCAGCGAGGATACGGCACGCACCAGATGGTGGAGATAGTAGCGGCCGCCGATCCATGCTCCGCTCGTGTCAACGGCAACAAGGCCAACCCCTGAGCAATGTAAGCTCATCCGGCCCTTATCCACCGCAGGGTAGCCGAAAGCCCTTCGTCAAGTGAAAATGATGGCGAGAATCCCAGTGCGTGTAGCCGTGCAACATCGGCCCGCCAGCGGGTCGGCTTACCAACAGTCGCCACTGGTTCACCGGCGAGGTCTACACTCTCGAAACCGAGCTCTCGCCCTATTGGGCTGCGAAGTCCACGGATCTTGGTCTCAGTGCCGGATGCCACGTTAATTGCCTCGCCTAAATGCTCGGCCGACACAGCGATTTGCAGGAGAGCTGCAGCGACGTCCTCGATGTAGAGATAGTCCCGCGTCTCTCGGCCCGTGCCCTCCACTTTGAAGTCTCCAGCGAGCATACGCTTTGTAATGTCCCAAACCGCGAGATGGCGCTGCCCGGGCCCAAACGTGGAGAATATGCGCGCCGCCGATCCCCTGGCTCCATACAGCGCGACATATTCTTCCAAAAGCAGCTCCTTGATGACCTTGTGATAGCCGTATGGCGAGATGGGCAACCGCTCCGCCGTCTCCGATACGGGTAACTGCCCCGGATCACCATAGACGGCTGCGCTAGAGCACAGTACGAGGCGAGCCTGCGAAGAGGTGTGCTGAATTGCCCGCAGAAGCGTGAGCCACGGCATGACCTGCGCGGAGAAATCCGCCGCCGGATCGCGAAAAGACTGCTCGACGCTGGCGGGGCCTGCGGCGTGGATGACCGCCCGAGGGGTGAAGCGATCCAGCAGCCTGCAGATCCGATCGCAGTCCGCCAAATCATCAATCTCGAAAGCGTGAAAGCGAGGGCGGGCAGGCGCGGCAGCATCCGCGGGACGGCGATCAACACCGATGACCGACCATCCCCCGCGCTCGAACTGACGGGCGCAGTATGAACCGATGAACCCGGCGGCACCGGTGATGATAACCGTCTGCTTATCCACCTACCGGGACCAAAACCGGCCGAGGCCTTTCGGTTTTCGAGCACCAGCGCCAAGGGATCGCCGAGGTGTGCCCAGCCGAATAGCGAACGAGATGCCAGTGCCCGCCTCATTGTACGAATAACCGGCGAGATCAGGACACACTGTCCAGAAATTTCTCCCAGACCGCCATCAAACCCGGACAGTAAGGGTTCGCCGTGTCATCAAAAACCAACACACCGCCGACGCGCAGTCTGGGGATGACGTTACGGAGGTCGTCCATCGCGCCCTCGATTGAGTGATCGCCGTCGACAGTAATGAGATCGAAGGTCAGGTCCGGATTTGTTGCCATGAACTCAGGAACCCTCTTGTGACTGTCCCCATCGATGCAGGTCAGGTGCCCCGTGTGTCCAAACCTGGCGAGTTCCGCTTTCACCAACGCCGGACCGGGATTTTCGCTATTGGCATAGCCCTCCTGCCACATGTCGAACGCATAGATGTCCACCGATGCGCAGCCGGCGACGACGGCGCAGGCGCTTCGGCCACGCCTCACGCCGATCTCTAAGTAGTTATCTGGCTGGCCCATTGCCGACGCGGCATAAAGTACGCTGACAATGTCCATGAACTGCCAATTGCTGCCTGCCATTTCAAGGCCGCGACGATAGAACTCGGTTACATAGCTCGTGTAGGGATCGCTCTCCAAACTGGCGGAAATCTCCATTGCCTTGCGTAACGTCTCCGCACTGGACGCCATGCGCCCCAGCGTACTTGCCGTGATAACGACTGGCGAATACTTGTCGCCAGCGGCTTTGGTTGGATCGAGCAGAAATCGCTTCATCTCCTGACATTCGTCTTAAGGGTCCGAATTACACGAGCCGGATTGCCCGCGACCAATGTGAAAGGCTCGACATTGTCGGTGACCACGGATGCTGCAGCAATGACTGCACCCCGGCCGATGGTCACGCCCTTTAATATCGTGCTCTTAAAGCCGATCCACACATCGTCCTCGATCGTAATCGAGCGCTTCCCGATCAAGCCGTAATCAGTGACGCCGCGTCCCTCGAGAAGTTGCCTCGGCTGTTCTCGCCGCTGTTCCCAGTCTAACGGGTGACCATCGGCGTCATGAATATCCACGAGATGAGAGATCAAGACGTGAGAGTGGATAGTGATGCGCTCGTATGCCCAAATGCGACTCCCCGGGCCGACGAAGCAATGATCTCCTATCGCAAGCTTGGCTTCGGCGGTCACAGTGGAGATGTTGCCACAAATGATGCTGAATGCGCCAATATTGATACGATCCCTGCCGCCAGCGTTGTAAACGAGTGCCTCGGGCAGGAATTGGACCTTATCCCCAAATGCGACGGTGCTGCGAAGCGCATGACACCTCCTCATTTCGCGACGGGCGGCCAGTTGTCTCTCCAGACTGTCGATCAAGCGAGCGAACATTGCAATGTCATCGCAATTCAAAGCTCACCACGGCCAATGGTTACTATTCCGACGCGCAAATGAACCACATCCCCTGCGACCACTGATCGGACCACTTTGACTTCATGGTCCACACTTTGTCGCCGAACGCTTTCCTGAACTGGTCTATCCACCAACCCTCGCTGTTGTTCCAATACGCTTGATGAGGCGCGAACCAACCTTCATTTAGGCCGCTGCGGGACACCGGTATCTGATGAAAGCAGATGCCCTTGCACACGCGCCGACATTCGAAAATCGTATCGGTCAGGATATCTGAGGAGAAGTGCTCTAGGGATCCGATCGAGAACAAATAATCGAACTCACCGTCGGCAGAGTGCAGCTTCGCTGCGTTGCCCACGTATAGGTGATCTCGGGGTATGCCACGGGCAATAGCGCGTTCGATGAGCTTCTCAGAGATATCGCAGCCATAATACTCAAGCTGCTTGTTCGCGCGAAGGAAGTCGAAGGCTCTGCAGGTGCCGCACGCGAGATCGAGTACATTGCCCCGCCTGTCCCTCAGCAGGAGCTCGATTTCAGGCCATGCCGTATCATTGGCCCAGATCTCCAGCGCTTCCGCAAAACTGGAGTCGGAATAGAGCTCTAACTCCTGCTTGCTTCCGTCCAAATTCCGGGAGTTCCGCGTCAAGAACCTGTATGCGGCGCCCGACCATCCGGCTCGGAACTCTAGTCTCTTGCCCAAATCGAGCATCTTTCGATCCCCTTTTGCGCATTGCGGGACTCGCAGACGGTACGGCGATTGCAAGGCACCCACGGGCTGTCTCCGGGATCTCAAACCCGGATAGGTTTTTCAGGCTGCTCTACGGTACCAGTGCAGGATGGGAGCCACGATTCCCCTGCGGCCGTCGCGCTCGCTTGGGCTGCCGAAACCGTTAACCGTGAACGACAGCGCGTTCTCATGGATCACATCGCGCCCTGCGCAACTAGGCTCCGAGAATGCTATACTATACCGGCCAGGCATCAGCATGCGGCCGGGAATGGCGCAGCGGATTATGGTGCGGCCGATCGGCCAGGGCCGATTTAAGTTGCTCATCGCGTCGGTGTCGGCCGAAAAGAGAACAGACAAGCCCTCCTCGTTCACCAGTTTTAGTGCGAGGCGCCCGATCGGCAGCTCGGCGTTGACCGTGTAGTCGAACTCGATTTCGACGGCCTCAGAGTAAGGTATCGACGCCCCGGCTTCACCCGCTCGGGCGTTGGCAACGCGCACTCTATTGAACTGGAACGGCGCGCCTGGCGACGGCTGTGGTCGCCATTCGGTGAGATCATCTGTTCCGCCGCTGATGTACCTGCTGACCACGTCGCGCGGATGACCGGCGGCGGCCAGAGTCCCGCGTTCCAGCAGAATGGCCGTCCGGCACAGGTCTGAAATCGAACGTAGGTTGTGGCTCACGAACAGGATGGTGCGGCCACTGCTGGCGATCGTCTCCATCTTGCCCAGGCACTTCTTCTGAAATTCTGCGTCGCCGACGGCTAGCACCTCGTCGACGACCAGGATTTCGGGTTCCGAGATGAGCTGCGACCGCAAAGGCGAGGCGTACGTACATGCCACTCGAATAGCGCTTGACCGGCGTGTCGAGGAACTTCTCCACCTCAGCGAAAGCGACAATCGCGTCGAATTTCTTTCGAATTTCGGCTCGGCTCATGCCGAGGATCGCACCATTCAAGTAAATGTTCTCGCGACCGGTAAGCTCGGGGTGGAAGCCGGTTCCGACCTCGAGGAGACTCGCGACCCTGCCCTTGATCTCAACACGGCCGGTGCTTGGCTCCGTGATGCGGGAAAGTATCTTCAACAGCGTCGACTTGCCGGCGCCGTTGCGACCAATAATGCCAAGGACTTCGCCTCTTCTTACCTCGAAGTTCAGGTCTCTGAGCGGCCCAGAACTCCTCGATTTCATCGCCGGCGACGAGCTGGCGGCCCACGTATCATGTCGCGTGCCGAACGTGCGAAGCCTCTCACCGTTTTGCCAATGACGTCGCGCAAGGCGGTGATAGCGTCTCGCGCTCGGCATGATGACCGATCAGGTATTTCTTGCCAAGCCCCTCGGCGCGGATGACGACGTCGCTCATGGCTTCACACCATGTCCGCGAAGGTCCGTTCGGTTGCGCGGAAATAGCGGATGCCAAACCAGAGAAAGAAGGCGACGACGCCTAGGCTCATGAGGAAGCCCGGCCAATAGAGCGGGCTGTGGCCGCCAAGCAGACACCAGCGGAAGCCGTCGATAACGCCCACCACCGGATTAAGGCTATAAAGCAAGCGCCACTTTTCCGGAACCACCGAGCTCGAGAATCCAACAGGTGAAACGTATAGGCCGAACTGCACAATGAAGGGCACGAGAAATCGGAAATCCCGGTACTTGACATTGAGAGCGGTGATCCAGAGCGCCGGCCCAGAGACTCGCCAGGATGGCGAGCAGCACGAAGGCCGGCAGGAACACGACCTGCCAGCCTGGCAAGAAGCCGTACCATGCCATGATCAGCGCCAGCATGACGAAGTTGATGCGCGAAGTCGACCAAGGCCACCACGGCCGCGGCGGTTGGAATGACGAGGCGTGGAAAATACACTTTCGAGATCAGGTGCGCATTGCCCGTGACGCTGCCGGAGGCTTCGCCCAGTATGCTGGAGAACAGAAACCAGGGCATGAGGCCCGCGAACACCATAATGGCGTAGGGTGCCTGGCCTTCGCTCGGCAGGTTTGCCAGCTGGCCAAAGACAATCGTGAAGACCACCATGGTGAGAAAGGGGCGGATGAGCGCCCATGCTACGCCGATCACAGTCTGCTTGTAGCGGACCGAGACGTCCCGCCAAGCGAGGATGAGGAACAGCTCCCGGTATTCCCAGAGGTCGCGCCAGTAGTTGCGCTCAGCGCGGCCGGGCTCGAGCACGGTGAGACGCTCGCTAACGGCAGCCGCGAGGGCAGACGGCGGCGGCTCCAACACCTTGGTTGGCTTAGCGGCCGATGCGGGGCCGGCGAGATTAGCCGCGTCAGTGGACAAGGCCTCAGCCTCTCGAGAGCAAATGGGTTAACCCTGGGTTAGCCCCTATCCCGGGTGGAAAATGGGAGGGTGCGCAGCTCGCCAGGTCATGGCCGATTTTCGTCATGTCACTCTGCTTTTGCTGTCGTTGAGCTCGGCCTGCACCATCATCCGCACCACATCAGGCATGGTGTAGCTCGATTTCCATCCGAGCTCAGCATACGCTTTCCCCGCATCGCCCTTGCTGCACATGATGTCGGATGGCCGTTGCAACGCCTCGTCTAGCTCTACGTGATCGCGCCAATCTAGACCCACCTCGCCGAAGGCCGCAGCCGTGAAATCCGCAAGACTATAAGACGCTCCGGTCGCGACTACGAAGTCGTCGGCTTTCGGATGTTGCAGGATGCGCCACATCGCCTCGACATATTCCGGCGCCCACCCCCAGTCTCGTTGGATCGCGAGGTTGCCGAGCCTAACATTGTGTTCACTGCCCCGCTTGAATGCGGCAGGCGGCGCGAACGATCTTTTTCGTCACGAAGCGTTCGGGCCGGAGCGGGGATTCATGGTTGAAGAGAATGCCATTGGCAGCGAACAGGCCGTAGGCCTCACGATAATTAACGACTGCCCAATGTGCGGCTGCTTTCGCCACGGCGTAGGGACTGCGTGGGCGAAATGGTGTTTGTTCCGAAGCGCCTTCAGTTCCGGTTTCGCCGAAACATTCACCTGAGCTTGCATTATACACGCGAATTTCTGATCCCAAAAAGCGCACGGCCTCCAGCAGGTTAAGCGTACCAACGCTGATGCTGTCCATCGTTTCGACGGGCTGTTGAAATGAGAGCCCAACCGAGCTTTGGCCGGCCAGGTTGTAGATTTCATCCGGTCTGGCCTTCGCAATTGTCTGCAGCGTGCTGCGAAAGTCCGTGAGCACCATCGACTCCCGCTCGACGTAATCGACGATCGAAAGCCGATGCAGATTGGCGAAGTTGGCAGTCTGGGCATCGCGTGACGTGCCGAAGACACGATATCCCTTATCGACTAGCAGTTTAGCAAGATAAGCGCCGTCCTGACCCGATACCCCGCAGATCAAGGCCGTCTTCATGCGGCGGAAATGCTTTCAACCCTCAGGCCGCCCATAATGTCTCCCAAGCGCTCGCGAAATCTCTCGTACGAGAAAAACGCAAGCCCATCGGGTATCTGCCGCGGCCGACGAAGAGCCCGGCGGATGGCCGCCTTCAGCGCTTCGCGATCGTCCGGGTCCGCCATTTCACCAAGCTCTCCGTACAGCACAGCTTCGCGGCTGCCATCCAAGCTGCTGGCGACGACAGGAATTCCCGAAGCCATTGCCTCCAGAAAGACGAAACCAAAACCCTCCTGGCGCCCGGGCATGACAAAGACATCGGCGAGACGGTAATGATCTGCCTTTTCCGCTTCAGGCACACGCCCGGCGAACACCACATGCCTGTGGACCCCGAGCGAGGCCGCCTTGCGCTCTAACCGTAGTCTGTCGTCGCCGTCTCCGGCTATCAGGTAGCTTAGATTTTCTTCCTCGGCCAAAAGCTCGGGAAGAAGCTCGAGCATCTCGTCTAATCCTTTTTGCTGCTCGCTCTGTTGCAGGCGTGCCAATGTCATCAGCACCTTCTTGCCCTCAAGACCGTAGCGCTGCTCGAGGTAATGAGGCTTTTCACCGATCCCATATTCCTCCAGATGAACCGCATTCGGCAGCAAATGGACCTGGCCGTCGTGAACGCTGCTCCAAGACAAGAAGCGTTCTTTGGTGAATTGGCTGATCGAAATCACGAGATCGGTGCACGTCACTAAGCGATCGCTTACGCGCCGACCAGTGGGGGTCCACGCATCGATCCCGTAGATCAGCAGCACCTGTTTCGCGCGCAGTACGCGTCGTGCGATCTCGGCAAACGGCAGCAGATTGACGTGTCCGCATAGAACAACGTCGTACCTCTCACGCTTTGCCAGCACCCGCGCCAACTCATACACATAACGCACTCTGCTGTTGGCGGCTTTCTCGAGCAGTTCGATTCCCATCGGCAACGTGGCAGGCGCATGACGTATGAGGCGCGGCAGTACCGTGACCTTCTCACAACAGCCTCAATTCAGCAAGCGCGGTTAGGAAATCACGATTGTAGACCGCAATCCCGCCAAATCCGCCGAACGCCTCCGGCACGAGAGCGAGCAACCGCACGGCTCAAGCCCCCTGTGCGATGGAGTACGCCCAACGTCGCGACCAGTGGCATTGAGGCGATCGCAACAGAGGAATGCGCTTCCACTCCGAGATCAGCGATTGTTGCTGTTTCTCGATCCACTTCGCAATGGGCACCACAAACCCGGTCTTGGGGCGCCGGTTCTTGCCGGGGAGTGCCGGCCGTGCCGCTTCCGCCAATAGAGCCTTGCTGCTTGGCTGATTCATCCCGAGTCCCACGCCCGCGACATTCGCTAAGAGCACGGCATCCACGAGCGGTACGCGAACCTCCAGCGAATGCGCCATGCTTGCCCAATCGGTATCCCGCAGCAATTGGTTCCGCATGTACAACGAGGCTTCGAGTGTGGCCACTCGTGCGAACGGCTGCACGGGATCGGGCATCAGCGTGCGGCGGATGTGGTTGATCGGATCCAGTCGCTCGAGCCCTTCCCGCGCGAGATCCTCACCGAGTACTTCGGGTAGCTCCCAGGGCATGAATAGACCTCGCCGCAGGAGATAGGCTCCCGCGTAGCTCCCCCCGAATTCAACGAGCCCGGCGGCCTTAGGACCAAGCCCAAATTTCTCTCCGTCAATTCTGCGAAACGCACGGCGCACGACCTGACCGAAAAAAGGGATGGATGACGGCGCACGCATCCAGCGCACCCAGCGTGGAACATCGCGAAACGACGGATAGCCGCCAAAGAGTTCGTCACCACCGAGCCCTGAAATCGCCACCTTAAGACCGAGCTCGTGGGCTGCCTTACTTACGAACCAAACGTTGATGCCATCAATCGTCGGCTGATCCATGGCTTCCATGACAATCGGCAGGTCCGATCGAAACTCGTCTTCACTGACGACACGCCGCGTGTGCTGGGTGCCGTAAAGATCCGCCACCGCCGCGGCTTCAGGCGCCTCGTCATTTGGCGTGTTGCGAAATTCATCGAACGTTAAGGTCACGGTCTGAATATTTTGCTGCCCAGCCTCGCGCATCAAAGCGACCAGGCTCCCAGAATCAACTCCCGCAGATAGAAAGGCGCCGACCGGAACATCAGAGACGAGGTGGTCACGAACGCTGTCTAGAAGAGCTTCCCGGACCAGAGCCGAGACCGGTCGTTGCGCCGAAGCTGGGGCCGGCATCTGCTGAGCTCTGCTATAGGTTTTGGCAATTGAATGATACTGGATCGGCGCACCAATCCCGCCCTGGTCGACGCGCACGAATGACCCGGCCGGTAGGGCGCGTACTTCACGGTATGTCGTGAAGGGCTCTGGCACGCTGCCAAATAGGTAAAACCCAACCCATCCGGCGGGGTCCGGATCCCTTGAAACCCCGCCCCCTGCCATTAGGGCCTTGACCTGAGAAGCAAAGCGCAACGTTGAGCCGTCGTCCGAGTAGTACAACGGCTTGATCCCATATGGATCACGGGCCAAGAACAGCTGCCGCTGTTCTGAGTCCCAAATGCCAAACGCGAACATGCCTCGCAGCGCGCGCAGCATGTCCGGGCCTCGCTCGGCATAGAGGTGCAGCAGCACTTCGGTATCCGAATTGCTGAAAAATACATAACCCTTAGCCTCTAGTCCGGATCGCAGAGCCCGATAATTGTAAATTTCGCCGTTGAACGTAACGACGAGCTTGCCGTCGGTTGTCTGCATCGGCTGAGCGCCGCGCGATGAAAGATCGATGATCGTGAGCCGCCGATGCCCAAAACCGATGCGGCCATCAGCTGAGTACCACTCTCCGCTACTGTCCGGACCGCGCAAAGCCATGTGGTCGCGGATGCGAACGAGTTCGTCTCGATCCACCGCCCCTGTGGTCGAGCGGTAAGCATAAACACCTACGATGCCGCACATATCAAGTTTGCCTGTAGGGAACCCAGCTAGTCGGCGAACTACTTACTTATTACCGGTCCTAAATGACTAGCGCGAGCCGAAGCGTGTAAAGATTGTGCGCAGTGTCTTTATGACAATCACGATGTCGAGCCAAAATGAATAATGCTTGATATAGAAAAAGTCGTATTCGAGTTTCAGCCGTGCGGCGTCGACTGCCGCAACGTTACCCTGGTGCACCTGCGCCCAACCGCTGAGGCCAGGCCGTACAATGTGCCGATAGACATAGAATGGCACTTCCCGCTCGTACCACTCGGCGAGCGCTACCGCCTCTGGCCGAGGACCGATCCAACTCATGTCCCCGCGCAGAATATTGATGATCTGCGGCAGCTCATCAAGCCGATAGTCGCGCAAGAGCCGGCCGACTCGGGTAATCCGTTCATCGTCTGGCAACGTGTAATCATTGCCGTTATGAGTTGCGATCATCGTCCGCAACTTCACAATCGTGAACGGTCGACCGCCCAGTCCCGTGCGAGAGTGACGAAAGAAGATTGGGCCAGGTGTCTCGAGTTTGATCAGCAAACCGCAAATACCAATTATCACAGCGACAACGGGAAAGATGAGCAAAGCGCTCAAAAAATCGAGGGTACGCTTGAACTGTGGGTAAATCAGCGCCGGAACGACAGCGCCGAACGTGTTCTCACGCAAATGATCGACGGCAACTCGTCCTGTAACAGATTCGCTAAAATGCTTCACGTGATACACAGGAATGCCCTGAAGAGCCGCATTAGCCAGAAAGTGCTCCCACTCGGGCGCAAGATCAGAGCCGAAATCCGCAATGACGCCGCTATAATTTAGGTTACCGCCGGGAACTGTAGCCAAACGGGTAAACGAGACCGACCGAAATACTCCCTTTGGCAGGGCGGGGAGGCTCGTCACACCTGGAACGATGGCCATATGCAGCGGCGTTGCATGCCTGTTGATATAGAAAAATAACTCCACCAGCGCGATAATCACGACCATGGCAAGAAAGTGTTGTGGACTGGAAAATTCGATCCGCAAGAGCTTCAAACCGGTAGCTACAAGAATGAACGTGCTGACAAACGTCATCGCAACGTACATATAGGTTCGTAGCAGCGGATAGCTTAACAGACGTCGGGTGACAACGAAACCAATCAGGATGGCAAGCAACGAGGCTGACGCTGTGGTAAACGCTACATCTTCGTCCCGCCGCGACATCCCAATGCCGAAAAGAACGAACAGCGTCGAAACGATAAGTGCAACCAAAGTACCAAACGCGCCGTACAACACGTATTGAGCAGGCCGCGGAATTCGGCGAGGCCGCAGCACGGATCGTTCGTGTGCCGTGGGACCCTTCCAGATAGCGGGTTGACCAACGCTCATGTTGGCTGCGACCAATTCACGATCAAGGCTCAATGCTTCCGCACTTCCGCAGGCCGTTGTTCTTTTTGAGCAAGCAGTTTCGAAACCCACGTTCCGCCCTCTAAGGCGACGGACGGATACCTCAGGTGCGCCGTGATGCCAAAGGGCGCCTACACTCGCCCAGCGCCCTCTTCCAAAGCTACCGCAGTCCGGGTGAAATCCCCGGATTCTTTGCCGCCTCACAAGGCGGCGAGCGGTCGCAAACGCCAGCACAAAGAGCAGTTCGATCTTGTGTCACACGTGTCGCGGAACAGCAAGATAGGCTCGGATCATGAAGGCGCAGCTAATGGCGAGCATCACGGTCAGAGCGGTCGTCCGTAAGGGGTAGTCGAGTAACGAATGCACCACGAGAAGCGCGACACAGACTGATCCCGCGCGCGCGTACGCAACCAGGCGGGCATTTGGGTCGGCCGGGCGCCAGCTTCGATACGCGAGAAAAACATAACAGCTCAGAAGCGCGCATATCACCGCCGCACTGGCTACTCCGCCCTCAAGCCACGCCTCTAGCCAGTCATTGTGCGCCCTATTGACATACGTCTCCGCCAAATAATGGACTGGTTCATAGCGCTGGTAGATCGGTGCAAATGTGCCAATACCACTGCCAAATGGAAAATGGTCCATCGCGGCTTTCCAAGTGATTCTTGCGACCGGCCAACGCAGGTCGGAACTCAGTGCCGCCGATATGCGGTCGGCGAAACCAGCAAACCCGAAAAGAAACGCTAGCAGAAGCGCGAGCCCGTTGACGACAACCGCGATTTTCACGATCCGCCCTCGGTTTGCCTCGCTGGCAAGACCTGCCACCAGTGGTATGCTGCAAAATCCGGCGGCCAAGCCTAACAAGACACCGAAGCGGGATTGCGTCGCAACAAGGCCAATGACAATGGCCACGACCAATATTGCAGCGACTGTGAGGTGAAACGCAAACTTACCGCTCCGGTCCCGGCGAGCCAAGCTAGCCCAGATCGCTGCGTATCCTATGGTCCCATACAAGAACGCCGCCTGATGGTTGCTGTTTGCAAAAAAACCCACCCCACGATGCACATTCGTGATTTCATAAAAGCGCAGGGGGCTGTGGACGCCCCCGGCCAGTTGCAGCAATTCAAGGCCCGCTCCGACGACCGCAACCCCGAAGATGAGCAGGAGAACCCAGCGGAACTCCACCTCCTTGCGCAAGCTCAGCACGCCGAGAAACACCGCAACAGCTGGTAACAGTGACAAGAGACTGCGCAGCGTGGCCAGCGGCTCCAAGCTAATAGGCAGGAACGGGAGGGGTACGCCCGCCGCTGTGTAGGCCTCGGCCACCTCCGCTCTTCCCGGCAGGATCGTCCAGATCCAAGGGGGAAGGGGGACCAGTTGCAGAACTGGTACCACCATAACTGCGCCGATTAGAAATAACGCCAGCCGAAACTCCGATGGGCTCGCGCGCGCCTTGAGTCTGAGAGAAGCGACCGCAAGGAGCGGCAAACTCACGATCTGTACGAGGGCATCCGACCACAGTCCCTGTCGCGTGCCGCCACCGCAAATCAGCGACACGAACACAACGAATAAAACCAGCCCCGCATAAGCCACGTCTGCAACGTTGCCCACGGCGGCTGGAGAAGAATGCTCACGCCTTCGCGCCAAATTCGACAAGGTAGGTGAAGATGATAGACTCAACGGATCGGGCCTTCGGTCTTTCTGCAGAGTTTATGGAGCTAACACCGCTCACAAATCAAAACGGCGCCTGCACGTATCCGTCTGTTCGAGATGTCATTCTCAGAAGCCTCTGGCGTCTGATTTCGTTGATGTCGCTCTTGGTTCCAGGGGTGCGCCCTCGGGAGTAACGCGAAACCTTTGAAACCAGACCTCACCCTCGATTTCGCTTTCCGGTGCCGTTCGGGCAAGAAGGATCAGCTTTAGCCACTGGGCACTACAACCAGATGATGGGACACTGAAGTCGAGTTTTAGTTCGGTCCAGGGTCTCGTGCCCCGCACCGGGCTGGTCTCCCCCAAAACCGAGCGGGATTCGGCGCAGGAAATCTGCCAGACCAGGCCTCTCTGTGTCCGCAGATCGTCGGCCTTGACGGCAACTTCTAGTTGGTAGCTCGCTGGCGGCAACATGAGCAGCTGGCCAACACGGCCAAGTGTCGTCCGTGCCCCTGAAAATTGGATCCGCAAGGCGTGAGAGCCTTCTCGATCGGGCGCCTTAGTGAGATCGACTTCTGCGCCCGACACAAAATCAAAGACCCAGTTAAACGGCGACCCATCAAGTGGAACGTCGAAATTGCCATTGTAAGGATAGCGCGCGGTCGTCTCAGCCTGTGAATTTGTCACGCGCCATTTCTCATACGCCTCCTCGAAGCGCCCCATTTGGATCAACCGATCGAGGTAGGGCTTCATCTCAAGCGATGTCGGTGGCTGACTGCTGCGAATCAACGACTGATACAACTGCGTCATCAAAAAATCGCCTGATCCCTGGACCACTGCTTGACTTAAAAACGAACTCCGCCACGGTGGTTTGCTCGCCAAAGCATCTTGAAGGGCCGTGATACCACGGGGATCTGCTCCCAGTAATGTCAGTATTGGAAACATCATTGCCGAATTGTCCGAAGAGACGCGCAGCAAACCGTCGGCCTGCGCGAGTGCTTCGATCGAATTTGCCGCGGCGGATCGCTTGTGCGAACAACCAAAAATGGGGCGCAGAATTCCTCCAGCTTCGGGCCGCCGCCAGAGACATGAGCGTTTCCGCACGAGCAAAATCTCCTTCGCGCTCAGCGGCGGCTCCGAGCAAGGAGAGCGCACGCGAGTCCAGAGGATCTGACAGAAGCGCCCGCCGCGCGAGGTCCTCAGCCAAGCCAAGCCTAGTGCTCACTTCCCTCTGCGCCTGCTCCCCCAGCGCAATCGGATGCCAGGGAGCAACCCGCAGAGCTACCTCTGGTTTGGAGGCTGCCAAATTGTGTCCGGCTGTGTCAGCGACAATAAAAACCGCGGCAGCAAGAAAACCAAGAGCAGAAGCACACGGATGGTCTTCCTCAGCCAGCTTCCCGAAGGTGCGGTGCTACCGTCGTTGTGAACCGCCGTTCGGCTATTGCCGATCTCAGCGCTGCTCGGCCTGGCAACGGGATGTGAAGGTCGCGTCTGAGACATTTTTTACCAACTCTCACAGCGTTCGAGCGGCGAGTTTCTGGTAGGTTGCCCACACCGTTGCAACCAAGGAAATTGCGATTGTTGCAGCTTCGTATTCCGAGCGAAAACCGGATGAATATGCATAAGAAATCTTCGGCACTAACCGGGTTGGGTGGCGTAGACCGCAACAATCACCGCCACCAGCAATGCGGCGGCCGCCAGTGCAACAACGGGCTTGGCGACCCGCATGCGCACACGTTTCCGGTGCGCTTTGGTCTTATCTCGTGACTTTTCTATCCAGGGCATCCGCACTGTTGCACGCGAGTTCACCCGTGGTCCTCCGAGCACGTGAGAACGTGAATTTAACGGGCGGGAAGAATCGCTATTGGCTGAGATCTCACGCCAGGCCTTAAGAACGCGTCCAGCATAAACAGAATCCCAATCTGTATTCACATCGGGATGGAGCCACTGAAGGAGACATCCCAAATGGCGCCGAGCCGCTTCGCGCGAAGCGCCTGGTGGAAGGCCAAGCACCCGGTATGGATCCGCATCGTCCCGTAACAAGACTTGCTGCAGATAGAACCTCGCGGCGTCGACGACAACCCCAGCCGGTTGCCCAGTTTCCTGTGCAGCCCGTTGGCAAGCCCCCGGCGAGCCTGCCGCAATCTGCATGACATCAAAAATATCAGCCGGAAGCGGAGGCTCTTCTAGTGTTTTCGCGAGTGCTGGCATCCGCGCCAGATCGAGAGCAAGATCAATACCTCTCGGCCCTGACATGTTCAGGCTTCGTTAGCGCCTGGCTTTTGCAGCTGCTTACTCCCGGAACCATAATATTCGAGGGAGCCATAGGGAGAACTGTGATATGCGTAATTGGCCGCGCGAAGATCAAACTTGTTCAATACGGCACCGATCATCTGTGCTCGAGCAAAATGTAGCCGCTTCAATGCGACCTTGACTACCCCTCGTCGCGATTCGCCCGCGCCAAGCACGAGTAGGGTGCCCGCCGCGAGGCTGGCAAGCAGCGGCGCGTCGGCGAGGCCCAGGATGGGAGGCGCATCAATGATGACGAGATCAAAATTTTCACTGGCGGTCGACAACAGCCTCGCCATGTTTTGGCCGGCTAACAGTTCTGCCGGATTAGGTGGCAGGGGTCCCGTAGCCATGAAGGACATGCCCGGAACATCCGTCGCTTGCAAACTTTCTCGCGCGTTGACGCCGCCGACGAGGAAATTTGTTAAGCCGCTCGCCGCTTCGCGGCCAAGCACTCGGTGGGCCGACGGATTGCGCAGGTCTGCGTCGATAAGCAGCACCCGCATCCCAAGCTGCGCGAAAGTCATCGCCAGCGCAACCGAAGTGGTCGATTTGCCCTCGCCCGCGCTCGTGCTGGTTACCACCAAGGACCTTGGCAGGCCATTGGACGTAGAAAACTGCAAAGCTGTACGCAAGGATCGAAACGATTCGCTGATCGCCGAAACCGGCGAGTTTCGCAAGCTTTCAAATATATCGCCTTTGACTTTCGGGATAAGGCCCAACACGGCTAACCCAAGTTGATCTTCAATCTGCTCGGGCGATTTATATGTGTCATCCAAGATCTCGCGCCCTGCGACCGCTGCCCCAGCAGCGAACAATCCGAGCGCAAACCAAATGAGCAGATTTTTCTGTAGGTCGGGTTTGTACGGCGCGCCCGGCCTGTGCGCGCGATCTATGACCGCGATGTTGTTCGCGCCTGTCGCTCCCGTCACACCGAGATCCTTGTATTGCTGCAGGAGCCCGTCATAAAGCGTCCGCGTGCTATCGGCCTCCCGCTGCAAGATCTGCCTTTGAATGTTTTTATTTCGCGACTCCAGCACTTTTGCGCGTGCTTCCTCAATGCTTTTTAGTAAGAACTGCTCCTGCTGCTGCAAAGATTCATGTTGCACCTTAAGCGAATTTTTGATGACAGTTACAGCACGGTCAATCTCAGCATCGAACTGAGCGATCTGAGCCCTCAATCTGCGCATGTCAGGGTAATCTGGCTTGTATGTCTGAAGCCGATCCTGATAATCGGCAGCCAGGCCCGTACGCTTCTCCCTCAGCGCTGCGATGGATTTGTCGTTGAGAATCTGGGGCAATGAAAGTCCCTTCTGGGCCCCGTGCTCCCAAAGCTCCTGCGCCTTAATACGCTCCGTCCGCACCTGCTGAAGCGCAGCGTTGAGGGAAAGGAGGTCCGAATCAGCCATGGGCTGCTGGTCCTTGCCCCCAGTGGTGATGATTTGCTCCTTGTCTTCATAGGCGACCAGCGCCTTTTCGGATTCCTCGAGCTTGACTTTAAGCTCTTCTAGTTTTTCCTCGATAAACTTCCGCGCGTATGTGGTCGTTCCATAACGGCGCTCCAAATTGGCTTCAGTGAATCCGTCCGCCACAGCGTTGGCAATCTTCTGCGCCCACCCTGGATCCGGGCCGTCGAATGAAATCGTCATAAGACTGGAATTAGGAGCTTGGTTCACCATCAAGCCAGCTTGAATTAAACCAGCCGCAGCGAGCCTTACGTTGCGCCAAATCCGGCTTCTGTTCTGGCTTGGCGGGAAAGATCACTTGCATCAATCTTCCCCACGACGAGGTTTCCCGCGGACTGACAAAACCCGCGTCATCCCGAAGATCTAAATTGCTGGCAACACGTTCTGCCAAAGAACGACTTTTCAAAAGTTCCTTCTGAGTTTGATAGAAACGATAAATATCTCCAACCTGTCCGGTATCGACCGTGTCGAGCTTAACAACTCTCGCTGCTTCCGGATCGACTTTTATGATGGCGGTGGCCCGATAGATGGGCGTCGTCGTAAACGTAACCATAAAACCAATGAAGAGACCGCTTAGGCAACACGCGAGCACCAGCCAACGATGCTTTATGGCCAGACCAATAATTTTGAAAAATTCATCGCGAAGGTTGAGCCCTTCGGGCTCAGCTGCCGTTGATTCGACACTCGGTCCCATTGCCGGAATCGGTCCCATTGCCGAGGCCATGTCGTGACCACCCCGAATAATGGGCGTCGGCAATCCGCGATCGCGCCGCTCAGGACCAAAGTTGAAATCCGGTGCGTTCATGTATGACCAGCCGCTGTCTCTAGCTCAGTGACAGATTTGGTTGCTCGTCAATGATCAGTTCACACCCAGCCGCAGCCGAAACCGTTGAGCCAGTGCTCTCCAGCCACCCTGTGTAGATCGCTGGCTCGCATAATCCCCTGGCAAAGCTGGAACCATTGCCGGACTTAGGTTGTCGATCACCCCCTTCGGCCGAATGAGAAAGATGTTGGCGGCCTCCGCTGCGCCAAGCCGGTGCTCCACGATGTCCTTGGCCCTCGTGAGGTGTGGCGGCCGCGTGGAAGTGTCGTGTGCATCCGTTGCGATCACATGACACAGGCCCTGGTCCAACATCCGCTCGGCCCAATAGCGCGGGCGCCGCCCGAACCGTCCCGTCAGCGAACCCGCCGTCAGCTGGATCCAAAGGCCCGCATTAACCATACGTCGGATTAAAGGAAATTGCGACTCTATCCAGGAAAGACGTTCGGGATGTGTCAAAATTGCAACATAGCCTGCCGACTGTAACCTGAAGATGCATTCCTCAAATTGCGGTGGCATGACATGGTGAGGCGGTTCCAGCAATAGATAGCGTGAATCAGCCAACGTTATAATTCGCCCGTCGCCTAGCCGCGGCAGGAGATCAGGTACGATGTGGACATCGGCGCCGCTCAAGAGATCCAACGGAATGCCTTCTTTCAAGAGCTCCTGTTGCAACATTGTCACAGCTCGCTTTGATCTCAGGCCCCGTATTCTCGTAGACGGTGGGCAGAATATGCGGCGTACAGACGACCGTGGTTATGCCGTCTGCGCAGGCCAGGCGGGCCATCTCGAGAGACATGGCCAAGTTCTTCGAGCCGTCATCAATCCCAGGCAAGAGATGGCAGTGCAAATCGATCAATCTCTACTCCCCCGCGAGCCCGATGTCTGAGTGGAGGACTGGCGCATCCGTGAATATCTAGAACATCTTATCGTAGCGGTGATGGCTAATCCACTATTGACATCCGGCATGCCGCGCGAGTTCATATGCGTGCGCTTCACCGGCTTGCAGAGCCGCTTTACATCTTCGACTACCTTCGAAGTCGCACCGTAAACACGAAACACCAGTCCGCTCTCAGTGATCAACGGCTAGGCCTGCCGAAAAACGTTAGAACACGCTCGTGTCCAGATCATCGCCGCGGCTCATTTTCATAAATCGCTATTTTCATCCCGATCAGTCAGCGACCAGCCGACTCCTCAGCGATCTTGCCTTTGCGCTGGCCAACGAGCATGACATTCTGATCCTTACCAGCCGACAGCGCTATGACGATCCGGATGCACGTCTTCCCGCGTTTGAAGTCCGCGGTAGAGTAAAGGTGCACCGGCTGGCGGGAACTCGATTTGGGCGCACGACGCTTCTGGGCCGCTCAATCGACTACATCTCCTTTTATGTTCTAATGGCGGTCACCTTACTGAAGCTGGCGCGCGCTGGTGACACAATCATACCCATGACCGATCCCCCAATGCTTGGCGTACTCGCTGGTCCAATTGCGCGGCGCAAGGGTTGCCGTATCGTGAATTGGCTGCAGGATCTTTACCCCGAAGTCGCGCTTGCGGTGGGGACGCCTTTTATCACGCCGATCGTGGCCAAGATCATCAAAAGATTCCGCGATCGATCGTTAAGGGCTGCCGATTGCAATGTCGTCATCGCCAACGCGATGGCAGAACAGGTCTCAACTTTGGGCGTCAAAAAGGAACGCATCCGGGTCATTAATAATTGGGTTGACGATCGCGCTCTCTCTCCCATACCACCACGCGAAAATCCACTCAGACAGGCGTGGGGGCTCGAGGACAAGTTCGTGGTCGGCTACTCAGGAAATCTTGGGCGAGCGCATGACATTGACACAATACTTTCAGCATCAGCTGAGCTTGTTGATCGCCAAATTGTGTTCTTGTGCGTTGGTGGCGGAGCACAGTACGACGCATTGAAGCAGATGGTTGAAAAACGCGGGCTGACGCAGCTATTCCGGTTCATGCCATACCAAAGCGAAACTGACCTTCCCTATTCTCTTTCCGTAGCCGATGTGCACTGGTTATCCCATAAGCCAGAATTCGAAGGGCTGTTATTCCCGAGTAAGTTCTACGGAATAGCGGCTGTTGGCCGTGCGATCATAGCGATTACCTCAACCCAGAGCGAGCTTGCTAAGCTTGTATCGCAGCATCAGTGCGGGTTGGTGATCGAACAGGGGGATGGAAAAAGTCTTGCGCTCGAATTGAAGAGGTTGAGAGATGCGCCCGAAGTATGCTCCGCGATGGGGGCACGCGCACGGGATATGCTCAGTGCTCGGTTTACCAGAGCGCAGGCTATCAATGCTTGGACGCACACTCTGAAAAACATCTAAACATCACCGCCGCGCCTTATGGGACCTCAGCGGGATTTTTGAGTTTGGCATGCGAGGCAATCCAATCGTCCCAGGGCTGCAATCGGAGCCCCAGCCGGGCATAATCCACGCGAAGATATCCATCCGCGCCACGCAACACGGCGCTGGGAGCGACCTCAAGAACCTCTTGTGCCAAGACTCCTACATAAAACGGATCGCTCCAAGCATAACGGTACCGGTAGAGTTGCAATCCGTTTTCCTCAGCGACCGGGGTCATGTCTCGTTTTGCTAGTTCGTCGGAGAGAAGGAAGCCGCCTAAAGCTGCAAACGGCAGGACATCCTTGACGTTCTTGAGGGCCAGTCTCGTTGTCGAGTTCTTCCACGATTACGATGTCGCCGCCACGAAGCACGGGATTCGGCGCTCTTCCCGCATGAATATCATCTAAGTTATAGACCCGATCTTCAACTTCCTGACCCGTCGTCGTGCGAGCAACGTGAATGCGTTCTGAGTTGCCGAGGTCAGACAATCCGCCGCTCTGTGCAATGGCCATGTCAAGGTAACCGTACCCTCAATGGTCAAAACGGTTGGACTTTTCACTGCACCGTTGACGGTGACGCGTTGGCCCGACCTCACCAGAGACACAGTCACCTGCGGAGATTGCAGATACGATTTGGCATATCGTGCGGAAATGTCATCCTGGGCTTGCAATAGCGTCTTACCTCGAACCGGGACACGGCCGATCGAGGGGCAGAGACACGAAACCGCTTCCGTCAACTCGGACTGTTCGATCCAAGTCCGGAACTTGGAAAATGGCAACTTGAAGAATATCCTGGGAAGTGATTCTGTAATCTGTTGCGTCATCCAAAACCTCTGCGTGTGCCAGCGAAGATGCCATCGGCGAGGAAAGCGTAGCTGACGACCGCACGGCTTGGGCCGACGCCATGGTTGACTCCGAGGAGGCCGTACTTGCGGATGGCGCGGTTTGGGAGGACTTGGACAGGTCGCCTGCACAGCCGACCAATCCCGCCAGCAACGGAACTAGCGCCGCCAGCTTAATAAAACGCCAGCCTTGTGACATGCACTAGCTCCTGACCGACAACATAAAGCCGCGCACTCCGGAAAGAGGCGTGGCTTAGCCGCAACGTTACGCGCGCCTCCAGATGCTTGCTCTCCGAGCAAGAATTAAGCCTCGCTGAGACCGGACCCGGCGAGTCACATGCAGACCGGGCATCGGCGACGCCTCGACAGTTGGCCCGCGGACCTCGCCGCGGGCCGCTAAGATCGCTACGGGCTAACTGGCTTGTCCTCGAAACAGAAGGCAATGCAGAATATACCCCCGCCGACGATCAAGGCACCCAGGACTGGCGGCCACAAAGGTAAACAAGGGCGGCGCCGTCTCTCGTCAGGCGGACGTGTCTCGTCGTCATCGATGCAAAACTCCTCCTCATCACGAGGAGGAGCCTGCGCCCGAATTTGTAACCAATTCAAGGCCGCAGCAAGCCCAAGGAATGCCGCCCGCTTTTGTTCCTTGTTCAAACCCGCTGCCGTTTGCAAATGCTTGGCCAGGCCGGGGGCGAGCTGGGGGTCGCTCACAATGAGATCCTCAATGACCTTGCTGAGCTGGTCGCCCCCTTTCGGGTAGGCCTTGAAGGCCTCCAAAATGGCTGGACCAGGGATCGCATCCTGTGCTGGACCAATGGCCACCGGCTGCACCGGTGAGACCGCATGCTGCGCAAACCCGAACGGTATTTGAGCCACCAGCATCGCTGCGCAGATGGCAATGCCAATCAGAAATCGTAGCATTTGGGTCCTCCCAGATCTGCTGACAAATTTTCAAATACAGTGTGTCATAGATCTCTTATGGGGCGTCAAGGATAACCGATTGGCAGTCAGCGCATTTGGAGCTTGTGTTGCAAGGAGAGCACACAATGCATTCGACATGTTGCAGCAGAACCCAAACGTTTCGACTTTAGCGCCAATGGGTTACTGATCACCAACACCGGCCCGGGTTCGCTCCCTGGCGACCACCCACCTCCCGATCCTCGGGTCGAGACGGGATCCCAGGTATCGCGAAAGCGGCTCAGGACTGCACGAGGTCCAGCAATTCTCCACGATCGGTACGAGGTCATTTGCAATGTTGATAGATGGCCGCCAGCTCGCGTCCTTCGAGAACGATCATGCGTTTTCCGAGGCCGCCCTGACGAGCGATCCAACGTCGGATGATAGGCGGATACATCGCATAGAGCACCCCCGTGCCTGTTGGGCTGCTGGTTCCTTCCCCCGACTTGGTTTCAAACCAACCAGCATGGAAGCCAAGCATTGCTCGTTCGGTGATGCAGATTTTATTTCTCGGGATTAGGGCCGTTACGAGGGTGCAGGCAGATAAACAGCTTCCATCAATCATGACCTGCTCCCCCGAATCGCGCATAGCCGCGAACCTGAGCAGGTAGTCCCCCAACAGACCGCCCTCATCTCCAGCAATTCGCGTCTTAGCATTGGAAGGCTGTACAAGGGCAACTGCCAGCAGCAAGCCAACAAGTGTCGGCCATTGGCACAACATTGTCCTCTCGAGCTGGACGGAACCTGGCCAATCACGCGGGTTTTCGGCCGGAGCAAGACGGGTCTTCTTTACATGCCCCGTCGATTCGACCTTCGCGCCCTGAAGTAACCATCGAGCCTGTTCAATATTTGAGACGGTAATAAAGATATTTCATAATTTCATTCTGGAAGGCGATCATGCCTGCCTCAGTCTTCCACCATTCTGCGCGACTGTAGTGCGGCGGTTCAAACGAAGGGATTTCGAGACGCACCGAGCTTCCAGCAAACTCACGACTGAAAATCCACCGGACGCGGCGAGCGGCAAAAACTTCGGTCGGGATGATGATCCGCGAGACGCCGTGCCGATCGGCCCAATCCCTCAGAGCAACCGCTTCATCTTTCGTGTTCCTGTTTGCATGCCCGAACGTTCCGATCGCAGCGTCCGGCACTCCAAGCCCTAGAAGCAGCCTTCGGTTTAGTTCGGTGTGCCCTGGAATAGCGCCGATTATGCTGGAGCGTTTCTCTGGCACCTGAGAGACGAGCACCTTAGCGACCAGACCTTTTTCGTAAAACTCGGCCGCGACGAACGCCCGCACTTCAAGATCGCCACCGAGGACGGCAACTACATCCGAATGAGTCACGGGATCGGAAAGAATCCAGAGGTCGGCCGCGCCGCGCAGCAGCGGCTCGCGTTGAAGCCAAACTGCGCCGATAAAGACCGCGAGCAACAGAATTGCCGCAAGCAGCCGGCCAATGAATGGCCGCCCTCGAACGAGATAGTTGAGGACGCTGCCACTGAAATTCGTCCCCTGCCTTGATTCTCTGCTGGCGCTCAGGCTGCAAAACCGAACGCGCCGTGGATCAGTAATCATTCGGAACAGGATGTTTCGCAATGCTTTTTCATGCTACCGCCATTCGGGTGAAGCATCCCTCACCCGTTAGGTGCCTGCAGACTACGTACGACGCGAGGGCTGAGGTTACCCTTCAACCCTCGTTTGTAACCAGAATTCTAGTCAGGGGTCCCCGGCCGTCATTAGCTCAGAACCGGGCGGTTAGTCGCGCCCGGACCGGCTTTGGCTCTCCATTTTCGATTGCTTGCCCGTGTATTATGGCAGAATTCGGAAAAAGACATGTCCAAACGGAGTGGTGTAAGAGCGGCGAGGCCTCCGGCGGGGCGAGTCGATCATCACGCTGCCACAGCGGGCAGGTTGACGATCGGATGGATCATCGCTGAATGGAGCGATTGGTATCGAGGGTCGCGTGGCGGGCACTCTGGACCGCCTCATTCATCTTCCGTTCCAACCAGATAGCGCCGATGAGCTGGTAATGGGGCGCCTTGGTTAGGGGGAGATGCCGACCACATCAGTTCGGGGCTTGATCTCGCCGATGAGGCGCTGAGCGGATTGGTGGAGTGGACCTTCGATCGATGGTCTTTGTGGAAGTCGACGAAGGCACAGGACCTCGGCGATCCACCAAAAGACGGCACCCTTTGGCAGCCTGGAGCGCAGCGGATTGCTCGGCCGCGTTACACCACCCGGGAAGTGACTTAAAACTCCACTGTTGCTCAAATATCACACACTGTTGCTCTAATATCACATAAAGTATTCCATTGTTTGGTGGCACCTTCAGCAACGTGTCTTTGCTCACCGGCCGCATCAGTCGTCGGGTAAGGCTATGCGGCCGGGCGACCACCCAGGCCAAGACCAAGATGACGAACTCAGGCCGCCGCCTGCGTCGAGCAGAGGTCGGCGCGCGGCCGATCTCTTGTTGCGCCTCCTGGTTTGAAGCTTGACGTTCACGACCGGGCCGCGTTAGCAATTACACACGGATGAATCCTCACGGGACGGTAGAATGAGCGGTCCTTACTCGCCACGCTGGTACGTCGCTCAAACCCGCCCCCATCGCGAGACTAAGGCGAGCCTGCATCTTGGCCGTCAAGGCTTCGAAGTCTATCTCCCTCTTTATCTTACGAAACGGCGGCATGCGCGCCGGGTTGATACGGTCGCTTCGCCGCTTTATCCCGGATACGTTTTCGTGGCGATCGACCTTGGCGTCCAGCGCTGGCGATCAATCCAATCAACAATTGGCGTTTCGAGGCTCGTGTGCCGCGGGGAGGACCCGGCCGCTGTCCCGGAGGGGATCGTTGAGGAATTGAAGCGGCGGCAGGATGAGAGCGGGCTGATCCGTCTCGAGCGCCGAGCACGAATTCAGTCCAGGCGACACGGTGCGTGTTGTCGCCGGCGCATTCTGCGATTGCCTCGGCCTTTACGAAGGCATGGACGATCGAGAGCGGGTTGCGATTCTTCTCGACCTGCTTGGGCGCAAGGTACGTGTTTTTCTCGTTTCGGATCTGGTGGACGCCGCGTAAAGGCACCGCCTGTGCACCGCGCGCGCTACGGCGGCAAGACTTTCAGTGCCACCAACGTAGACGCGCAATGCCGGGGGCGCCGCGAGATTACTTATTCTCCAACCAGCTCGCCGCTCACAACGCCTTCGAAATATTCGATCACATTTAGCAACCCTTCGTGAAGGGGAATCCGCGGCCGCCACCCGAGCAATTCCTGCGCCTTGCTGATATCAGGGCGCCGCTGTTTGGGATCATCCTCGGGGAGTACCTGATGAACAATTTTCGACTTGGCGTTCGTTAAACTGATCACGGTCTCGGCGAGTTGTCGGATCGTGAATTCCTCAGGGTTGCCAAGATTTATCGGACCCGTGACATTATCAGCCGTATCCATCAATCGGATCAGCCCATCGACAAGATCATCAACATAGCAGAACGAACGCGTCTGGCTGCCGTCACCATAAATTGTAATGTCTTGGTTCCGGAGCGCCTGCATGACAAAATTCGAGACGACCCGGCCGTCGTGAGGATGCATCCGCGGCCCGTAGGTATTAAAGATCCTCGCGACCTTAACGCGCATTTTGTGCTGGCGATAATAATCAAAGAACAAAGTTTCCGCACACCGTTTGCCCTCGTCGTAGCAGGATCGCGCCCCGATCGGATTGACACGACCCCAATATTCTTCAGTCTGAGGGTGAACCTCAGGATCTCCATAGATCTCTGATGTTGAAGCCTGCAGGATTTTCCCTTTCACCCGCTTTGCTAAGCCCAGCATATTGATGGCGCCGTGAACGCTCGTTTTGGTCGTTTGCACCGGATCGAATTGGTAATGAATCGGGGAAGCGGGACAAGCAAGATTGAAGATCTGATCGACCTCGACGTAAAGCGGGAAACACACGTCATGCCGAAGTAGCTCGAAACGTGGGTTCGATAGCAACGATCGAATATTCCCCCGCGTTCCCGTATAAAAATTGTCGACGCACAAGACTTCATCGTCCCGTTCCAGCAGGCGCTGGCAGAGATGCGAACCGATAAATCCTGCGCCACCGGTAACTAGGACGCGACGTTCACCATCCATGGCGACTTACCCTCCCAAATTGTTCGTCCGCAACCAACGCTTGTCGATGACAGCAAGATCTAGATTTCTGATTTCAGTGTTATTCCGGGCGCAAGTTGAGCTAGGGCGAAAACGTGACGATACGAAGGCTTAAGGCGGGCGTAGAATTGGGCGTGATCCAGCCTGCCATTCTCCACTGAAGGTGGGTATACCCCGTGGCCGAGACTAACACCGTCGCGACTCGGGTGCAACGTCAGCGCGCGCCGGGCGTCCCGGCGGTGGTGTAACTCGGCGGAGCAAGCCGCGAGCGAGCGCGCCCACAGGTAGCCCTGTAGATGCTATGGGGCGAGCGGCGAGGGTATGGCACCTTCGGCGCTGTTGAACGGCTACCAATGGAGCGTCCCATGTCGCAATCCTTTGACGCGAGCAGGTCCCTTACCGCCCTTGAGCAGGATAACATTTTGATCGCCGTGATGCGGATTCCGACGATTGCGGACACCTGTTCCGATTGAAGGCGGACAGTGATTCCGATCGATCGCGGACAGCGTTCCGATGATCGCGGACAGCGGCTCCCGTCGACGGTTCCATGGGGTCATGCCGCTGCGTTTGCGTCAAGGCCCGATTGCTTGGCGGCCAATTTTCGCATGCTGTCACCCTTCAAGATCAGGCGATGGGCGTTGTGAACGAGCCGATCGAGGATTGCGTCAGCGACGGTCGGATTGCCGATCATTTCGTGCCAGTGATCGACGGGGAGTTGGCTGGTCACGACGGTTGAGGAGCGTCCATGTCGGTCGTCGAGGACTTCCAGGAGATCGCGCCCCTGCTCGGACGTGAGCGGCGCCAAGCCCCAGTCATCCAGGATCAAGAGCTCGACGCGCGCCAGCGTCTTGAGCAGGCGGCGGTAACGGCCATCGCCGCGCGCGAGCAGCAAGTCATCGAACAACCGCGGCAGGCGATGGTAGAGGACCGAGCGGTTGTCGCGGCAGGCCTTGTGGCCGAGCGCACAGGCAAGCCAACTCTTGCCGACGCCGGCTTGCCCGATGATCAGCAAATTCTGATGACGTTCGATCCAATCGCCAGCGACGAGCTTGGCAAACAGCGCCTTGTCGAGGGAGCGCGACACTTTGAGATTGACGTCCTCGACAACGGCCGATTGCCGTAGCCGCGCGACCTTGAGCCGGCTGGCCAGCCGCTTGTTCTCGCGCTCGATGGTCTCGCGGTCGATCATCAGAGCGAGCCGCTCTTCGAAGTCGAGGGCGGCAAGGTCTCCCTGCCGTCGTTGTTCTTCCAGCGCCTTGGCCATGCCGGTGAGTTCGAGCGCGATCAGCCGTTCGTGTGTGGGATGAGTGAGCATCGTGTCTCCTTTCGTCAGTGGTAGTAGCTACGGCCGCGGATGTTGGCGTGCTTGATCGGCGCGCCGTCCGCGACCTTCTCTTGCGCGCAGGCTCGGTCGAGCCCGTGCTGGAGGATCGAGGCGATGGAGCCGTAGCTTCTCGCGCCGATGTCATTGCCGCGCTCGGACGGCAGCTGGGCGAACGTGATGCGTGAGTTGCAACTCGAGCGTGCGGGCCCGCTGCGCGCGGTGGCGGGGCGCCATAGTGGAACCGGTAGAGCGCCGACGGTGGGCGCAGCGCCATGGCGATCAAGCTGCGCCATTTTGCCGAGCAGCTGCATCCTCGCGGTGACGTGAGGGCTGCGCCAGGTTGCGGGCGATCACCGCCACCGACAGCTGCAGTGCCGCGCGCTCCGCCTCGCGGCATAGTGTTTGCCCGCATGTCTCCCTGGGAACGCTCGCGCAGCATCATTCCTCGCCAATCCATTGATTGCTGTGGGCGCGCCATATGATCACGCTCGGCGTGCGCTCGTTGAACGTTGTTTTGCTGGTGGCGGTCGTGATTTTGCTCGCCCTGTAGCTTGAGCGACATTGTCAAGCTCGTTAACCAGTCATTAACCAATCGAAGTCACGTTCCTTTTTCATGAGGGTGGCACTGTGCCTGACACGATCCCAAAGCGCCGGCCTAGCGATTCACCAGATGATCGTCGCTTGACCGTCGATCTTCCGCCTCCGCCTCCATCCGGGCGCTGGCCACCTCTTCTCAAGTTTCAAATCGTCGCTGCAGTGGACCGCGGACTCTTGTCGGTGCCCGAGGCTTGCGAGCTGTACGGGTTGACTTCCGAAGAATTCATCGCGTGGCGATACTCGGTTCATCGCCATGGAATCGATGCGCTGAAGGTGACCCGAGCTCAGAAATATCGACCGACCGCGATGCGACGCCGTAGGCACTCGCCCCTGTGGAGTCTCTCACCATGACCGGCTCATGTCGCGAAGCGATCGCGCGCCGCAAGCGGCTGCGCAAGGCCGACGTGCTCGTGAGGGCCGCAGTCCCCGAGCTACTTCGAGGCAAAACCATATTGGGAACGCATTAAATGGTGAGCACCGTTCCGCTTGACGGCGCCGGCAACCCGTGGTTCGGCGACGATGTGACCCAGAAGAGCTATGACGCCTCGGCGCGAGACCGGCTGGCGGGCGACGACTACTGGGGCAGCTGGCGCGCGTTCATTCTGGAGGTCGTGCGCGAGGACTGCAAAGAGCGCGCTGCCGATGACATGCGCGTCATGGCCGAGGCGATCGCCACGGTGCTGCACGAAGCCAAGAAGAATCGGCAGACGGTCGAGGCCGAGCTCAGGGCCGAGATCGCGCAGCTGCGCGATCGGATCGCGGCGCTCGAGGCGCGGCCGGCGTTGCCGGCGATCCGCGCGGTCGGCTGACATAGGCGCGTCTCAGCTGCGGCGCTCAACGAACTGACCGGAAGGTTGCCCCTTGGAAGTAGAAGGTTGCTTCCCCGCAAGTGGCTTTTTTTACCCCAAGCGCACTAAATGCCACCGAGCCCCTTAGGCCGCATCTCGCCTCTCTACCATTGAGACGTTCTTCGCGATGACCGCGGCTCACGGTCGACTGATCATCAGTATTGGCGACAAGGTGAACGAAAATGATGGCAAATGCAATCTTCGCCACGCTCTCAATACAAACCAGGAAATTTCTATAACCCTTTGGAATCCATAAAACTTGCGTCGTTATGCGCGCTGTCGGCTTGTCGCTAACGAACCCTCGTCTGGCCAGGCTGATTGGAGCGCCGCCCGAAAACAGAATTCGCCTGGATCGCGCGCGCCGTTGCGCGAATCGGCCTGCGATCGGCTTCCCTAGGCGACGTCTTCGTCCTAAGCTCGACAGGAGCGCGCGATCTAGCCGAGTTTCGTTGGGAATAGCGTCGTGAGTCCCTCAGAAGCCTTCAGTGTTGCCGATCAGGGGCAAATCCGTACTGCGCTGAAGTGGGCGCAGGATGTGCTGTGGGAGTGGGGGCCGGACACCGGCGGGTCAAGCGATGAACGGACGCTCGCGGCGCTACTGCTGATCTTTCGCGACCCTGAACTGGTCAACGCATCGGAGGCATCCGAGCACCCCTTAGCCGCAGCCGTGCGCGACATCCGGGCGATCCTGGCCCGAAAGGACCGCGACCCACTCCTGTCTTGCCGGCAGATCATTAACGCGTTGTGCCAGGAGAGCGCCATCGATGCGCCTTGGCTGTATGCAGCCCTCGCGAAGCGGAACGATCGC
The DNA here is from genome assembly GCA_963738705.1 of uncultured Alphaproteobacteria bacterium. GTDB lineage: Bacteria > Pseudomonadota > Alphaproteobacteria > Rhizobiales > Xanthobacteraceae > CAVTXS01. The sequence continues at coordinate 35,500 of CAVTXS010000045.1, forward strand.
TTTTTGTTCGAGCGCGCCCGGCCAGGTGGACCATCAGACCTTCAAGCCGCGCGGCCTGTTCTTGTCGATTTTGACGCGGCCCCGCGAGAACGACCGCGGCGCGGGTAAGACGGTTATTTCGATTTCCACCGAACGCGCCAGCACCGACGACTTCTGCTGCTGAAAGGATTCAGCGCGGAGCCCGTAGCCGCCAGCCGCGGAACGATCCTAGGCGTCGCAGAACGGCAGGCTGGAACATGCCGATGAGGCAGCGCTCATGCGCCCGCTGCGAAGGGCGTGAGCGTGACCCTGATCGGTGTCAGGATTGGCGGCCTTTTCCTTGGCTGCTAGCCCCGACGCGCTTTACGAAGCTCTCGAGAGATTTGACAATGGGAGACGAGAGATTGTCCGACGTCCACGATTGTCAGGCACGATCCCCGTCTCCGACGTCTTCATCGACCCGGCGATACTGCTTCGCCTTGAGGTAACCAGTTGCGCGAGGGTGAGCAGCCAGGATTTCGATGAAGCCGCGAGGCACGGAAACCGCAGCGCGCGATACTTCGAAGGCTGATACTTTTGACCCGATGCACGAGGTCGGTGCTCGGGGCATCATGACAGTTACTTATGCGCCGTTAGGAATGCTATGCTGGAAAGCTACTTTTGGCGGCGCTAGTGATGTTTGCGCCTTCAGTCGTACTCTCTGTTGGCAGGCGGCAAGCTGGAAACAGCGCGTAGCGTCGGCATCTAGCGTCAAAGGCGCCTACTGCTCACACTTGAAAAAGTCGTCGCGTGGGACACTGTCGAGAAGTGCTGCGCGCTCGGGCGGGGCTACTTGCTCGTGACACGGCGTGGCCAATCTCCAAGGCCGATGATTACGTTTTTACTCGAAGTATAAGGGGTAACTTTAAACCTAGTTAGGTTGTGACGTGTTATGAACCAGCTACTCGAGCATGGTATTGCTCAATAGGCGCTGCCATCGCAATCACGGAGGTCACTCATTGCCTCGCTTCTATTTTCACATTTCAACAATAGACGACGTGTTTCCGGACGAGGAAGGCGTGGAACTTGCTGATCTTGCGGCGGCGCACGATTGTGCGATGCGGCTCATGCACAAGACCATGCTTTTCGATCCAGAACAGCAGGATTGGCGCGGATGGATGATCAAGATCGCCGATGCCAAAAGTCGGACCTTGCTCACCCTTCTCTATCCCGCGCGAAAGCCCATACGGCGCAAGACATTTGGGCTGCGGACAGGCTTTTCGCATGTCCCGCTGCTCGGCTGCGTGGGATGCATGGTCTTGCTTGGGCTTGCCAGCCATTCGGCGGCCGCATCCAGTCTCTCGTGGGTGAAGTCCGGTGCTTCTTTCACGTCCGTGTATAGTTCCGGCGATCGACACGAGGTCGTAAGGACGTTGGATGTTCGTCGTTCGCAGGCAGCCGAGCAAGATACTGTGTCGACCGAACGCGAGCGCGATTGATTACACGATGCCGGCCTATGATCCGCCAGGACAGACATGGGGTCGGCCGCAGTGAATTAACCTATACCGTCCGATAGATAGACAGAGCTCGCAATTTGCCTCAAAACGCCAACTGTTCTGTGGCCCCGAATGGCTCGCAAGAACCCCGAGGCCCTGAGGCGCGCTGCGGACGGTGAAGAACACGCTCACGGCTGGCGATGCTCAGCTGGTTGAGCAAGCATTCCAGTCCAGAATGACGGCTCTCGAGAGCGGGGCCGCTAGAGGGTGAGGCAGCGGGTCCGGCAATGGCGGTGAACGCCGGACCTGCAGCGGAGCCTGGTGCAACACAGGGCCGCCGGCTCAAGAAGCACGTTCGAAGCACGTTTTCGGAACCAGCCACCATCGACAAGAGTGCTCTCTCTATTCCGGAGCCGCGCCGGGTGCGCGACAAGGCCCATCTGAAATTCGTTTCCAAGCAACCATGCCTCGTCTGTGGCCGCCAGCCTGCGGACGCTCATCACCTCCGGTTTGCCCAGCATCCGGCGCTCGGGCGCAAGGTAAGCGACGAGTTCACGGTGCCGCTCTGCCGTGGCCACCACCGCGAGGTTCACCACTGCGGTGACGAAGCCAAATGGTGGCAGAGCTCCGGAGTGGATCCCGTCACAATTGCCTCGGCACTATGGGCGAAAACCCACCCCGTCCGGGTGGGAGTCCAGCCCACCAGCCCTGGCGTAGCGCAAGCGGGAAACCATGAGCATTCGCGATAGCGTGTGAGGGCGGAGCGGAGGCGGGTCCGCAACGGACCTAATGCGAAACGAAGCCAATTCTGAATGCCGGATCATGACATCTCTAAAACAGATCGACGCTAACCGCCGCAACGCGCTCAAAAGTACTGGCCCCAACACTCCGGAGGGCAAAGAGCGCTCCCGTTGCAATGCCGTCCGCCATGGCCTCACCGCTGAGACAGTGATCGGAGCGCTCGAGGATGCAGAGGACTACAAGGCGTTCGAGGCGGCGATTATTGGCGATTACGATGCTCAGTCGGCCGTGGAACGGGAATTGGTGCTTCGGTTAGCCAGTCTGCTGTGGCGGCTGCGCCGTGCCACGACAATGGAAACCGGCCTCTTCCAAATTCAGGCTGAGCATCTGCGTGGGTTCAGGCAGGCCCGGCAAGTTCATCCGGAGCCCTGGAAAATTGTCTGCGGGATGTTCGGCGGGGCGGACTCGTCCGGGTCCGACTTCGACCGCGAGCCTCATGGCAACACAAGCGGAACGTCAGCCGTGCCCAACACTGGGCCGGAAGCGGTCGATCCCGCCGCCGAACTCACGCGCTGCTTTTTGCGTCTCGCCAATCTCCCCAGCTGTGCGCTCGATCGCCTCAGCCGGTATGAAGCAACCCTTTGGCGTCAGGCCGGCCGGATTCTGTTTGCCCTCGACGCATTAGATCGCCGCAAACCACAGGACAGAGGACGCCGTTTCCGTCTCGGCAGGCCGCAAGAGCTACGGCTCGATGAAGGCGAAGAGTGCTGATTTGCAGACCACTGGCCACGCAACACGAAATTGGGTTCGTTTCGTATAACGGCCTCACCGGATACGTCACCAATCTCCACGGTGGGTATGCCAGACCTCGGTTTTGTGCCGCCCAGCGATGAGTAGAGCGCCGGGTTGTTGCCCTCGAACCCGCCAAGCGTAAGCGTGTCTGGATGAAAGGAGGGCTCAGGTCAGCGGCGAACTTACCATGCATGTCCGCTCGAATCGTCCGATCATGCCTAATCTCAGGTGATTTTTCTGCAACACTCCGCTAAATTCCCCGCACCCCGATCGCGCCACCGCCGGACCGCGATGTTACGTGGACGATGACGTTTTTCTCATTACGAGAAGGTAGGATCGAGATGAGCCAATCGAAGTGGCTCGTGGCGGCGATTGTTTCGTGAGGCTGGCCGTTCGCGGGAAGTCATTTGCTGCCGGCATGTCAGCTCGTACCCGCCGTTTCGTTCAGCGGCCAAAGCGGCGGCTGCGCGCCTGATAAGCACGGATGGCGCGCAGAAAATCGACCTTGCGAAAGGCCGGCCACAAGACATCCGTGAAATAGAACTCACTGTGGACGCTCTGCCACAGGAGGAAGCCTGACATGCGGATTTCGCCGCTCGTTCGGATGATCAGGTCGGGGTCGGGTAGCTCCGCGGCATAAAGATGGCGAGTTATTGCTTCGGGTGTAATGTTCTCGATGACGTCGGGCAACGACACTCCCTGCTGCGCTTGCACTTTGAGCAACGTACGGACAGCGTCGACGATCTCCTCACGGCCTCCATATGCCGCTGCGATCGTCAATGTCATCCAACTATATTCCGCAGTCGCCGCCTCGGCCGCACGAATCGCGGCAACGACCGACTTGGGCAGGATATCCAGCCTACCGATAGCCTGTACGCGGATTCGCCTTTGATGCACGAACGGATCGTGAGCAAGCGCTGCGACTTTGGCTTCGATTACCGCAAGGATTCCGGAAACCTCGACCGGCGATCGCTTGAGGTTCTCGGTTGAGAACACCCAGAGTGTAACCGCGGGTATACCCAACCCGGCACACCAGTCCAGGACGTCGTCAAGTTTCTCGGCACCACACCGATAGATTTCGCGTGGATCATCGAGACGACGCTGACGAGCGTGGCGGCGATTTCCATCCAAAATTATGGCGACGTGGCGCGGCATAGCCTTGTGTTGGATCTGATGCAGGAGTCGGCATTCGTAAATCCAATACAGAAACCTAAAGACTACCGACGTGGCAGGGCATGGGAGATCTGCTTTTCGCTCTGTGGCCCTTTGACCACTATTGACTGCGGCAGAAGCGGGTTGTGTGTTGGGAGGTAGCGTAGCTGTACGCTCGTGAGTTGGGCTGAAACCGAAATTCATCTTGTCCACCTTGATACGAACAGCCAGGATTTCCGCCTGCAAATCCGAAAGACCGCACCGGCGAAGAATGCCGCTGTCGGCCTCAGCCGAAGCTGACAGGCCGCGCCAGTAGACGAACGGAGGCCGCATAGCAGCGAGGACGATACCAAGCGGGAGCATGGCCGCCAACACGCAACGGCCATAGCTTCCCCAGCTTGGCGTTCTCGCTCACGAGCCCCACGCCTCGCGCAGCGACGCGCTCTCTGCGCGCATGCTGTGCGTGATCGAGGATCTGGCTGCGGACTGGCGCCGGCTCGACGAGCGCATCGAGGGGCTGTCAACAACCAATCACCTCGCCATGCCCTTCGATCAGCGCCTTCAGCTGCCGCTCCGCCGAGCCGAAGAGCTCCGTCCGGTTGTCGTCCCAGCGCGGAACGCTGCGCACGTCGTCGGTGAAGAAAGCGCCCTCCGGCCTATCGAGCCCCGGCTTGCCGAGTCCTGTCACCTTGATGACCTTCAGAAAAGCCAACGTCGTCGCGCCGCGGGAGAAAAGTGCCTCCGCATAACCGAGCGGGTCGTCCTGATAGAGCCGCGTCGGAAGCGGCCAGAACGGATGATCGCCTTCGCTGCACAAGCCCCAGACCGATACGTTGTAAAATACCGCCTTGAGGGCCGGCCGCTTGCGCAGCGCAAACCGCAGGGTCGTACTGACCTCCTTCTGCGAGCCGCCCCACACCGAAAGGACTCGGGAAGCGACGGCGAACAGCCGGTCGACGAGCTCCGGCGTAAAATTTGCGATGTAGGAGCCACCGATCACAAGCGCGTCGAAGGGCGGGTCGGTGAGAATGATTTCCGCGTTCGCATGACGCTGGTAATTGGCGTCCTTCACATAAACCCGGTCGGCGCGGAACAGGTGAAACGGATCGAGGGCAAAATTGAAAACCGGAATGAGCACGAAACAAAGCGCGCACGAGACGGCGGTCAGCACCGGCCAAAACGCGAGTCGCCGCACCTGCATCCCTTGCATCGCTTCACACGCCCGTTCTGCATGATCTGCAGCCGGCCGTAACCCGCGGCGGCGCCGTCATGGCGTGGGGTCGGAACCCCGGCCGACGCCGACGTGGGTCAGGCCGTGCGCGCCGACCTCCTCGGGCCGATAGATGTTGCGCAGGTCGACCAGGATCGGCTGCCGCAGCAGCGCGCGGATCCTGTCGAGGTCGAGCGCACGGAACGCATCCCATTCGGTGACGATCGTGAGCGCGTCCGCGCCGTTCGCGCAAGCGTAGGGATCCTCGGCGAACGCCACGTCCGTCAGCAGGACGCGGGCTTGGTCCATGCCAACCGGGTCATAGGCGCGGATCAGGGCGCCGGCATCCTGCAGCGCCGTGATGATCGCAAGCGATGGAGCCTCGCGCATATCGTCGGTATTGGGCTTGAAGGTCAGGCCCAGGATCGCGATGGTCTTGCCCCGGACACTTCCCCCGCAGGCGGCGATGATCTTGCGTGCCATGGCGCGCTTGCGCGCATCGTTGACCGCCGCGACCGTTTCGACGATGCGCAACGGGCTGGCATGATCCTGGCCGGTCTTGATGAAGGCGACGGTGTCCTTGGGAAAGCAGGAGCCGCCGTAGCCCGGACCGGCATTGAGAAATTTCGTGCCGATCCGGTTATCCAGGCCGATGCCGCGCGCGACATCCTGCACATCCGCTCCGACGCGCTCGCACAGGTCCGCGATCTCGTTGATGAAGGTGATCTTCGTCGCCAGAAACGCGTTCGCCGCATACTTGATCAACTCGGCGGTCCGGCGCGAGGTCACGACGATCGGCGCCCGGTTGAGGTACAGAGGGCGGTAGAGCTCCGCCATGACCGCGCGCGCCCGCTCCTCGCCGGTCCCGATCACGATGCGATCGGGATGCTTGAAATCGGCGATTGCCGCGCCTTCGCGCAAGAACTCCGGATTCGACACGACGCTGAACGAGCCGCCGGGGCGCGTCTCCAGCATGATGCGCTCGACCTCGTCGGCGGTGCCGACCGGGACCGTGGACTTGGTCACGACGACCGCGTAGCTCTCGAGGATGGCGGCGATCTCGCGTGCGGCGTCGAAAACGTAGCTCAGATCCGCATAGCCGTCGCCGCGCCGCGACGGCGTTCCGACTGCGATGAAGACCGCATCGGCCTCGCGGACCGCGTCGGCGAGCCCAGTGCCGAACCGCAATCGGCCGGCCGCGGCATTGGCGGCGACGAGCTCAGTCAGGCCGGGTTCGAAGATCGGGATTTGATTGGCCTGCAGGGCGGCGATCCTGCCGCCGTCCTTGTCGATGCACACGACAGTGTGGCCGAAGTCCGCAAAGCAGGCTCCCGAAACGAGCCCGACATAGCCGCAACCGACGATACCGATACGCATGCGCGTTTCTGACGATCAATCCGGCGGACGGCTTCGGAGCAGGTACGCTTCGGAAAGCCGTTTCGCACGCGGTGCGGCGTTCGCCGGCTAGAGAAACGCTTTTTCGATTCAAGTCAACGCCGAGGGACACGGATTTGTAGCTTTCGCCCTTGATCAGTGTTGCCGACCGTCGACTGCCGCGCGCAGGCTCAAGCCGGGATGCAATTGGGTGCGGCGACACGCAGACCGGCCCGGCGATGCTTCAACATCGGTCGGTGGAGAAGTTCCGCCGGGCGGAACGCGCTTCGCCATGCGGTATGGCTGACGGAGCCGGACTCCGGGGGCGCAGACGGAATCTCAAGCGGGTCGAGCCGTTTCGGGCCATTCGCGGGCCTCGGGCTTCGACAACTTTGTTCCCACATCGAAATGTTGACAACATTACCTTAAAAAGGCCCTACAGTAGACGACCTGAGTGCGCCTCTCGAAGCATCATGGGGGAGATTCTTTATTACTTCTTCGTTGTTCTTGTCGTCGTTGTCATCCGGCACGAAACCACTGCCGCCGCACGTTGGGCACTGCTTCTCGTCGTCGGTGCCTTTATCAAGGACGCCATCGCCGTTGCAATCAGGGCAGGTCTTCATGTCTGCCTTCCAGGGCGCATCATGTAGCACACAGCAGGAAGGGAACGGACGCCTGACATGCACATCCTGTCGCACTTAAGAAACCCGCCGGCCGAAGCCGGCGGGCTCCGGAACTTGACTGTCCCGCGCCGGACGGCGATGCGCCAGCGGTCGCGCTGTTAAGCCGGGTTAGCCTGCTGGCACGGTCGTCGTTAGGTCCAGCCGCCCGTCCAGGATGAGCGCCAGCATCACCTGCTTGCGAACCGCTACGACCGACCCGTTGCGTTCGGCCGCGTCGAGCAGCAGTTCCGCGGCGTGGCGCCACGCCTGCCGGTTCTGTCGGTCGGCGCCGATGCCGTCCATGTAGAGGACGATATCGCGCAACAGCACCATGCGCTCGCCGTCGAGCGGCGTGATCGAGTGCGGCAGTTTGCGGGACCACTTCGAGGGGCGGACCATGGCCGATCCGTAGCACGGGCAGTCGGTGCAGGGCACGTTCAGCGGCTCGCCGAGCAGCTGGGCTGATGCACGCGTCGCAGCGGCGGGCGACTTAACGCAAATTTGCGCAAGGTCAGTGCGCGAGCCGCGTCGGCGGTGCGATGCTCGCGGCCGCCAGGGGTATCTACAATGCGTATGCCCTTTTCACGCTCATCGAATCGCAGGCCACCGGCGGACACCGGCACTGACTGGGCGGCCGCTGGGCTGCGCCTGGCGGCCGCGGTCGCGGTGTCGGAGCGCCGTGGGCTCAAGGTCGACTATGCGCTCGCGGCTCGGGCGCTGATGCTATGCGTGCAATACGCGGATGAGGGCGAGCCGGAAGGCAAGTTCCTGCAGCCGAACGAGCCGCCGCTCGGCCTCGTGTGGCGGCATGGCCTATCGCTCGACTGGCTCTTGTTCGGCGATCCGCGGCGCTGAACGACGCGTGAAGGTCCCTCAACGCCAGCTCTCGCCGTCCTCGTCCTCGCGGTCGCGCACGGGCTGCAGCCGGGCGATCGCGCCGCGGCGGCGTTTGCGGCCCTCGTCCTCGTGCCGAGCGGGTGCCCCTCGATGCCGGGGATGAAGCGCAAGCTGACGGGGACGCCATCGCTCCAGTAGGTCGTTTTCGGAATTCGCCCCGCCATAGGGCCGAGCAGACTGACGAATTGCCGGTGGTGGTCAACCCGCTGCCCCGGATGCCGCGCCAGATCGACGACGTTGGCCCGTGGTGCGCTTTGCCGGGGCGGCCGCTCGGACATAGGGGTCCGGGAAGACGTACCCTGACGCGTACCCTGGCCGATTTTGTCCCGTCGCGGGCGATTCAGGATGGGGACGGATTTTCCAACATTTTCAAGGTGGTGCGGACGGCAGGAGTCGAACCTGCATGCCTTGCGGCGAGGGATTTTAAGTCCCTTGCGTCTACCATTCCGCCACGTCCGCGCGCGGCTTCCTAGCATCGGCGCCCGCGGCCGAAAGCGACGCTTCCTTTTTTGCCGGCGCCACTGATCGTCGCCGCAGATGACATCGAGTGCCCCGTGCAGGCCGTTTTCGATAGCCCCCAATGGCTGCGCACGACGGTAGCCGCAGCTGCGAAGGGGCTTGCGCAGGATACGGAGTATCACGTCCGGACGTCCGCGATTTCTTGCGAAGAGCGCGCGCAGGTCTTGACTTTGTTCTTGCTTTGTTCTATACAGCGCCTGAGGAGAAATCCGAGCTAGGCCTTGGAGGCGCGACCGGAACAGCGCGGTCCTTCTTCTTTGATTAGATGACGCATCAGGAGTTGCATTTGGCGAAGGACTCGAAGGCTCGACGAGAAGCCCCTGATCCGCTGTGTGTCCTCGATGCGACGTTTCGCAAAACGAACTGGCACCGAGAATCCGCCCGCGGAAATTGTTTTTTTCTTGTTTTTTCAAATTCCCGCCCAGCGATCCGGCGTTCGACTGTGTCTTGAGTGCATCATTTCGCAAAAGGCCTGTTGTGCTTGAGCACCATCTCGAAAAACGAACTCTTTCCCCGCGGGCGGACGGGTGTTGTGCTCAAGCACCATTTCGAAAAACGAACTCCCCACCGCGAGCGGACACGTGTGGCGCACAAGCAGCATCTCGAAAAACGAACTCCCCCCGGCCGCGCACAGGTGTTGCGCGCAAGCACCATTTCAAAAAACGAACTGCCGCCGCGTGCGGAGGCGTGGCGCTCACTCCTTCACCGCGTGCCCCCAGGCCTCATGCCAGTCCTTGCCGGTCGAGTTGGTGACGCGGCCGTCGCCCTCGAAGAACTTGTTGGGCACCTGGAACATCGCCAGCATCAGCCCGCCCTCGGGGCACCAGGCCACGTGCCGGCTGCCGGGCTCGCGCCAGACGTACTCGCCCGGACCGACCTCGAGGCCGGCGGCCGGGCCGTCCTTGTCCACCAGCTTGCCTTCGAGCACGTAGGTCTGCTCGATCTTGACGTGCTCGTGGTCCGGCAGCACCGCGCCCGGCGCGAACCGCATCAGCGCGGTCACCAGGCCGGTCTCGGCATCGAACAGCAGGGTCTTGGCCTCGCAGCCGGGGAAGCGCGTCTTCTGCCATTCCATCTCGGCGGGGCGAACGATGTGCGAATGCTGGTCGGCTGCGCTGCCGGCCTTCGGGGTGACGGCGTCCATTGGCTTGCTCCCTGTTCTTTGCGGCGTCCGCGGCGCCGGCTTGTCCTCAGTGTGCCCCAGGCCGCCGGCCGTTGGCTACAGGCATTGGCTGGCAGTGAGTCGGTTTGCTACCGCGGCCATCCTTCGAGACGCCGCGCTTCGCGCGGCTCCTCAGGATGAGGGCTGCAACGCCGCGCGTTTCCGCGCGGCTCCTCAGGATGAGGGCTGCAGCAAGCCGCCCACTCAGCCCTCATCCTGAGGAGCGTCGCGCACGCGACGCGTCTCGAAGGATGGCCGAGCGTCTCGAAGAGCCTGCCCCGGACTTGATCCGGGGGCGAGGTCGCATTGACCTAATGCCCATCGGCTACAGGGCCTGCCCGGCGATCAGCAGAACCACGCCGGCAACGGTCGCGGCGACGCCGAGCGCGAGGCGCGGGCCGAACGGCTCGTGGCGCAAGAGCAGCCGGCTCAGCGCCAGCGTCACCAGCGGATAGGCGGCGAACAGCGGCGCGACCAGCGTGACCGGGCCGCGCGCGAGCGCCGCGTAGATCAGCAGCACCGCAAGTCCGTTGCAGAACCCGAGCGCGACGAACCACGCGGTGCCGCGCGCGTCGACCGGCGGCAGCGCTCCGCCGGCGCGCACATGCGCCGCCACGACCAGCACGGCGGCCGAGACCGTGTAGCTGATGAGGGCGGCGGCGAACGGATCGTTCCAGGCCGCGAGGCCGAGCTTGACGGCCGGCGGCGCGGCGCCGCGCACCACCGCGGCCGCGATCGGCAGCGCCAGCACCCAGAGCGGCCAGCTGGCGCCGGCGCGCGCGCGGTCGAGCGAGAGCAGCATGACGCCGGCCACGATGATCGCGACGCCCGACGCCCTGCAGCGCGCCCAGCGCCTCGCCCAAAACCGTGACGGCGAAGCAGCACGGCGAACAGCGGCGTCGTGTTGCCGACCGCGCCGGTGAGGTTCGGGCCCATGCGCCGGTTCGCCTCCATCGACAGCAGCGTGACGGCGGCGGGAAACAGCAGCCCGACGAGGCCGAAGATCAGCGCCGCGCCGGCATGCGCGCGCGCCGGTGTCGATCAGGAACGGCGCCAGGCACCAGAACATGACCGTGGCCGCGGGCACGCTGATGGCGGCCCCGCGCCACGGGGGCGCAGCGCGCAGCGCGAACTGGGTGATGACGAGCGCTAGGCCGTAGAACAGCGTCGCGACGAGCGTCAGGATGATGGCGGCGCCGATCGGATTCCCCTCCAGCCGGAGAGCAGCCTCAAGCCGTTAGAGACCGTTTGACAGCGCACTCAAAGGCGGCAAGAGCGTTTCGCGTGCTTCGAGACACGCGCTACGCGCGCTCCTCAGCATGAGGAAGTTTGTCCATGCCGTGCACCGCTTTCCTCATCCTGAGGAGCGGTCCGAAGGATCGCGTCTCGAAGGACGCGCGGGCGATCTGCAGGCCCGTCGCGCATTTCCAAACAGGCTCTCAAATACTTCCTTCCCGGATCGGCGGCTGGAAGGCGAGCCCGGTGTCCCAGGGGAAGTAGATCCAGGTGTCCTGCGACACCTCGGTGATGAAGGTGTCGACCAGCGGCCGGCCCATCGGCTTGGCGTAGACGGTGGCGAAATGCGCCTTCGGGATCAGGTCGCGCACCACGCGCGCGGTCTTGCCGGTGTCGACCAGGTCGTCGACGATCAGCACGCCCTGCCCCTGGCCTTTGCCCAAGGCGACGACCTCGGGCGCGACGCCCTTGAGCACGCTGATCTCGCCCTGCGCGGTTTCGGCCTCGACGCCGGGACCTGTCCCGTAGCTCGACACGCACACCGTCTCGATCAGCCGGATGCCGAGCTCGCGCGCCACAACCGCGGCGGCCACCAGCCCGCCGCGCGTGACGCAGACGATCGCCTCGAACGGCCCCGCCCCGTTGAGGCGCCAGGCGAGCGCGCGCGAGTCGCGGTGGAACTGATCCCACGAAACGGGAAAGAATTTTTCCGGCCGCACCTGCTGCGGTTGCACGGTCATCCGGGTCTCCTCAGCTCAGAGCCTGGCCGAAAACCACACCGTCATCCTCAAGCCGTGTCGAGCACGAAATCGAAGCGGGCCGCGAGGGCGCCCTCGGCCTTCGCCACCCGCATCAGCAGCTCCGGACGGTACAGGCCGTCGCTGCGGTTCTTTGCCTCGCCGGGAAAATACAGCTGCGTCGTGAGCACGCGTCCGCCCGGCGGCTGGACCTTGACATGGAAGTGGCGCGTGCGCCCGGGATAAGCGCCGGGGACGACGGTGCGGAAGCGGTAGCGGCCCTCGGCATCGGTGTATTGATGGCCGCGCAGCCGGAACCCCTTGTTGTCGTAGTCGCCCTCGTCGTCGGCCTGCCAGAGATCGACCAGGGCGCGCGCAACCGGGCGGCAGCCCCGGGTGAGCACGACGCCCGAGAGCTCGACCGGCTGCCCGCGCATGCCCGCCTCGCGCAGATCGGCACGCTCCGGCGACGAGGGCGTGAAGAAAGGCCCCTCGGTCTGGCGCGGGGTCGCCGCGTCGCCGTCGCGGCAGGCGGGAGTCGGAGGGAGCTGGGCCTGCCCGAACGCAGCTTTCGCCAGGCCCAAACCGGCCGACGCGACCGCACCCGAGATCAGGACGTTTCGACGTGTCTTGTGGCTCATGGGATCACCTCGTTGACCACCGATGCCCCCGTCCGCTCGCTCATAGACCGATTCAGGTCCTTCATCTATCAATTCACATGACTCGCTCAGTTTCTCATCATAGGGCGCTAAGATGTTGACCAGGGATCGTTTTCGAGCTCACCCCCCATCTCGCTAGCGTCCCGGCGTGATCGACCCCAGGACGCGCAGGCGCGCATCGAGCGCCGGGTCGGGCACGACCACGACCATAGCACCCTCGACCGGCTGAATGCCGGTGAGCGGCAGGATGTTGGCTCCATGGGTGACGATCACCAGCGCACCCGGCCCCTTCCAGTCGGCGACGATCGCGCGGGCTCCTTCGGTCAGTTCTTTCACCTGCCCCCGCAGCACGAAGGCATTGTCGAAGGTCGACGTCGGCTCGACGGCGCCGAGATCCATGAGCGCGGCAGTTTCCTTGCAGCGGCACCAGCGCGAGCTGAGCACCTTGTCGACCGAAATGCCATGCTGGCGGAACCGGTCGCCGAGGCGGCGGGCGTCAGCTCGGCCCCGCTCGCTCAGGTTCCGCTGCGTCGTGCAGTCCTCAAGACGGAAGCCGGCGGGATCGCCGGCGCCGCCGGGTGCCTCGGTATGGCGCACCAGGGCGACGGCCCCGCCGCGCTTGAGCGCGTTCCAGAGCTCAGGCGCGTCGGCGCGGACCTCGGCAGCGCCGTGGAGAAGGCCGATCAGCAGCAGGGGAAGCCAGCGCATGGGCGATCTCTAACTCAATGCTGACGGCCTGCGTCGGCCGCAAGGGCTAACTGCCGGCTCTTGCCCGCGCAAATGCCGCGTCCGGGCGCGGCACCTGCGACGGAGGCAGCCATGCCGGGCCCTGTCCCGCCGCGTGCCCCATCCGCGCCGCCTCGATCCGCCGGCGGACCTCGGCCAAGGCGATCTCGAACGCCGCGACGCCGGAGGCGTCCATGTCGCCTGCCGACACCCGCTGCAGGGCGGCGCCCACGCAATCGTCGACCTCCCGCTCCAGGGCGTCGAGCTCCTCCGGCGTCAACGGACCGCGCAGCGCCGCCAGTGCGGCCTCGAGGCGCGCGACGTTCTCCATCGCTTCCTGCCGCCGCCGCTGGCCGAACTGCCCGAACAGGCCGGCCGCGACCGAGCCGACACCGCTTGCCAGGAACAGGCTCAGGTAGATGTAGTCGCTGTACTTCTCCAGGAAGCTCTTCTGCTCGCCGCTGGAGTAGACCTGCACGCCTGGATGAACCAGGAGCGCCGACGCCTCGTCGGTGTCGGGCACCTTGATCAGGTCGGCGCCCGGCACGACCTGGTTGAGGCTCTGCCGCATCGTCATCATCTGACGCGCGAGCTCCGCGATCGCGTCTTTGTCTTTCGTTCGGATGCGACACCAGGCGGATCGAATACCCGATGGTGGTGACGCTTTCGGCCGGCCGCGGCGGACGCCCGCCGAAGGTGCCGGCGTCGATCTCCATCGAGGCGAGCGCCGGCGCCCGCTTGGCGATCGCGTCGGCTTCCTTGAGATCGAGGAACTGCAGCCCGCCACGGGCCGTCCGCGCGGCCTCGGCGATCGCGTCAGCGATGAACTTCGAAGTCGGGGTGCCGACCATGACGATGGCGTCGACCCGCCGCTGCTGCAAGCCAGCCGCGATCTCGCCCGGACGCAGCGGGACCGTTTTCATTGAGCCGGCGCCGATGCCATAGAAATCCAGCACCGGCTGCAGCAGGCCCGGTGCCGCCGGACCTTCGCGCACGACACCGACGGTCGCGGCGGAGATATCGGCGATTTTTTGCACTTTTCCGGTCTTCGGGGCCACCAGCACGGCCGCCTCTTCGCGCAGGATCAGCACGGTCTGCAGGGTCCCGCGCACGATCGCGTCCGACCGCACGACCGCGAGGTCGACCTTGCGTTCGTCGACGAGCTTGGTGGCCGCGTCCGCGTCTTCTACGTTGACGATCTGCAGCCGGACCGGCGCCCGCGAGGTGCGCAAGATGTCGGATGCGGCGCCGAACAGACGCTGGTCGTAGCCGTCGGAACCCGCGATCGCGACGCTGAACTGCGTCGGGCGATTGACAAGGTAGGCCACCCCGATGGCGAGGGCGACGACCGCGAACCCGACTGTGAACAGATGACGCAACGCCCGATCCCCCCTCCGCCGGCAGCATAGCCGGAAACCGGGGGTCGGCGAAATCGCCGTGGGTTACCCTCCCCCTCCCAACGCCGTCATCCTGAGTTGCCAACCGGCGTTGGGTCGACCCGCTGCGGATGAAACGATCCATACATTGCGGGTACTCGCCACTGCTCGCTCTATATGTCGATCGTTTCTTATTAGGCGCGAGGCGCGGAACGGGGCACCCCATCGCGCGGAGCGCGATGGGGACCCGTCGCGCCGAGCCTCGAAGGATGCTGCTCAGCAGCGCCGTCCTTCGAGGCTCGCCCGACTTCGTCGGGCTCGCAACTCAGGATGACGAGTTCAGGGGATATCAGGACGCCGCCTTGACGCGTCCGAGCATGGTCTCGACCGCGGCCTTGGCGGCGGCGAGCTTTAGCGGATCGCGCGAGCGCACGATCAGAGTTGGTGTTCGGCCCGCTCTTGTCGTCCCAGAACGGGTAGCTGCCGATCATGACGCCGGGATGGGCCTTGGCGATCTCGGCCAGAGGCGTTCCGATGTCGCCCTCGCGCGCATCGGCCCGGATCGTCTCCGACAGCACCTTGGCGCCGGTCTTGAGCGTCGGCGCGATGCCGTCGAGCATCGCCTGCATGATCGCCGGCACGCCGGCCATCACGTGCACGTTGCCGATGCGAAAGCCCGGCGCGGCCGAGACCGCGTTGGTGATCAGGTCGGCCCCATCCGGAATGCGCGCCATGCGCAGCCGCGCCTCGTTGAGCTCGGTGCCGCGCTTGGCGAGCATCTCCTTCAGCAGCGCGACCGCCTCCGGGTGATAGCCGATCCCGACGCCGAACGCCTTGGCGACGCTGTCGGCGGTGATGTCGTCATGGGTCGGGCCGATGCCGCCGGTGGTGAACAGGTAGGTGTGGCGGGCCCGCATGGCGTTGAGCGCGTCGACGATCTCCTCCTCGATGTCCGGCACCACGCGGACTTCGCGCAGATCGATTCCGATATTGGTGAGGTATTCGGCGATGTAGCCGATATTCTTGTCCTTGGTGCGTCCCGAAGAATCTCGTCGCCGATGACCAGGAGTCCCGCGGTGACGATCTCCTGGTCTTCGGCCGAAGCTTCCTGCATCATTCCCTCTTCCGGCAATGGCCCGATGCGGCCGGCAGCTTAGTTCGGTGGCACTCTTTGTCCACCCGCTGCCCACGAACCGGGCAATTGTGCTTGAGTTCGCGCTGCCGCGGGGTGGTCGTGCCGGCGCGTTGCTTGCAAGACGCGCTCGAAGGGAAGACGCGGCAGGAGCTAGAAGGTGCACGCCGCTTTCGACGAGATGAGCAAAGCCGACGGGGCCGTCCGGCCGGCCTATGCAAGCCTTGCGGCCTGGCTCGAAGTCGGTCGATTCCGACGTGCTCGACTATCGCCGGCGCGAGGCGGAGCTCCTGTTCCGTCGCATCGGGATCACCTTCGCGGTCTACGGCGAAGCGGAGTCGCAGGAACGGCTGATCCCCTTCGACGTGCTGCCGCGCATCCTGTCCGGGGCGGAGTGGGCGGCCCTGCGCCGCGGCCTCGAGCAGCGGGTCAAAGCGCATCAATGCCTTCATCAAGGACATCTACGACAAACGCGAGATCCTGCGCGCCGGCGCGGTGCCGGAGGATCTGGTGTACCGCAATCCGGTGTTCCGGCCGGAGATGAACGGCCAGCGCGTGCCGCACGACCTCTACGTCCACATCGCGGGCATCGACGTGGTGCGGATCGACGCCGAGACCTTCTACGTGCTGGAGGACAACGTCCGCACGCCGTCCGGCGTCTCCTACATGCTGGAGAACCGGGAAATCATGCTGCGGCTGTTTCCGGAGCTGTTCTCGCGCTATCGCGTGGCGCCGGTCGAGCGCTACCCGGACGAGCTGTTGGCAACCCTGACGTCGCTCGCGCCCGCGAGCGCGGCGAGCGAGCCGACGGTCGTGCTGCTGACCCCCGGCGTGCACAATTCCGCGTACTACGAGCACTCGTTCCTCGCCGACAAGCTCGGCATCGAGCTGGTCGAGGGACGCGACCTGTTCGTGCGCGACAGCGTCGTGTTCATGCGGACCACGCAGGGGCCGAAGCGCGTCGACGTGATCTATCGGCGGATCGACGATGACTTTCTCGACCCCCTCACCTTCCGGCCCGACTCGGTGCTCGGCGTTCCGGGATTGATGATCGCCTACCTCGCCGGCACGGTGACGCTCGCGAACGCCGTCGGCACCGGCATCGCGGACGACAAGGCGGTGTACAGCTACATGCCCGAGATCATCCGTTTCTATCTCGGCGAGGAGCCGATCCTGAGCAACGTGCCGACCTGGCGCTGCCGCGAACCGGAGCATCTGCGCTACGTGCTCGACCATCTCGACGAACTGGTGGTGAAGGAAGTGCATGGGTCCGGCGGCTACGGCATGCTGATCGGTCCGGCCGCAAGCAAGACGGCGATCGCCGCGTTCCGCGACAAGCTCAAGCGCCGGCCCGACAATTTCATCGCCCAGCCGACGCTCGCGCTCTCCACCTGCCCGACCTGCGTCGAGAAGGGCATCGCGCCGCGGCACGTCGACCTGCGGCCGTTCGTGCTGGTCGGCCGCGACCGGATTTCGATCGTGCCCGGCGGCCTCACCCGCGTCGCCCTGACCGAAGGCTCGCTGGTGGTCAATTCCAGCCAGGGCGGCGGAACCAAGGACACCTGGGTGCTCGACCAATGATCCGCGCGGCTCGAAACTCCGATAGGCGCACATGCTCTCGCGCACCGCCGACAACCTGTACTGGGTCGCCCGTTACGTCGAGCGCGCGGAATTGCTCGCGCGCATCCTGGAAGCAACGCACCGGCTCACCGCGACGCCGCTCACGGCCGCCGGCGGCGCCACCAACGAGTGGGACTCGGCGGTGGCGACGGCGGGCTGCTCCGACGCCTTCTATCGCACGTACAAGGAGGCCAACGAGGAAACGGTGACCGACTTCCTCGCCTTCTCGCCCGACAATCCGTCGTCGATCCGCAACTGCCTCGAGATCGCCCGCGCCAACGGCCGCGGGGTGCGCACGGCTTTGACGGTCGAGATGTGGGACACGCTCAACACCGGCTGGCATGAATTGCGGCGGTTCGGCCGCTGCACCACCCGCGAGGAGGTGATGCGGTTCCTGCGCTGGGTGCAAAGTACGTCGTTGCGCTTCGACGGCTCCGCCTACCGGACCATGTTGCGCAACGACTGCTACTGGTTCTCGCGCCTCGGCATCTTCATCGAACGCGCCGACAATACGGCGCGCATCCTCGATGTGAAGTACCACGTCCTGCTGCCGCAGAACGAGCCGGTCGGCGGCCCGCTCGACTACTTCCAGTGGGCCGCGATCCTGCGCTCGGTCTCCGCGCTCACGTCCTATCACTGGGTCTACCGCGACAACGTCAAGCCGTGGCGCGTCGCCGACCTCTTGATCCTGAACGCCCAGATGCCGCGCTCGCTGGCGAGCTGCTATGACAACCTGGTGCGCTACCTCGACGACATCGCGCAGTTCTACACCCAACAGGGGCCGGCGCAGCGCAAGGCCCGGGCGATGCTGGCGCGCATGAAGAATCTCACTATCGAGCAGATCTTCCAGAGCGGATTGCACGAATTCATCGAGGAGTTCCTGGACGACAACAACAGCCTGGGCCAGACCATTTCGAAGCAATATTTGTCGTGAGAGCAGCACCGGAAACCACAGCTCGTAGGGTGGGCAAAGGCGCGCGCTTGCGCGCCGTGCGCACGAGGACGCGCTCGACGTCGGGCACGCGCCGCAGCGCGGCGCTTTGCCCACCCTACGCGCTTCGCTCGGCTCGCAATGACGGCGTAGTCGATGCGCATCCGCATCACCCACGACACCCACTATCGGTACGACCAGCCGCCGACCGGCGTCATCCAGACGCTGCGGCTCACGCCGCGCCATCACGACGGCCAGTACGTCGTGCGCTGGCGCATCGACCTGTCGCAGGATTGCCGCCTGGACCAGCGCGAGGATGCCCTCGGCAACATCGTGCACGCGTTCACGGCCGCCGGGCCTTTTTCCGAGATCGTCCTGCATGTCGAGGGCGAGGTGGAAACGCAGGACACCGCGGGCGTCGTAGGCGGCACGATCGAACGATTTCCGCCGAGCGTTTTCCTGCGCGAGACAGCGCTCACCGAGCCGGACGCCGCGATCACCGCGTTCGCACGAGAGATCGCCGCGCGCGAGAGCGATCCGTTGGGCCGCCTGCATGCGCTCGCCGCCGCGCTCCACCGCGAGATCGCGTTCGATACCGATCCGACCCACGTCCACACCACGGCCATCGAAGCGTTCGCCTTGAAACGCGGGGTGTGCCAGGACCTGACCCACATCTTCATCGCGGCGGCGCGCCGGATGGAGATGCCGGCCCGCTACGTCAGCGGCCACCTCAACGCGCAACGACCGACGGTCGAGCAAAGCGCCGGGCACGCCTGGGCGGAAGCGTTCGTTCCCGATCTCGGATGGGTCGGCTTCGATCCCACCAACGGCGTCTCCGTCACCGACGCGCACGTGCGCATCGCGATCGGGTTCGACTACCTCGGCGCAGCCCCGGTCCGCGGCTCACGCCAGGGCGGCGGCGGCGAGACGCTCGACGTCGCGATCCGCGTCGAGGCCCAGCTGCAGTCGCAGACGTGAATTGCGCGTTGCCGCGCCGCAATTCGGCTGGTTATAAGACGATCGGCTGCGCCGGGCGTTCGGGGGGGCCCATGACCTATTGCTGCGGCATCCTGGTGCGAGACGGCCTGGTCATGATCGCCGATACCCGAACCAATGCCGGGCTCGACAACATATCGACCTTCCGCAAGCTCAATGTCTTCGGGCAACCGGGCGAGCGCATCATGGCGCTGGCCTCGTCCGGAAACCTGTCGCTCAGTCAATCGGTGGTGAGCATCCTCAACGAAGGGCTGGAAAATCCTGCGACCGGCGAGCGCGAAACGCTGATGAACGCGCCGACGATGTTTCAGGCCGCGCAGCGGATCGGACGGGCGATCCGCATGGTGCACGAGAACGAGGCGCCGGGGCTGCAGGCCGGCCAAGCTCGATTTCGACGTCGCTTTCCTGTTCGGCGGACAGATCAAGGGCGGACCGTTGCGCCTGTTCATGATCTATGCGGCCGGCAATTTCATCGAATGCACGCCCGACACGCCCTATCTGCAGGTCGGCGAGCACAAGTACGGCAAGCCGATCCTCGACCGCGCCATCAACTACGGCACCGACCTCAACGACGCCCTCAAGATCGGCCTCATCTCGATGGACTCGACGATGCGATCCAATCTCGGCGTCGGAATGCCGATCGACTTCGTGGTCGCCCGGCGCGACGCCTGCGCGGCGGAGCTGAGCTACCGGATCGAGCCGGGCGAGCCCTACTTCCACGCCCTCCGGGAGCAATGGTCGTCGGCCTTGCGGGCGGCTCACATGGCGATTCCGCGGCCACCGTACGGCCCGGCAAAACCCTCGTGAATTCGTCATTGCGAGCCGAAGGCGAAGCAATCCCGGACAGCGGCGCCGCATCTGGATTGCTTCGTCGCTGATGCTCCTCGCAATGACGGACGCGTTTACGTCCGATTAACTAACGCGGCCAAATCAGCTCCCGGTGGCCCCATCCCGGCCCATCCTGCTCATCGGGCAAGCATTTCACAAACCTTTTGCCCGTAGCGTGGTACGCAAAGGTTCCGATTCCGAAGTCCGCTCAGCCCTTGCGGCACTATCGTTAGCGAATGTCGGAATCGAAAGAACACCAGCAAGCTCATGAGTTCGGTGTAGTTTTGGATTTGAAGCTCCGCAACGAGATCACTGCGAAGCTTGCCGGACCTGCAAATCCACCACACCAGCCGGCGACGGGGTTGGAACTTCCCGCGGGGTCAGATGGCGACGGGAACGGCTGAGCAGCGCAAACGCCGCTTCTGGGCTCGCGCCCGTTCGAGCGCCGTCGGGCCGATCGGGCTGATCGTCGTCGTCGCCATCGTGTGCATCATCGTGACCGTATTCTCGTCGGCGCACCGCGCCGACGTGGTGGCGCTCGATCACGAGCGGCAGTTGTTCACCCAGGCCATCGGCGAGCGGCGCATGCAGGTGCTGCGCGAGGCCGAAAACATCGTCACGTCGAGCGAGTCCATCCGGCGCATGTGGCTGCGTTACGATCCGAGTTGGGTGCACGGCCGGGTCGGATTGCGACTGAAGACCTTTTTCGACCACGACTACATCTTCGTGGTCGATCCTTCGGATCGCTTCGTTTATGCGCTGCTCGGGCCCGAGGCGGTCAATCCGGAAAGCTTCGGGGGGGCGTTGGGCGATCTTCAGACCGTCATCGACGACGTCCGCGGCCGCCGCGCGCCGCGAGCATATGCCGAGGTGGAGCCGGCCGAGATCGACCCCAATACCGGCGTGAACCGCCCCACCCGCACGGCCCGGGTCCAGACCTTCCTCGGGCGCCCGGCCATCGTCGCGGCGCTCGGAATGGTTGCGAGCGACGACACCGTCCAGGTTCCCGACGGACCTTCGCCGCTCCTGATCACGGTGAGCCTGTTCGACGGGAAATATCTCGGCCAGCTCAGCCAACGGCTGAAACTGCCGAACCTGCACATGGTGACGGCGCAGATGCTCGGAACCGGGGAACAGATTCTCGACGTGCTCAATGACGAGGGTCGTGCGGTGGCGAGCTTCGCGTGGACGCCGAACCGCCCCGGCACCGAGGTCATGGCGCAAACACTGCCGTTCGTCGCCATCGCGCTGGCGGGATTCGTGCTGCTTGCGGCCTTCGTCGTCCGCTATGCGCGCCGCGCCGCGGCCAAGATTGCGGCCGGCGAGGACCGTTTGCGGCAGCTCGCCATGCAGGATCCGCTGTCCGGCCTGCCCAACCGCATGCTGTTCAGCGAGCGGCTCGAGACGCTCGTCCAGGAGGTGCGCCACGGCGGCTCGACCGCGGCCGTGCTGTCAATCGATCTCGACCATTTCAAGGACGTCAACGACACGCTCGGCCACCACGTCGGCGACGCGCTGATCGCAGCCGTTGCGCAGCGGCTATGCCGCATCGTGCGCAACGACGACCTGGTCGCGCGGCTTGGCGGCGACGAATTCGCGGTGCTCAGCTTCGGCCCCTGCGATCGCAACACCCTCGAGAACGTGGCGGGGCGCATCATCGACACGCTCAGCGCGCCCTATCAGGTCGCGGGCCACACGCTGGTGATCGGGGCCAGCATCGGCATCGTGGTCATCGACCGCCACTCGGCCGACGCGGCCCATATCATGCGCTATGCCGACATGGCGCTCTACCGCGCCAAGAACGAGGGCCGCAACCGCGCGTGCACCTACGACGCCGCGATGGACGCCGACCTCACGCAGCGCAAGCAGCTGGAAACCGATCTGCGCACGGCGGTCGAGCAGAACGGGCTGGCATTGGCCTTTCAGCCGGTGGTCACTCCGGACGGCGCGCGCGTGATCGGGGTGGAAGCGCTGTGCCGCTGGCCGCATCCGGAACGCGGCCTTGTGCCGCCCTCGCAGTTCATCCCGGTTGCCGAGCGCTGCGAACTGATCGTTCCACTCGGCGAATGGGTGCTGCGCCGCGCCTGTCTCGACGGCAAGGCATGGCCGGATGTCGTCCTGGCCGTCAACGTGTCGCCGCTGCAATTCCGCCGGCCGGATTTCGTGCAGGTGGTCGAGCGGATCCTGCGCGAGACCGGATTCGATCCTGCGCGGCTCGAGCTGGAGCTCACCGAAAGCACGCTGATCGGCAATGTCGAGGGCGCCGAGATGGCGATGCGGCGCCTGAAGGGCATGGGCGTGAAGCTCGCGCTCGACGATTTCGGCACCGGCTATTCCAGCCTGTTCTATCTGCGCACCTTCCCGTTCGACAAACTCAAGATCGACCGCAGCTTCGTTTCCAGCATCGAAACGGCGGCGGAAGCGGCGGCAATCGTGCATGCGATCGTCAGCCTCGGCCGCGGCCTCGGCATGAAGGTGACCGCCGAGGGCGTCGAGACCGCGGAGCAGCAGCTGTTCCTGCGCGCCGCCGGCGTGCATTCGATGCAGGGTTTCCGCTTCGGTAAACCGATGAGCCTCGCCGATATGACCGCCCGCCTCGCGCAGCAGGCGCTCGCGCCGCAAGCGCGGCCGCAACGCCGGGCGGCGCTGGCCGGTTAGCCGCTGCGCAAGCCGACACGGTATCCGACAGTGCCTCGCTGTTGTCAGCGGCGGCACTCGGGTCCGGCCTTCGGCCGGCCCGAGCACGGGCTCCGGCGGACGATCCGGTAACCACCGCCGTTTGTGGGTTACTGGACGCCCGCTTTCGCGGGCATGACAGGTCAGTGTCTCGTGCGGTTGGTGCTCTTTCGTCTTTCTTTCCCCGCACAGCGCAGTTCCCATCGCGGCCGGTTTAGGGCATGGAGAGGGGCCGCCCGCGCGACCGCGCGCGATTGCGGCGCCGATATCGATATCGCCCAACCTACGGGCATGGCCGAACCACGGGAGTTTCAGGAATGGCTGCGCAGCAAAAAGTCGCGATTGTCACGGGCGCCGGCACGGGCGTCGGGAGAGCGGCGGCGATCGCGCTCGCGCGCGCAGGGTACGCGGTCGGCCTCGCCGGCCGCCGCAAGGAGCCGCTCGAAGCGGTCGCCAAGGAATGCGAAGCCGCCGGCGGCAAGGGCTTGGCGGTGCCGACGGACGTGCGCGATGTCGAACTCTATCCGCGCGCTGTTCGCCAAGGTGAAGCAAACCTACGGCCGCCTCGACGTACTGTTCAACAACGCCGGCATGGGCGCACCGCCGGTCCCGTTCGAGGAGCTTCCGGTCGAGAAGTGGAAGGAGGTCGTCGACACGAATTTCACGGCGACCTTCGTGTGCACCCAGGAAGCTTTCAAGATCATGAAGGACCAGAGCCCGCGCGGCGGGCGCATCATCAACAACGGCTCGATCTCGGCCCACACGCCGCGGCCGCGCTCGGCCGCCTATACGTCGACCAAGCATGCGATCACCGGCCTCACCAAGTCGACCTCGCTCGACGGCCGCGCCTACGACATCGCCTGTGGGCAGGTCGACATCGGCAATGCCGCAACCCCGATGACCGAGCGGATGGTGCAAGGCGAAGGCGTGCCGCAGCCGAATGGCACGATGATGGTCGAGCCGCGCATGGATGCCGATCACGTCGGCAGCGCGGTCGCCTACATGGCTTCGCTCCCCCTCGACGCCAACGTGCTGTTCATGACCGTGATGGCTACCAAGATGCCGTATGTGGGGCGCGGATAACCGGCGCGGCCAGCCGGAAATCGGATTCCCATCGTTTCGGCCAGGTCCAACCTCCTCATGCTGAGGTGCTTTCCCGGACGAAGTCCGGGAAAGCCTCGAAGCACGCACCGCGGCGCCGCTGCAGACTTCTGGAGGATTCCTCGGATCAAGTCCGAGGACAGGCTCTTCGAGACGCGCCGCTTTGCGGCGCGAGGTTTTCAGCCGGGCGCTCTGGATCACGGACTGGTTTCGCAGAGACTCTCGGCAATTTCGAGGACATCGCATGCAAAATCCCCGCTGGGCCGATCGGCCGGAAGGCTCGACCTGGGGCGACTTCGGCCCCGACGACCAGCGCGGCCGCCTCAACCTTTTGACGCCGCAGAAGGTGCTGCAAGGCATTGCGGAAGTGCGCGAGGGCAAGACCTTCTGCCTCAGCCTGCCGCTCGACTACCCGGGCGGCAACGTGCTCAACCCGCGGCGGCATCCGCCAAAGCTGCGGCCGACCGAGCGCGACGGCAAGCCGGTCATGGGTTACCCGCTGGCTCGTCACGACCCGTCGCACTCCGACATCGTCTGCGACGACGTGGTCGAGCTCACCCTGCAATATTCGACGCAGTGGGACAGCCTGGCGCATGTCGGGCAGCAGTTCGACGTCGACGGCGACGGCAGACCCGAGATGGTGTTCTACAACGGCTATCGGGCCGGCGAGCACATCATCGGCCCGGTCGACTACCGCGACGGCAAGGAGGTCGCGCGCGGCGAGCACGTCGGCGCGCAGGCGCTCGGCGTCGAGAACATGGCGACGGCCTGCATGCAGGGGCGGGCCGTGATGATCGATCTCGAGGCCCATTTCGGCCGCGCGCGCACGTTGGTCGGCTACGACGGCCTGATGCGCGTGCTCGAGCAGGACGGGGTCGTGGTCGAGGAAGGCGACTTCGTCTGCCTGCGCACCGGATTCGACGAGGTGATCCTGGCGATGGGCCGGGCGCCGGACCAGCGGCTGCACAATTCCTGCGCCGCGCTCGACGGCCGCGACGCGCGGTTGCAGCAATGGGTGACCGACAGCGGGCTGGTGGCGCTGATCTCCGACAACTACGCGGTCGAGGCGACTGCCCTCGCAGCCGTGCGACCACGATCCGTGCGCGTTCCTGCCGCTGCACGCCCACTGTCTGTTCAAGCTTGGCGTCTATCTCGGCGAGCTCTGGTACCTGAGCGAGCTGGCAAACTGGCTGCGCGCCCGCAAGCGTTCGCGCTTCCTGTTGACCGCGCCGCCGCTGCGGCTGCCGGGCGCCGTCGGCTCGCCGGCGACGCCGGTCGCGACCGTGTGAGCCGGCCGATCGAACGGGTCGTTCAATCGCTCGCCGACACCTTGACGCGGGCACCGGCGGCGACCTGCCCGAGCACCTTCACGTCCGACAGCGCCTCCGCGAATACGTTGCATGGGCTTGCCAGCCGGCATTCGTCGCCGCGGCTGATCGGGGTGCGGCCGAAGCCGATGGCGATGCACGGGCCTTCCGGCCAGAACGCGATCTCGCCCGGCACGACCACGGCGCGGGCGTCGGGCTCGCGCGCCACGTCGACGGGCACGTCGAAATAGACCTCCTCGCCCCAGGTCATCACCCGTGCCTCATAGGGGAGCGCGGCCGCGATCGCGCGCGCGGTTGCCGTGTCGTGCAGCTCGGCCTGCAGGGTCAGGATGCCGAAATCAAACGCAATGCGCGCCATGGGCGAAGTCCCTGGTTGTGACGGGCGACGGCGATCCTACAATCTGTGCGGCACAAATCCGAGGGGGGCTGGACAGATGCTAAATCTGCAATCCGCAGCGGGGGTGCTTGCCCTCATCGCGCTCGCCTGGATGCTCAGCGAGGACCGTCGGGCGGTGCCGTGGCGACGCGTCCTGGCCGGCGTCGCCATGACGTTCGCGCTGGCGCTCCTCTGCCTGAAGGTGCCGCAGATCAAGGCCGCCTTCGCCGCCGCCAACGGCGCCGTGGAGGCGGTGGCCGCCGCCACGCGCGCCGGCACGTCGTTCGTGTTCGGATACCTCGGCGGGGGGCCCCTCCCCTTCGAGCCGAAGACGCCGGGAGCTGAGTTCGTGTTCGCGTTCCAGGCGTTGCCGCTCGTGCTGGTCATGAGCGTGCTGACCACCCTGTTGTTCTATTGGCGCATCCTGCCGCCGATCGTGCGCGGCTTTGCCTGGGCGCTCAGGCGCACGCTCGGTGTCGGCGGCGCGGTCGGCCTTTCCACCGCGGCGAACGTTTTCGTCGGCATGGTGGAGGCGCCGCTGTTCATCCGGCCGTATCTTGCGCGCCTTTCGCGCAGCGAGCTGTTCGTCGTCATGACCGGTGGAATGGCGGGCATCGCCGGCACCGTTCTGGTCCTCTATGCGACCGTCCTCGGTCCGGTCATTCCGGATGCGGCCGGCCACTTCATCATCGCGTCGGTTCTGGGCGCACCTGCCGCCATCCTGATCAGTCAACTCATGGTGCCGGACCGGCAGGACGCACAGACCGCGGGCGCACTCGGTGAGCCGGAGCCGGTCGCCGCCAGCACCATGGATGCCATCGTGAAGGGCACGATCGTAGGGCTCGAGCTGCTGCTCAGCATCTGCGCCATGCTGATCGTGTTCGTCGCGCTCGTGCACCTCGCCAACGCGATGCTCGGCCTGTTACCGGCGATTGGCGGCGCGCCGATCACGTTGCAGCGGGCGCTAGGCTACGCGATGGCGCCGGTGTGCTGGCTGATGGGAATTCCGTGGGCGGAGGCCGCGACGGCAGGTGCGTTGATGGGGGTCAAGACCGTTCTCAACGAGCTGATCGCTTATTTTCAGCTCGCGCAATTGCCGCCGGAAGCACTGACGCCGCGCTCGCGCCTGATCATGCTGTATGCGATGTGCGGCTTCGCCAATTTCGCCAGCCTCGGCATCATGGTGGCGGGCCTGTCCACCATGGCGCCGGATCGGCGCGGCGAAGTGGTGTCGCTTGGCTGGAAGTCGATCGTATCGGGCACGCTTGCGACCTGCCTGATGGGAGCGATCGTCGGCGTGCTGAGCTAAACCATTCCGTCGCGCGTTAGCTTGTGCGTAGCGCGCCGCCGGAGTAGTCGCCTCAGTGCAGGCGGAATTCGTTGCCGATCGCCTTGATCTCGGCGGGAGCGATGAGGCGCGAGTGCGCGACCGTGACCGAGTAAAGGACGCCCTCCAGCGACCGCTGCCAGAACGTCAGGAACTTCTGCAGAGTGGGAAATTCCGGAAACAGGTCGTATTCCTGCCAGACGTAGGTCTGCAGCAGCCAGGGATGGTCGGGGCGCCGATACAGGATTTGAGCCGTCGTCAGACCGTAGCCCTCGAGCTGGCGCCGGAAATCTTCGCCGACCATGACACGTCCTCGCTCTCCTGGCGGGACTCAGTCGGTCGGACGAAGTCCCTGGTTGCGAACTCTCTCACCCCCTTTCACCAGTTCAAGCCCAAAATTTGAATAAAGTGTTTACATCCAACGCACTAGCAGCAGCCCGTGGAGTCTGCTAACAGTCGGCCCAACACGCTCCCGGATCTGCCATGCGCAACGCGGAACCGTCGTGAGCGGTTCCGCCGTTCCCCTGATGTGCTGACGTCGAACAGCTGCTAGCAGTCAAGCTGCTCGAGTGCCAAAATATTTTGCCCCACCCCTTGAATGGATTTACGGACCGTTCTATGTCGCAACCGGATGGCCGGGAGGGCTTTCCAACTCCCGTTCCGACCCCGACAAAATCGAAGATTTCCAGTAACTTAAGGAGGACACCATGAAGTTCCGCCCGCTTCACGACCGTGTTGTCGTCAAGCGCATCGATGCCGAGGAGAAGACCGCCGGCGGCATCATCATCCCGGACACCGCCAAGGAAAAGCCGCAGCAGGGCGAGGTGGTCGCCGTCGGTCCCGGTGGTCGCGACGAAAACGGCAAGCTCATCCCGATCGACGTCAAGGCCGGGGACAGGGTCTTGTTCGGCAAATGGTCGGGCACCGAGGTCAAGATCGACGGCGTCGAATATCTGATCATGAAGGAAAGCGACATCATGGGCGTGCTGGTCGAAGAAGCCGCCCGCAGGAAGGCCGCCTAGCCCGGCCGTACCTAAACCCTCATCCTGAGGAGGCTGCGAAGCAGCCGTCTCGAAGGATAAGTCCAGAATCATCGGTTTCATCCTTCGAGACGCGCCTTCGGCGCTCCTCGGGATGAGGCTCAAGCGCTCAAAGGGAAATTCGAAATGGCAGCCAAGGAAGTCAAATTCTCCGTCGACGCGCGCGACAAGATGCTGCGCGGCGTCGACATTCTCGCCAATGCGGTGAGAGTCACCCTCGGCCCGAAGGGCCGCAACGTCGTGCTCGACAAGTCGTTCGGCGCCCCGCGTATCACCAAAGACGGCGTGACGGTGGCGAAGGAAATCGAGCTCGACGACAAGTTCGAGAACATGGGCGCACAGATGGTGCGCGAGGTCGCCTCGAAGTCGTCCGACACGGCCGGCGACGGCACCACGACCGCGACCGTGCTCGCGCACGCGATCGTCAAGGAAGGCGCCAAGTCGGTCGCCGCCGGCATGAACCCGATGGACCTCAAGCGCGGCGTCGACCGCGCAGTCGCGGCGGTCGTCGCTGATCTCCAGAAGAACTCGAAGAAGGTCACCTCGAACGACGAGATCGCTCAGGTCGCCACCATCTCGGCCAACGGCGATGCCGAGATCGGCCGCTTCCTCGCCGAGGCGATGAAGAAGGTCGGCAACGAGGGCGTGATCACGGTTGAAGAGGCGAAGTCGCTGGAGACCGAGCTCGACGTGGTCGAGGGCATGCAATTCGACCGCGGCTACATCTCTCCGTACTTCGTCACCAATGCGGAGAAGATGCGGGTCGAGATGGAGGATCCCTACATCCTGATCTACGAGAAGAAGCTGTCCGGCCTGCAGGAGCTGTTGCCGCTGCTCGAAGCGGTGGTGCAGACCGGCAAGCCGCTGTTGATCATCGCCGAAGAGGTCGAGGGCGAGGCGCTCGCGACGCTCGTGGTCAACAAGCTGCGCGGCGGTCTCAAGGTTGCGGCCGTCAAGGCTCCGGGCTTCGGCGATCGCCGCAAGGCGATGCTGCAGGACATCGCGGTCCTGACCGGCGGCCAGGCGATCTCCGAGGATCTCGGGATCAAGCTTGAGAATGTCACGCTCGCCATGCTCGGCCGCGCCAAGAAGGTGACGATCGAGAAGGAGAACACCACCATCGTGGGCGGTGCCGGCAAGAAGACCGACATCTCGGGCCGCATCGCGCAGATCAAGGCGCAGATCGAGGAGACGACCTCCGACTACGACCGCGAGAAGCTGCAGGAGCGGCTCGCCAAGCTCGCCGGCGGCGTCGCGGTGATCCGCGTCGGCGGCGCGACCGAGGTCGAGGTGAAGGAGCGCAAGGATCGCGTCGACGACGCGCTGCATGCGACCCGCGCGGCGGTCGAGGAAGGCATCCTGCCCGGCGGCGGCGTGGCACTCCTGCGCGCCCAGAAAGCGCTCGGCAAGCTGCAGCCCGACAACGACGACCAGAAGACCGGTATCGACATCGTCCGTAAGGCGCTCTCCACGCCGGCGCGCCAGATCGTCATCAATGCGGGCGAGGACGGCTCGGTCATCGTCGGCAAGATCGCCGAGAAGGACCAGTATGCCTACGGGTTCGACGCTCAAAGCGGCGAATACGGCGACCTGGTCAAGAAAGGCATCATCGACCCGACCAAGGTGGTACGCGTCGCGCTGCAGAACGCAGCTTCGATCGCGGGCCTGCTGATCACCACCGAGGCGATGGTCGCCGAAGTGCCGAAGAAGAAGACGCCGGCCATGCCGGGCGGTCCCGGTGGCGGCATGGGCGACATGGATTTCTGATCCACGACGCCGATGGGATGCGAAGGGCCGCCGAGCGATCGGCGGCCCTTCTTCTTGCAAGGGGCTGTCTCACGCCGTCTCGGGCACCTTGAGGCGTACGAGCTTGGTGAGAAGCGCGTCGAGGCCCGCGCCGTCACCGGCGTGGAGATCAATCCGGCCGACCTTCTCGACCAGCCGCTCGATCGACTCGAGCTCCTTGAGCCGAAGCAGCAGAGGGTTCTCCTCCATCAGCTTCGCAGTGTTGAGGAGCGAGCGCGTCGCCGCGGTCTCCTCGTGCCGGCGGATCAGGTTCGCCTTTGCGACCCGTTCTGCCTCCACCACCTTGTTGACGAGCTCGCGGATCTCGCCGGGTAGGATCACGTCCTTCACGCCGAGTTCCGTTACCTCGATGCCGGTCTCCGCGATGCGCTCGCGCACATAGCCGCGAAGCTCCGCGTCAAGCGCGTTCTTGGCCGAGAGCACTTCGTCGAGCGTGCGCGCAGCCACCAATTCGCGGATCGCGAACTGCACCAGACGATACAGCCACGCGTCGACGTCCGGCACCGTGCCCACGGCGCGCTCCGGATCGGCGATCCGGCGAAACGCCGTAAGCGTCACGCGGAGCGCGATGCGGTCCTTGGTCAACATCTCCTGCGCGGTGATCTCCACCGCCTGAGGACGCAGGTCCAGCCGCTTGACCTCGATCTTCCGACCGACAGTCCAGAAAGCGTGGCGGCCAGGCGCGAGTCGCTCCACGAGCCGACCTTCGACATAGAGCAGGCCCGCCTCGTGGTTCTCGACCACATGCTCGGCGACGAGCGCGTTGCGCGTGCGCTCGACCATCGCGAGGTGGCACGGCGCAAGCCGCGCGTCGCGCGCGATGTCGATGCGCTCGACGTCGACGCGGGTTGCGACCTTCCAGAACACGCGAACTTGCCACGGTCCCATCAGGTGCAGCGGATGACCGTCGAGGCTGACGATCGCGACCTCGTCGGCCTTCGTCTCGACGGCCTCGAACAATTCCGCAACGAGGTCGGGACGCGCCGACTTCAAGACGGCGTACCGATCTGCCGGGAACTCCGCGCGCACAACCCGATGCAGCTCGACCGCAAGCTCGCGCTTGAGATCGAGCAGTCGATGGCGGCCGGGCTCGAGCACCCGCTCGAACCGGCCGTTGCGCATGAGGAAGGCGCGCTCACCGTCCTTCACCGTCACGCGCAGCATCACAAGGTGCCGGTCCATGGCACATCTCCTTTGTCGGCCGGCGGCGCATGCCGCGGGCGCGGTTGCACATTCGAGGATGTGGGTTCCGGACGCGTCTTCCCTTGGAACCGGCGGGTCGAGGTTTGAGCCTGCGCAGACGACGGGGCGCACGTCGTTCGCCCGCCGTGCGGAAAGCATGGCGGCCGAACGGTGAACCCGGCGTCTTGCGCCGGCGGTATCCACCCGACGCAGGGCCGCTTCACACGGTGTCTTGGAACCGACGAGGAAGCCTTTCGGCTAGATCGGCCGGACCGCGACCTGAAGCGCGCATCCGGTCCCCCTTCAATGGGTATCAGCGTTTCAGGCTGAACCGGAGCGTTGGAGCGGGATTCGAACCCGCGACACGATGATTATTGGTCATCTGCTCTACCCGACTGAGCTATCCTCGCAGTGATCGATGCTTACCTTAAAGCTACGATCGCCTTCGTCCAGCGGAACACGAAGCCGCACAGCGGTCCGCGCCAGCTGGGATTCATGGAACCCAAACACGCGGCTGAGCGAAGGGACGCGCGCTATATATCAAATCGAAGTTGCGTGCAAGGGCGTGCGCTACAGGGCGTGCGCTACAGGGCGTGCGCTTCATTTCCTGCGTCTTGCACGAATTGCCGCTCACATGTGTCGTGTCCGACACAGCAGCGGAGTGTAAGAGCGGCGGACGTCGCACGTGTCAGGCGCCGCCATCGAGCGCGCGGCGGATCGCGGCCGCTAGATTTTGCCGACGATATGGCTTGTTGAGCAGAGGGACGCCGCGATCGGCATCGCCGCGTCCCTTGAACAGGTGCTCGGAGTAGCCGGAGGTGAACAAGACCTTCAGGTCCGGGCGCAGGTGGCGCGCCTTGCGCAGCAGATCTTGACCGCTCACTCCGTTCGGCATGATCAGGTCGGTGAACAGCAGATCAATCGGCTGGGATTGCTGCAAGATGGCGAGCGCCGCCTTGCCGTCATACGCCTCCAGCACCCGATAGCCGAGGTTCTGCAGAATGCTCGCCGCCGCAGTCCGCACCGCGGCGTCATCCTCAACGACAAGGACCGTCTCGCGGCCGCCGCCGTGAGCTTCGTTCGGGTCGGAAAGTGTATCGGCGTCCAGCGCGACCGCACCGATCACCTTGGGCAGGTACAGCTTCACGCTGGTACCGTGGCCGAGCTCACTGTAGACCTTGACGTGGCCGCGTGATTGCTTGGCGAAACCGTACACCATGCTCAAGCCAAGGCCCGTACCGCGGCCAACGTCCTTGGTCGTGAAAAACGGCTCGAAGGCGCGCTCGACGACCTCCGGTGACATCCCGGCTCCGGAATCGGTGACAATCAGCGCCACATAGTCGCCTGGCGTTACGTCCGCGTTGTGCGCCGCGTATTGCTCGTCCAGGTGCACGTTGGCGGTTTCGATCACGAGCCGGCCGCCCATCGGCATGGCATCGCGCGCATTGACCGCCAGATTGAGGATCGCGTCCTCGACCTGCGACGGGTCCGCCACGGCCTGCCACGGATCGTCGGCCAGGCCCGTCTCGATGGTAATGTCTTCGCCGAGCGTCCGCCGCAACATCGGAGCCATCCGCTCCACGATCTCGTTCAAGTCGAGGGTGCGCGCCTGCAGCGGCTGCTTGCGGGCAAAGGCCAGCATGCGTTGCGTGAGCTGGGCACCCCGTTCGGCCGCCTCGTTGATCGAGCGGGCGATTTCCGCGAGCTGCGGGTCGCCGGCCACCGCGTCGCCCAGGATCTCGATCGTGCTGGTGATCACCGTGAGGATGTTGTTGAAATCGTGCGCAACGCCGCCGGTCAGCTGGCCGACCGCCTCCATCTTCTGCGCCTGACGCAATTGCTGCTCGAGCTGAATGCGCTCGGTCATGTCGCGGCCGATGAAGAAGTGCTGCTGCTCCGGCTCGGACCACACGCCGGTCCACATCATCGGTACGACGCGACCGTCCTTGTGGAGGTAGCGACATTCGAAGTTGCGCGTGAGCCGGCCGCGGCGCGCCAAGCGCATCTCGTTGCGCGTGCTTTCGAGATCGTCGGCATGGAGGAAATCGGCAGCGCTGCGCCCGGTCATCTCGGCAGGGTCGTAGCCGAGGATCGCCGTGGAACTCGGGCTGACACGGATGAGGTTACCTCGCCGATCCACGACCAGGATCAGATCGAGCGAAGTCTCGAAAATGCGCTGGTTGATGGTGCCGGCCGCTTCCAATTTTCCTTCGCTCTGCAGGGCGGCGCGATGGACGGCCCTTTCGTCGGAGACGTCGCGGAAGAAGACCGTGTAGCCGGCGGCGTGCGGGTAGCCGCGAATCTCCAGCCAGCGCGCGAACACATCCGAATGGGCGCTAAAAGCGACCGGCTCGCCGCTCGCCTTGGAGGCGCGGTAAATGGCCAGGAATGGATTGTTGCTGTCGGGCCCGAGCGTCTCGACGATCGTTCGACCGATCACGTCGTCGGCCTTGCGCTTCGTCATACGCTCGGCGGCGGCGTTGATATAGGTGAACCGCCACGCGTCGTCGAATGCGACCAGCCCATCGGAGATACTGGCCAGGATATCCTGGACGTTCGCGCCAAGATCGGCCAGCAGGGACGTGGAAGAGGAATCGGCGCGCCGTTGCCGGTCTGGCTGGCGCGCCTCTGGCGGCCGGGCCGAGGGATCGTTCATGGCAACCGGTCTTTCCGACAGTATGGCGCCTGTTGGACCTCCGCCCCCGTTGGTGCGGGCAGCATTGCCTCCCCGCATCCGTTGTCAAGAGCGCACCGACGACCGATCAGCTGGCGGCGCAGCGATGCCACGAGTGCAGCCGAGCGGAGGCAAAACTTCCGCTCGGCTGCACTGGTCGTTCAGTCGCCTCCGGGACCTCGAGGAAGCGTGCGATCGAGCGGATCCCCGCGCGGACTCTGCACGCGATAGATCGTATAGACCTCGATCTCCACGCCTCGGCGCCGGCGCGGTATGCGCACGACTTCCTGCACCAAATCGAAACGGCCGCGCACCAGTTCCGCACCGCCACACGCGGCCTCGCAGACATAGAGCAGCGGGCCCTTGAATAGGTCCGGGTCGGGCGCGGGCGCATTGACCCAGCGGATGCGCTCGTTGAGCTGCACTACGGGAGGCCCTGACGGCAGATAGAACGAAAGCCAACCGGTGAGAGCGTAGCCGGTGGTGAGTACGGCGCGGGCACCGTGCGCTCTGCGGAACGCATCGATCTCCGTCCCGACCGCACGCCAGCCGGTGCCCAGTTGGCGCGCAGTCGGATCGGCGCCGCCGAGCGGAATGACGCCGAATATGGCCTGGGCGTAGATGATGCCGATCATCGCAAGCGCGACCGGCGCGGCCAGGCGATGGGACCACGCTGCGAGGCGCGCCGAGCCCCCTTTCCAGTCGACGGCGTGCGCGGCCGCTGCCGCCGCCAATGCAAAGGCGGGGAACACCGGCGCGGTCCAGTTGCCCTCGACCCGCGCGTGCAGCGAGTGCCACGCGAAGTAGATCGCCGCCGGCAGGATCAATGCGATGAGCAGGACGCGCGCGGCTGGCCCGGCTCCGCGCCCGCACAGCAACGCCCACACCCCCATGGTCCCGAGCACGAAGATCGACGGCGTGGCCAAGCCGATCTGCGCGGCCACATACTCGCCCAAATAGCGCAAGGTCCATTGCTGCACGATGGCGCGGCCGAACTGCTTCTGGAACGACACCCATTGGTGCTCGACGTTCCACAGAATGACGGGCGCAAACAGCGCAAGCGCAAGCGCGCCTCCAAGGTACGGCCACGGCGTCGCCAGCCATCGCCGCATCGTGGGGACCACGATCAGCCACGCCAGGATGCCGACGCCGAAGAACAGCGCATTGTATTTCGACAGCAGGGCGCATCCGGCCGCCAGGCCCACGGCAAGCCACCATCGGCCGTCGGCGGTCTCCGTCACCTTTGCCAGGAAAAACAAAACGAACGCCGATGCGGTCAGGAGCGGTGCATCCGGCGTCACCACGACCGTTCCCGCTCCCACCATCAGTGTCAGCTTGAAGAACAGTGCCGCCGTGGCGGCAAGCCGGCTGTCGCCGAACAGGATGGCAGCCGCGCGCCATAGCGCCCAGGTGGCCGGAACCGCAAGCAGAACCGAGACGAGGCGGACGCCGAGCTCGGTATCGCCTGCAATCATCGTTCCAAGCCGGATCACCAAGGCGACCATCGGCGGATGGTCGTAGTAGCCGGCGGCCAGATGCTCCGACCAGAGCCAGTAGTAGGCTTCGTCGAACGCGAGAGGCATCCTGGCCGCGACGGCAAGCCGCACGAGCAAAAGGACGAGGAGACCGAAGCCGACAAAGCGCGCGTAGCGCGCGTCGTCCTCACTCGAAGGCATGTTCACGCATGCACCATCAGCCCGTAGCTATCCAATCGGCTTGGCCAGAATGATTTCGTAGGGACGGAAGCCGGCCAGCTCGTAGGACCGCAGCGCAGCACCATTGTTCGCTTTGGCCCAGATGCGCATGTGCCGGCA
Organism: uncultured Alphaproteobacteria bacterium; assembly: GCA_963738705.1. Lineage (GTDB taxonomy): Bacteria > Pseudomonadota > Alphaproteobacteria > Rhizobiales > Xanthobacteraceae > CAVTXS01. The sequence continues at coordinate 71,028 of CAVTXS010000045.1, forward strand.
CCCGCGGGCAGCCATCTCGGCCTCGATCGCGTCAAGCAACAAGCGGCCAACCCCAATTCGCCGCCAACGGTCGACGACGAAGATGTCGGATACGTATGCGCCAGCCTGCGCCTCCTCGCGCAGGAGCGGATCATTGCCCTGCTCCTTCCAAGCGCAGACGAAGCCGACCGTCTCCCTCTCCGTCTTGGCCATCAAGATCGTGCCCTGCCGGCTCGCGATGTTGCGGACCAGCGTTTCGAGATAACTTGGATTGATCTCGGCGCCAGGCTTCAAATCGCAGTTGTCCGCGCGTTCATGCTCTTGAATGGCTTCGACGAACGCAGCGATTGTCGGCAAGTCCGCCGGCTGAAAAGGAGCGATTCGAAACGCGGGCTGTCGCAGGGGGTCGTGACTCATACGCTTCCCATCGCCCGCCGCTTAGCGTCGCGTCAAGCCACGCTCGCTCGACTTTGGCAGCGGTCTTGACCGAGGCAGTTCAATCGGTCAGGTCACTGCAAATAGAACGCGGACACTGGCGATGCGGCTGGTCACGGGCAAAGCAACAATTGCAGCGGGCTTGTTGTTGGCGACGACAGCGTCCGCGCATGCGCAGGGCGGCCGCTGCCACGGCGGCGCGAGCTTCGAGCAGTGGCTCAACGCCTTCAAGCAGGAGGCGGTGGCGCAGGGCATTGCCCGCGCAACGGTCGAAGGGGCGCTTGCCGGCGCGGCGTTCGCTCAGAGCATCGTCAACAAGGACCGCGGACAAGGCGTATTCCAGCAAGGATTCCTGCAGTTTGCCGGCCGCATGGCGGACGGCAACCGGCTGCAGACCGGGGCAAGCCGTATCCGCAGCAATTCCGCGCTGTTCGCGCGGATCGAGCAGCAGTTCGGTGTGCCGGCGCCGGTGCTCGTTGCCTTTTGGGGATTGGAGACCGACTTCGGCGCCAACAACGGCAACCTGCCGGTCTTGCGCTCGCTGGTGACGCTGGCCTACGACTGCCGCCGCCCGCAGATGTTCCGCGAGGAGTTGCTCAACGCCTTGCGGGTGATCGAGCGCGGCGACCTTGCGCCGGCGCAGATGGTTGGCGCCTGGGCCGGCGAAATCGGTCAGGCGCAGTTCTCGCCCACGGCCTATTTCAAATACGCCGTCGACTTCGACGGCGACGGCCGGCGCGACCTCATCCACAGCGTGCCGGACGTGCTCGCCTCGTCGGCGAACCTGCTCGCCAAGAACGGGTGGCGGCGGGGCGAGCCCTGGCTGGTGGAAGTGCGCCTGCCCGGAGACCTTCCGTGGGAGCAGGCCGAGCTCGCGATCAAGCATCCGCGGTCGCAATGGGCGCGCTGGGGCGTGACGATGACGGACGGCCGGGCGCTGCCGGCCGACGAGCTGCCGGCCTCGCTGCTGTTGCCCATGGGCCGGCTCGGGCCGGCCTTCCTCGCCTACCAGAACTTCCACGCGTTCCTGGAGTGGAACCAGTCCCTGGTCTACGCCACCACCGCCGCCTATCTGGCGACGCGGATCGCCGGCGCGCCGCGCGTGTCACCTGGCCGCGGCACGCCCGCCATGCTGACCGCCGGCCAGATCGCCGAGCTGCAGCGGCAACTCCTGCGCCAAGGTCACGACATCGGGAAGGTGGACGGCAAGCTCGGCCTGGCGACCCGCGCGGGCGTGAAGAAGGCGCAGCTCAAATTCGGGCTGCCGGCGGATTCCTACCCGACGCCCGAGCTGCTCAGCCGGCTGGGCAGCGGTGCGCCCGCCGTTACTCCGCCGGTTGAACAAGCCGGCGGCGCTCCCTCTCGACCCCGGACACCAGCACCACGAAGCCCAGCACGGCCGTCAGCAGCACCGCCGCAATCGCCGCAATAACGGTGAGCACGAGATCGAAGCCGCCGCGGCCGTGCAGGAACGCGATGATCGCGACCGCCGCGCCGGAGGAGACGAAGGTGAGGAAGTAGCGCACCGCGTAGATGCGCCCCCGCCAGGCATCGGCCGTGTAGCGGGCGATCACGATGTCCCCGACGGTGACCTGCGCGTAGATGCCGGCCATCAGGACCGCCAATGCGGCGATCAACGAGAGGCCGCTTGCCTGCCCGGCCCACAGCAGCGCCAGAAACTGCGTCGCGACCACGCCGGCAAACAAAAGATGCGGCGCGTAGCGCTCGACCAGCCGCCCCATCGCGAGCTGCGCGGCGGCGCCGCACAGGAATATCGCGGTCGCGAGGCCACCCACGGCGATCAGCGGCGCGCTCTGGCCGAGGCGCTCGTCGACGATCTTCGGCAGCGCGATCGACACCGTGTTGAACACCAGGCCGCTCGCGATCGAGATGACGAGGTAGATGCCGAACACGGCGGCCGCGAGCCGCCACGGCATCACGACGTCGGCCGCGCTCTGGCGCTTGCCGGTGCGGTGCCGATCGTCCGGCATCAGCGCCATGTAGGCGATGCCGGTCGCGATGCACGCCAGCGCCGGAACCACGAACGCGCCGCGCCAGCCGAGCCAGGACGCCAGCGCCGCCGTGATGCCCGCCGCCAAGGCGGCGCCGACGTTGCCGCAGACGCCATTGAACGCGAGCGTGCGGCCGCGCGCCTGCGAGACGTCGATCAGCATCGCCATGCCGACCGGGTGGTAGATGGCGGCGAATACCCCGAGCGCGAACAACGCAGCCGCAAGGGTGGCGAGATCCGGCGCGAGCGCGGCGCCTGCAAGCGACAGGCCGCAGCCGATATAGAACACGGTCATCATGTTGCGCCGGCTCCAGCGGTCGGCGAGCCAGCCGGCCGGCAGCGAGAATACGCCGAAGGCGACGAACGAGGCGGTGCCGAGCGCAATCAGCTCGGAATAGGGCCGACCGTACACGGCCTCCAGCCCGATCACGACCGTCGGAAAAATCAGGATGACGTAATGATCGAGCGCATGCGCCCAGTTCAGGAAGCCGATCGCGCGCCGCTTGGCTGCCGCATCGGTCGAAGTCGTCGAGCCGTGTTCCATTGCGCTCCCTGAGTGGCGAGACGGCCGCAACCTATAGCGCGACCCTTGGCCCGCGGCCTATCTGCATTTTGCAGGGCTGTTCCAATCAGACAGCCGAGCATTGGCCGCCACGACGGAAATTGAAAATACAAATTCCCCACAAATTCGTCGGGGAGATCGCGTGGCAAACCGGCGCTTCCGGCAATCCAGCCTCGGTTTGCGGAACGGTACTTCGGCGCCACGCCCGCTCGGCCCATGGCGGAGCTCGCTTTGCCAAATGGCGCTTCAGCGCAACGCTCATCCGGGGTGGCGGAAGTTCGTTTTTCGAAATGGTGCCCAAACGCCACACACATCCGGTCAATGGCGGGAGTTCGTTTTTCGAAATGGTGCTTGCGCGCCACACTCCGCGATCGCTAGCCGCAAGCACGCAATGGCACGACAACAGACGAAACGCTTTCCGCTTCTTCGCGTGGGCTCATGCTTCATGGAGATCGAGCTTGCGCAGCTCCTCGAACATGGCGGCCCGCATCCGCCCCGTCGATCAGTGCCCTCGCGATGCGGCGTCGCCGCGACGGCCGTGCGGGCAAGTGGCGCGGCCCCGCGTCCGCCGCTTCGTCGAACGACCGCGCCTCCATCGGGGCGAGCCTTCGGGCACTATATCGAACAAAACGGGAACGCACAAGTCCAAATGCACGCACGAACCGGAAAAATATTATCTGGCAATAATTTAGCCTTTAGAAAAAAAGTCACTGCGACTGCGCGCCTTGCTCCGGCCGGGGCTTGATCCTGGGTTTGATCTGGCAGATCCATTCTATCGAATCGGCGTCCATCTCCGGTCGAGCAGGCGCGGTACTACCGCGGCCGTGCCTTAGCGTGCGGCGCGTTGAAAGGTGCCCGCGGCGAGCAGCACGCCCAGGCTGATTGCGACCACGGCGGTGGTCTCCGATGCCGAAGGGATCTCGTCCAGGATCGCGTAGCCGAGCAGCGTGCCGAGAACCGGAACGAGCGAGATGAAGGCGGCGGCGCGCGCCGCGCCAAGGATCACGATCGCCCGGCTGAGCGAGAACAGCGCGACCGCCCCCATCAGCACGCCTTGATAGAACGCCTGAAAGAGCAGCTCGCCGAGCGGCGCCTGCGTCAGTTGGCCGGTGCCGAACCACAGCCAGACATAAAGCGGCAGGTAGAACACCATCGAATAGACGCTGATGAAGGCGGCGCCCTGCATGGCGCTCAGGCCGGAGTGCCGCATTCGCACCGCATAGATCGACCCCATCAAGCCCGCGCTGATGAACAGCAGGTCGCCCTTCCAGGTGTCGTCGGCAAACGTGCTGAGGCTGACGCCGGCCATCAGCAGCGCGCCGCCCAAGATCAGGGCAAGCCCCACCATGCGGGAGCCCGAAATCATTTCGTTGAAGAACAGGTAGCCGAGCACCGCGGCAGACAGCGCCAGCGGGCCGGGAGAGAGCGCGCCCATATGGCTCGCCGGCGCGAACTGCACGCCGATCGTGACGAGGAGTGCAAGCGGCGCGCCCTGGCAGACGGCGAGCACCAGCCCCTCGTACCAGCCCCGGCGCGGAATGCTGTCGGCTTGCGCAACCAGAATCGGCAGCAGCATCAGCCCGCCGATCGCATAGCGGAGCGCGACCAGGTCGTGCGGCGTCATCGTCTGCGTCACGCTCAGCCGCGTGACGGCCGGCCAGGCGCCCCAGATCGTCACGGTGAGCAGCGCCCAGAGGACGCCCATGACAATCGACAATTGGCGGGTGCTCGCCAAACTATGTTGAGTGGCAGGCCGGCCCGATCGATCCTCGATGGTAGCCTGCACGCAGGTCACCTTTCACGATTGCACCGAGTTGGGGCGACGTTTCCGAAGTCGTCAAGCCTCTGGAACGCCCGCGAGCCGCAGGCCTTGCAGATAGCGGTCGCGATCTTCGGGCCTCTTAAATGGGTAGATTTGTCCGAACTGCTCGACGGTGAAATTCGGCTCCAGTAACAGAAGCTTCTCGATATAGGCCGCGGCTTCGTCGCGTCGTCCCAAGTGGCCGAGCGCGGCGACGAGCGGCTTGTATCCATTGCTGAATTCAGGGTTGGATTTGACCGCACGCCGCCCGAAGCTCACAGCCCGTTCGTAGTCCCCTTTAAATGTATACACCACGGTGTACACACCCTCCCATATGAAAAGATACGGATCAAAGGGTGCTAAGTCGCGGCCGCGCTCCAGACGCTGCAAGGCGATATCGGGCTCGCCGATGTAACAGTATGTTGCAGCACTCAATGCCCAGATAAAGGCCAGATTGGGGTTCAACCGTAAAGCTTGGTCAAAATAGTGGATGGCAGACTCAAAATCCTTATCTAGGAAGGCACATATGTGTCCGTAGATTCCCAATGCCTCGGCATTTTCCGGATCGATTCTGATTGCCCTGATTGCCAACTCCTGCGCCACGTGAAACGCCTGCCGAGGGTTCGGGGCCCACCCCTGACCAACGTAAAAGGCCTGCCAATGGGCCGCCCATGCACACGCCATAGCATTTTCGGGATCTGTATCCATAGCGTCGTTGATAAGGCGCCCCGCCTCCTCGTACCTATCGCGTACCATGCTGTACATCAATGGAATGGCCTGAAGTACCAGCCCGGTTGCTCCGGAGCGTTGTGGTCGTTTGGGTTGTCCTTCGATGAAGAGAATAACTGGATCGATACGTGCAACGACCGGTGCAGTAACTAGTTCATTGATCCGATCCAGCGCGTCTGCGGTGAGTTCAAATCGATCGCTCCAGACGGGACGCGCATCCTGGGCAATATCAAGCAAACGTACGCTAACTTGAAATTTTCCTTCGTAGTTTGAAAGGGTGCCATCAACGACGTAATGCAAATGTTTTCGGCGCAGCAAGCTGTCAAATGTGCAGTTCGAGTTACGCAAAAATAGCGCAGGTGCAACAACGTCAAACCAGCGAAAGCGCGAAAGCGCGGTAGCGATTTCCTGACTGAACGTGAACGCCAGGCCTTCGCCGGATGACGAGGGATCTACCTGGAGGGGAAGAACCCCAACTCGGAGGCGACTGCCGATTGCTGGAACGACGTGCAATTTCGGAGATTGGCCAGGCTGTACATCTTCTACCGGTTTAATCGTCTCCTCTCTATTTTTGCCTGAAAATGTCTTGAGTGCCTGATACAGAGCGCGGGTTTCCGATGAGGGCTCAACATCCAGAGTTGTCTTCAGCGCTTCGCGGCACCTTTCGTACTCTCGAATAGCTTGAGCGCGTTCGCCCATATCAGCAAGCGCACGCATCAGGACTCGCGAAGCCCGCTCGTGTGTCCCATCGAAGGCGATGACGCTTCGCGCCATCGCAGCCCGGCGGTCCGGACCAACACCTGAGCGGTCGAGCTGCTGCAACTCGACCTCAAATAGGCCTCTCAGCCGTTCGATAAACCGCGTGCGCTCCGCGAGCAGCCAATGATCGAATGGGACGCTCACACCATCCAGTTCTTCAAGAAGCTCGCCGCTGCAGACCGTGGCCAAATCACTGCGAAGCGAATGCGGCGGCAGCGGTTCGGGCGACAACACCGCCAACGCATCAATCCAGCACAGACCTAATTCAACCTTCACGGTGTCACGGTCGCCGGTGATCAATTCATCCGCCAAGGGACCCATCGCGGTGGACAGTTCCCATAGGGCCTGCCGCAAACTGTTCCTTGCTTGACGGTCAGACACTCGATCCCAGAACAGCGAAGCCAGACGGCCACGCGGAATGGCTTCGCCGGCATTGAGGCAAAGATAGCCCAAGAGGGCGCGGGCCTTCTTGCCCCGCGGAAGGATGCTCTCGCCCAAATAGGTCGTGGCGCGCAGTACACCTAGCAGGTGAATACGCACGATCGGTTGCCGCTGTACGTGTCGGACAGCAAGGTCCGGTGTCCGGCCGAGGGCCAGTGGCACCACCTTGCTTTCCTCGACCCTACCAGGCGCGCTACGTGCCACTTTACCTGCCTGCTCCGACATCACCGAGTACCCGATTTATCGGGCCTATCTCGGCGAAAGCTGCCCAGAATCAACGGCTCGCATCTAAGGTTGCGACAAGGCACTATAGTGGATTTCCAGGCCGGCGAAAGCCCTCTTTTAACGGTTCCTTGACGATTTTTTTACATGCGCTTAACGGGCGCCTCTCGCTACCGCGCGCGATTTAACGCCGGACTTACGGGTTCCTTGCGCTCCGACTTACACATCTCTGCTATGATGGGTTGTCGAACTAGTAGGGGTTCGGCCCAAGTTGGAGGTGGCGAATGCAACTTCAGAAATCTGACCTAAACCTCAAAATGCACGGGTCCGCTGAAATCGCGGATGCCGGGAAGGTTCGCCTGGGAGGCTACTCCCCCAGCCTTCCGGCCATCCGTTCCACCCCGACCGAGGCGGTAGATAGCGGGAAGGTTCGTCTTGGAGGCTATTCTCCAAGCCTGCCGCCTGTCCGCTCGACACCGGCGAATCTCGCCGATGGCGGGAAGGTCCGGTTGGGTGGTTATTCCCCCGCGCTCTAGGGCGCCCCGACTGGCCGGGTAGCTAGGTCCGCGCCAGGCCGCGCATCGTTTGCCTTGGACCATCAGATGGAACGGCGCTCGGATTCGAGCCGCCGAACAGGTTAGATTTGTCTCGTAAGGGAGCAGGCATGGATCAACGGATCGAGCTTCCCTCGCCGCTCGTCACGTTCTTCCGTTTCGTGCCGACCTGCCGCGTCCCGCAGCGCGCCGACCGCGCCGCAGCGGGCACCATCCCGACCCGCGGCTTCCGCCACTGCGACGCCCTCACCGCCGCTTCCGCCTTCGGCTGGTACGTGTTCCCTCCGATCGGCTTCAGCCTGATCTGGGACGGCTCCGACGTCGTCTGGACCTACAAGGGCGCCGACGGCTGGTATCCGCTCAAGGCCGCGCAGTTCCCCGATTTCGCCAAGCAGTTCGATGCGGCCGCGCCCGCCGGGATGGAAGGCTTTTCCCCGCCGTTCCTCTCCGCGCTGATCGAGCCCGGCATCGTCCAGATCTGGAGCGGGCTTGTCGTGCGCACGGCGCCGGGATGGAGCCTGCTGGTGCGCTCTCCCGCCAACCTGGTGCGCAACCCCGGCTATGAGGCCTACGAGGGCATCGTCGAGACCGACCGCTGGTTCGGGCCGCTGTTCACCAACATCCGGCTGACCAAGACCCATGCGCCGATCGAGTTCGACGCCGACTTCCCTTTCCTGCAGGTCCAGCCGGTGCCGCAGAGCCTGTACGGCACCGCCTTGGACAAGTTCGAAGTGGTCAGCGAGCTTGCAGAGTTGCGCCCCGACGACTGGGAGGCCTACCGCCGGACGGTGGTCGCGCCAAACGTCGATCCGCATCGGCAGCGTGGTCAGTACGCCGCCGCCAACCGCCGCCGCCGAAAACAGAAAACACCAGCATAGGGAACCTCCATGAGCAACCGCCGCCCCGATTCCGTCGACATCCATGTCGGACAAACCATCCGCGCGCACCGGCTCGCCGCCGGGCTGGCGCAGACCGACCTCGCCCAGAAGCTCGGCATCTCGTTCCAGCAGCTGCAGAAGTACGAGAAAGGCATGAACCGGGTCGGCGCCGGGCGGCTCTCCCGCATCGCCCGCGTGCTCAACATCTCGGTCACCAAATTCTTCGAGAACGAGGCGGAGTTGCCGGCATCGGCGAACGCCTTCCCGTTCAGGTTCGTTTCCGACCGCCACGCGTTGCGGCTGATGCGCGCCTATTCGGAGATCGACAATCGCGACATACGCCACATCCTGGCCGACCTGGTCGAGGTGATGGCGACCACCCGCTCGCGCGGCCGCGTGGCCACCAGGAAAGCGTGACCGTCAGTCCAGCGTGCGCCGAAAGCGCGTCACCGCAATGGTCATCGCGACCAGCATCAGGCCGAACAGCGCGATCGCATCGTAGCGCAGGTCCGGGAACGTCGCGCCCTTGAGCATGATCGCGCGCACGATGCGCAGGTAGTGCGTGAGCGGCAGCGCCTCGCCGATCCACTGCGCCCAGCCCGGCATGCCGGCGAACGGGAACATGAAGCCCGACAGCAGGATGTTGGGCAGGAAGAACATGAACGTCATCTGGATCGCCTGCAGCTGGTTCTGCGCGACGGTCGAGAAGGTGTAGCCGATCGACAGGTTGGTGGCGATGAACAGCGTGCTCAAGGCCGCGAGCAGCAGCAGGCTGCCGACGACCGGCACGCCGAACAGGCCGATGCCCGCGCCGATGATCAGGCTCGCCTGCACGAAGCCGACGATGACGTAGGGCACGATCTTGCCGAGCATGATCTCGATCGGCGTGATCGGCATCGCCAGCAGGCTTTCCATGGTGCCGCGCTCGATCTCGCGCGTCACCGAGAGCGCGGTGAAGATCAGCATCGTCATCGTCAGGATGGTGCCGACCAGGCCCGGAACGATGTTGAGGTGGGTCGCGCCCGCCGGGTTGTAGCGCGAATGCGTGCGGATCTCGAACGCCGGCGCGCCGCCGTCGGGAACGGCGCGGTCGTGCCGCGAGCGCGGTCTGCACCAGCTGGCCGAGCGAGGCGAGCGCGGAGCCGGCCGCCACCGGATCGGTGGCGTCCGCGGCGATCAACAGCGCCGGCCGCTCGCCGCGCCGCAGCGCGCGCTCGAAGCCGGCCGGGATCTCGATCGCGAACAGCACCGCGCCGGACGACAGCAGCCGGTCGAACTCCGCCTCGTCGCGGACCTGGTGCGTGACCTTGAAGAAGCGCGTGTTCTGAAGCGCGGCCACGATCGAGCGGCCGATGTCGTTCGTCTCCTGCAGCAGCACCGCGGTCGGCAGGTCGCGCGGCGTGGTGTTGATGGCGTAGCCGAACAGCACGAGCTGCATCAGCGGGATCATGACGATCATCGCGAACGAGACGCGGTCGCGGCGGAGCTGGATGAACTCCTTGATCAGCATCGCGCGCGTGCGGCTCCAGAAGCCGCGCGACCCGAGGACCGCGGAGCGCGCTCATTGGAAATTGTCCTTGGCGCGGTTCATCAGCTCGATGAACACGTCTTCGAGCGACGGCTCCGAACGCTCCCACCTGATCGCCGGGTCGTTGCGATAGGGCGCGATCGCCGCCTCGAGCGCTTCCGGGTCGCGGCCCGACACGTGCAGGCTGTTGCCGAACGGCGCCACCATATCGACGCCCAGCCGGCCGGTCAGTTCGGCGGCGAGCTTGTTGAGATCGCCGCCGGTCGCCGTGTAGGTGACGAGGCCCGACTGCGCGACCACCTCGCTCGACGCGTGCCGTGCGTGAGCAGCACGCCGTAGGCGATGTAGGCGATCTCGTGGCAGCGCTCCGCCTCGTCCATGTAGTGGGTCGAGACCAGGACGGTGAGGCCCTCGGTGCGCGAGCGCGTGGATCTCGTTCCAGAACTCGCGCCGCGCCTTCGGGTCGACGCCGGCGGTCGGCTCGTCGAGCAGCAGCAGGTCCGGGTTCGGCAGCGTGCAGGCGCCGAGCGCGAGCCGCTGCTTCCAGCCGCCCGAGAGCTCGCCGGCGAGCTGCTCCTCGCGCCCGTCGAGGCCCAGACGGTGGATCATCGTCCGCGCGGCGCCGACGGGTTCGGGGAGGCCATAGAGCCGCGCCACGAATTCCAGGTTCTCGCGCACGGAAAGATCCTGGTACAGGCTGAAGCGCTGCGTCATGTAGCCGACGTGGCGCTTGATCTTGTCGGCCTCGGTGCGGATGTCGAAGCCGAGCGTGGTGCCGCGGCCCTCGTCCGGCGTGAGCAGCCCGCACAGCATGCGGATGGTCGTGGTCTTGCCGGACCCGTTGGGGCCGAGGAAGCCGTAGATCACGCCGCGGCGCACCTGCATCGAAAGGTCACGCACCACCTTGCGGCCGTTGAACGACTTGGTCAGGCCGGCAACGTCGATCACGATCTCGGGCGCGGGCGCAACGGTCACCGCTTGGCCTCCCCGCTCGCGAGCAAGACCCGCACCGGCTGGCCGACGCGCAGGCGCTCGGGCTGCGCGGGCCGCGCTTCCACCAGAAAGACCAGCTTGGCGCGCTCCTCGAGCGTGTAGACGACCGGCGGGGTGAATTCGGCGGTCTGCGCGATGAAGTCGATCCGCGCCGGCAGATTGCCGTTGCAGCCGTCGCACTGCACCTGAACGCTGTTGCCGAGCACGACCTTGGGCAAGCTCGGCTCGGGCACGAAGAACCGGACCTTGATGTTCGCCGGCGGCAGCAAGGCCAGCACCGGACGTCCCACCGGCACCATTTCGCCGGGGCGGAAGTAGACCTGCTTGACCGTGCCGGTCACCGGACTGGCGACGCGCCGGCGGGCCAGCTTGGTCTCGGCGGATTGCAGCCGCGCTTCAGCCATGGCGAGCGCCTGCCGCGCGGCCCCGATGTCCTCCTCCCGCGATGCCATGCGCGCGACGATGATCTGGCGCCGGATTTCCTGCAACGCGGCGCGGTCGCGATTGTAGTTGGCTTGCGCGATGTCGAGCTGGGCCTTGGGCGTGAACCCTTTCTCCGCCAGCGCTTTCTGCCGTTCGAATTCGGCGGTCGAGAGCGCGAGCATGGCTTCGACCCGCTCCTGCTGGGCCTCGAGCACGGCGACCTCCGCGGGCCGCTGCTGTTGCGCCTCGAGACGGGCAAGCCGCGCGCGCGCCTCGGCGACCGCCGCCACGGCGGCCGCGACGTCGGCGCGCTGCAGATCGTCGTCGACGGCGAACAGCGCCGCCCCCGCGACCACAGCTTCGCCCTCGCGCACCGCCAGTTTCTCGACGCGGCCCGGGGCGTCGGGGCCGACGAAAACCAAGTCGGCCTCGACCCAGCCTTGGAAGGTTTGATCGTTTTGCGCGGCTGCAGGCGGCGAGCGCCGAGCGCGGCGACAACCGCAATCCGGAAGACGAGGGCGGACGCCGTCATGGGCGCCTCCGCTCCAGCGCCTCGAACAAGAGGTCGAGGTGCTTTCGCATCATGGCCGGAACGTCGAGCGGCTCGAAGCGGGAGAACAAGGCGTCCCAGATGACGGCCACGAGCCCCGGCGCGATGAGCAATTGCGGGAACCGCAGCAGGGCGTCGTCGCCGATCTCGCCGCGCTCGACGGCGCGCTGGACGACGGCGCGCAAGACTTTAAGCGCGCGCGCGATCACCTCGCGGTAGTAGATGTGCGCGAGCTGCGGAAACCGCTCACCCTCGGTGATGATGAGGCGCAGCACGTCCTTGCGGCGCGTCCCGTAGATTTCCCGAACGAAGGTGTCGATCAACCGCTCGGCAAAGAGCCGCAGCGGCAGGTCGGCCATGGGGGCGGTTTCCGCGACGACGATCACCGGCACCAGTTCGGAGCGGACCAGCTCCTCGAACAGGGTCACCTTGTCGCGGAAGTGCACGTAGATCGTCCCCTTCGCGACGCCGGCGCGGCGCGCGACGTCGTCGAGGCGCGCGGCCGCAAACCGCGCGCCGTGAATTCGTCGAGCGCCGCCGCCAGGATCGCTTCGCGGGTCGCGGCGCTCTTCTCGTGCCGGCTGGCGCGGGGACGCGCCTGCGCGCGACGCGGAGGGGCCGGCCGTCCTGACCTTTTGATTGCCGATTTGCCCATTATCCGATCACTGACTGACTGGTCAGTCATTTATATCGGCGGTCGAGGTCCTTCGCAAGGGCCAACGGAGGTCTAGCTAAAATCGAACGGCTTGGGTGACAACCGCGCCTACGCGCGCTCGAACTCCGCCTGCGCGGCCGCGAGCGCGTCCGGGGTGTCGATATCGAGGACGGCGCCCGGGCCCGTGACCGGCACCTCCACCACGCCGTCGACGTAGGTGCCGATCAGGTGGCGCGCGCCGACGTCGCCCTGCGAGGGCGCTGAGATCCGGGAAGAAGCGCCGCGACCACAGCACCGGATTGCCGCGCTTGCCGTCGACCGTCGGCACCACGATAAGCGCGCCGCGCTCCGGATCGAAGGCCTCGATCAAGCGGTCGATCAATGCGGCGCTCACCTGCGGCATGTCACCGAGGCAGATGACGGCGCCATCGACATCGGACGGCAGCGCCGCGATACCTGCCTTCAGCGACGTGGAAAGCCCTTGCTCGTAGTCGGGATTGTGCACGAATTGCACCGGCAGTCCGGCGAGCGCCGCCTCCACGCGCTCGCGCTGATGACCGGTCACGACGATCACCGGCCGCGCGCGTGAGGCCAGCGCCTGCTCGGCGACCGTGCGCACCAGCGGCTTGCCGCCGATCTCGGCGGTGAGCTTGTTGGCGCCGCCCATGCGGGTCGAGCGCCCGGCCGCCAGCACGATGCGCGGCGACCCGCCGGCCTCCGGCTTTGACCGGCTCCTCGCGCGGCTGCGGGCGGGTCACGATCTCCATCAGCAGGCCGCCGACGCCCATGCGGGCGATGTCGGCGCGGGTGACCGGAAGGCCTGCCAGCAGCCGCGTCAGCACCCAGTCGAAGCCGTTCTCCTTGGGACTGCGGGCGCAGCCCGGGCGCGCCCAGCACCGGACGTCCCTGCGAGGTCGCCGATCAGCAGCAGGTTGCCGGGATCGACCGGCATGCCGAAATGCTCGATGCGCCCGCCGCTCGCCTCGACCGCAGCCGGGATGACGTCGCGCCGGTCGGCGATGGCGGAGGCGCCGAACACGATGACGAGCTCGGCGCCGGCGCCGAGCACCTCGTCGATCGCGCCGGCGAGCGCGCGCGTCTCGTGCGGAACGCGCCGCTCCGCGACGATGCGCGGCGCCGGCGGGCGCCAGGCGCTCGGCGGTGATCTTCAGCGTCTTCTCGATGACCTTGTCGGCGAGACCCGGCAGCAGCGTCGACACGATGCCGATCCTGCGCGATGCGATAGGGCGCGACCCGCACCAGCGGCCTGGCCTCGGCGACCGCCAGCGCGCGGTCGCGCGCCGCCGCCTCGACCGCGAACGGAATGATCTTCACCGTCGCGATCATCTCGCCTTCGACCACCGGGGTGAAGGCCGGCAAGCGTCGCGAACGTGATCGACTCGTCGACCTGGTTGAGCCGATCGATCGCGGCGGCGTCGACGACCAGCACGCCGGCTGCGGCGGCGAACAGATTGGCGCGGCCGGTGAAGGCGCGGTCGACGCGCACTGCGTCGCCCGCGACCGCCGCCGCGATCTCGGCAGCCGCCACGTCCTCGGGCACGTCGTGCGGCTCCAGCCGCGCGACCACGACGGAGGCGATGCCGGCCGCCTGCAGCGCGGCGATTTCGGGCTTGCCGATCACGGTGCCCTTCTTGAGCACCAGGCCGGGCGCGCGAATCGAATGTACCGCGATGGCGCCTTCGGCGTCCGCGACCGGGACCGGGCCGAATTTCATCGCCGCGCGTCCTCCGCGGCGAGCCGCAGGCTCGCGGTGATCTCGCCCATGATCGCGACCGCGATTTCGGGCGGCGAGACCGCGCCGATCTTGAGGCCGATCGGCGCGTGGATGCGCGCGAGGTCGGCGTCGCTTGCGCCCTGCGCCTTCAGCCGCTCGATCCGTCGCGCATGCGTCTTCTTCGAGCCGAGCGCGCCGATATAGAAGCAGTCGCGCGCAAGCGCATGCAGCAGCGCCGGATCGTCGATCTTCGGGTCGTGGGTCAGCGCGACGAACGCGGTGTAGCGGTCGACGCCGAGCGGCGGCAGCGCGGTGTCGGGCCATTCGGCGATCACCGGCACGTCGGGGAAGCGCTCCGGTGTCGCGAACGCGGTGCGCGGATCGACGATGGTCACGTCGTAGCCGAGCAGCCGCGCCATCGGCGCCAGCGCCTGGCTGATATGCACGGCGCCGATCGCGATCAGGCGCGGCGGCGGCACGTGCACGGTCAGGAACACGCGGCCCTCGGCGGTCTCCGCCATGCCGCTCTTGCCGCTGCGCAGGCGCTCCTGCAGGAGGTCCTTCAGCGGATCGCGTCGGCACGTCCGTCGCCTTGACGGAGCCGCTGCGCGCCGCTCGCCACGTCGGTGACGACGACCGCGGCGCGCCGCGCCGCGCGCTCGGCATTCAGGGCGGAGAGGATGTCGAGACGCACAGCGGTGTCCAATCCTATAGATCACAACCGCGGACAGGATTTCGTATCAGCCTCGAGCGTCGGCCGGAGCGAATCCGCTCACATTGATTTACCCATTCCGGTGCAGCGCGCTGCTGCTTCACCTCTCCGATGGGGCGAGGTGAACGAGGCGGCATTCGCCGTGCACCGCGCCTCAGACCACGATCCTACTCCACCTTCTCCACCAGCACCCGGATGGTGCCGCCGCAGGAGAGGCCGACCTTCCAGGCGGTCTCGTCGGCGACGCCGAACTCCAGCAGCTTCGACTTGCCGCTCTCGATCACGTCGATGCGCCTCGGTCACCACCGCGCCTTCGACGCAGCCGCCGGACACCGAGCCGAGGAAATTGCCCTCCTCGTCGATCACGAGATTGGAGCCGACCGGCCGCGGCGCCGAGCCCCAGGTCTCGACCACGGTGGCGAGCGCCACGCCCCGGCCGCTCGCGCCGCCAGTCCTCGGCGGCCTTCAGGATGTCTTCGTCGCGCGCCAGCATGATGTGACTCCTTCTGGCAGCATAGCCCAACTGCGAACCGCCGTGCGTCCTTCGAGGCTCGGCCTTCGGCCGAGCACCTCAGGATGACGGGGTACTTCGAGGCTCGCGCGGTCTGCGCCGAGCACTCAGGATGAGAGCATGAGCCGCCCACATCCTCATGGTGAGGTGCGAGCGCAGCGAGCCTCGAACCACGCACCGTGCAAGAGCTGCCGAGGAACGTAATCACGCCGCGGCTTTCAGCCAGGCCTTCGGGTCGCCGGCCGCGCCCGCCCCGCCCGACAGCGCGCGGCAGAGCTCGGCCACCGACTCCAGATTGTGCATCGGACGGAATTCGTCAACATGCGGCAGCATGCGTCCGGATGCCTTTCGCGCTTGCGCCTCGAAACCGTCGAAGCGCAGCAGCGGGTTGAGCCAGACCAGCCGCCGGCACGAGCGGTGCAGCCGGTCCATCTCGAAGGCGAGCGTATCGTCGGGGTCGCGCTCGAGCCCGTCGGTGATCAGCAGCACGATCGCGCCCTGCCCCAGCACGCGGCGCGCCCACAGCTTGTTGAAGGCGTGCAGCGAGGTGGCGATGCGGGTGCCGCCCGACCAGTCGAGCACGCTCGCCGAGCAGGCCGCGAGCGCCTCGTCGGGATCGCGCGCCTTCAGCGCGCGGGTGACGTTGGTGAGCCGCGTGCCGAACAGGAAGGTGTGCACGCGCTTGCGCGCGTCGGTCACCGCATGCAGGAAATGCAGGAACAGCCGGGTGTACTGGCTCATCGAGCCGGAAATATCGAGCAGCGCGACGATCGGCGGCACCTTGGTCTTCGGGCCGAGATATTTCAGGTCGATGAACGCGCCGCCGGCCTTCATGCTGGCGCGCAGCGTGCGCCGCATGTCGATGACGTGGCCGTGCCGGTGCGGCGTGAGCCGCCGCGTGCGCACCTCGTTGAGCGGCAGCACGAGCTTGCGGATCGCGTCCTTGGCGGCCGCGATCTCGGCCGCGCTCATCTGGGCGAAATCCTTGCGCTGCAGCAGCTCGCGGTCGGAGACGGTGAGGCGCGCGTCGAGCTCGACCTCGCGCTGCTCCGCGCGGCTCCTTCCGGTCGAGGCCGGAGAACAGCGCGTCCTGGATGCGCTGCGCGGCCGGCTTCTGCTTCTCCTGCGTGCGGCGCCGGCTGCACCTGCGGCATCATCATCGCCATCAGCCGCTCGATATAGCCGCGCTGGCGGAAGAACAGCCGGAACGCCTGGTCGAACAGCATCGAGTGCTCGTGGCGCTTCACGAACACCGCGTGCAGCGTCCAGTAGAAATCCTCGCGGGTGCCGATGCCGGCGGCCTGCACCGCTGCGAGCGCATCGAGCACCGCGCCCGGCCCGACCGGCATGCCGGCCGTGCGCAGCGCGCGCGCGAAGTAGAGGATGTTCTCGGCGAGCCTGCCTGTGCCGCTGTCGGACGTCACGCTGTTCCTTGCATCACGGCGAGCTCAGCCGTCATGCCCGCGAAGGCGGCACCCAGATTCACCATGCTTCCGGTGACGGTCCCCCGCCGCGGGGGATGACGGCGGAGAGCGGATCTACTCCGCCGCGCGCAGCTCGCGCGCACCTCGTCGAGCAGCGCCTTGACCTTGGTGCCTTCGAGCCGCGCGATGTCGTCCTGGTACTTGAGCAGCACGCCGAGCGTGTCGGAGACGGTCGCCGGATCGAGCGCGACCACGTCGAGCTCGGAGAGCGCGGTCGCCCAGTCGAGCGTCTCGGCGACGCCCGGCGACTTGAACAGGTCCTCGCGGCGCAGCGCCTGCACGAACTGCACGACCTGCTCGGACAGCGTCTCGGCGATGCCCGGCACCTTGGCGCGCACGATCGCGAGCTCGCGCTCGGCGCTCGGATAGCCGACCCAGTGATAGAGGCAGCGGCGCTTGAGCGCGTCGTGGATCTCGCGCGTGCGGTTCGAGGTGATGACGACGATCGGCGGCTGCGCGGCCTTGACGGTGCCCATCTCGGGGATCGTGATCTGGAAGTCGGCCAGCACTTCGAGCAGGAACGCCTCGAACGCCTCGTCGGTGCGGTCGAGCTCGTCGATCAGCAGCACCGGCGGCGCCTGCCGGGGTCGCGGCTCCAGCGCCTGCAGCAGCGGCCGCTTGATCAGGAAGCGGTCGGAGAACACGTCGTGCTCGAGGCGGTCGCGGTCGCTCGCCCCTTCGGCCTCGGCGAGGCGGATCGCGATCATCTGCGCGGCGTAGTTCCACTCGTAGACCGCGGCCGCGACGTCGAGGCCCTCGTAGCACTGCAGCCGGATCAGACGGCGGCCGAGCGTCTGGCTCAGCACCTTGGCGATCTCGGTCTTGCCGACGCCGGCCTCGCCTTCGAGGAACAGCGGCCGGCCCATGCGCAGCGCCAGGAACAGCACGGTCGCGAGCGAGCGGTCGGCGAGGTAGTCGGCCTCGCCCAGCAGGTCGAGCGTCTCGTCGATGGAGGCGGGAGCAGCGGGCACGATGTCTCTGCGGTCTGGCGGGTCGCGTGTCATGGCGGCTCGATATAGTCATCGACCGTCATGCATCGCGGCGAGCTGCCAGACACGCCATCGCGCTCGCGCGATCGGCCGATCGCAGCGTGGACCGGAGTCGCATAACGCGACGCGCTCCATGTACGCCGACAACGGAGCGCATTGCCGCGTGACCGGATCGCGCTCCGGCTGCGCCGCGCTGGTCCGGGACACGACGGCCGTCTACCCGCTCGCCTCCTGCCGCATTGGCCTTCGCGACCGCGCGGCGGGCCAGCACGCCGACCAGGTGCGCGCGATACTCGGCGCCGGCGTGGATGTCGCTGTTCATGCCGTCGGCGGGATGCGTCAGGCCTTCCAGCGACTTCGGCGCGAAGCGCTTCTTGAGCGCCTCCTCGAACGCCGGCACGCGGAACACGCCGTTGGCGCCGGCGCCGGTCACCGCGACGCGGATCTCCGAGCCGCGCTTGGACACGAACACGCCGACCAGCGCGAAGCCCGAGGCCGGGTGCTTGAACTTCTCGTAGGCCGCCTTCTTGGCGATCGGGAACGAGACCTTGGTGATGATCTCGTCCGGCTCGAGCGCGGTCTCGAACATGCCGGTGAAGAACTCGTCGGCCGCGATCCTGCGCTTGTTGGTGATGATGGTGGCGCCGAGGCCGAGGCAGGCGGCCGGATAGTCGGCGTTCGGATCGTTGTTGGCGATCGAGCCGCCGATCGTGCCGAGGTTGCGCACATGCGGATCGCCGATCGAGGCCGGCACCGCGGCGAGCGCCGGCATCGCCTCCTGCACGATCGGCGAGTTCGCGACGTCGCCGTGCTTGCGTCATGGCGCCGATCACGACCGAGCGGCCCTTGAGCTCGATGCCCGACAAGCCCTCGACCTGCGACAGGTCGATGATGCGTCGCCGGGCGAGGCGAGCCGCAGCTTCATCACCGGGATCAGCGAGTGGCCGCCGGCGAGCAGCTTGGCGTCCTCGCTCTTGGCGAGCAGGCTCGCCGCCTGCCGCACCGTCGTCGGCCGCTGGGAAGTCGAATGCTGTACATCTGTGGTCTCTCCGAACCGTCTGTGCGATCGACCGCCTCATCCTCAGACGCCGCCTGCGGCGAGCTCTCAGGATGAGGTCATCGCTACTCCGCCGCCTGCGCGGGCGCGTCTTCTGCACCGCCGCCCACACCGCCTGCGCGGTCGCCGGCATCGCGACGTTCTCGCTGCCGATCGCGTCGGTGATGGCGTTGATCACCGCGGCCGGCGCCGCGATCGCGCCCGCCTCGCCGCAGCCCTTGATGCCGAGCGGGTTCGACGGGCACTTGGTCACCGTCGTGTCGACCTTGAACGACGGCAGATTGTGCGGCGCGCGGCATCGTGTAGTCCATGAACGAGCCGGTCACGAGCTGGCCGTCGCTGTCGTAGACCGCGTGCTCGAGCAGCGCCTGGCCGACGCCCTGCGCGATGCCGCCGTGCACCTGGCCTTCGACGATCATCGGATTGATCACGACGCCGAAATCGTCGACCGCGGTCCAGCTCGACGATCTCGGTCTTGCCGGTGTCGGGATCGATCTCGACCTCGCAGATGTGGCAGCCGGCCGGGAAGGTGAAGTTGGTCGGATCGTAGAACGCGCCTTCCTTCAGGCCCGGCTCCAGCTCCTGGCCGGAGAACTTGTGCGCGATGTAGGCGTTGAGCGCGACGTCGCCCCAGGCCGCCGACTTGTCGGTGCCGGCGACGGTGAACTTGCCGTCCTTGAACTCGATGTCGCCCTCGGCCGCTTCGAGCATGTGCGCGGCGACCTTCTTGGCCTTGGCCTCGACCTTGTCGAGCGCCTTGACGATCGCCGACATGCCGACCGCGCCCGAGCGCGAGCCGTAGGTGCCCATGCCGAACTGCACCTTGTCGGTGTCGCCGTGCACGACGCTGATGTTCTCGATCGGGATGCCGAGCCGCTCGGACACGAGCTGCGCGAACGTCGTCTCGTGGCCCTGCCCGTGCGCGTGCGCAGCCGGTGAGAACCTCGACCGAGCCGGTCGGGTTGACGCGCACCTCGGCGGATTCCCACAAGCCGACGCCGGCGCCGAGCGAGCCGACCGCCTGCGACGGCGCGATGCCGCAGGCCTCGATGTAGGTCGAGAAGCCGATGCCGCGCAGCTTGCCGTGCCTTGGCCGCCTCGCGCTTGCGCTTGCCGAAGTTCTTGTAGTCGGCGAGCTCCAGCGCCTTCGTCAGCGAGGCCTGATAGTCGCCGGCGTCGTAGGTCATGATCACCGGCGTCTGGTGCGGGAAGCGTCTTGATGAAGTTGCGCCTGCGCAGTTCGGCCGGATCGATGCCCAGCTCGCGCGCGCCGACCTCGACCAGCCGCTCGACCACGAAGGTCGCCTCCGGCCGTCCGGCGCCGCGATAGGCGTCGACCGGCACCGTGTTGGTGTAGACCGCGTCGACCTCGCAATAGATCTGCGGGATCGCGTACTGGCCCGACAGCAGCGTCGCGTAGAGATAGGTCGGCACCGACGACGAGAACGTCGACATGTAGGCGCCGAGATTGGCGATGGTCTTGGCGCGCAAGGCCGAGATCTTGCCGTCGGCGTCGAACGCCATCTCGGCATGGGTGACGTGGTCGCGGCCATGCGCGTCGGCGAGGAACGCCTCCGAGCGATCGCAGGTCCATTTCACCGGCCGGCCGACGCGCTTCGCGGCCCACAGCGCCACGACCTCCTCCGGATAGATGAAGATCTTCGAGCCGAAGCCGCCGCCGACGTCGGGCGCGATCACGCGCAGCTTGTGCTCCGGCGCCATGCCGACGAAGGCGGCGATGACGAGGCGCGCCACGTGCGGGTTCTGGCTCGTGTTCCACAGCGTGAAGGTGTCGGTGCCGGCGTCGTATTCGGCGATGCGCGACGCGCGGCTCGATCGCGTTCGGCGACCAGCCGGTTGTTGACGATGTCGAGCCTGGTGACGTGCTTGGCGGCCTTGAACGCCGCGTCGGTCGCCGCCTTGTCGCCGAGGTGCCATTCGTAGATCGTGTTGTTGGGCGCGACCTCGTGGATCTGCGGCGCCGCTCTTGGCCTTGGCGCGGATCGACCACCGCCGGCAGCACCTCGTAATCGACCTTGACCTTCTCGGCCGCGTCCTTGGCCTGCGCCAGCGTCTCGGCGATCACGACCGCGACCGGGTCGCCGACATAGCAGGCCTTGCCGACCGCGAGCGCCGGATGCGGCGCCATCTTCATCGGCGAGCCGTCCTTGGAATGGATCATCCAGCCGCAGATCAGGTTGCCGATCTTGTCGGCGGCAGGTCGGCGCCGGTGAGCACCGCGACGCCGGCGGTGCTCGCGCCGCTCGCGTCGATGCTCTTGATCTTCGCGTGCGCGTGCGGCGAGCGGATGAAATAGGCGTAGCGCCTGGCCCGGACGGTCGATGTCGTCGGTGTAATGTCCCTTGCCGGTGATGAAACGGAGGTCTTCCTTGCGGCGCACCGCCGCGCCGATCCCGGTCGCGCTCATGGCGTCTCCTCCCTGAAACCCGTCGTCGTTGTTGTTCGGCTGGCTGCTTTGCGCCGGCGCTGCCTGCCCTTCGCCATGGCGCGGGCGCCGGCGTCGATCGCCTTGACGATGTTGTGATAGCCGGTGCAGCGGCAGAGGTTGCCGTCGAGCTCCTCGCGGATGGTGTGCTCGTCGAGCTCGTTGCCCTTGCGGTAGACCATCTCGACCGCCGCCATGATCATGCCGGGCGTGCAGAAGCCGCATTGCAGGCCGTGATGTTCGCGGAACGCCTCCTGCATCGGATGCAGCTTGCCGTCCTTGGCGAGACCCTCGATGGTGGTGACCTTGGCGCCTTCGAGCTGCCAGGCGAACATGGTGCAGGATTTCACCGCGACGCCGTCGACATGCACGACGCAGGCGCCGCATTGCGACGTGTCGCAGCCGACATGCGTGCCGGTCAGCCGCAGGTTCTCGCGCAGGTACTGCACCAGCAGGGTGCGCGGATCGACATCGCCGGTGACGGCCTTGCCGTTCACCGTCATCGAGACGGCGGACATGTCGCTTCCTCCTTGAGACTTCGACCTAAGTTGTCTTGCTTGCGCCGAACCGAACCCCGGCCGCTTGAATGGACCGCGCTCGGTCGATCCGGCTCTCGTTGGAACTGGACCAAGTCTGAACCGCCGCCGCGGGACTGGTCAAGGGAGGTGATCCGGCGGTGGTGCCTCAATTTGAAATTCACTTGCGCGCCCCCTCACCCGGCTTCCTCGCGACCAGGTCCGTCATTGCGAGGAGCGCAGCGACGAAGCAATCCAGATGCGGCAGCGTCCTGGATTGCTTCGCCTTCGGCTCGCAATGACGGGCCCCTAGCTCGACGGCTTGCCCACCGCCGCGGCGAATTTCTCGAAGAACTGGTCGGCGAGCTTCTTGGCCGCGCCGTTGACCAGGCGCTGGCCGAGCTGCGCGAGCTTGCCGCCGATCTGCGCCTCGACTCGAATACTTCAGCATCGTGCCGCCGCCTCGGCCGACTCGAGCCTGACGGTCGCGCCGCCCTTGGCGAAGCCCGGCGACGCCGCCGTCGCCCTCGCCGGAAATCCTGTAGCCGTTGGGCGGGTCGAGATCGGAGAGGCGGACCTTGCCTTTGAAGCGTGCCTTGACCGGACCGATCTTGTTGGTGGCGACCGCCTGGAATTCGTGGTCGGACAGCATGTCGAGCGACTCGCAGCCGGGGATGCAGGCCTTCAGGACTTCCGGATCGTTGAGCTTCTCCCAGACCACCTCGCGCGGCGCCGCCAGCTTGACTTCTCCGGTCATCGTCATGGCCATGGCTGCATCCTCCGCATAACGTTGCCCCCGGTCTTAGCAGATGCATGTGGCCGCGGACCAGGGGTGCGGCTCCGGCACCGGCGCGGATTGGCGGCTCGCGCCGCCGGGCCTAATGTGACCGCCAGCCTGACCCACCTTGCGTTCGACCCGCACAAGGCAAGAAGCATAACGGAGGAAAGTCCATGCCGACCATCCAGGCCGACGGCTGCCCGATCCATGTGGAGGTCGAAGGGCCCGACAACGCGCCCGTGCTCATGCTGTCGAACTCGCTCGGCACCGATCTGCACATGTGGGACGCGCAGGTGCCGGCGTTCACCAAGCACTTCCGCCTCGTGCGCTACGACCGGCGCGGACACGGCAACTCGGGCGCGCCGACCGGCCCCTACTCGATGGAGAGGCTCGGCCGCGACGTGCTCGCGGTGCTCGACGGGCTCGGCATCCGCAAGACCAACTGGTGCGGGCTTTCCATGGGCGGCATGGTCGGCATGTGGCTCGGCGACCAACGCACCGGAGCGCGTCGACAAGCTGGTGCTGTCGAATACCACGGCGCGCTTCCCCTCCAAGGATCCGTGGAACGATCGCATCAAGATCGCGCGCGAGAAGGGAATGGAGGCGCTCGTCGAGCTGACCATGGAGCGCTGGTTCACCAAGGAGTTCCGCGAGCGCGCCGACGAGAAGGTCAAGCCGGTGCGCGATACGCTGCTCAAGACGCCGCCGCAAGGCTACATCGGCTGCTGCGAGGCGATCCGCGACATGGACCAGGGCGACATCATCGGCGCAATCACGGCGCCGACCCTGATCATCGCCGGGCGGCACGATCCGGCGACCACCGTCGAGGCCGCCGAGTTCATCCGCGGCCGCATCCAGGGCTCGAAGGTCGCCGTGCTCGAGGCCGCTCACATCTCCAATATCGAGCAGCCGGAGGCCTACACGAACGCCGTTCTCGGGCACCTGCGAGGCTGAAACGCGATGGACGAAAAGGAACGCTACGATCGCGGCATGGCCAAGCGCCGCAAAGTGCTCGGCGGTGCCCAGGTCGACCGCGCGAACGCGCGCAAGACCCCATTCACGCAAGAATTCCAGGATTTCATCACCCGCTACGCCTGGGGCGAGATCTGGACGCGCGAGCACTACGACGAGCGCACCCGTCGCGTGCTGGTGATCGGCACCCTGCTCGCGCTCGGCAAATGGGATGAATTCCGCCTGCATGTGGGCGCCGCGCTTGCCGAGGGCGGCTTCTCTGCCGACGACATCAAGGAGATCATCCTGCAGCAGACGATCTATTGCGGCGTGCCGGCGGCCAACCACGCCTTCAAGGAGGCGGGCGACGTGATCGCGAGCCACCAGAAGGGCTAAGGGCTCTCATTGCGCAAGCGACGAAGCAAACCAGATGCGGCGCCGGCCTCCTGGATTGCTTCGCCTTCGGCTCGCCATGACGGCCGCATCCTTGCCGGCCGGTGTCGACGGCGTCGGAAAGCTTTGAAACCATCGGGAACCGTCCATCCCCGCGGTCAGATGAGGTCGCGTCATGCCATCCCCGGATGTCCGCAAGGGCATGCCTCCCGTCGAGCTCACGAAGGACGAGTTCGCGGCGCGCATGCGCCAGCGGTTCCATGACCCGGCGTTCGAGACGCTCGGTCCCGAAATCGAGAAGATCGTCGAGGCCGCCTGGGACGCCTATTCGAACTATCGCAAGGCTCCGTACACCCGACCCGCCGGCCCCGGATTCGCCGATCCCGAATACGAGCTGTCGTTGGATTGGATTGCCGCGCGCCAGGCGATCCAGGAGGCCGAGCGCCAGCAGAAGGACGCCGGCGCGCCATCCCGCATCCTGCTGATCAACGGCTCGTCGCGGAGCGAGCACACCTGCCCGGGCGAGATGTCGAAGACCTACCGCCTGGTCACGATCGCGCGCGAGGTGCTGGCGCGAGAGCCCGGGCTCGAGGTCGAGATCCTCGACCTGAGCCGGCTCACGTCCGAGTACGGCCGCATCATCTATCCCTGCAAGGCCTGCGTCTCGACCTCGATGGCGCTCTGCCACTGGCCCTGCTCATGCTACCCCAACCATGCGATCGGGCAGGTCGGCGACTGGATGAACGAGATCTACCCGATGTGGGTGCGCGCGCACGGGATCATGATCGTCTGTCCGGTCAACTGGTACCAGGCGCCGAGCACGCTCAAGCTGATGATCGACCGCCTGGTGTGCGCCGACGGCGGCAATCCGGATCCGACTTCGACCGGCGGCAAGGACCCGGCGCGCGCCAAGGCGCTCGAGCTGAAAGGCTGGCCGTATCCGCGCCATCTCGCCGGGCGGGTGTTCTCGGTCGTGGTGCACGCGGACGCCGAAGGGGCCGAAACGCTCACCAGCAACCTCTCGGCCTGGCTCAGCAATATGGGGCTGATCGCCGCCGGCCGGCGGTCGCAGCTCGGCGCCTATGTCGGATACATGGGCGCCCTATGCGACCAGCCACGACGATCTCGACCGCGACCTCGACTTCCAGGAGGAGGTGCGCAACGCCGCCCGCGCGCTCGCCGAGGCGGTCGCGCTCCTGCGCCGCGGCGAGCTCAAAGAGCCGGGCACGGACCTGCGCGACCCGCGCCCGAAGTAGTGGTAGGGGGGCAAAGCGCCGCGAAGCGGCGCGTGCCCACGTCTTTGCGGCGTTGTGGACGCGTGGGCACGGCGCGCAAGCGCGCGCCTTTGCCCACCCTACGCTGGATCAGCCCGCCTGCCCCTCGCGGAACGCCTGCGGCGTGGTGCCGGTCTGCTTGCGGAAGAAACGGGTGAAATGCGACGGGTCGGAGAACGCCAGATCGAAGGCGATCTCGTGGATCGGCAGGGTGGTAAAGACGAGCTGGCGCTTGGCCTCGGTGAGCACACGCTGGCGGATCAGGTGGCCGGCGGTCACGCCGGTCGCGCGCTTGACGTGATCGTTGAGCCGGTCCGGCGTCATCGCGAGCTTGCCGGCATAGAAGCCGATCTGCCGTTGCTTGCGGAAATGCTCCTCGACCAGCCGGCGCAGCGCGTCGACGGTCGGATCGGCGGGCCGCAGCGTCACCGCCCCGGTGCGGGCGCGGCTGGCGGCAAGCCGCGCCACCTCGATGGCGATCAATGCCAGATAGGCGCGCATCGACAGGCGATGACCCTCGCGCGCCAAGAACCCTTCCTCGTGCATCTCGGCGCATAGCGTCGCAAGCCGCCGCGCCTCGGCCTCGCCGGCGAGCGGCACCACCGGGTCGGCCGCCAGCGCCTTGAGCCGCGCCAGCGCCTCCCCCGAGCGCTCGCCCAGCGGCTGCGCCACATCCTCGGTGAAGCTTGCGACGAAGCCGTCGGTGACCTCC
Source organism: uncultured Alphaproteobacteria bacterium (assembly GCA_963738705.1). Lineage (GTDB taxonomy): Bacteria > Pseudomonadota > Alphaproteobacteria > Rhizobiales > Xanthobacteraceae > CAVTXS01. The sequence continues at coordinate 97,105 of CAVTXS010000045.1, forward strand.
GGGTGGAAACGGAAACCGTGGGCGGTGGTCGGGGGCACCAGGATCGCGCACGGCGCCGAAAAGCCGATGGTCGCGGACTCGAAGGTCATCTCGCCGCCGCCGCGCTCGATCAGCAGGATCTGGAACAGGTTGCCGTGGCGGTGCACCCGGATGGTCCAGTCATGGATCGACGAGCGCGAGGCGATGGTCTCGATATGGATGAAGTCGAACGCCGCGTCGTCCGGCGGATCGCCGTAGAGGTGGAACAGCGGAAGACCGGGCGAAGACATGCCGGCAAGCATAGGCGAGCCGCGGCACAGCGAGAACCCTTTCCGTCGCGGGGAAACGGGTTGATCACACCTGCTTGTAGGCCCGCTCGTGGTACACCAGCGCCGGACCGGGGGCGCCAAGCTGGATCGCCTGCACGCCGGCGAAGTAGACGTTGTGCGTCGCCACCGCCTTGACCTCGATCATGCGGCAGTCGAAGGCGACCACCGCCGCCCGCAGCACCGGCGCCCCGGTGCGCAGTGCCGTCCATTCACCTGCGCTGAAGCGCTCGGCGCGATGAATATCGGTGCGACCCGCGAACACGTCGGCGATCTCCGCCGCATCGGCGCGCAGCGTGTTGACGCAGAACACGCCGTTCTCGCGCAGGATCGAGTTGGCTTGGCTTCGCCGGTTGAGGCAAACCAGCAAGGTCGCGGGCTGGTCGGAGACCGAGCACACGGCCGTGGCGGTGAATCCGGTGCGGCCGGCGGGCCCGGCGGTCGTCACCACGTGGACCGCGGCGCCGATGCGCGCCATGGCCTCGTGGAAGGCCGCCGGCTCGACAGTCTCGACCGGCTCCGGCCCGTACGCCTCGAAAGCGCCGGCCATGGCGTCGTCGGGCCGCTGGTCGATCCAGCTCATGGCTTGCATCCCGTCACGCTTGCGCCTCCCGGGGAGGGATCGGCCGGCAATTCACTCCGCCGCGCGCGCCGCCGTGCCTGGAACGTCGACATCGCCGGGATTGAGCCAAGTCGAATCGGTCCAGCCGTTCTCGTCATAGTCGGCCATGCACTGCTCGGCGAGCGCAATCATGTTGTCGAGCGCGCCGGATCCGCGCGCGCCCCACAGCGCCTGGATGCGAATGTCCTCATGATTGCCGGCGTAGTTCATCTCGTAGAGCTCGTTGCGCCCGCCGAACTCGGTACCGATCGCGTCCCACAAAAGCTTCATGATCTTGATGCGTTCGCGATAGCCGATGTTGTTCGAGCCGCGCACGTAACGCGCCAGATACTTGTCGATGTCGGGGTTCTGGAAATCCTTGGCCGACGAGGGCAGGTAGATCAGCGCCGAGGCGACGATCTTCTGCACGATCTCCTTGATGCGGCCGTAGGCCTCGCCCGCGAACACGCGGTAGCTCGAGCCGGACTGCACGTTCGGCAGCACGGTGTCGCCGACCCACGGCACCGGATTTATCGCCATGGCATCGGAGATCGCCCAGAACAGGTTGCGCCAGGCGACGACCTCGCCCAGCATCGCCTGGTTGCCGCGGAACTCGTCCGCGCCGGTCGCCCGCAGCGCCTTGGCGATGATGCCGACCATGAAATCGAGCTTGACTGCGAGGCGCGTGCAGCCCTGGAACTGGAAGCCGTTGAGGAAGCCCGAGCGCGGGTAGAAGATCTTGATCCGTTCAATGTCGCGGTGGAGGAGCACGTCCTCCCAGGGGATCAGCACGTTGTCGAACACGAAGATCGCGTCGTTCTCGTCGAAGCGCGACGACAGCGGGTAGTCGAACGGCGTGCCCATCGCGGTTGCCGCCATCTCGTAGGAGGCGCGGCAGAACAGCTTCACGCCGGGGGCGTTCATCGGCGCGATGAACATCACCGCGAGATCCGAATCGTTGATCGGCATGGCGGCGTTCTGCCCGAGGAAATTGTAGTGCGTCAGCGCCGACGACGTCGCCACCACCTTGGCGCCGGAAACGTAGATGCCGGCGTCGGTCTCCTTCTGGATGGTGATGAATACGTCCTTGACCTCATCGGCCGCCTTGTTGCGGTCGACCGGCGGATTGACGATCGCGTGGTTCATGAACAGGACGTTGTCCTGCGCGCGGGCGTGCCAAGCCTTGGCGTTGTCGGCGAACTTCCCGTAGAAGGCGTGGTTGGCGCCGAGCGTATTCATCAGCGACGCCTTGTAGTCCGGCGTGCGCCCCATCCAGCCGTAGGTCATCCGCGCCCAATGCGCGATCGCGGCCCGCTGCCCGATCAAGTCCTCGCGCGAGCGCGCGACCGTGAAGAACTTGTGCGTGAACCCGCCCGATCCGGTGTCGGTCGGGCAGGTCAGGACGTCCTTCGCCGCCGGATCGTGCAGCGCGTCGTAGAGCCGCGCGATCGAGCGCGCGGCATTGCGGAATGCGGGATGCGTGGTGACGTCCTTGACGCGCTCGCCATAGATCCAGACCTCGCGGTCGTCGCGCAGGCTCTCGAGGTACTCGGCGCCGGTAAAGGGACGGCCCTTTTGTCCGATCGCGTCCTCCGATTTCGCAGCTCCCATTGCAAACTCCTCGTCGCACCACGGCCCGCTTCCATGTCGGCCGAACATGAGGCTCCGAATCATCGGCCGCAAAGGGATAAAACCGGCGATCGGTGGAACGAATCGGGCGCGCCTGAGCGGCGTGGGCCGGCAGGTGCTTCGTTGCCCTTTGAGTCATTGCGAGGAGCGCGAGCGATGAAGCGATCCAGAGCGGCGCGGACGCCTGGATTGCCTCGCCTTCGGCCCGCGGTGACGGGAGGGCATCGGCCAGGCTCCGAGGTGCTCCTCATTGCCGCGTTGCCGCCGCAAACCGCCCCTGATACAGCTTTGAGAATCCGACAGCGACCGGCAGCCCGGACCGGCCGGGGCTTGGCCAAACAGGGGAGCCGCGGGCGCATGGAAGTCTTCGTCCAGCAGCTGATCAACGGCATCACGCTCGGCTCGATCTACGGCCTCATCGCCATCGGCTACACGATGGTGTTCGGCATCATCGGCATGGTGAATTTCGCCCACGGCGACGTGTTCATGGTCTCGAGCTTCATCGCGCTGATCGTGTTCCTGATCCTGAGCAACTGGCTCGGGGTGAGCTCGGTGGTGGTCGCCCTGCTCGTCATTCTCTTTGTCGCCATGGCGCTCACGTCGCTGGTCAACTGGGCGATCGAGCGTCTCGCCTACCGGCCGCTGCGCGGGTCGTTCCGGCTCGCGCCGCTGATCTCGGCGATCGGCATGTCGATCTTCCTGACGAATTTCGTGCAGGTCGCGCAGGGGCCGCGCAACAAGTCGGTGCCCCCGCTGGTGACCGGCGAATTCGTGCTGATGGATTCCGGCGGCTTCGCGGTGACGCTGTCCTACAAGCAGCTGATCATCTGGATCGTCACCGCCGTGTTGCTGATCGCCTTCTGGTACCTGGTCGCGAAAACGTCGCTCGGGCGCGCGCAACGCGCCTGCGAGCAGGACCAGAAGATGGCCGCCCTGCTCGGGATCAACGTCGACCAGACGATCGCCATCACTTTCATCATCGGGGCGGCGCTCGCGGCCGTCGCCGGCACCATGTACCTTGTCTACTACGGCGTCGTGAGCTTTTCCGACGGCTTCGTTCCGGGCGTAAAGGCGTTCACGGCTGCGGTGCTCGGCGGCATCGGATCGCTGCCCGGCGCTGTGCTCGGCGGGTTGCTGATCGGCCTCATCGAGACGCTGTGGTCGGCGTACTTCTCGATCGACTACAAGGACGTGGCGGCGTTCTCGATCCTCGTCGTCACGCTCATCTTCCTGCCGCAGGGCATCCTCGGTCGGCCCGACGTCGAGAAGGTGTGACGTGACGACCGAAGCGTTGGCCGCGACCCGCACCCGCGTCGATCTGGCTCAGGCGCTGAAGGATGCCGCGCTCGCCGCCGTGCTGGCGTTCGGGCTGTTCCTGCCGTTGATCGGGTTCCGGACCGTCCAGGACATCCGCAACGAGCTGACGCTGGAGACCCGTTGGCCGCTGCTGTTGGTTCTGGTCGCCATCGTCGGCGGCGGCCGCCTGCTCTACTCGCTGCTCATCTATCCGTGGCTGCAGGCGCGCCTCGCGCGGCCCACGGCGCCGAGCGCGGCCGCCAGCGCGCTGCGCACCGTTTTCGCCCGCTGGTTCACGCCATTCGCGCTCGGGTTCGTTGCGGTCTACCCGATCCTGGCGATCGCGCTTGCCGGCCAGCAGGGCGCGCTGAAATGGATCGACAATTTCGGCATCCAGGTTTTGATTTACGTCATGCTCGGCTGGGGCCTCAACATCGTGGTGGGCCTCGCCGGCCTGCTCGACCTCGGCTACGTGGCATTCTACGCGGTCGGCGCCTACGCCTATGCGCTGCTCGCCAAGACCTTCGGCCTGTCGTTCTGGATCCTGCTGCCGCTCGCCGGCATGCTGGCGGCGTTCTGGGGGATTCTGCTCGGCTTTCCCGTGCTCCGCCTGCGCGGCGACTATCTGGCGATCGTCACGTTGGCGTTCGGCGAGATCATCCGGTTGATCCTGATCAACTGGGTGCCGGTCACCAACGGCTACGCCGGCATCAGCGGCATTCCGCGCCCGACCTTCTTCGGGATTCCCTTCAACGCCTCCGACGAAGGGTTCGCGGCGACCTTCGGGCTGGAATTCACGCCGCTCTACCGCACGATCTTTCTCTACTACGTGATCCTGGGCCTCGCGCTCGTGACGGCTTACGTGACGGTGCGGCTGCGCCGGTTGCCGGTCGGCCGCGCCTGGGAGGCGCTGCGCGAGGACGAGATCGCCTGCCGCTCGCTCGGCATCAACACCACCAACACCAAGCTGACCGCGTTCGCGATGGGCGCCATGTTCGGCGGCTTTGCCGGCTCGTTCTTCGCGGCGCGACAGGGCTTCATCAGCCCGGAATCCTTCACCTTCGTGGAGTCCGCGATGATCCTGGCGATCGTCGTGCTCGGCGGCATGGGCAGCCAGATCGGCGTCGCCATTGCGGCGGTCGCCATGATCGGCGGCACCGAGATCATGCGCGATCTCGATTTCCTCAAGGAGGTCTTTGGCAGCGACTTCGACCCGACGCAGTATCGGATGCTGATTTTCGGCTTCGCCATGGTTTTGATCATGATCTGGAAGCCGCGCGGCCTGATCGGCACCCGCGAGCCGTCGGCCTTTCTCAAGGAGCGTAAGACGATATCCGGAACCCTGGTGCGGGAAGGGCACGGATGACGCGCGCGACCACCGATCCGGTGCTGCAGGTCGAGCACCTCACGATGCGCTTCGGCGGCCTGGTCGCGGTCAACGATCTGTCGTTCGCGGCGGGCGCCGGCGACATCACCGCGCTGATCGGACCGAACGGGGCCGGCAAGACCACGGTGTTCAACTGCATCACCGGGTTCTACAAGCCGACCGAGGGCCGCATCGGGCTGCGCCACGGGAACGTGGACGCGTGGCAGGGTCTTGACGCGCTCACCGATTCCAGCCGCCGGAGCATGCACCGTGCCGACGGTGCGCTGTTCCTGCTGGAGCGCATGCCGGACTACCTGGTGACGCAGAAGGCGCGGGTCGCGCGCACGTTCCAGAACATCCGGCTGTTCCCGGGCATGACGGCGCTCGAGAACCTCCTGGTCGCGCAGCACAATCCGCTGATGATCGCGTCCGGCTTCACCTTCCTGGGCGTGCTCGGCCTGCCGCCCTATGCGCGCGCGGAAGCGGAAGCGATCGTCAAAGCAAGCTATTGGCTGGACAAGATGCAGCTTACCGAGCGCGCCGATGATCCCGCCGGCGACCTGCCCTATGGGGCGCAACGCCGGCTCGAGATCGCGCGCGCGATGTGCACCGATCCGGTCCTGCTCTGCCTCGACGAGCCGGCCGCCGGACTCAATCCGCGCGAAAGCGCCGAGCTCAACCAGCTCTTGCTGTCGATCCGCAACGAGTTCGGCACCTCCGTGCTGCTCATCGAGCACGACATGTCGGTGGTGATGGAGATTTCCGACCACGTCGTCGTGCTCGACTACGGCGTCAAGATTTCCGACGGGTCGCCCGACGACATCCGCAACGATCAGCGGGTGATCGCGGCCTATCTCGGCGTCGAGGACGAGGAGGTGGAAAAGGTCGAGGCGGAGGTCGGGCTGTGAGCACGCGTGGCGGTGAGGCCGATCACCCTCCCCTGAAAGGGGAGGGTCGGATCGCCGAAGGCGATCCGGGGAGGGGTCGCAAGCCGGACGCGACCCCCTCCCGGCGAGCTTCGCTCGCCGACCTCCCCCTTTCAGGGGGAGGTGACGAGGCCCATTGGTCGCCAGTGGAAGCCCGGCGGGTTGCTGGCGGTACGCGATTCTCCCACACGATGGACGTCACCGGCCGCGCCCGCAGGCTGCGAGGTCAGCCGACAGATGCTGAGAAGCGCCTGTGGCGGGCGCTGCGCCGTGATCAGCTCAATGGCATCAACTTTCGCAGGCAGCATCCAATCGGATCTTTTGTGGTCGATTTTTACTGTCCGACGGCAAAACTAGCGATCGAAGTTGATGGCGGGCAACATAGCGAGGCGACAAGAGCGCATGACGAGCGGAGAAGTCGGTGGTTAGCGTCGCAAGGTGTGACGGTTGTGCGTTTCTGGAACAACGACGTCTTGAGCAATCTTGAAGGTGTTTTGACCGAGATAGTCAGCATCCTCGAAGGCAAAGCGACCCCCTCCCGCCGCGCTACGCGCGTCGACCTCCCCCTTTCAGGGGGAGGTGATCGGCACGGCAGCGGCCAATGACCCAGCCGCTGCTCTCGGTCCGCGGGGTCACGAGCTATTACGGCAACATTGCCGCGCTCAAGGGTGTCGACATCGACGTCGCCGACGGCGAGATCGTCACGCTGATCGGCGCCAACGGCGCCGGCAAGTCGACCCTGATGATGACGATCTTCGGCAATCCGCGGGCGCGTGAAGGCCGCATCGTTTTCGACGGCCGCGACATCACGCGCCTGCCCACCCATGAGATCGCGCGGCTCAAGATCGCGCAGGCACCAGAGGGGCGGCGCATCTTCTCGCGCATGACGGTGCTCGAGAACCTGCAGATGGGCGCGACGGTCGCCGACGCCGGAGTATTCGACGAGGATCTCGCACGCGTATTCGCGCTCTTTCCGCGGCTGAAGGAGCGCCTGAAGCAGCGCGGCGGCACGCTGTCGGGCGGCGAGCAGCAGATGCTTGCGATCGCGCGCGCGCTGATGAGCCGGCCGCGCCTGCTCCTGCTCGACGAACCTTCGCTCGGCTTGGCGCCGCTGATCGTACGGCAGATCTTCGACGCCATCCGGACGCTCAACCGACGCGAAAAGCTGACCGTGTTCCTGGTCGAACAGAACGCGTTCCATGCCCTGAAGCTCGCGCACCGCGGCTACGTCATGGTCAACGGCCTGATCACCCTGTCGGGCACCGGGCGTGAGCTCCTGGAACGCGACGAGGTCAAGTCCGCCTACCTGGAAGGGGGGCGGCAGGTGAGTTGAAGGAGATGCGCGAGCGCACCGACATCGTCATTGCCGGGCTTGACCCGGCAATCCATCCTCTAAACAAAGACTCTTGCGAAGAATGATGGATGCCCGGGTCAAGCCCGGGCATGACGGCAAATGGACATCTCGATCCCGCACCTGCTCTACGAAGAGGACAGCTTCGGCGTCTTCCTCCTGGTCACCGTCTTCTTGGGCGGCGGGGCGGCCTGGCTGACCGGCCGCGCCATCGCGGCAACCTGGCGGCCGTGGTGGCAGGTGCCCGCCTACATGCTGATCCTCGGCGGTGACGGTGCGCTTCTTCCACTACGCACTGTTCGACGGGACGTTCGTGTCGCCCTACTACTACGCGGTCGATACGCTGATCTGCCTCTTGATCGGGTTTCTCGGCTTTCGGTTGACCCGGGTGCGCCAAATGGTCACCCAGTACGCCTGGATCAATGCCCGCCGTGGGCCGTTCGCATGGATGCGGCGGCCCACCCCGCCGGCTGTGAATGAGCGTAATTCCGGGTGACTTTTGCCGGGATTGGCGCTTCAATCGCCGGCAGAGATGCGGGATTCCGGTCCTCCGGGCCCGGGGGGCCGCAACTCGCCATACAATCAGGGAGAGGCTTCATGAGAAAGCTGACCACGCTCGGACTTGCGCTCGGCTTCGGTCTGGCGCTTGCGGGCACGGCGCAGGCGCAGATCAAACTCGGCGTTGCCGGGCCGATCACCGGCCCGAACGCCGCGTTCGGCGCCCAGCTCAAGAACGGCACCGAACAGGCGGTCGAGGACATTAACGCGAAGGGCGGCATCAACGGGCAGAAGATCACCTTGACCCTCGGCGACGACGTCTCCGATCCCAAGCAGGGCGTCTCGGTCGCCAACAAGTTCACCGCCGACGGCGTCAAGTTCGTCGTCGGGCACTTCAATTCCGGCGTCACCATGCCGGCGTCCGAGGTCTACCAGGAGAACGGGATCCTGGAGATCACGCCGTCGGCCACCAACCCCAAGATCACCGAGCGCGGGATGTGGAACATCTTCCGCACCTGCGGCCGCGACGATCAGCAGGGCGCGGTGGCCGTCCGCCTATATCCTGAAGAACCTGAAGGGCAAGAAGATCGCCATCGTCCACGACAAGACGACGTACGGCCAGGGCCTTGCCGAGGAGACCAAGAAGGGCATCAACAAGGGCGGCATGAAGGAAGTGCTCTACGAGGGCGTGAACCTCGGCGAGAAGGACTTCTCGGCACTCGTCTCCAAGATCAAGGCCTCGGGCGCCGACCTCGTCTACTGGGGCGGCCTGCACACCGAGGGCGGCCTGATCGTGCGGCAGATGCGCGACCAGGGCGTCAAGGCCCCGCTGATGGGCGGCGACGGCATCACCTCCGACGAGTTCGCCTCGGTCGGCGGCCCCGGCGTCGAAGGCACGCTGATGACGTTCGCGCCCGATCCGCGCAAGCGGCCGGAAGCGAAGGCGATCGTGGAGAAGTTCCGCGCCAAGAAGTTCGAGCCGGAAGCCTACACGCTCTACAGCTACGCGGCGGTCGAGATCATCAAGCAGGCGGCCGAGCAGGCCAAATCGCTCGATCCCAAGAAGGTGGCGGAGGTCATCCGAGTCCGGCAAGAAGTTCAAGACCGTGATCGGCGAGCTCGGCTACGACAAGAAGGGCGACATCACGCGTCCGGACTACGTCATGTACGTCTGGAAGAAGGACGCAAGCGGCAAGATCACCTACACGGAGATGGGCGCCCCCGGCAGCTGACCGGCGTTTGTTTCACGTGAAATCTGGGAGGCCCGCCCCGTTTGGGGCGGGCTTTTCATTTGCCTTGTAGGGTGGGCAAAGGCGCGCCCTTGCGCGCCGTGCCCACGCGGACCCGTGCACCCGTGCGGGCTGCCCACGTCGCGCGAAGCGTGTGCAGACTTCCGCGGGATTCCGGCGGGCGAGCCAAGCCGACGCGGACGCGGATCCCGCAGCGCAGCCGCGGGTGATTTGGTGAGCGGATCCCTCTCAACCCGGGGTGATGAAGTGGGTTGCCCACCCTACATTGCTACCCGAACCGCCCCAACACCGGGAACGCCTCCAGCAGCCAAAAGCTCGCGGTCGTGATCCAGCCGGTGAGGAAGGCGATACCGGTGAGCACCAGCAGGCCGCCCATCACTTTCTCGATCTTGCCGAGATGGGCGCGCAAGCGCGCCAGCAGCGCGGCGAACGGCTTGACCGCGAAGGCCGCGATCACGAACGGCACGCCGAGCCCGACCGAGTAGATCGCGAGCAGTCCGGCGCCTTTGGCGACGGTCGCTTCGGACGCGGCCACCGCCAGGATGGCGGCCAGGATCGGGCCGATGCACGGCGTCCAGCCGAACGCGAAGGCGAGCCCCATCACGTACGCGCCCCACAGGCCGACAGGCTTTGCCACGTCGAGGCGCTTCTCGCGCGCGAGCCACGCGATCGGGGTCACGCCCAGGAAGTGCAGACCCATGATGATGATGGCGACGCCCGCCACCAGCGACAAGTGATACGAATAAGCGCGCAACAGGCCGCCGATCGCGCTTGCGCTCGCGCCGAGCGCAATGAATACCGTCGAGAAGCCGGCGACGAACAACAGCGCCGCCACCACCGTTTGGCGGCGCGCGTGCGCCGCGGTCGCACCATCCGCGAACCGTTCCACCGAGGTCCCGGTAAGAAACACCAGGTACGGCGGCACCAGCGGCAGCACGCACGGCGACAGGAAGCTCACGGCCCCCGCAATCAGCGCGGCGATGATGGTGACGTCGGTGGTCATGCGTCCGGGCGCGGGTGCTGCGGCCGCAATCCATCCTGCCTGTCATGCCCGCGAAGGCGGGCATCCAGTAAACGCCGTTCTCGCGGCGTTTACTGGCCCCGCTTTCGCGGGGACGACATGTGCAAAAGGCTCCGGCCAAAGTGATCTCGCCTTAGATGTGCAGTAACCGTGGGACTGTGCAAGTCCGACAGCCATCCTCTTGCCGGATGTGATCGAAGTTGAACCAGGCGGCTGCGGTTGACGCCCCAGGGCAAAATCGTTTCCCGTCGCCAAGCTTCGCGGAGCAGACGATTGCGCAACCTCATCACCGACGTCGCGGGCGTCCAGATCGGCCATGCCGACGATCGCAAGCTCGCGTCCGGCGCCACCGTAGTGATGTTCGACGAGGCGGCGGTCGCCGCCGTCGATCTGCGCGGCGGCGCGCCGGGCACCCGCGACATCGCGCTGCTCGATCCCGCCATGACGGTCGAGCGCATCGACGCGATTGCGTTGTCCGGCGGCTCCGCGTTCGGGCTCGACGCTGCGGGCGGCGCGCAGGCGTGGCTGCGCGAGCAGGGCCGCGGCTTTCGCCTGCGCGAGGCGGTGATTCCGATCGTGCCGGGCGCGATCCTGTTCGACCTGCTCAACGGCGGCGACAAGGACTGGGGCCGCTTCCCGCCGTACCGCGAGCTTGGCTATGCGGCGGCGGTGGCGGCGAGCGCGGACTTCGCGCTCGGCAGCGTCGGCGCCGGGCTCGGCGCCACCACGCTCAACCTCAAGGGCGGCCTCGGCTCGGCTTCGGCGAACACGCGCGAGGGCTGCACGGTCGGCGCCCTTGTGGCGGTCAATGCCGCCGGCAGCGTCGTGGTCGGCGACGGACCGTGTTTCTGGGCCGCGCCGTTCGAGCAGGGCGGCCGAATTCGGCGACCGCGGCCTGCCGACCGCCATGTCAGGCGAGGCGCTCAAATTCCGCACCAAGGGCAGCGCGCCGATGAGCACCACGTTGGCGGTAGTCGCGACCGATGCGGTGCTTGACCAAGACGCAGGCGAAACGCCTCGCCGTCATGGCGCAGGATGGGCTCGCCCGGGCCATCTACCCGGTGCACACGCCGCTCGACGGCGACATCGTCTTCGCGGCCGCTACCGGCCGGCGTGTGCTGGCCGATCCTATCTACGGACTCTCGGAGCTGGGCACGCTGGCCGCCAACGTGCTCGCCCGCGCGGTCGCACGCGCCGTCTACGAGGCGACCGCCCTGCCCTTCCCGGGCGCGCTGCCGAGCTGGAAGGACAGATTCGGCCGCTGACACCGTCATTGCGAGCCGAAGGCGAGGCAATCCGGTGCGGGAGTTTCAACTGGATTGCTTCGCCGCTTACGCTCCTCGAAATGACGGCGAAGCGGTCGCGCACGCGCTTGCGCTCAGCCGAACCGCTCCGCCGCGAACGGCGCCGGATCGGTGAACGGCGTCTGCCCGGTCATCATCTCGGCGAGCAGGCGGCCGGTCACCGGGCCGAAGGTCAGCCCCATATGGCCGTGGCCGTAGTCGAGCCACAGGCCCGGCTGGCCGGGCGCCGGGCCGACCACCGGCAGCGAGTCGGGAAAGATCGGCCGCGCGCCCATCCACGGCGTCGGCTCGACCGGCTCGCCGAGCGGGAAACAGCTCCTGGGCATAACGGCATCACCCGGCCGAATCTGCACCGGGGTTGCGGGCGCGTCGCGCCCGGCGAACTCCGCCCCCGTGGTCAGCCGGATGCCCTGTTCCATGGGCGCGAGCACGTAGCCGACCTCGGCCTCGACCACGACGCGGGACAGCGCGGCGTTGCCGCGCGGCCGGTAATGCCGGTGGTAGCCGCGCTTGACCGCGAGCGGCAGCCGGATGCCGAGCGGCTCCAGCAGATCGGGCGCCCAGGGGCCGAGCGCGACCACAGCCTGCGGCGCATCGACCGGCCCTTCGGCGGTATCGATCCGCCAGCGGTCGCCGCGTGCGGTGCAGGGAGCGGGCGTCGCCGCTCAGGAATACGCCGCCGAGGGCGGCAAACCGCGCCGCATAGGCCTGCGTGACCGCCAGCGGGTTGGACAGCTGACGCGATGTCCGGCCAGTGCACCGCCCGGCGGAAGACCGGCGCGAGGCTCGGCTCCAGCACCAGGGCGCCGTCCGTATCGAGGGGCTCGAGCGCGGACGCCCAGTTCCGCGGCCAGCGCGAGTTGCGGGGCGAAGGCGGCGAAGCCTCGGTCGCTGCGATAGAGCGCGAGCCAGCCGTTTTTGCGCAGGTAGCGGGTGGCGTCCGATTCGGCGAGCAGCGTCTCGTGCTCCGCGAGCGCGCCCGCCATCAGCGGCCGCCAGGCGCGGGCCGTCTGCTCCAGCCGCTCCGGGGTCGAGGCCTGGAAATAGGCATAGAGCCAGGGCAGGAGCCGCGGCAGCGCGCGCCAGTGGTAGTTCGCCTCGGTCGCCCGCTTGAGCCCCACGCGCAGAACACTCGCAAGGTCGCGGGGAAATGCCGCCGGCAGCACGCTGCCGCCGATCACGCCGCTGTTGCCGTAGGACGTCTGCTCTCCCGGCCCGCTGCCGGTCGACCAGCGACGACCGCGCGGCCGCGCTTCGCCAGCTGCAACGCGGCCGATGTGCCCGACGATGCCGGCCCCAAGCACAATGACATCGGTGCGCGCCATGGTTCTTCCTGATTTTTGCCGTCCGGGGTGGCCGGCCTGCGCCGGGAAGGCTTCCCCGGGGCCGCAAGGCCGCCGATACTGCCCGCCGGCGGCTGGCGCGGCAACGCCGCGCCGTACGAGTCCGTCCGGAGTTCCCCGCAGATGTCGCCTGCCGCACGACCGGCCGCTGCGCTCGCTTGGCTCGGCCGCCAGGGCACGCGCGCGGTCGCGGCCTCGATCTTTCTCGGCCTTGCGGTGCCGCCGCTCGCCGCATTTTTCAAGCCGTACGTGCCGGAGGCGATCTTCGCGCTGCTGGTGCTGGCCTTTCTGCGGGTCGATCCGCAGACGCTGCGCGGCCATGTCGCGCGGCCGGGGCTGGTGCTCGCGGCGCACCGCCTGGATGATGCTGGTCACGCCAGCGCTGTTCGGGGGGATATTCCTCGCGCTCGGCCTCGACCAGCACGCGCCGGGCCTGTTCGTCGCGCTCGTCCTGCAGGCGTGCTCGGCGCCCCTGACAGCGGCACCGGCATTCGCGGCCCTGATGGGGCTCGACGCCGCGCTCACGCTTGCGACCCTGGTCCTGTCCATGGTGGTGACGCCGTTCACGGCGCCCGTTGTTCGCCCATCTGTTCGCCGGCGACGTCTTGACGATTTCGGCCGACGGCGCTGGGCCTCAAGCTGTTCGCGCTGCTGGCGGGCTCCGCGCTCGTGGCCGCCGTCGTGCGACTTCTCGCCGGCGCGGCCTGGGTCGAGCGCCCAGCGCGAGAAGATCGACGGGCTCAACGTCATCGTGCTGTTCGTGTTCGCGGTCGCCGTGATGGACGGGATCGCGACGCCGCTTCCTCGCCGATCCGCTGTTGGTGATCGGGCTCATCGCGCTCGCCTTCGCGCTGACGCTTGGTGCTGCTGGCGCTCGACCGCGCTGGTGTTCGGCCGGCCGGCCGCGACCGCGCGCTTCGCGCTCGGCCTGGCGGCCGCCAATCGCAATCTGGGCCTGATGCTGGCGGCGACCGGCGGCGCGCTTCCGGATGCGACCTGGCTCTACTTCGGGCTCGCCCAGTTCCCGATCTACCTGGCGCCGCAAATGCTGCAGCCGCTGGCGCGCCGCGTTGCCCGCCCTCCGTCCGTCATGATACGCGAACGGCGTCCCGGAGCTTCGAGCGGATGCAACGCCCCTTGCTGGTCGCGCCGTCGATCCTGGCCGCCGATTTCGCGCGGCTCGGCGAAGAGGTGCGCGCGGTCGAGGCGGCCGGCGCCGACTGGATCCACGTCGACGTGATGGACGGGCACTTCGTGCCCAACATCACGATCGGTCCGGAGGTGGTGAAGGCGCTGCGGCCGCACACCAGGAAGATGTTCGACGTCCACCTGATGATCGCGCCGTGCGACCCGTATCTCGAGGCCTTCGCCAAGGCCGGCTCCGACATCATCACCGTGCACGTCGAGGCCGGCCCGCACGTGCATCGCTCGCTGCAGGCGATCCGCGCGCTCGGCAAGAAGGCCGGCGTCACGCTCAATCCCGGCACGCCGGAAAATACGCATCGAGCACGTGATCGATCTCGTCGACCTCATCCTGGTGATGTCGGTCAACCCGGGCTTCGGCGGCCAGAAGTTCATCCCGGCCGCCGCCGACAAGATCGCGCCGGCTGCGCGCGATGGCGGGCGGGCGGCCGATCGACATCGAGGTCGACGGCGGCGTCACGCCGGAGACGGCGCCGATCGTCGCGGCCGCCGGCGCCAACGTGCTGGTCGCCGGCTCGGCCGTGTTCAAGGGCGGCAGCGCGGACGCCTACCGCGCCAATATCGCGGCCATCCGCAATGCCGCGGCGGCCGCGCGCGGCGAAGCGGCGTGATGCGGGAAGCACGCCGCCGACACGCTATTGGTAGTGGATGCTGACCGACTGGAGCTTGTCGCTGAAATGTCGGTCCAGCCAATTCAAGAACGCTTTCAGAATTTGGCCGTCATCCCCGCGCGACTTGATCTTGACGTTGACGACCCCTGAGGGAGCCGGTTCAAGGTCGACTTGCCCGCTGTACTTCTTGTGTTTCCACGTGGCGCGGTTACGACCTTTGCCGCCGGCGCGGAAGAACGTGCCGCGTTTATTCTTGCGAATCTCGGCTTCCTTCTTGACCATCGCATCGTATAGCCGCATTGCATCGCGCGGAACGATTTGAATGCGCTTCATGATGGCTTCCCCCGCCTTCGGCCGCCAGCATGGCATATGAACCCCGGGTTGCGGAATGGCCGCCGTGTCCTCTGATCGAGCCAGCAGGGAAAGGCCGATGATCCCGCGCTACACCCGCCCCGAAATGGCGGCGATCTGGGAGCCGCAGACGCGCTACCGCATCTGGTTCGAAATCGAGGCGCACGCGGCCGACGCCATGGCCGAGCTCGGGCTCATTCCGAAAGACGCGGCCAAGACCATCTGGGACAAAGGCCGCAGCGCCACCTTCGACATCGCGCGCATCGACGCGATCGAGGGCGAGGTCAAGCACGACGTGGTCGCGTTCCTCACCCATCTCGCCGAGATCGTCGGGCCGCAGGCGCGGTTCGTGCACCAGGGCATGACCTCGTCGGACGTGCTCGACACCTGCTTCAACGTGCAGCTCAAGCGCGCCGCCGACCTCCTGTTCGCCGATCTCGAGGCGCTGCTCGCCGCGCTCAAGCGCCGCGCCTTCGAGCACAAGCTCACCCCGACGATCGGCCGCTCCCACGGCATCCACGCCGAGCCGACGACGTTCGGGCTCAAGCTCGCGCAGGCTCTACGCGGAATTCCAGCGCGCCCGCGAGCGGCTCGTGCGCGGCGCGCGACGAAGTCTCGACCTGCGCAATCTCTGGCGCGGTCGGCACGTTCGCGCAGGTCGACCCGCGCATCGAGGCGCACGTGGCCGCGAAGATGGGCCTCAGGGTGGAGCCGATCTCCACCCAGATCATTCCGCGCGACCGCCACGCGATGTATTTCGCCACCCTCGGCGTGACCGCGTCATCGCTCGAGCGGCTGGCGACCGAGATCCGTCACCTGCAGCGCACCGAGGTGTTGGAGGCGGAGGAGTTCTTCTCCGAGGGCCAGAAGGGCTCCTCGTCCATGCCGCACAAGCGCAACCCGGTGCTGTCGGAGAACCTCACCGGGCTCGCGCGCATGGTGCGCGCCTACGTGACGCCGGCGTTGGAGAACGTCGTGCTCTGGCACGAGCGCGACATTTCGCACTCCTCGGCGGAGCGCATGATCGGGCCGGACGCCACGGTCACGCTCGACTTCGCGCTGGCGCGGCTGACCGGGCTCGTCGACAGGCTCGTGGTCTATCCGGCCAACATGCAAAGGAACCTCGACCGGCTGGGCGGGCTGGTGCACTCGCAGCGCGTGCTGCTCGCGCTCACGCAGAAAGGCGTCGCGCGCGAGGACGCCTACCGGCTGGTGCAGCGCAACGCCATGCGGGTCTGGCGCGGCGAGGGCGACTTCCTTTCGTTCCTCAAGGGCGATCCCGACGTGCGCGCCAAGCTGAGCGAGGCCGAGATCGAGGAGAACTTCGACCTCGACTATCATCTCAAGCACGTCGATACGATCTTCGACCGGGTGTTCGGCTCCCATTGAACGACGCGAACGAAGCCGCCGGCAATACTGCCGGCGGCTTCGGCGTTGGATGAGCCGCGCCGGCCTCAGCGACGCTGGAAAGGTGCGCCGCTTGGGGTGGGAGCGGCGCACGTTCCGTGTTGGCCCATCCGCACGTTTTCGCCGCTCGCACGGCCGCAGCGTGCCAATGATTAACCGTTTGCGGCCACAATTCCGGCATCGGCGGAGGGCAGGAACGATGCGGATCGGGGTCGCGGCCGAAGAGGCCGATGGCGCAAGCTCGCGGCCGCCGTCGATCGCGAGCCCGCCCCTTCAATCCGGGCCGCGGCGCGCCGTCTCGCCGCCGCCCTTGCTCGGCCCATCCGTCATGCCTCGCATGCTGCGCGCTCCGACCATCCTGGTGTTCGATTCCGGCCTCGGAGGACTGACCGTCTTTCGCGAGATCGCGCGGGCGCGACCCGATGCGCGGCTCATCTACGCCGCCGACGACGCGCTGTTCCCCTACGGCCAGGTGGAGGAGACCCGACTGGTTGCGCGCGTGCTCGCAGTCATGGAGGGGTTGATCGCCCACCATCGGCCCGACCTCGCCGTCATCGCCTGCAACACCGCCTCGACGCTCGTGCTGCCGGCGCTGCGGCAGCGCTTCGACCTGCCGTTCGTCGGAACCGTGCCGGCGATCAAGCCGGCCTGTGCGTCCTCGCTGACCAGGCGGGTGTCGGTGCTGGGCACCGAGGCGACCGTCAAGCGCGAGTACACGCAAGCCCTCATTCGCCAGTACGGCGGGGATTGCCGGGTCACGCTCGTCGGCTCGGCGCGGCTCGCGGGCTTCGCCGAAGCCGAGCTCTCCGGTTCACCGGCCGATGACGATGCGATCCGCGCCGAGGTGCTGCCATGCTTCGTCGACGACGGCGGCCGCACCGACACGATCGTGCTCGCCTGCACCCACTATCCATTGCTGACCGCGCGTCTGGAGCGTCTGGCGCCCTGGCCGGTGCGCTTCATCGACCCGGCACCGGCGATCGCGCGGCGCGTGGTCGAACTCGTCGGCACGGCACGCACCGGGGCGCCGTCGGTTTCGGCGCTGGCCGTATTCACGTCCGGCCGCACTCCCTCTCCCGCACTGTCGGCTGCGTTGGTCGCGCTCGGACTGGCCGTGCCCGCGCAGGCGGCATCCCGCCACGCCCGAGCATGATCCGTTGCAATAGATCGGATCATGCTCTGGATTCTTCAGGTTTGTCGCGTCTTCTGCGGCGAACCGGCGTCCACCCCCGATCAAGTCCGGGGCAGGCTTTCGCCGGAAAATGCTCCGATCGGGCGCTGCCACGCATTTGACAGGGTGTCTCGATCCGCCTAGAAGGCACCCGCCTCGCGGGCCGTTTCGGCCCGCGTCGCGTTTCGCGACCCGCGGCGGCGCGCTTTGCGCTTGTCAGAGCCCCGCCTGTCAGTCCCGCGCCCGCGCGGGACAAAGGAGGGCGCGATCCTCACAAACGCATTGCAGCATGAGGACGCGATGACCAAGCGCAGTGAAGCCAAGTACAAGATCGACCGCCGCATGGGGCAGAACATCTGGGGCCGCCCCAAGAGCCCGGTAAACCGCCGCGAATATGGCCCGGGCCAGCATGGCCAGCGCCGCAAGGGCAAGCTCTCCGACTACGGCGTGCAGCTGCGCGCCAAGCAGAAGCTGCGCGGCTACTACGGCAATATTTCCGAGAAGCAGTTCCGCGGCATCTACGACGAAGCGATCCGCATGAAGGGCGACTCCGGCGCCAACATGATCGGGCTCCTGGAGCGGCGGCTCGATGCGATGATCTACCGCGCCAAGTTCGTTCCGACCGTGTTCGCCGCCCGACAGTTCGTCAATCACGGCCACATCAGGGTGAACGGCCGCCGCGTGACGATTCCAAGCTATCGGGTCAAGGTCGGCGACCTGGTCGAGGTCAAGGAAGCGTCAAAGCAGCTCGCGCTGGTTTTGGAGGCAACCCACCTCGCCGAGCGCGACGTGCCGGACTATGTCGAGGTCGATCACACCAAGATGACGGCGAAGCTCGCCCGCATCCCGCAACTCACCGAAATCCCATATGCGGTGCAGATGGAGCCCCATCTGGTGGTGGAATACTACTCGCGCTGACCCTCACCTCTCCCCGCACGCGGGGAGAGGTGACTCGCGATGCCGCCGTGCACCAACATCATCCTCGACGGCGCTAGAATCGGTCGCTCGCCTCCGCGGCCTTGACGAAGGCGTCGGCATCGGCGCGCAGCAGCAGGCGCTCGGCCACCAGCGCGTCGGCCGCCGCCTTCACCTTGGCGACGTACGCGTCGCGGTCGCCGTACCGCTCCTCGAGCGAGGGCCGCGGGTCGCCTGCCGCTTCCCGCTCAGCCTTGGTCTTCGCGAACGGAATGTATGAGCCGTCGCGGTCACACAGCTCGCCCGGCTCGTCGCGATAGACGTTCCAGCCCGTATAGGTCGCGAGCGGCACCGCGATATCGGGCGTGCGAATGCCGGCGACCTCGTTGCCGTCGGCGTCGACCGCGGACACGCGCGTGCCGTAGAACGCCTCGCTGCTCGCCACGACGAACGCGCGCTCGTCGCTGCCCGGCGGATTGACCCAGTCGACCGGAAGCCCGATCGGATTGCCGTCCTTGGCGACGGCAAAGCCCCTCACCGCCGGCATTTTCACCGTGGTCGGGTCGACCGCCGTGCCGGCAGCGATCGAGGGCACGCGGCTCGCCGGCGGGGCGTCGCCCTTCGCCACCCATTGCTCGAGCGCCACCAGCAGCGCCCGCAATACCGGGCCGGCGCTGTGCGGATTGCGCGGGTTGGCACAGCCTGCCGGAGTGGTCGGCGTGCCGGCGCGGCCCCCGTGCTGCGTGCCCGCGATCAGATAGACGCGCGCGCCAGGCGGCACGTCGGCGTCGCGCTTGCCGGCCGGATCGGAATGCACGAGCGACGCGCCCTTCTGCCAGTACTCGGTCGATGTATTGGTCTCGATCACCAATGGATCCGAGCCGTCGCCGCGCAGCAGCCCGTCGGTGCGGCCGCTGAGCGGATCCTTCGCCGCCGCGTGCGCGAACGGAAACCAGTTCTCCGGATAGAAGCGGTCCTCGTGCTGGGTGGCGGTGCGCCCGGGCATGCCGAACTCGTGATTGGCGAAGACCTTGCCGGCGCCCGAGATGTGGGCGAGCACGCCGTCGAACACCTTGCGGCCGCGCTCGTCCTTGTTCATGCCGAGCTCGAGGTAGTGCCGCAGATAGCGGCCGCTCTGCGAGATGCCGAGCGCGATGGCATGGCGCGGCAGCGCGTCGCCGACCGCCACCGGATTTGCGGTGCCCAGCTGGTCGCCGCGCTCGTGGCGCAGGAAGCTGATGAGATCGCGCGTCGCCGCATAGCCGATGCCGAGCACTTTCGGCTGCTTAGCCTCATACCACAGCTCGTAGATTTTGATCGGGGCGAACTTGGTGCCCTCGGGCAGCAGGCGGATCGATTGAATATCCGCGAAATCCCACTGGTCGGAAGAAATCTCGGTGCGCTGATCGCTCTCGCGGGCGCGCACGGTCAGCCGCGCCTTCGACTTGTCCTTCGATGCGGCCGGATAGCTCAGCCGCGCGACGGCGACGTCGGTCGGGCCGCGCGTGCCGACCTGGATCTCCTCGCGAATGCGCTTGTTGAGTGGCTGCTCGTTTTCCATCGCCACCGGAAACTTCGCAGCCAGTCCATTGCCCGCCTTCGGCGCGTCGGGGTCCCAGCCCGACCATACGACCGCATAGCCCCGCTCGAGCACGAACGCGTTGCCCAGGTCCTCCGCCGTCCTGGGGTCGTTCGCGGTCGGCTGCGTGATGCGCGCCGCGTCGTGGACGAACGGCAGCAACAGCTTGCGGCCGCGATTGGTCACCTCGTAGAACAGGATGCCGCTTCCCCGTTTGGGGTCGGCCGGACGCAAGATGTAGACGTCGGTCTCGTACTCGACCAGGCCGCGGGCATTGCGCTCCGCCTTGTCGAGATTGACGATGACCTTGTTCTCGGGCGCGGCCGGATCGAGCTCGCCCTTGGCAGTGCCGCGGATGCGCTCATAGGCGCCGGCCTCGCCGAACCGATGACCGCCGGCGAACGGCTCCGGCGAATCGAGGCGCAGTTCGGTGATGACCGCGCCGGCGCCGGTCGCACCGGCGAACAAGCCAAAGGTTATGGTGACGGCAGCGGCAGCGTGCCTGAACATGATGGTCCTCCACGAGCGCCCGCCGTGGACATCATACATGCAAGCAGACGCACCCGCCACCGCGGCTCGCCTCACACGGTCGCGGAAGGTGGCGGGTAGCCGCGTGAAATCAGGCGGTGGCGCGGTCCTTCACCGGCACGCCTTTTTGCTGCATCAGGCCCTGCAGCTCGCCGGCCTGGAACATCTCGCGGATGATGTCGCAGCCGCCCACGAACTCGCCCTTGACGTAGAGCTGCGGGATGGTCGGCCAATTGGAGTAGCTCTTGATGCCCTGCCGCAGGTCGTCGGATTCCAGCACGTTGATGCCTTTGTACGCCACGCCGAGATAGTCGAGGATCTGCACCACCTGGCCGGAAAATCCGCACTGCGGGAACTGCGGCGTACCCTTCATGAACAGCACGACGTCGCTGCCCTTGACCTCGTTCTCGATGAATTGCTCGATGGCCATTTGAGTGATCCTGTCTTGTGGCGCGTAATCTGCGGGCCGGGGCCCTTCGTCCTCATATATGTAGCGCAATCGGCCTGCGCACCCCAAGCGGAATTAGCGCTCCGGAATCCCGGTCTGCAGGGCGAGCGCGTGCAACTTGCCGCCCATCTCGCCCTTGAGTGCCTGATAGACGAGCTGGTGCTGCTGGACGCGCGATTTGCCGCGGAACGATTCGGCGATCACGGTCGCGGCGTAGTGATCGCCGTCGCCGGCCAGGTCGCGGATCGTGACCTCGGCATCGGGGATGTGGCTCTTGATCAGGGTCTCGATCTCGCTCGCGTTCATCGCCATGGGGCAAGCGATCTCCCTTTGGCTCGGGGCTCACGCCGGCTGGCCGGCCATATAGGACGGCAGCCAGCTCTCGAACCGTTCACTGAGAATCTTGACCAGCATGGGCCGCTCGCCCGGCAGCGTCAACGCATCCCCGGCCGTCTGTCCGAGCCGGCGGACGGCGACGCCGGCGGAGCGAGCCTTCGCGATCACCGCCTCGGACGTTTCCAAGGCAGCGGTGATCACGTAGCGGGCCTGGTCCTCGCCGAACCAGAAGGCGTGCGGCGGCAGCGTCACCGGCGCGCCATAGAGCCGCGCGCCGATGCCGGAGGCCATGGCCATCTCGGCGATCGCAACGAGTAGGCCGCCGTCGGATACGTCGTGAACCGCCGTCACGTGGCGGTCGCGGATCAGTCCGCGCACGAAATCGCCGGTCCGTCGCTCGACCGCCAAGTCGACCGGCGGCGGGGCGCCCTCTTCCCGTCCGCACACGTCGCGCAGGTAAAGCGACTGCCCGAGCCAGCCCTGCGTTTCGCCCAGCAGCAACAGCGTTTCGCCTTCCGCCTTGAAACCGATCGTGGCCGATTGCGCGATATCGTCGAACAGGCCGACGGCGCCGATGGTGGGCGTCGGAAGAATCGCGCGGCCGTTGGTCTCGTTGTAGAGGCTGACATTGCCGGACACGACCGGGAAGTCGAGCGCCCGACAGGCCTCGGCAATGCCCCGGATGCAGCCAACCAGCTGGCCCATGATCTCCGGGCGTTCCGGATTGCCGAAGTTGAGGTTGTCGGTAACGGCGAGCGGACGCGCGCCGACCGCGGTCAGATTGCGCCAGGCTTCCGCCACCGCCTGCTTGCCGCCCTCGAACGGATGGGCCTCGCAGTAGCGCGGCGTCACGTCGGTCGTGAGCGCGAGGCCCTTCGGCCCTTCGTCGATGCGCACCACCGCCGCATCGCCACCCGGGCGCTGGATCGTGTTGCCGAGTATGAGGTGATCGTACTGCTCCCAGACCCAGCGCTTGGAGCATAGATCGGGTGTGCCGAGCAGCTTCTCGAGCGCGTCGGCAAGCGTCATCGGCGGCGGCACTTCGGTCGGCAACAGCGGGATCGGCCGTTCCGTCTCCTCGAAGGGGCGATGGTAGACCGGCGCCTCGTCGCCCAGCTCCTTGATCGGCAGATCGGCCATGACCTCGCCGCCATGAGCCACAATGAAGCGCTTGCTTGCGATAGTCTTGCCGACCACCGCAAAGTCGAGCCCCCATTTGCGGAAGATCGCCTCCGCTTCGGCTTCCTTCTCGGGGCGCAGCACCATCAGCATGCGCTCCTGGCTCTCGGAGAGCATCATCTCGTAGGCGCTCATGCCGGCCTCGCGGCACGGCACCTCGTCGAGATCGAGCGCGATGCCGAGACCGCCCTTGGCGCCCATCTCGACCGCCGAGCAGGTGAGGCCGGCCGCGCCCATGTCCTGGATCGCGATGACGCAATCGTTCGCCATGATCTCGAGGCACGCTTCGAGCAGCAGCTTTTCGGAGAACGGGTCGCCGACCTGCACGGTCGGCCGCTTCTCCTCGGCGTCGGGGCCGAATTCGGCGGACGCCATGCTGGCGCCGTGGATGCCGTCGCGCCCGGTCTTGGAGCCGAGATAGACCACGGGTTTTCCGACCCCAGTCGCCTTGGCGTAGAAGATCTTGTTGGTCTCCGCGATCCCCACCGCCATCGCGTTGACCAGGCAGTTGCCGTCGTAGCGGGTGTGGAAGCCGACCGAGCCGCCGACCGTCGGCACGCCGAACGAGTTGCCGTAGCCGCCGATGCCGGCGACCACGCCGGCCACGAGGTGACGCGTCTTCGGGTGCGCGGGATCGCCGAAGCGCAGCGCGTTGAGGCAGGCGATGGGGCGCGCCCCCATGGTGAACACGTCGCGCAGGATGCCGCCGACGCCGGTCGCGGCGCCCTGGTAGGGCTCGATGTAGCTCGGATGGTTGTGGCTCTCCATCTTGAACACGACCGCGAGCCCCTGCCCGATCGAGACCACGCCGGCGTTCTCGCCCGGCCCCTGGATCACCCAGGGCGCGTCGGTCGGCAGCGTTCGCAGGTGCACCTTGGAGGACTTGTATGAGCAGTGCTCGTTCCACATCGCCGAGAAGATGCCGAGCTCGGTGATCGTGGGCTCGCGCCCGATCAGCTCGTAGATGCGCTGGTACTCCTCGGGCGTAAGGCCGTGCTCGGCCACCAGCTCGGGCGTGATTGGGGACGTATTGGGCAACATTCTTCGGATCAGCCCGTCGCACTCAGGCGAGATGGGAAGGGAATGGACCGTACCTGGTGGCGCGGCACGCCGGGCCGCCTCGCAACAGCGCATAGCGGCAGCGCGGCACGCTGGCAATCGGAGACCGCGCGGCCATGAGTCGGAGGCGGCTCAAAAAGGTCGTATGCTCTCGTGCGGGTCCGGCCGGCGCAGGGGCATTGCATGAACCGTCTCTTGGCTTGTTTGGTTGCGGCCGCGGCGGCGCTTGCGGCCGCTCCGGTGTATGCGCAGAACTATCCAAACCGCTACATCACAATCATCGTTCCGTTCACGGCCGGCAGCCCCGTCGACACCATCAGCCGGATCCTGGGCGCCAGTCTGTCGAAGCAGTTGGGTCAGCAGGTGATCGTGGAAAATGTCGGCGGCGCCGGCGGCACCACCGGCGTGACGCGCGCCGCCCGGGCGGCGCCGGACGGCTACACCATGGTCATCGCCTCGACCGGAACCCACGCGGGCTCGGTCGCGCTTTACCCGAACCTCGCCTATCACCCGGCCGACAGCTTCGAGAGCATCGGCCTGATCGGCTTGACCCCGATCGCCGTGGTGGGCCGCAAGGACTTGCCGCCCAACACGCTGCAGGAGCTCATCGCCTATTTGCGCGCCAACGAGAAGACCGTGACCCTGGGCCACGCCGGCGTCGGGTCCATCAGCCACATCTTCTGCAGCTATTTCCAGAGCCTGATCGGGGTGCGGCCGGTTGCGGTGCCGTTCCGCGGGCTCGGCGATTCCACGCAGGCCCTGCTGGCCGGCCAGGTCGACTATAGCTGCAACCAGGCGCCGCTCACGGTCGAGCATGTACGGGCTGGTACCATCAAGGCCTACGCGCTGACCGGCGAGCGCCGCACGCCGATGCTGCCCGACTTGCCTACCGTGGCCGAGGCCGGGCTGCCGGCTTTCACGCTCGGGGCCTGGTCGGCCTTCCAGTTCCCCAAAGGCACGCCCGAGCCGATCGTCAAGCGAATGCACGAGGCGCTGTCGAAAGCGCTGGACGAAGAAGAGACGCGACAGCGCTTCGCCTCCCTTGGCATAGAGATCGCGTCGCCGGACCGGCGAGCCGCCGCCTGGCTCGCGCCCTTCATCAAGAGCGAGATCGACCGCTGGAAGCCGTTGCTCGAGGCGGAAGCGGCGCAGCAGAAGCCGTAACCGGCCGCCGGCAAGGCCTCCCGCCCGAACCGCGCTTTGGAATCCGCCCGCTGTCACGCCACCTGCGCCAAGTGGTCAACCATCCCGGCGAACAGACCGCGGCCGTCGGTCGAGCCGAGCGCGCGCTCGATGTGATTCTCCGGGTGCGGCATCAGGCCGAGCACATTGCGGCGGTCGTTGACGATGCCGGCGATCGCCGCGGTCGAGCCGTTGACGTTCCACTTGGGATCGAGCCTGCCGTCCGGTGCGGTGTAGCGAAAGACGATGCGGCCGTCGCCCTCGAGCTCAGCCAGCGTCTCGCCGTCGGCCGCATAGTTGCCCTCGCCGTGCGCGATCGGAATGCGGATCACCTGGCCGGCATTGTAGCCGCGCGTGAACGGCGTGTCGGAGCGCTCGACGCGCAGATAGACGTCCTTGCAGCCGAAGCGCAGCTGCGCATTGCGCATCAGCACGCCGGGCAGCAGGCCGGCCTCGCACAGGATCTGGAAGCCATTGCAGATGCCGAGCACCAGCCCCCCGCGCGCCGCATGCGCGCGCATCGCGTCCATGATCGGGGCGCGCGCCGCAATCGCCCCGCAGCGCAGGTAATCGCCATAGGAGAAGCCGCCGGGCAGCACCACCAGATCGGTGCCGTCGGGAAGCTCGCGATCGGCATGCCACACCATCTGCGGTTCGGCGCCGCACACGAGCCGCAGCGCGCGCGCCGCGTCGCGCTCGCGGTTGGAGCCCGGGAAAACGATGACGGCGGATTTCATGGCCATCCAACAAACGGTCACGCCGTTCCGGTCCACGCAGGCCGCGACGATGCCGCGGCGCTACGGTCGAGCACGCAGGCTTCGCCGGCCGCCAGGCCGCCGGCGAGGATGCACCCGATGGCGAGGGCTTTCGAGCGCATGGCCGTCATCCCAGCACTTCGATGCGATAGTTCTCGATCACCGTATTGGCGAGCAGCCGATCGGCCGCTTCCTTCAAGCTCGCCTCGACGCCGGCCCGGTCGCCGTCGACCTCGATGTCGAACACCTTGCCCTGGCGCACGCTGGCGACACCGCCGACGCCGAGCGACTTGAGCGCGCCCTCGATCGCCTTGCCCTGCGGATCGAGGATGCCGGGCTTGAGCGTCACGGTCACGCGGGCTTTCATCGAGAATCACCGGGTCGCGTGCTTGACGTCATCGAAGCCCGGTATCGCGGTAGATGTCCGCGAGCGGCAGCGAAATGCCGAGCGATGAAAATTCGATCGATGCGTCGGCGGATTGGAGCCGCCGTTCCGAAAAATTGGTCTCGCGGGCGAAGATCACGACGTCCACGGCGTCCTGTGCGATCACCACGTAATGGCTCAGCGACGGCAGACTGGTGTAGGCGGTGCGCTTCCAGCGCAAATCACGGTCGCTCGTCGAGGGCGACAGAACTTCAAATGCCACGATGACATCGCTGCGGTCGCGTCCCAACGGATCAAGCGAGTCGCCAGCCTTGGGAATCACCAGCACGTCAGGTTCTGGCCGCTTGACGTTTGACACCCGCACTCCCAGGCCCGGGAGCACTTCCCAGCTCGTCCCCGCCCGCAGCTCCAATGCAGCAAGCGTGTAGACGAGATTTTTCACGATCCTTTGATGAGGCGGACTCGGCGAAGCATTCAAGATTGGCTCCCCGTCGATGAGTTCCCACTTCTCCTCGTCCGGACGGGTATCCGTGAAGGCGTAAAACTCCTCTACCGTCATCGGCGCAGTATTAACGACAGGGACGCCCATGGCTCGCCTCGCGAACGCCTCGTCAGCCCTTCACCAGCACCGGGCCGGTGCCGCGCGGGGGCTCGTTCTCGCCCATGATGCCGAGGCGCTTGGCGACCTCGGTATAGGCCTCCAGCAGGCCGCCGAGGTCGCGGCGGAAACGGTCCTTGTCGAGCTTCTCGTTCGACTTGATGTCCCAGAGGCGGCAGCTGTCGGGCGAGATCTCGTCGGCGACGACGATGCGCATCATCTCGTTCTCCCACAGCCGGCCGCACTCCATCTTGAAGTCGACCAGGCGAATGCCGACGCCGAGGAACAGTCCCGAGAGAAAGTCGTTGACCCGGATGGCGAGCGCCATCACGTCGTCGATCTCCTGCGGCGTCGCCCAGCCGAATGCCGTGATATGCTCCTCGGAGACCATCGGATCGTTGAGCGCGTCGTTCTTGTAGTAGAACTCGATGATCGAACGCGGCAGCTGGGTTCCCTCCTCGATGCCGAGGCGTTGCGCGAGCGATCCGGCCGCGGTGTTCCGCACCACGACTTCCAGTGGAATGATCTCGACCTCGCGAATCAGCTGCTCACGCATGTTGAGCCGGCGAATGAAGTGCGTCGGCACCCCGATGTCGTTGAGATGCTGGAACACGTACTCGGAAATGCGGTTGTTGAGCACGCCTTTGCCGTCGATGACCTCATGCTTCTTGGCATTGAAAGCGGTGGCGTCGTCCTTGAAGTGCTGGATCAGCGTTCCAGGTTCCGGTCCCTCGTAGAGGACCTTCGCCTTGCCTTCATAAATTCGGCGGCGGCGGCTCATCGGGATATACCGTGGCTTGAGAAAATCCATGGCTTGCCGTGACTCCGTTAAGTGCGAGGTCCGCGGCGCTGCGGGGACCGGGCGCGACTCAGAGAAGCGCGATTGACTGCCCGTCCGCGTGGACGGAACCTAGCCCATCGCATTGCGGAGCACAATCGACAGGCCAAGGCCGCCGGGCGCGATTTGCCGTATTGATTTGGCGATTCCGAGCCGCTATGCAAGTCCGGGTGCGTACGGATGCTGCCGCCGACTTATCCGGACCGCCGCCCAAGCCAACGAAGAGGCCCACATGACGACGTTCGACAAACGCGAAGAAGGCTTCGAGAAGAAGTTCGCGCACGACGAGGAGCTTCGGTTCAAGGCCAATGCCCGGCGCAACAAGCTGCTCGGGCAATGGGCCGCCGAGAAGCTCGGCCTCTCCGGCGACGAGGCCGCCGCCTATGCCAAGGAAGTGGTGATGTCGGACTTCGAGGAGGCCGGCGACCACGACGTGTTCAAGAAGGTCCGCAAGGACTTCGACGCCAAGGGCGTGGCGCAATCGGACCACCAGATTCGCCGCACCATGGACGAGCTGATGGAGAAGGCGATCGCGGGGATCAAGTCCAGCGGCTGACCGCGGGCCGCATCGTCCGCTCGCCGGAACGACCGCTTTCAAGCTCCCGAATCGGCAAGCGCCAACTCGATGTTGTCGAGAACTCCATTCAAATTGGACCCGACCTCCGCGGCGGAGATCTCCAGTACGCGATAACCCCGCGGCTCCAGCCACAGGCGTCGCTGCCCGCGTGCGGACGCGGCCGCTTCGCTTTCGTGCTCCGGAACGAGATCGATCACCACACGCAGCGGGAACGAGACGAAGTCGGCGATGTGCGGCCCGACCGGCACCTGCCGCTTGAAGCCCTTGCCGGCGAAGCGGCGTTCGTTGACCAGCGCATTCCACAGCGTGCGCTCGGCATCGGTCGGGTTGCGCCGGAGCAGGCGCGCGAGCCCGCGCACCGGCGCGCGTTCCGACGGCACCTGGCCCTGCGCGTGCTCGGCGAGCAGCGCGCGCAGGACCTCGGCTTCCTCGCCGTCGAGAACGCCGCCGCGCGCCGGCCCCTTGCGCCCTTCGGCGATCGCCGTGATCACCCCGTGCAGCGTCTGGATGTCCTGCCGGGTCGGCTGCATGCGGTGGAAGATGTTGCGCAGGTTGATCTGCATGGTGGTGCGCTTCTCGGGCGGGCGGAAAAATTCCACCTTCTCGAGCTCGCGCTCGACCGTGGCGAAGAAAGCCAGCAGCTGCTCCTTGGCCGCGGCTTGCGACTTTTGCGGCATGGCGAACGGCAATGCGCCGCCGCCTGCGAGCTTGAACCATTCGTAGGCGACGACGAGCACCGCCTGCGCGAGGTTGAGCGATGCGAAGGCGGGATTGACCGGCAAGGTGATGATGCGGTCGGCAAGACCGACCTCATCGTTCTCCAGGCCCCAGCGCTCACGGCCGAACAGGATACCGACCGTCTCGCCGGCGGCGATGCGCGGCGCCATCTGGCGGGCGGCGTCTTCCGCGCTCACCACCGGCTTGGCCTGGTCGTGGGCGCGCGCGGTCGTTGCGAACACGAGCGTGCAATCGGCAATCGCGGCCTCCACGCCGTCGAACAGTTCGGCGTTGTCGAGCACGCGGTCGGCACCGGAGGCTGCGGCCTTGGCGCGGGCGTTCGGCCAGGAATCGCGCGGCTTGACCAGCCGCAACTGCGACAGGCCGAAGTTCGCCATCGCGCGCGCGGCCGTGCCGACGTTTTCGCCGAGCTGCGGCTCCACAAGAATCACCACCGGCGCGGGCTGATCCACCCACCGCTTGGTCTTGTCGGTGCCGGCGCCGGGCATCAAGAACTCCGCCGCCGATATAGCGAAGCGGAAGACGCGGAAAAGCGCACGGCCACCCGAAAGTCGCCTTTTGCATGGCGCTCGCCGATGCTATAGCCACGGCCGCCGGAACGGTGCGCCGGCTCGCGGCCCGAGGCAGCCGTCCATTCTGCCCTTGTAACCCCACCGCCGTCTTCTGTTCCCAGCGCCCACAAGGCTTCCCTCTCCATGGCAAAAATCAAAGTGGCCAAGCCGGTCGTCGAGCTCGACGGCGACGAGATGACCCGGATCATCTGGCATCTCATCCGGGACAAGCTCATCCATCCCTACCTCGACATCGAGCTCCTGTACTTCGATCTCAGCATGGAAAACCGCGACAAGACCGACGATCAGGTCACGGTCGAGGCCGCGGAGGCGATCAAGGAGGTGGGCGTCGGGGTCAAGTGCGCCACCATCACGCCGGACGAGGCGCGGGTGAAGGAGTTCGGGCTGAAGAAGATGTGGCGTTCGCCGAACGGCACCATCCGCAACATCATCGGCGGCGTAATCTTCCGCGAGCCGATCATCTGCCGCAACGTGCCCCGCCTGGTGCCCGGCTGGACGCAGCCGATCGTGATCGGCCGCCACGCCTACGGCGACCAGTACCGCGCGACCGACATCAGGGTGCCGCAGGGCGCCAAGCTGGTGCTGAGCTACGCGGGGCCGGACGGCAAGGAGACCGTGGTCCCGGTGTTCGAGTTTCCGGACTCCGGCGTGGCGCTCGGTATGTACAATCTCGACGGTTCGATCCGCGACTTTGCCCGCGCCTCGTTCAACTACGGACTGGCGCGCAACTATCCGGTCTATCTCTCGACCAAGAACACGATTCTCAAGGTCTACGACGGCCGTTTCAAGGACATCTTTCAGGAGGTGTTCGACGCCGAGTTCAGGGCCGAGTTCGAGAAGAAGAAGCTCACCTACGAGCACCGGCTGATCGACGACATGGTGGCGGCGGCGCTGAAATGGTCGGGCGGCTATCTGTGGGCGTGCAAGAACTACGACGGCGACGTGCAGTCCGACATCGTGGCGCAGGGTTTCGGCTCGCTCGGCCTGATGACCTCGGTGCTGATGACGCCCGACGGCAAGGTGGTGGAGTTGGAAGCCGCCCACGGAACGGTGACGCGCCACTACCGCGAGCACCAGAAGGGCAAGGAGACGTCGACCAACTCGATCGCGTCGATCTTCGCCTGGACGCGCGGCCTTGCGCATCGCGCCAAGCTCGACGACAACGCGGCGCTCGCGCGGTTCGCGGCGACGCTGGAGAAGGTCTGCGTCGACACCGTCGAGGCCGGCGCCATGACCAAGGACCTCGCGCTTCTCGTCGGCGCCGAGCAGAAATGGCTGTCCACCACCGGCTTCCTCGACAAGGTGGACGAGAACCTGAAGAAGGCGATGGCTTAGGGAGGCCCGCAATGACCCGACACTGTGTCGTGCTGTCTGCGGGTTTGCTCACTGCTTGGGCGCTTGCGAGCGGGGCGTTGGCCCAAATGCCGGCACCCATCGCCGCACCGGGCGAGAGCGTGGTCGCCACGCTGCACGCGCAAGGGTCCCAGGTCTACGACTGCAAGGCCGGCAGCGACGGAAAGCTCACATGGGCGTTCCGCGAACCGATCGCGACGCTGCTGCTCGACGGCAAGACCGTCGGACGACACTATGCCGGCCCGAACTGGGAGCACGTGGACGGCAGCGCGGTGGTCGGCAAGGTTGCGGGGCGCGCGCCCGGCGCAACGCCGAAGGATATCCCGTGGCTCAAGCTCGAAGTCACCGAGCGGCGCGGCAACGGCGTGCTGTCGGGCGTGACGACGATCCAGCGCATCAACACTCAAGGCGGCGCGGCCGAAGGCCCTTGCGACCGGGCCGGCGCCTATCTGAGCGTGCCCTACGCGGCCGACTATGTGTTCCTGCGCAAGGGCTCGTGACCGGGCGTCCCGTCATTGCGAGCCGAAGGCAAAGCAATCCAGTACCGCCCCTTCGATCTGGATCGCTTCGTCGCTTTCGCTCCACTCAATGACGGACGGGCGCCTCAGCGCCGGCGGCGGGTCTTCTTGCCCGGCGGCTCATCTTCGTCATCGATTTCCTCGGTGAGGATGTCGCCCTTCCGGGTGATCAACTCGCGCCCGAGGCGTTCCTGAACCACGTCGCGCAGCCGGCCGGCAAGTTCCGGCTGCTTGCTCAGCAGGTCGTGGAAATCGTCGGCGTCGAGGACGAGCAACCGCGTCCGGGTGGTGGCGCGCACAGTCGCCGAACGGCGAGCGCGGCGGAGCACGGCGACCTCGCCGAAGAAATGACCGGCGCCAAGCCGCCTGGTCCCGTCGGCGAGCTCGATCTCCACTTCGCCGCTGGCGATGAAATACATCGAATGCGCCGGATCCCCGCG
This sequence comes from uncultured Alphaproteobacteria bacterium, assembly GCA_963738705.1. GTDB lineage: Bacteria > Pseudomonadota > Alphaproteobacteria > Rhizobiales > Xanthobacteraceae > CAVTXS01. The sequence goes on from CAVTXS010000045.1 coordinate 128,738, forward strand.
GCGGGCCACGACCGCTCCGGCCTCGACCGTTTCGGCCCGCAGCAGGCGGGAAATGTCGGCGATCTCGCTCGCCTTGAGGCCTTCGAACAACGGCACGCGGGCGACCATGCCCCAGGTCACGACGAAGTCGCGGTTGTGAATTGTTTGCGAGAACGCGGTCGCGAGGATGCCGACCGGCAGCGCGATCATGACGAGCGCGCAGATGATCGCGACGCTGTTGATCGCCCGGCCGATCCAAGTCACCGGTACGACGTCGCCGTAGCCGACGGTGCCGAGCGTGGCGACGGCCCACCACATGGCGTGCGGGATGGTGCCGAACTTCTCGGGCTGCGCCTCGCGCTCGGCAAGATGCATCAGCGAGGCGGCAAGCAGCGCAGTCCCGAGAAAAATCAACAGGCATCCCGCCAGCGGCCGGCGCTCCTCATAGATTGCATCAAGCAGGGAGCGGACGCCGACCGAGTAGCGCGCCAGTTTGAGAAACCGAAAGATGCGGAAGACCAAAATCGCCCGCAGGTCGGCCGGCAAGAAAAAGCCGATCCAGAACGGAAGAATGGCGATCAGATCGACGATGCCATCCAGGCTCCTGGCGTAAGCCAGGCGGGCGTGCAACGGGTGCCTGCGATCGCCCCCTGCGTGCTCGACAGCGACCCAAAGCCGCAGCGCGTATTCGAGGGTAAAGACGATGACCGAGACCACCTCGACGGCGCGAAACAGAGCGGCGTAACGCGTGGAAAGCTCGGGCACCGTGTTGAGCGGTACGGCGACCACGTTGATGACGATGAGGCAGATGAGCGCGACGTTGAGCAGGCGCCCGGTTGCGTCACCCATCGTCCCGTGCTCGAGGAGCTCGAACACCCGGCGGCGGAGCGCGCTTGCCTTGTCGTGCGGCGCCACCCCAGCACCCTCCCGGCGACCGGCCTCGCGGCGCCTATCCGGCACCGATCGCGGACGCGATAGCCTCCAGGGCCGCGGCGGCGCGCGAACCGTCGGGGCCGCCGGCCTGCGCCATGTCGGGCCGGCCGCCGCCGCCCTTGCCGCCGAGCGCTTCGGCGCCTTTCTTGACGAGATTGACGGCGTTAAAGCGCGGGGTCAGGTCGTCGGTGACGCCGACTACAATGCCGGCCCTGCCGTCATCGCTAAGTGCGACAATGGCGACAACGCCAGAGCCGATCCTTTTCTTGGCTTCGTCAGCAAAACTGCGCAAATTCTTCAAATCGACACCGGTGATAGAGCGGGAAAAATACTTCACCTCCCCGACCCAGGTAGTTCCATCAGGAGTTTTGCCAACAAAATCGGGCTCGAAATCGCCACCGCCCATAGCCAGCTTTTTCTTGGCATCGGTAAGGTCGCGCTCGAGCTTCTTCGTGTCGGCCAGCGCTTGCGCCAGCCGCGCTTTGACCTCCGTTTTTGGAACCTTGAGTTCAGCGGCGATCTCGCGCAATTCGCGGCGATCTGCGTTAAGGCTTTTTCGGGCCGCGTTGCCGGTCAAACCTTCTATTCGGCGCACGCCGGCGGCTACGCCACTGTCGGAGAGCACCGAGATGAGGCCGATGTCGCCAGTGCGTCGGACATGGGTGCCGCCGCACAGTTCCACCGACCAGCCGAGCGCGTTGCCGCCCTCTCCCATCGCCACCACCCGCACCTCGTCGCCGTATTTCTCGCCGAACAGCGCACGCGCGCCAGACGCGATGGCGTCGTCGACCGCCATTAGGCGGGTGATCACCGGGGCGTTCTGAAGCATCACGTCGTTGGCGATGTCTTCGACACGAGCAATCTCTTCCGGGGTGATCGGCTTGGGATGCGAGAAGTCGAAGCGCAAACGGTCAGGCGCAACCAGCGAACCCTTTTGCGCGACGTGATCGCCGAGCACCTGGCGGAGGGCCTCGTGCAACAGATGCGTCGCCGAGTGATTGCGGCGAACGTCGGCGCGCCTCCCGGTGTCGACGTCGAGACGCAGGGAATCGCCTACTTTCAATCCGTGATTCTTAATCCTTACATTGTGCACGATTAAATCGCCGGCTTGCTTATGGACGGCGAGGACATCAGCGATGACCGCTCCATCGGAAACTCGCCTCATCAAACCCGTGTCCCATACTTGCCCACCAGACTCGGGGTAAAACGGCGTTTGATTGAGTATCACTTCACCGCTTTCGCCGGCCTTCAATTCGCTCACCTCGGGGCCGCCGCGGATGATCGTCTGAACGACGCCCTCACTGGTCTCCGTGTCGTACCCAAGAAATTCAGTGGCGCCGTACTTTTCGCGCAAAGGAAACCAGTATGTTGCCGTTTTCACGTCGCCGGACCCGGCCCAGGAGGCGCGCGCCCGCTCGCGCTGGCGTTCCATGGCGGCATTGAACGCCTCGGTGTCGACCGCAATGCCGCGCGGGCGGAGCGCATCCTGCGTGAGGTCGAGCGGAAATCCGTAGGTGTCGTAGAGCGTGAACGCGGTCTCGCCCTTGAGCTTGTCGCCGCTTTTGAGCCCGCGCGTCTCCTCATCGAGGATGGCAAGGCCCCGCTCCAGCGTCTTGCGAAACCGCGTCTCCTCGAGCCGCAACGTCTCGCTGATCAGCGGCTCGGCGCGCTGCAGCTCCGGATAGGCCAGTCCCATCTCGCGCTCGAGCGCGGGCACGAGCCGCCACATCAGCGGCTCGCGCGCGCCCAGGAGCTCGGCGTGGCGCATGGCGCGGCGCATGATGCGGCGGAGCACGTAGCCACGGCCCTCGTTCGACGGCAGCACGCCGTCGGCGATCAGGAATGCGGTCGCCCGCAGATGATCGGCGATCACCCGGTGCGAGGCCTTCTGCGGCCCCTCCGGGTCGACGCCGGTCAAGTCGGCGACCGCCTTGATCAACGAGCGGAAGAGGTCGGTCGCGTAGCTGTCGTGGGTGCCTTGCAGCACCGCCGCGATGCGCTCGAGCCCCATGCCGGTGTCGATCGACGGCTTCGGCAGATCGACGCGCTCGCCGCCGGGCAGCTGCTCGAATTGCATGAACACCAGGTTCCAGATCTCGACGAAACGGTCGCCGTCCGCGTCCGCGGAACCCGGCGGTCCGCCCGGGATGTGGTCGCCGTGGTCATAGAAAATTTCCGAGCACGGACCGCACGGACCGGTGTCGCCCATGGCCCAGAAATTGTCGGAGCCGGCGATGCGGATGATGCGCTCTTCCGGCAGTCCGGCGATCTTCTTCCAGAGATCGAAGGCGACGTCGTCGTCGATGTAGACCGTGGCGGTCAGGCGATCCTTCGGCAGCCCGAAGTCCCGCGTCACCAGGTTCCAGGCGAGCTCGATCGCGACGTCCTTGAAGTAGTCGCCGAACGAGAAGTTGCCGAGCATCTCGAAAAAGGTGTTGTGGCGCGCCGTGTAGCCGACATTGTCGAGGTCGTTGTGCTTGCCGCCGGCGCGCACGCATTTCTGCGCGGTCACCGCGCGGCTGTACGGCCGCTTCTCGAGCCCGGTGAAGACGTTCTTGAACTGCACCATGCCGGCATTGGTGAACATCAGGGTCGGGTCGTTGCGCGGCACGAGCGGCGAGGACGGCACGACTTCGTGCGCGTTCTTCGCGAAGTAATCGAGGAAGGCCGACCGGATTTCGTTGACGCCGCTCATCTGACCCTGCTGTCTGCTGCCGTCCGGCGATATCGCCGATCCGGCGGCTAGCACCATGTTTGCGCGAGGGTTTTAGCGGTGGGCCGCCGGCAAGTCTAGGAACAGCCGGCGCCGTCATTGCGAGCCGAAGGCGAAGCAATCCAGAACGCCGGCGCCGCATCTGGATTGCTTCGTCGCTTCGCTCCTCGCAATGACGGCGCAATGGTGGAATCCGAGATCATCGCTCCGGCTTCGCCGTCGCTCGTCCAGCACGCGAAAAACGTGGAAGTGGCTCAAGACCCGGGCTTTTCTGTTATGAGTGCCTAACCCGGCTGGTTGGCCTTTGAGCGGCCAGCCTCGAGGCGAAGGACCGCGCCGTGCGTGAAATCAAAGCCATCGACTGCGACGTCCATCCGACCGTGCCGGGTTGGGCGGCGCTCACCCCCTACCTCGACCCGTTCTGGCGCGATTCGGTCGAGGAGCGCGGCATCGGCACGCTCGAATCGATCAGCTATCCGCCGGGCGCGCCCATCACCGCGCGCGCGGATTTCCGCGGCGCGGACACTCTGGCGGCGGCAAGCGCTCCGGACCTTTCGCCGGTGTTCGACCGCTGGGGCGCGGACATCGCCATCCTCAATTGCCTCTACGGCATCCAGCTGGTGTTCAACGAGGACATGGCGGCCGCGTTCGCGCGCGCGCTCAACGACTGGATCGCCACGGAATGGCTCGACCGCGATCCGCGGCTGCGCGCCTCGATCGTGGTGCCGCTGCAAAACGTCGAGCACGCGGTCGACGAGATCGAGCGGCGCGCGCCCGATCGCCGCTTCGTGCAGGTCTTGGTTCTGGCCATGGGCGAGGTGCCGCTCGGCCGCCGGGCGCTGTGGCCGGTCTATGCCGCCGCCGAGCGCCATCACCTGCCGATCGGCATCCACGCGGGCTCCGCCTACCGCAATCCGGTGACCGCGCTCGGCTGGCCGAGCTACTATATCGAGGACTATGCGGCGCAATCTCAAGGGTTCCAGAGCCAGGTCGCGAGCCTGGTCAGCGAGGGCGTGTTCGCGAAGTTTCCCGCCCTGAAGGTGGTCCTGATCGAATCGGGCGTCACCTGGCTGCCGGCGTTCCTGTGGCGCTTCGCGAAATTCTGGCGCGGCATCCGTACCGAGGTGCCGTGGGTCGACCGCTCGCCGGCCGAGATCGTGCGCGACCATATCCGGCTCACCATCCAGCCGCTGGACGGACCGGAGGCGCCCGAGGAGGTCGAGCGTATCGTCGAGCACCTGCGCTCCGACGACATCCTGCTCTATTCCTCCGATTTCCCGCACTGGCAGTTCGACGGCGACGCCGTGATGCCGCCCGGAATTCCGGCCGGCCTGCGGCGCAAAATCCTGGTCGACAACCCGCTGGCGACGTACAATCGGCTCAACGCCCCGTAAGGACGACGCTCATGAACGTGGAATTGCGCCAGCCGCTTAGCCCAGCGCGCGTGAAGCCCAAGGTGATCGATTGCGACATCCATCCGACCGCGACGCTTTCGGACCTGCGGCCGTACCTGTCGAATCGCTGGTGGGATACCCTGCAGACCTACGGCGAACGCCGGCGCCACGGCTTCGCCAGGAGCTACCCTTATCCGAAGGTGACGCCGCGCGCCTGCCGGCGCGACGCTTGGCCGCCGGGCGGCGGCTTGCCGGGCAGCGACCTCGATTTCATGCGGGCGCAGCACCTCGATCCCTACGGGATCGAATACGGCGTGATGAACCCGCTCTCGCCGACCGGCCAGGGCGAGCAGAACCCCGAATTCAGCGCCGCCATGGCGGCGGCCAACAACGAATGGCAGATGGCGGCGATGACGGGGCGCGAGCCGCGGCTGAAATCCTCGATCGTGGTGCCCTACGAGGACGCGGAAGCCGCGCGGGCGGAGATCAACCGGCGCGCCGGCAATCGCGACTACGTCCAGGTGTTCATGCTCAGCCGCACCAGCGAGGCGCTCGGGCGGCGGCGCTACTGGCCGATCTATGAGGCCGCGGTCGAGCACGGCCTCCCGGTCGGCATCCACGTGTTCGGCTACAGCGGCTGGGCCACCACCTCGACCGGCTGGCCGTCGTTCTACATCGAGGAGATGACCGAGCACGCCACCTCCTCGCAGGCGCTGGTGACCTCGATGATCATGGAGGGCGTGTTCGAGCGCTACCGCGAGCTCAAGGTCGTGCTGATCGAATCGGGCTTCGGCTGGCTGCCGGCGCTCGGCTGGCGGCTCGATCGAAACTGGAAGCGGCTCAAGGACGAGGTCCCGCACCTGCGGCGCGCGCCGTCGGAGTACATCAGGGAGCATTTCTGGGTCTCGACCCAGCCGATGGAGGAGGCCGAGGATCCCGATCACCTGATCGAGGTGATGAACTGGATCGGGTTCGACCGCATCCTGTTCGCCAGCGATTATCCGCACTGGGATTTCGACGATCCGTTCGTGGCGCTGCCGCCGAGCCTCGACGAGGCGAAGCGTCGCCGCATTTTTTCCGAGAACGCCAAGGGCGTGTACCGCTTCGCCTAGAGCGGGATGATCCCGCTCCAGCTTATTGGTGGAGCATGATCTTTTCCGAAAACCGGTGCCCACCCCGGATCAAGTCCGGGGCAGGCTTTTTCGGGATCATGCTCTGATGGCCAGGCACGTCGTCGCCGCGGTCGGCGAGATCAAGCCGGGCGGCCGCAAGCTGGTGCGCCTCGACGACCGCGCGATCGTGGTGTTCAACCTCGGCGGCGAGTTCTTCGCCCTCGGCGACCGCTGCCCGCACAAGGGCGGGAGCCTGAGCCAGGGCAAGCTGACGGGGCTCGTGCAGTCGTCGGAACCCGGCGAGTACCGCTACAGCCGCCGCGGCGAGATCCTGCGCTGTCCCTGGCACTCATGGGAATTCGACGTGCGCACCGGCCGCTCGTGGTGCGATCCCGAGCGCCTGCGCGCGCGCAACTACGCGGTCAGCGTGGAGCCCGGCGCGCGCGTGGTCGAGGGCCCGTACGTCGCCGAGACGTTCCCGGTCACGGTCGAGAACGACTACGTGGTGGTGGAGGTATGAATTTCGAGCCGTAGTGGCCCTCAGCCCTCCAGTTCGTTTTGCCAAATACAACTGTAGATATGCGACGGAATTTGAAAATACAAACTCCTCACGCCGAAAAACAAATTCCTGAGGATCTCTACAACCATAGATCTGCCGCGTGGATGGGCCCGCTCCGCTCACCCCTCGGCGGCGTCGTCCTCGGCGTTCTCCGCGCCGGCGAGGATCGCCTCGGCGATCAGGCCGGCGTTCTGCCGGATCGCGGTCTCGATCCCCGCCGCCATGTCGGGATTGGCCTTGAGGAACGCCTTGGCGTTCTCGCGGCCCTGGCCGATGCGCTGCGAGTCGTAGGAGAACCAGGCGCCCGACTTCTCCACCACGCCGGCCTTGACGCCGAGATCGATCAGCTCGCCGGCCTTGGAGACGCCCTCGCCGTACATGATGTCGAATTCGACCTGCTTGAACGGCGGCGCCAGCTTGTTCTTCACCACCTTGACGCGGGTCTGGTTGCCGACCACCTCGTCGCGCTCCTTGATGGCGCCGATGCGGCGGATGTCGAGCCGCACGGAAGCGTAGAACTTGAGCGCATTGCCACCGCTCGTGGTCTCCGGCGAGCCGTACATCACCCCGATCTTCATGCGGATCTGGTTGATGAAGATCACCATCGTGTTGGAGCGGTTGATCGAGGCGGTGAGCTTGCGCAGGGCCTGGCTCATCAGCCGCGCCTGCAGCCCCGGCTGGCTGTCGCCCATCTCGCCCTCGAGCTCGGCGCGCGGCACGAGGGCTGCGACCGAATCGATCACCAAGACGTCGATCGCGCCGGAGCGCACCAGCGTGTCGGCGATCTCCAGCGCCTGCTCGCCGGTGTCCGGCTGCGAGATCAACAGGTCGTCGATCTTGACGCCGAGCTTGCGGGCATAAACGGGATCGAGCGCGTGCTCGGCGTCGATGAAGGCGCAGATGCCGCCCTTCTTCTGCGCTTCCGCCACCGCGTGCAGCGCGAGCGTGGTCTTGCCGGAGGATTCCGGCCCGTAGATTTCGACCACCCGGCCGCGCGGCAGGCCGCCGATGCCGAGCGCGATATCGAGCCCGAGCGAGCCCGACGAGATCACCTCCACGTCCATCGACTTGTCGTTCTTGCCGAGCCGCATGATCGAGCCCTTGCCGAAATGACGCTCGATCTGGGTGAGCGCGGCATCGAGGGCCTTCGACTTGTCCATGGACGATCCTTCGACGACGCGGAGGGTGGCGGGGCTCATGGGGCTGCTCCTTATGGCCGGGATTCGAAGGAGCGGCAAACGCGGCTCCCTTTGACAGGAGCGCTTTGTACACGATTTGTTCTCTCGGCGCAATCTGCTTTTTTAAGCGCGGGAAGAACTGGGCCCGACCAGTGCCAAGGCGGGCGCTTTTGCGCTAAAAGGGAGCCGCCCTGGGTCGTTTTCGTGGGAGGAATGATGAGGACCTTCACAGTTGCGGCGGCGATGATCGTCCTGCTGGCAGGACCCGCCTATTCGCAAGGGCGCTCCTCGCAAGGAGCCGGTGGACAGCAGGAGGGCACAAAAACGCCGATGCAGCTCATCGAGGAGCAGAAGCAACGCGATCTGGCCGAGGTCGAACGGCAATACGAACGGCGAACGAAGCGGCCGGACGCCGACGCCAAGAGCGATCCTTGGCGAACGATGCGATCGGTCGATTCCCCGCAGCCAAAGCGCTAAGGGTCTGTTTGAGAATGTGAGAATCGGCTTGCAGATCGCTCGTTGCGTCCTTTGAGACGCGGCCCTTCGGACCGCTCCTCAGAGTTAATAAGAAACGATCGACATATAGAGCGAGCACTGGCGAGTACCCGCAATGTATGGATCGTTTCATCCGCAGCGGGTCGACCCAACGCCGGTTGGCAACTCAGGATGAGGCATGTCAAACCCCTCATGCTGAGGAGCGCGCAAAGCGCGCGTCTCGAAGCACGGGCAAGGCTTTTCCACGGTCTCTAAGCCCCCTCCTCACGTCGCACCCGCGTCGGAGAGCGCCAGTCCGTTCATCGACCGTGGCCGCGGCAGGCCCGGCCGGCGGCCTCGGCTCGCAGCCGTAGCCGATCGGCCCGTTCCTCGCCCCGCCGGCTTAATGAGCGGTCCTGTTCGAACCGCCCGCCGGCCTGCCGCCACCCAGGAAAACGGTATCATCGTGGGCACTGCGGCCCCTGATAACCCGCGCGCTGCGGCCCGCTTGCCACCGCCGTAATGGCCGATTTTGACCGTCAGATGCCCTGCCATGCGCCATTCCGTGGCCCGATGTGGGATACCCGACATTTCTTCTCGACGGGGGAACTCCGGCGCCCCGGCGAGGTTGATCTCGGATTGGGAGGCACTCTGAGGATTGGAAGCAAGGCCATGGACTTGATCAAGGAATTTGAAGCGCACGCGCACGAATGCCGCCGGATGGCGCGATCGACGCGCGACCTCGAAAGCCGGGCAACCTGGAGCCGCATGGCTGAACGGTGGCTGCGCTTGGCCGACAGCCACAAGGCGACCGCGAGCCGGACGGTGGAGTCCCGGCACCGTTCCGAACGCCCGATTTACCGCCGCGCGCGCGAATCCCAGGTGGCCTGAAACGTTGGTCGCCTAGGCGTTCCGTTCCGCCTCTCGGCCGGCTTGCGCCGCACCCGATCGGGTCCGGCGTGCGTCGCAGCGTGCCACACCCCGCGAATCGCCAATTTGCAGCTTGCAGTTCGCCCGCACTGACAATTCTGCCGCCCGCACTTTGAGCGCGCCTTCCTTTGGCGTTGGGCTCATTGAGTCTGGTAGAACGGCATGAGACCCGGGCGGTCCTCGCCAAAGCGCGCATCCCGCAACTACAAACGCCAGCGGCTCCTTGACCGCGTTCGCGGACGATCACCCGGAAAGGCATGGCCCGCGCTGGCACCGATGTTCGAGACCGCACTGCATCTGATCCGGGCCTGGGGCGAGCTTGGCGCGGCCGGGCTTGCGCTGCTGGCCGCAACGTTCATCGTCGGGGCGCTGGCGTTCGTGCCGCGGCCGGCGCTTTGCCTGCTCGGCGGCTTGGTGTTCGGCTTTTCGGCCATGCCGATCGCGCTGATCGCGTCCACCGCCGGCGCGGTCGCGGCGTTTCTGCTCTCGCGGCACCTGTTGCAGTCGCGCATTCGCCGGGCGATCGAAGGCCGCCCGCGGCTCGCGGCGGTTGCCGAAGCGGTCCGCGCCGAGGGCTGGTGGCTGGTCGGACTGCTGCGGCTGTCGCCGATTCCCGGCACGGCGATGAACTACATGCTCGGGGTGACGGACATCAGATTGTGGGAGTACGCCGTGGGCACCTTGCTCGGCGTGACGCCTTCGGTGCTGGTGTTCGTCTATCTCGGCGCAATGAGCGCCACGATCCTCGACCCGTCGGTCTCGCACGCGCATCTGGCGTTCCTGGCCGCCGGCCTGGTGGCGCTCGCCCTCGCCGGCTGGCTCATCGCCCGCAAGGCCAAGGCGATCCTGATCGGCCGTTTGCGCGAAGTAAGATCGTAGCACGGGCAAAGGCGCGCGCTTGTGCGCCGTGCCCACGGGGCTCGCCAAAACGTGGGCACGCGCCGCTGCGCGGCGGAACTCGCCGCTTTACGGCGGCAGCGGCTGCAGCCCTTTACCGAATGCGCCGATCGTGATCGCGCGCGCCACGTATTGGGCGAGGCAATCGTAGCCGGACCCGGTCCGCTCGACCTCGTCGAACAGCTCCGGGCCGGCCTTGGTGGCCTCCGCGATGAACTGCCTGGCCTCGTAGTGCCGCACGATCATCACCTTCTCTTCGGCGGCGACGCGGCGCAGCACCTCGCGCACCGCTTTGTAGTTATCGTCGCGCGCCATCTGATTGACGTATTGCAGGCCAACCAGCACCACGTCGACATGGTGCTCCTTGAGCCAGCGGATGGTGTCGCGCAGCGTGGTCTCCAGCTCCTCGACCGGCAGATAGGCGAGCGCGTCGTTGGTGCCGACCTGCCACAGCACGAGGGTCGGATCGTTCAACGCGACCTCGGTCCGGATCCGGGTGGCGGCGTTGGCGGCCAATTCGCCGGAGACCCCGCGGTTGATCATGATGACGTTGAGGCCGCCGATTGCGCGTTCCAGCATCTGCTCGATCAGCGCCGCATAGCCGCCGCGGGTCGCGCGCTTGCCGGAGGACGCGCCGATGGTGAGAATCTTGATCGGCTTCATCTGCTGCATTGCAGCCGCGACGTTCGGCAACGTCGATTCGGTCGCGATCGCGGTGTTGCCGGGCTGGCAATCGCGCGAGAGCGGAACCGTGCTCGACGACTGGGCACGGACCGGCAGGCCGCCGAGGACGCTCAGGAGGAAGATGGCGACGGCGCAGGCGAACCCTGCCTTGGCCGATCGCGCGAATCTGCAAGCCATGCAGTGAAAACCATGATGGCGATACCACAAATTACCACAACCGTATCGACGCCGATACGCCCCTGATAGAGGAAGCGCGCGATTTGTCCCGCCAAGCTTAACAGCGAGGCGACGCAAAACACATAGAGCGAATTGCGGCCCAGGAGCGCCAGCACTTCGGTCAGCGGCCGGGCGAACCGCCTTATATAGGGGTACGCGAGCGAGAACACCGCGACCACGGCCAGGAACTGGAGCAGCCGGACCGGGGTCACATAGCTCTTGTTCGGAATGAAAAACAGCGTCGGCTGCGGAACGCGGGTCGGATCCGGCCACAAGTTGTACCAGGTGACCGGGAGCAAGGCCGCGACGACGATCAACCCCAGGCACCGAATCGGCAGAATGTGCCGGCGCGCGAAGCCGCCGAGGCCGGAGTCCTTGGCCAGCACGAAGCCGAGCACGAACACCAGTTGCCAGGCGAGCGGGTTGAAGAACCATTGTCCTTCCACCGGCCAGGTCGGGACCGCGATCGGCACCGCGAGCGTGACGAGGTAGAGCGAGACCGACAGCGGCAGCAGCGCATTGGGCGCGTAGCGGTCGATCGCCGCGATGCCCGGCGCCGCCAGCATCAGCACGACGTAGAGCGGCAGGATATCGAAGTAGCCGAGATGGTGGGTGAGAACCGCAAGCCCGATATGGGTCGGCACCGGATCGTAGAACACGGCCGCGGCATTGTGCCATTCGAGCAGCAGCGGATTGTCGCGCACGATCGCCACTGACGCCAGCATCGCGATCGCGATCATGGTGATCAAGACCTGCGCGCCGTAGATGGTGACCGCGCGGCCGCCGAGGCGCAGCATGAGCTGGGAGGTCGGCGGCCCCTTGTCGGCCGTTCCGGCCACGTAGCGCAGCGACCAGCCGGCCAGGAACACGAACAGGTCGGCCGAATCGGAGACCGAGATTTCCGCGTGCGTGAAGCGGGAATAGTAGATGCCGGGGATGTGGTTGACGAAGATCGAGACCAGCGCGACACCACGCCAGAAATCGACGGCATTGGCCTGGCGAGGCATTCGTCCGGTCCCCAACGATGTCCCGCCACCCGCAAGGTGGCACCATAATCAGCCGACAGCCGCCCTCCCTGCGCGGCAGCCTGGTCGTCAAGCTAGCAGCTTATGCCGCTCATTGCTCGTGGGCGCCCGTGGAGCGCCGCGGCCGTTCTGCCACGAACCGGGCGGCGGCGTCTTCACCTGCGCGTGAGGTCGGACGCTAGAGCGGGATGACTTTTCTTCGAATCGTCATCCCACTCTAGCTTATTGTCGGAGCATGACTTCTCCGAAAACCGGCGCCCACTTTTCGGGATCATGCTCTGGCGCGTTTTGCCGCGGAACAAATCCTGTGGCCAAGGCCGGCCGAGCAATTCCCTGCGTCAGGGCGCTCGCAATCGGCTGGTTGTGTCCCCATCTATGGGAACTGCAGCCAATCATTTCCAGAAACAGCAGAGGAAGCGAGCCGACATGGCAGCGCGTGACGTGAAGCTTAAAGCCAAGACGACGACGGAGACGACGAAATCGCCGCCGGAGACGTTCAGCCAGCGCAAGCGGCCGCCCACCGGCCGCTTTCTGCTGCAGGTGGACCGGCAGACCAAGGAATCCTACGCCACCACCGAGGCGGCCGAGAAAGCCGGGCTGGCGATCAAGACCGCGCACCCGGTCGTGCAGGTGGCGGTGTACAACTCCGTCGAGTTCGTCAACAAGGTGATCGCGGTGCCGTGAACCCTCGCTGCCGTCGCGGCGCGCTCCCGCCGTCTTGCCCGTGAAGGCGATGGTGGGCACGCGCCGTGCGCGCCGCCTATTTTAGCGCACGACCACGCGGGCGGGTTGGGATCCGTGCAATCTCTTCCATGCGCCGATGGATTGGGCGATGTTTTGCGGCCGGACCGTGGGTCGCTTTGCGGGCGTGAGGCGCAGCTCGGCCAACGTCCGATCCCCGCCGAAGTCGCGATAGAGCTCGACGAATTCCTGCGCCAATTCATAGCAGACGTGCAATGTGCGCGTCGGGATCGTCCAGCGGGCATTGGGCGGGCCGCAGCTTCGCATCTCGACCACGATCGGGGCCGGCCAGGCGAACCGGTCGGCAACCTGCTCCATGACGGTTTCCAGGAACCGGGTCGCTCTGAAGATGTTCGCGTAGAGCGCCAGCTTACCCTTGGCCTCGCCGTAGATCACCTCGATCCGTGGCTTCGGCCGGCCGGCCGCGCGCTGATGCGGCGCGAGCGCCCGCTCCCAGGATCGTGATGCCGTGTCGTAGTCCCAGCCGCAGCTGCGGCGGCGCCCTTCGGGCAGCCCCGCCTCGTCGGCCAGATCCTTGAACCGCACCGGATCGGACCCGACCATCAGGCAAACGATCTGGTAGGCGCGCTGCTCGTCGAGGCCGTGCCGCTCGTAGTATTGCGGCACCTCGCCGGTCTTTCGGTCGCGCTGCGCGGTCAGGAACCAGCCCTTGGTGGCTTCGACCAGCACGCGGCGGGAGAAGTCGGCACCGCACTTGAGCACGCCGACGGTGGCATAGGCATCGGCCACGTCCTCCTCCCGCCCCAGAACCATCAGATCCAGCTCCGAGACGAGCGCATGGCCGAGCTCGTGGACGGTCACGAACAGCATGTTGCCGAACACGAACTCGGCGCGCGCCTGCCGCTGTTGCGGCGTCAGGCGCCGTTCCTTCCCGAGCTCGCGCCCGGCCTCATCGATGCCGGCCTGGAATATGTCCGCGACGGTCAGGGAGGGCGCCGCCAACGTCGCCGGTTCGGCATGGCCGCTCGCAAAGCTCTCCCCCCGCCCCGCCCTGCCCGACCACTCGCCCGCTGCGCATTCGAAGGGTGGGGGTGAAACGGGCCGCAGGCTGCGCGAGCGCAGCCGACGACGATCCCGCGAGCCCGATGCAGGCGAGCGCGACGAACGACAGGAGGGCTTTGCGGCGCGGGTTCATGCCACCCCGATACAGGGAGTGGCCGAGCGCTCATGCGATCTGGATCACACATAAAACGAAAATAACGGTCACCAACGTTCGCGTCCGCCGGCCGCGCCATAGCGTAGCGCTATGCGGGTTCGGGACGGGCGGTACCAGGATCGCTCATTCGAACGCCCAACGCACGATACGCTGAAGCTATGGCGCCCTCCGCCGCCCGCCGCAACTCGCTGCCCCGGCGACCCGACCATGGCGTTTTCGCCAAGTTCTGCTAGTTGGATGCGCGTGACTCCGCTCGAATTCATCAAGAAATGGAAGCCGGTGGCGCTGACCGAGCGCGCGGCGGCGCATTCGCATTTCAGGGACCTTTGCGAGCCTCTCGGCCATCCCGATCCGGTCAAGGCCGATCCAATCGGCGAATGGTTTGCGTTCGAAAAAGGGCGTCACCAAGACGGGGGGCGGCGAAGGCTTCGCGGACGTCTGGATGCGCGGGCACTTCGCCTGGGAGTACAAGAAGAAGAAGCGCGACCTCAACGCCGCGCTCGATCAGCTCGTCCGCTACGCCGCCGCGCTCGAAAACCCGCCGTTGCAGGTCGCCTGCGACACCGACCGCTTTCTGATCCGCACCGCCTGGACGAACGCGGTACCCAAGACTTACGAGCTCGATCTGGATGACCTTGCCGACCCACAACCGGCTTCGATATGACTCGGGCAAAGGCGCTCATCGAAAACTTTGGTTGGAGCTATCTGGGCATCCAGAAGAGTGGCCCATTCGATGTTTCTGGAATCGTTGCGCGGGGTTGGCTTCTAACTCCCGTAATCCCAAATGGACGCTCGAATAGTGACGTGCTCAAGCCCTATTGGAACGGCGACGACCTGACAGGGCGTCCGCGGGATATGTGGTTTATCGATTTTCCGCTAGGGCTGGGGCAAACCGCTGCGGCTCATTGGGAAGCACCTTTTAGCCATCTAGCCGATTGGCTAGATCAGCAAGGTAAATCTCTACAGCAGCTACGTGCGCCAGATGGGTTTGCTTCAGCGACAGAACGGTGGTGGGAGCCCTGGCGGCCTCGCCCCGAAATGCGAAGACATATCGAACGTCTTCGTCGGTACATTGTGACGCCCGAAACTGCCGAACATCGCCTATTTGTTTGGCTGCGATATCCGGTCCTTCCCGACAAGAATCTGATTGTCATTCGTCGAGAGGACGACACCACATTTGGAATTCTGCAAAGCCGGTTTCACGCGGCGTGGGCTCTGCGAAAGGGATCTGATCTAGAGGACCGGCCACGTTACACATCGACAACCACCTTCGAGACCTTCCCTTTCCCGGAGGGATTGACGCCCAACATTCCAGCGGCCGACTACGCTTCCGATCCGCGCGCGGTCGCGATCGCAAAGGCGGCGAAGCGGCTCGACGAGTTACGTAACGCCTGGCTCAATCCGCCCGACCTGGTGCGCATCGAGCCCGAGGTGGTGCCCGGCTATCCCGATCGCATTCTGCCCAAGGACACGGTCGCGGCCGCAAAGCTAAAGGAGCGCACGCTCACGAAACTGTACAACGAGCGCCCGCAATGGCTCGCGGACGCGCACCGCGAACTCGATGTCGCGGTCGCCGCTGCCTACGGATGGCCAGCCGATATTTCCGAGGAGGATGCGCTCGCCAAGCTGTTGGACCTCAATCTCGCGCGTGCGAGCAGATCGGAGGCACGCGATTCCGACCACACGGGCGCACGAGATGCGTCCGACCTCATCGCACCTCAAGCTTTGCGGCCGGAAGAATTCGCCAAGATCAGCGAAGTGGAAGGCATCAGGCTGACCGAGGAGATGAAGCACGCCTTCGCCGAGTTCGAAGCGCTGGGACTCTCGTCGGAGGAGCGCCGACGTAGGATCATCGGGCGATTCAAGCAGGCGGCCGAATGACCGATGTATGAGGCAACGGACGATCCATACTGCTATCCCGGCACTTCGGTTCTCAAAAATCTGGTCGACCTGCGTACGCAAGAGGAGCTCGACCGCTTCGAGGCATTCATCACGGCGCAGCGGGCGCGGGAAGCGCTGCCGGCAGGCCGCCTGGATTATGCCCACTACTGCGCGCTTCACCGGCACCTTTTCCAGGACGTGTACGAATGGGCTGGCCGGATCCGCACGGTGCGGACGGGCAAGGACGGCAACTGGTTCTGCTTTCGGAGAACATCGATCGCGAAATGCGCCGGCTGTTCGAGGGGCTCGCGAAGGCTAAACGCCTGCGAGGCCTCGACACCGATGCCTTCGCCAAACAGGCGGCGCACTTCCTCACCGAGCTCAATGCAATTCATCCGTTTCGGGAAGGCAACGGCCGAGCGCAGACCACGTTTCTGCTCATCCTTGCGCGGCAGGCCGGGCATCCGCTCGATCTCGAGCGTCTGCATCCGCCCGCCATGCTCAATGCGGCGATCACCGGGTTCGGTGGAGACGAGAAGCCATTGCGGGATTTGATCGCGAATCTGATGCCGCCGCGCTAGCCCGAACGCACGCCGACGGAGCGCGATGGGTTCGCTCTGCTGACAGCCCTACGCCGCCCTCGCCTTGTGGGCGCCCTCGAATGCCGGCGCGACCTCGGCCATGAAGCGCGCCATCTCGCCCTTCACCTGCGCGTGCGGCTTGAGGCCGACGTTGAAGTAGAGGATCACTTCCGCGAAGCCCGCGGCCTCGACCTTCTTGAGCGTCTCGGTGATGCGCGCGGCTGAGCCGAGCAGCACGGAGTTCTCGGTGAGGTCCTCCGGCTTGACCTTCGCCAGCCGGTCGACGATCTCGACAAAATAGCGGTAGCTCGGCGGCGCGGTCGCGGGGTCTCCCGGGAAGGCCGGAATCACGCATTCCTTGTAGTAGCGGATCTGGCGCGCGCGCTGCGCGGCTTCTTGCTCGGCCGTATCGGCAAAGTGCGTGAAGTAGCTGCACATCAGCCGCCCGGGCTTGTTGCCGTAGCGCGCGCAAGTCTCGTGGTAGAGGTCGGCGACCTGCTTGAGTCCGCCGAAGCTCATGGCGGCGGCGAACGGCGCCACGATCAGCCCGCAGCCGAGCCGCGCCGCCAGCTCGATCGACGGCTTCGAGAACGAGGCGACGTAGGCCGGCAGCGGACGCTGCACCGGCTTCGGCGTGATGCGCACGTCGTCGAACCGGTAGTGCTTGCCGTGGTGGGAGATGCGCCCGTCGGCCGCCCACAGCTTGCGCACCAGCTCCATGCCCTCTTCGAAGATCGACTGGTTGTCGGCGAAGGAGACGCCGAACGGCAGGTATTCGCGCGCGTCGTAGCCGCGGCCGGCGGCGAAATCGACGCGGCCGTTGCTCAACAGGTCGAGCGTCGCCCATTGCTCGGCGACGCGGATCGGATGGTGCAGCGGCAGCACAGTGACGGCAGGCGCGAGCCTGATATGCCGTGTGCGCGCCGCGATGGCGGCGAGCACGAGATCGGGACAGGAGAGCACGCCGAGCGAGTTGAAGTGATGCTCGCCGATCCAGGCCGAGTGCATGCCGAGCTCGTCGGCGTAGAGCGCCTCCGCCGCGATGTCGGCGACGAAGGCGTTCGGCGTGCGCGCGTTGTCCTGGTAGTGGTTGTCGCTCAACGTGAAATAGCCGAATTCCATCGTGGGCCTCCGGGACCGCGGCCGCGATGCCGCGAAGCTAACTCTAGCGCCCGTGCGCACGGCGCGCCATGCGGGCCAATCCTTCCGGCGGGGGGAGCGGCATCCGGAAGCGCTCAGCGACGCTCCTCAGGTGAGGGCGAGACGCGTCGCTCACGCGACGCTCCTCAGGATGAGGGCAGAAACTGCGGCTTGCTCCGGCCTCATCCTGAGGAGCCGCGCGGAACGCGCGGCGTCTCGAAGGATGGCCGCGGACGCAAACCGATACGCTGCCGCAACGCGGCGCTGCTTGACAGGCTCTGCCTGGTCCAATGTGCTGCGCGCCGAAAAATGCGGGCGGACCGCGGAGGGCAACACTTGAAGATCGGCATCCTTCCCGGCGACGACATCGGGCTCGAGGTCGTGCCCGAATGCGTCAAGGTGATGCGGGCGGCGGCGGCGCGCTCAGGGCTCGCGATCGATTGGCAGGAGCTGCCGATCGGCAAGCGCGGGCACGAGGCGCACGGCCACACCCTGCCGGCCGTCACCGAGCAGGCGCTGCACGGTCTCGACGGCTGGATCATGGGGCCGATCGGGCACGCCGCCTATCCGCGCAACGACCCGACCTGGGTGATGCCGCCGGTGCGCAAGAAATTCGAGCTGTTCGCCGCGCTGCGGCCGGCGAAGTCCTATCCCACCGTCGCTTCGATCCACAAGGACGTCGACATCGCGTTCTTTCGCGAGCTGACCGAGGGCATGCTGTACTCGGAAACCGTGGTCGGCGGCGCCGCCGAGATGCGCCCGAACGACGAGATCACGATCGCGCACCGGGTGATCACGCGCAAAGGCTCGGCGCGCGTCGCGCGCGAGGCGTTCGAGTTCGCTCGCACGCGGCCGCGCCGCAAGGTCACCGCCGCCCACAAGGAGCCGGTCTACCGGCTCGCCTGCGGCATGTTCGCGGAGGAGTGCCGCAGGATCGCGCGCGACTATCCCGACGTGACGTTCGAGGAGGCGATGATCGACACCATCGCGATGAAGCTCGTGATGGCGCCGCAGCAATACGACGTGGTGGTGACCACCAACCAGTTCGGCGACATTTTGACCGACATCGGCGCTGGCCTGGTCGGCGGCCTCGGCCTCGCGCCCGGGCTGTGCGTCGGCGAGCGGCAGGCGATGGCGCAGGCGACCCACGGCTCGGCGCCGGACATCGCCGGCCGCAATGTCGCCAATCCTTATGCGATGATCATGTCGGGCAAGATGCTGCTCGGCTGGCTCGGCCGCAAGCACGCCGAGCCGAAGGCGACGGCGGCCGCCGCGTTGATCGATGCCGCGGTCGAGGCGGTGATCGCGGAGGGGAAGCATCTCAGCCGCGACCTCGGGGGGCGTTCCGGCACCGCCGAGATGGGCGACGCAATCGCGACGGCGGTGGGGCGCTGACGGATGCGGCCACAACGCGCGTCGGCACACCGTTTCGTCATGCCCGGGCTTGACCCGGGCATCCATCTTTATCTTCGCGCAAGTCTTGCAACAGGGATGGATTGCCGGGTCAAGCTCGGCAATGACGAGTCAGCGTGTCCCCTCGAGGTGCAGCTGCGGTCGCCGATCCGAGCTTTACGCCGCTGTAGCGCGGCCGCCGGCCGAAGCGCCCTCGATCGAGATCGTTCCGCCGGCCGCATTGTCGACGATCACCGGGGTTTCGAACCAAGTGATCGCCGGCGCGCGCTGCCGTAGAGCGTGGCGACGCGCTCGCGCCACTCGCCGCTGTAGACCGCCTCGGCCGCTTCGCGCAATTCCCACAGGTAGACGCCGCCGGCGCGGCGGCCGTCCTCGGCCACGACGTAATACTTGCGCACCAGGCCCGGCAGGTTCTGGTATTTCGGCGCGCTCGCCTCGAAACGCCGCGTGGCTTCGGCGAGCGTGATCGGCGACGGCAGTTCGAATTGCACCAGCGCGGTAATCATGTCTGCCTCGGATGACAGAGTTCGGACGTCAGAAGACAGATATGCTACCGAACTGCCCGCTCTCTGTCATCCGCTCTCTGTCATCCGCTCTCTGTCATCCGCTCTCTGTCATCCGCTCTCTGTCATCCGCTCTCTGTCATCCGTCCGCTGTCAACCGGCCGCGCGATCGGCGCGTCGACGAACACCGTGTACTGCTGCGACTTCGGCTTGGCGGCGTCTTCCGGATTGACGTAGCGGATCGAGCTCTTGCCGATGAGCGCGCGCGGCAGCACCATGACGCGGATGAAGCGGCTTGGCCGATCGGCCGCGGCCTGGGCGAACACCGGCACCGGTCCGCTCTCGAACCACGCACCGCCGGGCCCGTACGACGTCGACCGCCCATGCGTGTCGATGCGGATCGCGCCTTCGATCAGGCAGCGGATGCCGGGGCCCTGATGGGTGTGGGTGAGGGCGCACCCGCCGGGCGGAAAGGCCACGCTGTCGCCGCGCAGCAGCAGGTCGCCCGCAGGCACGTCGTCGAGCCGCGCGACAAGCTTTTCGCGCGAGACCACGCCCTCGCCCTGCATCCTGCCGGCGTCGCCGGCTGGCGCCAGCTCCCAGCGCCACAGCGTCGCGCCGGCGCCGCCGGGCGCGATCGCCACCTCCCCTTCGCCATGCCAGGCCTCGCTGTCGCGCAGCGCCCGTTCGCCGATCGCCGGTGCGCCATGGACGACGAAGATCATGCGCGGCAACGGCGGCAATGGCCGCGGCTGCGCATCGCTTCCGAGGAGGTCTTCATGCAGCCGGAGCAGCAGAGCCATGGCGACCTCGATCGAGAGCGGCGGCGCGCAGCGGTGCCTTACCGGCGCAAAGCGGCGCGGCGGTGCGCCACCGGTTGCCTGGGGGACACCGCTCCTCTAGCGTAGCCGCAAATCGCGGGACAGCAGCAACATGCGCCGGATCGATGCCGTGCATCTAGGGCTGATGTGTGCGGCGGTCGCCGTCGCCTACGTGGTGCCGTTCGAACTACTGCTGTTCTCCTACGTCCTCCTCGGTCCGGCGCACTACCTGACCGAAATCTCGTGGCTGCACGACCGAAAATATTTCCTGCCGCATCCCGGCCTCGCGATCGCGCTGGCGGCGACCGCCGTCGCCACCGCGCTGATCACCGACGACCTCTGGTTCGGCCTGCTGGTGTGGGCGGCGCTCGTCGCCTGCGCGTTTTTTGCGGCGAGCACCGGCGCGCGCACCCTGGTCGCGGTGGTGGCGGCGGCACTCACGCTCGCCATGCTGGCGCAGCAATCCTCCCTGGTCATGCTCGGCACATTGGTGCCGACGCTGATCCACGTTTCGCTGTTCACGCTCGTGTTCATGATCGTGGGCGCACACAAATCCGGCCTCAAGGCGCACTGGCTGCTGATTGCCGTCTATCTCGCAGGCGTCGCGCTGATCGTCGCGGTGCCGCCCTCGGCCGCGAGCGCGATCCCGGAATTCGCCGAGGTCGCGCACGAGTATTTCGGCGACGTCGCGCCTGCGCTCGGGCAGCTGTTCGGGATCCCGGACCTCACCCTCGACGGCCGGATGACCGGGCTCATGGCGTTCCTGTACACCTATCATTACCTGAACTGGTTCATCAAAGCCGACGTGATCCGCTGGGCCGACGTGCCGAAGCCGCGGCTCGTGCTGGTCGCCGCCGGCAGCGCCGGCTCGACCGCGCTCTATTTCCACGACTACGCGCTCGGCTTCACGTTCCTGCTCGCCTTGAGCAACCTGCACGTCTTCCTGGAATTCCCGCTCAACAGCATCAGCCTGCGCCAGCTCGGCACGATCGCGGCGGGAGCCGTGTGGCCGAAGGCGCAAGCGCCGACGGGCCCCGCGCGCCCGGGTTGAGGCGCGCGCAGGCATGCCCGGAGTCGGAAGCTCGGCACAAGCGCCGGAATTCGCGATCTCGCGCCGGTAAAGGACGGAGTGCTGGTGCTCGCGGGTCCGGTCAATGACCAAGAGGACCCACCAGCGGTATATCTGTGGAAGGAAGAAACCGGCGACCTCACTCCAACGGGAGAATTGCTGCTGCCCGACAAGCTCAAGGGCACGGGCGCAAAAGCAGAAAATCCACCTCGGCGGAAGGCCGGTCAGTGACCAATGCCGCGGTATATCTGGGAAGGAAGAAACCGGCGACTTCACGCCAACGGGAGACGGGGCTGCTGCCCGGCAAGCTCGAGGCAGCGGCGCGAAGAGCAAATCCTCCTCGTGCTCGAAGATCAGCCGAAGGCCTGGCGCGTGCTGGTGATGCTCAACGGCCCGGAAAACGGTGCGCCGACGGAATACGTCATCGAGCGATAGGCGGAGCATCTCACCCCAGATTGAGCTCCTTGAAAAAGTCGTTGCCCTTGTCGTCGATGACGATGAAGGCGGGGAAGTTCTCGACTTCGATGCGCCAGATCGCCTCCATGCCGAGCTCGGGATACTCGATCGTCTCGACCTTCTTGATGCAATGCTGGGCGAGGTTCGCGGCGGCGCCGCCGATCGAGCCGAGATAGAAGCCGCCGTGCTGCTTGCAGGCCTCGCGCACCGCCGCTGAGCGGTTGCCCTTAGCGAGCATCACCATCGAGCCGCCGGCGGCCTGGAACTGGTCGACGTAGGCGTCCATGCGCCCGGCGGTGGTCGGGCCGAACGCGCCGGACGCGTAGCCTTCCGGCGTCTTGGCGGGGCCCGCGTAATAGACCGGATGGCGCTTGAAGTAGTCGGGCAGCCCCTGCCCGGCCTCCAGCCGCTCGCGCAGCTTGGCGTGCGCGAGGTCGCGCGCCACCACCATCGGGCCGCTAAGCGAGAGCCGCGTCTTGATCGGATGCCGCGACAGCGCGGCCAGGATGTCCGGCATCGGCGCCTTGAGGTCGATCGCGACCACCTCGCCGCCGAGCGCCGCCTGGTCGATCTCCGGCAGGTATTTGGCCGGGTTGGCTTCCAGCGCTTCGAGGAACACGCCGTCGCGGGTGATTTTTCCCAACGCCTGCCGGTCGGCCGCGCAGGAGACGCCGAGCCCGATCGGCAGCGAGGCGCCGTGACGCGGCAGCCGGATCACGCGGACGTCGTGGCAGAAGTACTTGCCGCCGAACTGCGCGCCGACGCCGAGCGACTGCGTGAGCTTGTGGAGCTCCTGCTCCATGGCGTGGTCACGGAACGCGTGGCCGTCCTCGGAGCCCGCCGCCGGCAGGTCGTCGAGGTAGCGGGTCGAGGCGAGCTTGACGGTCTTGAGCGTGAGCTCGGCGGAGGTGCCGCCGATGACGATCGCCAGGTGATAGGGCGGGCACGCGGCGGTGCCGAGCGTGAGGATCTTCTCCTTGAGGAACGCCATCATGCGCTCGCGCTCGAGGATCGCGGGCGTCGCCTGGAACAGGAAGCTCTTGTTGGCCGAGCCGCCGCCCTTGGCGATGAACAGGAACTTGTAGGCATCGTCCCCCTCGGCGTAGATCTCGACCTGCGCCGGCATGTTGGAGCGCGTGTTCCTCTCCTCGAACATCGAGATCGGCGCGAGCTGGGAGTAGCGCAGGTTGCGCTTGAGGTAGGCGTCGCGCGCCCCTTGCGCGAGCGCGGCCTCGTCGTCGCCGTCGGTGAAGACCGCAAAGCCCTTCTTGCCCATGATGATGGCGGTGCCGGTGTCCTGGCACATCGGGAGCACGCCGCCAGCCGCGATGTTGGCGTTCTTCAAGAAGTCGTAGGCGACGAAGCGGTCGTTATCGCTCGCCTCCGGGTCGTCGAGGATGGCGCGGAGCTGCGCGAGGTGCCCGGGGCGGAGCAGGTGGTTGATGTCGACGAAGGCTTGCTCGGCGAGCGCGCGCAGCGCGTCGCGCTCGACCACGATCATGTCGCGCCCGAGCACGCGCTCGACGCGCACGCCGTCGGCCGATAGCTGGCGGTAGGTCGTGGTGTCGGGCCCGAGCGGGAACAGCGGCGTGTGGCGGTAGGGTGGGACGACGGCGGCGGGGGCGTTCATTGTGTTCTCTCCACTTCCGCTACGATATCAGCAACATCCTCGGTCGCCAGCTGGATGTGCGCAGCAAGTGAAGTAGGCATTTTCGGGTCCGCTCAGACGTCGCGGCGCTCGATCCGAACCTACAGTTCGTCACCTTGGCCTTTCACCGGCTCGAAGCTGATGCGCAGCCGATGCCCGGTCGCCTTGGCGAAGCGGTCGAGCGTGCGGGTCGAGGGACGGCCGCGGCCGCTTTCGAGGCGGGCGATGGTGCTCTGGGTGGTCTTCATGCGGTGCGCGAGTTCGGCCTGACTCAAGCCCGCGCGATTGCGCGCCCTCGCCACCGCCGCCAGGGCGAACTCCTCCTCCAGCGCATCGTACTCCTTGCAGACCTCCGGATCCTTCAAGAGCCTCTTCTTCAGGTCGCCGAGCTTGGTCATTTCACCTCCCTGCCCCGCCCGCACACTAGCGCACCACCACCGACATCTCCCCTTGCGCCTTCCGCGTCGGCTTGACGGTGATCTGCACGTCCTGGCCGAGCGCGGTGAGAAACTCAATCAGGCGGCCGACGGAGAAGTTGCCGGCGCGGTTGCGCATCAGTGCGGACACGTGGGGCTGCTTGATGCCGAGGATGTCCCCGGCCTGCGCCTGCGTCAGCCCGCGTTGCTTGACGATCTTGTAGATTGCAACGTCAGGCGGGCTTTGAGCGAGCTCCTGCTCGGATTGCGGCAGGCCGAGATCGGCGAAGACATTGCCGCCACTCTCCTGGTCCCTGATTTTCGTCTTGCTGCGCATTCAGTTCTGCGCTTCTTGGTTGTGATCACGCTCCGCCTCCGCGAGAGCGCACGCTTGATCAGATCGATCTCCGCTTTTGTCGTCTTGGCAAGTCACCGTTTCGACTTCTTTTGGAAGACATGTCTATCTTCAACGTAAGAGGCGCCGGGCGCGCAGAGGCGTGAACGTCGTGCTTCGGCGTCTGTTCGCCTTGTCACGCCTTAGCGTGCGCTTCGCCCAATTATAGCAGGCTACGGCGTGCAAAACGTCAGTCGAGCGCTTCATATGGCCGGCATGGTGAGTGGGCACGGTAGCTGTCCGTTCTGTCGGTCGCTTGGCGACGATGCGGAAGCGTGTTCCACGGGTTACCCGCGTGCCGCCAAATCCTTTCAGCGGCCGGCGCGAGGGTCGGTCGTGCCCTGCTAGCCGCGTAGGGGCGCCTGACCGATGTTCCTGCGGACCTCCGGCGGCAAACGCGAAGGTCGCGCCAACAATGTGCAGATGACGGGTCTGACGTTCACAATGCTAATATACGAATTTGCTTTGTTCGGTTGGTCAACCGTTTGGCAGCGCGACGCGGGTCGCCTCTCGCGGCAAGGTTGGTTCGCGCTAGGTCGTCATGGCATCAGGTTAACTCCTCCGAGACAAGACGCCTCGGGGGAGGACCACGATGATCACGCGCCGGCGCTGGCTCGAGCTTTCGGCCGCGGCCGTGTTGCGACGCCGCGGCCATCGCGCCGCCCGCGCATGCGCAGGCGCCAGGGGTGGCCCAACCGCATCGTCCGCTTGATCCTGCCGTTCCCGCCGGGCGGCGGCGCGGACATGATCGGCCGGCTGGTCGGCGCGCGGCTCTCGGAGGTCTGGGGCCAGCAGGTGATGATCGAGAACCGCGGCGGCGCGGGCGGCAACATCGCGTCGGAGGCCGCCGCGCGCTCCGCACCCGATGGCTACACGCTTTTCCTCGCGGGGGATTTTCTGGCGACCAACGTCTTCCTCTACCCGAAGCTCAGCTACGACCCGGTCGCGGACTTAGCCCCGGTCTCGCTGGTGGTGCAGTTCCCGACTGTGATCGTGGTGCCGAACTCCTCGCCCGCGCGCAATCTTTCCGAGCTCATCGCGCACGCCAAGGCGAAGGGTGGCGCGTTCACCTATGCGTCTCCCGGGCACGGCACGTCGCCGCACCTCGCCGCCGAATTGTTCAAGCGCGTCGCCGGCATCGAGATGACGCATGTGCCGTATCGCGGCGCCGCTCCGGCGCTGCAGGACGTGATTCCCGGACGCGTCGATTCCTTCTTCAACAATATCGCGCCGACGGTCGCGCTGATGAAGGAGGGGCAGCTGCGCGGCATCGCGGTGAGCTCGGCGAAGCGCTCGCCAGCGATGCCGGACCTGCCGACGATCGCCGAGTTCGGGCTTCCCCGATTTCGTCGTGCCGGGCTGGTACGCGTTCTTCGTTCCGGCAAAAACGCCGGCGGAGATCATCCGCAGGATGCAAGCCGACACCGCGACCGTGCTCGCCGAACCGGCCATCAAGGGCCGGCTGGAGCAGAACGGCCTGTTCGTCGTCGGCTCGACGCCGGAAGAGATGGAGGCCTACCACAAGGCCGAAATGAAGAAGTGGGGCCCGCTGATCGAGCAGGCGGGCATCCGGTTCCGAGAGTAGCAACCGTTATCGTGTCTGTGAGGAGGATCACCATGCCAGAAGCTTCGACTCGCGCGTTCGCCCTCGCCGTGGGCCTCATCGCCGCAGCATTCGCGGCCATCCATGCGGCGCCGCCGGCCGCGGGCCAGAGCGGCCCAGGCTGGGTCACGCTGCTCGACGACAAGACCATGGGCGACTGGGACCGCGTCGGCCCCGAGGCCAACTGGCGGCTCGAGGACGGCGCGGTCGTCGCGGACAAGATCGCGGCCGGCGACGGCACCGCGCACCTGGTCACCAAGAGCAAGTATAAGGACTTCCAGATCTACGCCGAGTTCTGGGCGAGCGACGACGCCAACAGCGGCATCTTCATCCGCTGCATGGATCCCAAGCGCATCGGCGCCCGTACCTGCTACGAGGTCAACATCTTCGACCAGCGCAAGGACCCGACCTACGGCACCGGCGCGATCGTCAATTTCGCCGAGGTCAACCCGATGCCCAAGGCCGGCGGCAAGTGGAACACCTTCGAGATCACCGCCAAGGGGCGCAACATCGTCGTGATGCTCAACGGCCAGAAGACCGTGGACCTCAACAACGGCATGTTCGAGGAGGGGCCGTTCACGCTGCAGTACGGCTCGGGCGTGATCAAGTGGCGCAAGGTCGCGGTCAAGCCGCTGTAACGAGGGCGGGCGAGACGTTGCCGTCATGGCCGGACTTGTTCAGACTTGTTCCGGCCATCCACGTCTTTCCTTCGGAGCGGCTTGCAAAGCAAGACGTGGATGCCTGCGACGAGCGCGGGCATGACGGCGCGAGGCAGGCATCCCAACTCAACGCTAACGATCCAGCTCCCGGAAGTACCGGTAGATTCCCCACTGGCTGAACGGAATGCGCCGGTCGGAGGCGAGGTAGGCGGCGACCCGCGGGCGCTTTGCCACGCGGTCGTGCAACGCGATCAGCAGCGGCACCTTCCTCTCGAACCGCTTCATCCGCTTGGGGAAGGCATAGCGCAGGCCCTCGACGATCTGGAACAGCGACAGGTCGACGTAGGAGAGCCGGCGTCCGACCAGGTATTTGCCGCCGTTCTTCGCCAGCACGCGCTCGAAATAGCGCAGGAATTTCGGCACGCGATGGCGCCAGAAATCCGCCGTGCGGCGCTTGGCGGCCGGCCGCTGCTCCTCGTAGTAGAGCCAGCTCGAGACCGGATGATGCGTGTCGTGGACCTCGACCACCAGGTCGGTGATCGTGAGCTGCAGCTGATGCGCCCACAGCTTGCCGGCCTCGTCGCGGGGCGCGAGCCCGAGGCGCGTGCCGAGGTAGAGCAGGATGTTCGCGGTCTGCGCCACGACCAGCTTGCCGGCCTTGAGGAACGGCGGCGCGAACGGCGGACGCGCCGCGCGCCTGGAAGTCGAGCAGCTTCGTCATCGCCGGCATGCCGCGCCTGCCCCGGCGCGCGACGTCGACGTAGTCGGCGCCCGCCTCTTCGAGCGCGAGGCGGACGAACTCGCCGCGGCCCTGGATGTCCGGCCAGTAGTAGAGCTCGTAGCGCATCGTGGATCACTCCGGTCAGCTCGCGGGTTGTGGGGCGGCGATCCTAGCGCGCGCAGCGGATGACGGCGAAGCGCGTCGTGCGCTCTATCTCTCTGCGAGCCTGACACGGCCGATCATCGACTACGACCACACCCTCTGCCGAATCGGTACGGCGGGGCGCAGGCCGGTTGCCGGCCAGGCCCGCGAAGCCGTCAACGGCAAGGAACCTTTGCGGGCGCGGCACGTTTTCTCCGCGAAGCTTATTTGGCTCTGGAGGACGACATGGGTCGCGGCCTGCTGCTTTGGCTGATCGGCATTCCATTGCCGATCATTCTGCTGATCTGGCTGTTCGGCGGGCTGAGCTAGCGCGCCGGCAATCGATCGAGCAGTACCGAAAACGAGAAACCCCGGAGCGCCGCTCCGGGGTTTCTGCACGTTTCGCTCTGGGCGTCGTTAGGTCATTCGGCCTGCTGGATGGCGGAGAGCAGCCAGTTGCCGCCGCGCGCGCGCATGAAGGTCCACAGCTCGGTGACCTCGACCGGCTTGTCGCCGTCGCCCTCGACGACCTTGCCGGTGGCACGATCGACATAGCGCTCCTTGAGCTCGAAGCGCAGCGCGACGGTCGCGTACTCGCTGTTGCCCTCGGCCCAGGCTTCGGAGAGGTCGCCCTGCAGCAGCTTCACGTCGGCGACCTCGTTGACCACGCCGCGGCTGGCATTCTCGGAAAGCTCCTCGGAGAAGTAGGAGAGCACCTCCGGGGTCAGGCGCGCGCGCAGTGCGGCAAGGTCCTCGCGGCCATACGCGGTCTGGATCTCACCCAGCAGACGCTCGAACGTGTCGAAATCCTCCGGCTGAATCCCGATCTGGTCCGGGGACTGCTGCGGGGCGCCGCCCTGTGCGCCTCCCATGCCGCCGCCCAGAATATTGCCCAGCATCGTCCGCTGTTGCGGCTCGCCGGAGCCCTGCCCGGTGTGCTGCGGCTCGTCGTAGGCCTGCCGCGGCGCGGGTCCGCCCGCATAGGCCGGAGCCGGCTGCGAGCGACGCTGCCACCAACGCAGCAGCAGCCAGGCGACGCCACCGATCAGCGCGAGCTGCACGATGAAGCCCAGGATGGAGGCGAAGCCGGCGAGGTTGCCGAACAGGCCCTGGCCGAACAGCATGCCGAGGAGGCCGGCGCCGAGCAGGCCGGCGGCGAGCCCGCCCAGGAAACCCGGACGCTTGAAGAAGCCGCCCTGCGCCGGCGCGCCGGCCGGCGTCGCCGGGCGGGTGGCCGCCGTCGGCTGGGTCATGGTGCGGCTGATCGGGGCGGCGGTCGTCGGCGCGGTCGCGGTCGGAGCCGGCGCCGAGAAGGTACGGCCGCCGCGGCTGCCGGCGCTGCCGCCCTTGCCGCTGCGCGCATCGGCATCGGCCGCGACGAACGCCAGAGCACCCAGGATCGCGAACGCCGCGAGCAGCGGCCGTAGGCGAGAATGGATCATCATGGTTCTCCCAAAGCCCGGATTCGGGCCGCAAGTTATATCGGCATCAGCCGCCGGATTTTAAGGCATAGCGGGCCGCGCGGGCGCGGCACAACGGCGCACCCGCGGCAAATGTCAAAATCCCAAAGGCTACAAGGAGATCAGTTGCGGGAGCCGCCGTCGCCGCCGGCGCTGCAGGGCCGGTAGCGGCCATAGCCGTCGTCGTAGTAGCACTCGTAGGGCGACGACCAGGCCGGCCGCTGCGGCCAGCCGTATACCGACACCTCGGCCGGCGGGCCTGCAGCCGGGACGCGCGCCGCGACCTGCCGGCAGGATCCGGCGTTGCCGACCGCGCGCGCGCAGGCCCGGTAACTTTGGAAACTGCAGTTTTGCGACGCGCCGGCCTGCCCGCACCAGCGGGCCGCCTGTGCGCTCGAGCCCGCGCCGATCAAGAGCGCGGTCGTCAGGGCGCCGACGATCGGGACAATTCGCATGGCAGTGTCCTTCCCTTCTCCCGGAACCCAAACACCGCGCGCAGCCGGCCCGTTCCCGCCAGCGGATCACGAATACGAGCAATGCCAAGCGGACCGCTGAACCATTGCCCACGCTTGGTGTAGCATCGAAGCTAAGGACCGCCGCCCTCGCCCGCAACATCAAAGACGCGGTCCCCGGGAGGTCGCCATGCAATTCTCCGTGACTTCGCTGCTGCTGTCCGTGCTCGCCGCTGCCCTCGCTGGCCCGGCGGTTGCGCAGCAGACCCCGGCCCCGATGGGCGTGCCGACGACGACGGCCGGCACGCCGAAATTCCAGCCGGAGCCGTTCTGGCCAAAACCGCTGCCGGGCAACTGGATCCTCGGCCAGGTCGCCGGCCTCGCGGTCGCGCCCGACAACCGCATCTGGATCGTGCACCGGCCGGCGACGCTGGTCGACGACGAGAAGGGCGCCACCAAGAATCCGCCCGAAACCAAGTGCTGCACGGCCGCGCCGCCGGTCCTCGAGTTCGACACCGAAGGCAACCTGCTGCGCCACTGGGGCGGCAAGGGCGAAGGGTTCGAGTGGCCGAAGAACGAGCACGGCCTGCACGTCGACAAGCAGGGCAACGTGTGGGTCGGCGGCAATGACGAGATCGATCACCACATCCTGAAGTTCTCGGCCGATGGCAAATTCCTGCAGCAATACGGCAAGCAGGGATCGACCGGCGGGTCCAACAGCCAGACCCAGCTCGGGCGTCCGGCCCACCTGCAGGTCGACGAGGCGGCGAGCGAGCTCTACGTCGCCGACGGTTACAAGAACCGCCGCATCGTGGTGTTCGACGCCAATACCGGCGCCTACAAGCGGCACTGGGGCGCCTACGGCAAGACGCCGAACGACGACAAGCAGCCGCCGTACAATCCGTCGGCGCCGCTCTCGGAGCAGTTCTCCAACCCGGTGCACTGCGTGCGGCTGTCGAACGACGGGCACGTCTACGTGTGCGACCGCGCCAACGACCGCATCCAGGTGTTCCGCAAGGACGGCACGTTCGTGAAGGAGTTCCGCGTCGAGCCGCAGACGCTGCAGAACGGCTCGGTCTGGGATCTCGTGCTGTCGGAGGATGCCGCGCAGAAATACATCTTCGTCGCCGACGGCGCCAACGGGCAGATCCACGTGCTCGACCGCCAGGACGGCAAGCTGCTCACCCAGTGGGGCCGCCACGGCCGCCAGCCGGGGCAGTTCAAGTGGGTGCACAACATGGGCATCGACTCAGCCGGCAACCTCTACACCGCCGAGGTCGGCTTCGGCCGTCGCGTGCAGAAGTTCAGGCGGACTGAGTGAGCCTCGGCCGCAAGTCGAGATGCATCGGCTGCGCGATCCGTTCCTCAGCATCGTGCTGGTGATCGTCATCGGCGTCGCCTGCGGGGCGCTCGCGCAACGGTTCGCGCGGCGCTCGCGCGCTCCCGAGCAGCTCGCGCCCACGCGCGGGCTGCTCACTCACGTCCTGGTCGGCATCGCGGGCGCCTTCCTGGGATTCCATGCCGCGATGCTCTCCGGCCTGGGAGTGGAACACCCGATCGTGCCGTTCGCCGTGACGGCGCTGTTTGCGAGCCTGGTGCTGTGGGGCTGGCGCGCGCCGCGCGCCTGAGCCACGCTCGGGGCAGTCAACCGCCGAGGCGATGAACCGTGGCGTTCAAATGCACCGTGCCGG
This sequence comes from uncultured Alphaproteobacteria bacterium, assembly GCA_963738705.1. Classification (GTDB taxonomy): domain Bacteria; phylum Pseudomonadota; class Alphaproteobacteria; order Rhizobiales; family Xanthobacteraceae; genus CAVTXS01. The sequence continues at coordinate 159,799 of CAVTXS010000045.1, forward strand.
CAGTGCCGACCGTCCAGCAGGACGACGAGGCGGTGCGCATCACGCGCTGGGATTTCGAGCCGGGCGCGGCGACCGGCTGGCATACCCACGGCTGGCCCTATTTCGTCGTGCTGCTCGACCGATGCGGTGATGAAGGTGCACGACGGCAAGGCGGAGACCGCGGTGGTGCTGAAGGCCGGACAGTCCTATGCACGCCCGGCCGGCATCGAGCACGACGTGATGAACGGCTCGGACCACCCGATGGCGTTCGTCGAGATCGAGGTCAAGCGGCCGGAAGCGCTGCTGCAATTGCCGAGGCCATAGAACGGGCGCAGCACCCGCTTGCAGGCCGTACCCACGCCCTTCACTACGCGAGCTCCCGTCTGCGAGGAGTGCAAACGACGAAGCAATCCCAGATGCGGCGGCGCTGTTCTGGTTTGCTTCGCCTTCGGCTCGCAATGACGGCTGCTCACGTCATCGCTGGTTACGTTTACGTAAACTGCGGCTATGTATCCGCCCGTGCCGGCAGGGTCAGGAACTCCCGCATCACGTGCCAGAACAGGTGCCGGTTGTTGGCGAACGTCAGCGAGTGGGCAATGCCCGGCAGGATCACGAACTGGCGGTCGCCGTTCGGCAGCTGCTTGTAGAAGTCGTAGAGGTCGTCGAGCGATGGCGATGCCGTCGTGCTCGCCGCGCACCAGCAGCACCGGCGCCAGAACCCTGCTTCGGATCGACCACCGGCAGGTTGGCGACCATGTCGAGATAGGTGCCGGTGGGAACCTCGTTGCCGAACGCGAGCTCCTCGTCGGCGATCGCCTCGGCGACCACGGGGTCGTAGCCGCCGCCGTGGCCGTCGCGGGAGAAGATCGAGCGGATCATGGCGCGGTCGCGCAGGCGGCGGTTGCTGGCGCGATAGGCGGCGACCTGCTCGGCGCGGCGCGCAAGCGTGGGGGAGCCCGCGCCCGTATAGGTGAAGGCGGCGAGCACGAGGCGCTCGACGCGCTCGGGCTTGGCCATCGCGAAGCCGCCGGCGCGCAACGCGCCCGACGACACGCCGCAGAAATGCGAGCTTCTCGACGCCGGTCTCGCCCACCACGAGCTCGACGGCGGCCTTGAGGTCCTCCACGCCGCTGGCGATGTCGGAATTGCTCTGCGGTGCGCGACGAGCGGCCGTAGTTCTCGTGGTCCATGGTCCAGACGTCGTAGCCGGCGCGCGCGAAAACGTTCATCAGCGAATATTCGCCGCGGCCGGGCACGGTGAGGTCGAAGCTCGTGCGCGATGAGTTCGACGAGCCGTGCACCAGGAACAGCACCGGCAGCGGCCGCTCGCCCGCCGCCGGCGCACTCGAGCGCTTGCGATAGAGATAGAGCGAGACCTCCCCTTTGCGGGCCCAGTATTCGGACGTCCACAACGGCCCCGTTGCGGCCGCCTGCGGGGCGCTGCCCGTGCTGTCGGCGCCCTGCGCCGGCGCAAGCCGCGCGGCGAGGCCCGCGCCGAGGCCCAGGCCGGCGGCGATCAGGCTTCGCCGGGCAAGCGGGAAAACGGCTTTTCTCATCGTCGCCTCCGAGCTTTGTTGCGCGAGACTATCATGTTGTCGCGACGGCCGCTTCCCGTACAAGGTAGCGATGGCGGCCGGCGCGTCCGGCCCTATATTCCAACCGGCGCCCCTCGACCGCGAGATTGGAAGGAGACCGGCAATGCTGGACAAACCGGAGACCGCAGGGAGCGAAAACTCGACCCGCGCGACGATCGATCCCGGCACGCGTATCGGCCACGTCCACCTCAAGGTCGCCGATCTCGAGCGGGCGCTCGGCTTCTACGACGGCGTGCTCGGCTTCGAGGTGACGCAGCGGCGCGACGGCGCGGCGTTCGTTTCGGCCGGCGGCTATCATCACCACATCGGCCTCAACACCTGGGAGAGCCGCGGCGGGTCACCGCCGCCTCCGGGCACCACCGGTCTCTACCATGTCGCGATCCTCTATCCGACCCGCGCGGCGCTCGCCGACGCTTTGCGCCGGCTGATCGCGGCGAACATCCCGCTCGACGGCGCGAGCGACCATGGCGTGAGCGAGGCGCTCTACCTGCGCGATCCGGACGGCAACGGCGTCGAGCTCTACCGCGACCGACCGCAGACGGAGTGGCCGCGCACGCCCGACGGCAAGCTCGCCATGTCCACACGCCGGCTCGACCTGCAGGATCTGCTGCGGGAGGGCGCGGGGAGCGCGTAGAGCCGTTCGCGCCCGACCATTTCGCCGTCATTGCGAGGAGCATAAGCGACGAAGCAATCCAGATCGAACCCGCCGCCTGGATTGCTTCGCCTTCGGCTCGCAATGACGGTACCTTCCGGTCGCGAGTTTCTCCCCCAGGCGATCCCGTGCTACCGCGTCGACGTCGGCACGTCCCAGCTTTCGCGCCCGGGCGTGGCGATCCGCTCGCAGTTGCGCCGCCCGGCCATGGCGCAGTCCTGGATGCGGCGCATCTCGAGGATGGCATTCGCCATCCACACGCCGGCGCCGATCAGAACGACAATGACGCCGAGGATGGCGAGATTGGTCAGCGTGCGGTCGCGCTCGCTGATCGGCGCCTCGCGCTCGGGGTCGTGCGGCTGCTCGGCGTTGGTCACGTTTCCATAGTGCTCGCAGCAACGCCGCGAGCAAAGGCCCTCTGCCGTCCGTCGCGAGGAGCGCAAGGCGACGAAGCAATCCAGATGCCGCATGCCCCGTGCGGGATTGCTTCGCCTTCGGCTCGCGATGACGACCGCATGCCGTGTGAGGGTGCTTCCCGGAGAGACGCGCCGGGCTACGCCTCCATCGTCTCCTTCACCACCGCGACCAGCTGCTTGAGCGTGAACGGCTTGGCGAGGAACGCGAACTCGCGGCGCTCGGGCAGGTTCTTCTCGAACGCGTCCTCGGCATAGCCGGAGACGAAGATCATCTTGAGGCTGGGATTGCGCTTGCGCATCTCCTTGAGCAGGGTCGGCCCGTCCATCTCCGGCATGACCACGTCGGACACCACGAGGTCCACCTCCCCTGCCCGATCCTCCAAGACCTCGATGGCCTCGATGCCGTTGCTCGCCTGCAGAACGGTGAAGCCGCGCGATTCCAGACCGCGCGCATTGAGCCCGCGTAAGCCCTCTTCGTCTTCCACCAACAGGATGGTGCCGCGTCCGGTGAGGTCCGCGGCCGGTTTCTGCGGTTCGTCCGGCGGCACCAAGGCCGGGGCCGCCACCGTCTCCTCCGGCTCGGCGCCCGGCACGTGGCGCGGCAGAAAGATGCGGAAGGTCGTGCCGATGCCGGGCTCGGAGTCGAGGAAGACGAAGCCGTCGGTCTGCTTGACGATTCCATAGACCGTGGAAAGGCCGAGGCCGGTCCCCTTGCCGACTTCCTTGGTGGAGAAGAACGGCTCGAACATCTTGTCGGCGATCTCGGTCGGGATGCCGGTGCCGGTGTCGATGACCTCGATGAGGACATAGTCGGCCGCCGGCATCGCCTTGTAGGGGTAGACCCCGCACTCGGCGGCCGGAACGTTCGCGGTGCGCACCGTCAGCTTGCCGCCATCCGGCATCGCGTCGCGCGCGTTCACCGCGAGATTGACGATCACCTGCTCGAACTGCGAGAGGTCGACCTTGACCGGCCAGAGGTCGCGCGCGAGCTTCACCTCCGGGGTGACGTTCTCGCCGATCAGCCGCCGCAGCAGCATGGTCAGGTCGGACAGGACCTCGCCCAGATCGAGCACCTGCGGGCGCAAGGTCTGCCGGCGCGAGAACGCCAGCAGTTGGCGCACCAGGCTGGCGGCACGGTTGGCGTTCTGCTTGATCTGCATGATGTCCTGGAACGACGGATCGGTCGGCCGGTGCGCGTTCAGCAGGAAATCGGTCGCCATCATGATGGCGGAGAGCACATTGTTGAAATCGTGGGCGATGCCGCCGGCAAGCTGGCCGACCGCCTGCATCTTCTGCGACTGCGCGAATTGCGCTTCCAGCGCGCGCTGCTCGGTGGTCTCGACCGCATAGAGGATGGCGGCCTCGCCGGCGCGTTCCGGCTCCTCGACGGCGGCGACGAACAGCCGCGCCGAGCGCGCGCCGTCGCCCGCGAGCGCGACGTCGAACGGAGCGATATCGCCCTGCCCGTCGGCCGCCCGGGCGATGGCCGCCTCGATGGCCGGCCGGTCGCGGTCCGCGACCATGGTCAGGATCGAATGGCCTTCGGCCGGCACGGCATCGCCTTTGACGATGCCGTGGTGAAGCCGCGCGAACGGCGCATTGGAGCGCACGATGCGCCCGCCCTTGTCGACAGTCGCGATCGCCATCGGCGCGTTGTGGAAGAAGCGCATGAAGCGCACTTCGGCCGCGCGCTCGGGATCGGCGCCCCCGTCGCGCGCGCGGTTGAGCACCAGCGTGCGCGACGCGCCCGGCGTCCCGTCGGCGGCGAACGCCACCTTGTGGAACAGCCGCGCCGGCAGCGTGCGCCCGCCGCGGGTCTTGAGGTCGAGATCGAGAACCTCGGTCTTTACCTCGCCGGGCGCCGCCGAGAGCATCGCCAGCAATGCCGCCCCGTCGCCGGAGACGATGTCGCCGAGCTTCAATCCGCCCGATCCGACTTGGCCAAGATCATGATCAAGCCACGTCGCGAGCGTGGCATTGAGATAGACCAGGTCGCCGGCGGCGTTGACGGAGAAGAATCCCGCCGGCGCGTGATCGAGATAGTCGATCGCGTGCTGCAGCTGCTGGAACGAGTTCTCGTGCCGTTCGCGCTCGCGCGAGATGTCGGCGACGGTCCACACCGTCGCACCGGATTGGCCGGCCGACAGCGGGCGCACGCGCAGCCGCAGCCAGCGCGCCGGCTCCGCGCCCGATCCAGCGACGCGGACCTCCTCCTGCAGCCGGCGGCCCTCGCGCGCGGCCTTGACCAGGCGATAGACCGCTTCCGACACTTCCGGGTCGCCGACGAAGACGCGCTCGACCGGACGCACGTCGTGATCGCCGGTCGCGGCGATGAGCTCGCGATACGCCGCGTTGGCGTAGCTGATGCGCCCGGCCGCGTCGGTGACCAGGAGCCCATCGGCCATGCTCTCGACCACCGCCTGCGCCAGCGGATGGCCGGCCTCCTTGCCGGGGATCCGCAGGATCCCCGCCGCGCCGGCGAACAGCGAGAACACGCCGGCGACCGCCAAGGCGGCGAGCAAGAGCAGGATGTAGCTCTCGGCATGGCTGCGGCCGACGAACAACAGGCCGAGCGCCGCGCCAACCAGTACCAGCGCGACCAGCAGGACCATGCCGATGCTGCCGCCGCGCTTGCCGGCGTCGGCCTTGCGCGGATGCCGTTCGCTCAAATCCCGCGTCGCCATGGCGGATCGTGTTCTGCCCGCGCCCGAATGGGCGGAAGGGACCGCGAGAGCCAAGGTATCTCACCTTTGCGGCGGATGGTGGGACGCAAGAGTACCGGAGAGAAGTCTCGGTCGTCCGAGGCGCAAGAGCGCGCGATCGGCTTCGCGAATCAATCGTTGGAGTGAATCACGGTTTGCGGCGGCTGCAAGCCTTTCTTGGCGGCAGGTGGACATTTCGTGCCGGCTCACCGCGCAACCGGCCCGGCGCAGGCGCATGACGTAGCCGATCACCTCGACCGCCTTGTAATGCTCGGGCGGGATCTCCTCGTCGACCTCCACGGTCGGATGCAGGAGCCGGAGCGCCGGCGTCTCGAGCTGCTGGGCATTCCACGACCAGACGTAAGGCGTCGCGCCTTTCATCCGCCGTTAACCATACAGAGCGCCTTCCCGCCGGAGTGCGGGCACAATTGACTCCAAGCCTTAACGGTCTGTTAGGGTTAAGGTCGGCAGGTCTTGCCGGTTGCGTTTACCCGGCCCGCCCGCCGGGCGTAGCCACGGCGGCGGTCGCGCGTGAGTAGCGGGAGAAGTCTCATGGGTCTCGACAGCCTCCTAGGCGTGGAGCTTTCGCTTCCGGTAAAGGCCATCGTGGCGTTCGTCGTCGTGCTGGCCTTGCTCGGCATCGTGACCTGGGTGTTCCGCCGCTTCGGCGGGGACCGGCTCGGTGCTCCGTCCGCCCGCGGCGGCCGGCAGCCGCGCCTCGCCGTCATCGATGCGGCCGCGGTCGACAACAAGCGGCGGCTGGTGCTGATCCGCCGCGACAACGTCGAGCACCTGATCATGATCGGCGGGCCGACCGACGTGGTTGTCGAGCAGAACATCGTCCGCGCGGTTCCGGTGGCGCCGCCGCGCGAGCCGCCGGGCGCCCGCGCGCCGGCCGAACCGTTGGCGCGCGCACCGGCAGAGGCGCTGTCGCGCTCACCCACGGACGCCATGCGGCCGATGGCGTCGCCCGAGATCGCGCCGCGCGGGTCGGCGCCGGCGCCGCGCGCCGAACCGGCCGACCGCGGCGCACGCGGGTTCGAGCCGCGCCGCCCGGTAAGGGAAGCGCCACGAGAGTTCGTGCGTCCGTCGCGGACGCAACCGATGCCGAGCCGAGGCGAGCTTGAATCGCCGCCGGTCGACGTGCATCCGGCGCCGCCCACCGCCGATGCCAACCTCGCCGACATGGCCCAGCGCTTGGAGGCGGCCTTGCGCCGGCCCGGCGCGGCCAGGGACCCGCTTTCGGGACGAGAGATGCCGGCGAGCGAGCCGCAGGCGAAAGCGCAACCGGCGCCACCAGCCGAACCGGCCACGCCAGTGCCGCCTCCTTCCCCGGCGCCGGCCGCGGCCGCGCCCGCCGGCGCTCCGCCGCAAGCCAAACCGGCGAGTGCGAGTCCACCTGCGCCCCCTGCCAATCCGGCACCCGAATCCAAACCCGCGCGTACAGACCCAAAACCTGAGGCGCAGAGATCGGTGCTCGATAGCCTCGAAGAAGAGATGGCGAGCCTGTTGGGCCGCCCGGAAAAAAAGGACTGATGAGCTGAAGCCGCGTGCGCATTGACTTGCGCTCGGCGGGGCAGGGATCTCGCTGACGGCAGGGCGGGAGCGCGAGGCTCCCGCCCTGTTCGTTTTGGCGCTACGGGCGTCGCCGCACCCCGATGCAGAAAGTCTTCGAGTTCGGCCTGGACGGACCGTCCGACAGGCCGGTGGTCAGCCGCCGCCGCGTGCTCAGCGTGACCGTATGGCTGCACGTCGGCCAGGCACTGATGTCCTCGTGGTGAACCTCGGAATCCCCCTGTCCGTTCTCCATCGTCGGCGGGTGCTCACTGAAGAACATCCAGACGGTCACACCGAAGAAGATCGAGATAGTCGGCTTGAGGCCCACCCGAGCAAGAGGCCTGCGCTTCCTATTTGGCAGGGTTCCAGATCGGCCGGAACGAGAAGACGGCGGGATCGTCGGTGTCCACGGCGACCTCGACCGCGTGCATCTGATCGTCGCCGAAAACCTCGAGACCGATCAGCGTGGGCGCGCGCGTGCGGAACGGCGTGTGCACCCGGAAGTTATGGCTGTCGCCGTAGACGAGGAGCACCGGCTTGCCGAACGCCGCAGCCTCGGCGACCAGCGCCTCGAGGATGTTGGCGAAGGCCAGGTGGGCCGGATTTTCGTCTCTGCCCTTGCGGCCGGAGCCGTCGAACATGTCCGCCTGCATGGCGATGACGAGCGCACTGGCGCCCTCGGTCTTGGCTTTGGCAAAGGTGTCGCGCAGCCAGGCGATGTTGGCCTGGTCGCGCTCGAAGAACTCGGCAGGCGCCCCCGGCGCGGGGCTCTTGAGGCCGTTGTTGGAGCCGACGACGTGCAGCGTGACGAACTGCACCCCGGCCCTTGCGAAGCGCGCATTCTCCACGAACGTCCTGTGCTGGGCCATCAGCTCGCCCTGGCGCTCGAGCGCGACCGGCGCCTTGCCGAGGCTCTGCGGGCCCGCGAAGAACATGGCGCGGAGCTTTGCAAGCCGCTCGAAAGGACGGTCCCCGGCGCGGTGACAATCGGTCCACTCGTTGTCGCCGGGCGTATAGATGAGCGCCGACGCAAACGAGTTCAGGAAGTCGAGCTGCTCCTGGAACAGCGCGTCAGAGCAGGGCAGCGAGCCGCTCTTGATATCGCCGACGTGGATCGTGAAGGCCGGCCCGCGGGCATTGATCGCGTCGATCAGCGCCCGGTATCGCGGGTAGGCCTGTTCGGGGCTGCCATAGGGCATGTCGCCGATGGCGACGAACCGGAACGTCTCGGCCGACGCCGTCGCCGCCATCGCGGCCAATGCAAGGGCGAATGCGGTGGCGGCGAGCCTCATGTCGGTGCACCCCTGGCCGGCGCGTCACGCCTCGGCCGGCACGGTGCCGAGCGCAGAAACGGTGAGTCAAGACAAGCCACCGCCCGAGAGTTGGCGCCAAACCGTGGCCGCCGGCTTCCCCACGCCCGAGGCCGCTCATTTTGTTGCTGCGGTTCCAGGCAATGGATACTCTACCCGAGACGAGGAGAGGGGACGCGCCGCTTGAAAGTACGCGAGGTCATCCGCCTCGTCGAAAGGGACGGCTGGTTTCTGGTTGCCACCAGCGGCAGCCATCGGCAATACAAGCATCCGACAAAGCCCGGGCGGGTGACGATCGCCGGCAAACCATCGGATGACGTGGCGCCTGGTACGTTCAACAGCATTTTGAAGCAGGCCGGCCTGCGCGGAGAAAGCTGATGCGTTACGCCGTGGTGATCGAGAAGGCGGAGGGCAACTATTCCGCTTATGTGCCCGACCTGCCCGGCTGCATCGCGACCGGGGAGACAGTGGCGGCGGTCGAGGACGAAATCCGCGACGCGATCCGCTTCCACATCGACGGCCTGCGACAGGATGGCCTGCCCGTGCCCGCGCCGACCAGCATCGCGGAGTACGTGGAGGCGTAACCGAAAGGGCTCAGGCCGCCTCCAGCCGCGCCAACCTTGCGGAACCGGTCAAGCGCGGCCTCAAGGCTTTCGACGATCTCGGCGGCGATCTCATCCGGCGGAGGCAGGAGGTCCGGATCGTCGAGGCTGTCGTCCTTGAGCCAGAAAATGCCGAGGTGAGCTTGTCGCGCTCGATCAGCTCATCTAAGCGACAGCCCAGAAGGCAGTTGTCGACGTCAATCGTCCCGACGCCTTGCGGCGCGCACGCGCACGCCGTAGGGCGTGTCACCGAACGCGCGGCGGAAGCTGCGGTTGAAGTGAGACATGTCGGTGAAGCCTGACGCGCGGGCGACTTCCGCGATCTTGAGGGAGCAGTCCGCGTCGCACAGCCTGGCGTGAGCGCGCTCCAGGCGCTGCCTGAGCAAGTGCTCTGAGAACGTCCGCCCGGTCGGCTCCAGCAGCCGGTGCAGGTACCGGACCGACAGGCCGATGGCATCGGCCACGTGCGTGGGGTCGAGACCGGGCTCGCCGGCGCGTATGCGGATCGCCTCGAGCACGGCGGTTTGCCGTGCCGCCTGCACACCGCGCTCCCTGACGAGGGCTTGCACGTCGCCTCGCACACCAAGCGCGTTAAGCGCGAGGTCACGGATGTGCAGCGCCGCAAGCGCGGGGTCGCAGTCGCGCTCGATTGCGAACAGCGTCCCGAGGTAGCCGTCGAGAAGGCGCAGTCCCGGATTGTCGCGCGGAAGGCATCGCTGCAACGGCGGCGCAATGCCGGCGAGCAGCGGCTCGAGCGGCGCACGCTCCATGCAGATGGTCCATCCGCGGCTGTCGTCGAGCGAATGCAGCGCGCTGGTGCTGCGGCTTTCAAGGATCGCTCCCCCGTAGGCAGCGCAACCGTGGGCGCCTCGCACGCCTTCAACCTGGAACCGTCCGCCGCCGGTGATGACGACCGATATCAGGTCGCGGCCGTCAGCGAGGTGCCGGCGGGAACGGATGGCACTCGACGGCGCTCCCTGCACGCGGCCGACGCCGACCGGTCCGAAGCTCTTGGCGATAACGGAGAAGGGCTGCCCGACTGGGGAGCGGTTGATGAAATCGAGCTGCATATTGAGCTTCATGAAGCCTTCGCGCCCCTGCTCGGCGCACCCAGGCGGCGCAGGCGGCGGCGAACCTCCGCTGGAAGCATGGATGGGCGAGGAGACGGATTGCATCATGTGCATTGGACGCATCCACATCACCAAAGGTTCTAACCCGCCGGAACCTATACGGACGTGCATTTGAATTGTGCGCTGATGACCGTAAGCTATTGGTTTTTATTAAAAAGTCTATTTTGCGCCCTGAGCTACGGCTGGGTGCACGGGGGCAGAGGCTTGTCAAAGCGCGAATGGTCTCGAGGCCTGGCGGCGCGGACCCGCACGCCATAGGGCGTATCGCCGAACGCGCGCCGGAAGCTGCGGTTGAAGTGCGAAAGGTCGGAGAAACCGGACGCGCGCGCGATCTCCGCGATCTTGAGAAGGCAATCCGCATCGCACAGCATGGCGCGAGCGCGCTCCAGGCGCAGCTTCAGCAGATGTTCGGAGAACGTCCGCCCGGTCGGCTCCAGCAGCCGGTGCAGGTACCGGGCCGACAGGCCCATGTGGTCCGCTACTTGCGCCGGATCGAGATCGGGCTCGCCGGCGCGCCGGCGGATCGCCTCGAGGACGGCGCTTTGCCGCGCCGCATGGACCCCACGTTCGCGCACGAGGGCCTGCGCGTCGCCCCGCACGCCGAGCGCGTTGAGCGCGAGATCGCGGATGTGCAGCGTCGCAAGCGTCGGATCGCAGTCGCGATCGAGGGCGAACAGCGTTTTGAGATAGCCGTCAAGTAGTCGCAGGCCGGGGTTGTCGCCTTGCACGCACCGCTGCAGCGGCGCCGTGATGCCGGCGAGCAGCGGCTCCAGCGGCGCGCGCTCCATGCAAATGGTCCACGCGGTGCTGTCGTCGAGTGAATGAAGGGCACTCGCGCGCCTGCTCTCGAGAAAGGCTGCGCCGTGGCCGGCGTATCGGTCGTTGCCCTGGACGCCCTCTACCTGAAAGCGTCCGCCGCCGCTGATGACGATCGAAATGAGATCGCGATCGTCGCAGAGGTGCCGCGGCGCGCGAATGAAGCTCGACGGCGCGCCGAGCACACGGCCGACGCCGACCGACCCGAAGCTCCTGGCCACGACCGCGCATTGCCGCCGGACCGGCGAGCGGTTGATGAAGTCCAGCTGCATGTTGAGCTTCATGAAGCCCTCCCGCCCGCACACGACGCCGCCGGGCGGCAGCTCGCCGCTGGAAACGCGGATGGGCGAAGAGACGGAGGGCGTCATGGGGCATTGGACGCACCCGCAGCGGCAAAGGTTCTAATTCAAGCGATGCGGGACTATGCGGTGAGTGCACTGGATTGTGCGCCCCGGTCCTAAATTATTGATCTATCGCGCTTTTCCTCGCGGCTGCGAGAACCGTTCAACATTCCGCGGCGACAGAGCCGACGGAAGGGCGCGCATCCGCGCGACCCGCCCCGCAACCAACTTGAGGAAACGACCATGCACAAGCAATTCACGTACCGCACCCGCACGCTCGTCGCGAGCGCCGCGGGCGTCATGTCGAGCAAACGCAGAACCGCCTCGGCGCTCGTCGCGCTCACGGCGGGGTACCTCGCGACTATGCCGGGTGAAGCGCTCGCCGAGCAGCCCGCAAACATCAAGGCCATGTCGTTCACCACCCAGGATGTCTACAACCAGGTGGTCAACGTGATCTCCACCGACCGCGTGAAGTGGGACAAGATCGAGCCCGGCGAGGTGAGCTTCGGTGCCCACGTGATGATCGACACCCGGACGTACGTCTTCACCCATGGGTGGGTGAAGGCGGTCGGCATCGTCTTGGGTGCGTGCGGAGCCTGCATGGGCAAACCGCTGTTGTGGGCGCGCGAACCGAACACGAAGGACTATGAGAACCAGATGACCGTCACGTTTCCGACCAGCAAGATTCCGATCTCGTCGGCCGGCGGGATCGCGACCGTGCCGCACGGCGACGACATCATCGGCAAATGCAACGCCCAGGGTTCACCCGGAGCGCAGCACGACTTCGACTACCTGATGCCGGCGACCTTCGTCGCCGATACCGTGATGGCGATGTCCAACAATGACGAGGCCGGCGGCGGCGCCGGCACTGCACCGACCTGGGTCGCCGGCAACGATCACAGCCTGACGAGGAGCTTCCGGTTCAAGGTCGTCTGCAAGCCGTTCGAACCGAGGACCTCGGGCACGACAGTCGATCCCAACCCCGATCCGCATCGCACCAAGGTGACGGTCACCGGCATCGAGCTGTTCCTGGCCACTCTGGTGCAACCCGCCTCCGCGGGGCGCGGCCCGAGCGGCACGCAGTGCAAGCCGATCAAGGTCACCACCCGCATCGAGACCGACAAGGCCGGCCCGAAGAACGTCAAGCTGTGGCGTCAGGTCAACAACGGCCCGATCACCAGCGAGGGCAAGCAGATGCATGCCACCCCGCTCGCCGGCGGCAAGTTCGGCGACGACTGGGTGAAGTCGGAGAACTTCACCAAGACGACCACGGTCCAGTACAAGGCCGAGGTTTTGGGCGGCACCTTCGCGCCGTCGACGCCGTGGAAGAGCATCACCGTGCACTGCAATGGCAACTTCGCGTCGCCGACGTCGGACGCCAACCCGGATAATCGCAACCCGGGCAAAGGCAAGCCGGTGGCGGAGCCCCGCGTTCCGACCATCGTCACCCCGCCCCCGGTGTGCGTCGGCGGCACGGTCGTCGCCGGGACTTGCGGCTGCCCGCGCACCCACACGCTGGTCAAGAAGAGTGGCAAAACCTTCCAGTGCGTGAAGGTCGCGGTCGTTCCCGACAAACGCGGAGAGACGATCAGGCAGCCGCAGCTCCAGCGAACCCCGGCATTCCTGGTGGGGCCGAACCGTCCCAGCGGCCCTCGTGCGGGCGCCGCCTATGGCCGTAGCCTCACCCCGATGCGCCCGCTCATGTACTTCCGCTGATGTACCAATAGCCCGGTCAAGGACGACAGGGGAGCCTCGCCGCTACGGCAGGCTCCCCTGACGGTCATTGCCGGCGTCACACCTTCGCCAGATCCATCTCCGCGCCGTAGTCCTTCCCCCTTGCCTCCTTGACGATCGCCTGGCCGCAGATCACCTCGCCCTTCGCCTGGTCGAAGGTCAGCGTCGGGTTGCCGTAGAGCTGCCAGCCCTCGTTAAGGGCCTTGGTGACGCGGTGGCAGAACGCGGCGTCGTCCTTGCCGGTGAGATAGCGATAGGCCTGCATGGGTGCTCCTTCGCCTGTCACGCCCACTCGGGTGCAGCCTTCGGCCCCCGAGCACGATTCCGGCGGCATGTGCGCAGACTGCTTGCCCGAGCTCTACGCACGCGATGTGCATGGGGCGCCCACGAGGGACGCCCCAACGACCGTCGGACCAAAGCGACACCCTCGCGGTTGCGCTCGCCGGCTTGGCCCGTTTGGCTCAATCGTCCCGGTAGACCCGCTCGCGCCGCTCGTGGCGCTCCTGCGCCTCGAGCGAGAGCGTCGCGATCGGCCGCGCCTCCAGCCGCCGCAGGTTGATCGGCTCGCCGGTCTCCTCGCAGTAGCCGTAGGTGCCGTCGTCGATGCGGGCGAGCGCGGCGTCGATCTTGGCGATCAGCTTGCGCTGGCGGTCGCGGGCGCGCAGCTCGATCGCGCGGTCGGTCTCCGACGACGCGCGGTCGGCAAGGTCCGGATGGTTCTGGTTCTCGTCCTGCAGGTGCTGCAGGGTCTCGCGGGCTTCCTTGAGGATGTCCTCCTTCCAGGCGAGCAGCTTGTTGCGGAAGTAGTCCCGCTGGCGCTCGTTCATGAACTGCTCTTTTTCGGTTGGGCGGTAGCCGTTGGGCCAGTGGCCGTTTTGCTTTTGCTTTTGGGCTGACATACGCACGACTCGATGCTCCTCCGTGGCGCGAGTCTCCCCCTCGCGCCGGCGCTTATAGTCGCGCGCCGCGCCGCCGACAACTGCGGATTAAACCGGACCAAGGCACCACCGCGGCAGCGGTATTGCGCTGCGGCGCGGCGCGGCCTTTCCCCTCGCCGAAAGCGAGGGTGGCTTCGCGCGACAGCGCGAAGCCCGATGGGGTTTAGCTTCACGAAGGCCCCCCACCCGGCTCGCTTCGCTCTCTTAGCGCACTTGGCAAAACCCTGCCCGACGAACGGCAAGCCATGCCGGCCAACGGCCCGTCTGTGCCGCCGAGCCGTCCATGTTCCATCGTTTTTTCAATGGGTTAGAGCAGAAGCGCGACGGCACGGGGGCATGGCTCGCTAGGGAGGGTGCGCGCCCACGCGGATCATTCCTGACTGCTCACCTCGGCATCGCGCACGGCACCGTCTGGCGGCTGTGCCGGCGGTAGATGCGGAAGTCGGTATCGGTGGTGAGAAGCACCGGATCGGGCAGCGCCTCGGTCATGCGCACGAGGCAGGCGTCGGCGAAGCTCATCGGCACGTCGGCATATTTCTGCATCAGCCTCACCACCTGCTCGACATCGTCGCCCAGCTGAAAGGCGCAGACGACCGCGCGGCGGCGAAGTAGTGCGGCGAGGGCCGGCGCGCCGCGCACGCCCAGCAAGTGGAAGGCCTCCGACACGGCCGCTTCACATGTCTTCCAAGGCGGCGGCAAGCGCTCGGCCTCAGTGGCCGCCCAGCCGTGGTCGCCGTCACGACGATTGAGAAGGGCGACGAGGAAGCCGGCGTCAACGAGGACGCTTGCGGCCATAGCCAGTGGCCTTGAGGTAAGCCTTCTTCCGTGCGCTGAGATCGGCAGGCAGTCCATCCACTGAGCCAATCAGATCCGCGATGGCGGCGAGCGGCGCGGATCGCCGGCCACGCACTTCTGCGCCACGGCCCAAGCGTTCGCGCACGACGTCGGACTTCGACAGTCTGCGCTGACGCGATTCGGCCTCGATCTGCGCTACCAACGCCTCGGGCAGTCGGACGGTCAGCGTTCTCATGTGGATGAGCGTATTACATGGCTGACGCCCACGCAATACACCCGCTGCAGGTGGGCAAGGCGTCGCCAAGCGGCGCGCGCCCACGTTCATGAGCGAGGCAAACATGGGCACCGCGCGCCTTCAGCGCGCCTTTGCGCACCTTGCGCGGTATCAGCCGGTCTTCGGCGCTTCGCCCTCCGGCACGAACTTCATGGCGATGCCGTTCATGCAGTAGCGCTTGCCGGTCGGCGGCGGGCCGTCGTCGAATACGTGGCCGAGATGGCCGCCGCAACGGCGGCAGTGCACCTCGGTGCGGGTCATGAACCAGGACCGGTCGCTCGAAGTGCCGACCGCATTCGCCAGCGGCTGGTAGAAGCTCGGCCAGCCGGTGCCGCTCTCGTACTTGGTATCCGAGGCGAACAGCGGCAGATCGCAGCCGGCGCACACGAACGTGCCCTTGCGTTTTTCCTTGTCGAGCGGGCTCGTCCCGGCGCGTTCGGTGCCGTGCTTGCGCAGCACGTTGAACTGCTCCGGCGAGAGCTGGCGGCGCCACTCCTCGTCGCTCTTGGTGATCTCGAAGCGGGCCTCGGCTTTCGCATCCATCTCCATTCTCCATTGCAGCGCGGCGAGGCCGGTCAGGCCGGCAGCGCTCGCCAGCAGTGTGCGTCGCGTGACCATGTCAGCCTTCTCCTCTGTCGGCGCCCCACAGCTCTTCCAGCCGCCGGTCGCGCCCGCAGTTGAACCGGTAGAACTTATATTTGGTGGCGTTCTTCAAATAGTAGTCCTGGTGATACTCCTCGGCCTTGGTGAACTGGGTGGCGGCAACGATCTGGGTCTGGATCGGGCCCTTGAAGCGCCCGGATTGCTCGATCTCCTTCTTCGAAGCTTCGGCGAGCCGCCGCTGCTCGTCGTTGTGGGTGAAGATCGCCGAGCGGTACTCGGTACCGGCGTCGCAGAACTGCCGGTCCTTGGCGAGCGGATCGATGTTGCGCCAGAAGTGGCGCAGCAGCTTTTCATAGGACACCACCGCCGGATCGTAGACGATCTCGACCGCCTCGGCGTGACCGGTGCTGCCGCCCGACACCTGCTTGTAGGTCGGATTGGCGGTATGGCCGCCGATATAGCCGGAGGTGGTGCTGATCACCCCCTTGACCTTGTCGAAATCGGCCTCCACGCACCAGAAGCAGCCGCCCGCGAAGGTCGCGACCGCGTGCTGGCCCGCGCCCGCGGGAGGGGCCGCCGTTTGCGCCGCGGCCATCCCGATCGCCGCAAGCCCCAGGAAGGAACCGACAAGAAGCCGCAGCATGGAAAGCCTCCGTTCGTCGCCGCATGTGGACGTCGTCGTCCGAAGCTACGTTATGGGGCCCTCGCGCGTTACGGCCCCGCCTTCAATCGGCTATCACGTTCCTGCGAGCGACCCCACCCCGTCATTGCGAGGAGCGAAAGCGACGAAGCAATCCAGACGCTGCGCCGCCGTTATGGATTGCTTCGCCTTCGGCTCGCAATGACGGTGCCGCCTTGCTGGACGGCGAACCCCTGTCTAGTGTCCGGCCCGTCACGTCAACGGCAGGATAGTGCATGCGGTTCGAAGGAACGAGCGCCTATGTGGCGACCGACGACCTCAAGGTCGCGGTCAACGCCTCGATCACGCTGGAGCGCCCGCTCCTGGTCAAGGGCGAGCCGGGCACCGGCAAGACCGTGCTGGCGCTGGAGATCGCCAAGGCGCTCGGCGCCCCGCTGATCGAGTGGCACGTCAAGTCGACCACCAAAGCGCTGCAGGGGCTGTACGAATACGACGCGGTGACGCGGCTGCGCGACAGCCAGCTCGGCGACGCGCGGGTGAAGGACATCCGCAACTACATCAAGCGCGGCAAGCTGTGGGACGCATTCGTATCCGACGAGCGGCCGGTGCTGCTCATCGACGAGATCGACAAGGCCGACATCGAGTTCCCGAACGACCTGCTGCAGGAGCTCGATCGCATGGAGTTCTTCGTCTACGAGACCGGCGAGACGGTGCATGCGCGCCGCCGCCCGATCGTGGTCATCACCTCGAACAACGAGAAGGAGCTCCCCGACGCGTTCCTGCGTCGCTGCTTCTTCCACTACATCCGCTTCCCCGACAACGACACGATGCGCGCCATCATCGAGGTGCATTTCCCCGGCATCAAGCAGCGGCTGGTCGGCGAGGCGCTGCGTCTGTTCTACGAGATCCGCGAGGTGCCGGGGCTGAAGAAAAAGCCGTCGACCTCGGAGCTGCTCGACTGGCTCAAGCTCTTGATGGTGGAGGACATCGGGCCGGAGACGCTGCGCGAGCGCGACCCCAAGAAGCTGATCCCGCCGCTGCACGGCGCGCTGCTCAAGAACGAGCAGGACGTGCACTTGTTCGAGCGCCTCGCCTTCATGGCACGGCGCGAGGGGCGGTAACCTTGACCTGTCATGCCTGTGAAGGCGGGCACCGTTCTCAGGACGTTCTAGGGGGTCGGTGATTACTGGGTCCCCGCTTTCGCGCTAGGGCATGCACATATCTGAGTGAGGCAGAATGACTCAGGTTGCCGATTTGGGATTCCCCTCCCCCCAGGCTGTGTGATTTTGTTTTTGACACTTTGGACAGCCGGAGTGTCGACATGACGTGCGCAAGATGGTCGTTAGGCCGTTTCGGGGACCGACGCCTCGATAAAGGGGGGCGGCGCTGCTCGAAGCCATGGTATTGCGTTCGAGCGTGTGTATGCGCCGGCTTGGTGGCGGACAGCGGTCGCAAGAGGTTCGCTTCGGCCGGTACTTGGCGAATAGCAAGGTCACGATCAAACGCCTGATCGAGGGATGGAGCGAGCAGACTGCCCCGGCGGCGGCTGGCCGGCACGTGCTGGCAGTCCAGGATACTAGCGAGGTCAATTTCCGGACCACGGCCGCACGTCGGCGCGGCTTGGGGGAGATCGGCAAGGGCGTTGGCCGCGGTGTTCTGGTGCACGGCATGCTGGCATTGGACGCCGACAGCGGCAGCTGCCTTGGCTTGGTTGCGGGGCATGTCTGGACCCGCAAGGGCCGTATCGCCGTTCCACATGACAAGCGCCGGCTCGAAGAGCGGGAATCCGATCGCTGGGTGTGCACGGGCATCGAAGCCAAGAAGGTGTTGGCCGCAGCCGCGATGGTCACAGTCATCGGTGATCGCGAGAGCGACTTCTACGCCGCTTGGGCGGTGCTGCCGGGCCCCCACTTCCACCTGATCTCGCGCGCCATGCAGGATCGCTGCCTGGCAGACGGCAGCAAACTGTTCGCCGCGAGCGAAGGCTTCCCGCTCGCCGATACAAAAACCATCGAGCTGCGCGCGCGTGCTGGACGCCCCGCTCGCTCGGCCATGCTGGAGCTGCGGTTCGGACAAGTCGCGCTGCGGCGGCCGAGCGGCAGTGCACATCGCCATTTGCCTGCCAGCGTGACCGTCACTTTGGTCGAGCTCATCGAGCCTCATCCTCCCAAAGGTGTTGAGCCCCTGCACTGGCGACTGCTCACCACTCATGAAGTTCTCGACCCAGAGGGCGCTTGGCGCATCGCCCATTGGTACAAGCAGCGTTGGATCATCGAGCAGCTTTGGCGCCTGCTGAAGCTGCAAGGCCTCAGGCTGGAAGATAGTCAGCTCGCCACCGCCGATGGTCTGATCAAGCTCACTGCAGTCGCCGCCAAGGCAGCTGCCATTACGGTCCAGCTCCAGCAGGCGCGCGACGGCAAGGATGACGAACCCGCCAGTATAGCCTTTCCAGAACGCGAGATCGCAGTCCTCGATGCCACCAACACTCGCATCGAAGGCAAAACGGCCCTGCAGAAAAATCCCCACCGCAAGCAAAGCCTCGCCTGGGCCGCCTGGATCATCGCTCGTTTGGGCGGATGGGATGGATATCCTTCCTCCAGGCCGCCGGGACCCATCACCTACAGGCATGGCCTGGAGCACTTTCGTATTATCCTCCTCGGATGGGATACGAGAGATATGTGCATGCCCTAGCGCGAAAGCGGGGGACGACGCCAGAAGGTGAAAATGCGCCGGCTGATGCTCCTGCGCCACGCCAAGTCGGACTGGTCGGTTGGCGGCCAGCGCGACCACGACCGCGCGCTCGCTTCGCGTGGCCGCGAGGCGGCGCCGCTGGTCGGCGCCTACATGGCGCAGCACGGCCTGCGGCCCGACAAAGTTTTGGTGTCGACCGCGCGGCGCGCGAGAGAGACCTGGAGCCTCGTCGCCGCGGCGTTCGGCAAGGACCTCGACGTCTCCTTTGACGACCGGCTGTATGAGGCCAATCCGAAGGCATTGCTGATTCCGCTGCGGGCGGCTAACGCGGCCGCCCATAGCCTGCTGATGGTCGGTCACAATCCGGGTATCCAGGAGCTGGCGAGCCTGCTGATGGCATCCGGCGATATCGATGCCCGCCAGCGGCTGTTGGAGAAGTTCCCGACCGCGGCGCTCGCGGTGATCGATTTCCAGATCGACGCCTGGAGCGCGCTCGCCCCCCATTCCGGCAGGCTCGACCGCTTCGTCACCCCGCGCGCGCTCGACGCCGACCCGGATTGATGCGGCGTCCGACAAATTGCGTGGCGGAGCGTGCCCCGGACGAGCGAGCGCGTCGGCGCGAGCGACGATCCGGGACCCAGCAGAGACTCGCGACCGCGAAGCGGTCGCGCAATATTTGTGCTTCGCAAATTTCTGCTGGGTCCCGGGTCGTCGCTCCGGCTGCGCCGTCGCTCGCCCAGGACACCGGCACAAGCGCTGGCAAAGGTTCGATCCAAAGCCTATTTGATGCGGCTTGAACGAAGGTTGGACCTCTCCACCCGTGGCCTTCATCTCCCATATCGCCGAAGAGGCGCGCCTGGCCGCGCGGGCGGTAGCCGACTATGGCGGCGGCCTGTTCGACCCGACCGTTCGCCTCGGCGTCACCGGCCTGTCGCGCTCGGGAAAGACGGTGTTCATCACCGCGCTCATCCACAACCTGATCCACGGCGGGCGGATGCCGGTGTTCGAGGCGATGGCGCAAGGCCGCATCGCCGGTGCGCGAACTCGAGCCGCAGCCCGACGACGCGGTGCCACGGTTCGATTACGAATCGCACCTCAAGGCCCTGGTCGTCGAGCGCCGCTGGCCGGAATCGACACGGCGGATTAGCGAGCTGCGGCTGGTCGTCGTCTATCAGTCGGCGCGCGGCTCGGCGCGCGAGCGCAAGCTGACGATCGACCTGGTCGACTATCCGGGCGAATGGCTGCTCGACCTGCCGTTGCTCGACAAGAGCTATGCTGAGTGGTCGAGGGAGACGCTCGAGCTCTCGCGGCGCGGCGCGCGCGCAGCGCTGGCCAAAGCCTGGCGCGCCCACCTCGCCACGGTCGATGCGAGCGAGCCGGAGGACGAGCGGGTCGCGATCACGGCCGCCGGGCTGTTCACCGCGTACCTGAAAGCCTGCCGCGACGACCGCTTCGCCATGAGCCTGCTGCCGCCGGGGCGTTTCCTGATGCCGGGCGATCTCGAGGCGTCCCCTGCCCTGACGTTCGCACCGCTCGACATCCCGGATGGCGGCGCTGCGCCTTCCGGCTCGCTGTGGGCGATGATGGAACGCCGCTACGAAGCCTACAAGGACGTGGTCGTGCGCCCGTTCTTCCGCGATCACTTCGCGCGGCTCGACCGCCAGATCGTGCTGATCGACGCGCTCGCCGCGTTCAATGCCGGGCCCGAGGCGGTACGCGATCTCGAAGCGACGCTGGCCACCATCCTCGACTGCTTCCGGATCGGCCGGCCGACCTGGTTGAGCGCATTGTTCCGGCCGCGCATCGACCGCATCCTGCTTGCGGCCACCAAGGCCGACCACTTGCACCACACCAGTCATGATCGCCTCGAGCACATCCTCGCGCGCATCGCCGAGCGCGCGATCGCGCGCGCAAAATTCTCCGGCGCGCGCATCGACGTGGCAGCGCTTGCGGCGGTGCGCGCGACGCGCGAAGCGATTGTCGCGCGCGGACGCGAGCGCCTGCCTTCGATCATCGGCACGCCGCTCAAAGGCGAAAGCATCGCCGGCGAGATCTTCGACGGGGCGAGCGAGACGGCGGTATTCCCCGGCGACCTTCCCGACGAACCGGCGGCCCTGTTCGAGGCTAGCCCGGAAAGGTCGCGGAGCCCGACGACCCACACCGCGGGGGAAGCCGCCTTCCGCTTCCTGCGATTTCGTCCGCCTGCGCTGCCGCCGGCTTCATCCGCGGCGCCGACCCTGCCCCATATTCGCCTCGACCGCACGCTGCAATTTCTGCTTGGGGACCGTCTCAAATGAGCGACGACCGCGAGCAGCGCAGGCCGGTGGCGTTTCGCCTGGACGATCCGCAGGTGATGGTGTCGTCGCCGTTGGAGCTCGGCGAAACCGCTCGCGCCGCCGGTCGCCGCCACGTCGTCATCAACCCGGAGCCGGAACCTGCGATTGCGGCCGCGGTCCCTGTGGCGGCGACGACGCGGCGGCGGCGATGGCCGTGGACAACGTTGTTCTGGTCGGCGCTCGGCGGACTGCTCTCGCTGGCCGCCGGCTTGGCCGTCATCGGATTGGTTGAGGACCTGTTTGCCAGGGCCGAGTGGCTCGGCTGGACCGGGGTGGCGCTGGCGGCGACCGCGGCGATCGCCCTCCTGATCATCGCGGTGCGTGAAGTTCTGGGGCTGCTGCGGCTGGCGACGGTGGAGAAGCTGCGCGCACGCGCCAGCCTGGTCATCGCCAGCGACGACCGCGAAGAGGGCCGCGCACTCGCGCGCGACCTCATCGCGTTCGCCCGCACGGCGCCGCGGCTCGCGCGCGGACGCGCCGCGCTCGAAAGCCACCTCGGCGAGATCATCGATGGTGCCGATCTCGTCCGCCTGGCGGAGCGCGAGCTGATGCGGCCGCTCGACGACGAGGCGCGGGCGCTCGTTGCCGCCGCCGCCAAGCGCGTCTCGGTCGTGACCGCCGTCAGCCCGCGGGCGGCGGTCGACATGATCTTCGTGTTCATCACCGCGCTCAAACTGATCCGGCGCTTGGCCGAGCTGTACGGCGGCCGGCCGGGAACGCTGGGGCTGATCAGGCTGGTGCGCCTCGTGATCACGCACCTCGCGGTCACCGGCGGCATGGCGGCGGGCGACAGCATCGTGCAGCAGATGTTCGGGCACGGCGTCGCCGCCAAGCTATCGGCACGGCTGGGCGAAGGCGTGCTCAACGGGCTGCTCACCGCGCGGCTCGGGCTCGCCGCCATCGAGGTCGCCCGTCCCCTCCCCTTCGCCGCGCTGCCGCCCCCCAGCATGGTCGACCTTGCCGGCGGGCTCATGCGCCGCCGGGGGGGCGAAGGCAAAGCCGACGCGGAGCTACCCTCGGGGTAGGACGGCTGCCGGAATGGCGTCCGGACGATACCGACCCGGCCGGTTGCGGCGGAAGAAGGTGCCGACCTGCCACAGGTAGAAGGCGAGGAACAATCCGGCGACGCCCGCTCCGGCCAGGGCCCCCTCCTGCACGCCGCGCGCGATCAGCAGGACGATCGCGAACGCGATGCCGATGAAGACGGCGACACCCGGCCAGTACAGCCACGGCGGCGAACCGGCCTCGAAGACGGCGTCCGTGCCGGCTTCGGTCAAACGCCGGTGCAGGGCGCCGATGAAGGCGTTATAGGCCGCGTCCTGGCGCCGCTGCTCGGTCAGGCCTGCCCAGGAGACCGACGCGATCTTCAGCTTGGGTGTGCGCTCCGCCCAAATCTCGGCCAGAAACCGGTGGGTCTGCAGGTTGGCCGGACGGTAGATGAGCCGCACGCGGCGGATGTCGCGATAAGCAACGCGGCCTGAATAGCGGCCGACGTCCCATTCGAGGGCATCGGGAGCCACCCGAAACGCCTGCGGCGGCCCCATCAGCGAGGACTTGAAGGCATAAACCGAATCGGCCGCCGCGTCCGGCGGCGCCGCGGGTCCGTCGACCGGGGCCACGGAAGGGTCGGGCATTCGCTGTTCTAGCATCCGGTCTCGGCCATTCAATGGCGGCGCGGCGGTCAAAAACGCAAACATCGCCGGCAGTGTGAGCTTCATCACACGCGCATGTCATGCCGGGCGCCTATCGTGCCGGGCAGCGACAAACAGGGTCGCGCCAAACGACCGGGCGGAACCCGGTCGCGCCCCAAGCACGAGCAGGAGTTGGACCCATGGAAATGCAGCAGATCCGCTATTTCGTTGCGCTCTGCGACGAGTTGAACTTCACCCGCGCCGCGCAGCGCTGCAAGGTGGCGCAGCCGTCCCTCACCATTGCGATCAAGGCGCTGGAGGAGGAATTGGGCGGCTTGCTGTTCCACCGTAAACCGCGGGTCGCAACGACGCACCTCGGAGATGCGCTGCGCTCGACCTTGCAGGAGATCATGATCCAGGTGGAAATCGCCCGGGCGACCGCAAAGGCGCTCACGACGCGCGAGCAAGCGGAATTCTTCCGCGAACCGCGCGCGCTCATCCGCACCGACCTGAACCGGCACACGCAACTCGAGGCCTGAAGGTTGCCACCGTTCGCGTCCCGGACGAGCGACGGCGAAGCCGGAGCGATGATCCGGGACCCAGCGAAGAGTCGCGCTCGCCGTAAGGCGAGCGCGCAATATTGAGGTTGGCGAGTTTTCCCCGGATCAGCGCTGCGCTTCGCGCAGCTTGTCCTGGGCACCTTCCAAAAGACGCCCGGTCGGCGAACCGCCTAGGCTGCGGCGATCACTGCGGCCATTCGGGATGGGCGTCGAACGCAGCGTTGACGATCAGCGATCCGAGGAACGGAACGATACAGTCGGCCCCCATTCCCATCGCTTCACGGTGGGTCAGATTGCGGCCCTGCGTGTTGTAGACGACGATCGACGCGATCATCGGCGACAGCGCCATGCAGCCGACCGTGGTCAATGCGAAAGCGCCGCCATTGAAGTTCTTGCCGGTCTCGCCGGCAAAGCGCAGGCTTCGCTTGTCCTCGATGGCGAAATAAGCGCCGGTCATGGCCAGGCCGACCCCCATGCCCAACCAGGAACACGTCCGGATCGCCGATCCGGAAGGGACCGATATAGACGTCCGGCGCCGCCTCGCGCGGCGCGCGCCGCGGCTGGGCCTCGGCGCTTTGGCAGATCGCCCCGAGCGCCGCCAGGATCCCGGCCAGCAGGCCTAGACGACCAATTCCATGAAACTGCTCGCTTGGACGTTGCGCCTTTGGATCGGAAAATGGGCCTGTTCGAGGCGTCGCAAATGATTCGAATTTTGGAAACGCTCGACTAGATACTTTTTCATGATTGCCCCCCATCGACGCCCGCCGATCCGGCCGGCGTCGCGGCCCGAAGTCCTCAGCACGCAAATGTGTGAACACCCGCGTGGTAAAGCGAGTTGGCTAGGTCCTGTTGACGGTCAGGGGATTCACGCCGGATTCGAGTTGCGATTCAAGACTGCAGATTCGGAGGAGGCAGTCTTGCAGCAAGAGATTCGGCGGGTTCTGAGCGAGGGGCAGTGGAAGCGCATCGAGAAGCTGTGTGTTGGCAAGCCGGAAGACCCGGGCGGCACCGGCGCGGACAATCGGATGTTCGTGGAGGCGGTGCTATGGATCGCCCGCACGGGTTCGCCGTGGCGCGATCTGCCGGGCGTTTTCGGCAAGTGGAACAGCGTGTTCGTGCGCTTCAACCGTTGGAGCGAAGGGGGCGTCTGGCAGCGCATCTTCACCGCGCTCGCGGACGACCCGGACTTCGAATATCTGATCCTCGACTCCACCATCGTGCGGGCACACCAGCATGCAGCTGGCGCAAAAGGGGGACTTAAAATCAGGCCATCGGCCGTTCTCGCGGCGGCCTGACCAGCAAAATCCACCTGGCCGTGCGCGGTCTCGGCCTGCCGGTGCGATGCCTGCTCACGGCAGGTCAGCGCCACGATATCACCCAAGCCAAGGCTTTGATCGATGGGTTGCCGGCCGATTGGGTGTTGGGCGACACCGCCTTTGACGCCGATCACTTCCGCGCCGACATCGAAGCGATCAGCGCTCAGGCGGTCATTCCATCGCACCCGTCGCGAGCAAAGAAACTTCCTATCGACACGCATATTTACAAGGAAAGACATCTGGTCGAATGCTGCATCAACAAGCTCAAGCACTTTCGGCGCATCGCAACCCGCTACGAGAAGACGGCCAGGAACTTCCTCGCCATGATCACCGTCGCAGCCATCGCATTGTGGCTGCGATGACCGTCAACAGGACCTAGCGTATTGTTGCAGCGTTTTTGCCCCGGTGTTGCCCGTTTGCATCGCCATCGGCCAGCGCAGCCCCGTCGCACCGGTTTGACATGGCCGTCCATGCCGTGCGCTCTTGCTCACACGCGTCCGCTCCCCTTCGCCAGTCGCCGGCATCATGCTCCCGTCCGAACGCCTGCCATTCTCCGGAATCGACCAACGTCCGCCGCTGAAATTCCCCGACGGCGTTCGCCTCGTCGTCTGGCCGGTGCTCGCGCTCGAGCATTGGGATATTTCACGCCCGATGGCGCGCATGGCCATCTCGCCGCCGCAGGGGCAGGCGCTGCAACCCGACCACCCGAACTGGAGCTGGCACGAATATGGGATGCGGGTCGGATTCTGGCGCATCAAGCGGGTGTTCGAGCGGCTCAAGATCACGCCGACGGTGACCTTGAACGGTCGCGCGTGCGAGAGCTATCCGGCGGTGGTGCAGGCCTGCCTCGACAACGGCTGGGAGCTCAATGCGCACGGCTACGAGCAGATCCCGATGCACAAGCTCGACGACGAGCGCGGCGCCATCGCGCGGGCGATGGAGGCGATCGAGGGGTTCTCAGGCAAGCGTCCGCGCGGCTGGTTCGGGCCGGGACTGACGCAAACCTACGACACGCTCGACTATCTCTCGGAAGCGGGAATCGAATACATCGGCGACTGGGTGCTCGACGACGAGCCGGTGACGCTGCAGACGACGCACAAGCCGGTGGTGGCCCTGCCCTACAATTTCGAGATCCACGACATCGTGCTGATGGCGTTGCAGCACCAGCCCTCCGACATGATGTATCGGCGCGCCATGGATCATTTCGAGTGCCTGTACGCGGAGAGCGCCGAGCGCGCGAAGATCATGGCGATCGCGGTGCACCCCTACCTCTCGGGCGTGCCGCATCGGATCAAGCACGTCGAGCGCACCTATGAAGACATCCTCGGCCGTCCCGGCGTCGCGTGCTGGGACGGCGCGAAGATTCTCGATTGGTATTTGGGGCAGCGCGAGAATTGAAGCCCGTTATCCGGGCGCAGCGCAGCCATGAGGGTGCGCAAAGCGCCGCGACGCGGCGCGTGCGCAGGTTTTCGCTTCGAGAACGTGCGCACGCTGACGCTACGCCGCCTTACGGTTGACGCTCGTCTCGGCCATCTTGCTCAGCTTCTCGTCGGCCGCCTTTTCCTCGTCGAGGTTCTGCTTGAGCAGGCGAATGGCGTCCTGGTGGCCGAGCGTCTTCGCCCAGGCCATCAGCGTGCCGTAGCGGGCGATCTCATAGTGCTCCACCGCCTGCGCGGCGCCGATCAGCGCGGCGTCGAGCACCTGCTTGTCGTCGATGTCCCCGGCGACGTCCTCGGCTTCCTCGATCAAGCCGTCGATTGCCGGACAGTCGACGCCCTGCGGCGCTTTGCCGAGCAGCTTGAACACCTGTTCCAGGCGTTTGACCTGGCCCTTGGTTTCCTCGAGGTGGGTTTTGAAGCCCTGCGCGAGCTGTTTGTCGGTCGCCTTCTCGATCATCTCGGGCAGCGCCTTCACGATCTGATTCTCGGCGTAATAAATGTCCTGCAGCGTGTGCAGGAACAGGTCATCCATCGTGTGGATGTCGGCGGAAAACAGGCCCATGGCTCGATCCTTTCTTATTGCGGAGGTATCAACGGAGGGCTCGCGGCCAAAGCTCGCGCGAAACGCCTCCCATCACGTCGCCAACGTTCGAGGCATGGGCCGGTTCCGCCAATTCGGTCGGCCGTCCGTGGGCATTTTTTAGAGCGGATCCCGCTCACGCCAATTCACCTCCCGAAAAGAGAGAGCCTGCCCCGGACTTGATCCGGGGTCGACTGAGCAAAGCGATGCGCGGGCGGGTGAGGGGTTACCACCTCCCCGGCATCGACAATGCCCCCTCACCCGGATTCCGCGCTCGCGCGCGGAATCCGACCCCGGATCAAGTCCGGGGCGGGCTCTCTCCTCAGCCGAAGTCGGATGTTTCCGACTTCGGCCACTCGATAATTGATCGAACTCGGGTAAACCCGAGTTCGAGGTGAAGTGGCGGCGCCGCTGTGCACCAACATCACGAGACCCGCTCTACGCGGCGCGTTGCGGAGAGCGGCCGAAATTGCGCAGAATTCGATCGCCCGAGCGCGCGAGCGCCGCCTTCTTGGTTGCGATATCCGGGTAGAGCAGCGCCCCGTTCCGCTTCATCACACGGCCGGCGATCATCACCGTGTCGACGTTGGCGACCCCGCCCTGCATCACGGCCGAACCGATCGGATCGCGCACCGGGAACATATTGAGGTCGCCCGCGCGCAACAGGATCACGTCGGCCTGCTTGCCGGGGGTGAGGGAGCCGACGCGGCGATCGAGCCCGATCAAGCTTGAGCCATTGACGGTCGTCCATTCGAGCGCGTGGCGGCAGGTGATCGGCATGGTTTCGGGCCGGCTGCCGGTCTTGCAAAGCGTCTCCATGATGGCGCGGTTGCGCTCGTGCTGCAGGGTCACGCGCATCGCCGCAAACATGTCGCCGCGCGCCGCCGGCTCGACGTCGGATCCGATCGTGACCGGCAGTTCGAGCGCGTGCAGCAGGCCGGTGAGCGGATCGCCGTAGCCCATCTGCAGCTCGATCTCGGCCGTGACGGTGAACCTGCCGCCGCGCTCGGCGATCAGCCGAACGGTTTCGGGGGGCAGGTCGTTGCCGTGCACGACGTGCAGCTTGTCGCCGATCAGGTCCTCCTCGGCCAGCCGCTCGAAGCCGCGCGCCGTCAGCGAGGTCCCGCCGCCGACATGCATGCTGGCGATCAGGTCGAATTCGCGCGCGAGCCGAACGTCTTGCCGCGTCACCTCGTAGGTCGAGTAATACGGCCCGAGGATCGCCAAGCCGAAGGTGATGAGGCCGAGGTCGGCGGCGAAACGGCCCTTGCGCAGCCGCTCGATCTCGGCGCGCGGCATCGGGATTTCGCTGAAGTGTTTCTGTCCGGGCTTGGGGTCGGGTTTCGGCGAGCCATGCAGGAACACGGCGCGGATGCCGGCATCTTGCAGGCCTTGGATGGCCGCATCGGTGTGGGCGGGCGTCGGATTGTTGTGGCACCAGTCGACCAGCGTGGTGGAGCCGGAATTGATCTGGTTGAGGGCGCCCATCAGGTTGGCGATGTAGATGTCCTCCGGCCGGAAACGGGTCGCGAGCCCCCGATGCATGGCCTGCATGTACTGCGCGACGGTCCAGTCCGCCGCGACGCCGCGCAGCGCGCTCTGCCAGGTGTGGACGTGGGCGTTGATCAAGCCCGGCAGCACGATCATGTCGGAGGCATCGATGACCTCGGCACCATCGGGGACCGGCAGGTCGGCGGCGACCGCGGCGATGCGGTCGTCCACGATCAGCACGTCGCCGCGCGGCAGATCCGGAACGTTCCGATCCATCGTCACGACGGCGCCGCCCTTGAGCAAGATCCGGCCCACGCGATCCTCCCTGCCTCGAACGATGCTGTTCGATGGCTCGTTATCGCTTTCGGAAAGGATGGACAATGGCCGCGACGGGATGGGAAACGATGCCGACGTCGGGTTTGGCGGGCGCTTGCGTATTTTCAGTTTGTTTTTGTGGAAAATCCCGCTACTCGATGCCCGCAATGACGGCAGCCCCGTGCCCGGAAACAACAGCACCACGTCGAGCGCCCGCACGGAATCGCATGCCGCAGACGAGCGTCACCGTCCTTTCGCGCGCGGAACTCGCGCAGTGCTCGCACTGGCCGCGGGCCTTCGCCAACCAGCGCAAGGACCGCCGCTACTACGAGCTGGTCGAAGACACCATTCGCCAGGAGTTCGATTATCGTTATTTCGCGATCAAGGACGGCGGCGCCGAGGTGCTGGGCGTGCAGCCTTTCTTCGTGCTCGATCAGGATCTTGCGGCCGGGATGGGCGCCCGAAGCCGGGCCTTGATCGCGTTCGTCCGCCGCCACTTGGTGCCGCGCTTCCTTCGCATGCGCACGCTGATGGTGGGATGTGCGGCCGGAGAAGGGCACCTCGATGGCGGCGACGAGCTCACGCGCCGCTCGCACGCAGGCGCCTTGGCCAAGGCGGCGCGTCGAGCATGCACGCGCGCTGAGAGCACCGATGATCGTGTTCAAGGAATTTCCGGCGCGCTATCGCGACGCGCTCGCTTGCTTTCGCGACCACGCCTACACCCGCATTCCCAGCTTGCCGATGACGCGGCTGCGCATCGACTACGCAAGCTTCGAGGACTACCTCAGCCGCGCGCTCAGCCGCGCGGCGCGCAAGGACGTGCGCCGCAAGCTGAAGGCGGCGGCGCTGGCGCCGGCGATCGAGATGGAGATCGTCACCGACATCTCGCCCTTTATCGACGAGGCCTACCCGCTCTACCTTGCGGTTTATGAGCGATCGAGCCTGCAGTTCGAGAAGCTGACGCGCGAATATCTCTGCGAGCTCGGACGCCGGATGCCCGACAAGGCGCGCTTCTTCGTCTGGCGACAGCAGGGCCGCATCGTCGCCTTCAGCGTCTGCCTGGTGCAAGGCGACACCGTCTACGACGAGTATCTGGGGCTCGACTACCGGGTCGCCCTCGACCTGCACCTCTACCACTACACGTTCCGCGACATCGTGAGCTGGGCGATGACGAACGGGTGTCAGTGGTACGTGAGCAGCAGCCTCAACTACGATCCGAAGCTGCACCTGCGCTGCCTGCTCGAACCGCTCGATCTTTACGTGCGGCATGCGTCGCCGGCCGCGAATGCGGTGCTCAAGCGCGTGTTGCCGTTGCTGGAGCCGACCCGCAACGATCCGACACTCAGAAAATTCGCCAATTACGCCGAGCTGTGGGGCCGCCCATGACGGGCGGCCGCGCGCGCCGAGCGTTCGTCAATCCCTATCTTCAGCTCATGGCGGGCCAGTTACTGATCACCGCTGCGGAAGTGCTGTTGAAAAAGGGCGCAGCCGGCAGCGTCGCAGGGACCGGCGAATCGGAAGTGCTCGGAATCACGGCCCTGACATCCGGCACCACCTGGCTCGGCATCGCCTGCTACACGCTGAGCTTCCTGATCTGGCTGCACGCCCTGCGTCTGCTGCCGTTGACCCGGGCCTATGCGCTGGCCAGCATCGTGCACGTCCTGGTGCCGGCCGCCGCCTGGCTGTTTCTCAACGAGACGATCTCTCGACGCGCGCCGCCGGCATCGCGCTCGTTCTGTGCGGCGTGGTCCTGGTCGCGGCGCCGGCCGCCAAGGCGGAGGAAGAGCTGTGACGCTGCTTGCCATCGGCCTTTGTCTGCTGTGCCAGGTCTGCGAGGTCGGCGGCCACCTGTTCCTCAAGCACGGGATGAATGCGACCAATCTCAAGCCGCCGCCTTGGCCCGTCATCATCCGCAACGTGGGCGCGGCGCTTGGCCTGCTCACGCTCTGGTTCCTGCTCTGGCTCGGCCTGTTGCAGAGTTGGGACCTCAGCCGCCTATTTCCATTCGAGGGGTTCAGCCCGCCGCTGCTGGTGCTCGGCGCCTGGCTGTTCCTGAAGGAGCATGTCCCGGCCCGCGCCTGGCTCGGCATCGGGCTGATCGGCGGCGGCGTAGCGCTGGTGGCGGCCGGATAGCTCAGGCGGTTGCGGGAGCCCGTTCCTCGCGCGTGCGGATCTCGACCTCCGAGGTCAGCGTGCGATGCACCGGGCACTTGTCGGCGATCTCCAACAGCCGGCGGCGCTGGTCTTCATCGAGATCGCCGTCGATCCTGATGGTGCGATCGATACGGTCGAGCATTCCCTCCTCGGTTTCGCAGGTCTCGCAGTCGGCCGCGTGGATTCTCGCGTGCGTCAGCGTGACCGACACGCGCTCGAGCGGCAGCGCCTTGCGCTCGGCATAGAGCCGCAGCGTCATCGCGGTGCAGGCCCCGAGCCCGGCCAGCAGCAGGTCGTAGGGCGACAGCCCGCTGTCGAGGCCGCCGACCGCCGCCGGCTCGTCGGCCAGCAGGCGGTGCCTGCCGGCCTGCACCAGCTGCTGGAAGCGGCCCTCGCGGGTTTCGGTCACGACGACGCCGGGCGCCGCATCTTCGATCTCGGGCGGCTGCGGCGCGGCGTCGAGATAACGCTCGGCCCACGCCGCCAGGACGTTCGCCAGGTAGACGGCGTCGCTGCGGCGGCTGAGCAGGTGATCGGCGTCGGCGAGCGAGATGAAGCTTTTGGGATGCTTGGCGGCGGCAAAGATGCGGCTCGCATTCTCGATGCCGACGATCTGGTCGACCGGCGAATGAAAGATCAGCAGCGCCTTGCGCAGTTGCGCGGTCTGCGCGGTCAGGCGCTGCTCGGCGATGTCGTCGAGAAACTCGCGGCGGATGCGGAACGGCCGGCCCGCGATCGCGACCTCGACTTCGCCCTGCGTTCGGATGTCTTCAACGCGGTCGCGCAACAGGCCGGCGACGTGCCCGGGGTCGCTCGGCGCCGCGATCGTGACCACCGCGCGCGCCTCCGGTACGGCGCCGGCCGCCGCCAGCACGGCGGCGCCGCCGAGACTGTGGCCGATCAGCAGGGCGGGGGCGCGTCGGGTCGCGCGCAGGTGGTCCGCCGCGGCCACGAGATCGGCGACATTGGACGAAAACGTGGTGTTGGCGAACTCCCCCTCGCTGGCGCCAAGCCCGGTGAAGTCGAAGCGCAGCACCGCGATGCCGAGTGCGGTCAGCGCCGACGCGATCCGCTTGGCCGCGTGCACGTCCTTGCCGCAGGTGAAGCAGTGCGCGAACAGGGCATAGCTCCGCGGCTCCCCGGGCGGACGATCGAGCAGCGCCGCCAACCGTTCCCCTCTGGCGTTGGGAAAATCGAAGCGTTCGGCTGGCATGGCGGTTCCTCCTCCGTGCTACGCTGGTGGCCGGCACGCTAGGCCGGTTGGATGGATAATCCCATGTCGCGATCGCTGTCGCAGGAACATTTCGGCCGCACGGCCGCCCACTACCTCACCAGCGCGCCGCATGCAAAAGGCGCAAGCCTCGACCGGATGGTGACGCTCGCGCAACCGCAGCCCGACTGGCGCATTTTGGACGTGGCGACCGGTGCCGGACACACGGCCTACGCTTTTGCGCCGCATGTCGAGCGGGTCTGGGCGACCGACATCACGGATGAGATGCTCAACGTCGTGCGCGGTGAAATCGCGAGGCGCGGGCTGGCCAACGTGCGGGTGGCCCATGCGAAGGCCGAGGCGCTGCCGTTCGAGGACCAAAGCTTCGACCTCGTCACCTGCCGGATCGCGCCGCATCACTTCGAAAGCATCGAAAAATTCCTCGACGAGACCCGACGCGTGCTCAAGGACGGCGGCGTGCTGGCGCTGGTCGACAACGTGGTGCCGGCCGGCAGCGTCGGCGACTACGTCAACGCCTTCGAGCGCTTCCGCGATCCGAGCCACTTGCGCGCGTGGACGATGGCGGAATGGCGCGCCGCCCTTGCGGGGGCGGGCTTTGCGATCGTGCACGAGGAAGAGATCGAAAAGGACATGGAGTTCGCAAGCTGGGCCTCGCGTCATGACGCCACCATGCAGGCGCTGCTGCGGGCGATGCTGGTCGAGGCGACGCCGGCGGTTGCGGCCGTCCTCAAGCCGACCGAGAAGGACGGGGCGTGGACGTTCCGGCTGCGGGAGGGTCTGTTTGTTGCGAAGAGGTCGTAGCGCACCCCAATACCTCCGAATCCCGCCGGCAGACCGCCGGGTCGCGCTCCGTCAGGAGGGGTGCAAAGAGGCGAGCGTCGACCGGAGAGCCTCTGGAAGAGTCGATTTCCGGCGCCTTCGAATTGATCCCGAGTCAGTGCCGGATTCGGCGATTCATCTTGAAACAGAAGTCATGACAAAACCGGAAGGGCGCTCGTTCGAACACCAGGGCTGTACATTCACGGTACTTAACCTTCATTAATTAGCCGGTTTTGCTTACTGGCTGGGGATCAGTGCACCCTCATTTACTTCCAAGAACTGCTTATCCTCGGCTTAGCCAAGAATTGTGAACGTAAAACGCTTGCGACGCAGCCGACCGCAAGGCTATGGTCGCCGCGCTGTCCTCCTAGTCAGAGGCACGGGGCAGGGGTTCATGACCGTCAAGGGACATGACCCCTGCCCTTTCTTATGCATGCGCAAGGCGCGCGTTGCACAGCCGTTCGCAGAACGGGACGCGCCGTTCGGCAGTACTGCCTTGGGCGCGCGTCAGGCCGACGTTGGCCTGCCGACCCGGTCCCCAAGCCACTCGTAAAACCGCGACGCGACGACAACCAGCATGGCGGCCATCACGGCTGCGAGAATGCCGATGGCGACAGCGCCCAAGAGCTTGGCGATCGTGATCCCGGGCGCGGCCGGGTCGGCGACGGACATAACGACCGCGGCGACCAGCAAGCAAGGGAATACAGTGATGAGACTGGTCATGAAGATGCGCCAGGCAAAGCCTGCCGTATCGGCCATGGCGTTGCGCCAGCTCGCACCCGGCGCATCGACCGCCACCGCCCGAAACAGAATCGTGATGCGCACCGCAACCACGATGGCAATGGCGATCGAGATCAGCAGGACCACCCAGCGATATTCAGGCGGAAATGGCAGCAGCCCGAGAAAAAGCGGCGCAAACGAAATCAGGGTCAGGATGACCGACCAGCCAAAGAAACGCTGGAAACGTCGATCGCCTACCGTCAGCGCATAGCGCTTGGTTACCTCGCCCAGAATGACGAAGCGGTGCACCGCGATCAGGTAGGGCGTAAGAAGCAGAGCTTGCACCAGGCTGGAGAGGAAGCTCGCCGCGAGCTCGCCGCTCTCGTGCCGTGCGGCCAGCAGCGACTCGATCAACCCGAGGCCTACGACGATCGCGACCACGGCAGCGGCGAGCGCCGGCATCGCTGTGAGCGTGCGGCGCGCGTCGCGCCACACCAAAGACGCCGCCTGCGAGGCGGAAGGCACATCGCGAGACATCGGCGTTTTCCCTTGCGTGCTCGGTTACAAGGCGGGCTACCCCTCTTAAGAGCTTCAACCGCCCGTGCTGTCCGGCCTCGTCACGCGCTCGCCGAGCCATTCATAAAAACGCGATGCGATGACCACCAACAGCGTGAGCGCGGGCAGGGTCAGGGCACTGCTTGAAACGCTCGCCACGAGTTTGCCGGTGATACCTGCCGGCCATCTCCCGCCGGCCGCATAAAGCAGCAGTGCGCCAACGACGAGCAGGGGAAATAGCGTCACAAGGCCGACGATGAAGATGCGCAGAGCATAGCCCTTCGTGTCGGCGATCGCATTGCCCCAAGTCGCCCCCGGCGCATCGACCGCGACCGCCGGGAACAAGATGGTGACCCGCAAGCTCAGGACGGTGATCACAACCACGTAGACAAAAGTCAGGGCGACCTGCAAGCCCATCGAAAGGGCAACAGCTGCATCAATAAAGTCGGCACAGACGTTATCAACAAGAGCACCACCGACCAGCCGAAGAACCGCTGGAAACGCAACTCCGCCGGCGCGAGGGCGTAGCGCCGCGTCACCTCGCCGAGAATGATGAAGCGGTGCACGGCGATGAGGTAGGGGGTCTGAACGAACGCCTGCGCCAAACCCAGGAGCAAGCTCAAGCCTTGGCTGTCCTTCCCAGGGTGCGGCGCAAGTATCTCGACCAATCCGAGCGAGGTGACGATCGCGAGCGTCATTCCCGCGAGCGCCGGCATCGCCACAAATGCGCGGCGCACGTCGCGCCACGCCAAGGCCGCCGCGCGCCAGGTCGAAGGCATTGCGGCCATGGTGCGAACCTCGTTTCTGGGCTGCGATGTGCAGCGGCCGGCTAGCGCACCAGCTCCCGCATCGCGCGGTCGAGCCCGCCGAGGGTGAGCGGATACATTCGGTCGGCGAGCAGTTGGCGCACCATCTTGATCGAGTAGGTGTAGTCCCAGCGGTCTTCCGGCACCGGGTTGAGCCACACCGCGTGCGGATAGGTGCGCGTCAGGCGCTCGAGCCAGACCGCGCCCGCCTCCTCGTTGAAGTGCTCGACCGAGCCGCCCGGTTGCGTGATCTCGTAAGGCGACATCGAGGCGTCGCCGACGAAGATCACCTTGTAGTCGTGCGGGTACTTGTGCAGCACCTCCCAGGTCGGCGTGGTCTCCTGCCAGCGGCGGCGGTTCTCCTTCCACACCCGCTCGTACAGGCAGTTGTGGAAGTAGAAATAGTCCATGTGCTTGAACTCGGTGCGCGCGGCCGAGAACAGCTCCTCGACCAGCTTCACGTGCCAGTCCATCGAGCCGCCGACGTCGAAGAACAACAGCACCTTCACGGTGTTGTGGCGCTCGGGGCGCAGCTTGATGTCGAGGTAGCCCTTGTGCGCGGTCTCCTTGATGGTGCCGTCGAGGTCGAGCTCCTCGGGCGCGCCCGTGCGCGCGAACTTGCGCAGGCGGCGCAGCGCGAGCTTGATGTTGCGGGTGCCGAGCTCGACCTCGCCGTCGAGGTCCTTGAACTCGCGCTTGTCCCACACCTTCACGGCGCGGAAGTTGCGGTTGCCGTCCTGGCCGATGCGCACGCCTTCCGGGTTGTAGCCGTAGGCGCCAAACGGCGAGGTGCCGGCCGTGCCGATCCATTTCGAGCCGCCCTGGTGGCGGCCCTTCTGCTCCTCGAGCCGCTTGCGCAGGGTTTCGAGCAGCTTATCGAGGCCGCCCATCGCCTCGATCAGCTTCTTCTCCTCCTCGGTGAGGTATTTTTCCGCGAGCTTCTTGAGCCACTCCGCCGGGATTTCCGCGGCCAGCGCCTGCTCGAGGAGATCGAGCCCCTTGAATACGTGTCCGAACACACGATCGAACTTGTCGAGGTTGCGCTCGTCCTTCACCAGCGCGGCCCGCGACAGATAGTAGAAGTCCTCCACCCGCCGGCCGGCGAGGTCCTTCTCCATCGCCTCGATCAGCGTGAGGTACTCGCGCAAGGTCACCGGCAGGCCGGCGGATTTGAGCTCGGTGAAGAACGTGACGAACATCGAGCTGGCTCAACGGAAGCGGGAACGTGGCTTATTCCGGCGGGAGCGAAACGCGGCGCCGAACTCAACGGCTCCTGTCTCTACCATATCGGCATCGCCGGGGTCATGGATCCCCGGCCGGCCCTGCCTGCGCCGCTTTCCGCCGGATCTGCCGCCCGACCGACGGCAGCAGCGGCCACCATCGTCCGCCCTGCCCTTATTTCGTCGCCATCGCGCGCTTGAACGGGACCCCGTCCAAGAGGTCTCGATGCGTCTGGCTGCTGTTGCTGGCTTGCTGGCCGCCTTTGTGGCGGTGACGGTCGACCGCGCACCGGCGCAGGTGGCGACGACCGACGCCCAAATGCGCGTCACCTGGGAAGTCAAGAACCGCTTCCGCCTTTTCCGCAACGAGGCCGACTTCCAGCGTCACCTCGCCGCCGACCGCGGCGACGGCGTGCTCGGCACGGAACGGCGGCTCGCGCACGCGAGCGGCGGCCACGGCTGGGCCCGGTTGACGCTCAACAGCCTGTGCGTCGATGCCGCCGGACAACTCCTGGAGATCTGCGAGCGCGACGGGACGCGCAAGTCCTACTTCGCGCCGACCGACCACCGGGTCGGGGTCATGGCGGCCAATGCCCCTATCGGCGCCACGTGCAGCTGGCGCTTTGAAAGCGTCGACCACGAGCCGCAGCAGCCGAGCGTCCCCTGCGCCGAGGAAGTACGACTACGGGTGCCCTACGGCCGTCCGACGGTCGCAGTGGTCGAGGTCGCGCTCGCCGACGGGACCGCGCAGCGCGCCACCGCCGAGATTTTGGTGCGCGATCTGCTGATCGCCGGCATCGGCGACTCGGTCGCGTCCGGCGAAGGCAATCCCGACCGGGCGATCATGCTGGACGACGGAGGCTTCTGCTTCCGCCGCTTTTTCGGCGGCAACGAGTACTTCCGGCCCGGCCGCGCCGGCTTTACCGGAAACAAGACCTGCGAGACCACGGCCGGGGGCGATCGTTCCAGCCGCGACTGGGCCGCGCGCGGCGCCAACTGGATGAGCGCCGCCTGTCACCGCTCGCTCTACGGCTACCAACTGCGCGCCGCGCTGGCGCTGGCGGTCGAAAATCCGCAAGTGGCCATCACCTTCCTGCCGCTCGCCTGCACCGGCGCAGGGATCGAAAGCGGCCTTTTGGCGTCGCGGCGCGCGCGCGAGCTCACCTGCGGCGGCCGCGGACGCACCGGCGCCTGCCCCGGCAGCGTGCCGGCGCAGATCGCGCAGATGGCGGCCGCTCTGAAGTCGGCCCAGCGCGCGCAGCCAGGCCGCACGTTCGATCTCGTGCTGCTGACCTCCGGGGCGAACGACGTGTATTTCTCGGAGCTCGTCGCCAATGTGCTGCTCGATCAGACGACCGAGCGCACGCTGCTCGCCGGATCGGGCGGGATCGCCAGCGTGGAGGACGCGCGTGCGGCACTGCGGGCGCAACTGCCGTTGCGATTTGCGAAGCTGCGCGGCGCGTTGAAGCCGCTTGTCGGCGGCGACCTTTCGCGGGTGGCCTATGTGTCGTATCCCAATCCGACGCGCTACGAGGGTGGCGCGCCGTGTCCCGGTGGTCAGGACGGCTTCGACATCCATCCGGCATTCGTCGTCAATGCCGAACGGGTGGCGCAGGCCTCTGACTTCGTCGAGCGGCACTTTCTCCCGGCCATGCGCGCGCTGGCGCTGTGCGAGGGCGGCGCCGGATGCCGCGACGCTGCCGACCGCATGACGTTCGTCGACGCGCATCAGGCGGCATTCGCCGACCGCGGTTTCTGCGCCCGCGGCGCCAACGACCCGGAATTCGACAAGGCGTGCTTCTCGCTCGAAGGCGCGAGCTTCGAGAAGGGCAGTGTGAGCGGCGCGGAGCGCCCGCTGGCGTGCGAGTTGAGCGTGCGGCAGTTCCGCCCGTACGCGGCGCGCGAGCGCTGGATCCGCACCGCCAACGACAGCTACTTCACCTCGATGACCTATCCGGACGGCATGTCTGGGGTGCCGGCCGATATCCACGACGCGATGTGGGGCGTCTTGAGCGCGGTCTACGGCGGCGCGATCCACCCGACCGCAGAGGGCCATGCGGCGATGGCGGACGCCGCGCTGCCGGCGGTGCGCGAGGTACTCCGCCTGCTCCCGCCCGATGCGCCGATCCGCGCCGAGCCGCTGCCGCCGCCTGCCGACATGGGGGCGGTTGGGGCGAGACAATAGCGTTGCGGCTAAGTCAGGCCACGCCGAGCTTCTTCTGCAGGCTGGTCGAGGAGGTGGTGTACTGGAACACCAGCCGCTTGTCGGGGAAGACGTAGCGGTGCGCCTTTTGCGCCATCAGCGCGGCCTCGTGGAAGCCCGAGAGGATCAGCTTGAGCTTGCCGGGATACCAGTTGATATCGCCGATCGCGAAGATGCCGGGCTCGCTGGTCTCGAACGCGGCGGTGTCGACCGGGATCAGGTCGTCCTTGAGCTCGAGACCCCAGTTCGCCACCGGACCGAGCTTCATGGTCAAGCCGAAGAACGGCAGCATGGCGCCGCACGCGACCGTGGAGACCGCGCCGTCGCTCCCCTTCACGGCCGCGCCGGTGAGCATGCCGCCCTCGCCCTCGAGCGCGGTCACCTGGCCGATCTTGAGATCCATCGCGCCCGCCGCGACCAGCGCGCGCATCTTGTTGACGCTGTCGGGCGCGGCGCGGAAGTCGTCGCGCCGGTGCAGAAGCGTCAGGTGCTTGGCGAGCGGCTGCAGGTTGAGCGTCCAGTCGAGCGCCGAGTCGCCGCCGCCGACGATCAGCAGCCGCTTGTCGCGGAAATCCTCCATCCGGCGCACGGCGTAGAACACCGACTTGCCTTCGTAGGGCTCGATCCCGTTGATCGGCGGGCGCTTCGGCTGGAACGAGCCGCCGCCGGCGCCGATCACGATCACCTTGGCCTCCAACACCTTGCCGCGGTCGGTGGTCACGCGGAAGCCGGGATTGCCGATGCGCTCGACCCGTTCCACCATCTCGCCGAGATGGAAGGTCGCGCCGAACGGCTTGATCTGCTCCATCAGCGCGTCGACCAGGCCCTGGCCGCTCACCATGGTGATCGCCGGGATGTCGTAGATCGGTTTCTCCGGATAGAGCTCGGCGCATTGGCCGCCGATCTTGTCGAGGATGTCGACAAGATGCGCCTTCATATCGAGCAAGCCGAGTTCGAACACGGCAAACAGGCCGACGGGCCCCGCGCCGATGATCAGCACGTCGGTCTTGATCGGCCCCGGCGTCGGGTCGGGTATCGAATGCATGCCCAGGCTCAGTCCGTTACAATCGGGCGCCTGTCTAGCGGCTCGCGCGCGCCAGGGGAAGGGGCGTGGCCGAACGGTAGGAATGTCGTCTTGGCCCTTGATGTAAGCCGCATTTCGCCGTTTAACAGCCCGCGTTTCGGGGGTATTTGCCTTGCACGACCCGTCACCTTCGCGCTCTCGCGTTCCACCGCCGGCGCTGACCGATTTCCCCGACCGCACCACCCATACAATTCGGCACGGCGATCTCGATGCGCAGCGGCACGTCAACAACACCGTGTTCGCGAGCTTCTTCGAGAGCGGACGCGTGCAGCTGATCCGCCACCCCGAACATGGCCTGCTTGTCCCCGGAACGACGTTCGTGCTGGCGCGCACCGAGATCGATTTCCTGCGCGAGCTGCACTATCCCGGCACGGTCGAGATCGGCACCGGCATTGCGCAGATCGGCCGCACCTCGTTCACCTTCGCACACGCGTTGTTCGACGGGGGACTGTGCGCGGCGACCGGCCGCGCCACCATGGTTTTGATCGACGCCGCCACGCGCCGGTCGCGGCCCTTGCCTGACGACTTGGTCGCACGCCTGCGGCGATGGGCCGTTGCGGGCTAACTCATGCTTGCCGCGGCGGGGTGCGCACGACCAGCCCTTCAAGTCCTTCGGTCACCTTGATCTGGCACGACAGCCGCGAGTTCGGCCGCACGTCGTAGCCGAAGTCGAGCATGTCCTCCTCCATCGGCGAGGGACCGCCGGTGGTCTCGAACCACTGCTCGTCGACATAGACATGGCAGGTCGCGCAGGCGCAGGCGCCCCCGCATTCGGCCTCGATCTCAGGGACGCCGTTCTTGATGGCCGATTCCATGACGGTCGAGCCGAGCTCGGCGTCGATCACGCGGGAGGTGCCGCCGGAATCGATATAGGTGATCTTGGGCATGCGAACTCGATGAGGAGACGGACAAGGCCGCCTCCTATATCGGCTCGAGCCGCGCCCCGCTAGTACGGCCGACGAGGCACACGAACCTCGCGCGCGGCTAATGCGCCCGTAGCAGGTCGGTGATGACGGAGCTGGCTTCCTCCACGGCTGCGCGGAGGGAGGTTTGCGCCCGGGAAAGCGCTTCGACATCGGCGGCCCGCTCGACCGCTTCGGCGGTGGCAGCCACGCGCCAGGCGCCGAGGCCCTGCGCGGAGCCGCGCAGAGTATGGGCGAGCATTACCACCGTATCGGCGTTGGCGGCTTCCATCCGGTCGAGCAGTACGGCGGCCTGACGCACGAACAGCTGCAGCACTTCCCGTTCCAGGCCGCGGTCGCCGAGCGTCATGCGGGCGAGGTGGACGAGGTCGATCGGCCGCTCGTCGCTTCCCGGCGGCGGTTCGCCGGCGAGACCGCGGACGGCTGCACCCAATTCGATCATGGCTTAGCTCCCGCATGGCCGTTTGCCTCGGCTCCACTGCCGATCCTCACCCGGACTCCTCGAAATCCGGTGAATCGCGGCAGCTGGCCCCGGCTTCAGCCCATAAGAACCGCCCGAATTGCTGAACACCCGGTAAACGCCTCAACGGTCAGGCGGCGATGCGCGCTCGACCGCCGGCGGCTCGTGGCCGAGGGCGCGGTAGCCCGCCGGAGTGAGCTTGCAGACCAGCCAGTCCGGCTTGATCGGGTTGTGGAACCAGGGTTCCGCCCAACCGCGGGCGAGGCAGGCCTCGACGGTCCTGTGCGGGATCGCCTGCCCCCCGCGGTCGAACAGCGGCAGCTTGCCGCC
Organism: uncultured Alphaproteobacteria bacterium; assembly: GCA_963738705.1. Classification (GTDB taxonomy): domain Bacteria; phylum Pseudomonadota; class Alphaproteobacteria; order Rhizobiales; family Xanthobacteraceae; genus CAVTXS01. Next base: position 200,747 of record CAVTXS010000045.1, read on the forward strand.
CGGCTCCGTCAATCCGCGTTCGAGATAGCGCCGTTGGGGCTCGGTCGGCCGTGGCACGGGCTCCGGCGCCTCGCCCACTCCCAACTCACTCGCTGCGACGCATCAGGCTCACCCGTTAACGATGATTAAAGAGTGGTTACCGGCGGCGGTTTCTTTCGGTCCGGCACACGGTTAGGATGACCGGGCGGCGGTGCATGTCGGTGCGGCGCGGGGACCCCGGCGCCGGCTCAATGGGGGAACGAAGCCCAAGTCTGGTCGACATGCGACGGTGCACCCGCGGGGCCCGATGGTCCCGGCATTCATCCTGGCTGACAGTTTCGACACGAGGCAACGAAAAAGATGGCGAATACACCGAGGATGGTGAAGGACCCGACAGAAGCGGCATTGTCGGCAATCCAGGATGCGCTCAATCTGCGGGAAACCGCGCCCGGACACCCAAGCAGCGCCCCCCCGGGATCGGCCGACGCCATCGACACCTGGCCCCGTCGCCAGCGCCCTGCGGCAGACCAGGATCTGTTCTACGAGGAGACGCCGCAGACGGCCGAGCAGGCGGCGCCGCGGCGCGCCGCCGCCAACGACGACCGGCGGTCGGTGGGGCAACTGTTGCAGGCGCTGCAGCAGCGGCCGTCGCGCACGCCCTACGTGGTCGCGGTGCTGCTGTCGCTCGCTTGGGCGGCCGTGGCGCTTGCCCTTGCCTGGCAGTATCTCGGCGGCAGCTGGCGGTCGGCATTTGCTCTCGGCCTCGCTGGAACTCCGCAGCTGCTCGCGATCAGCGCGGCCATCCTGGTCCCGATCGTGTTCTTCTTCGTGCTCGCCCACATGGTCTCGCGGGCGCAGGAACTGCGGATGATCTCGCGCTCGATGACGGAAGTGGCGATGCGCCTCGCCGAGCCGGAATCGATCGCCAGCGAGTCGATCGTCAGCGTCGGTCAGGCGATCCGGCGCGAGGTCGCTGCCATGGGCGACGGAGTCGAGCGCGCGCTCGCGCGCGCCGGCGAGCTGGAATCGCTAGTGCACAACGAAGTCGCCGCGCTCGAGCGCGCCTACAACGACAACGAGCTGCGCATCCGCGGATTGATCGAGGATCTCGCCAGCCAGCGCGAATTCCCTGATCGGCCAGGCCGATCAGATCCGCAATTCCATCACCAGCGTGCATATGGGTCTCACCCAGGACGTCACCTCGGTCAGCGAGCTGGTGTCGTCGAGCGTCAACGACGCGGCGCAACGCATCACCCGCTCGCTCGCCGAGAAGGGCGAGCACATCACGGTCGCGCTCGGACGCGCCGGCGATTCCATGATCGATGCGATCGGCGATCGCGGCGGCGAGCTGCTTGACCAGCTCAACCGGACGAGCGACGAGGTCAGCCGCACGCTCGACGCCGCCAACACGCGTCTCGTTGCCGCGCTCAATTTCAAGACCGACGAATTGACCGACAAGATCGTCGATATCTCCGGCGACCTGTCGCAGACGCTGTCGGCGCGGCTCGACCGCATCGCCGATGGTCTGCAGGCGAAGACCACGGCGCTCGGCGACGAGCTGGTCCGGCGCACCGAGGACGCCGGGTTCCGAGCTCAACGCCCTGACGGCAAAGCTGTCCGACGAGCTCGCCGCGCGCTCGCGCGAAGTGGTGGCAGCCTTGGTCGACACCGGCAGCCGAATGGCCGAGACCATCGTCACGCGCGCGGACGAGGTCAACAACAGCATCAAGGCGAGCGGCGACTCGCTCGCCCTCGACCTCAGCCTGCGCGGCGGCGACGTCGTCGCCAAGCTCGAGGAGGCCGGCGCGCGCATCACCGAGACCATCCTGTCACGCGGGACCGACGTCACCGAGACCTTCCGCGACAAAGCCGATCAGCTCATGAACGTGATCGGCACCCGCACCGATGCATTGCAGGACGTGCTCTCGACGCGCCTCGCCAATTTCGAAAACGTGATCACGCACAGCGGCGCGGAGCTCGCCGACAAGATCTCGCGCGATGCCGGAAGCTTGAGCCAGGTCATTACCGACCACCTCGGCGAGTTCGACCGCACCGTCAAGATCCACGGCATCGACCTGGTCGAGCGCCTGTCGCGCCGCGCCGAGGACGTCAACGAGGTCCTGCGCACGCAGATCGAAAGCTTCGACCGACGCGCCGGCGAGCGGATGACGGACGTCGCGCAGACGCTGCAGTCGCAGCTGGATATTTTCGAGGGGCGGGCGGAGCAGCGGATGAGCGACGTCACGCGCACCCTGCAATCGCAGCTCGACATCTTCGAGGGCCGTGCGGGCGAGCGGATGACCGACATCAGCAAGGGTTTGCACTCGCAGCTCGACATCTTCGACGCCCGCGCCAGCGAACGCATGGCCGACATCAGCAAGGGCCTGCAGTCGCAGGTCGAGATTTTCGACAGCCGGTCGACGTCGAAAATGGCCGACGCGACGCAGAACCTGCAATCGCATCTCGCCATCTTCGACGCCCGCGCCAACGAGCGGATGGCCGACATCAGCAAGGGCCTGCAGTCGCATCTCGACATCTTCGATGCCCGCGCCAATGAGCGGATGGCCGACATCAGCAAGGGCCTGCAGTCGCAGCTCGAGATTTTCGACGGCCGGTCGACGGCGAAAATGGCCGACACGACGCAGACGCTGCAGTCGCATCTCGACATATTCGAAAGCCGCACCGGCGCCAAGATGGGCGACGCGACCGAGACGCTGCGCGCCCACGCCGAAAGCTTCGAGGCGCGCGTCGGCAGCAAGGTCGCTCAGATCACCGAAACGCTGCGCACCCACGCGGAGGAGTTCGACAGCCGCAGCGAGGCGCGCGCCCGCGAGATCGCCGACACGCTGGCGCAGCGGATCCTGCACGTCGAACAGACGCTCGATGGCCGCGCCAACTCGCTCAACGATCTTTTGGGCACGCGCGCGCTTGAATTGGCGCGCACCCTGTCGGAGGGCGGCAAGGGCGTGGTGGCCTCGCTCGACAGCCGATTTGCCGAGTTCACCGCGGCGATCAGCGACCGCAGCGGCGGATTGGTCGATCAACTGGTGATGAAGGCCGAGGAGATCAGCAAGGGCTTGGGCTCGCGCGCGATCGAGATTGCCGACAGCCTCGACACCCGCATCGGCAGGTTCGAAGAGCTGCTTATCGATCGCGTCGAAACTGCGACCAGTCAGCTCGAAGTGCGCGGCTCGGCAGTCGCCAACGCGCTCGCCAATCGCGCCGACCAGCTCAATCAGTCGATGAAGACCGCGACCGGCGAGGCCGAGAAGTCGATCAATGCGCTTGCGGCATCGGCCGCGGACGCGATCCGCGGCGGCGCGCAGGACGCACAGCGATCACTCGTGCTGCTGGCCTCATCGACGTCCGAGGCGATCCGCACCGGCTCCCATGACGCCGAGCAGTCGCTGCAAGCATTGGCATCCACGACAACCGCGTCGATCGTCACGGGCGTGCAAGGGGCTGAGCAGTCACTGCAAGCGTCGGCATCGTCGATCGTCGAGGCGATCCGCACCAGCGCTTCGGAGGCCGAGCGCTCGCTTGCTCCGCTTACGACGATAACCTTCGATACGATCCGCACCGGCGCGCAGGAAGCCAGTCGTTCGCTCGAGGCCGTGGTCTCGTCCCTGGGCGAGGCGTTACGGGTCGGCACGCGCGACGCCGAGCGCTCGCTGGAGGCGCTTGCCGCCTCCAGCGCCGAGACCATCCGCGGCGGTGTCCGCGAGGCCGAGCAGTCGCTCGATGGCGCGGCGCGGGCGTCGGCGGAAGCCATCCGCGCCGGGGCGAGCGTGGCCGAACGCGCCCTGGTCGGCCTATCGTCATCGCTGAGCGAACGCATCGTCGCCAGCACAGAGGATGCCGAGCGCCGGGTCGGCGTCCTGACCGCTTCGAGCGCCGAGACCATTCGGTCTGCCGCCGACGACATCGAGCAGCGCCTGGGTTCGGCTACTGCCTCGATCATGCAGGCGGTCGGCTCAAGCTCGAGCGACGTCGAACGTGTCCTCGGTACCGCCGCGACGTCCGCCGCAGAATCGATCCGTTCGAGCGCGCAGGACGCCGAGCGCGCGCTGGGCACGGTAGCCGCATCGACGGCGGAATCGATCCGTTCGAGCGCGCAGGACGCCGAGCGCGCGTTGGGTACGGCGGCCACATCGACGTCGGAATCGATCCGCTCGAGCGCGCACGACATCGAGCGCGCGTTGGGCACGGCCGCCGCATCGGCGTCGGAATCGATCCGCTCGAGCGTGCAAGACATCGAGCACACGTTGGGCACGGTAGCCGCATCGGCGTCGGGTTCGATCCGCTCGAGCGCGCACGACGCCGAGCGGGCGCTGGGCGCAGCGGCCGCGTCGACGTCGGAATCGATCCGCTCGAGCGCGCAAGACATCGAGCGCACGTTGGGCACGGCAGCCGCATCGGCGTCGGAATCGATCCGCTCGAGCGCGCAAGACACCGAGCGCACCCTCGGCACGGCAGCCGCATCGGCGTCGGAATCGATCCGCTCGAGTGCGCAAGACACCGAACGCACATTGGCAACCTTGGCGGCCGGTGTCGGCAAGGTGCTGGCGCAGAACGCCGGCGACGTCGAGCGCACACTGCTGGGCGCCAGCGCCGAAGTCGTCCGCAGCATGTCCGGCAAGACCGAAGAGCTGGCGTCGACGCTCGGCCAGCGCAGCGAAGAACTTGCCCGTGTGCTCGACGCGGGCAGCAGCGGATTCCTCGCCGCCCTCGATGCCCGCGGCCAGAACCTCGGTGGCGAGGTGGCGCGCGTTGCGGACCAGACCCTCAAAGCGCTCGAGGTCAAGGGCGCGGCACTCACCAGCGAGTTCGCCAAGCTCACCGATCAGGCGCTCAAGGCGATCGAGGGCAAGGGAGCGGCGTTCACGGGCGACGTCGCGCGCATCACCGACACCACGGTCAAAGCCTTCGACGCCAAGAGCTCGGCGATCACCGGCGAGATGATGCGCACGACCGAGCAGGCGCTCAAGGCGATCGAGAGCAAGGGGACGACGTTGGCGCGGGCGGTGGTCGCCAACAGCGACGAGATCGCGCGCCTGATCACCCAGGCGAGCGTCACGGCTACGACTTCGGTCGGGCGCGCGGTCACCGAACTGGAGGACAAGGCCAAGCTCGCGATCGAAAAATCGCAGCGCACCTCGACGGCGGCGGTAGCCGAAATGCTCGAAACGCACAGCATGCTGCGCAACGACACCACCGCGCTGTTCGAGCGGCTCCGCGATGCCAATACGCTGCTACAGGAAGTGCTCAGCGGCGCGACGACGAGCCTCGGCAGCATCGAGACGACGCTGTCTGCGCGCGCGCAGGACTTCGTCGGCGCCCTGGGCGACATCAGCGAGCGCAGCGACGCGGCAAGCGCCCGCGTCGAGGAGCAGATCAAGTCGTTCCACACCGTCACCAGCGGGGTGCTGAGCGATATCAGCACCATGGCGCAGCGGTTCGAGGAGCAGGGCCGCGCCCTCTCGACGGCTGCCGCCATGCTGGACCAGGGTCATCGCCGCGTCGAGACGACGCTTGGCGAGCGGCAAAAGGCGCTGGATGTGGCCGTCACCGACATCGGCACCCGAACCGAGGGCCTCGAACAGCGCTTCGAGCGGTTCTCCACATTGCTGCAGGATTCGCTGGGCGCCGCCGAGGGACGCGCGCGCGAGATCGCCCGCGTGATTGCCGATTCCAGCACCGAAGGTTCGCGCGCCATCGCCGGTCAGTACGAACTGGTGCGCAACACCAGCGAGGACGAGCGCCGGCGCACCATGGAGGCGCTGCGCGGCCTGTTCGAAGAGACCTCGAGCGAAACTCAGGCGCTGTTCAGCCGGGCATCCGAGCGCTTCAACCAGGTGGTCAGGGAGATGAAGGAGTCGGCGGCCGCGGTCCAGCGCGATCTCGACACCACGCGCGAGGAATTGCGCCGCGGGCTCTCCGACCTGCCCCAGGAAACGGTGGAGAGCACCGCGCAGCTGCGCCGGGTCATCGTCGAGCAGATCGACGCGTTGGCCGAGCTCAACCGCATCGTGGCGCGCCACGGCCGCGGGATGGACACGGTCGAGCACGCGCCGGTCCGACAATCGGTGCACGAGCAGGCGATCGCGGCGGTCGCGAACGCGACCGGGCAGCGCGTGCCGCCGCGCCCCGATTTCGCGGCCACGCGTCCCGCCCCGCCGCCGGCCCGGCCGCAGCCGCAGCCGCAGCCGCGCCCAAGCGGCGGCGACGGCCGCGGCGGATGGCTGAGCGACGTGCTCGCGCGCGCCTCGCGCGAGGAAACGCCGCCGCCCGAGCCGCGTGGCGAGCTCACCGGGCGGTCGGCGAGCATGGGAGCGCTCGAGTTGATCTCGATCGACATCGCCCGCATGGTCGATCATGAGGCGGCAGCCGAACTGTGGAACCAACGTCAGCGCGGCGAGAGCGCGGTATTCACGCGCCGGCTCTACACCGCGCAAGGCCAGCAGACGTTCGAGGAGATCCGGCGCAAGTACCGCACAGACGGCGATTTCAAGCAGACCATCGACCGGTACGTGGCGGAGTTCGAGCGGCTGCTCGACGAGGTCTCGCACGACGACCCCGGATCGGCGGTCGCGCTGAGTTACCTCACGTCGGAGACCGGCAAGGTCTACACCATGCTGGCGCACGCCACAGGGCGCTTCGACTGAGCGCGGGAGTGCTCGACGACCGGCTGCGCGAGCCTCGACGTTTGCGCTGCCGTTCTTGCTTGCCCGGCCAATCGCCGGTACCTGGACGAGATGGCGCTGACGCTGTCCGTCCGTATCGAAACTTGGCCGATCGCCGGCAGCTTCACGATCGCGCGCGGCGCGCGTTCCGAGACGGCGGTGGTGCTGGCCGAACTGTCGGACGGTCCGTACACCGGTCGCGGCGAAGGCGTACCAACCGCCCGTTATCGCGAAACCGCCGACGGCGTGGCCGCGGCGCTGGAAGCGATGCGAGACGAGCTCGGACGCGGTCTCGGCCGCAGCGCCCTGCAGCAGGTGATGCCGGCGGGCGCGGCGCGCAACGCGCTCGACTGCGCGTTCTGGGACCTGGAGGCCAAGCGCACCGGCAAAACGGTGCATGAGCTTGCCGGGCTCGCGCCGCCGCGCGCGCTGACGACGGCCTTCACCCTCTCCCTCGGCACGCCGCAGGCGATGGCGGATGCGGCGGCGCGGGCGGCCGATCGATCGCTCTTGAAGGTCAAGCTCGGCGGCGACGGCGACCCGGCGCGGATCCGAGCGGTGCGGCAGGCGGCGCCGCGCGCGGAGCTGATCGTCGATGCCAACGAATCCTGGCGGCCCGAACAACTCGCCGAAAACGTCGCGGCGTGCGCGCAAGCGGGCGTGACGCTGATCGAGCAGCCATTGCCGGCCGGCAACGATGACGCGCTCGCGGGCGCGGCGCGCCCGATCCCGGTCTGTGCCGACGAGAGCGTGCACGACCGCGCGTCGCTCGAGCGGCTGGATGGAAAATACGACGCGGTCAACATCAAGCTCGACAAGACCGGCGGCCTGACCGAGGCGCTCGCGCTCAAGGCCGAAGCCGAGCGGCTCGGGCTGGCGATCATGGTCGGCTGCATGGTGGGGACGTCGCTGGGCATGGCCCCGGCCGTGCTGGTCGCGCAAGGGGCGCGCGTGGTCGACCTCGACGGGCCGCTGCTGCTGGCAAAGGACCGCGCCGAGGGCCTGCGCTACGAGGCGAGCCTCGTCTATCCCGCCTCCCCGGCGTTGTGGGGATAGGTTGCCGGCGACCGCGGCGGTTCGCGCCAGAAGCGGTGTGCAAGCAGTGCGGCCGCGCCGCCGGCGGCCGCCATCGCCGCCATGGCGGCGTAGGCGCCCGGACCGAGGCTGGCATGCACCACGCCGGACAGCGCCATCGCAATCGTCATGGCAATCCCGCCAGCGACGGCCAGGAACCCTTGGGCGGTCGCGGCGAGCCCGGGCGGCGCCGCGCGCGCGAGGTACTGCACGGCGCCAAGGTGGGTCGCTCCGAACGACAGGGCATGCAGGCATTGCAGGAACGGCAGCAGCGCCGCCGGCGGATCGAGAGCCATGACGCTCCAGCGCAACACGGCGCCGCCCGCCCCGAGCAGCAGCAGAACCGTCGGGCCCACAGCCGCCGGCAGGCGCCCCGAGGCGGCGAACAGGGCGATCTCGGCCGCCACACCCACCGACCAGAGGGCACCGACCGTGACCCCGCCCAGACCTGCTGCCGTCCAGTCGAGACTGCTGAAGCCGTAGTAGACCGCATGGCTGCCCTGGATGAGGCTCGAGGCGATGGCGACCAAAACGAATGCAGGAACGCGCAGCAGCGCCACCGCGGAGTGGCGGCGTTCCCCCCTCCGGGGAACCGCGTGCGCAATCGGGTGGAGTGCGACGGCCGCCGCTGCCGTCGCGCAGAAGGCCGCCGCGACCGGCCAGATCAGCTCGCCCGGCGCGATCGCTTCCGCCAATATGCCGGCCCCAAGGTTGCCAGCGATGAAGGCAACCGAGCCCCACAACCGCACCGGCCCGTAGGGCCGACCGCGGGCGGTTAGTCCTTGGATTGCATAGGCATCCGCCAGCGGCATCATGATACTCAGCGCCGCGGAGGCGACCGCGAAGGTCACGAACATCGTGGCCGCACCAGGCGAGATGCCGAGAGCAATCGTAGCGGCCGCAGCGACGCACGAGGCGAGGACGAGGCTGCCCTTGAGCGCGCCCAGCCGGTCGGTCGCCACGGCGGCGGCCGGGACTGCGACCACCCGTGTCAGCGCGGAGACGGCGAGCAGAAGCCCGATGGTCCGCTCGTCGAGGCCTTTGGCCGCGAACCAAACCGGCAGAAACGGCAGTTGAATGCCGGTCGCGGCGAAAATGCCCGCAAAATACAGCGCCAGCCGCAACTCGAAGCTCATGGCCTTCAATCTTACAAGTACTCTGCTGACCCCTTCCCCCCAAAAGGGACGGAGGTCCCAAACCATGCCCATTAAGCGGATTGTGACGATTAGGGCGGATGATTCGCGACCTTCTTGCGATCAGGGCTCGCCATGTCGACGAATCTCGCTCCGCCGCCGCTCAGCGCGGCCGACTATGAGGCGATCGAAGCCGCCGTCATGGAAACCGCCCGCGGCCGTTGGTTCCTGGTGGAGTATGCCCGGCGCAACCGCCATGCCGACACCGAGATGCTGCTCGGCGCGCTCGAGCGCCTGGAGAACGTGATCCGCACCGAGACGGTCCTCCCCTCCGCTGACCGCGTCCGTTTCGGCCTGCTGGAGATGGCCAAGGCAATCGCCCGGACCAAGGCCGAAATCGCCGCCATCAAGCCGGACACCACCCCCGGGCGCATCGAAGAAGCGTCCGAGGAGCTGGACTCGATCGTCCAAGCGACCGAGCGCGCGACCTCGGACATTCTCGCCGCCGCCGAGCGGATCCAGGAAATCGCCTGGACGCTGCGCGAACAGGGCCACAAGCCTGAGACCTGCGACCTGCTCGACGATCAGGCGACCGACATCTACACCGCCTGCTCGTTCCAGGATTTGACCGGGCAACGCACCCGCAAGGTCATCGGCGTGCTGCACTACCTGGAAAGCCGCATCAATGCGATGATCGAAATCTGGGGCTTGGAGCCGCCCGCGGCCGCGACCGCGCCGCCATACCCGACGCCCCCGGAGAACGACGCGGCAGCATTACTGAGCGGACCGGCCAAGCCCGGCGACGGGCTCGACCAAGCCGACATCGACATCATGATGGAAACGGCCGGCCGTGGATCGCCATCGCCGCCGATTTCGGACTCGGCCGTGGCGAACGACAGCGCTCCTCGCAGCGAGGATTGGGTCGCGGCAAATCCGGCAGCGTCCGCGCTACCGGACGCGATCGCGGCCACGCCGGCCGGCGAGACCGCATGCGAACCGGCCCGGTGCAGGGCCGATCCCTTGGCGCCGATCCGGGCCATGAGCTACGAGGAACGGATCGCGCTGTTCAGCTGAAGCTGCCGCGGGGCTGGCTTCGCCCCCGCAATCGCCGCCTTACGTCCTGCGCATCGGGATTGCGCCGAGGAAATCGCGCTTGCCGATCTCGACGCCGCAATGGCGCAGGATCGCGTAGGCGGCGGTGCGGTGGAAATAGAAATTCGGCAGCACGAAATGGTTGAGGTAATCCTCGCCCGTCATGTGGCCCTTGTTGGTCGGGCCCAGCGGGAAGGTGATCTCGCGCTCGCCGGCGGCGTCGATCGCTTGTCGGTCGAGCGTCTTGAGGAACGCGACCGTCTTGGCGAGGCGCGCCTTGAGCTCGTCGATCGTCGTCTCGTTGTCCTCGTAGCGCGGCGGCTCCGCGCCGGCGAGGCGCGCCGCGCCGTTCTTGGCTTGGTCGGCCGTGACCTGCACCTGGCGCACGAGCGGGAACATGTCGGGCGCAAGGCGCCATGCGAGCAGCACCGCGGGCTCGATCTTTTTGGCCGCCGCATGCGCGGCGGCCTTGTCGAGAATGGCGGAGAGCGCGTTGAGCCCGGTCTCGAAAACCGGCAGGGAAGCGGACGACAGCGAGAACGACATGGAATTGATCCTTCAATCAATCGCGCGAGTGCGTCACGCCACCAGGCGGTAGAACAGCTCCGGGTCGACGTTGCCGCCGGAGAGCACCGCGACCGCGACCTTGCCGCTCACGTCGATCTTGCCCGACAGCAGCGCCGCCAGCCCGACCGCGCCGCCCGGCTCGACCACCAGCTTGAGCTCGCGGAACGCGAACGCGACCGCGCGCGCGACCTCCTCCTCGCTCGCCGTCAAGCCTTCGCCAACCAGCACGCGGTTGATCTCGAACGTGATCCGCCCCGGCGACGGCGACATCAGCGCGTCGCAGATCGAACCTGAGGCGGCGTTGTTGATCTCCCGCTTGCCCGAGCGGAACGAGCGGGCGTGGTCGTCGAAACCCTGCGGCTCGGCGGTGTAAACGCGCGCTTGCGGCGCGCGCGACTTCACTGCCAGCGCGATGCCGGCGGTCAGGCCGCCGCCGGAGGCGTTGACGATGACGATGTCGGGCGTGACGCCGTCGAGCGCGAGGTCGTCGACGATCTCGCGGCCCGCCGTACCCTGGCCGGCGATGATCATCGGATCGTCGTAGGGCGGCACCAGCGTCGCGCCGCGGCGCGCGGCGAGGTCGCGCGCGATCGCCTCGCGATCCTCGCGCTCGCGGTCGTAGAGCACGACTTCGGCGCCGAATGCGGCCGTGCGCTCGCGTTTCGGCCGCGGTGCGTCGCGCGGCATCACGATCACCGCCGGCATGTCGAGCAGCTTGGCGGCATGGGCCACGCCCTGCGCGTGATTGCCGGACGAGAACGCGACCACACCGCCGGCCCGCTGTTCGGCCGGGATCGACGAGAGCTTGTTGTAGGCGCCGCGGAACTTGAAGCTGCCGGTGCGCTGCAGCGTCTCGGCCTTCAGGTAGACGCGGCCGCCGGTCAAGGCGTCGAGCACCGGCGAGGCGACCAGCGGCGTGTGGAGTGCGATACCGGCGAGCCGCGCCGCCGCCTGATCGACGTCGGCGGCGGTGGGGAGCCGCACTGCGGCTTCGCTAGGATCCTGCATCGAGCGACCCTAGTCCCGCCACCCCCGGCGGGCAAGCCGAGACGCCCCGCCGATCGCCTACCCTGACACCGGCAGGCCGCGCACCACCAGCCGGTTGAGCCGGGCCGTGAAGGCCGCCGGATCGTCCGGCACCTCGCCGTCGAGGATCTGGGCCTGCTCGAACAGCAGCGCCGAGAGATCGCCCAGGTCCTGGTCCCGCCCGCCCGCCTTGGCGTTCGCAAGGGCCTTCACCAAGGGATGGCGCATGTTGAGTTCGAGGATCGGCTTGACCCCGATGCCGCGGTTCTGGCGGGCGAGCAGGCGCTCGATCTCGAGGTCGGGGCCGCGCCCGCCCGCCACCAGGCAGGCCGGGCTGTCGGTCAGCCGCCGCGAGGCGCGCACGTCCGCCACGCGCTCGCCGAGTGCGGTCTTCACCGCGCCAAGGACATCCACATCGTCGACCGCCTCCGCCTTCCCGTCAGCGTCCGCGCCCTTGGCATCGTCGAGCAGCGGCACCAGGCCGAAATCGACCTCACCCTTGCTCAGCGACTTGAGCGGCTTGCCGCCGAAATCCAGCATCATCGAGGTCCAGAACGCATCGACCGGATCGGTCAGCAGCAGGACCTCGACGCCGCGGGCCCGCGCGGCTTCCAGTTTCGGGCTCGATTTCAGGCGCTCGGCGCCATCGCCGACAAGGTAGTAGATCTCGGTCTGGCTGGGCTTGAGGTCGGCGACGTACTGCTTGAGCGATCGCGTGGTCCCGGCGGTCGTGTCGAAGCGCGCGAGCGCGAGCAGCGCCTCGCGGCGCTCGTGATCCTCATAGAGGCCTTCCTTGATGACGCGGTCGAACGCGCTCCAGACGCCTGCGAATTTCTCGGCGTCCTTCTCGGCGAGGGCCTCCAGTTCGGCGATCACGCGGCTCACCAGCGCCTTGCCGATCTGCGCCACCTCCGGATTGTTCTGCAGCATCTCGCGCGAAATGTTGAGCGGCAGATCCTCGCTGTCGACAACGCCGCGCAGGAAGCGCAGGTAGCCCGGGAGCAGCGCGGCCTCGTCGGTGATGTAGACGCGCCGGACATAAAGCTTCACCCGCGCCCGGCGCTCGGGATCGAACAGGTCGTAGGGGGCCAGCGTCGGCACGAACAAGAGCGCGGCGTACGACCGGCGCCCCTCCGCCCGGTAGTGGATCGTCAGCGCCGGCTCGTCGAACGCGCCTGCGATGGTGCGATAGGCCTGCGCATAGTCCTCCGGCTTCAGCTCGGATTTGGGCCGCTGCCAAAGCGCGCTCGCGGCGTTGATCTGTTCCGCGTCGCCGGGCCCGCCCGCGAGCCGGACCGGAAACAGGATGTGATCCGAATAGGTGTGGACCACCCGCTTGATCTCGTGGGCGTCGAGATTTTCTTCGCCTCCGGCTTCAAATGCAGGACGACCGATGTCCCGCGCGGCACCCGGGCAGCCTGCACCTCGTCGGCGGGCGCGAGCTCGAAGCCGCCGGCGCCACCGGACGAACGCCACACCCAGGCCTCCGCCGATCCGGCGCAGCGGCTGGTCACCTCGATCCGGTCCGCCACCATGAAGGCCGAATAGAAGCCGACCCCGAACTGGCCGATGAGGCTGGCGCCGTCCTTGGCCTCGGCCAGCCGCTCGATGAAGGCACGCGTGCCCGAGCGGGCCACGGTGCCGAGATTGTCGATCAATTCCTGGCGATCCATGCCGATGCCGCTGTCGGCGACTGTCAGGGTGCCGGCATCGGCGTCGGCGCGGATCTCGATTGCAAGCTCGCCTCCCTGCGTCAGCAGGTCGGGGGTTGCGATCGCCTCGTAGCGCAGCCGGTCGCAAGCGTCGGAGGCGTTGGAGATCAGCTCGCGCAGGAACACGTCGGTCTCGGAATAGACCGCGTGCACCATCAGCCGCAGGAGCTCGGCAACCTCAGCCTGAAACGGAAAGCTGTCGGTCGCGGATTTCGGCTTCGGTGGTCATGCGGCTCGCCGGCGGAAATTGTGGAGGTTCTGTATCGCGTCCGCAGCAACGATCGCAAGGGGCCAGCACCACAGCTCCGGCAGCGGACGAAACGGTCTAGAGGAACAGCAGGACCACCGACAGCGCCAGCAGCGCCGCCATCGCCAGGTTGGTCGCGCGCAGCGCCCGCGGCGAAGACAGGAAGCGGCGGATCGCCATGCCGAACGCGCACCAGGCCGCAAGCGATGCGAGATTGGTGGCGGTGAACACGCCAACGATCACGGCGATCTGCAGCGCCAAGTTACCGCCCGGTGCGGTGAAGGCGGCAACCACGCCAAGCGTCAGCGTCCAGGCCTTCGGGTTGATCCACTGGAACAGCGCCGCTTCCAGGAAGCTCAACGGCTGCCGCGCGCTCTCGGCGGCGCCGGGGTCGCCGGCGCGGGCGATGCGCCACGCAAGATAAAGCAGGTAGAGCGCGCCGGCGATGCGCAGCCATTGGTGCCAGGCCGGGTAGGCCGCCAGCAGCTGCCCGGCGCCGAGACCGAACGCGACGACCATCACGGCGAACCCGAAGCTGATGCCGAGGATGTGCGGGATCGTCCGGATGAATCCGAAGGCGGTGCCGGAGGCCGTGACCATGATGTTGTTCGGTCCGGGCGTGAACGAGCCTGCGAACGCGAAAATTGCTAAGGGAACGAGGGTGTCGCCCATTGTCAGGATTTCGGCCGCCGTCTAGGCAGGTCAGCAATACTGACATAAAACGGATCGAGGAGCGAGGGCCGATCGGGCGTCGCGCCGTCGGCCAAGACAAAGGGGAGGATCGCCATGGATCTCGGGATTGCCGGCCGCAAGGCCATCGTCTGCGCCTCGAGCCGCGGGCTCGGCCGCGCCTGCGCACTCGCGCTGGCGGAGGCCGAATGCGAGGTGGTGATCAACGGGCGCGACGCGGCGCGGCTGGAAGCGACGGCCGCCGAGATCCGCGCCGCGACCGGCGCCAAGGTGGTGGCGGTAGTGGCCGATGTCGCGACGCCGGAAGGCCAGGCGCAGCTGCTCGCCGCCTGCCCGCAGCCGGACATCCTGGTGAACAACAATGCCGGGCCACCGTTCCGCGATTTCCGCGAGCTCAATCGGGCCCAGATGATCGACGGCGTGGTCGCCAACATGATCGTGGCGATCGAGCTGATCCAGAAGGTGATCGACCCGATGACGGCGCGGAAATTCGGCCGCATCGTCAACATCACGTCGGGATCGGTGAAGATGCCGCTCGCGGGCCTCGACCTCTCGTCGGGCGCGCGCGCGGGACTGACCGCGTTCCTCGCCGGTGTCGCGCGTACGGTCGCGGGCTCGAATGTGACCATCAACAACATCCTGCCGGGCTCGTTCGACACCGACCGGCTACGCTCGAACATGGAGGCGAACGCCAAGAAGCGCGGCATCTCGGTCGAGCAGGCGACCGCCGAGCGCGTCGCCGCCGTGCCGGCGAAGCGCCTCGGCTACCCGGAGGAATTCGGCCTGGCGGCCGCGTTCCTGTGCTCGGCGCATGCCGGTTACATCACCGGGCAGAATCTTTTGATCGACGGCGGGGTGTTTCCGGGGACGATGTGAGAACGCACTTCAGGGTAGGCAGGCGTGTTCCTCGCCCACGCTGTGACGCTTGCGGAAGATGCGGACGCGACGGATGATCTCCTCCCGCCACCTGCGGCCGCGACACCACCCTATCGGAGAACCGCAATGAAGCTCGTCCGCTTCGGCCCGCCCGGCCGCGAGAAGCCTGGAATCCTCGACGGCGAAGGCCGCATCCGCGACCTCTCCAAGGTAGTGTCGGACATCGCCGACGACACGCTCGGCCCCAAAGGACTCGCCAGGATCGCCAAAGCCAAGGTCGACAGGATCCCGCGGGTAGCGGGCAACCCGCGCCTCGGTCCGTGCGTCGGCGCGGTCGGGAACTTCATCGGCATCGGACTTAATTATGCCGACCACGCCGCCGAGGCCGGGCAACCGGTGCCGAGCGAGCCCGTCGTGTTCAACAAGGCGCTGACGAGCATCTGCGGGCCGAACGACGACACGATGATCCCGAAGGGTTCGACCAAGCTCGACTATGAGGTCGAGCTCGGGATCGTCATCGGGCAGACCGCGCGCTACCTGGCGAAGAAGGACGCGATGGGGGTCGTCGCCGGCTACTGCGTCTGCAATGACGTTTCCGAGCGCGCGTTCCAGAATGAACACGGACCGACGATCTGCAAGGGCAAGGGCGCCGAGACGTTCGGGCCGCTCGGCCCCTGGCTCGTCACCAAGGACGAGATCAAGGATCCGCAGAAGCTCACGATGTGGCTCTCGGTCAACGGCGAGCCGCGGCAGAACGGCACCACCAGGACGATGGTGTTCGGCGTCGCGCACCTCGTCTGGTACCTGTCGCAGTTCTTCGTGCTCAGGGCAGGCGACGTGATCGCGACCGGAACGCCGCCCGGCGTCGCGCTCGGCATGAAGCCGGCGCCGGTCTGGCTCAAGGCCGGTGACGTGGTGCGCCTCGGCATCGAAGGCTTGGGCGAGCAGCAGCAGAAGATCGTGCGATTCAAGATGTAGTTCCTGGCTTACAGGTGCTTGCGGCCATCCTTCGAGACGCGTCGCTTGCGCGACGCTCCTCAGGATGAGGTCAGAGGGTGCGGCCGTCTTGACACTCTGGCTGTCGATGACCGCGGCCGACGGAATGGCGTTACGGCCCATCGCCAGTCGGGCGCGCCGCACCAGCGCCAGGTTGATCCGCAGCCAAATGCGCTGGTCGCGCCAAGTGTAGAAGTAGTGCTGAACGGTGGAGTACGCTGGAAAGGTCTTCGGCAGCGCACGCCACTGGCAGCCGGTCGCCAGAATGTAGAGGATGGCGTTCATCACTTCGCGCAGATCAACTTCGCGCGGCCGTCCCGAGCCGGCATGGCGCAGGCAAGAAAAAAGACAGCAACAGCCACTCCGCATCAGTCGTGTCGCTTGCATAACGCAAACCGATCTCGGCAATGCTGCGCGCGGGTGATTTCAGTCCAAGCCATTGTGTCCTCCATCGAATCATCGCAAATCCGACGGAATCACAAAGGGCTGAAATCACTCAATTCTTTTTCGGTCAGACTTTCAGGATGAGTCAGAGTGCCTGCTCCAGCCCTCATCCTGAGGAGCCGCGCGGAACGCGCGGCGTCTCGAAGGATGGCCGCGGGAGCAAACTGTGCCGCTGCCACCATCCGCCATAGCTTGCGCAAGATGCGCACGCGACGCATGATCGCGCTTCCCGCCACCTGCGCCACCACAAGCAACCGTATTGGAGAACCGTAATGAAGCTCGTCCGCTTCGGCCCGCCCGGCCGCGAGAAACCTGGAATCCTCGACGCCGAGGGCCGCATCCGCGATCTCTCCAAGGTGGTGCCGGACATCGCCGGCGATGCGCTCGACCCCAAAGGGCTCGCCAGGATCGCCAAGGCCAAGGTCGACAAGCTGCCGCTGGTGCGCGGCAATCCGCGCATCGGCCCGTGCGTCGGCGCAACGCGCAACTTCATCGCCATCGGGCTCAATTATTCCGACCATGCGGCGGAAGCCGGCATGCCGATCCCGAAGGAGCCGATCATCTTCAACAAGGCGCCGACCTGCATCTGCGGGCCGAATGACGACACCGTCATCCCGAAGGAGTTCGAGCAAGCTCGACTGGGAGGTCGAGCTCGGCATCGTGATCGGGCAGCGCGCGCGCTATCTCTCGAAGGGCAAGGCGCTCGACGTGGTCGCCGGCTACTGCACGGCGAACGACGTCTCGGAACGGGTGTTCCAGCTCGAGCGCTCCGGCCAATGGACCAAGGGCAAGGGCTGCGAGAGCTTCGGCCCGCTCGGGCCGTGGCTCGTCACCAAGGACGAGGTCAAGAATCCGCAGAACCTCGACATGTGGCTCACCGTCAACGGCGAGAGCCGGCAGAAGGGCAACACCAAGACCATGATCTTCGGGGTCGCCCACATCGTCTGGTATTGCTCGCAGTTCTTCGTCATGGAGCCGGGCGACGTGATCGTCACCGGCACGCCGCCGGGAGTCGGCGCCGGCATGAAGCCGCCGCAGTTCCTCAAAGCCGGCGACGTGGTGCGGCTCGGCATCGCGGGCCTCGGCGAGCAGCAGCAGAAGGTGGTGAGGTTCAAGATGTAGGGTGGGCAAAGCGTCGCGAAGCGGCGCGTGCCCACGTTGGGCCGACCGCGTGGGCACGGCGCGCCAAGCGCGCGCCTTTGCCCACCCTACGCGACCCTACTCCATCACCGCGGCCTTCATGATGCACACCATGGTGGCTCGGGCGGGCGTGTCGCCGACGTTGCGGACGACGTGGCGGCGGTCGGCGCGGTAGCGCGCGGTGCCGCCCGCCTCCACGCGCTGGGTACGGCCGGAGACCTCGACCTCCAAAACCCCGTCGCTGACCGAGAGGCACTCGATCGCGCCGCGCTGGTGGCCTTCCGAGTCGAGCTCGCCACCCGGCTCGGCCTCGAGCGCGTACCATTGCAGCCACTCGACGGTTTGCATCCAGCCGATGATCGCGAGCCTGACCTTGCCGTCCTCGGACACCAGCACCGGCGTGTCGGCGCGCGCCACCACGTCGACGAACGGCTCGTCGTCGTGGGCGGCGAGCACACGCTCGATCGAGATGTCGAGCGCCTGGCTGAGCCGCCAGATCGTGGCGAGCGTCGGGTTGGTCTCGTTGCGCTCGATCTGGCTGATGATCGATTTCGCCACGCCCGACTGCTCGGCGAGCTCGGAGAGCGACAGGTTGTAGGCCTTGCGCAAGCGTTGGATGGTCTTGCCGAGGTGGCCGGACAACGCCAGCGCACCCGCGTCCAGCTCGGCCCTGCGACCGTCGCGTTCGCTCATCGGCGGTATCCGCCGGAATCGTAGGGTCGGCAAAGCGGCGCAAAGCGGCGCGTGCCCACGCGTCCAATGCACGACAATCCGCGCGGGCACGGCGCGCAAGCGCGCGCCTTTGCCCACCCCATCCGGCCTCGTTCGCTCATGCGCCGAGCTTACCACCAGGCGTGAAAATGGTGCACCGGGCCGTGGCCGGAGCCGATAGAGAGACGGTCGGCAGCGCCCAAGGCGGCGGTGACGTAATCCTTGGCGGCGCGCACGGCCGCGTTGAGGTCGAGCCCCTTGGCGAGGCCGGCCGCGACCGCCGAGGACAGCGTGCAGCCGGTGCCGTGGGTGTTGCGGGTCTCGACCCGGGTAGCGGCCAAGCGGGTGATGCGGGTCGGCTCGACCAGAAGGTCGACGCTTTCCGGCCCGGTCGTCGTGGCCGCCCTTGACCAGCACCGCGTGCGCACCCAGCGCGAGCAGGCGCTCGCCCTGCTCGCGCATCTCGGTTTCGCTGCGCGCGAGCGGGGCTTCGAGCAGGGCGGCGGCCTCAGGCAGGTTGGGCGTGATCACCAGGGCGCGCGGGATCAGTACCCGACGCAGCACCTCGACCGCGCGCGGGGCGAGCAGCCGGTCGCCGGAGGTCGCCACCATCACGGGGTCGAGCACGATGGTCGTCTGGCCGTGCCGGGCGAGGCCGTCGGCCACCGCCTCGATCGTCGTCGGGCTGCGACAGCATGCCGATCTTGACGGCCCCGACCTTGAGGTCGGAGAACACCGCGTCGATCTGCGCCGCCACGAAGGCCGGCGGGACGTCGTGGATCGCCGGTGACGCCGCGTGTGTTCTGCGCGGTGAGCGCGGTCGACCACCGAGGCGCCGTAGACGCCGAGCGCCGAGAAGGTCTTGAGGTCGGCCTGGATGCCGGCGCCGCCGCCGGAATCCGAGCCCGCGATCGTGACGGCGATCGGCGTAGTCATGCGTCGGCTCGCCAGGGCGCGGTCGACGATTGCGCGCAGCTTCGCGCGCCGCTGCGGCCGGATCGGGAGTCAAGCGACAGCGCCGCGATGACGGCGACGCCGTCGACGCCGGCCGCGATCACGTCGGCCGCATTGGCGGCGTCGATGCCGGCGATCGCTCCTACCGGAAAGTCGGCGGAGCGCGCGCGCGGATGACGGCCAGGATCGAGCGCGACGCCCGCAACCCCGATCGGCGCGTTGGTGTTGTCCTTCGAGCCCGTGGCAAACACGCCGCCGATGCAGACATAGTCGAGCAACTCGAGCGGCGCGGCGGCGCGCCTGCGCGACCGTCTTGATCGAAAGGCCGATCGATCGCGTCCGGCCCGAGCAGCGGCCGCGCGTCCGCGGCCGCCATGTCGTCCCGGCCGACGTGGACGCCGTCGGCGCCGGCCGCGAGCGCCACATCGACGCGGTCGTTGACGAGCAGCGGAACGCCGGTGCCTGCGAGCGCCGCCTTGATGGCGCGCGCGCGCTCGACCATCTCGCGGGTGGAGCCATGCTTGTCGCGCAGCTGCACCAGGGTCGCGCCGCCCTCGACGACACGGCGCGCGAGATCGGGCAACGCGTAGCCGCCGGCGCGTTGCGGATCGACCAGGGCATAGAGGCGGATGATCGGCCCTCATGGCCGAGAGCTAGAGCGCCGCGCACGCGCGTGCAAGTACGCCTTGCCTCGGCGCGACGATTTTGCTGCATTGGCGGCGTCCGCCGTGGGCCGTCCGGAGGTGCGCATGGTTCCGTTCTTCGTGCAGATCAAGTGTCACCTCGGAAAATCGTACGAGGTCGCCAACAATCTCGCCGACGCGGAGATCGCGTCGGAAATCTACTCGACCGCCGGCGACTTCGACCTGCTGGTGAAGTTCTATGTCGACAGCGCAACCGACATCGGCCATTTCGTGAACGAGAAGGTGCAGACCATCCCCGGCATCCAGGACACCCGCACCATCATCACCTTCAAGGCGTTTTGAGTCGCAGCTCGGAGGGCGCGATAGCGAAGCGTATTGCGCCGACTTTGTCCGTCGGCCGGCGGAATGCCCTTCGCTATTCCGCCCTACAGCCTACCCTCCATCGCGACGTTCCGGCGTCACCGGCGGGCCGCTCGTCATCGTGCGCGCGCGCTCGAGGCCGAGCTGGCGCTCGCGCCAGATCACGAACAGACCCGCCACACTGACGATCCCGGCGCCGACGAAGACGAGCGAGGCCGGCACCTCGCCGAAGACGAGATAGCCCAAGAGAAACGCCCACAGGATCGAGGTGTAATCGAACGGCGCGACCAGCGAGGCGGGCGCCAAACGGAAGCTCTCGGTCATCAGCAGATGGCCGATGCCGCCGAGGAATCCGATCACGACCAGGGCGAGGAGGTGCGGCGCGCTCGGCGCTACCCAGCCGAACGGGAGGCTCATGAGGCCGCCGATCGCGCAGATCACCGAGAAGTAGAACACGATCGCCGAATTGGTCTCGCTGCCGGTCAGCCGCCGGGTCTGGATGGTGGAACCTGCCGATGTGAAGGCGTTGGTGATGGCGAACAGCGCGCCCAGCGTCGTGTGCCGAGCTGCCGCCGAGCAGGCGGCTGGCGTCGAGGTGCGGCGCGA
Organism: uncultured Alphaproteobacteria bacterium; assembly: GCA_963738705.1. Classification (GTDB taxonomy): domain Bacteria; phylum Pseudomonadota; class Alphaproteobacteria; order Rhizobiales; family Xanthobacteraceae; genus CAVTXS01. The sequence continues at coordinate 221,681 of CAVTXS010000045.1, forward strand.
GCATCACGATCACGCCGACGAACCCGACCGCGACCGCCGACCAGCGGTAGATGCGCACGCGCTCATGCAGGATGAGCGCGGCGAGGGCGACCGTGATCAGCGGCGCCGCGAATCCGATGGCAGTCACCTCGGCGAGCGGCAGGCGGGCCAGCGCCGCGAAGCTCAGGAACATGCCGATGACGCCGAGCAGGCCGCGGGTGACGTGGCCGAACGGCCGACCGGTGCGCACGGCCGTGACCAGCTCGCGCCGCCAGGCAAAGATCAGAACCACGGGGATGATCGCGAATGCGCTGCGGAAGAACACCACCTCGCCGACCGGCACGTCCGCGCTCACCCAGCGCACCAGCGTCGACATCACGGCGAACACCAGCGCCGAGGCGATTTTGAGCAGGACGGCTTTGACGGCGTTCATGTGGGAGATGGTGGGAGGGAGATTGTGGGATGGGCCAAAGCGCCGCGAAGCGGCGCGATGCCCACGCGGATCGTGCCACGTGGTAGCACACGCGTGGGCACGGCGCGCAAGCGCCGCGCCTTTCCCCGCCCTACTGTCTCGGCGGCGGCTTGGGGCCTTCGATCGGCGGCAGCGACTTGATGTACGCCGCCATCGCGCCGCGATCGGCGGCGGGCAGTTGCGCGGTGTTGCGCACGACCGCCCGCATGTTGGAGCCGACGGATTCGCCATCGGGCGTCATGCCGGTCGCCAGCACCTCCTCGATATCGCCCTTCGACCAGTCCTTGAGACGGGCCTGCGTGATGTTCGGCACCCAGCCCTCCCCTTCCGGATTGGGACCGCCGGCGAAGCGCTGGCTCGCCACGATGCCGCCGAGCAGGTTGCGCGGCGAGTGGCACTCGGCGCAATGGCCTGGGCCGTTCACCAGGTAGGCGCCGCGGTTCCATTCGGCCGATTGCGCGGGGTCGGGCCGGAACGGCTCACCGTCCAGGAACATGAGCTTCCAGCCGCCGAGCGTGCGGCGGATCGTAAACGGGAACGGCAGGTCGTGGCCGCGCACCTTGCCCCGCGCGGATGGCAGCGTCTTGAGGTGAGCGAACAGGTCGCGCAGGTCTTCGATCCGGATACGCTGGTAGGAGGTGTAGGGAAACGACGGGTAGTAGTGCGCGCCGTCGGGCGAGGTGCCCTTGAGCATGGCGGTGACGAACTGCGCCTCGCTCCAACCGCCGATGCCGTCCCTGGGATCGGAGGAGATGTTCGGGACGAAGAAGGTGCCGAACGGCGACTTGAGGCCGAGGCCGCCGCCGAGCCGGGTCAGATCCTCCTTGCTGGTGGCGTGGCAGGACGCACAGCCGCCGGCGAAGAACATGGTGCGGCCGTTGTCGGGATTTGGCGTGTGGGGGCCGAGCGCGCCCGCCTCCACCACCGTGGGCCTGGTGAGGAACCAGAACGCGGCGAGGCCGATCACTCCCAAGATCACGGCAAAGACGAGCAGTTTACGCAGCATCGGCCGCCTCCCCCCGCCATTGCCTCGATCCTAAGCGGAGGACGTCGCTTCGAAAAGGCAAGGGGCGGCCGCAAGGGCCGCCCCTCGCGATTCGGCGACGCCGGTCAGTTTCTTTTGATCCGGTACAATTCGTGACAGTCGTCGCAACCCTTGCTTACCACCGGGAAAGCCGCCTTCAACGCCTCAAGATCCGTCGTGGCTTTGGCGCGATTGTCGGCTACGAGCTTCGCGAAATTGGCGAGTTTTGCTTCGAAGTCGCTCTTGTTCTCCCAAATCTTCGCCGACGAATAGTAGTCCGTCGTTGGATTGGTGGGCCGTGAATTGGCGGGCCAGAGCGGCCGGACTTTCTCCGCGACTTCGGACATTCTCGCGAAGCCCGCACCGACCTTCGCCGAATTGTAAGGCTCCTGGCCGCGCACCATTCTGAATGACGAAGAAAATCCATCGCGCCACATGGATTTCATGAGCGCGTTGCGCTCTTGGATCGGATCGGATTGCGCAACGACAGCGCTCACGCCGAGCGCAACGGCGGCGCCGGCGAGGATGGTACGAATCATCTGCTTCTCCCTGTTGGTTCTCGAGCCGATTTCCCCTCACGCGCTCAATATCCGCACTTTTGAGACAGTGCGAACCGGCGACCAGACCGGTGCACCCTGAACGGCATCACGTTTCTGTGAAAGAGGCGTCCACGCCGAGGCGACTACACGGGGAGACGAACGCCTTTGCGCCGGAGCGCTTCGTCCACGCTCCATGGTCCTCCGCCGGCAACCGCCAAATAGAGGAACACGAAGCAATACATGATAGCAAGGTTGCCGCCGTTCACGATTGGGTAGAAGCCGCGCGGCGCATGGCCAAGCCAGTAGGCGAAGGCCATTTCGCCAGCGAGCACAAATGCCACCGGACGCGTGAACAGCCCGACTATCAGCAAGGGCGCCAATACGAGCTCGAGGGCGCCCGCGAACCAGATCTGCGTAAACAGTCCCGGAGGCGGGCGGGGCACTGCAGGCGCTGGAGCCACTGGAAATTGCAAAAGCTTCTGCATGCCGTGTTGCCAAAAAACCAACCCCGACAAGATACGCAGGACGCTAAGCATGCGCGGCGCCCAAACGCTCTCGAGTTCCTGGATCATGGGTCTGCTCCGGCACTGGTTGAAGGCGACAGCTTACGCTGCCGCTTCAGGACATCAACACCTCTCGGCAGGCGCTTATTCTGAGGTGGGTTTTCGCTTCAGCTCAATCGTCCTGCAACCTGCTACAGACCGCAGGCTCCGCTCACAGCGTATGCAGCTCCTCAGCCAGACCCGCTCCGGGGCCGCCGGCATGTCGATATGGGGGGAACGCGGTATGTGCGCCACAGCGCATCGACGATCACGTTCACGACCGGCCAGGAGCCGATGGCGCCCGGCTCCAATGGCGCGCCCGCACCGTAAGCTTGGCGACGCGCCGCCCCTGAGCGGTCAGCGACGACGTACACGATACGCTTCATGGCAACTATCGCAGTTTTGGTTGACGACCTCGAACGCGGTCTTGAGGCCCTCGAGGCTTGTGGCTCTGAGTCGGTTTTCGTCCACATCTTTGATCATCTTAGCGAGGCGCGCATCAAAGTCGCGCTTGTTCGTCCAAATCTTGAGTGACGAATAGTACCCGGCTTGGGGAGCCACAGGTTTTGAGTTCGGGGGCCAGAGGGGCGGAAGTTTCGCAGAAGTCTCCGCGAGTTTGGCGAAAGCCGCGGCAACCTTGGCCTGATCGAACAACTCCTTACCCTGTACTATTTTAAATAGTGGGGCCATGCCTTCGCGCAATTGCGAAACCATGATCGCGTTGCGCTGCTCAATAGGATTTGGCTGTGCGAAGATGCCGGTCACGCCGAACAGGACGGCCGCAATGATGAGCACGGCACGGACCATCGATTGTCTTACCTCTGCGCGGGCGGCTTCCTCGCCCCGGTGATGCAATGCATTTTGAACTTCTCCGAGCCGGGCAATACCGGCAACGTAAGCAGAAGCGGGGTCACGCTGCTGTGAGGCCGCCGCGGCGAACGCCTCACAGCGTATGCAGCCGCTTGCCCTCCTCCAGCGCCTGCCAGACCCGCTCCGGCGTCGCCGGCATGTCGATATGGCGGATGCGGTAGGCGCGCCAGAGCGCATCGGCGATCGCGTTCATGATCGCCGGGCACGAGCCGACGGCGCCTGCCTCGCCCGCGCCCTTCACGCCGAGCGCGTTGGTTTTGCACCGCACGTTGCGGGTCTCGAACGTGAACGAGGGCGTGTTGGCGGCGCGCGGCAGCGCGTAGTCCATGAGACTCGCGCTAACGAGCTGGCCGGACTCCGCGTCGTAGACGGCATGCTCCAGCAGCGCCTGGCCGAACCCCTGCGCGGTGCCGCCGTGGATCTGGCCGGCCAGCAGCAGCGGATTGAGGGTGACGCCGAAGTCGTCGACGATGAGGTAGTTCACGATCGCGACGGACCCGGTCGACGGATCGATCTCGACCTCGGCAAGATGAGTGCCGTTCGGATAGGTGGCGCCCGGCGGCTCACACGTTTCCGACGCGGCGAGCAGCTCGGGCCTGGCCGGCGCACGGGCGAGGTCGGCGAACGCGACCGCGCGGTCGGTGCCGGCGACGCGTACGGAGCCGTCGGCGATTTCCAGGTCGCCCGGGCTCGCCTCCAGCCGGTCGGCCGCAAGCGTCTTAAGGTTCTCGGCAAGCTTGCGCGAGGCACCCGCGACCGCAACCCCGCCCACCGGGATCGAGCTCGATCCGCCCGTGCCGGCGCCGCTCGCGACCAGGTCGGTGTCGCCCTGGACCACGCGCACGCGCTCCGGCGGCAGCCCGAGATGCTCGGCGACGAGCTGCGCGAAGGCGGTGTGGTGCCCCTGCCCGCTCGAGAGCGTACCGATCACGATGGTGACGCCGCCGTCCTGATCGAGGCGCACCGTCGCGCTCTCGGGCCCGTTGCCGCCGCAGGCCTCGATGTAGGTCGCCAGCCCGATGCCGGCGAGCTTGCCGGCCTTCTTGGCGACGGCAGCGCGCCGCTTGAACCCATCCCAGCCGGCCAGCTCCTGCGCACGAGCCATGTGGCCGGCGAACTCGCCGGAATCGTAGACCTTGCCCGACGCGGTCGTGTACGGCATCGCGCCCGGCTTGATGAAGTTGCGCTTGCGCAGCGTGTCGGGCGCAATGCCGAGCTCGCGCGCCGCCACATCGAGCAGCCGCTCGATGACGTAGGCGGCCTCCGGCCGGCCGGCGCCGCGATAGGCATCGACCGGCAGCGTGTTGGTATAGACGCCGCGCATGCGCAGATGGCAGGTCGGGACGTCGTAGACACCCGGCAGCATCTCGGCGCCGATGAACGGGATGAACGGCGCGTAGAGCGAAAGATACGCGCCCATGTCGGCAATGGTGTCGACCTCGAGCGCGAGGAATTTTCCTTCTTCGTCAAGCGCGAGCTTGGCGACGGTGAGGTTGGCGCGGCCGTGGCAATCGCCGAGAAAATGTTCGCTGCGCTCGGCGATCCATTTCACCGGCCGCTTCAGCTGCCGCGCCGCCACCGCCGCGAGCGCGTACTCCCGATACGGGAACAGCTTGGTGCCGAAGCCGCCGCCGACCTCCGGCGTGACGACGCGCATCTTGTCCGGCGGGATCTTCAGCACTGCGTCGCACAAGACGTCGCGGATCGCGTGCGGGCCCTGGCTCGACAAGGTCAGCGTCAGACGATCCGAGGCGGCGTCGTACTCGGCGACGACGCCGCGGGTGTCGAGGTAGTTGGTCACGACGCGCGGGTTGACAAGCTCGAGCGTCACGACGCGCGCCGCCCGCCCGAACGCTTGCTCGGTCTTGCGCTTGTCGCCGATGGCTGCCTCGAACGAGAGATTGCCGGGCCGGTTCGGCCACACCTGCGGGGCGCCTGGCTCCACTGCGCGCCGCATGTCGACGACGTGCGCCAGCGGCTCCCATTCGATCGCGATCGCCTCGGCCGCGTCCTTCGCCTGCTCGATCGTCTCCGCCACCACGAACGCGACCATGTCGCCGACGTGGCGCGCCTCGCCGCGCGCGAGCATCGGATAGGGCGGCACTTTCACGTTCACGCCGGGCGGGAGGCCGAGGCAGGGCATCGTACCGAGGTCCTGGACCTCCTCGCCGGTGAGCACGAGGCTGACGCCCGCCATGCCGCGCGCGGTTGCGGCGTCGGTGACGCGGAAGCGCGCGTGCGCATGCGGCGAACGGACCACGACCGCGTGCAGCGTGCCGTCGGGCGTAAAATCCGCCACGTAGCGCCCCGTCCCGCGCAGCAGCCAATCGTCCTCCTTGCGCCGCACCGGCTGGCCGAAACCGAACTTCAACGGGCTGCATCAGCTAACTCCTTAAATAAGATCAAGATGTTATCTGGCCTAGTAGATGCCCGAACATTCACCGTCCGGCGTTTGGCAACATTCATGGCAACAATCTGCAAGACTCGACGGTGGGTGCGGCAACTCCGCTTGCGCCCCCGCGCATCCCATAGGGTCAGGTAAAGGCCGGTCGATCAAGCGACCGTGGCGAGGTTCCAGGCGCGCGACGCCAACGAAGCGATGCGTCCCAAGGATGTGGCACCGCCAACATCTTCCTGATAAACGGCCGCACCGTGATCGGCGATGGTTGGTGAGCCGAGCGTCACGCGTTTACAATTCGAGCCCGAGCTTCTCCTTGATTTGTTGTTTGCCGTAAGCCTTGGCGATCTCCCAGAGAAATTCGATGCCTACTCCACCAACTTTCGCCGCGCCCTCGCGAGTCAATTTCCAGACTTCCGGATCGCGGATCGAGTTCAAGAAATTCGTGACCTTGCCAACGAATGCCATGCACGCGGTAGATCGCGACCTCGTCGCCGCCGCGCGACGTGAATTTGACCGCCCCATCGATAAATCCGGCATCGATCAATAGGCCGACATTGTAAGCAACCTCCGCCTCGGCGTGATTGTCGACAGTGATCTTAGTGATGGTGGGATGCGGGGATGTCGCCTTGGCCTCAATGGTCGGTAGAATCTCTCTGATCAGCTCCATGTTGCGCTGCATTGCGTGTGAGCCTTTTCGATGAGGCGTCACCCTCACGACCGACGGTGAGCGCTTTCGGCGCAGCTTATGTCTTTTGCGTTTCTCGTGCCGGATTGAACTTCTTGCACCATTGGTCGACGGCGTAGAGCGAATTTTTGGTGACGATGCCAAGAACAATGCCAGGCGAAGTACCCGGAGACCTCTTTCAGGGCGGGTCGCGGGTTGACCGACGGTACTGAGATCGGATCGCCCCATGGCTTGGCATGCCGGGACGACGACGACGCCGTCCCGCGCGCCGTGATCGCCAGGTTCATTCCGCCGCTTCCAACTCGCGCTCCTCGGTCGGCGCCAGCGCCTCGGCGAGCAGCGCGTCGAGCAGGCGGCGGCGGGTGTCGGCCGTGGTGGTGAGGCTTCCCTCCAGCCGGTCGCAGAGCATCATCAGTTCATCGACCTTGGCGACGATGCGGTGTTGTTCGGCAAGGGGTGGGAGGGGAATGGGCTTCGCTGAAAATCACGTCGCGCGACACATTACCCATTGCGGCGCTGACGCCCGATGGTTGCCGCCATAGTGTTCGCGCGCAAAGACGGCGCAGTTGTTCACGATCCATACGAAGCGATGATTGCAGTTCGCGCTCAGTAATCGGAGACGCACGATCTTGTCGCTCACGTGAGTTTGACGGCCTGCAGATCAGGGAGAACGACGCGGGCGATTAACGCAGCCGTGTTAGCCCTGGAAATCAGGAAGTCCCAGACTAGCTTCACCTCTGGCTTGGAGCCTGGCTCCGTCCCAGTGCGAAACCTGCTCGTTCTCCCAGTCGCGAAACGTGTTCCATGAGACAGCGCCGACTTTCAGGACACCCCATTCATCTCCGCTCCGTGGGTGGTCTTCCGTCTTTGGGCTCTATCTGCATCGGAGTGCGCCACAAGCCTGCCGAGGTGTGTCCATACCCAGCCTCTGGGCGCGAACATATGGCAGCGTTTCATCTTTTGGATTTCCAACCTTCGACGCCGAAATCTCCTTCACGAACTCGCTTCAGCAATTCCGATGCCGGTTCGTCGCTTGGGTCCTGCGGCACGAGTTTGCCGCGGACGGCGAGGTTGAGGATCGTGTGGCGGAGTTGCTTGATCTGGTCGGCGCGCACGGTGAACGCCGGCAGCGCATCGAGCGCGAAGCGGGCGTCGTCGCGGAAGGTGTCGGGATCGGGCGCGTTGAGGCGGGCGAGGCTCGCCGCCGTGCAGCCGGTCGCGCGTCGCCTCCCGCTCGTCCCGCGCCGCCTCCAGCCGGTCGCACAGCGCCATCAGTTCATCGACCTTGGCGACGATGCGCTGTTGCTCGGCGAGCGGCGGGAACGCACAGAGCCTGCTCGTACGCGTCGGATCGACTGAGGCCTGGCTTCACCCCCTTTCCGAGTTTGTCCAAGTCCGACGCCGCAAGGGCATGGTGAAGAAATCGAATGATGAAGAATGACGGAGGCTCGATGAAGTAAGCGACATCGGTCGTCCAGGATGCCCCGTTGCAAAGTCGCAGGCACCGGCCGATCCCTTACGACCGACGATGATCGCTGGGTGAGGCGTTAGCGGTTCGCTTGTGAAACCAACAATTCCATTCGAGCCAAAAACCGGAATCGGACCTGCATCCAACCGGTCACTTGCCTTCAGGCTCTTCCCGTACTGGAAATCCAGAATTGCGCCAACTCGCGCCCGGCGCCATCCCCGCGGCAGATCCGATTGATCGATTTTCTCGGCTGCGATCCGCTTCAACAATTCCGATGCCGGCTCGTCCCTGGGGTCCTGAGGCACGAGCTTGCCGCGCACCGCCAGATCGAGCACGAAGCGCCGCAGCCGCGGGATCGCGTCGGGTGCGTCGGCGATGCGCTCGTAGTGGGTGAGCAAGCGTTCGGCGTTCATCGCGCCAGCGCCTCCGCCAAGATCGCCTTCAACTGATCGCGCAGCCTCGACGGTCTCCGCTTCGGCGCCGTGCAGGCTCGCAAGCAATTCCTCGGCTTCGCCGTGGTCGTCCGCCACCGTATGCGGGTTCTTGATGTCGAGATTGTAGCCGCGCGCCTTGGCCTCTTCGGCGGTCACCCTCCAGGCCTGCGGGCCTTCCTCGCGGCCCTTGCGCTTCGCCCCTCCCCACCAGTCGATGCAGCCTTGCAGATGCTCGAACCGGATCGGCTTCGTCATCGAATACGCTTTCTGGCCTTCGGGCACGCGGTGCTCCCAGAACCAGATGTCCTTGGTGGGCGTGCCCTTCTCGAAGAACAGCAGATTGGTGCCGATCGAGGCATAGGGCTTGAACACCGAATTGGGCAGTCGGACGATGGTATGGAGATTGCACTCCTCCATCAGATGCTCCTTGAGCCGCGTCTTCGACGCCCTCGCCGAACAGCGAGCCGTCCGGCAGCACCACCGCGGCGCGCCCGCCCGGCTTCAACAAGCGGATGATGAGGGCGAGGAACAGATCCGCGGTCTCCCGGGTGCGGAAGTGGGTCGGGAAGTTCGACTCGATACCGTCCTCCTCGCGCCCGCCGAAGGGCGGATTGGTCAGCACGATGTCCACGCGGTCCGACTGGGTGTAACTGATGTAGGGACGGGCCAGCGTATTGTCGTGGCGCACGAAGCTCGCGTCCTCCATGCCGTGCAGCAGCATGTTTGTGACGCAGAGCATGTGCGGAAGCTGCTTCTTCTCGACCGCGCGCAAGCGCGGCCTGCATATTCTGCTCGTCCTCGGGCCGTCTTGACGTAACGGTCGCGCATGTGGCGGATCGAGCAGGTAAGAAAGCCGCCCGTGCCGCAGGCGGGATCGAAGCAGGATTTCGCCGGCCTTCGGGTCGATGCGGTCGGCCATGAAGGCGGTGACGGCGCGCGGCGTATGAGTATTCGCCGGCGTTGCCGGCAGATTGCAGGTCGTTGAGGATTTGCTCGTAGATGTCGCCGAAATGCTGGCGTTCAGTCAGGTTGTTGAAGTCGATGCCGTTGATCTTGTTCACCACCTGCCGCATCAGATCGCCGGACTTCATGTAGTTGTAGGCGTCCTCGAACACGTCCTTCACGACTCGACGGCGATCTCCGGCCGCTTGAGTCGGATAGCACGGTGAGAGGCCATCGTGGCAACGCGGGGTCAGCCCCAGGACGCCACTGGAGCCTCCGGGATCGGCGATCGGTACCACCTGACCAGGTGGATTTCCTGGTCCTGGTCGTCGATGATGTTGAGGAAGAGCATAGCAGGTTGCGGCGCGGCATCGCCATCGACGCCCAGGTCCTGCCACTGATGCTGATCGAATCGACGGATTGGTGCGGACAATTACCCGCGGGTACCTCGGATTCCGTGTCGATGACAAATACTTCGACCGCTTCATAGCCTGGCATTCCTGAAATCGTGCGATAATCGTTGAGGAACCGATACATCGGCGAGTGGCAGCACAATGCCGTGGCCTTAATCACGCATGGCCAGGTCGTCGGTGGGGATCGGATCGCTGCCACATCTAACTGGCCGTCGTAGTGATGATCTCGAGATACGACTCGTGACCGTGCGGGCGGCACCGCGATGCGCAGCTCAGTCCGGCCGAACGTTCGACGGTACGCTGCACTGTTTCGCCTGTGGTCTTCGTGCCCATCCCAGATCCGTTGCTATCGGTTGTTCCCCGAACGATTTCTTTCTTCGGACGAGTTCAGTGCTACCTCCGAATAGAGTGCGGATTGCAGTTCGCGGACAGCCTGCTCGAAGCCTCGCTTATCGCCGAACGCCTTGATGAGTTCGCACCGGTGTTCCGAGCGTCGAGAGCGGAGGAATCCGTCAGCACTTTGGTGTCATCGAGGTTGAGCACGCCTTCGTCGGCATACTTGGCGAGCAGCACATCGAGCACGGCGCGGGCCTGCGGCCCGTATTTCGTGAAAACGTCGCGCTTGCTTGACGTTGTTGACGCGCTCGCTCCGGGTGAGCGGCTTCCTGTCGAAGGCGACATGACAGATCGAGGTCGAACGGATCGAGGTTCTTGCCCAGTTCCTCGGCGATCAGGATCGAGCGGCAGGCCTTCGGCTTCCAGTTCATCGACGATGCCTGCTTGCGCTCCGCCGCCTTCCAGCGCCTGAGGAAATCGTCGAGGCTGGCAGAAGCGCTTCTTCAACGCCTTCTTGGTGAAATCGCGCAGTGACTCGGTGACGAGCTTGCCGTTCTCGTCAAGGTATTCGACGCGCTCGGCGATGATGCTGGCGCCGATGCCATCGACATAGACCTTCTTCTGCGGTCCGCCGCCCGGCGGCAAGGGAAGGTCCGGCTGATCGATAATCGTTTCGTCGGCGCCCGGCGCCTCGGGAAGCGGCGCGCCGTCCTCGTCGGTCGGTAGCGCGTCGTCGGGCGGCGCGACGGGATCGGCTTCGCCCGGCTCGTATATCTGCACCGGCTCGCCGTCGAACTCCGGGTCGGCGAAATGACTGCTGGCGCCGCGAAAGTCGATCAGCGTGAAATAGAACTTGCGGGTGTCCTCGTGCACGCGGGTGCCGCGGCCGACGATCTGCTTGAACTCGGTCATCGAGCCAACCTCGCGCTCGAGCACGATCAGGCGGCAGGTCTGGGCGTCGACGCCGGTGGAGAGCAGCCGCGAGGTGGTGACGAGCACCGGATATTTCGATTCCGGGTCGAGGAAATTGCCGAGTTCCGCCTGCCCCTCGGGTCGCCGCCGGTGATGCGCATGACGTAGCGGTGGTTCTCGGCGACCAGATCGGGGTTCTCGTTGATGAGCGCTTGGCGCATCCGCGCGGCGTGCTCCTGATCCACGCAGAACACGATGGTCTTTTGGAAGCGGTCGCCGCTCTCCTTCAGGAACTCCGTGACCTTGCACGCGACCAGCTTGGTGCGGTCGTCCAGCACCAGCGTGCGGTCGAAGTCCTTGGTGTTATAGATGCGGTCATCGATCTCCTCGCCCTCGCGATCAAGTTGGCCCTTTTCCGGCCGGTAGCCCTCCACGTCGCGGTCGATATGGACCTTCACCACCTTGTAGGGCGCGAGGAAGCCGTCGCGGATGCCCTGTTTTAGCGAGTAGGAGTAAACCGGGTCGCCGAAATACGCGATGTTGGAAACGTATTTGGTTTCCTTCGGCGTCGCGGTCATGCCGATCTGGATCGCGGACGAGAAATGTTCGAGAATTTCCCGCCACGCCGAATCCTCCGCCGCGCTGCCGCGGTGGCATTCGTCAATCACGATCAGGTCGAAGAAACCGGGCGAGAACTGTCGCGGAGCTTCTGCCGTTCCTCTGGGCCGGTGATGGCCTGATAGAGGCCGAGATAGACCTCATAGGCGGTGTCGATGCGCCGGCGCGTGTCGATCGCGGTGGTGATATCGATGCTGGTGCCGTCATCGCGCTCGATGGTCTTCGACTTGGTCGAGAGCTTTGCCATGGTGCCAGCGAACGGGCGGAAATCATTGACCATCGTCTGATCAAGCAATACGTGGTAG